>NZ_JABUXV010000048.1 GCF_014897705.1 Brachybacterium sp. FME24 | reverse complement strand
TGTCCTGAGTCGCGTCATCGTTTACGAACGGTGACGCGGCTCAGGTTTTTTTGTGGGGGTTCGCTGTTCGGGGCGGGGGGGCTGCCTGGGGAGTGTTGGCCGGGGGTTCGCTGCAGAGGTCGCTGATAGTTTTTGGTCGGGTCGATGAGGTGCTCGGTGAGGACTTCTCCGGTGGCGGCGTTCGAGGTGGTGACCTCGTTGTCGTGGATCAGCATCAGGACGCTCTCGCCGATGTGGGCGCGGCCGATGCCGAGGTGGCGGATCCGGCCGGCGTAGCGGACTGTGACCTTGCCGTTCCTGTCGACTTTGTCGACTCTGGTGCGCCATTCGGGCTCGGTGTTGGTGCTCGGGGTGGCTTTGGGTAGGGCGGTGTAGGCCTGCTCGGGAGTGCGTCGTCCGGTGGCGCGGTGGGGTCGGGCCGTGTTGTACCAGGTTCGGAACGCGTCGAGCAGGCTCTGGAGCTCGTCGATGGTCTCGGGGCGGGGGCGGGCGTCCAGCCAGCGGTGGAGGGTTTGGTGGAAGCGTTCGACCTTGCCCTGGGTCTGGGGATGTCCGGGTCGGCCGTTCTTCTGGTGGATCCGGTGGGCCTGGAGGAGTTTCTCGAAGCCGTTGCGGGCGCCTTTATATCTGGCCAGGCGCGCGGTGAACACCAGTCCGTTGTCGGTGAGGGTGGAGGCTGGTGCGTCATAGGTGCTGATCAGGGTGTTCATCGCGTCGACGACCATGGCTCCGGTGAAGGCGGGGGCTGCTTGGAGGTGCAGCAGGTAGCGGGAGTGGTCGTCGAGGAAGTCGAGGACCTCGGCCTGTCGTCCGGAGGCGAGGTGGGCGTGGGTGATGTCGGATTGCCAGCATTCGTTGGGCAGGTCGGCCTGAAACCTGCGGTAGGAGCTGCGGGGACGTTTCGCGGGGGTGGGCTCGATGAGATGTTCGGCGTGGAGGATGCGGCGGATCGTGGAGGTGGAGGGGGTGTGGTGGCCGGTTTGTTCGAGGTGCCAGGCGATGGTGATGGGGCCGGCGTCAGCTCCGTCGGCGGTCAGTTCCCGGCGCAGGCGGATGATCTCTTCGCGTAGTGCGGCGGGGGTGATGCCCGGGTGGTTGCGTGGGGCCCGGGAGTGAGGTTCGAGGCCGGCGGGGCCCTCGAGCTGGTAGCGGGTGACCAGTGCGTGGACCCATTGTCGGGAGACAGAGAAGCGGGCAGCCGCCTCGGCGTGGGAGAGGCCCTGATCGATGACGGAACGGACGATGACGAGGTTCTTGGCTTTGCTACTCATGGAACATCGTCGTGTCGAGTCCCTGTCGTCGATGACCCGACTCACCGGTCAACGATCACGACGAACGCCTGTCAACGGTGACCCGACTCACCGGTCAACCATCTCGGAGAAAATCCCAGGAAGATCCTGTCAACGATCTCCTGAATCCAGACAC
>NZ_JABUXV010000047.1 GCF_014897705.1 Brachybacterium sp. FME24 | reverse complement strand
GGCTCTTCGCAGATGAGGGTGTAGCAGCGGGGTGTGGGGTAGGCGCGTTGGTGCCGGGATAGACGTCGAGGTCTCCCGATGATGGAAGTTCTCACGCTCGCCATCAGGAAGACCTCGACGTGCCCAACGCTACCTTCGACAGCCCCGACCTGACGACCTTCGCCCGCCTCGGCGAGCTCGGTCTGGTGGTGGTTGGTCAACGGCTCACGCGCCGGCGGGCGGTGCTGGAGTGCCGGCTCGCCGAGGAGGATCCGTGGTGCCGCGCCTGTGGAGCCCGAGCGACCTCGCGAGGATCCATCTCCCGGTCCCTCGCCCACGAGCCGTTCGGTCACCGGCCCACCACGTTGCTGGTGCGGATCCGCCGCTACCGGTGTGATCACTGCGGATACCACTGGCGCGAAGACACCACCGCTGCGGCGGCTGAGCGGGCGAAGCTCTCCCGGGGCGGGATGCGGTGGGCGCTGGAGGCCCTTGTCATCGATCACCTCTCGATCGCGCGGGTCGCTGCCGGGCTGGGCGTGGCCTGGCACACCGCGAACGACGCCGTTCTGGCCGAGGGGAAACGCCTGCTGATCGATGACCCGGCCCGCTTCGACGGAGTCCGCGTGATCGGCGTCGACGAGCACGTCTGGCGGCACACCCGCCGCGGCGACAAGTACGTCACCGTGATCATCGACCTCACCCCCACCAGGAACAAGACTGGGCCAGCTCGGTTGCTGGACATGGTCGAAGGACGCTCCAAGGCAGCGTTCAAGGCCTGGCTCGAAGCGCGCCCCACGACGTGGAAGGACCGCATCGAGGTGGTCGCGATGGACGGGTTCACGGGGTTCAAGACCGCGACAAGCGAGGCCCTGCCCGGCGCGGTCGCGGTCATGGATCCCTTCCACGTCGTCCGCCTGGCCGGAGACGCTCTGGACGACTGCCGCCGACGCGTTCAACAGAAGCTCCACAAGCGCCGAGGTCGGAAAGACGACCCTCTCTACAAGGCCCGCCGCACCCTCCACACCGGGATCAAGCTGTTGACCGAGCGCCAACGCGACCGCCTCAGCGCCCTGTTCGCCCACCACCCGCACGCTGCGGTCGAGGCGACCTGGGAGATCTACCAGGCCATGATCACCGCCTACCGAGAACCCGACCGGACCAGAGCCAGAACGATGATGGAGAAGGTCATCGCGGCCCTCAGCGCGCAAGTCCCAGACACCCTCGTCGAGCTCGAGAAGCTCGGCCGGACGCTGACCAAGCGCGCCGACGACGTCCTAGCGTTCTTCGATCGCCCCGGCACCAGCAACGGCCCCACCGAAGCAATCAACGGCCGCCTCGAGCACCTCCGCGGTTCGGCCCTCGGCTTCCGGAATCTCACGAACTACGTCGCCCGCAGTCTCCTCGAATCAGGCGGCTTCAGAAACCAGCTACACCCTCAGATGCGATGAGCC
>NZ_JABUXV010000063.1 GCF_014897705.1 Brachybacterium sp. FME24 | reverse complement strand
CGTTCGTTCATACCGTGATCGATGACCACTCCCGGGTGGCCTATGCGGAGATCTGCACCGACGAGAAGGCAGCGACCGCGGTCGGAGTTCTCTACCGGGCCAGGGCCTGGTTCGCCGCTCGGGGGGTCGTAGTGCAACGGGTGCTTTCGGATAACGGGGCCTGCTACCGCTCTCATGCCTGGCGGGACGCCTGCGCCGAGTTGGGCATCAAGCACAAACGCACCCGCCCCTACCGACCCCAGACCAACGGGAAGATCGAACGATTCCACCGCACCCTCGGGGACGGCTGGGCTTACGCGCGGTTCTATGACTCAACGGCAGAGCGAAACGCCGCCCTGCCGGACTGGTTGCACTTCTACAATCACCATCGCGCCCACTCCGCTATCGGGGGCCACCCACCAGTCACTCGACTGACCAACCTCCCTGGACATCACA
>NZ_JABUXV010000046.1 GCF_014897705.1 Brachybacterium sp. FME24 | reverse complement strand
TAGCCTCGGGCTTTCATCGTTGAGGTGTCCGAGGGGTGGGTCGTGATGGGTGAAGGTGCTCCTGACCTGGAAGAATAGGGCTTGTCTAAGGTCCATTTCACGCCAGTTCAGGGAGCACCTTCAGGGTGAATGCTACCGGGTTGTATCCACGTCCTCATGTTGATGTCGCGCCGGTGTCTGCGGTCGGTCAGGCCGGTGGTGTGTTGCTGACCGAGACCGTCCGCGCGACGGGCCTGGCCGTCGAGCTTTCGAGGGCGCTGGCGCCGTGGCGGAAGCCGTTCTCGCGGCATGATCCGGGGAAGATCCTCACCGATCTCGCGCTCATGTTGGCGGTCGGTGGGGATTGCCTGGCTGACGTCGCCACGCTCCGAGCGGAGCCTGATGTGTATGGGTCCGTGGCCTCGGATCCGACGATCTCTCGCCTGCTGACGACCCTCGCGGCTGACGCCCGGGCGGTCGAGAATGCGATCAGTGCCGCCCGCCGGAAAGCACGCAGTCGAGCCTGGGCCCTGGCCGGCGAGTATGCTCCCAGCGCGGGGGTCACGGCGAAGAGCCCGCTGGTCATCGACCTGGACGCTTCGCTGGTGACCTCTCACAGCGAGAAGGAGTTCGCGCGGCCGACGTTTAAGAAGGGCTTCGGATTCCATCCGTTGCTCGCGTTCGTCGACCACGGCACCGGCGGGTCCGGAGAGATGTTGGCCTGTCTCCTGCGCCCCGGGAACGCCGGCTCGAACACCGCAGCGGACCATAAGAGCGTGATCGCCGATGCGCTGGCCCAAGTCGGGATGGGATCCCGGCCGGGGCGGAAGGTGCTGGTCCGGATCGACGGGGCCGGCGGCACGAAGAAGACGCTGCAGGAGTTGGTGAAGCGGCGGGTCTCGTACTCGGTCGGGTTCACCCTGCCCGCGAATACGCCGGAGCTGTTCGGCCTGATCCCGAAGCACGTCTGGGAACCCGCCTATAACTCTGATGGCGAGGTGCGGGAGGGAGCGGACGTCGCGGAGCTGACGGGGCTGCTCGGCCTCGATGAGGACTGGCCGGACGGGATGCGTGTCATCGTCCGTCGCGAGCGCCCTCATCCCGGTGCGCAACTGCGGTTCGATGACGTCGATGGCTACCGCCTGACGGCGTTCGCGACCAACACCACGCAGGGTCAGCTCGCGGACCTCGAGTTCCGTCACCGTCGCCGTGCTCGCTGCGAGGACCGGATCCGCGTGGCGAAGGACATGGGCCTGCGGAACCTGCCCCTGACGTCGTTCGCGCAGAACCGGATCTGGTGCCAGATCGTGGCCCTGGCCAGCGAGATTACTGCTTGGATGGGGATGCTCGGCTATGCCGGCCAGCCCGCAAGGAGGTGGGAGCCTAAACGCGCCCGGCACCGCTTGTTCCAGATCCCCGCGACTATCGCGCGCCATGCTCGACAGCAGGTCCTGCACTTCTCGGAGCGGTCGATCTGGGCTCGGATCGTCCAGGCCGGCCACGCCCGCCTCGCCCAGTTGCCCGCCCCCGCTGGATAGCCCACGGCCCTGTCACTGACCGCACTCTCTGAAGGACCCACGGCCCTGGACGCCCGACCACCGCGACCGACACGCGGCGGACCGTCACACCCTCATGCCAGAATGAGTCCGCAAAGATCGGCAACGACGCCGACCGAGCGGACCTACCGACCCCATGAAAGATCGAGG
>NZ_JABUXV010000004.1 GCF_014897705.1 Brachybacterium sp. FME24 | reverse complement strand
GCTATCGGGGGCCACCCACCAGTCACTCGACTGACCAACCTCCCTGGACATCACAGCTAGGCGATCGACATCTTCGCCCGGCTGCGCGGCCGGTGGGACCGGGCGCGACGGGACGATCTGTGCGATCGCTTCGATCTGGACCCGACCAAGAAGGCCCGCACCTACTCCAAGGGCAACCGGCAGAAGGTGGCGCTGATCTCCGCCCTCGCCTCCGACGTGGACCTGCTGCTGCTCGACGAACCCACCGCCGGCCTCGACCCGTTGATGGAGGCAGTCTTCCAACAGTCCATCCGCGAGGTGAAAGCGGCGGGTCGCACGGTTCTGCTGTCCAGCCACATCCTCGCCCAGGTCGAGGCCCTGGCGGACCGGATCTCGATCGTGCGCCAAGGGCGCATCGTCGAGACTGGCAGTCTGTCGGATCTTCGCCACATGACCCGCACCACCTTCGTCGCCGAGACCGACCGTGCCCCGGAGGGCCTGGACCGGATCGACGGCGTCCACGACCTGAGCATCGAGGGAACGAACGTCTCCTTCCAGGTCGACGGGGACCGGGTCGACGAGGTGGTGCGTGCCCTGGCGCCGCTCGGCGTGCGCTCCCTGGTCGCGCACCCCCCGACGCTGGAGCAGCTGCTGATGCGCCACTACGGCGATGCCTCGGACGACGCCACCGGGTCGAGCCTCGAGCAGGAGACGGCCCGATGACCGCGCCGACGATGTCACGCACCCGGCGCGGACCCGACCCGGGCGGCTCCTCGACATTGGCGGGGACCGGCACGATGCTCCGGCTCATCCTGCGCCGGGATCGGATCCGCCTGCCGGTCTGGATCGGTGCCCACGGCCTGCTGGTGCTGTACATCGGAGCCGCCCTCCCCCAGCTCGCGCCGCGCGAGGAGAACCTGGCCGAGATGACCGCGATGCTCTCGCAGCCTGTCGGCCGGATGTTCACCGGGCCGGCCTTCGGGATGGACGCCCCGACCTACGAGCGATTCTTCGCGGCCGGCTACGTCCCCTACCTGTTCCTCCTGGCCGCGCTGATGAACATCTTCCTGGTCACCCGCCACACCCGTGGCGAGGAAGAGTCCGGGCGGGCGGAGCTGATCCGTGCCAATGTCACCGGGAGTCACACCGCCCTGACGGCCACCCTGCTCGTCGCCGGCCTCGCCAATGCGGCGACGACCGTGCTCGTCACCGCCGTCGCCCTCGCCATGGGGTATCCGGCCACGGGCTCGGCCCTGGTCGGGCTGGCCGCGGGCCTGACCGGACTGGCTTTCACCGGCATCACGGCCATCACCGTCCAGCTCAGCGAGTTCTCCCGGCCCGCGGCCGGCATGGCAGGCGGCGTCCTCGGCGCCGCACTCCTCCTGCGCGCGCTGGGAGACATGGCTGCGATCGGCGGCACCGCCCTCTCGTGGGCCTCACCGCTGGGGTGGGCGGCGCAGACAGCCCCGTACGTTCATGACCGATGGGCCCCGCTGCTGCTTCTGGTCGCTCTTGCGGCGGTGACCATCGCCGCTGCCTTCGCCCTGCAGCGCCGGCGCGACTTCGGAGCGAGCCTCATGTCCACCCGACCCGGCGCGGGCCGGGCACACGCCTCGCTCGGCCACCCTCTGGGCCTCGCCGCCCGGCTGCAGCGCGGCGGACTCCTCGGTTGGGGAGCCGGCATCGTGCTGCTCGGCGTCATCGATGGCGCGTTCACCCAGTCGATGATCGACGCGGGCGAGGGCATGCCGGAGGAACTGCGAGCCGTGTTCGGGAGCGAGGCGCTGGTGCAGGGGTACGTGGCGTTCCTCGGGTCCTTCGTGACCGTCTTCGCCGCCGCCTACGCCGTGTATGCGATGCAGACCCTGCGCACCGAGGAGGACAGCGGCCGCACCGACGCAGTGCTGGCGACCCCCGTCAGCCGCGTCGGGTGGAGCGCCGCTCACATGGTCACCATCGCCCTCGGGGTGCTGCTGATCAGCGTGATCACCGGATTGGGCACCGGGATCGCCGCCGCCGGGGTGACCGGGGACGGCGCCCTGGTGCGAGAGATCCTGGCCTCTCACCTGGCCGTCGTGCCGGCCGCGCTGTGCGTGCTCGGTCTCTGTGCGGCCCTGTACGGCTGGGTGCCGAGAGCGATGTCCCTCCTCGGGTGGGCCGGTGTCGCGCTGATCGGCATCATCGACCTCTTCGGTGCACTGCTGGACCTGCCCACATGGCTCCTGGCGCTGTCTCCGATGCACCATCTGGCCGCCGTACCGATCGACGAGTTCGCCCTCGCACCGTTCCTGGTCGTGACAGGCGCGACGGTCCTGCTCACGGCGCTGGGGCTGCTCGGGTTCCGCCGACGGCAGGTGCGCGTCGTCTAGAAGGCCGCTGTGGGTGTTGGCGCGACGGACTCAGAGGTCCCGGCGCCGGAACGCGAACAGGGCGGCGCCGACGAGTGCGACGCCGCCCACCGAGAGGTAGACGACAGGGGCGACCGAGAACTCCTCGACCGGCATCCGAGGGATGTGCTGGAAGATCGAGAGCTGCTGCACCGGCTCCGGCAGTGACTGACCGAAGAATCGGATGATCACCCCGTACCCGTAGATGACCCAGGTGAGCCCCTGCCACCTCGGCCCGATGCCGTACAGCAATGCCGAGGCGCCGATCAGAGCCAGCAGCTCCGGGAAGCGGCCGACGACCCCGCCGACCGAGGCGCCCAGGAGAGCGCCATGGCCGGTGGCGCCGAACGCTGCGAGGCCGAGCCCCAGGCCGGAGAGCAGCAGGAGGAGTCCCGTTCCCAGGACGGTGACCAGCGTCCAGGATCCCAGCCACGCGAACCGGCCGGTCGCGGTGCCGAGCGCGCTGTCCAACCGGCCGTCGACCTCCTCGGACCGCACCCGTGCCATCGAGGTCAGAGCGAAGACTCCCACCAGCAGCGCCTGCGTCACGCCGAGCAGGCTGAGGTATCCGCGCTCCAGCTCCGTGCCGAACATCGCCTCGCTGCCCTCGATCGCATCGACGGTGCCGACCAGACTGCCCCAGACCATCCCCAGCAGTCCCATGGCCACCGCCCACCCCAGGATCGTTCGACGCTGCATGCGCACCGCCAGCGCGAACGGGGAGGAGAGCCAGCGGCTCGCCGCGACCCGGCCACGGCGCGGCGCGAAGAACCCGAGCCCGACGTCACGACGCACCGACAGGGCGTACCCGACGGCGGCGAACACCGCGCCGGTCCCCACCGTCAGCAGCACCGGCCACCAGGTGGGGTCCGTGATCGGTTTCGTCAGGTTCGCCCACGCCATCGGCGAGAACCACAGTGCGACGCTGTCCTCGCCCTGCGCCGCCGCAGCACCCCGGCCGATCGACGCCGCCGCGAGCACGATGCCGGCGATCCCGCCGGCGGCCCGTCCGCTCTCGACCACCTGCACGGCGACGGCCGTCACGCCGGCGAAGAACAGCCCGGTCGCTGCGATCGAGACGCCGTACAGCGCGGCGTCTCCCGCGCCGAATCCGATGCCCAGCGCGCCGAGGAACAGCAGCGCCGCCAGCACCGTGTTCGTGATCATGCCGACGAGCAGGGCCGCCGTCAGCGGCGCGTGCCGTCCGATCACGGCGCTGCGCACCAGCTCGGCCCGCCCCGACTGCTCCTCGCCCCGGGTGTGGCGCACCACCAGGAGGATGCTCATCAGCGCCGCGGCGATCAGGAACTCCTGGGTGTACATCAGGAAGTACTTCTGCAGGGTCACGGAGTCCAGGCCGTAGACCGGCCCGGCGAAGATGTCGAGCATCGTCTGCGCCTGGGCCAGGTCGTCCACGGCGCCCTGCGGGTCCTCCCCCGCAGTATTGGCCAGGGAGTTGAAGAAGAAGGGGACGAAGGCGGCGATCGCGATCGTCCAGATCGGCAGCCGCAGCCGGTCCCGTCGCAGACCCAGTCGCAGTAGCAGCCCGCTCCCGGTCAGGTCGTCACGCATCGCCGACCTCCTGCTGATCCGGCGCCGGCTCCGGCCGCCGTTGCGAGTCCGAGCCTCTGCTCACGTCGTAGTGACGGATCATGAGGTCTTCCAGGCTCGGCGGAGCGCTGTGCAGGGACGTGACGCCGAACTCGCCCACGTGCTTGAGCGCGGCGTCCAGCGCGTCGCCGTGGACCAGGAACCGCGCCGTCGAGCCCTGCTGCTCGAGGTCGACGACCCCTGCCAGCTCGTGCAGCCCGGTCACCGGGCGACTGGTCGTGACCTCGACGTTCGTTCCGGAGAGGTGTCGCAGATCGGCCAGGGTGCCGTGCTCGACGGTCACTCCGTCGCGCACGATGCTGATCCGGTCCGCGAGCCGCTCGACCTCGGCCAGGATGTGGCTGGAGAGCAGGACCGTCCGCCCTTCGGTGCGGACCCGTTCGATCTCCTCCTGGAACACCAGCTCCATGAGGGGATCCAGGCCCGACGTCGGCTCGTCGAGCACCAGCAGCTCTGCGCGCGAGGCGAATGCTGCCACCAGAGCGACCTTCTTCCGGTTGCCGGTGGAATAGGTGCGTGACTTCTTGCCCGGGTCGAGGCTGAATCTCTCGATCAGTTCGGCGCGGCGGGTCGCGTCGAGGCCGCCTCGCATCCTGCCGAGCAGATCGATCACCTCTCCACCGGTGAGAGTGGGCCAGAGTTCGACGTCGCCGGGGACATAGACCAGGCGTCGGTGGAGCGCGACGGCGTCGTTCCACGGATCCGCGCCGAGTACTTCGGCGCTGCCGCTGTCGGATCGCATGAGCCCCATCAGGATGCGGAGGGTAGTGGACTTCCCGGCCCCGTTCGGGCCGAGGAACCCATGGACCTCGCCGGAGCGGACCTCCAGGTCGAGCCCGTCCAGGGCGCGGTTCTGCCCGAAGTGCTTCACCAGTCGTTCCACGGTGACGGCGGTGCTCATCAGGACTCCTTCGACGTGTCGTCTGCACTCTGGTGATGGCCGAGGGCGGCCAGCACTCGGTACAGGAAGGCCACGATCTGCTCGGCGGGCTCGTCGTCGGGCCGGGTGAGCAGGTGCGTGCTGATCGATGCCGCGAACAGCGTCTGGACCATCTCCAGGTCACCGTGAGCGGGAAAGTTCCCGCAGTCCGATTCCTTCTCCAGCACCTGATGGATGATCTCGTCCCGATCCGGCGCTCCGGTCACCGCGCGGTATTCGGCGAAGAGCTCCGGATGCTCGTGGGGCACGGACATCAGCCGTCGGAGCACACGACGGACGCGCGCGTCAGCCAGCGCGCCCGCGATACCGGCGACCGTCTCCGCCAGGGTGGGGTGTTCCGGAGCCGGCTGCTCCAGGTGCGCGCGATACGCCTCTGCGACCGCAGCGATCACCAGATCCTCCCGCCGCGGATAGCGCCGGTAGACGGTCGCGCGCGTGACCCCGGACCGCTTCGCGACAGTCTCCGTCTTCACCGCCTCGACGCCTCCTTCGATGAACAGGTCGAGCGCGGCCTCGAGCACGGCCCGGTCCGTTTCGGCGCTGCGGGGACGGCCGGGACGGGGTGCTTCTCTCTCGTGCATGGCATAAACAATACAGTACTGTCCTGTATTGCAACAGATCCGCGCGCACGCGCCCACCACCCGTTGCCACAGCCTTGGCGCTAGCCTGGAAATCATGCATCGTCCTGTCGAGCGCACGCTCGCGCCCGCACCCCCGTCCGAGACGCCGTGAAGGGCTCGGCACTGCGCTCTCCGGGCATGCCCCTGCTCCTGGCCATGACGGTTCTGGGATTCTCCGGGTATGCCGCCCTGCTGCCGGTCGCACCTCTCTGGGCGGTCCACGGGGGCGCGGGCTCCGTCGGCGCCGGGCTGGTCAATGGCGTGCTCATGCTCTTCACCGTCCTGACCCAACTGATCGTCCCCGCGTCACTTCGCCGCTTCGGATGGGCACCGGTGCTGGCCGCAGGAGCGCTGCTGCTGGGCCTGCCCGCGGGAGCCTTCGCTCTCAGCGACGATCTCCTGCCCGTGCTCGCGCTGTCGGCCGTGCGGGGCCTGGGCTTCGGAGTGCTCACCGTGACCGGCAGCGCCCTGGTCGCGGAGCTGGTCGAACCGGCCCGCCGAGGCAAAGCGATCGGGGTGTACGGACTGGCGATCGCCGGTCCGCAGGTGCTCCTGGTCTCCGGCGGTCCGTGGATCGTGGAGAACCTGGGCTTCGAGCTGATCTTCGCCCTCGGGATGCTGCCCGCGGCGGGGGTGGTGCCGGCGATCGTGCTGGGCCGACGGGTCGAACGGGTCCCCACCTCGGGGGAACGTCCGCCCTATCTGCAGCTGCTGCGCCCGATGGCCCTGCTGCTGGCGGTCACCCTGGCCGGTGGCGCTCTGATCACCTTCATGGCGCCGATGAGCGACAGTGCGGGCCTGAGCACGCTCGCCCTGCTGTGCATGACGGTGACCGCAGCGCTGGCCCGTTGGCGGGCGGGCGGTCTCTCCGACATGTTCGGGCCGCAGGCGTTCATCTGGCCGCTGGTCGTCCTCACCACCGTCGGCATGGCCGTCCTCGCCTGGGGAGTGCGCGATCCCCAGGCCACCGATGTCCTGGCCCTGCTGATCGGGGCGACGCTGGTGGGCATCAGCTACGGCGCCCTGCAGAACCTCACCCTGGTGGTCGCGTTCCAGGCCGTCAGCCGCCCTCATTACGGATCGGCCAGCGCAGTGTGGAACATCGGTTTCGACGCCGGGACCGGCCTGGGCGCGGTGATGATCGGCATGATCGCCAGCGGCTCGTCCTTCAGCACCGCCCTGCTGGTCGGCGGAGCCCTCTCCCTGGCGACCCTGCCCCTCGCGCTCCGCCGTCCGAGGCCGACGCCTGGGCCGTAGCCGCGCCATCGGCGTGGAGAGAGCGTCGCGATGCGCGTCCCGACCTGGACGGGCCTCTCGCGCCGAGCGCGGATCCCACGGCCTCTGGCAGACTGCAGCGATGGCTCCCATCGCGGACATGCTCCAGAAACACGTCGACTCCGGTGCGCTTCCCGGGGCGGTGGCCCTGTCCTGTCGGCGCGGACGGACCGACACCGTGGTGGTCGGCAGCCAGGACCTCGAGTCGACGATCCCGATGTCCGCACGGACACTGTTCCACTGGGACTCCTTGAGCAAGCCGCTGACGGCAGCCCTGGCACTGACGTTCGTCTCCGACGGCAGTATCGGCATCGACTCCCCCGTCGACCGCTGGCTGCCCGAGCTCTCCGGGCCCCGGGTCCTCGAGGACCCGGGCGGACCGCTCACGTCCACGACCCCGGCCGACCGTCCGGTGACCTTGGAGGATCTGCTCACCCTGCGCGGCGGGCTCGGGTTCACGACCGACTTCGAGTCGGACTTCACCACAGCGCTCGTCGCCGAGCTCCAGGAAGGGCCCGCACCGAGATCCCTAGATCGCGAGTCCTTCCTGACGTCGGCCGGGAAGCTGCCGCTGGCCCATCAGCCGGGCCAGGGGTGGACCTACAACACCGGCAGCACCATCCTCGGACTCCTGCTGGAGCGGCTCGCCGATCGCCCCTTGGACGAGCTGATGACGAAGCGACTTGTCGAGCCGCTGGAGATGACGGACGCCCGCTGGTGGGTACCGCCGTCGGACCTCCACCGCTTCGCCGCCCGATACGAGCGACCGGATGATCCCCGCGAGAAACTGCGACTCGTGGACCCTGCCGAGGGTCGACACGCCCACCCCCCGACGTTCCCGGACGGGGCCGGCGGCATGATCGGAACCGCCGACGACTGGCTCACCTTCGGGAGAATGCTGCTGGACGGCGGGCTGCATCAGGGACGTCGGGTCCTCCCCGACCCACTCGTCACCTCGATCATGACCGACCATCTCACCGCCGAGCAGCGTGACCAGGCAGGCTTCTTCCTCGACGACGGAGAGGGATGGGGGTACGGCGGGAGCGTGCGCACCGACGGCACCTACGGATGGGCCGGAGGTGCCGGGACCATCGCTCGCATCGACCCTCGCCGCGACCAGGTGAGCGTTCTGATGACGCAGGTGGCCCTCGATGACCCACAGGGATCGCCCCTTCTCACGAGTTTCGAGCACATCGCTCGGGGCGAGGACGGGTGATCGGGCGGGCCACGGCCGTCAGATTCCGCAGCACTCGAGGAGGATGACCAGTGCCTAGCCTGCTCTCCGACCGGCTCCGACGTGTGGTCGACGCCCTACCCCTGCGTCCAGGCCTGCGAGTGCTCGAGATCGGAGGGGCGCCGGGCACCGCCGCGCGGGAGGTCGCCGCCCGGGTCGGTCCGGGCGGCCATGTGCTGGTGCTGGATCGGTCTGATACCGGAATCCAGCGGACGCGAGCCGCCTGCGACGACGAGATCGTCGCCGGGGTGCTCTCCACCGTGTGTGCGCCCGTCGAGGATTTCGAGCTCGACCCGTCCATCGAACTGTTCGACATCGCCTTCGCCTGCCGGGTCGGTGCGCTCGACGGCCGACACCCGCATCTGCGTGCCCGCGCTCTCGAGAACATCGCCCGTGCCGTCGTCCCGGGCGGCACGTTGCACCTCGACACCGGATCCCCGCTGACGACGATCACGCTCGGGTGAACCCCACCAGCGGTGGACCGCCGAGGGCGTCTCGACCACCCCGGAGATGCGGTGGCAACCTGGCTTCTCAGCCGGTGCTGCTCCGTCGGACCATCTCGTCGATCCAGATCGGCGCGAACGGTGAGGTGCAGTTCGGGGGCGTCGGATAATCCTTGAGCACCTCGAGGCGCTCTCCGATATCTCGCGCCCTCTCACGCAACTCAGGAGTGGCGATCCCGATCTGGGCGAGGCAGGTGTTCATCGCCCATTGCAGGCGCTCCGGAGCGTCCTTCATCTCGGTCTCGATGACGTCGAGCAGGGCGGGCTGGTCGATTCCCTCGGGCTTCTTCACCACGCGGTCGCTGGTCAGCGCCCAGCCAGCGCTCGCCACCACGGGGTCGGCGTCGGCGAACCAGGCTGCGCGCAGCTCCTCACGGTGCCGGCTCTTCACTGCGAGGTAGCTCACGATCCAGTCATGCACCTTGGGTGTCCCTGCCTCTCGCAGCAGGGCGTCGAGCTCATCGCGCCCGTAGTCCTTCGGGCGGGTGAGGAGGATCGCGAGGAGCTTCGCGGCGGTGTCGCCGGTGGCCCACAGCTCGCGGGCAAGGGGAGGCTGGGCTTTCAGCCGCTTGGCGATGGCGCGGAGCTTCGTGAGGTTCACTCCATGATCGTCGCCGCGCTTCTCGTTGACCGCGCGAATCCTGGGATCCTCGAGTGCAGCCAGCTCCGCCATCACCTCGTCCTTCAGCGCCGTCACGTCGGCCGTGTCCTGGTGCGTCTGCGTCATCTGGGCTCCTCTCCCCTGTGCTCCTCAGGGTACGCCGGGGCCAGGTCCTGACCCGCTGAGACCCTTCGCGACGAGAGCGCCGCCTCGGCGTCAGTTCCACCCTGTGAGCTGGGCGAACACGAGGAAACCGATCGAGATGAGCACCCAGATGCCCAGCAACGGCGCGTAGAACCGCACCCAGCGGTTCCACGGCACCCGGCCCACGGCGAGCGCCGCCATGAAGTACCCCGACGTCGGATAGATCAGGTTCGTCATGCCGTCGCCGGTCTGGTAGGCCAGCACGGCGCTCTGCCGCGTCACGCCCAGGAGATCGGACAGCGGCGCGAGCACCGGCAGGGTCACCAGGGCCTGCCCCGATCCGGAGGGGACGATCAGGTTGAAGACCGCCTGCACGAGAAACATCCCGACGACGAACAGCACCGGAGGCAGGAACCCGACCGATTCGCCGAGGCCGAACACGATGGTGTCGAGGATGTTGCCGTCCTCGAGGACGATCGCGACGCCGCGGGCGATGCCGACGATGATCGCCCCGGCGAGGACGTCGCGCAGTCCCTGGTCGAAGGCCTCGGCCATCTCCCGGGTCCTCAGACCGGCGACGAGCCCCACCACGATGGCGATCAGGAGGAACATCCCCGCGAACTCGGGGAAGAACCAGCCCTGGGTGATGACGCCCCACACCAGCACGCCCGCGAGCAGGATCAGGGCGACACCGGCGGCCTTCTGTCGGCTGGAGAACGTCGGGATCGCCTCAAGATCGAGCCTGTCCCGCTCCCGCACGGTGGTATCGGCGTGCCCGTGCAGGACGGACCGGGTCGGGTCCGCGGCGACCCGCCTCGCGTACCAGATGATGTAACCGACCGCGGTGACGAGGTAGGCGATGTACAGCGCGACCCGCAGGCCGATGCCGGAGAACGGTGCGAGCCCTGCGATCTGCTGGCCCAGTCCCGTGTTGATCGGGTTGAGGAAGCCGGCCGCGAAGCCCGCTCCGGTACCGAGCAGGGCGACGGCCGCCGCCACCACCCGGTCGTACCCGAGGCTGAGGATCAGCGGGAGGATTGCGGGGATGTAGACGAGCGAGAGCTCGGGCACTCCGATGAAGCTCGCGATCAGCGAGAAGACGACCATCAGCACGGGGATGACGGCGACGCCGCGTCCGGCGAAGAGGCGCGCGATGGCCGCGAGGGCGACGTCGATCAGGCCGGTGCGTCGCACCACCTCGAACATGCCGCCGATCATGAAGACGAAGAAGACGATCGCCCCGGCGTCGACCAGGCCGCGCGGGATGGCGGTGAGCAGCTCGATCGCGGTCACAGGAGACTGCTCGATGAAGGAGAAACTGTCCGGGTCGACGACCTCGCGGCCGTCCGGACCGGGGACTCGCTCGTACTGGCCAGCCGGGACGACCCAGCTCAGCACCGCCGCGAGCAGGGCGAACAGGACAAGGATGACGTATACGTGCGGGAAGCGGTCCTTCGGCACGGTCTCGTCGGCCACGGGCGCGTCGGCAGTGGGACTGGGAGTGATCATGATGCTCCGGTCGTGATCGGCGGTCGGACAGGCGCTGGAGGGGTCGCCCACGTGGTGCCCACAGCCCGCTCCCCGAAGTACTGCTTCATACTTGCACAAGCTGGAGTAGGGAGCGGACGCCCGCCGACATCGGGGCACGGGACGATGATTCCCTCATACTGGGTCCATGACGACACCTCTGGCGTACACGGGAGCTGACTTCTACTGCGATGTCGCGATCCCGGACCCGGGTGCCCTCGATGTGGTCCATGAGGACGATCGCGTACTCGCCTTCCACCACACGAAGCCGTTCTGGGAGGTGCACCTCGTCGCAGTCCCGACGAGGCACATCGGGTCGCTGACCGCGGCGGGCGGCGACGACGAGGCGGACCTGCTGGCCCTGCTGCGGGTCGTCCAGCGCCTCGCCCGCGAGGTGGAGCGTGAGTACGGCGCCGCGGCAGTGCTCACGAACCTCGGTGCCTACCAGGACTCCAAGCATCTGCATGTGCACATCCAAGCCGGCGACCGCCGCTGAGCGCGGTCCCTGCCGGGCGGGTCACAGGGGCAGCTTGAATCCCACGTGGCTCGGGAGATACCCGAGGCGGTCGTAGAAGCGGTGCGCATCGGTGCGCGAGGAGTCAGTGGTCAGCTGGGCGAGCGTCGCCCCGTGCTCGCGTCCCCACTCGTGCGCCCACCGGAACAGTGCGGTGCCCAGTCCGCTCCCCCGGGTCGACTCCGCGACCCGGACCGCTTCGATCTGGAGCCGGGTGGCGCCTGCTCGGGACAGCGAGGGGATCAGCGTGAGCTGCATCGTGGCGACAACTCGATCATCGGCGTCGCGCACCGCGACCAGGAGCTGGTTCTCGTCCTGGTCGATCTGGTGGAAGGCCCTCTCGTACGTCGCCATCCCGGCACCCTCCCGGTCGCGGCCGAGGACGTCGTCGGCCAGGAGCGCGACGATCGCGAGCAGATCCTCCGCGCTCGCCCGGGTGATGGTGAAGCGTCGGCCCGCCAGTTCGAGGGTGTGCATACTGCCCATTGTCATCCCCGTCCGGGGGCCGTGGCGGGCGCGACATCCAGGATAATGAGTCCATGCGCCCCACCGACCTGTCTCCCGGCTCGCAGCGCAGCGCGCAGCTGGGCTTCTCCGATCGGCCGGCATGGATCATCAAGGATGAGGTCGACGGCGGCTGGGTGCTGCAGATCGGCGGCGTCGAGCAGTCGCATGTCGATCTCGCCGATCCCACCCACATCGTCCACGAGTACTTGCGGCGGATGGCGAACGTCGTCGATGCGGCATGGCCCCGTCAGCAGAAGATCCGGATCGCCCATCTGGGTGCCGGTGCGCTCACGCTGGCCCGGTACGTGCAGGCCACTCGGCCCGGCTCCGCGCAGCTGGTGATCGAGATCGAACGCGAGCTGCCGACGCTCGTGACCACCGCCCTGCCGATGCCGGTGGGGACCGAGCTGGAGGTCGTGATCGGTGATGCCCGCGAGGAGCTCGCTGCGATGAGCGGCCGACGGTTCGACGCCGTCGTGATCGACGTGTTCTCCGGAGAGTCCTCCCCCGCTCACCTGGCCGCTCGGGACTTCTACGGCGAAGCGCTCGAACATCTGGAGGAGGACGGGCTGCTGCTGGTCAACGTGGGCGACGACGCCGGGCAGCGCTTCCTCGCCCAGCAGGTCCGCGAGCTCGAGGACGCGGCCGCGACGAAAGGGCTGTCCGGCGTGTGGACGTTGACCCAGGCCTCGCTGCTGACCCGCCCGGCCGACGGGAACATGGTGCTGCTCGCCGGGGGCGCCCTGTCCTCCCCCGATGTCGAGGACTGGCGTGCGGCGTGGAGGCAGGCCGGCCCCCACCCCGGCGTGGTCCTGGACCCGGCCGAGACTCTGGAGGCATTCCGCACCATCGGCCGTCGACGCTCCTGACGGCGCAGGAGGTCATCCCTTCCGGGTGCCCGATGGGCAGCCGAGGCGGAGCCAGGAATTCTCCGCTGTATACACAGAAGCCGCGTTCGGGGACGTTTCTGACGACATGGGCTCATCTGCGTCGAGTGTGCATACACTGGTCGTATGCGTGCGAGCGACCGGGCCTACCTCACCCTGCGTGAGGAGATCATCGCGGGAACCCTCGAACCCGGCACTGTTCTCGGCGAGGTCGAGCAGTCGGCCCGGCTGGGACTCTCCCGCACCCCGCTGCGCGAAGCACTGGGCCGGCTGGTCGGGGACGGCCTGGCCGCCCCCTCTGCCGGGCGCGGGGTCGTGGTCACGGCGGTCTCTCTGGCCGAGGCGACCCAGCTGTTCGACCTGCGGATCGCCCTGGAGGTGCTGGCCGTCCGTCGCGCCGCCGAGATCACCGGTGCGGACCCCGCGGCGCAGGACCGGTTCTCCGAGCTCGCCGAGCGCTTCGGTCGCTCCACCGCGCCCCTCGCGCAGGGCGCCGAACCCACCGACTACTACGCGCTGACCCGGGAGTTGGACACCGCCGTCGACTCCACCAGCGGCAATGACTATCTGGCCGACGCGCTGCGCGGCGTCCGGGTCCACCTCGCCCGACTGCGCCGGCTCTCGCGCAGATCGCCGACCCGCCTGGCCGACTCCGCCCACGAGCATGCCGCGATCGCCCGCGCCATCGCGGCCGGCAACCCGGAGCTCGCCGCAGCCGCGACCACCGTGCACCTCCAGCAGGCGCTGACTCACCTGCAGGCCGAGCCCCTCGCCCCACCTGCCACGGCCTGCCCCACCGACTCCGACACGTCGACTGACCGCACACGAGACCCCGTTCGCCCCCGCAGCGCCCACCTCGGCGCACCCCTGAAGGAGACGACAGCATGAGAGACCACGACGTCCGCGTCCACCGCTCCGAGGAACAGGTTCCCCGCACCGACCAGTTGGCCTGGTCCATGGCCGAGGTGGCCACGGATCCGGTCGCGGTGGAGCCAGAGGTCCAGGAGATGATCATCAATCGGATCATCGACAATGCCTCGGTCGCGATCGCCTCCGTCGGCCGCGCCCCCATCGTCTCCGCCCGGTCCCAGGCGCTCAGTCACCCGGTCTCCACCGGCGGCAGCGGCGCGAGCATTGTCGGGATCACGGAGAAGAGCTCCCCGGAATGGGCAGCCTGGGCCAACGGCGTGGCGGTGCGAGAACTCGATTTCCACGACACCTTCCTGGCCGCTGAGTACTCCCACCCCGGCGACAACATCCCGCCGATCCTCGCCGTCGGCGAGCACCTGGGCAGCTCGGGCCATCACCTCATCCGCGCCCTCGCCACCGGCTACGAGCTGCAGGTCGACCTGGTGCGCGCGATCTCCCTGCACGCCCACAAGATCGACCACGTCGCCCACCTGGGCCCCTCGGCCGCCGCCGGGATCGGAACCCTGCTGGGACTGGACACCGAGACGGTGTTCCAGGCCATCGGGCAGGCGCTGCACACCACCACCGCCACCCGCCAGTCCCGCAAGGGCGAGATCTCCACCTGGAAGGCCCACGCGCCGGCCTTCGCCGGGAAGATGGCCGTCGAGTCCGTCGATCGGGCGATGCGCGGACAGACCTCCCCGGTGCCGATCTACGAGGGCGAAGACGGTGTGATCGCCTGGCTGCTGGACGGCCCGGAGGCCCATTACACGGTGCCGCTGCCGGTACTGGGCGAGACCAAGCGCGCGATCCTGGACACCTACACCAAGGAGCACTCGGCGGAGTACCAGGCCCAAGCATGGATCGACCTGGCCCGCCGGCTGCACACCGAGCACCCCGAGGCCACCGATCCGTCCCAGGTCGACTCGATCCTGATCCGTACCTCCCACCACACCCATTACGTGATCGGGTCCGGAGCGAACGATCCGCAGAAGTACGATCCGACCGCCTCCCGCGAGACCCTCGACCACTCGATCCCGTACATCTTCACCGTCGCCCTGCAGGACGGGACCTGGCACCACGTGGACTCGTACGCCCCGGAGCGAGCAGGACGCCGCGACACCGTGGCGCTGTGGCAGAAGGTCGCCACCCAGGAGGATCCGGAGTGGACCCGCCGCTATCACTCCCAGGATCTGGCGGAGAAGGCCTTCGGCGGCGACGTGCGTATCACCCTCGTCGACGGCACCGTGATCGAGGACCGGATCTCCGTGGCCGACGCCCACCCCCTCGGCGCCCGGCCCTTCACCCGCGCGCAGTACGTCGAGAAGTTCCGATCCCTGGCCGACGGTCTCGTGGAGAGCGCCGAGATCGACCGCTTCCTGGAGACCGCGGCGAACCTGCCGGACCTCGCCGCCGGGGAGCTGGGCCGGCTCAACGTCCGCGCCGCGACCGGCGTCGTGGATCTCACCGCCGGACCGAAGGGACTGTTCTGATGCTGCACTCCACCAGGACCGCCGCGCAGAAGCGCCAGGATCTGCGCGCACTGCTCACGCCCGGCGCCGCCCAGCCCTTCCCGGGGGCCTTCACCCCGTTGTCGGCGACACTGATCCAGGAGAAGGGGTTCCCGGGGGTCTACATCTCCGGGGCGGTGATCGCCAATGAGCTGGCCCTGCCCGACATCGGGCTGACCACGCTGAGCGAAGTGGCGGCCCGCGGTCGCCAGATCGCCGCCGCCACCGACCTGCCCTGCCTGATCGACGCCGATACCGGGTTCGGCGAACCGATGAATGTCGCCCGCACCATCGGAGAGCTCGAGGACGCGGGCCTGGCCGGCTGCCACATCGAGGACCAGGTCAATCCCAAGCGCTGCGGGCACCTGGACGGCAAGACGATGGTGGACGAGGAGACCGCCACCCAGCGCATCCGCGCTGCGGCCGACGGTCGCCGCGACGAGGGGTTCCTGGTGATGGCCCGCACCGACCTGCGCGCCACCTCGGGACTGGACGCCGCGATCGACCGGATGAAGGCCCTGGTCGATGCCGGCGCCGACGCGATCTTCCCCGAAGCGCTCGCGGACCTCTCGGAGTTCGAGCAGGTCTGCGCGGCTCTGGATGTGCCGGTGCTGGCGAACATGACCGAGTTCGGCAAGTCCGAGCTCTTCACCCGCACCCAACTGGCCGAGGCAGGCGTGGCCATGGTGATCTATCCGGTCACGCTGCTGCGTGCGGCGATGGGCGCGGCCGAGCGGGTGCTGGAGACGATCCTTTCGGAGGGTACCCAGGCCCCTCGGGTGGATGAGATGCTCACTCGCGCCAGGCTCTACGAACTGGTGGACTATGAGGGCTACACCCGCTTCGACGCCTCGATCTTCGACTTCGAGGTCCCCGCCGTCCGCCGCGCTGACAGCGCCCCCCGCACGGACCGCACCCCCGACACCGCCGTCGATCCCAGGAGTGACTCATGAATGAGACCAGCGAGATCCACAAGGGACTGAACGGGGTCGTCGCCGACGTCACCGCCGTCTCCAAGGTCAACCCCGAGACCAATTCCCTGCTCTACCGCGGGTACCCGGTCCCCGAGCTGGCCGCCACCCAGCCCTTCGAGGCCGTGGCGCACCTGCTGTGGACCGGGGAGCTCCCCACGGCCGAGGAACTGACCGAGGTCGCGCGCCACGAGCGTTCCCACCGTGCACTGAGCGCCGAGGTCAAAGCGGCGATGGACTCCCTGCCGGCCGAATGCCATCCGATGGATGCGGTGCGCACCGCCGTCTCCGTGATCGGGGCGATGGACCCCACCGCGAAGGACTCCTCGCCGAATGCCGAGCTGGAGAAGGCAAGGCGCCTGTTCGCCCAGCTGCCGGCCGTGGTCGCCTATGAGCAGCGTCGCCGCCGGGCCGGCGGTCCCACCGAGTCGATCCCCGCTCGGGACGATCTGGACTACTCCCGGAACTTCCTGTGGATGACCTTCGGGCAGGAGGCGTCCGACGAGGTGGTCGAGGCGTTCCGCGTCTCGATGGTGCTGTACGCCGAGCATTCCTTCAACGCCTCCACCTTCACCGCCCGCGTGATCACCTCGACCCTGTCCGATCTGCACTCGGCGGTGACCGGCGCGATCGGCGCGCTCAAGGGCGCCCTGCACGGTGGGGCGAACGAGGCGGTGATGCACACCTTCGAGGAGATCGGCATTCGCCCGGAGGAGTCCGAGGAGGAGGCCCACGCCCGCGCAAAGGCCTGGATGGACGACGCGCTGGCGCAGAAGAAGAAGATCATGGGCTTCGGGCACCGGGTCTACAAGCACGGGGACTCGCGGGTGCCGACCATGAAGGAGGCCATGGACGCGATGATCGCGCACGTCGGGCGTTCCGAGATCCTGGGCCTGTACAACGGTCTGGAGCAGTCCATGGACGAGGCCAAGGGCATCAAACCGAACCTGGACTACCCGGCGGGGCCGACGTACCACCTGATGGGCTTCGACACCGAGATGTTCACGCCGTTGTTCATCGCCGCGCGCGTGACCGGCTGGACCGCCCACATCATGGAGCAGCGCGCCGCGAACGCCCTGATCCGGCCCCTTTCGCAGTACGACGGTCCGGACGAGCGCCCGGTTCCCGCCTCCTGAGGCGGCGGCCGCAGTCACCAGTCTCCGACGTCCTCGGGCAGGGGCCCACCGCTCTGCACCGCTACGCGTCGGGCAGATCCGGCAGCGCGGCCGACGCCTCCCGAACGTGCGCAGCGGTGAGGTCCCCCGCCCTCTCGGCCTGCCCCTGGATGATCGCCTCGAGGATCTCGTGGTGCTGGGTGCGCAGCATCGACGCCAGCGCATCCCAGTTCGTCACCTTGGTGAACGCCTCGAGGATCGGGGCGCGCAGGGAGGAACGGATCGCGCCGGTCATGTCGGAGAACAGGGTGTTCCCGCCCGCCGCTGCGATGGCGACATGGAAGTCGGTGTCGGCGTCGTTGAACGCCTCGCGACTGACGTCGGGGTCATCCATGATCGCCAGCAGCCGCTCCATCTCCGCCAGCGCGTCGGCATCGGCCCGCTCGGCCGCCAGCGACGCGCTCGCCCGCTCCAGCATGATGCGCGCCTCGACGACCTCCTGGATGCGGAAGTTCGACAGGGCCACATGGAGGCGGAGGAACCGGGCCAGTGCCGCGCTCGGAAGGGCAGCGACGAAGGTCCCGGCGCCGCGGCCGGATCCGACGTCGGAGCGCAGCACCCCATGACCTTCGAGGACCCGGATGGCCTCGCGCACTCCGGAACGGCTGACCTGGAGCCGGAGGGCGAGCTCCCGCTCCGAGGGCAGGAGGTCGCCGACGGTGAGGGTGCCGGCCATGATCTGGTCCTCGATCGCCTCGATGACCAGCTCGTGCGTGCTGCTCCGAGTCACCGGTCGCCACATCGCGCCCACTCCCGAGGACCGATCCGTCTGCGGTCCGACCTCTTTGCCGTCTGTGTTGTCGACCATGGTCCTGTTCTAGCACAGCCGGTGCACGCCGCGATCCGTGCCTTGCCCTCAGACGATCCAGGGCCTAGCATCGCCTCTGTGGTCAGACCACAGGATGGTCTCCCACGCTCTTCGTTCCGACTCACGAGGCACCACATCGACGGCGATGCTGTGCAGCACCGCGGCTGATGCGTGTCGGAGGCCCCTATGTACACAGCAGAACTCGCACCGTTGGCAGACAGCCTGCTGTGGTCCTCGCTGATCGCCATCCTGCCCTTGCTGACGATCTTCCTCACCCTGGGTGTGCTGCGCTGGAAGGCGCACTGGGCGGGCCTGTCCGCTCTCGCGGTGGCCGCTGCCGTCGCCGTGCTGGCCTACAGCATGCCGGTCGGTCTCGTCGCACTCTCGGCGACCGAGGGATTCGCCTTCGGGATCTTCCCGATCATGTGGATCGTGGTCAACGCGATCTGGCTCTACGAGCTGACCGTCCGCAGCGGACGGTTCGAGGACCTGAGACTGGTCATCAACGTGATCTCGGACGACCCACGCGTCCAGGCGATCATCATCGCCTTCTGCTTCGGCGGCCTGCTCGAGGCCCTCGCCGGCTTCGGGGCACCGGTGGCGATCACCGGCGTCATGCTCATGTCGATCGGCTTCACCGCGATGCGAGCGGCCACGGTGGTGCTCATCGCCAACACCGCCCCGGTGGCCTTCGGCGCCATCGCCATCCCGATCATCACCGCCGGCAACCTCACCGGGATCGACTACCAGCACATCGGTGCCATCATCGGACACCAGACCCCGTTCCTGGCCACCCTGGTCCCGCTGTTCCTGGTCCTGCTGGTCGACGGCAAGCGGGGCATCCGTCAGCTCTGGCCGCTGGCGCTCCTGGTCGGCGTCGTCTTCGGCGTCGCCCAGTACGTGTCCTCGAACTGGCTGTCCGTCGAACTCACCGACATCATCTCCTCGCTGGCCGGACTCGCCGCGGCAGTCCTCATGCTGCGGGTGTGGAAGCCTGTCGGCGGCAAGGACGCGACGGAGAACATGCGTCTGGAGCGCGAGAGCGAAGCCGCCGAGGCGCCCGATGCCGCGCCCGGCTCCGGGTCCGGCCAGGTCGCCGTCGCCACACCGCCACGCACCGAGACCCCGCTCACCGCCGGCCGCGTGTTCCTGGCCCTGTTCCCCTATCTCCTGGTCATCGCGATCTTCTCCGTGTCGAAGCTGTGGGGACCCCTGAACTCCCTGTTGAGCTCCACCGACATCTCGATCCCCTGGCCCGGGCTCGACGGGAAGGTGCTCAACGCCGCCGGGGAGGTCGCGGAGAGCACCGTGTACTCCCTGCAGTGGTTGTCCTCCCCGGGCACGCTGCTGTTGATCACCGGCATCATCGTCGCCGCAGTGTTCCGCCTCTCCGCCAAGGACGCCGTCGACGTCTACGTCACCACCGTCGTCAAGCTCCGCTTCTCGATCCTCACGGTCGGGTCGGTCCTGGCCCTCGCCTACGTCATGAACCTGTCGGGGCAGACCATCACCATCGGCACCTGGATCGCCGGCACCGGGGCGGCCTTCGCCTTCTTCTCGCCGATCCTCGGCTGGCTGGGCACGGCGGTCACCGGCTCCGACACCAGTGCCAATGCCCTGTTCGCCACGCTGCAGCAGACCGCGGCCGAGAAGGCGGGCCTGGACCCCGCCCTGCTGGTCGCGGCGAACACCTCCGGGGGCGTGGTCGGCAAGATGATCAGCCCGCAGAACCTCACGATCGCCGCTACGGCTGTCGGTCTCGTCGGGCGCGAATCGGAGATCTTCCGCAAGGTGATCTGGTGGAGCCTGGGCATGCTGGTCGCCCTGTGCCTCCTGGTGGGCCTCCAGTCCACCGTACTGTCATGGATGGTGCCCACGCAGTGACCTGAGAATCCCGCCTGCCCTCCCCCTCACCGACGAAGCCCTGACGACGAAGGAGACCCCTCATGGTCCAGCGACAGATCCCCAAGCCGGCCGAGATCCTCGACCTGATGAAGTTCAAGAAGGTCGAGCTCGATCCCAAGAAGCGCCGACTGGAGTCAGCGCTGACGATCGATGACCTGCGCACGATCGCCAAGCGCCGCACCCCGGCCGCAGCGTTCGACTACACCGACGGCGCCGCCGAGGGTGAGATCTCGATGCGTCGGTCCGTGGAGGCCTTCGAGGATGTCGAGTTCCACCCCTCGATCCTGCATGACGTCTCCCGCGTGGACACCTCGACGCAGATCCTGGGCGGCAGCTCCGCGCTGCCCTTCGGCATAGCCCCCACCGGCTTCACCCGCCTGATGCAGACCGAGGGCGAGATCGCCGGCTCCGGCGCGGCCGGCGCCGCCGGCATCCCCTTCACCCTGTCCACGCTGGGCACCACGTCGATCGAGGACGTCCAGGCCACCAATCCGCACGGCCGGAACTGGTTCCAGCTCTACGTCATGCGCAAGCGCGAGATCTCCTACGAGCTCGTCGAGCGCGCCGCCACGGCCGGCTTCGACACCCTGTTCTTCACCGTCGACACCCCCGTGGCGGGAGCGCGCCTGCGCGATACCCGCAACGGCTTCGCGATCCCCCCGCAGCTCACCCCCGGCACCGTGCTCAACGCCTCGGTGCGTCCCTGGTGGTGGTGGGACTTCCTGACCACGCCCAAGCTCGAGTTCGCCTCCCTGTCCGAGACCGGAGGGACCGTCGGCGAGCTCCTGAACTCCGCCATGGATCCCTCCATCGACTTCGACGACCTCGCGACCATCCGCGCGATGTGGCCGGGCAAGTTCACCGTCAAAGGGGTCCAGACCCTCGAGGACGCCAAGAAGCTCACCGACCTCGGGGTCGACGCGATCGGACTGTCCAACCACGGCGGGCGCCAGCTCGACCGGGCACCGGTGCCCTTCCAGCTGCTGCCGGAGGTTGCCCGCGAAGTCGGCAAGGATGTCGAGATCATCCTGGACACCGGCATCCGCGACGGCGCCGACATCGTCGCCGCGATCGCCCTGGGCGCTGACTTCACCCTCATCGGCCGGGCCTACCTCTACGGCCTGATGGCCGGTGGCCGCGCCGGCGTGGACCGCGCGATCCAGATCCTCTCCGAGCAGGTTCGGCGCACCATGCAGCTGCTGCAGGTCTCGAGCCTGGACGAGCTCACCCCGGCGCACGTGACCCAGCTGGAGCGCTGCACGCGCGTCGGGTCCGAGCACGGCGCGCGCATCCGGTGACCACCTCGAGCTCCCGACAGCGGAAATCCCGTCGCGGAGCCCGGGCCCCCGCCGCTACCCTCACCGCATGACGCGCGACGACGAAGCCGACACGATGATCCTGCACCGGTATCTGCAGCTGCAGCGCGAGGTGCTGCTGTTCAAGCTCGAGGGCCTGACGGAGCGACAGGTCCGCTGGCCGTCCACCCCGACCGGTACCACCCTGCTGGGGCTCGTCAAACATCTGACCTGGGTGGAGCTCGGCTATCTCGGAGAATGCCTGGGCCGTCCTTTGGAGGTCCCTTGGCCGTGGGAGACCGACGACGCGGCGACGGACCTGGACCCGGACGGGGAGCTGACCGATCTCTGGGCCCGCGCCGACGAGTCGCGCGAGGACATCGTGGACGGATACCGGGCGGCCTGGGCGCACGGTGACGCCGCGCTCCGCGAGCTGCCCCTGACCGCGCTCGCGGAGGTCCCCTGGTGGCCCGAGGAGCGACGCCACCCGACGCTGCACACCCTGCTGGTCCACCTGATCGCGGAGACCGCCCGCCATGCGGGCCACGCCGACATCATCCGCGAGGGGCTCGACGGCGCAGCCGGCCTGCGGGCCGAAGTCAGCAACCTGCCCGAGCTGTCCGAGCAGCAGTGGAGCGCGCACCTCGCGCGCCTGCGCACCATCGCGGAGGACGCGACGGGGCGCTGATCCTTCCCGCCGGTGCGGGTCCGGGCATAGGGTCGGGCCATGACCGCCGACGACGTCTCCGCCTCCTCCGGCCCCGATATCAAGCCGCGCAGCCGGCAGGTCACCGACGGCCTCGGGGCCACCGCCTCCCGCGGCATGCTGCGCGCCGTGGGCATGGGCGACGAGGACTGGGGCAAGCCCCAGATCGGGATCGCGAGCTCCTGGAACGAGATCACGCCCTGCAACCTCTCGCTGGACCGCCTCGCCCGCGCTGCGAAGGAGGGGGTGCACGCCGGGGGCGGGTACCCGTTGCAGTTCGGCACCATCTCCGTCTCCGACGGCATCTCCATGGGCCACGACGGCATGCACTACTCGCTGGTCTCCCGGGACCTCATCGCCGACAGCGTCGAGACCGTCATGCAGGCCGAGCGGCTCGACGGCTCCGTCCTGCTGGCCGGCTGCGACAAGTCACTGCCCGGGATGCTGATGGCTGCCGCGAGACTGGACCTGGCCAGCGTGTTCGTCTATGCGGGCACGATCACGCCGGGCAAGGTCACTCTCACCGACGGCACCGAGAAGGACGTCACCCTGATCGATGGCTTCGAGGCGGTCGGGGCGTGCGCCCGCGGGCTCATGAGCCGCGAGGACGTCGGGCGGATCGAACGCTCCATCTGCCCCGGCGAGGGCGCGTGCGGCGGCTATTACACCGCCAACACCATGTCGACCGTGGCCGAGGCGATCGGGATGTCCATCCCCGGGTCCGCGACACCCCCGTCGGCAGATCGTCGCCGCGATGCGGACGCGCGCCGAGCCGGCGAAGCGGTCGTGGGGATGCTGCGCCGCGGCATCACCTCCCGCGACGTCATGACCAAGCCTGCTTTCGAGAACGCGATCGCCGTGGTCCAGGCCTTCGGCGGCTCCACCAACGCCGTGCTCCACCTGCTGGCGATCGCGCACGAGGCCGACGTCGATCTCACCCTCGACGACTTCGCCCGCATCGGCGCGAAGGTCCCCCACCTCGCGAATCTCAAGCCCTACGGCCGCTACGTGATGAACGACGTCGACCATGTCGGCGGCATCCAGGTGGTGATGAAGACGCTGCTCGACGAGGGACTGCTGGACGGGGACTGCCTGACGATCACGGGATCCACCATCGCCGAGAACCTCGAGGTCCTCGCCCCGCGCCCCGCGGACGGCACGGTGCTGCGGCCCGCCTCGGCACCGATCGCCCCGACCGGCGGCATCACCATCCTGCGCGGTTCGCTCGCCCCCGACGGCGCGGTGGTGAAGTCCGCCGGCTTCGAGGCCGACGTGTTCGAAGGCACCGCACGCGTCTTCGACCGCGAGCAGCAGGCGATGGACGCGCTGAACGACGGCACGGTCACCCACGGTGACGTGATCGTGATCCGCTACGAGGGTCCCAAGGGCGGTCCCGGCATGCGCGAGATGCTCGCCATCACCGGAGCGATCAAGGGCGCGGGCCTGGGCAAGGACGTCCTGCTGATGACCGACGGTCGCTTCTCCGGCGGCACCACCGGCCTGTGCGTCGGCCACATCGCCCCCGAAGCGGTGGACGGCGGGCCGATCGCCTTCGTGCGCGATGGGGACAGGATCCGGCTCGACGTAGGGTCCGGCGCCCTGGATCTCCTGGTCGACGAGGACGAGCTCGCGGCGCGCCAGGAGGGCTGGACCCCGCTGCCGCCGAAGTTCACCAAGGGCGTGCTGGGCAAATATGTGAAGCTCGTGCAGTCCGCCTCCACCGGCGCGATCCTCGGCGACTGATTCGACCCGGAGGGCACCATGGCAACGTTCGTCCTGATCCACGGGGCCGCCGATGTCGGCTGGTCCTGGCATCTCGTCGCCGCCGAACTGCGAGCGCGCGGGCACGACGTCGTCGCCCCGGATCTGCCGTGCGAGGACGAGAGCGCCGGTCTCCCGGAGACCGCCGACGCCGTGGTCCAGGCCATCGGTCAGCGTCAGGACCCCGTGGTCGTCGGCCACTCCTTCGGCGGGTTCACCGCACCGCTGGTCGCAGACCGGTTCCCGGGCGCCGCGCTCGTCTACGTGGCAGGAATGATCCCGGCCCCCGGCGAGCGCCCGGGCGACTGGTGGGAGCGCACCGGCTATTCCGAGGCGGTCCAGTTCCAGGCCGTCCGGGACGGTGGGTTGACCGGGAACGAGGACCCGTACGTCAGCTTCCTCAACGGGGTCCCCCGCGAGCTGGCGCAGGAGGCGATGCGCCGCTCCCGCGACCAGTCCGAGGCGTCCTTCGCCTCCCCGTGGCCCCTGGCCGCCCATCCGGACGTCCCCACGCGGGTGCTCGTCTGCCAGGACGACCGGTTCTTCCCGCCCGCCTTCCTCCGTCGCGTCGCGCTCGAACGGCTGGGCGTGGCCGCCGAGGAGATCCCCGGGTGCCACTGCGTGCCGCTCAGCCATCCTCGGGAGCTGGCGGAGGCCCTGATGCGTTCGGCCTAGCCCGGCCGGCGCACCTGGATCGTGCCGTCGTCCCCATCGACCGTGACGGTCGCGCCGTCCGGGATCCGCTGCAGCGCCCCGGGTACGGCGAGGACCGCGGGGATACCGAGCTCACGAGCGAGGATCGCCGCGTGCGAGAGCACTCCCCCGGTCTCCGTGACCACCGCCCCCGCGATCCGGAACAGCGGTGTCCAGGCCGGATCGGTGGATCGGCAGACGAGGACGTCCCCCGTCCCCACCCGCGGGAAATCGTCAGGACCGTCGATGAGGCGGACCGTCCCGGTCGCGGTGCCACCGCTCGCCGGAACCCCATGGAAGCTGCCCGGTCCCGGGACGACGTCCCGCGGATCCAGAGGACCCAGAGGACCCAGAGGACCCAGAGAACTGGGCATCGTCGTCGTGACCGGCCGTGCCTGCAGGACGTGGATAGCTTCACCCGTGAGGGCCCATTCGATGTCTGCGGACGCGCCGAGCACGCGGGCGACCTGCTGGCCGACGCCGTCGAGCCCGCGCACCTGGGCGTCGCTCAGGCACATCGCGCGCCGACGATCCGCCGGGACCTCGCGGAGCTGGATCCGCTCCCCCACTCGGTCTGCTCGGTGCGTCGTCGATCCCACGCGCCGCGCCAGGATTCCCTCGGAGGTGATCCGCCAGGAATCCGGCGTGACGGCCCCGCTGACGAGCCGCTCGCCGAGTCCATAGGTCGCCTCGAGGATCCGTTCCTGCCCGGTGAACAGCACTCCGGAGACTTCCGCGTCCAGGAACGGTTGGATCAGCACGGCCATCTCCGGGGTTGCGTCCGCGGCGGCCGATCGTTCTCCTCGATAGGCGAGGGCGTGGACGGACCACAGCGAGGCCCAGCACCGCAGGACCGCGGCGCACACGGCGTCGGTGCCGCGCACCGCGAGGACGCTGTCGTACTGTCCCGCGGCCGAGGCACCCGCCAGATCTTCGTACGTCGCGGAGGAGCGCACCGCCATGTATCCGGCTCCGTCCCCGGGAAGTCGGTGACGCAAGGCGTCGTCGATCGCACGGACCAGGCCGTCGGCGATCCCCATCTGCAGTATCCGCTCCCGCAGCTCGGCCAGGGGCGTCCTGGCGGGGTCGAGTCCGTGACGGGCCAGGTGCCGTCGATACTCACCGACGGGGATGACGACGCCGGTCGGCACCTCCACCCCAGCACGCAGGAGGGTGCCCAGGCCGGCAGCCTTCCCGCCCGAGGTCTCCGGCTGTGCATCGTGGAGGTCGACGAGGGTCATCGCACCGGCCCGTCCGGGTGACGGGTGCCCGATGCCGGAGCAGCATCGACCAGGTGCGAGCGATCATTGACGCTGTGCACGAGGGGCGGGGTTCCGGAGTCGTACTCGATGATGGTCAGACCGGTGTTGGCCATCCCGGCCAGGGACATCCAGCTTCGCGCCGGGGCTCCCAGCGCATCGCGCACCATCCATGCCACCTGGTACGCATGGGTGATCAGCACTTCGTGCGTAGGCCGGCCCGGCGCGGGGATCGGCGTCGCGAAGCGCGCGGTGAGGCGGCGGGCGGTGCGCCGCCCGGCGTCGATCTCGCGCTCCCCCATGCCGTCGAAGAAGGCGGCCCACATCGGCGAGAGGTCCGTCAGGTCCGGGACGTCGGGGATGTGGTCGATGAGCTCGGCCGCCTCGTCGACGAGGACCGGTGGAAGGCTCCGGGCGATCACCGCGGCGCTCTCGGTCGCGCGCGGCAGCGGAGAATGCCAGATCACGTCGATCGGCAGCTCGGCCAGTCGTCGCCCGAGGCGACGGCTCTGCTCGCGCCCGCGGTCCGTGAGGGCGCCCAGCGGATCCGCCTCGCCGTGTCGGGCCAGGTACAGGGTGCGCCGGGTCATCGCTCGCGCCCGAGGGTCGAGAGCAGATCCTGATGGAGCTCGGCCCACACCACGTGGCACGACAGGAGCCCGACGCCGGTGACCCACCGCAGTCCCTCGTCCTGTGCTCTGCGCACCGCGAGGGCGTACTGCGCGGGATACCGGCCGAAGCGGGGCAGCACGCTCACCAGGGCCGCAAGGACGATGTCCAACTCGTCGCCGAACGCGGAGAGGTGACTCAGCAGCGTGTCGAAAGCCTGGGCATCGGCCCCGGTAGGTGGCGCTCCCGTCGATGCCGTGGAGCGCAGCTGCCACCGCGAGACGGTCTCGACGAATTCGCCGTTGATCGCGTCGAACCTCTCGATCACCGCGTTCAGGACCGTGCGCGCCCCCGCTCCCTCCACCTCGGCCTCGAGCAGGGCGGCGAGATGGACCCGACCGGATTCGGTCAGGATCCAGCCGTGAGCATCCGCGAAGCTCATGGTCCGTGCATGTCCGGCACGTGCCGCATCGTCCAGAACACGGCGGATCCGGTGGTCGGGGAGCAGGGCGCGATCGGCGATCCCCTCCTCGTCCGCGAACCCGGCGAGCCGCAGGGCGTGGACGGTGAGCAGTTCCGCCGAGGCTCCTCGCGTGGTCATGAGTCTCCGGGATCGGCTGGCGCCTCGGAGGTGGGGCGCTGCGCCACTCGCTGGTACCGCTGCTGCGCCGCCTGGGGGGATCGCAGTCCGAGCTCCTCGGCGATCTGGGACCAGGTCAGTCCCTCGGCGCGAGCCGTGAGCAGCAATGCGACCTCCAGAGTGTCGAGATCGGATCGTGCCGACTCGATCAGTCGCAGCGCCGCTCTCAGCTCCTCGGTCGAGGCGGCGTCGATCCTCTGGTTCGCCCGCCACAGCGCGTAGCGCAGCAAGGTCATGTCGTCGGCGGGCTCAGCAGGGTGCTGCCAGGGCAGCCGTGGCAGCTCGCTTCCACCTGCCGCGTGCAGGAGCCGGCGCGCCGCTTCGGCGGTGTCGGGTTCGCTCTCGGAGTGAGGAGTCATATCGACAGCGTGAGCCTTCAACACATCGTTGTCAATATTCTGTTGATCGGCACGGCAGGTTCACTCCTGGCGAGACAGCCGGCGAAGTTCCTCGAAGACACTGCTGCGGCTCCCCCGCGCGTCGAGGCGACGTGCGTTCGGCCGGTATCTGAGCACGTTCTCGATCGACCGCACGAGGTCGGCGACGTCCTGCGGGCCGACGAAGCGGTCGTTCGCCGCCTGCTCCGGCCGATCAGGGGCCGCACGGCGCGCGGTGAGCCGCTGCGCCAAAGTCTCCTCGTCGAGGATCAGCACGGCCTCGACGAACCGTGCCTGGCACTCGGCGGCGACGCGCTCGAGCTCCTCGAGGAATGCGGTGCGCGCCAGATACTGCCCGAGGACCACGTCGTGCCCGTCGGTGAGATGCTGCCGGATCATCGCGACCGCGAGGCGGCGCGTCTGCAGTCCGGACGCCTGAAGGTCCCGGTCCCACTCGCCGAGGGAGTGCTTGATCGAGTCGATATCCAGGGCGAGCGCCAGGGGTCGCTCGGCGGCGAGCAGCGCGGCGAGGGTGGACTTCCCGCTGCCCGGTGCACCGTTGAGCAGCAGGAGGGTCGGGGGCTCCGAGTGCTCCGCCATGTCAGCGCTCCGAGACGACGAGCACGAGCGAGCCCTCGTACGCGGGCAGGGACCGCAGGGCTCCGTGTTTCTCGTCCCAGGCGCCGCTGTCCAGATCACGCCGGAGCTCGCGCACGAAGCGGTCCCGGACCTCATCGGGCACGAAGCTCCACGCCGAGCAGGACAGCCGAGCGTGAGGGTCGAGCAGTGCTTCGGGACGGCCGTAGTACGACTCGTGGAAGCCGTCGGTGCAGTCCAGCGGGATAGGGATGCTGCGGCTGGTCGTTCGGCCTCCGAGCGCGCTGGCCAGGACGCCGAGTGCGGGGTAGCGGCGTGCCTCGGTGGAGATCACCTCGGGGGCGTACTCGGTGAGCCAGAATCGGTCGACCAGTCTCGGATCGCAGGTCAGGATCACGACCGGCCCGCGGGTCACCCGGCGCATCTCGCGCAGTCCCGCCTCGACGTCCTGCCATTGGTGGACGCTGAACGTGGCCATCGAGGCATCGAAGGTCGCGTCCTGGAAGGGGAGATCCTCTGCGGTGGCGTCCACTGCGGACGGCAGCTGGGGAGGTCGCTGCGCGCGCATGGCGGCCGACGGTTCGACCGCAGTCACGTCCCGGTCCACGGGTTCATAGGAGCCGGTGCCCGCGCCGACGTTCAGCACGCTGCGCGCGTCACCGAGCGCTGCGGTGATCGCGGCGGCGAGGCGCGGATCCGGCTGCCTGTACCCCGCATAGGAGGTCCCGATGACCGCGTAGTCCGCATCGCCTGCACTGCCGTCCGATGTGCGCTGTTCCATACCGGTCAGCGTAGCCATCCGCCTGCACGGGCAACTCAGCGGCGTCGCCCTCAGCGGCGGCGGGCGCTGATCGCGGCGTGGGGCCGGGAACCAGGATTCGCTCGTCGCTGGACCTCCTGGACCGAGAAACCTGCCTCCTCGAGCAGGGCCGCCATCTGCTCGGCCGGCCAGAACTGCGCCGTGGTCACCGCGTGGGCGAAGGCCTCCTGGCGGAGCCCGTCGAAGAACCCCAGCAGCAGGTGCCCCGCCGGCCGCAGCGCCTCATGCAGGCTCCCGAGCACACCGGGGATCTCTGCGGGCGGGAGATGGATCAGCGAGTACCAGGCGAGGAGGCCGCCCCACTCCCCCGGCCTGTCCTGCAGGTCTGCGAAGGATCCGACTCGATACAGCACCCCGGGATGGGAGTCCCGGGCGATCTCGACGAACTCCGGCACCGGATCGAGGCCCCGGGCGTCGTGGCCGCGCGCGGCGAGGTGGGCGGTCCAGTGGCCCGGTCCGCATCCGGCATCGAGGATCGGGCCGTCGACGTGGGCCGCCCAGGTCTCGATGCACCGCCGATCCTGGTCAGCCATCGCCTCGATCGACCCGAGCAGATCGGCGTACTCCTGTGCGCGGTCCCCGTAGGCACCGATGACGCTCACGCTGGGTCCGCCATCCTGCTCGCCGCCTGCCAGAGGATCTCGGCACAGCGAGGGGGCGACGCGCCGTCCGGCGTCCTGATGATCCGGTCTGGGGGCAGCACGGACCGCAACCCTGCAGCATCCGCCGCGGCATCTTCGATGACTGCTTCACTCTCGCCCCGTGACCGCAGTCGGCGCGCGCGCAGCTCGTCGTCGATCTCCCAACCGAGCAGCCTGGGATCCTCCGGTTCGTCCACCCCGGGGACCTGGATCAGGAGGACGATGAACAGCTCGGCGCGGGTGACGAACCCGGCGATGCGAGCCCAGAGACGGTCGTACGCCGGCCAGTTCTGCGCGGCCGCAGGATCCGCGATCGAAACGCCGAGCAACGATCCCTCCTCGAGGATCTCATCGATATCGGCGACGACGGCATGACCTCGCGCGAGGTCGACGAGATGGGGCAGCACGGTCGACTTCCCGGTCCCCGGTGGCGCCGCGATGCGCACCAGCCCTCGAGGGCCCATGGAGGGGTGCGACGTCATCGAGCGGGTCCTTCCGAGTCGGAACTCCTTAGAGTAATGCGATGACCAATCCATCCGAGCAGCCCCTGGACGGCGGCAACGCGACCGAGGGCGTGGTGCGCGTCGGGAACACGGTGCGCAAGCCATGGGGACCGACCACGCCGGCCGTGCACGAGCTGATGCGCACTGTGTCCGCCACCGGCATCGACCTCCCTGAAACGCTCGGTCGCGACGAGCGAGGCCGGCAGATCCTCGAGTTCGTGCCTGGAACCCTCGCCCTGCACGCTCCTGCGCTGTCGCTCGTCGAGCTCACCCGGGTGGGGCAGCTGATCCGCGCGATCCACGACGCCTGCGTGGGCTTCAGCCCGACGGCCCCGGCCCCGTGGGAGCCCCTGATCCCGGCGCCCGGCGGTCAGGCGGACCTCGTGTGCCACAGCGACCTCACCCCGTGGAACCTGATCCTCGGCGAGCGCTGGGTATTCATCGACTGGGACGGCGCGGCACCCAGCACACGGCTCTGGGACCTGGCCTATTCCGCCCAGTCCTTCTCTCTGAATGATGCGTCGGCCGATCCGCAGGAGGCCGCGGCGGCACTGGCCGCTCTCGTCGACGGCTACGGGGCCGATGAGGCTCTGCGCGGGCGTCTGCCGGAGGCGATGGTCGAGCGCACCGAGGCGATGTTCGACCTGCTGCGCACGGCGAATGCCCGTGGCCTGGAGCCCTGGGGGTCGATGTTCACGGCCGGTCACGGCGCCCACTGGCGAAGGGCTGCGGATTTCGTCGCCCGCCATGACCTGGTGTGGACCCGTGCCCTGGGCATCTGAACGCAGCGGGCCCCGCGGCGCGCGGCACCACGGGGCCCGACGTATTGTCCTGTCAGCCCACGCTCGCGCGCGGGGCCCCGATACCCGCATCGATCTGCGGCACCTCGCCGGAGCCCGGCCGGATGTCGATGTCGAAGATGTCCAGCGGCAGGTACACCGTCGCGCACGCGTTGGGGATGTCCACGACCCCGGAGAACCTGCCTTCTATGGGGGCGGCGCCGAGCAGCAGGTAGGCCTGCTCCTTCGACCACCCGAACATCGACAGGTAGTCGATCGCGTGCAGGCAGGCCCGCTGGTAGGCGAGATGCGAGTCGAGGTAGCGCTGCTCGCCGTCGAGGGTGACTGAGGTGCCGGAGAACGACAGCCACTGGCTGTGCTGCGGCGCCGTGTTGCCGGGCATGAAGATCGCGTTCTCGCTCACGCCGTACTTCTCCATGCCGCCGGAGATGACGTCGACGTGGAAGTCCACGAAACCGCCCATCTCGATGCCGCCGCAGAAGGTGATCTCTCCGTCGCCCTGGCTGAAGTGCAGGTCGCCGACGGAGAAGTTCGCGCCGTCGACGAAGACGGGGTAGAAGATCCGGGTGCCCTTGGTGAGGTTCTTGATGTCCTGGTTGCCACCGTTCTCTCGTGGCGGTGCGGTGCGGGCGCCCTCGCCGGCGACTCGTTCGGCGTCCCCCTCGGGCACGGCCCCGAGGATCGCACCGTGTGGCTCGGGCGGCAGGGCGAGGGCGGGCACCCGGTTCGGATCGGTCGCGATCAGCGCAGCCTCGCGCGTGTTCCATTTCTTGAGCAGTTCCGGGGAGGGGGCGGTGCCCATCAGGCCGGGGTGGATCATGCCGGTGAACTCGACGCCGGGGACGTGGCGGGAGGTCGCGCGGTCGCCGCGGAAGTCCCAGACCGCCTTGTACGCGTCGGGGAACTGGTCGGTCAGGAAGCTGCCGCCGTTGCGCTTGGCGAAGATGCCGGTGTAGCCCCAGCCCTGGCCGGCCAGCGGGCCGACGTCCTCCTGCGGAATGGGGCCGACGTCGAGGATGTCCACCACGAGCAGGTCCCCGGGCTTGGCCCCTTCGATGCGGAACGGCCCGGACAGGGTGTGCACCGTGTGCAGGGGCGCGGTGGCGATGTCCTCGGCGGAGTCGTCGTTCTGGATGTATCCGTCGAACCATTCGCGGCAGTCGACACGGAAGGTGTCTCCCGGCCGCACGCTCACGGCGGGCGGGATGTCCGGGTGCCACCGGTTGTGGCCCAGGATCTTCTGATCGGTGAAGGGCTTGGCGGAATTCAGCGGGAAGACGTTCTCGGGCATGATCTCTCCTTCCACAGCGACGGCGCCGAGGACCGGCGCCATCAGATCCAGGGGCGCCTCAGGGGCGTGGCAGCCGCGCGTGGCGCGGGTCGTGGCTGGTGCGGGCCGGCCTGGCGGATCCGGGACCGGGCACCTGGTCGACGACGGCCGGAGCGTGCGCGCTCGCTGCGGTGCGGTCGAGGAGTCGGGCGCGCTCCGAGCCGAGGTGCCCGAGTGCCGGCGAGCTGACCAGACGGGTCGCGGCGCTCCCGCATTCCGGGCACGGCGCAGTGCGGTCCGCGGCCGACATCGACAGCAGCAGCTCGTGCAGGTGGGAGTTCTCGCAGCGGAATTCGTACAGGGGCACGTGGACCTCCGTGTGATGCGGCTCATAGGCGCTTCTCACCGTAGCCGTTCGGCGTCGCCGTCGGGTGGGATTCGCAGGGGCTCCGCCGTCAGTCGATGCCTCGACCCGAGTGTCGGACCCTTCCCCTAGGTTCGCCGCATGACCACGACAGGACCGGTCCTCGCACACCCTTCGACGGGTGGAACCGCCCAGGACGAGCGGGAGCAGATCCGTGCCCTCCTGCTGGAGCGGCGGCCCGAGCTCGCCCGGCACCTGCAGGTCGGCCCGAGCGGAGCCCTGCTCATCCCGCTGTCGGCAGGGCGCGGTATCGAGATCGGGCGGATGCGCCGACGCGGGCGGGCCCGCTGGGTGGTCGTGATCCCGGAGGCCGACGGGGCGCGGCTGCAGGAGCCGACCTCCGTGCGCTCCGCAGCTCGCATCGCCCTCAGCACATGGGAGCGCGAGAGCCGACGCGGCTCCGGTACGGGGCCAGGGACAGGGCCCAGCCTCAGCTGCCGATGAGGAGATCGGCGAGAAGCTCCCCCTGGATCTCGAGGATCTGCTCGCCGACGGCAACGGCATCGGCGCCCAGCTGCCCGAACACGTGGGCGCTGATGATCCCCACGAGGCCGCTCCAGACCGTCACGGCCCGCAGGGAGGAGTCCACATCGGAATCCACCGCGAACTCGGCCAGATGCCTCTCCAGCAGCGCTTCCACCGCGGGGGTGACACGCACCGCGGGACGCACCCCCGCCGCGCCTGCCTTCCCCGTCCCTCCTTGCGCATCCGCCGCGATCGCCAGCAGACGAGCGATGACCCGGGTGCCACCGACGTTGGTGCTCTCCGCCGGGGCGTCGTAGCCGCGCACCGGAGTGCCGTACAGGAGCGTCCAGCGCTCGGGGTGCGCGATCGCCCAGCGGGTCATCGCCGTCGCCAGCGCGAGGAACCGATCCCGCGGGCCCTGGCCGGCCTCGGCGAGCGCCTCGTCGACGGCATCGGCGAGGTCCCCGTAGGCGTCGACGATCAGCAGCGTGAGCAGCTCGTCGCGGCAGCTCACGTAGCGATACACCGCAGAGGAGACCATGCCGAGGCCGCGAGCGATCTCGCGCACGCTGAGCGCCCCCGGCCCGCACTCGGCGAGCTGGGCGTTCCCGAGTTCCACGATCCGTCGCATCGTGCGCTCGCGGGCCTCCGCTCGCGGCGTGGCCGGCGTTCTCGTCGTCGTCGCCTCAGCAGTCATGGCGCCATTGTTCCACATTTAGAGAGCACTGCTCTTGCTTTTGGGTCCGGCGAGGTGTGTACTGAACTCGACCAGTTAGAGAGCAGTGCTCACATTTCAGGAGTCCTCATGCATCATCTCGTCATCGGAGAAGGCCAGATCGGTCGCGCGATCATCGACCGCGCCCTGACGGACGGCGACCAGGTCACCGTTCTGCGGCGCAGCGAGATCGCCGCCTCCCCCGGCATCGACCGGGTCACCGGCGACGTGCTCGACCCGGCCGCGCTCACCGCAGCCCTCGTCGGGGCCGACGCCGTCCATGCCACCTTCCACGCCCCCTACGACGCCCGCATCTGGCGCCGGGACCTGCCCCCGCGCGAGCTCGCGGTGCTCGAGGCCGCCGCCGCCCGGAACATTCCCGTCCTCTTCCCGGAGTCGATGTACGCCTTCCAGGGCGGCGCCTCGGATCTCGTCGAGGGCGCTGCCTTCTCGCCGCTGGACGCCAAGGGCGAGGTGCGCGTCGCCCTGCTCGAGCAGCGTCGTGACCATGCGGCCCGCACCCTCAGCGTCGTCGCCTCGGATCTCGTAGGGCCGACGGCCGTGGGCACCGGGGCCGCGGTGGCCAGCGCGATGGTCATCGAACGCATCGCCGCCGGGCGGCGCGCGATCGTGGTGGGGGACCTCGACGCTCCCCACACGCTCACGCACATCCCTGATCTCGCCCGGGCCATGCTCCACGCGGCCCGGCACGCCGAGCGTCTCGCCCCGAGCGGGGATGCGGTGCTGAACGCCCCGTCGGCTCCTGCGCGCCCTCAGCGAGAGCTCATCGCCCTCGCCTCCTCCCTGCTCGGGCAGCCGGTCCGCCGCCCGGTGCCGATCCCGCTGCTCGCCCTGCGGGCGCTGTCCGGGGTGAACACCTTCGCCCGGGAGCTCTCCGGCATCTCCAAGCTCTGGTTCGAGCCCTCCGTGCTGCGGCCCGGCATCCTCACCACAGACGAGGGGATCGAGCCGACGCCGTGGCCCGAGGCCGTGAGAGCCACGGCGGAGCGCGCCGTGGCGATGCAGTCAGGGGCCGCCGAAGCAGAGACCTCCTCCGGCGCTCCGCTGGCGTCCTGAACGGGCCGACCGACGCACGTGACTGCTAGCGTCGCGGCCATGAGCGAGAACACCGGGACGACCTCGGGCGGCAGCGCCTCCCGCCACCTCGACGTCCTCATCGAGCGCCCCTGGCGCGCCGTGTACGACTACGCGAGCGATCCGCGGAACCTCCCGCACTGGGCGGCCGGGCTCGCCGGCAGCGATGTGCAGCGGGAGGTCACCCAGTGGTCGATGAACTCCCCCATGGGTCGCGTGCTGGTCAGCTTCGTACCGGAGAACGAGTACGGGGTGCTCGATCACAGCGTCACCCTGCCCACCGGCGAGTCCGTGCTGAACCCGCTGCGGGTGCTCCCGCTGGAGGAGACGCGCTGCGAGGTGGTGTTCACCCTGCGCCGCGGCGCCATGTCCGAGAAGGAGTTCGAGGCCGACGCCACGGCCGTCGCGGAGGATCTCGCGACATTGAAGGGAATTCTCGAGTCGGAGTGAGCGCTCCGTCGCAGCGAGTCAAGCGCAGCGACCGAGATTCGCTCACCCGCACTGCGCGGAGAGGTCCTCGAGCACTTCGTCGTCGGCCGGGGAGATGCTGAGGTCGTACTTCGCGGAGACCGACACGTAGGACGAGGCGTACTGGCAGGTGACCTCCGTGTTCTCGGGCAGCCACTCACCGATGGTGGAATCGGACTTCGAGCGGTTGTCCGAGGAGTTCACGGCCGCCAGCACCTCGGGGTCGTTCGCGTAGGCGAGACGCTCCGAATCGGTCCACTCCGAAGCCCCGGCATCCCAGGCCGCTCCCAGCGGCACGATGTGGTCGATATCGATCTGCGAGGAGCCCTTGGATTTCTCGAAGTCGATCACCTCGCCGGAGTAGGGGTCCTTCAGGACGCCGACGATGACCTCGCAATCGCCGGTGCCGGACTCGTACTCCTCGCCGCTGAGGTCCCGAGTGAGGATGTCGTTGCGGGTATCGCAGTCGTTCCCGTCGATGTCCTGCCAGGCCGGGCCGAAGTCATCACGGTCGTACTCCGAGGAGGCGCCGGGCTCGCGCACGTCAAGAGCCTCGAGCTCGCCTTGATCGATGGTCGCGGGCGTCGCGGCCGACCACGAACCGGTCGGAGAACGGGGATCTGCGGCCGAGGCCGGCAGCACGGAGGCCCCCAGGCAGCTCGCCAGGAGCAGAGCGAGGAGCAGAGCGAGGAGCAGAGCGCGGCGGAGGAGATCATGGTGGAGCAGGTCGCCGCGGAGCGGTTCGCTGCGACGCAGGGCAGAGTGCATTGAATGGTCACCTTCGGGTCTGGCGGATAGGCGCCCACGACCGTAACCAGTGCGAGCTGCCTCACACCAGGATCGTGTCCGACCGCGCACGAGTCGTCACCGGGTGGAAAGGTCCCCGCCAAGGGTGGACCTGCGCCCAGCTCTGGTGCCGTGCCTGCCTCAGGACTACCGTGTCGAGCCAGGACGAGCCGCTCCCGTGGGGCATGGTCGAATCCGGTGGTCCTGTTCGACAACAGGGTGAGGACGGCGAGAAGCGCCGTCCCGCAAGGAGGGTGATCCCCGATGGACGAAGTCGCCATGTCCGAGACGTCGACCGATCAGACCGCGCACCGCAAAGCCCACCAACCCGCCGCCACGCCCCCGGTCGTCGACCGCTCGGACTTCGAGAGCGCCGTCGCCGCGCAATGGGTCCTCGACAAGGAGGTGACTCGGGCAGGCGATCGCGCGGCCGCCGCGAGGCGTCGACTGCCGATGGTGGAGGTCGAGGACTACGAGTTCACCGGCGAGGACGGCCCGGTGCGGCTGTCCGAGCTGTTCGCCGGTCGCTACCTGCTGCTGGTCCAGAACGTCATGTTCGGCGCCGACTGGGACGCGGGGTGCCCGAGCTGCTCCTGGGCGGTGGACAACCTGCCGGCGAACATGGGACGCCTCGACGAGGAGGAGATCTCCTTCGCGATGATCTCCGAGGCCCCGATCGACAGACTCCGCGCCTGGCGCGAGATGCAGGGCTGGCCGCACACCTGGGTCTCGTCGGCCGGGACCACCTACCACTGGGACTGGGGGTGGACCCTGCGCGAGGAGGACGGCGGGTACTCAGGTCCCGTGCCCGGCTATTCGTACTACCTGCTGCGCGAGGGGCGCGTGTTCCTCACCTATGCGACCTGGGCGCGCGGCACGGAGGCGATCCTTCCGGTCGCTCAGATCATGGATCGCACCGTTTACGGTCGCCAGCAGGACTGGGAGGACTCCCCCGAGGGCTGGCCGCAGTACCCGACCTACGGGTGACGTCACCCTGTCCCGGAGCCGTCCGGCCGCGAGGCTGTCGGGCCAGCCCGACAGGTCCACGCCTGGTGACAGGATGGGACGAAAGAGGATCCAGCACCAGAGTTGAGACATGAACACCATGACCCTTCCCCAGACCGCCGGGAACGATGCCTCGCGGCGCTGGTCCATCGGCCGTTGGGCCTCCCGGATCGGGCGCTTCCTCGCGTACGTCCTCATCGCGCTCCCTCTCGGAGTCCTCGGCTTCTCGCTGGTGATCACCCTGCTCGCCGCTGGAGCACCCACCGTCGTGGTCTGGATCGGCCTGCCGATCCTCGTCCTCGCCGTGCTCGTCGCGCGCGGTTTCGCCAGCGCAGGGCGCGCCGTCCACTCCGCGGTGCTCGGCACCGACCTGCCCACCCCGGCCGCCAAGCTGGCTCCCGCCGGCGCCGGCCCAGCGCGCCGCCTGCTCACTCCGCTCACCGACCCCCAGTCCTGGCTGAACGCCCTGTGGATCCTGGTGAACTTCCTGCTGGTGCTGATCACCCTCCCGCTGGCCCTGGCCTGGATCGGCGGGGCGATCGCCACGGTCGGCGGCCCGGTCGCCACCTTGATCCTCGAGCAGGTACTGCCGTCCTCGCAGGTGAACGGGCTGGGTGAACTGTTCGGTGTCACCGGTCGATATGCTGTCGCGGTCGACGTCGGGATGCAGGTCGTCGCGGGGCTCTTCTTCCTGCTCACCGTGGGCCCGCTGATTCGCGGACTGACCGCATTGCATCAGGGCGTCGCCCGCGGGCTGCTGAGCTCGCGCTACGAGTCCCAACAGCGTCTGCTGCGCACCCAGGAGTCCCGCGCAGCCGGTCGCACCGCGGAGTCGACTGCCCTGCGCCGCCTGGAGCGTGACCTCCACGACGGGCCGCAGCAGCGCCTGGTGCGGGCCTCGATGGATCTCGCCCGGGTCGAGATGCTGGCCGCCAAGGACCCCGAGAAGGCACAGTCCGTGCTCCGGGAGACCCGGGAGCAGCTGGGCCTGACCCTCGATGACCTGCGCCGGCTCTCCCGGGGCATCGCCCCACCGGTCCTCGTGGATCGAGGTCTTGCCGCAGCCCTCACCGAACTCGCGGCGATCTCTCCCCTGCCGACCTCTGTCGAGAGCCCGGATCTGGACCTTCCCGAGCATGTCGAGATCGGGATCTACTACGTCGTCTCGGAGGCCCTGACGAACGCCGCGAAGCACTCAGGGGCGCAGCATGTGCACGTGGAGGTCGCCCGGATGGGCGATGATGCTCGGGTGATCATCCAGGACGACGGACGCGGCGGCGCGCAGATGCGCACCGGTGGCGGCCTGGCCGGGCTCGCCGGTCGGGTCGCCTCGCTCGAGGGCCGGTTGAGCGTGCAGTCGCCAACGGGCCAGGGCACTCGGATCGAGGCGGTGATCCCGTGCGCGTCCTGATCGCCGACGATTCCGCTCTGCTGCGCGAGGGCCTCCGGCTGCTGCTGGAGGATGCCGGGCACATCGTGGCCGGGACCGCTGCGACCGGCACCGAGCTGGTGGTGCGCGCCCTGGAGCTCCGGCCCGACCTGGTGATCTCGGACATCCGTATGCCCCCGAGCCACACCGATGAGGGACTGCGAGCCGCGCAGGAGATCCGCAGGTCCTGGCCCGAGGCCCCGATCGTGCTGCTCAGCCAGTACGTCGTGGTCAGTTATGCGACCGAGCTCATCGAATCCGGCGCGAGCGCGACGGGGTATCTGCTGAAGGACCGCGTGTTCGACATCCGAGCATTCCTGGAATCGATCGAGCGGGTCGCGGGCGGCGGCGTGGCCATCGACCCGGACGTCGTCGGCCAGGTGATCGCTTCGCGCCGGCGCACGCCGCTGGACGATCTCACCGCGCGCGAGCGCGAGGTGCTCGAGCTGATGGGTGAAGGTCTGACGAATGCGGGGATCTCGGAGCGGCTGTTCATCAGCGGCGGCGCGGTGGAGAAGCACACGCAACGGCTGTTCGCGAAGCTCGGCCTGAGCGAGAGCTCGAGCGTGCACCGCCGGGTGACCGCTGTGCTGACGCTGCTGGGGCATTGAGCACGGGGCCCAGGGCGTGACCGCAGGGAGCGCAGCATAACGCACGAGATGCTGACGGGATGCCGCGCGTCGGGGTTGATCGTGGTCCAGTCGCGTCAACGAGTGGTCAGACTCTCCAGAATCTCGACGGCTGTCGCGACACCGTTCTCGCCACGGATCTTCGCGCCGACGTCGGCCGCCGTGGTGGCCATCGACTGATCGGCGGTGGCAGTGCGCAAGGCTGCGGCGAGGTTGTCCGCAGTGAGATCACGCTGAAGCAACGGCGGGGGCGCCACCCCGATCCCCGTCATGCGGCTGGCCCAGAACGGCTGGTCGGCGATGAACGGGCAGACGACCTGCGGGCGCCCCGCTGCCAGCGCCGCACCCGTGGTGCCGCCTCCGCCGTGATGCACGATCGCTGCTGTCCTCGGGAACAGCCAATCGTGGGGTGCCTGGTCGAGGACGAGCAAGCGCTCGGAGTCGAGTTCGGCGTCGATCCCGCCCCATCCGGTGACGAGGACGGCGCGTACATCAGCGCGGTGGACCGCCTCGGAGACGATGCGGCCGATGCGCGCAGGATTTCGTCCCGCCATACTTCCGAATCCGATGTACACCGGTGGAGATCCGGCATCCAGGAAGGTCGTCAGCTGCTCCGGAGGTTCCCAGTCGGCCGCGGCGGGCAGAAACCAGTAGCCGGTCGTGTGAGTCCAGGTCGGATACTTCGGCGGTGCCGGCAGCACGTGTTCGCTGAAAGCATTCAGCAACGTGATCGGCGTGCCGTCCGGCGCGCGCACGGCGTCGTTCTGATGCGGACGGCGAGGCAGGCCGAGGGTGTCGGCGCGCCAGCGTCCTCCGGATCGGACCAGCGCCCACAGGACCAGGCGGGTCGCCAGGTAACTGGCGTGGTTGAGCCGCTTCGGGATGCGGAACGGGAGCAGTGGATTCGAGAACTCGCTGGTCGGCACCCAGCCCGGCTGCAGGCCGACCGCCACAGCGGGTACGCCGAGCTTCTCGGCGAGATGCTGTATCGGCGAGTTCACCGGATGGACGACGATATCCACATCAGTGGCCGGTACGGCCGCCATGTCGTCGAGAACCTTCCTGAGCTCGGGCCCGGCGCGGCGCATGAGCTTGAATGCAGTGAGCTTGCCGCGCAGGCCGCGGTAGTTCGTCTCCATCGCGCTGCGAACATCGGGGTCATTCATGCCTTCGTTCATGCTGTCATCCAGGGGCGCGAACGGTATCCCGTACGGCTCGGCGAGGGAGGCCGATCCGCTCGGCGCCGCGAGTGTGGTCTCGTGACCGGACTGTTGGAGGGCGTGGGCCAGTGCGACGTAGGGCTGGACGTCACCGCGGGTGCCGTGCGCGAAAATGAGTGCCTTCATGGTGAGCCGTGCTCCTTTCCGACCGCGCGCCACGCCTCGAGCTCTCGATCGCTGGTGAATATTCCGTGGGTGAAGACGTCGAGCGCCACCGGGGCGAAACGCAGGGTCGCGTCGATGCCGTGGGGGTCGGCGACTCCGAGCACGCGGGCGAGGTGCGTGTCGAAGGCCAGCGGCGCCAACAGCCACGTGACGTACAGGGCGGCTCGGGCGTGCGGCTGCTCGCTATGCCGCACCCACCCTTCTCGCTCGCCGTCGGCGAGCCAGTCGGCCGTCAGCTCGACGATCTCGTCGAACAGCGCCGCGGCATCGGACGTGCCGTCCAAGAGGGCCCGGGCGAGGTATCGGCGCACCGGCGTCGCGGATTCGAGCATGGCGGTGAGGTCCGGAGCCGCATCATCCCCGCCGCGTATCAGCGCCACCACGTGGGCATCGCAAGCCTTGCGGAGGGACTCCTTGGAACCGAAGTGATGGATGACCAGTGCGGGCGAGACACCTGCATCAGCGGCGATCGCGCGGATCGTGACCCGGTTGACTCCGTCTCGGCCGAACCGTTCCAGGGCCGAGTCCCTGATGCGGTCGCGCGCTGATGAGGCGGAGGGATCGGAAGAGGACACCACGTCATGCTAAACAGATGTTCAGTCCGCAGCAAGCCTTCTCCCTTCAGCCCACCCGTGCGCCGCGGCCGCGGCGCCTCTCGTCTCCGCGCGTCACCCGCGTGGGACCTGTCCACCGCTGCCCCGACCGTTCCTCCACCGTGGTGCCTTTTCCACCAGCTCATCCACATTTTCCACAGATTCCTCGGTGCCCTATCGCGTCATGTCGAGCATGAATACGCTCGAAGAATGGAGACGACAGGCACCGGAGATCATCCCGACGAGGCGACACCCCGTGCGGGGGGCGCTGCGTCGAGCGGTGACCTCCTGTGCGCCGTCACGGATCGACTGGCCGCCTTCGACGGGAGCCCCGAGGCCCGTGTGACGATCGCCGAGATCCTCGCGGCCACCCTCCGGGCATTCACCCTGACCACCTCCGTCCGAGACCCTCTGGCAAGCACCGCCCCGCGCTCTCCCGAGGAGTCGCTGGCCGTGCTCGGGGGGCTCGACCACCTCCGCTCGTCCTTGGCCGCGGTCGAGGCCACCTGGCAGGTCCGGGCCGAGCAGCGGATCCGCGAGGCGGACCTGCAACGAGACGCCCCTCCGAACGCGCTGGGCAAAGGCTCCGCGCACGAGATCGGGCTCGCCCGTCGGATCTCCCCGGCGGCGTCGTCCTTCTCCCTCGCCTCCGCTCGGCGTCTGGTCCAGAACCTGCCGGGAGTCCACGACGCACTCTGGGAGGGGCGCATCCCGGAACGGTTGGCAGCTGCACTGGCGAGCACTCTCTCCGCGGCCGACCCCGCTACCTGCGCCAGCATCGACGAAGAGGTCTGCAAGGATCCCGGGGCACTGACGGGTACCGGGGACCGCCGGCTCCGCTCCGACGTGCAGGACATGATCCAACAGCTCGAACCCGAGAGGTCCCGCGATCGGGCCGAGCGCGCCGCACGGGCGCGGCACGTGACGATGACGCCGCTGGCCGATGGCATGGCTCGCGTGAGCGCCGTCCTGCGCGGCGTCGACGCCGCCGGGGTGATGCAGGTGCTGCATCGCGGAGCGGAATCCCTGCGTGCTGCCGGCGCCAAGGACTCGGTCCCCGCGCTCGAGGCAGATCTCCTGGTGGATGCGGCGCTGAGCAGCGCAGCCCCAGCCGATGAGGGCGGAAAGAGCCCGCGCAGGTCGCCCGGGATGGACGTCGGCATCGTCATCACCGATACCGCACTGCTGGGCCGCGACAACGATGCCGAATGCGCGCAGCTCGAGGGATATGGCGCGATCCCGGCGCACATCATCACGGATACCCTGCACGGGACTCCCCCGGGCTTTCTGCGCGGCCCCGAGCAGGATCACCCCGACGAGACAGTCACCGCGTTCTACCGACGGCTCTACACCAGTCCGAGCACTGGAGAGCTGGTGGGCATGGAGTCGCGCGCTCGAGCCTTCCCCGCCGGACTCGCACGCATGATCCGGTGGCGCGACACCACCTGCCGCACCCCGTGGTGCACTGCGATCGTCCGTCAGATCGACCATGCCGAGCCGTACCACCGCGGTGGGCCGACGAGCTACGACAACGGCCAGGGCCTGTGCGTGCGCTGCAACCTGGTCAAAGAACTCGGGCTCTGGGTTCTCTCACCGCTTTCCCCGAGGAGTCGAGCAGCTGGCCCTGACTCTGACGCCGGGATCGGGACGACGCCCTACGCCTCGACCGCTGCCGACCCAGTTCCTCCCGCGCCTATCGCTGACGGGCCCCACGCCGACGTCCCAGAGCCGCCATCGGCCGGGTGGACCTGGCGCAGCCCCCACGGGGCGCACGGTGCGTCCCCCACGCCCCGTCTGATCACCCCGAGCCGTATCGCTTCGGTCGACTCCGGTGACGATCCCGATCCGCCTGCTCCCGCAGTAGGCTCGAGCACACCGAAGCAGCCCTCCGGGCCGCACGAGCCCTCCGCCTTGCGCGATGAAGGAGCATCCCATGCCCCCACCCCTGAGGATCCGGGTCCTCGGCGCGGGCGTGGCCGGTCTCTCGGCCTCGATCGCTCTGGCCGCCGATGGTCATCACGTCGAGCTGATCGACGAGCTCTTCGAGGTCCCCTCCGTAGGGACAGCCCTGGGCATATTCGCGTCCGCACAGCGCGCGATGGACCAGCTCGGGGTTCTGGACGCCGTCCAGCGAGTCTCCGCCTCTCCGCGCAGCGGAACCGTCCACGGACGAGACGGCCGCGTGCTCGCGACCCTTCCCGCGGGAGACGCCCTCCTCGTGGCGCGTTCCGATCTCGTGCGGATCCTGCAGGAGGCCGTCCCGGAGCAGGTGCGACGGACCCAGCGCCGAATCGCTGACGTGCGCCCGCTGCGCGAGGACGCCGATCTGCTCCTCGGCGCCGATGGCGTGCATTCCCTCGTGCGCCGCTCCGGATGGCCCGGCCGCACCGCAGCACGGTCGCACGGTGTGACCGTGCTGCGCGGCACCGCCGGCATCGCCCCGCCAGAGGTCTCCGAGACCTGGGGAGGCGGCTGGCTGTTCGGCATCACGCCACTCGCGAACAGCCACGACCCGGCCGACAGTGGCGGCACGAACTGGTTCGCCTGCATCCCGGAACATCGCACAGCCTCGGTGCAGGCAGACCTCGAGCACCTGCGCACGAGAGTCGGGAACCGCCGCACTCCGATCGATGCCGTCCTCGCGGCGGCACGACCCGAAGCCACCTCGGTCCACGGGATCCATACCGCGCCGCTGGTGACCCCGGTCCGGGAGAACGTGGTGCTGCTCGGGGACGCCGCCCACGCGATGGCGCCGAACTTGGGGCACGGGGCGAACACGGCGCTCGAGGATGCGGTCGCCCTCGCGGACGCGCTCCGCACAGAGTCCGCGCGCGACGATCCCTCCAGGACCGTGAGATCGGCTCTGCGCACCTACGCGCTGCGCCGCACGCTCCCGGGCCAGGGCTGGCGGATCGGTTCCGGCGCCCTGCTCCGCGTGGCGATGATGCAGGAGCGCGCCGCCCTGCGAGATGGACTGCTCAGCGGCCTGGGCAGGCTCGCCAGCCCGGAAGAGGTCAGCTCAGCTTCCGGGCGAGTGTCGTGATGACGTGCCAGTGCTTCTTGTCGGCGAGGAAGCGACCGTCCTCATCGCGCACGGTGCGGTCGATGATCTGGAAGCCGCGGAACATCGCGTCGATGTCCTCGAGCGGCAGGGTCGCGATATCCGCGCGATCCGCCCAGGTGTCGTTCGTGCCGAACAGATCCACCGCCATCACGCCGCCGCGCGGCAGCGCGTCGACCAGCTTCGTCCAGGTCTCCGCCAGGGCCGCCGGCCCCAGCAGCCCCAAGGTGTAGGTCGAATACACGATCTGCGCGGCCGGGAAGGCTTCGACCTCGGCGATGTCCGTGTGATGGAACTGCACCGAGCCGGACATGCGCTCGTTCTCGACGAGGCGGCCGGCCAAGGTGTCGTCGGTGTCATACGCGTGCACGGTCCAGCCGCGCCGCGCGAACTGCAGGGAATCGGCACCGGCGCCGGCCCCGAGGTCCAGGACGACGCCAGGATGTCGGTCACCACCGGCCGCCGCGATCGCCTTCGCCACGAGGCGGCGGGCAGGGCGGCCCGCCGCGTGGACGTTCAGTGCCGCCCAATCCACCTTCTCCGCCGTATCCATGACCATCAGGCTCTATGACTCTGGTGACTGTTTCAACTTCCCGTGACCCAGGACGCCTTATGTTTCGTCACGGGCGAACACAAGCCACCCTTCCAGCCCGCCTAGGATGTCGGGCATGCCTGTCGCTCCCTTGCGCATCGCCGCGATCTCCCTGCACACCTCTCCTCTCGAGGAGCCCGGTGGCGCCGACGCCGGGGGCATGAACGTCGTGGTCCTGGAACAGACCCGGGCCCTGGCCGGGCTCGGCCATCACGTCGACCTGTTCACGCGCCGCCGCGACCCGGACTCCCCTGCCATGGTCGACGTCTCCGAGCGGATCCGGCTGCACCATCTCGACGCAGGGCCGGCCGCGCCGCTCGCCAAGAGCGACATGGAGCAGGCGATCTCCCCCTTCCGCGACGCCCTGCACGGGATCCTCGCCGACGGCTCCTACGACCTCGTCCACTCCCACCACTGGTTCAGCGGCGTCGCTGCCCTCCCGGTCGCGCGAGAGCTGGGCCTGCCCCATCTGCAGTCGTTCCACTCCGTCGCCGCCCCGGACGGCGCCGGGACCCTTGATGCCGGTGAGCCCGCCGAATCCGCCGGTCGCATCCCCGGGGAGCAGTTCGTCGCCACCGGGTCCGAGCTCGTGGTCGCGGTCTCCGAGGCGGAGGCCCGCACCATCAGCGAGCGCTACGGCGTGCCGGGAGAACGTCTCAGCGTCGTCCGTCCAGGGGTGGACGTGGATCGATTCCGCCCCTGCGCCGACGTCGACGAGCGTCGACGCCGCCCGACTCTCCTGTTCACCGCCCGGTTGCAGCCGCTGAAGGCCCCCGACCTCGCCCTGGAGGTGCTCTCCCATCTCGATCCGGCGCTCGGGGCCAGGCTGGTCCTCGCCGGGGGCGTCTCCCAGGACTTCCAGCACTACCTCGAGGAGCTCACGGCGCGTGCCCGCGCCCTGGGCATCGAGGACCGTGTCGAATTCGTCGGTTCGCTCGGCCGCGATGAACTCGCCGAGGAGATGCGCTGCGCGGGAGCTCTTCTGCTGACCAGTTGGTCCGAGACCTTCGGTCTGGTCGCTCTCGAGGCGCAGGCCAGCGGTACCCCGGTCGTCGCCTGGCGCTGCGCCGGAGGCGTGCAGGAGGCCATCGGCCCCGAGGGTCTGGTGCTGAGCAGCCGCGATCCAGATATCTGGGCCGAAGCGGTCCAGTCCCTGCTGGGTGACGCCGAGGGCTACGCCAGCGCAGTCCGCTCCGCCCGCGAGTTCGCCGCCACCCGCACCTGGGAGGCCGCCGCCGAGACCCTCGCCGCGCTGTACGCGCGCACCCTTGCCACCGGCCCCACCGGCCCCACCAGCCCTGCCGAGGGAGGCACCGCATGAGCACCGATCCCTGGCGGGCTCTGGACGATGCCGACACGGTCCTGGTCGTCCACGCCCATCCCGATGACGAGTCGCTCTCCACCGGCGCCCTGCTGACCTCGCTGGCCGCCTCCGGCACCCGCGTCGAGCTGGTCACCGCCACCCGCGGGGAGGAAGGAGAGGTCGTCCCCGGCTCCGTCGCCTCGGAGGACACCCGCCCGCTCGACATGATCCGCGAGGCGGAGATCGACGCCGCAACCGCGATCCTCGGTCTGGCCGCCCGGTACATGCTCGGCACGGCGCCCGCTCTCGCCGACGGTGCCGGCCCGCGGATATACCGCGACTCCGGCATGCAATGGGTGCGCGAGGGGCTCGCCGGCCCCTCGGAGACCGCCGGGCCCGAGAGCTTCACCCACCGCCGCCTCCAGGACGCGATCGATGACCTGGCCGCGCTCATCGCGCACGTGGGACCGGATGTGGTGATCGGGTACGACGACGGTGGCACCTACGGCCATCCCGACCACGTCCACGCCCATCACGTCACCGCTGCTGCCTGCGCCCGCACCGGCTCCGTGATGATCGAGGTGGCGAGCGCCCCGGAGACGAGCATCACGGAGACGGGTGGCACCGACGGATCCGGATTCATCTGGCGGGACCACCCCGGCACGGCCGACATCGTGCGCCGCGCCGTCGAGTCCTACCGCACCCAGCTCACGGTGGTCGAAACGGTCGGCGCCGACAGCGGCGCGGGGGACGGCTCCGGAGGCATCCGGATCCGCCACGTCGGCGGACAGGACGACGTCGTCGCGCTGCGGACGGGACTGCGCGTCAGAGAGTGACGTCCAGCAGCGTCGGCAGATGATCCGACGCACCGGACAGACGTTCCTCGTCCACGCGCTGGGTCGAGGTCACCGCGATGGCGCGGCGCACCTGCACCCCGGCCGTGGCCAGGACCGCATCGATGCGGCGCACGGGCCCGCGCGCCGGGAACGTGTGCTCGGTCTGCGCCGCCGGATCCGTCAGCACTGACTCCAGGAGCCTGCGGGCCGGCCCCTCGGCGGTCTCGTTGAGATCTCCGCCGACGATCGCCGGGGCGCCCGTGGCGTCCACCAGCTCCGTCAGGTGCGCTGCGTGGGCGAGACGATTGTTCTCCTGCAGGGCCAGATGCGTCGAGGAGACGACGACGGCCCCGCCGCCGGGCACGGACAGTCGCACTGCGGCCACCCCGCGCGGATAGGTCGAGTTCAGGTCCGACAGCTGTTGGGCGACGGGATGCATACCGCGACGGATCACCTGCGCGGCGACCTCATCGGTGGCAAGGATCGCAAGGCCACGCCCCCCTCTCCCCCCGACCAGGATCTGCCGGTCGACCTGCCGCGCGAACCAGGCGAGCCGCGTCGTCGGCAGCACGAAGCGGGGCGCCTCCTGCACCAGGAGCACATCGGGGGCGAGGTCCTGCACCGCCTCGACCAGCGCGTGCAGATCCCCGCGCAGCTCCCACAGGTTCCAGCTCACGATCCGCAGATCCCACCCGCCGGACGTGCTGGATGTGCTGGATGTGCTGAGCATCGTCACTGCTCCTCGTCGGCCGGTCCGGCCATCGGCGCCAGCAGACGCTCGACCAGGCCCGTCAGCTCGTCGACCTCGTAGCCCGGCCACCCGAACAGCATGCGTCGCCATTCCGGCGGCACGGCCTTGGGTCCCAGCGCGGCACCGATCAGCGCGCCGGTGATGCAGGCGACGGTGTCGGTGTCGTACCCGGCCCGCGCGGCGGACTCCAGCGCCGCGACCAGGGTGTCGCGCTGATCGAATTTTCCCGGCGGGATCGGGCTGACGCCGGTGATGGCCGCCCACGAGGCCTGGAAGGCACCCACGACCCAGCCGTTGCGGCGGAAGAAGGCCGGCGTGCCGATCTCCGCCTCCTCGATCCGCTCGGTCCACAGCGCCCGCCGCTCCTCGGACAGACGCGGCAATCCGCAGCGCACGTCGATCTCACCGGTGAGGATCGCGTGGCGCACCGCGAAGCCCCACAGCATGCAGGCCTCGGTGGCGTCGGAATGGATGTGTGTCAGACGGCACACCGTGTCGATGCCCTCTGCCGCATCGTCGTCCGAGGACAGCAGATACGGCAGTACCGCGACGTGCGTGCGCATGAGCGATCCGTTGCCCGCGGTGGCCGGGAGCTCCTCGTACGCAGCGATCGCCGCCGCCCGGAAGTCGGCCGCCCGTGGGGTGTAGTGGCCGTTGGCGCGCGCGAGGTCCGAGGCGCGCCTGACGACCTGCGAGGTGAGCCCTCCGATGTCGGGGGTACCCAGCGACCACGAGTACCACTCGCGGGCGATCTGGTCCTGCGCGGACTCGACCCGCAGGTCATGGCGATTCGAGGTGGAGACCGCAGCCTCCAGGACGACGATCGCCATGGAGGTGTCATCCGTCCATTCGCCGGGCTGCCACCCCAGGATCCCGCCGCCGATCATGTCGATGTCCTCGGAATCGACCACCGGGGCCTGGAACTCGTAGGGGGCACCGAGCGCGTCGCCGGTGGCTGCGGCGATCACCGATCCGAGGGCGCGTCGGCGCTGCTCGGGAGTCAGGCCCGTCTCCATGGTCAGTGCAGCATCCGTCCTCACGTGGCCATGGTTCCACACCGACCGCACTGCTTCCTGATCCCAGTACCCTGGTGAGGACTTCGAAGGAGCTCCATGACCGACACCGACGGCACCCCGGGACCCACGGACCCGCACTGCGCCGATCCGCACGACCACACCGGCCACGACCACCCGCCCACGGGTGCCGATCTGGTGCAGGACCTCGTCAAGGGTCTGTCAATCCTCGCCCTGGTGATCCCCGTCCTCGCGGTGGTCCTGCTCCTCGCGATCCTGCCGCTGGCGCCGACCAGCCCGGTGGTGCTGCTGCTGGGCATCGCTCTGGGCGCCGCGCACCTCGGCTCCCTCGTCGTGACCAGTCTGTTCGTCGCCCGTACGCGTACGCAGCTGGCCGTGAACCCCGGTCTGCTCGCCGTGCGCAGCGCCGTCGAGGAGGCGCTGCGCGTCGCCGCGGTGCTGCTGGCGCTCGTGCTGTGGCCCGCTGACATACGTGCCGAACTCGGCGTGTGGGTCGGGGCCGGCGCCGCCCTCGTGTGGCTCACCCTCGCCACCGCCCAGACCATCTCCACCCGGCGCCGGATCGCACGCCCCTCGGACTGGTCCAAGGACGCCATCTCCACACTGCTGGCCGAACGCGTGGGGGCCCGCTCCGCCGTGGTGATGCGACTGCTGGACGTGATCGGCACCCTCACCTTCCAGGTCGGCGCCACGGTGCTGGTGATCCTCTCCCCGGTCCTGGCCATCGGCACCGTCGTGCTGTCGATCGGCTCCGGTCTGTCCACCCTGGTCCTCCAGCGCCGATCGCCGGCGGAGCGCGCCCGCTCCGCATGGGCCTATGCCCCGCTGGCGATCGGCGTGCTCACCCTGGCTCTCGCCTCTCTGGGCCTGATCACGCTGTGATCGTCGCCCGCCCGATGACCCCACCCCTCCGATGACCCCGCAGGAGCCGACCATGACCACTGCCCCGTCCGATCCCACCCGCTCGGGCCTCGCCCTCAGCGAGGTCGACCCCGACATCCGCCTCCAGGACGACCTCTTCGGTCACGTCAACGGACGCTGGCTCGCCACGCACGAGATCCCCGCGGACCGCTCGAGCGACGGCGCCTTCCACCAGCTGCGGGACCTCTCGGAGGAACGGGTGCGAGAGATCATCGAGGAGGCTGCGGCCGACGCCGACCAGCTGGGCACCGACGAGGTCCCGACCAGCGATCACGCGCGCGTCGGGGCGCTGTACCGGATGTTCATGGACACCGAGGCCATCGAGCGCTCCGGCATCGCCCCGCTCGAGGAACTGCTCGCCGGCATCGGTGCGAGCGCGGACCTGGAGGCGGTCACACGCACCATGGCCGCTCCGGACTCCGGTGCCAGCGTGCTGCTGGCCTACGTCTGGACCGATGACCACGACTCCACGAACTACCAGGTCAAGGTGCATCAAGGGGGGCTGGGACTGCCGGACGAGTCCTACTACCGCGAGGAGCACTACGCCCAGATCCGCGAGGCCTACCTCACCCACCTCGCGAACCTCGCCCGCCTCGCCGAGCTGCCGGGCCGCGACGGGCTCCTCTCCGGCGACGCCGAGGCCCTCGCGAGCGCGGTGATGGACTTCGAGACCCGACTCGCCCACTGCCATGTCGACGTGGTCCGTCTGCGCGATCGCGAGAAGTCGTACAACCCGATGGACGCCGCCCAGCGCCGCGAGCTCGCCCCCACCTTCCCCTGGGATGCCTACCTCGAGGGCAGCGGGGCCCCCGCACGGGCCGTCGAGGTCATCTCCGTCGGCCAGCCCGAGTTCGTCTCCGCGGCGGCGGAGCTGTTCGTCGGTGAGGACCTCACGGTGCTGCGCACCTGGCTCGCGCTGCACGCCATCGACTCCTACGCGCCGTACCTGCCCGCCGCCCTGGTCGAGGAGGACTTCGCCTTCTCCGGGCGGGTGCTCTCCGGCGCCGAGGAGCTGCGCGAGCGGTGGAAGCGCGGCGTCGCCTTCGTCGAGGGCACCGTGGGCTTCGCCGTCGGCCGCGAGTACGTCTCGCGCCATTTCCCGGCCTCCCACAAGGAACGCATGATGGGCCTGGTCGACGCCCTCATGGATGCCTACCGCTCCTCGATCCAGTCCCTGGAGTGGATGACTCCTGACACCCGTCAGAAGGCTCTGGCCAAGCTGGAGAAGTTCACCCCGAAGATCGGTTACCCCGACTCCTGGCGCGACTACGAAGGGTTCGAGATCGTCCCCGGGGACCTGGTGGCCACGGTGCGCGCCTCGCGCCGCTTCGACGCGGACTACGAGTACGCGAAGGTCGGCGGCCCGATCGACGAGACCGAATGGCACATGACCCCGCAGACGGTCAACGCCTACTACAACCCGGGGCGCAACGAGATCGTCTTCCCTGCCGCGATCCTGCAGCCCCCGTTCTTCGACGCCGACGCCGAGGACGCCGTGAACTTCGGCGGCATCGGCGCGGTCATCGGCCATGAGGTCGGCCATGGCTTCGACGACCAGGGGTCGAAGTACGACGGCGACGGCAACCTGGTCTCCTGGTGGACCCCCGAGGACCGCGAAGCCTTCGAGGAGCGCGCGGCGACGCTGATCGCCCAGTACTCCGAGCTCTCCCCGCGCGAGCTCGACGACACCCACCGGGTCAACGGCGCGCTGACCATCGGGGAGAACATCGGTGACCTCGGCGGGCTGTCGATCGCGGTCAAGGCGTACCGAAGGAGCCGGGACGCCACGGATCTCGACACCGAGCTCGACGGCTTCACCGGCATCCAGCGCGTGTTCCTGTCCTGGGCCACCGTGTGGCGCGGCATGAACCGCCCCCAGGAAGCCATCCGGCGCCTCGCCGTGGACCCCCACGCCCCGATGGAGTTCCGATGCAACACGGTGGTCGGTCATCTCGACGAGTTCCACGAGGCCTTCGACGTGTGCACCGGTGACGCGATGTACCGCGCACCCGAGGAACGGGTGACGATCTGGTGAGCGCGCCCCGCGCGAGGCACCCCCGATGAGGCCGGACGCACCGTTCCACGTCGGCACCACCCGGCCCTCCGGGGTCGGGTGGACCCGCATCGGCCTCACGGTGCTGGCCGGAGTGATCGTCACGCTCCTGCTCGCCCAACGCAACAGCCTGCTGGCAGGGATCACGGTCGCCGGGCTGTTCGCCCTGCTGACGCTCTGGACCTGGATGGGGCAGCACTCCCGCTTCCTCGTCGACGAACGGGGGCTCACCGTGAGCCTCGGCGGCTTCCTGCCGCGCAGGTCATGGCCGCTGGAGGACTTCCGCACCGTCCAGTTCCGCACGCTTCCGCAGTCCTCGGTCGGGGTGACCCTGGGCGGGTACGGCTGGCGCCGCGGCAAGGCGACGTCCTCGACGCCCGCGGAGCTCACCCCCGTCGGCGACCGGAAGATCTTCACCACCGGCGATACGCAGCAGCCGTACCGGATGATGGTCACCCGGGCCGGGACCATGGTCGAGATCATCGGGCGCTCGGGCACCAACTACCTCATCTCCCCCGACGACCCGGAGGCCGCAGCCACCGCGATCGACCAGGCGATCCGCTCGCGGCGGTGACGTGCGCCGCACGCCAGCTCTCCGGTGCTCCCGGCGGGCTAGACTGAGCGCTGGTCATCCACTGACAGGGGAGCACCGCCACGGTGCTGAGAGTGCGCGACATGGCGCAGACCCTCGAACCTGATCCGGCTCGCACCGGCGTAGGGAGTCGGGATTCCGCACGGCACCATCGGTGCCGGGCGCCCCTTCCGTGCATATGGGAGGAGAAGTGATGACACGTTTTCGTACGATCGATCTGCTGGTCACCGTTCTGATCGGGGCGGCCTTCGGGGTCGCGTTCCTGGGATACGGGCAGCTCTACACCCTGATCGGCCCGCTCACCGCTGCGTTCAAGCCCGCCGAGGGTCTGCTCGCCGGGATCTGGTTCCTGCCGGCCGTGCTCGCCGCCTTGATCGTCCGCAAGCCGGGCGCTGCCCTGCTCGCCGAGATGATCGCCGCCACGCTCGAGATGCTGCTCGGCGGCCAGTGGGGCTGGGGCACCGCCGTCTCCGGGGTGCTGCAGGGCGGCGGCGTCGAGCTGGCCTTCCTGCTCACCCGGTACCGCCGCTTCACCCTTCCCGTCGCGGTGCTGGGCGGGGTGCTTTCCGCCGCCCTGGAATGGGTGTGGGAGCGTTTCGCCTACTACCCGGAGATGAGCTGGCCCTTCGCGATCGCGATGCTCGGGTGCTTCGTCGTCTCCGGAGCGTTCCTGTGCGGCGTGCTCGGATGGGCCGCAGCGCGCTCTCTGGTGGCGACAGGAGCCGTGGACTCCCTGGCTGCGGGCCGTGACCAGGTCCGCACCGCCGAGGCGTGACGAGCACCCGGCAGGGCGGGCAGAGCCTGCATCTGAGGGGCCTCACATGGCACCCGCACACCCGCCGTGAACCGACCATCGCTGGCCTCGATCTGGACATCGCCCCCGGCCAGCGTGTTCTGCTGACCGGAGCGAGCGGGAGCGGGAAGTCGACCGTGCTGCGCGCTCTCGCCGGCCTCCTGGACGAGGAGTCCGGCACGGCACAAGGACTCCCCATGCCACCGCGCCGGCCCGGGGAGCGCGGACTGCTGCTGCAGAATCCCGCCCATGCGCTGGTCGCCGCCACCCTGGCCCGGGATGCGGCGTTCGGCCCGGAGAACGCCGCTCTGCCCCGGGAACAGATCCATGACCGGGCTGAGTCCGCCCTGCAGGAAGCCGGTATCGACCTGGATCGGTCCCGTGCGCCGCTGGCCGTCAGCGGCGGGCAGCAGCAGCGCATCGCCCTGGCCGGGTCCCTCGCGCTCGGACCGGATCTGCTGCTGCTCGACGAACCCACGAGCATGCTCGATGCGGACACCGCGGAGCAGGTGCGCACTGCAATCCTGGCGGCAGCCGAGGGCCGCACCCTGGTGATCGCGGAGCACCGGATCGAGCCGTGGCTCCCCCACCTCGACCGCCTCGTGGTGCTCGGCCCCCAGGCCAGGATCCTTGCCGACGGAGACCCTGCTGAGGTCCTGCGCGAGCACCCAGACCTGCTGGTCGGGGCCGGAGTGCTGGCCGAGACTGACGCCACGCTGCGCACCGAGCGACCCCCCGGCCCGGTGATCGCCTCCCTCCACGGCGTCACCGTCCCCGAGCGCGGGATCCGACGCCCCCTGGATCTCGAGGTCCGCGCCGGGCAGCTCACAGTGCTCACCGGGCCCAGCGGCGCCGGGAAGACCACCGCCCTGCGAACCCTGCTCGGACCGCGCAGGCGGCTCCGCGGCACGGTGCGGCGTCCGGCCCGCGAGAGGATCGCGACCGTCCCCCAGAACCCGGAGCACTCCTTCCTCGCGCGCACCGTGCGCGAGGAACTGCTCGCCTCGGCCTGGGCCGACGACGAGGCACTGGCCGATGAACTGCTGGAGCGCGCCGGCCTCGCCGATCTCGCCCGCGCCCATCCCTATCGGCTCTCCGGCGGGGAGCAGCGGCGCGTGGCGATCGCCGCCGCGCTGGCCCAGGGACCAGACCTGCTGGTGCTCGACGAACCCACCGTCGGGCTCGATGCCGGCCGTCGGCGCGCGGTCCTGGACCTGCTTCGCGAGGCAGCCGGGAAGGGCTGCGCCGTCCTGGTCGCCTCCCACGATCCGGAGCTCATCGCAGCAGCGGAGAACCGCCTGGAGCTGCCGGTCCCCGAGCGCACCGAGGAACCACTCCCGCACCGCCGCAGGATCCCGGCCGACGCCCTGAACCCGCTGACGCTGTGCCTGATCGGGATCCTCGCCGCCATCGGCTCCTTCGCCGTCCACACCTGGCAGGGCGGCCTGCTGGCCGCGCTCCCGATCGCGTTGCTGGGACCGCTGGCCGTGCGCTCCCTGCGCGGCGGGGCGCTGCGGCTGACGCCGATCCTGCTCTCCGCCGCGGGCCTCGCGTGGACCACGGCGCTGCTGGGCGAGGCTCCGGCCCTGTCCGGGCCGGCCTGGCTGCTGGGCCTGAAAGAAGCCGCTCGGATCACGGTGTTCGTCGCCCCGGGCGTGCTCGCTCTGGGCAGCGTGGATGCCACCTCCCTCGGGGATGCGCTGGGCGGACGGCTGCGACTGCCCGCCCGCCCCGTCGCCGCCTCGGTGGTCGCTCTCGTCAGGGTCGCCCACCTGGGCCGGCAGTGGGAGATCATCACCCGCACTCGGATCCAGCGCGGCCTGGGCTCCCCCGCTTCCCCGAAGCTGCTGGCCGGTGCCACCCTCGCCCTGCTGGTGGACACGCTGCGGGGCGCCGAGCAGCAGGCTCTGGCGATGGATGCGCGCGGCTTCGCGACTGCGACGACGCGCACCTGGGCCGAACCGAGCCGATTCGGGCGGGCCGACGTCCTCGGCGCGCTGCTCGGAGTGGGCCTGCTGGTGTGGCCCGCCGTCGCGGAACTGCTGATGCGGTGATGCGCACCGCCGCCGCGGGTCGTAGCCTGGCGTGGTGAACGACGAGACCCAGCCCCAGCCGACCGTCCCCGAGGACGAGGCAGTCATCGCCCTCGCCCAGTCCTTGCTCGACGCGGCCCGCCGCGGAGACGCCGAGCAGCTGCTGCCGCTGGTCGACCAGGGAGCACCGGTGAACCTCCGCGACGGCAACGGCAATTCGCCGCTCATGCTCGCCGCATATCACGGGCATGCGGATCTCGTGCGCGAGCTCGCCGCCCGCGGGGCCGACGTGGATCTGGCCAACGATCGTGGGCAGACCCCGCTCGCCGGGGTCGCCTTCAAGGGCTACGCGGACGTCGCACGGGAGCTGCTGGACGCCGGGGCCGACGCGACCCTCGGCGCGCCGAGCGCGCTCGCGACCGCGCGGTACTTCGACCGCACCGAGATCGTGGCGATGATCGAGCAGGCAGGCTGATTCAGCCTCGCTCGCTCCCGCTTCCGGCTCTCACTCTGTCTTCGGGATGGCGGAACACCATCGGCACGTGCTCGATGCCGGCCTCCCAGAACACCTCGCCGACCCTCTCGCAGCCCATCGCCCGGTACCACCTCTCCAGATAGGCCTGGGCGTCGATGTGCACCTCGGAGCGAGGATCGAGCTCGTGGGTGGCGTCGAGGGCGGCGCGCATGATCCACCGACCCACCCCATCGCGACGGTTCGCGGCACGGACGGCGACGCGGCCGATGCGCAGTGTGCCGTCGGCCTCGCGCAGAACGCGGGTGTGGGCGATGGGTTCGCGCTCGAGCCCTGCGGCTGCGGCCTCCGGCCCGGGCACTTCGACCCAGAGCAGAGTGGTGGTGGGTTCGAGATCCCGGCCGTCGAGGTCGGGATCGGTGGCCTTCTGCTCGACGGTGAACACGTCCTGACGGAGCTTCGCGAGCAGATAGAGCGTACGGGGATCGACGTCCGCCACAGCGGCTCGTCGCAGCACCGCACCGGTGATCGGAGCAGAGGCCGACACCGACGGGGGGATCACGGGTTCTGGCATAGCGCTCACGTTACTCTCGGGAAGCCTGCGCGGTATCCACCATCCGCGCCACCGCTGCGCGCCACTGCTCGACCATCCGGGGACCGCCGTGGCCCTCCTCCTCGAGCAGGATCAACTCGCTGCCGGGCCAGGCCCGATGCAGCTCCCAGGCGGTCAGGACGGGACCGGAGACGTCCCGTCGGCCGTGGATGAGCACACCGGGGATGCCCGCAAGGCGCTCCATCCCGCCGAGCAGGCCGCTGCCCGGGTCTGCGCCCCATGGCGCGGCCCAGTCGGCGACGAAACCATCGTGGGCCCAGTAGTGGGTGACCAGGCGCACCATGGTGCGGCGCTGCGTGCGCTCGGCCTCGGTGAGCGTCGTGGGCGCAGCGGCGATCTCCGTGCCTCCGGTGCCGATCCGGATGTGCTCGTCCTCCCAGGTCATCCAGGCCTCGACGGCGGACTCGACGAGCTGAGGATCCTCGGCGGCAACCAGGCGGCGGTAGGCCTCGACCAGGCGGACCCGCTGCTCGCCGTGGTGGTGGCGGTCGAAGTCGCCGTAGGTCTCGGCGAAGGTCGCCAGCGCGTCCCAGCCCTCCGGGAAGACCGCGCCGATGCCCTCGGTGATCCAGTCCACCTCGCGACGCGAGGTGCTGGTGACGGCGAACAGCACCACGCCGAGCACCCGTTCGGGATGGGCCTGGGCGTAGGCGAGGGCGAGGGTGCTGCCCCAGGAGGCGCCCTCGACGATCCAGGCGTCGATCCCGAGATGCTCGCGCAGTGCCTCGAGGTCCGCGACCAGATGGGTGGTGGAGTTCGCCGTCAGATCCGCCGGTCCGAGATCACCGGCCGACGGCGTCGACCGTCCGGCGCCCCGCTGGGACACGCCGATGATCCGGGCCCGATCGACCGGCGCGCTGCGCCGGTAGCCGGGGCTCAGGCGCCCCCCGGGCCCACCGTGGAGGTAGAGGACCGGCACACCGCCGGGCGCGCCGCTCTCCTCCCAGAAGATCTCGTGGCAGTCTCCGACCGGGAGCATGCCCTCCTGAGTGACGGGGACGGGGGCGGGCGCAGCAGTGTTCATCGGCGGAAGTCTACGGGCGCACCTCGCTGCAGCCTCCTGGCACCAGCGCCCACGCGGCGGCGGGATGCTCGCGGGACCAGGCTGCCCGCCGGCTGCGCACGCTCTGGCAGCGCGGGCACCAGAAGACCGTGCGCGCGGCGAGGTCCCGCGAGCGGATCACGGTGCCGCACAGCCGGCACGGCAGGGTCTGACGGTGGTACACGTAGAACGACTGCTCCCGGGGCACCACCCCGGGGTCCTCGTCGCCGTTCTGGCGGGTGCCGCGGGAGCGCTCGAGGATGCGGGCCTCGATCTCCCGGTGCTCGACCTGGGTGGTCACGATCCAGCCGGTGCGGGCGCCATAGTCGAGCAGGTCGACCAGGTCCTCCCAGATGCCCTCGAGCATCCCGGGGCTGAGGTCCTTGCCCGGCACGAAGGGGTCCAGCCGGGCCCGGAACAGCGCCTCCGCCCGATAGATGTTCCCGATCCCAGCAATGACCTGCTGGTTCATCAAGAGCGCGCCGATGGTGGTGCGGGAGCGACGCGCGGCGGCCACGAATCGGCGCCGGCCTGTTCCCTCCGGGTCCGGGCGCAGCGGGTCCGGACCGAGCCGTTCCAGGATCTTCTGCCTCCCCGCGCCGTCGAGCACCTCGCAGGCGGTGGGGCCGGTCAGGTCCGCGAGCCCGTGCGGCCCGGCGACACGCAGACGCACCGTCGGCCGCGGAACCAGCCGGCGCCAGTCCAGCTCGCCCTCGCCGTCCAGCCCTTCCTCGCGCTCGCCGACGCGCAGTCGCGGTGCGCCGATCGCGTGGGCATCGGCGAAACCGGGGTCACCGGCGAAGGTCCACGAGCCGTACAGGCCGAGATGGACGTGCACATGGCGCACCACCGGGGAGTCCGGGTCGACGTCCGCGGAGGGGGCGAGCTGCAGGAACAGGTGCTTGCCGACCGCCTCGGCACCCAGCAGCACCATGGCATCCACCTGCGCCGCCTCGGAGAAGCGACCCTGCGGGCTCGACATTCGCACTCGCTGCCCTGCGAATCCGCGGACGAACGCTGCGGCGAGCCGGTGGACGGTATGCCCCTCCGGCATTACGGCGTGGCAGGTGCGGCGGTGTCCCCGTAGCCGCCGGTCCCCTCATAGCGCGCCACCAGGTCGATGCGCCGCTGGTGGCGCTCCTCGCCGGAGAACGGCTCGGCGAGGAACAGGTCGATGAGCGACTCCAGCTCGTCCTCGGAGTGCTGGCGGGCGCCCACGGAGATCACATTGGCGTCGTTGTGCTGGCGGGCGAGCCGGGCGGTGTCCTCGTTCCACACCAGCGCGGCGCGCACGCCAGCCACCTTGTTCGCAGCGATCTGCTCGCCGTTCCCGGAGCCTCCCAGGACAATGCCCAACGAGCTCGGGTCCGCCACGACGGCCTCGCCGACATCGGTGCAGAACGGCGGGTAGTCGTCCACGGCGTCGTAGGTGTGGGCACCATGGTCGGTGACCTCATGGCCCTTGTCCTGAAGGGCCGCGGCCAGGCGGTTCTTCAGTTCGAAGCCGGCGTGGTCGGTCCCGATATGCACGCGCATGTGGGGTGTCTCTTTCTGTGGGAGGGGTGGCGAGGAGCCGGAGGAACGGTGGTTCAGCGCTGTCGTCAGCCGAAGTCGATGCCGCCGGTGCGGGTCCGCTTGAGCTCGTAGAAGCCGTCGAGGGTGGCCATCGTCTCCAGGGCGTCGAGCAGGCGACCGGCGTCCTCGCCCTTCGGGGACGGCGACACGACGGGGCCGAAGTAGGCGGTGCCCTCGCCGAAGGAGATGACCGGAGTGCCGACGTCCTCGCCGACACGGGAGATCGCCCCGTCGTGCGAGGCACGCAGCGCCAGGTCGGTCTCATCGCCCGCGACGGGCTCGTAGATGTCGATCAAGGTGGCGGGCAGTCCCGCCGTCTCGAGCGCACCGATGGCGACCGCGCGGCGGTCGTCCTGGTCGCCGCCCACGTGATACCGCTCGCCCCAGGCGGTGTACCAGCGGGCGAAGGCGTCCTTGCCGTGAGTGCGGGAGATCCCGACCGCGAGGCGCGCCGGGCCCCATGAGTCGTCGAGCATCCGGCGATAATCCGGGTCGACCTCACGGCCCTCGTTGAGCACCGACAGCGACATCACCGAGAACGAGGGGGTGATCTCTCGGACCTCGGCGGCGTGGAGCAGCCACCTGCTGGTCATCCAGGCGTAGGGACAGACGGGATCGACGAACAGCTCGACGGGGCGGTCGCTCATGGCAGCTCCTGATCTCGGAAGTGGTGCGGCCATTCTGTCATCGTCCGGACCATTCCGAATCGGGTGGGAAAACACGTTGCAACGGGGCTCCGATAGGGGTTGTATCTATCAGGTGCCCGATACCTCGACGATGGTGGAGAAGTCCACCACCGCTTCCCCTGCCCGGATCCCCTCCGTCCCCGCTGCGCGGCGCCCTGGGGTGCTGGCCTCCGTCATCCGCAATCACCCGCGGATGCTCTGGGTCGTGCTGCCGCTGGCGACGCTCTCCGAAGCCGCGGAGATGCTGCTCCCGATCCTGCTGGGTCTGGTCATCGACCGCGGGATCGTGGGCGGGAACCTGACCTTCACCCTGGTCGGTGCCGCGGTCGTGATCGGCCTGCGGCTGTCGGGCATGATGCTGTGGATCTATACGTTCCTCGAGAGCCAGAAGGCGTGCATGTACGAGCGGCATCGGCTGCGCGTGGGCCTGACCGGCGCTGTCCTGGACCCCCGTTCCCGACGCGTGCGGCGTCCCGCCGGCGAGGTGCTCTCGATCGCGACCTCGGACGCCGACAAGGCCTCCGACGTGCTGGACATGCTGCCCTGGGGCATCCCGGCGAGCATCGTGATCCTCGGTGCCACCGCGTGGATGGCGGTGCAGGACATCTGGCTCGGGGCGGCGATGCTGCTCGGCATCGTGGTGATGGTGATCGTGGTGCGCGTGATCACCCCGACCCTGTCGCAGCGCTACGACGCCCAGCAGACCCAGGCCGCAGAGGCCGCCGCGACCGCGACCGACCTGGTGCACGGTCTGCGTGTGCTGCAGGGTCTCGGCGTGCAGGCACGAGCCCGTGCCCAGTACCGCAAGCGCTCCCGAGTGGCCCTCGAGGCCGCGCTGGTCAATGCCCGCTACTCGGGCATCTCCTCCGGCCTGACCACCTTCGTGACCGGCGCGATGATGGCTGCCGTGATCGTCATCGCCACGATCCGTGGCCTGCAGGGCGAACTCGGCATCGGCGCCCTCATCGCCGTGGTGGGCGTGGCCCGCCAGGTGATGGGCGCCCTCCAGGGCCTGTCCAACATGCCCGTGTGGTGGGCGAGCATGTCGACGTCCGCGCGGCGCGTGCGCGACCTGTTCGCGGACCTGGGTCGGACGGTCGATGACCCGGAGCTCACGCTCGATGCCCTCTCCACCGCTCGCGATGATCGCGGGGACGGGGCCGGGGCCGCCCACGGCCGACGCGGCGGGGCCGGTGGCCTGCACCTGCCCGACCTCGATCTCAGCGTCGCCGATGGCACATTCGTGGCGCTGGCGTGCTCCGACGTCCGGGACTCCGACGCCGCGATCGACGCCGTCAGCGGTCACCACGACGCCGGCGCCCGCGTGGGCGAGCGTCCGATCTCCCCCGCCGAGCGTGCGGGGCTGCGGGCCGACCTCCTCGTCGAGCCGCACGTGGTGGACCTGTTCGACGGCAGCCTGCGCGAGCAGCTCGCCACTCGCGCCCCTGACGGCACCGCGACCGATGGCAGCGACGACGCCTGGGCCGAGGCCGCCCTGCACGCCGCCGGCGCCGAGGACATGCTGCAAATCCTTCCCGACAGGTTCGACTCGCGCATCCTCGATCGGGGCTCGAACCTCTCCGGTGGCCAGCGCCAGCGCATCGCTCTGGCCCGCGCGGTCGCGGCCGACACCCCGGTGATGGTGCTGCAGGACCCCACCACCGCTGTCGACGCGGTCACCGAGCAGCACATCGCCGAGGCCCTGGTGGCGGCCCGTCGTCGTACCGACCGGGCGACCCTGGTCGTCACGCGCTCCCCCGCCCTTCTGCGCGAGGCGGACCGTGTGGTGTACGTGCGCTCCGGCGAGGTGGTCGCCGAGGGCGAGCACCTCGCCCTCATGGATCTCGACGACTACCGGGAGATGGTGCAGCGATGAGCGATCTGGACTGGAAGCGCCCGCTCGACGAGGTCCTGGGCGACGACGCGACCGCCCGGCGCCAGCTCGCCGAGCACGCGCAGCTGCTGCCGATCGCGAAGGGCGGCGAGACCGTTCGCTTCATACTGGGCAGGCTGCGAGAGCACTGGGTGGCCACGCTGCTGACGACCCTGGTCACGCTCGGCGGGGCGGCGGCCGCCGCGGTCCTCCCGCGACTGATCGGCGCGGCCGTCGACGTCGTCGCCGCCGGGGGCGGCACCTCCGAGGACGCCTGGCGCCTGGGTGCCCAGATCCTCGGGGTGGCCGTGGTGCAGGCCGTGCTGAGCGCAGTCGGCTGGTCGATGGTCTCGGCTCTGGGCCAACGGATCCTCGCCGGCATGCGTGAGGAGGTCATCGATCGCGCCCTGGACCTGCCCGCGCAGACCATGGAGCGCTCCGGGATCGGTGACGCCCTCTCCCGGGTGGCCGACGACGTCGACGTCGCCGCGCGCGCTGTGAACAACCTCGTGCCCTCGCTGATCCAGATGGGCTTCTACGTCATGGTGACGATGGTCGGCATGGCGACGCTGTCGCCCTGGCTGCTCATCCTCGTGGTGGTGGTGGTGCCGATGTACGTGGTCTCGGCCCTGTGGTACCTGCGTCGCACCGCACCGCTGTACCGCCGTGAGCGGATCGCGATGGGGGCCCGCGCGCAGGGGCTGCTCTCGGCGATCCACGGCATCCCCACCGTGCACGCCTATGGCATCGAGCGCCGCGAGACCCGCCACGTCGCGGTGCTCTCGGAGACTGCGTCGGTGCTGAACATGCGGGTGATGTACCTGGTGGGACGCCTGGTCCTGTTCATCAACATCCCGGAGAACCTGGCACTGCTGCTCGTGCTCGTGCTCGGGTTCGTCATGGTGCACGTGGCCGGGGCACCGATCGGCCTGGTCACCGCCGCCGCCGTCTACCTGGTCAGCCTGTTCTGGCCGATGATGGCGGTCATCTTCAACCTCGACGAGGTGCAGTCGGCGGTGGCGAGCGTGTCCCGCATGGTCGGCGTCATCTCCTCGATCGACCCGGCGGCCTCCCCCGGCGACGAGCGTCCCTCGGATGCCTCGATCCGCCTCGAAGGCATCTCCCACGCCTACGGGACCGACGAACAGGGCAACGAGCGGGTGGTGCTGCAGCCGATCGACCTCGACATCGCCCCCGGTGAGGTGGTGTCCCTGGTGGGCGCCTCCGGTGCCGGCAAGTCCACGCTCGCGGCGATCCTGGCCGGCACGCTCCTGCCCCGTCACGGCCGGGTGCTGCACGGCGGCGCCGACCTCGCCCACGCGGATATCGAGGCGGTGCGCACGCACGCCTCGATCGTCAGCCAGGACGTCCACGTGTTCCGCGGGACTCTGCGCGAGGACCTGCGACTGGCGAAGCCCCAGGCGACCGACGAGGAGCTGTGGGCGGCACTGCGCCGCGTCGACGCCGCGACCTGGGCGGAGCGTCTGCCCGGCGGCCTGGCCACCGAGGTCGGGGAGAAGGGCGAGCGGCTCACGGCGGAGCAGTCCCAGCAACTGGCGCTGGCCCGCATCTCCCTGCGCGATCCTGCGGTGCTGGTGCTCGATGAGGCCACGGCCGACGAGGGCTCCTCGGGCGCCCGGGTCCTCGAGCGCGCCGCGCTCGAGGTGGCCCGTGGCCGCACCACGATCATCGTCGCCCACCGACTCTCCCAGGCGATGGTGGCCGACCGCATCCTGATGATGGCCGGCGGACGAGTGGTCGAGCAGGGAACCCACGAGCAGCTGGTCGCCCTCGGTGGCGACTACGCCCGCCTGTGGGAGGCCTGGGCGGGCTGACCAGGATCGGCCAAGGCGGTCGATACCGAGCGGTTCCCGCTCAGTTCCGGCGCAGCCGCAGCACCAGTGCCCCGGCCACCCCGGACACCAGCGCCATCACCGTGAGCAGTCCGGCGCCCGCGATCATCGCGACGCGACCGAGACCGCCCTGCCCCCCGAAGAGGCCACCCCCGGCGCCGGCGGTCGAGGTGGTCTCCCCGAGTTCGAGCACGGTGCCGTCGGCGGCGTCCTTCGCCACCTCTCCCTCGACCTCGAGAGTGAGGATGAGCGTGACCGGTCCGTCGCCGGCGGGGTCCGCCTCGACCGTGCGCTGCGGGCGCTGGAGCTGGATCGTGTGCGTCCCCGGCAGCCACGCCGACTGCACCGTGTCGAGCTCGGAACTGCGGTTGCCCCGGTCCACCGGTGCGACCATGCCTCCGCCGGCGACGGTGTCCGCGGTGCTCAGCGGCCAGGATCCACCACCGACGGTCACCTGTGCGCGGGCGGCGTCGAAGGTGCGCAGAGCGACGTACCCGGCATCCCCCTCCGGCTGGGAGATGACCTCGGTGCGCCACCGCAGGCGCTGCCCCTCCTGCACCTCGATCCGGGCCAGACCCGTCTCCCCGGGGGCCAGTTCGACGACGGAGGAACCGGGTTCCAGGGGCGTGGCCCCCGCGAAGGAGCGACCCAGCGTGATCGGGGCGGTGTCCTCCGGCGCGACCGGGGAGGCTCCACTGTCCTCGATCTCCTCCTCCACGGACGGGCTCCCTCCCCCGATGCCGGGCGGCTGGAGGGCGACCTGGATCTCGACGGGCAACGGGTCCTCGCTCGAGCGCATCCCCGTGCGGGTGACCTGCAAGAACAGCTCGCCGCCGGTGCACCCGTCGGGGCCCACGACGTCGGAGACAGCGGTGGTGGTGATCGGTCCGTCACCGGTGATGGCTTCGCCGATGTCCGTGGTCCCGCCATCGTCGCAGGCGTCCCCACCGGCCGTGAGGTAGGAGAGCTCGATCCCCAGAGAGCTGTAGTCCTCGGGCACGCCACCGGGATAGGGCGCGGCGGCGATGGTCGCGGCCGCGTGCACACGCTGTCCGTCCTCCACGGTGATCCGGTAGTACTTCGTCGTCCCGGGCTCGTACTCCTGGGCACCGCCGCGCTCGAAGGTGTCGCGGTAGATCCCCGGCGCGACCAGCGCCGCCTGGGCGAGGGACCCGCCGCCTTCGATGTCCTGCCCCGTGGCGGAGTAGACCGAGGGCGATGATTCCTCGTCGGTCGTGGGGTCGGCGAGCGCGGCCGGGATGCCTCCCGCCAGGGCGAGGGTCGCACCGAGCAGCGCGGTCAGCATCCTCAGCAGGATCCGTCGTCGGGCCCGGTTCGCCGCAGAGGTGAGCGGTCCGCGGGGGCGTGCACTGCGGGTCATGCGCTCTCCTGGGGTCTGCCGAGTGGGTGGCCTCGTTGGTCCGGACGGAGCTAGTATTTGCAATAGTTAACCCAGTCGTCAAGTCGAAGGGTCAGGTCGCACGAGTGTGCCCTAGCATGACCACCATCATGTCCGATGTCATCGCAGGCCGCATCGAGCTGCTCGATCCCCTCGCCCGGGGCGCCTCAGGGTCGCTGTGGCGTGCGATCGACCGCAGATACGGAGCGATCTGCGCCGCCAAGGTGATGCGTCAGCGCGACGGCGCCGAGGTGCTGCGCTTCGTGCGCGAGCAGACCGTGGGCACCGCCAAGGGTCTCGGCGAGCACCCACATCTTCTGCCCCCGTACACCTGGGTCGCGGAGGACGACACGGTCGTGCTGGTGATGCCGCTCGTGCACGGCGGAACCCTGGCCGGGGCGCTCGCGGATCACGGCGCGCTGGCTCCCTCCCTGGTCGCGCAGCTGCTGCGGCAGCTCCTCGACGCCCTCGCCGCGATGCACGAGTCCAGCTGGGTCCATCGCGACGTCAAACCCGCCAACCTGCTGCTGGACGCCACCGGAGACGGCGCACCGCATCTCCTGCTGGCCGACTTCGGCATCGCCCTGCACGAGACCGACGTGCGGCTCACGGAGACCGGGTTCGTGCACGGCACCCCCGGATTCATGGCCCCGGAGCTCCTCGAGGGACTGGGCACCTCCTGGGCCCAGGACGTCTGGGCCGCGGCGGCCTGCGCGCTCGAGGCCCTCGCTCCCCTTCCTCCGCGGGAACGTCCCGCGCCCTCGTCGCTCCCGCAGCGGGTGAGCGCCGCCCTCGCCGGGAGCGCCGATCCCGCGGCCCGTCCCCTCGGGGACCTGCTGCGCGCGATGCTCGCGATCGATCCGGACGCACGGCCGACGGCGGTCCAGGCACGGGACACGATCCCCGTGCCGTCGATGCCACCGGGTCAGTGGTCCCGCACCGCCGACGGCCAGCCCTTCGAGGTCTTCGACCAGATCGACGTGGATGAGGCGGATTCTGTGCTGCACGAGGTGCCGCTGGAGGGCCCCGTGACACTCGCCGGCCTGAGCCCGGGCCTGCACGAGCGACTCACCGCCAAGTCCAGCGGTGCGAGCGCTGCGACCCCGAACCGGCAGCCGAGTCCGAGTCCGAGTCCGCAGCAGCCCATCACCACCGAGCGTGTCGTCCACGATCCGACCCGGCGGAACCCTCAGGCGCAGCTCCTGCACCCCTCGCAGGCTCCACCGGCACCACAGGCACCGCAGCCCTCGCGGCGCACGCGCTCGACCACCTGGATCGGTGTGCTCCTGCTGCTGGTGGCCCTGCTGTGCCTGGCCGGTGCCGCGGCCCTGGTCTGGGCGGCTCTGGCATGAGCGAGGACCGCCTGACGCAGAACCGCCGGCTCCAGCGCGAGCTCTACGGACAGACCCTCCACGATCGCCTGCGGACCGTGATGGCGCTGTACTCGATCCCGCAGAAGCGCCTCGCCGAGGTGCTCGGGGTCAGTGCCCCGATGCTCAGCCAGCTCATGTCCGCCCGCCGCGTGAAGATGGGAAATCCCCGTGCCCATGAACGCATGGTCGCCCTCGAGCAGCGGGCCGCCGAGCACGGCGTCGCGCCGCTGCCACCCGAGGTGGCGACCGCGATCACGACCCGGATCGCCGCCCAGGACGTCTCGGACACCACGCACCTGCGGGCCCGGCACGGCGCCGACACCACCACGATCACGGCGCAGGAACTGGTGCAGGCGCTGCGCGCGCACGTGGGCGCGACCGAGCTGCGCGCCGCCCGCGAGAAGCTGGTCCCGGGAGACCCGGCACCGACGCTGCGCGAGCTGCTCGAGGACGCGCTGTCCTGACTGTCCTCAGCGGGCGTCGCCGCGGTCAGTGGCCCGCGCGCACCAGGCCCGACTCATACGCGGCGACCACCAGCTGGGTACGGTCACGCAGCGCCAGCTTGGAGAGCATGCGCGAGACGTGGGTCTTGACCGTCTGCTCGGCCATCACCAGTTCGTCGGCGATCTCCCGGTTCGCCAGGCCTCGCGCCACCAGCAGCAGCACATCCAACTCCCGCTCGGTGAGCGCGCTCAGACTCGCGTCGGGCCGCGTCGAGCGCTCTGGACGAGCGACGAAATCCTCGATCAGGGCGCGGGTCACGCGCGGGGCCAGCAACGAGTCGCCGCCCGCGACCACACGCACCGCCTGGACCAGATCCTGGGGTGTGGAATCCTTGAGCAGGAACCCGCTCGCCCCGGCACGCAGGGCGGCGAACACGTACTCGTCGGCATCGAAGGTGGTCAGCATGATGATCTTCGGCGGCGTGCCCGGCATCGCGAGCACCGCCCGGGTCGCGTCGAGCCCGCCGACCTGCGGCATGCGGATGTCCATCAGCACCAGATCGGGGCGCAGGCGGCGCACGACCTCTGTGATTCCGGCGCCGTCCGCCGCGGTACCGACGACCTCGATCCCCTCCTGCGCGTTCAACAGCGCCTCGAAACCGCCGCGGATCATCGACTGGTCGTCGACGATCAGCACACGGATGAGGGCCTGCTCAGCGGGAACCATGGCGCCACAGTATCCCCGCTCCCCGAGAGGAGCCGTCGATGTTCCTGGTCCCTGATCGCCACAGTCTGAGCCGCCTGGGCCGGGACCTCGCCCTGATCCTCCCCGGGCTGGCCCTGACCCTGCTCGCGATCGTGGTGCTGCTGCCGCTGTCAGCGATCTCGGCAGCGCTGGCGATCGCGTGGGTGGGCGTCCTGCTGTTCCCGCTCACCCTGGCGCTGGCCTCGGTGTGCGCACAGCTGGACCGCGCCCGTCTGCGTCGCTGGGGCCTCGAGATCAACCCGCCGCAGTACCGCGCGCGCGGACGCGGCGCAGCCGGCCTGCTGCGCCTGATCTCGGACTCGCGGCGCTGGCTCGATCTTGCCTTCGAAGCGTTCATCGCGCTCCCGGTGCGGGTGCTCACGGTGGGAGTCACGCTGGTATGGACGATCCTCGCGCTGGCGGGGCTCACGTTCTGGTTCTGGGGCCGCTTCCTCCCGACCGGCGGTGCGACGGTCCCGGGGCAGTGGGCGCTCGCCCTGGTCATCGGCCTCGCACTCGCGCTCTCCCTGCCCGCCATGGTGCATGCCCTCGCGCTGCTCGATGTGGTGGTCAGCGCTCCGCTGCTGGGCGGGGCCGTGCCCGGTTCCCGTCGCACCGGTCGTCTCACCCTGACGGCGCCGTCCGCGGTCGATGCCCGCCTGCGCGAGAGCGCCTGGGTGCGGATGACGGTCGCCTTCATCAGCTTCGTGCTGGTGGTCGTCGCATGGCCGGTCACCGCCTCTCTGTACGACGTGCACCCGGCGCCCGCCATGATGGTCTCGATCGCTGCCCCTGTGGCCGCCATTCTCGCGGTGCGCTGGCCCTGGGCCGGACTCTCCCTGTCCGTCGTGGCCGCGCTCGCCATCATGCTGGTCACGGCCCCGGCACACCTCGAACGTCCCTGGCCGTGGCCGGTGACCTCACTGCTCGCCCACTGCCTCACCCTCACCGTGCTGGCGGTCTTCCATCGCTGGTTCTGGGCGGTGTCCGCATGGTCCGGCGGTGCCCTGCTGACCCTGGTGTGCCTGTTGATCACCGAACCCACCACTCGCGCGGACGACGCCCTGAGGTCCGTCACCACCAACGGCGTGGTGCTGGTCGCGATCAGCGGCGGCGTGGTGCTGATGGGGCTGACGGTGCGGCAGTGGCTCCTGATCAGCGGCCAGGTGGAACAGGCGCAGACCCTCAGCGCGGAGGAGGTGCGCCGTCGGTACGAGCTCGAGGAGCGCAGCCGCATCGCGCGCGAGCTGCATGATGTGGTCGCCCACTCGATGTCCGTGATCACCGTGCAGGCCGGCACCGCGAAGTTCCGCCTGCAGGGTCTGGATGCCCAGGCCGAGCAGGAGTTCGAAGACATCGCAGCCTCTTCCCGGCAGGCGCTCGGTGAGATGCGCTCACTGCTCGCGACCCTGCGCACCGACGACTCCCTCGAGGAGATGCCGATGCCGGGGCTCGCCGATATCGAGGAGCTCGTCGCCTCCAGCCGTGCCTCCGGCGCTTCGATCAGTGCCACCATCTCCCACGCCGAAGTGCCCCCCACGGCAGGGCTGACGGCGTACCGGGTCGTCCAGGAGGCACTGAGCAACGCCCTGCGCCATTCCCGCGGAGCGTCGATCGAGGTCCGGGTCACTGCGGCCGACGGGGCGCTGCTGGTCGACGTCACCAATGTCGCCCCCGACTCCGCACAGGATCCGATCCCCGGCTCCGGACTGGGCCTGTCGGGGACCCGCGAGCGGGTCACCGCCCTGGGCGGCACCGTGGAGGCCGGGCCGACGGCCGACGGAGGGTTCGCCGTCATCACACGGATACCGATCGCCGACCCCCTACCCAGGTAGGGGGTGCAGGTTCGCTCCCGCGAGGGACGCCATCGTGCACGGCTCTGCCCTAGCGTCATCGGCATGACGACCACTGCAGAACCTCGTGCGCCCCGGGCCCAGGCCGCGGCGCAGACCCGGGACTACTTCGAGCTCTCCCAGCGGGTGAAGGACGCCGGCCTCATGGGCCGCAACGTGCGCTCCTACATGCTGCGCACCGCGCTCCTGGCCCTCGCCTTCGTCGGCGCCTTCGTACTGCTGCTGACCCTGGGGAACACGTGGTGGCAGCTCGCTGTCGCGGCACTGTTCGGCATCCTGTTCACCCAGGCAGCGTTCCTCGGGCACGACGCCGCGCACCAGCAGGTCTTCTCCTCCGGCCGTCACAACGAGTGGTTCTCCCGCATCGTCGGCAACCTCGTGGTGGGGCTGAGCATCGCCTGGTGGACCCGCAAGCACAACAAGCACCACGCGAACCCCAACACCATCGGCCGCGACGGCGACATCGCCGGCGGCGTGCTGGTGTTCGACCCTGACGATGTGAAGGGACGCTCCGGCTTCATGGGCTGGCTGGCCAAGCGCCAGGGCTGGGCCTTCGTCCCGATGCTGAGCCTGTTCGCCTTCGTGCTGCACTACGAGGCGATCTCCGCCGTCTTCACGAACGAGCGTGTCAAGCACCGCTGGGCCGAGGGGATCCTGGTGCTGATCCGCATCGTCGGCTTCCCGGTCATCGTGTTCGCGACCCTGGGCCTCGGCATGGGCGCCGCCTTCCTGGCCGTGCAGTTCGCTCTCTTCGGCATCTACATGGGCGGCTCCTTCGCCCCCAACCACAAGGGCATGCCCCTGATCCCGAAGGACCTCTCGGTCGACTTCCTGCGCCGTCAGGTCCTCACCAGCCGCAACATCACCGGCGGCCGGCTCATGAACTGGGCGATGGGCGGGCTCGACCTGCAGATCGAGCATCACCTGTTCCCGCGGATGCCCTCGGCGAACCTGCGCAAGGTCCGCCCGATCGTCAAGGAATTCTGCGCCGAGCGCGGGATCATCTACACCGAGACCAACCTGATCTCCTCGTACGGAATCATCATCAGGTATCTCAACCGGGTCGGACTCGGCCACGCCGATCCCATGGACTGCCCCCTCTCAGCACAGCTGCGCGGAGCCTCGATCACGGCCTGATCTCCAGGAACCCGGCGCGCCGCCCGTGCGTCCGGGTGGGAGGCGGTATGGTCGCCCCATACGCCTACCCCTTCACGGGCAGTGCAGCCCCGGCCCGGTGGCCGGTTGGTACGGGGCGTCCGTGGAGGCCGATCCGGCCAGGATCACCACCATGTCTTCCACCCCGCGCTGGTCGCCCGGCGACCAGGTGACTTGGACCTACTACACCCAGCAGCACCCCACTCGCACCGTCCGCCCCGGCACTGTCGTGCTGGACGATGATCGCGGCGTCGCGATCTGGATCGCGCCCGGGACCGAAGTGCTCCTGCCTGTCCTCGAATCCGGTGCCGCGCTGCGTCGCGCCGGTGACGAGGGCATGTTCACCGCTCCCCGTGTGCAGTCCAAACAACTGTGGACCGGCAACGGCATCCTCATGATCGGGCTGCCCGAGACGCCCTACTCCGTCTGGTTGTTCTACAAGGACGACGGCTCCCTGGGCTGCTACTACGTGAACCTCGAGACTCCGTACGAGCGCACCGACGAGGGCGTGCGCACTCGGGACCTGGTCCTGGATCTCGTCGTGCTGCCGCGGCGGGACTGGCACTACAAGGACGAGGACGAGCTCGAGGGCGCCGAACGCACCGGGTACTTCACGGCCGAGGAGATCTCCTCGATCCGCGCCGCCGGTCAGAAGGCCGAGCAGCACATCGCCGAGTGGTCCTACCCGTTCTCCGCCGGGTACGAGTACTTCTTCCCCGATCCCACATGGCCGCTGCCGACGCTGCCCGAGCACTACACCTGGGACCTCGACCTCACGCGGCGGTGACTGCGACCGGCCGCTTCCTCCCGGGAGCTGCTCGGCGAACTCCTCGAGGATGCCGATCTCCCCGATCCTGCCATCCTCCAGCACGTCGATGCGGTCCATCCCGGGCGGGCCCCGGCCCGCGGGGCGGTCCTGCCACCGGGGCCGCCGTCACCACGCAGCGGGAAGGACCCCGTCCTCGAGGAAGGCAGCGAGGATCTCGTCGAAGAACTCCGGTCGGCACAGCGGAGTGGGATCGCAGGAATCCGCGACGTGCACGAGCTGCACCCGGGGCACGGCTGCAGCCAGCTCTTCCATGAACGTCTGCGATCGCGGCCAGGAGCTGTCCCCGACCACGCCGAGCACCGGATAGTCGGCGCGGTTCAGGGCCGGAAGATAGTTGACGAGGTTGATCGCCCAGCGAGTCTTGAAGGCATCGAGCGGGCGCAGGCTCCTCACCGCACCCGCGAGGACTTCGGCGGCCTCCGGCCAGCGTCGGTACTGCTGCCGCATGATCCGCGCCAGCACCCGGGGTGGCAGAAAATTCGAGACCGCCCCGCCGTAGACGGACACGAGCCACAGCGCGCGGCCGAGGGCGAGTGGACGGGTGTCGCTGTAGGAGTCGACGATCGCCAGCCGTTCCACGCGGTCCGGGTGCCGTGCAGCGAAATGCTGGGCGATCACGCCACCGAAGCTCACACCGCACACAGCCGCGCGCCGATGGCCGGTGTGGTCGAGCAGGCGCGCAAGGTCGTCGGACATGCGGTCGCGGATCTTCCGCCATCCACGGATCGATCCCGAGCGACCGACGCCCCTGGCGTCGAACACGATGACCTGATGATCCACCGCGAAGCGTTCGATCTGCGCACGCCACATGCCCGCTCCGGCGCTGATCGCATGGACGAGAACCAGTGCTGGCCCCTGGCCGTGGGTCTCGTAGTAGATGCTGCTGTCACCAGATTCGAGGAGAGGCATCAGATCACGACCCTGCCCCCGGCACGTGCCGTTGAACGCATGTTCAGCACTCTACCTGGCCGTTGACGGTGGGAGCGGGGTGCCTGGGGAGGGCATCGCCGGCAGGGGTGGCAGGATGGAGCCCATGGCATCCGAGAACCTCACGCGCAACGAGGCGCGCAGCCGCGCTTCGTTCCTCAGCACCGACTCCTACGACATCCGTCTGGACCTCACGACGGGCCCGGAGACGTTCCGCACCGAGACCACCATCCGCTTCTCCGCGAGCGAGGCGCGGGAGACCTTCGTCGACCTCATTGCGAAGACCGTGCAGGAGGTCGAGCTCAACGGCGAGCTCCTGCCTGACCCGGCCTCCCGCTTCGACGGCGCCCGAGTGCGCTTGCCGGCCCTGGCCGAGGGCGAGAACGTCGTGCGCATCCTCGCCGAGGGCACCTACATGAACACCGGTGAGGGCCTGCACCGCTTCGTGGACCCGGTCGACGACGAGGTCTACCTGTACACGCAGTTCGAGGTCTCCGACGCCCGTCGCATGTTCGCCTGCTTCGAGCAGCCCGATCTCAAAGCCGCCTTCCGCCTGACCGTGACCGCTCCGGATCATTGGCGGGTCATCTCCAACGCCCCCACTCCGCAGCCCGTTCCTCTCGAGCACCGTGAGGGCACCTCCACCTGGGCCTTCGAGCCCACCGAACGGATCTCCACGTACCTGGTCGCGCTCATCGCCGGCAATTACCAGGGCGGCACCGGCGAGATCACCACCCGCGACGGCCGCACCGTGCCGATGGGCGTCTTCGCCCGCGCCTCGCTCGCCGAGCACGTCGATGCGGACAACGTCATCGACATCACGAAGCTCGGCATCGACTTCTACGAGGAGGCCTTCGACCAGGACTTCCCGTTCCGCAAGTACGACCAGGTATTCGTGCCGGAGTACAACATGGGCGCGATGGAGAACCCGGGCGCCATCACCTACGTCGAGTCCTACGTGTTCCGCTCCGACGTCTCCGACGCCGTGCGCGAACGCCGCGATCTCACGATCCTCCACGAGCTCGCCCACATGTGGTTCGGCGACCTGGTGACCATGCGCTGGTGGGACGACTTGTGGCTGAACGAGTCCTTCGCCGAGTACGCCTCGACGCTCGCGAGCGCCGAGGTGACTCGCTGGACCGACTCCTGGACCACCTTCGCCCTGTCCGAGAAGGGCTGGGCCTACCAGCAGGACCAGCTGCCCTCGACCCACCCGATCGTGGCCGACATGGTCGACCTCGAGGCGGTCGAGACCAACTTCGACGGCATTACCTATGCCAAGGGCGCCTCGGTGCTGCGGCAGCTGGTCGCCTACGTCGGCCGCGAGGAGTTCTTCGCCGGGGTGCGCGCCTACTTCGCCAAGCACGCCTGGGGAAATACCGAGCTGACGGACCTGCTGGTCGAGCTCGAGGCGACCAGCGGCCGCGATCTCAGCAGTTGGTCGCAGCTGTGGCTGCAGACCGCCGGTGTGAACACGCTGCGCCCGCTGATCGAGCGCGAGGGGGACGACCCGCACGGCGCGGTGACCCGCTTCGCGATCGAGCAGACCGCTCCCGAGGAGCACCGCACCCTGCGCCCCCACCGCCTGCAGGTGGGCGGCTTCTCCGTGCAGGACGGAAGGCTCGTGCGCTCCGCCTCGGTGGAGATCGACGTCGACGGCGCCCTCACCGAGGTCCCGGAGCTGACCGGGGAGCGCGCCGATCTGTGGCTGGTCAACGACGGGGACCTCGCCTACGCGAAGATCCGCCTGGACGACGCCTCCCTCGCGGTGGCGATGGACCATCTGCGGGATCTCGACGACCCGCTGGCCCGCACCCTGCTGTGGTCCTCCGCCTGGGACATGGTGCGCGACGGTGAACTTCCCAGTCGTCGCTTCCAGACGCTCGTGCTGGCCCACCTCACCGGGGAGGACTCCTCCTCCGTGGTCCGCACCCTGCTGCAGCAGCTGGAGACCGTCGCGGGCTCCTACGCCGCCCCCGACCAGCGGGAGATGCGCACCGAGGCCGCCGCGAGCGCCGTCTGGACGCTCGCCACGGCCGCTGAGGCAGGCTCCGACGCCCAGCTCCAGTTCGTGGAGACGTTCGCGCGACTGGCCCGCACCGAGCAGCACCGTCGTAGCCTCGAGGGCCTGCTCGAGGGAGCCATCGAGCTGCCCGGCCGCACGATCGACACCGATCTGCGCTGGAAGCTCGTGATCTCCCTCGCCGTCCTCGGCGGGATCGATGCCACCGGGATCGACGAGCAGCTCGCCTCGGACGACACCCAGTCCGGCCGCAAGAGCGCACTGACCGCACGCGCCGCTCTGCCGACGGAGGCGTCCAAGGCGAAGGCCTGGCGCCGCACCGTCGAGAAGGACACCCTGGCCAACGAGTCGATCACTGCGGTGATCCAGGGGTTCCGCCGAGTCGTCGACGACTCGTTGATCGCCCCGTACCGCCAGCCGTACTTCTCCGTGATCCAGCAGGTCTGGCAGGAGCGCTCGCACGAGATCGCCCACCGCATCGTCTCGGGCTATTTCCCGTCCTCCTACGGGGACCAGAACGTGCTGGACGACGCCGACGCCTGGCTCGCCGACGGCGAGGAGGCCCCCTTCGGGCTGCGCCGCATCGTCATCGAGGGACGCGACACGGTGGCGCGCCAGGAGCGAGTGCGCTCTGCGGACGTCGAGTGACGGCCTGATGCTGTGATGCGCTGACACTCTGACGTCGGGCCTCTCGGGGCTCGGAGTCAGGCGCCGAGCGCCTCCTCGAGCAGAGGCACCAGCTGCTTCACGGCGTACGTGCTCGAGAGCACCGAACCCAGGGAGTACGCCGAGGACAGGTCGCCGTCGATGACCACGGAGCGGCCGTCGGCCACAGCCGGGATCTGCTTCCACTGGGCGTCCTCGGTGATCTTGGAGGCCTCGAGGAAGATCGGGAACGCCACGACGAGATCCGCGTCGAGCAGATCGAGCTGCTCGGCGGAGATGTCCACGGAGAACCCGGAGGCACCGACAGGCAGCTCGGCGATCTGCGGGGAGAGCACGAAGCCCAGCCGCTCGAGGAACTCCACGCGCTCCGTGCCCTCGATGTAGGCGCCCCAGCCCTCGGAGGTGCGGGTGGCCGCAGCCACCGTCCTGCCCTCCCAGTCGGCATGCTCGGCGGCGGCCTGGACGAAGACGCTGTCGAGCTCGCGCTGCAGTGCCTCGGCGCCGTCCGAGCGACCCAGCGCCCGGGAGATCATGTCCAGCTGCTGCTCCGGTGTGGTGAGGTAGTTCGTGCCCCCGTCGGGGACACCGATGGTGGTCGCGATCTGGCTGAGCCGGTCGTAGCGCTCCTGGTCACCGGAGCTCTTCACATCGAGGATCAGGTCAGGCGTCAGGGCCGCGATCGCTTCGTACGAAGGTTCGAGGGTCTCGATGATCGTCGGCGACTCCTCGTACAGGCCATCGGCCCAGGGGCCGACGCCCTCGCCGCCGAAGCCGAGCCAGTCGGAGGCACCGACGGGCTGCACGCCGAGCGCGAGCGCGGTCTCCGCATCGCCCCAGCCCAGTGCGACGATGCGCTGCGGGGCGGCGTCCACGGTGACCGGGCCGAAGGTGGTGGCGATCTGGACCGGAAATCCACCGTCCCCCGTCTCGGCGCCAGTATCGGAGGCGCCACCGGTGCTGTCGGCGTCGGAGCCGCTGCACGCGGCGAGCGCGAGACCGGACCCGGCGGTCAGGACGGCGAAGAGGCTGCGGCGAGAGATCATGGTGGGTGCTCCGTGAGGTGAAGGGTGGTCCCGGACGGACCGGAGGCGAGGCTACCCTTACCTCGTACGGGGCGAACAGGCCCTTCAGCCCTTCGGGAAGCAGATTGTGATCGGACGCTCACCCACGACCGCCCTGCGTCGTCACCGCGACGGCGGCGCTCCTGCGCGCCCACGCCGTCTCATCGCAGTCAGCATCGCGCTGCTCGCCCTGGTGCTGCTGAGCGCCGCGAGCCTGTACCTCGGCTCCCGCCTGGTGCCCCCGGCGACGGTGAGCCGGATCCTGCTCGATGCTGCCACTGACCTGGGCTCGGGGCAGTCCGCCTCGCAGCGTGCCGAGGCCCTCGGCATCGCAGTGCAGGACTACTCGGCGATCATCGATCTGCGGCTCCCGCGCACCGTGATCGCGGTGGCCGCGGGCGCCGCTCTGGGCCTCGCCGGGGCGCTCATGCAGGTGCTCACGCGCAATCCACTGGCCGAACCGGGAATCCTCGGGGTGAACGCCGGTGCGGCCTTCACGGTCGTGCTCGCGATCGTGCTGCTCGGAGTCTCCTCACCCCTCGTCTTCGTCGCGGCCTCCCTGGTCGGGGCGTTCCTCGCAACTCTCGCAGTGTTCATGATCGGCACCCTGGGCGCGGGGGCGATCTCCCCCGAGCGCCTCACCCTGGCTGGAGTGGCGCTCGGCGCGGTGCTGGCCGGCCTCACCTCCGCCTTCCGCCTGTCCAATCCCCGGGAGTACTCGATCCTGCTGGTCTGGGAGAGCGGGGATCTCTCGCAGCGCGGCTGGGAGACCGCGCTGCCCGCGCTGCCGGTGGTCGCGATCGGCGTGGTCCTCGCCCTGCTCCTGGCCGGGCCCATGAACACGCTCGGCCTCGGGGAGGACATGGCCGCCTCCCTCGGTGCGAACGTGCAGCGCACCCGGGTCCTCATGGTCCTGGCGATCACCCTGCTGGCAGGCTCAGCGACCGCCCTGGCGGGACCGATCGTCTTCCTCGGTCTGATGGCCCCGCACGTCGCCCGGTGGATCGTGGGCCCGGACCAGACGCGCCTGCTGCCGCTGGCGGCACTGCTCTCCGCGGTGATCATGGTGCTGGCCGACGTGATCGCCCGCCTGGTGAGGTGGCCCGGAGAGGTCCCGGTCGGCATCATCAGCGCTCTGCTCGGGGCGCCCGTCCTGATCATCCTGGTCCGTCGGCGTCGGGCGAGCGGGCTGTGAGCACCACGGTCGCCGCGCGCCGCTCCCGCCATGCCGTCGTCGTCGCGGTGCTGGTGGGGCTCGCCCTCGCCCTGACCCTGGTCTCCCTCTCCCGCGGCGACTACCCGCTGGGGCTCGGGGACCTGCTGCGGGCGCTGGCGGGCGACGGGGGCTTCGCGAGCACCATCGTGCTGCACTGGCGGCTGCCGCGCGCGCTGGCTGCGATCGTCTTCGGGGCCGCGCTCGCCCTGTCGGGGGCGATCTTCCAGACCCTGACCCGCAACCCTCTGGGCTCCCCCGACGTGCTGGGCTTCTCCACCGGCGCGTACACCGGGGTTCTGCTGCTGAGTCTGGTGGCGGGCCCGACGGTGAGCGGCGTGCTCGGCGGGGCGACGACGATCGTCGGCGCGCTGGCGGGTGGACTCGGCACGGCTGTCGTCGTGTACCTGCTGGCGCGACGGGGCGGGGTGCAGGGATTCCGGCTGATCGTCGTCGGCATCGCCATCTCGGCCATGCTGCACGCGATCAACGTGTGGATCCTGCTGCAGGTGCAGGACGAGGTCGCGATGGCCGCGAGCATGTGGGGGGCCGGCACGTTGTCTCTGATCGACTGGGCCGGGCTCGTGCCGGTGCTGATCCTGCTGCTCCTCGTGGTCCCCGCCCTCGTCCTCTGCGTACCCCTGATGCGTCAACTCGAGCTCGGTGACGATCTGGCCTCCATGCACGGCGTCGCGGTCGAGCGCACCCGACGCCGCATCCTGCTGCTGGCGGTCGTGCTCATCGCTGCGGTCACTGCCCTGTCCGGACCGATCGCCTTCGTCGCGCTGTCCGCTCCACAGCTCGCGAAGCGCCTGGTCAACGGCACCGGGATCCCGCTCGGTGCGAGCGCCGCCATGGGTGCGGTGCTGTTGGGCGGCGCCGACCTGGTCGCCCAGCACGTCCTGCCGACGACACTGCCCGTCGGCGTGATCACGATCGTGCTGGGTGGCCTCTATCTCGTGGGGCTGCTGCTGACCCCCGCCCTGAAGACTCTTCGCACCGGCGGGCGTTAGGGTCGGGCCATGCCTGAGGACCCCATCGACATCGGACCCCTTCTCGCCAACCCCGGGACGGACGAGGCGTTGACCCTCGTGGACTCCCTGGTGGGTTGGCTGGCCAGCAGCGGCGTGCTGATCGTCGTGATCCTGATCGCCGCGACCCTCGCCAGCGTGGCCGCCAGCTGGCTGCTGCGCCGCTTCTTCCGCACCATGGCGGATTCCGGCACGAAGCTCTCGAGCGTCGCCGGCACCGTCGTCAAGCGCGACGCCCGCGCCCAGAAGGCCGCGCAGGCACGACGCGAGCAGCGGGCCGAGACTCTCTCGAGCGTCGCCCGCAATGTGGCGCACCTGATGATCTGGGCCGTGGCGCTGGTCATGATCCTGGACAAGATCGGGGTGAACATCGCCCCGGTGATCGCCTCGCTCGGCGTGATCGGGCTGGCCGCCGGTATCGGCGCGCAGACCATCATCAAGGACGTGGTCGCCGGCATCGTGATGCTCTTCGAGGACATCGTCGCGGTCGGCGACTACGTGGACCTCGAATACGCCGAGGGCACCGTGGTGGGGATCAACCTGCGGGTGACCCAGGTGCGCGGGATCGACGGGGTGCTGTGGACCGTGCGCAACGGCGAGATCATCCGCGTCGGCAACTACTCCCGTGGCTTCTCCAACGCCGTGGTGGTCCTGGACATCGACGCCGAGGCGGACGACGACGCAGTCACCAAGGTGCTCAGGTCGGTCACCCTGGAGCTGTCCAAGGACGAGCACTGGTCGGAGGTCATCCAGTCCCCGGCCGATATCAGCGGCATGCTCGACATGGACGGCAATCGTTACCAGCGGCGCGTGATCATCCAGACCGCCCCCGGCCAGCAGTGGGCGCTGGAGCGCGAACTGCGCGGCAGGGCTCGAGACGCCTTCGCGGAGGCCGGCATCTCCTTCGCCCTGCCCCGCTTCTCCGAGACCACCCAGCCCTGATCCCCGAGGAATCCCCGTGCCCAATCAGCCCGCTCAGCCCGAGCAGCCCGCTCAGATCTCTTTCTACGAGGCCGTCGGCGGCCACGCCACCTTCGCAGCGCTCGTCGACCGCTTCTACGCGGGCGTCGCCGAGGATCCGCTGCTGCGGCCGATGTACCCGGAGGAGGATCTCACCGGGGCCAAGGAGCGCCTGCGCACCTTCCTCGAGCAGTTCTGGGGAGGTCCCAAGACCTACGGCGAACAGCGCGGCCACCCCCGTCTGCGGATGCGCCACGCGCCGTTCCCCGTCTCCCCCGCAGCGCGGGACGCCTGGCTGCGTCACATGCGCGCGGCCATCGACTCCCTCGACCTGGCGCCGCTGCATGCGGAGACCCTCGGGGACTACGTGGACCGCGCCGCGCACTCGCTGGTGAACACGGTCGACGGCGGCGAGGCCCCTGCGGCCGGGCAGGTCATCCCCGGCCACCTGACCTGATCAGTCACGGAAGATCAGCGGTTCCCCGGTGAAACCCTGCAGATGCTCGCGGGTGGGGCCATCGATCTTCACCGGCGCCCCGCTCGCGGCATCGACCATCACCACCACGGTGCGGGCGCGGGCATAGGGCGAGGCCCCCTCGGGGTCATCACGCGTGAGCACCAGATAGTCCACGCTCAGGCTGGCCCCGCCGAGGCGCGAGAGCCACAATCGCACCACCGCGCCGTCCCGTCGGTGGCCCATCGAGCGCACGTACTCGATGCGCTGCGAGGCGATCACGGTGCTGATCGGCGATCCTGCCCCGCCGCCGGGCAGCGCGGCCGCCGGTACGGGGGCACCGAGTGCGACCTGCTCCGGCGGCGCCTTCCAGAAGGCGCCGATACGCGCCTCCTCCAGCAGCCGCACCATGGCCGCGTTGTTCACGTGTCCGTAGGCGTCCAGGTCCGTCCAGCGCACGGGCACGTCGATGTCGAGAGCAGAGCTGTTGACCATGGTCAGCATGGTATTGCGTCCAGCGGCAAGTACGATCATGGCCATGACGACCCCCAGCTATGACCCGGCGGCCATCGCGGCAGGACTGGTCGATCTGCTCGACCTGCGCGAGATCGACATCGCCCCCGCCTTCGCCACCCCGGCCACCGTCGCGGCGTACGAGGGGGACTCCTCGCCGCATCCGGGCGGCCATGTGTTCGGCGGGCAGGTGATGGGACAGGCCGTCACCGCCGTCGGCCGCACCGTGCCGGAGGGCCGGCGCATCCATTCGACGTACTCGTACTTCCTCGCCCCGGGCGATCCGGCCCATCCCATCCGCTTCCAGGTCGATGCGCTGCGCGACGGAGGCTCCTTCTCGGTGCGCCGGGTGCTGGCGACGCAGCCGGGCCGCACCGCTGATGACGGCGAGCGCACCATCCTCGCGATGACCGCGTCCTTCCAGGAGCTCCAGGACGGCCTCGAGCATCAGGAGCGTGCACCCGAGGCGCCCGATCCGGAGGGACTGCCCACCACCGCGGAGGTCCTCCAGGGGATCGAGCACCCGGTGGCCCGCTACTGGGCGGAGCAGCGCCCGATCGACATCCGCCACGTCACCGACCCCATCTACCTCCGGCCCGACCCCGCCTCCGACACTGCAGACACGCAGATGGTGTGGATGCGCACCCTCGCCCCGGTGGAGACGGAGCCGCTGCTGCACGACGCGATCCTCGCCTTCGCCAGCGACTACACGCCCTTCGAGCCGATCCTGCGCCGGCAGGGGCTGAGCTGGATCACGCCCGGGCTGCGGATGGCGACGATCGATCACGCGATCTGGTGGCACCGCCACGTGAACGCCAATGAGTGGCTGCTGTACGTGCAGCGCTCCCCCTCGGCCTCCGGCGGGCGCGGCTTGACCCACGGGCAGCTGTTCGACCGTGCGGGGGATCTCGTCGCAACGGTCACCCAGGAGGGCATGATCCGCGTCAAGGCCCAGGGCTGAGCGGGCTCTCCGGGCAGTGACGGGAGTCCTCAGCGGGAATGGAAGGCGAGGGCGATCTCGAGCCACCCGATGAGTAGGTCATCGCTCTGAAGCCCTCGCGCCTCCACCGTGAGCCAGCCCGGCCCCATCGGCCGATCCTTCCCCATCACAGCAGGGCGAGCGCCGGCGCGTCCGAGCAGTGCTGCGTGGTCCTCGGGGTCGACGCGCACGAGCAGCGAACCATCTCGCCCGACGGAGACGAGCATCGTCTCCTCGAGCATGATCGCCGTGCCGCCGAACATCGGGACCTCCCGCACGGGCCTTCCGACGGGCAGTCCTCGCCGAATCCGCGCCAGCAGATCGCCTCGGTCCGTACTCATCGGCCACCCTTGGCGAGGTAGTCCTGACCCTCGTACTGCAGATCGAGCGTGGAGATCACTCCACCGGCAAAGGTGAAGAACTCCGTCATGCGCACGATGCCTCCGGGAAGCGTCGCGTCGTACAGGACCGCAGAACCCTGGGCGTCGTGGACCTCGCGACGCACCGCGATCGCGCTGACCGCACCGATGAATCCCGCAACACCCTGCAGGAATCCCTCGGTGGCGTCCGGTACGTGCCCGGCGAGGCTGCCGGTGAAGTCGAGGTGCTCGGACAGGAGGGGGCGCAGCGTGGCCCCGTCGGCGTAGGACGAGAGGCCACCGGTCAGAATGGCGTAGTACTCCTGCAGCAGGTTCGGGGCGGAGGGGGAGTTCAGGAGAGTCATGACGTGTCCCTTCAGGAAGATCGACGGTGATCTACTATAGAATCTCTAGTAGATGAACGAGTCTGTCAAGGGGGCCCGGTGAAGTCCTACGGACAACTGTGCGCGGTGGCCAGAGCGCTCGATGTCGTCGGTGATCGTTGGACGCTGCTCATCGTGCGAGAGCTCCTGCTGAGCCCGGAGAGGCGCTTCTCGCAGCTTCAGCGGGGCCTGCCGGGGATCGCGCCGAACCTCTTGTCCGCACGTCTGCGAACCCTGGACGAGCACGGGATCCTGGAACGAGCGTCCGCTGACGGACCTGCGAGCACGTGGCCGTACCGTCTCACGCAGCGCGGGCGGGCGCTCGAGGCAGTGGTGCGCGAGCTCCTGAGGTGGGGAGCACCGACAGTGCCGAACGCCCCGGCCGACGCCCACTTCCAGATGCACTGGTTGGCACTGCCGGCGCGTCATCTCCTGCGCGACCGCGATCCCGATCTCCCCGAGGCGACCGTACGATTCGGCGACCTGGACGATGGCTTCGACGCGACCTCCCGTCACGGGGTGATCGCAGTAGATCCGCCGTCGCCTGACCGAGACCCAGTGGCTGTCATCCACGGGCCGGGTCAGATTCTCGTCGGCCTCCTCCAGGGAGCGCTCCCTCTCGAGCGTGCCGTCGCCGCCGGGGCCAGCGTCGACGGCGACACGGACGCACTGCGCCGCCTCCTACCCGCACCGCCGCCTCCCGGTTAAGGATCCGCGCACTGCCGACATGGCTCACCCCATCGCCGAGCGCGCCGCCTCCTGGGCCCGCGGCAGGGCCTCGTCTGCGGTGGTCTCGCCGCGGAAGACCTCTGCGATGATCGGCAGCGCCGCGCCGGTGCCGGCGGCCGAACGGCTGCCCGTCTCCGGCAGGGCTATGCCTTCCGGGACCTCTCCGACGGCGGAGACGTCGACGCCCTCGGCCTTCCAGGTGTCCTGCCACACGGTGAGCAGCTCTCGGTGGGCGGGGACGCCGAGGCGGTTCTCGGCCAGCGGACGCTGCCCCTCAACACTGCCGAGCCAGGTCAGCAGCTTTCCGATCGCCGCCTCCCGTGCATCGTCGTCCGGATCGACACCGACCGCGGCAACCGCGTGCACCAGCGGGTGAACCCCCTCGGGCCCGGCGACCGGCGGATGGACGGTCCAGGAGAAGGCTCCCGCGACGCCTTCCGCGAGAGCATGCAGATCGTAGGTGCCCGTCTGCAGCAGGCCGAGCTTCCCCTCGAGGAAGAGGCTCTGGCACAGACCCTGATCGGCGACCGTCTCGGCACCCGCCGGCGCGAGGTGCTCCGCCGCGAGATCCGCGAGGTACTGCACGGCGGTGACGCCCTGCTCCGAGGCGAAGGCGAACTCGGACTCCTCGTCCTGCCAGGTTCCGCCTACAGAGGCGATGAAGGGGCCCAGCACTGCGGTGCGATCCGGATGGGACCCGAAACCGAAGGTGGCTCGGGCGGCGGCGTCGAAGCCCTCGTCCCCGGGATGACGCCCGTCCCCGTCCGCCGTGAGCGTGCGCGCGAGGTCCCGCAGCGGATCACTGCTCGCACCTGGTTCGAAGCGCAGCGCCGAGGCATCGCCGTCGGCGGCGGCCACGAGATCCTGATGGGCGACCACGATGCTCTGGTCCCAGATCTGCGGCACTCCCCACAACGAACCGTCCACGCGGTACAGATCGGTGGCGACCTCCTCCCACTGCGCGACCGCATCCCCCGCGATCCCTCCGACCTCGAGCAGCTGGCCGCTGGCCTGGGCCTCCGCGAGGTGGGCGGTGTTCATCCACAGCACATCGGGCAGTGACTGGGACGCGACGTCGAGCGGCAGTTGCTTCCAGTAGTCGTCCCAGACCATCACCTCGACCTCCACGGCGATGCCGGTGTCCCCCGTGAACGCCTCCAGCGAGGTCTCATAGGCCGAGGCCGCGGCGTCGTCCCACACCCGCATCCGCAGGGTGTCGGCGTCGTCGAGTGGGGCGGGCTCCTCCCGGGAGCACGCGGGCAGGGCCCCGACCCCGACCATTCCTATCGCAGCAGTGGAGAGCAGGAGCGCACGACGGCTCGGCACAGGGTCGGGACCTTCCGTTCGGGTACTGCGGGCGGCTCAGGCGGTGGCGACCAGCCCGAGCTCGGCGCGATGGGCGAGCACCGGATGCTGCGGGGTGACCCGCACGGTGTATCCCACCTCGCCGGGGACCGTGAGCGCGAATCGAGCGGCCCAGCGACCGTCGTCCCCGTGCTGCAGCGGGATCAGCTGAGCATCGATGATCTCATCGTCGGCGCCGATCGGTCCCAGCACCGCCTCGACGAGCACGTCCGCATCCCGCAGCCCGGCCAGCTCGACGTCTGCCACCACGCTGACCTCGGCGCCGGTCGAGACCGCATCGCCGTGAGCGCCCTCCAGGGTCACACCGGTGACGGCGACCCTCGACCAGGCGGCCTGGACGTCGGCCTTCCACGCGGTGAATGCGCCGGCCAGGGACGGGTCGGCGGCGAAGGCGGAGGCGGATCGGAGCGAGGGCAGGTACAGCTCGGTGACGTAGTCGCGGACCATCCGGGCAGCGGTGATCTGCGGGGCGATCCGCACCAGCGAGGAGCGGACCGTGGTCATCCAGCCTCGCTGCAGACCGCGGGCGTCGCGCTCGTAGAACAGCGGCACGATCCGGCTCTCGAGGATCTCGTACAGCGCCTCGGCCTCGAGCCGGTCCCGCTCACCCTGGTCCTCGACGTCGGCTGTGGGGATGGTCCACCCTGCCTCGTCGTCCTTCATCTCGTCCCACCAGCCGTCGGAGACGGAGAAGGTGAGGCCACCGTTGAGCACGGACTTCATCCCGGAGGTGCCCGAGGCCTCCTCGGGACGGACCGGGTTGTTCAGCCACACGTCCGACCCGGCGATCAGCACGGAGGCCATGGCGATGTCGTAGTCGGGCAGGAACGCGATCCGGTGGCGCACGCCGTGCTCGTCGGCGAACTGCACCAGTTGCTGGAGGAACTCCTTGCCGGGGCGATCGGCCGGGTGGGACTTGCCGGCGATGACGATCTGGACCGGGCGCTCCGAATCCAACAGGATGCGCTTCAGCCGCTCGGGGTCGGAGAGCATCAGGGTGAGACGCTTGTAGGTCGAGACCCGACGGGCGAAGCCGATGGTCAGTGCGCCGGGATCCAGGATGGTCCCGGTCCAGGCGAGCTCGGCCTCGTCGGCGCCGCGGCGCAGCCACGACTCCTTGACGTGGGTGCGGGCCATCGTGACGAGGTCGGCGCGCAGCGCATTGCGGGTCTCGGTGAGTTCGTGGTCGTTCAGCGTCGCCAGCGCGCTCCAGTCGCTGAGAGAGGAGACGTCGACGTCACCGAGCGCCTTCTTGAAGAGGTCGTCCATGGCCGGGGAGGTCCAGGTGCGACGGTGCACACCGTTGGTGACCGAGCCGATCGGGACCTCGGGCACGTCGAAGCCCGGGTACAGGTCCTGGAACATGGCGCGGGAGACGGCCCCGTGGAGCTTGGCGACACCGTTGGAGCGCTGGGCGATACGAAAGCCCAGCTGAGCCATGTTGAAGACGTCCCCGCCCTCCTCGATGCCGAGCGCGAGGGCGGCCTCGACCGGCAACGAGGGCACCAGATGCGAGATCCCGGAGTCATCGGCGCCGAGGTACTGCCGCAGCTGGTCGGCCTCGAAGCGGTCGATGCCGGCAGGGACCGGGGTATGGGTGGTGAACACGGTGCCGGCGCGCACCTCGGCGAGGGCCTCGGAGAATCCGGCGCCGCTCTGCATGAGCCGGCCCACGCGCTCCAGCCCGGAGAACCCGGCATGACCTTCGTTGAGGTGGAACACCGTCGGCGACGGAGTTCCGGTGGCCTGCGCGTAGGCGTCCACCGCGCGCACGCCGCCGATGCCCAGCACGATCTCCTGGACGATGCGGTGCTCGTGATCGCCCCCGTAGAGGCGATCGGTGATCTGCCGGGCCTCGTCGTCGTTGACCTCGAGGTTCGTGTCCAGCAGCAGCAGCGGCACGCGGCCCACCTGCGCCTGCCAGATCGCGATGGTGACCTCCCGGCCACCGGGCAGGGTGACGGCGACCGTGAGCTGCGCGCCGTCCCCGGCGCGGACCGGCTGGACCGGGAGCTGCGCGGGATCGTTGTGCTCGTACGTCTCCTGCTGCCACCCGGAACGATCCAGCGACTGCGAGAAGTAGCCCCACTGGTAGAGCAGGCCGATCGCGACCATCGGCACCCCCAGGTCCGAGGCGGACTTCAAGTGGTCACCGGCGAGGATGCCGAGGCCTCCGGAGTAGATCGGCAGCGTCGGGGAGATGCCGAACTCCATGGAGAAGTAGGCGACCGACGGCGCCACGGCAGCGGCTGCACCGACGCTCTCGGGAACCGTGCGCTGGAACCAGCGCCCGGAGTCGAGGTAGGTCCGAAGGTCTCCCACCTCGGAGCGCATCCGCGCGAGGAAGGTCTCGTCCCGTGCCGCCTCGGCGAGGCGGCCGGCGGGCACCTGCGGGAGCATCGCGATGGGGTTCTCTCCGCTGGCGACGAAAGCCTCCGCATCGAGGGAGCGGAACAGGTCGATGGTCTGCCGGCGCCAGGTCCAGCGCAGGTTCAGGGCCAGTTCGCGCAGGGGTTCGAGGGGGCCGGGGAGCTCGGAGGACACCGTGATCGTGGAGAGCGGCTTCATGCCTGTACGGTACCCGACGAGCCGGCCTCGCTTTGCACGCTTCTTGCATGCTGGGCGACGGGGCCTATCGTCGCCCGTTCTTCCTCCAGCCTGCACATATGTCCATTTTCTCTCCAGGATTCCGCAGGGTTGCGCGCCACGAAACGCGCCTCTTGCAAGAGCTTTCTGCGCGACCCATCGTCGGAGCGGCAGGCTTGTTGTGGACCAGCGGCTCGGTCTTCTCCCGCCTGCGATAATGAATCGGCATCACAGGGGGTGATGCCTGCAGAGACGTCGAGAAGGCAACGGGGGCGCCCGATGGGGAGCGACACACGGACCGGTGACCGGCTCGACGCGGTCAGCATCCTGTTGCAGCGCGCCTCGAGCGGCGACCAGCGTGCGGCTGCCGCTCTGGTCGATGTGCTCGGTCCTCGCATCCACGGCCTCGCGGTGCACGTCACCGGTTCCTCCGCGAGAGCCGGCTCGCTCACCGTTCGCGTGCTGCGCTCCTGTCTGCACGATGCCCGGGCCCTCGCCGCAGGTGATCTGCCGGGGGACGTCGCGGTGCTGGACCGGGCCCGCCGCGCCGCCGTGGCCACCCAGCCACGCGGCGCCGTGCGCTCCCTGATCGCCCCCGAGGCCGCGCACGATCGCACCCAGGACCGCCGCGAAGTGGACGTGATGCGCACGCTGCTGGAGCTGCCGCCGGCTCAGCGGGCACTGGTCGAGTCCGCCGCACAGGGGCGATTCGCCTACTCCGCCGCAAAGCGCCCGGAGGCGGCGACGGTCCTGGCGCAGACGCTCGATCAGCTGGTGCCCCTCGGGGGCCCGCATGCCCCCGAGATCCGGGCGCTCGCCGCACTGGACGCTCTGGCCCTGGCCCAGGAGGACGAGCGGCGACGGTTGCACGCCCTGACCGACAGCCCGGAACGGGCGGGCATCCACCGCCACGCGGTGGAGGCTGCGGCGCAGCTGACCCTGCTCACCGCGCAGCCGCCCTCGCGGGGCCTGCACGCCGAGGTGCTCGACGGATTCCCGGCGGGCCCGGGGGCCGAGGCCGCGTATCGAGGCACCTACTCGACCCCGGTCCTCGGCAACGACTCGCAGCGCCGTGAGGTGGGCCCGCCCGCACTGACCGGGGGGATGCCCAGCACCGCACCGTCTGCCCTTCCTCTGCACACCCCGGATACCGGGCCGGCTCCGGCTCAGGTCATCGTTGATCAGGCACCGGCGTTCACCTTCAGTGCCTCCGACGAGGTGCGCAGCTCGCGGCGCCGGCGAGCTCGAGCCTGGCAGGACCCGCGCTCCCGAGGCCGGGTGCCCTGGCTATCGCGCTCGGTCGCAGCACTCGCCCTGGTCGGGGCAGTCGTGCTCGGTGGCTTCCTGGTCGATGCCCGACGGGAGCTCGCCGACACGCGCGACTTCGCCAGCTCCTGGGCCCTGCGCAGCGTCCAGCCCGACGCCGAGCTGGTGCACGGGCGCAGTGACAACGGCCGGTGGCAGGCAGTGATCACGCAGGACGGCATCTCCCTGCGTGCCGAGGGAGTTCTCGGCTACCAGGACGAGGTCCTTCAGCTCTGGGCCGAGACCGACGGCGTGCAGGAGGATCTCGGCGTTCTCGACCTCTCCCGCGACGGGCTGATCCGCTTCACCTCACCGGAGACGGCAGATCGTCTCGTCGTCACGCGCGAGATGGCTCCTCAGAACCAGTCCGGCACAGCGTCCTCGCGCGTCGTGGCCAGCCTGGACCCGGGAGCATCCGAGCAGCACACAGGCAACTGACCAGGGCGAGCCGCCGCCTGGACGAAGAACGACGCACCCCGGGCCCGGTCATCTCACGATGTTCGGGCCCGGGGTGCGTCAGGTGGCGGACTCAGTCGCGGGTCAGGCGACGGTAGGTCACGCGGTGAGGACGCGCGGCGTCCGCACCCAGGCGCTCGACCTTGTTGGCCTGGTAGGACTCGAAGTTGCCCTCGAACCAGTGCCAGTTCGCCGGGTTCTCCTCGGTGCCCTCATAGGCCAGGATGTGCGTGGCCACGCGGTCCAGGAACCAGCGGTCGTGGGAGACGACCACGACGCAGCCCGGGAACTCCAGCAGCGCGTTCTCGAGCGAGCCGAGGGTCTGCACGTCCAGGTCGTTGGTGGGCTCATCGAGCAGGAGCACGTTGCCGCCCTGCTTGAGGGTCAGCGCCAGGTTCAGGCGGTTGCGCTCACCGCCGGAGAGGATCCCGGCCTTCTTCTGCTGGTCCGGGCCCTTGAAGCCGAACTGGCTGACGTAGGCGCGCGAGGGGATCTCGACCTTGCCGACCTGGATGTAGTCCAGACCGTCGGAGACGACCTCCCAGAGGTTCTTCTCCGGGTCGATGTTCTCGCGGTTCTGGTCGACGTAGCTGATCTGCACGGACTTGCCGATCTTCAGATCGCCCTCGTCCAGCGGCTCCAGACCCACCATGGTCTTGAACAGCGTGGTCTTGCCGACGCCGTTGGGGCCGATGACACCGACGATGCCGTTGGGCGGCAGGGTGAAGGAGAGACCGTCGATGAGGATGCGCTCGCCGAAGCCCTTCTTCAGGTCCTTGGCGTCGATGACCTGGTTGCCCAGGCGCGGGCCCGGCGGAATGGTGATCTCCTCGAAGTCCAGCTTGCGGGTGCGCTCGGCCTCCTCTGCCATCTCCTCGTAGCGGGCCAGGCGGGCCTTGGACTTCGCCTGTCGCCCCTTGGCGTTCGAGCGGACCCACTCCAGCTCCTCCTTGAGGCGCTTGGAGAGCTTGGCGTCCTTCTTGCCCTGGACGTTGAGGCGCTCCGCCTTCTTCTCGAGGTAGGTGGAGTAGTTGCCCTCGTAGGGGTACAGGTGACCGCGGTCGACCTCGGCGATCCACTGGGCGACGTGATCCAGGAAGTACCGGTCGTGGGTGACGGCGATGACGGCGCCGTCGTACTGCTGCAGGTGCTGCTCGAGCCACAGCACGCTCTCGGCGTCGAGGTGGTTGGTGGGCTCGTCCAGCAGCAGCAGGTCGGGCTTCTCCAGCAGCAGCTTGCACAGCGCGACACGGCGACGCTCACCGCCGGAGAGGTGGGCGACGTTCTCGTCGCCGGGCGGGCAGCGCAGCGCGTCCATCGCCTGCTCGAGCTGGGAATCCAGATCCCAGCCGTTCGCCGCGTCGATATCGGTCTGGAGCGTGCCCATCTCCGCCATCAGCGCGTCGAAGTCGGCGTCGGGCTCTGCCATCTCCTCGCCGATGGCGTTGAAGCGCTGCACCTTCTTGAACAGCTCGCCCATGCCCTCCTGGACGTTCTCCAGAACCGTCTTGGTCTCGTCCAGCGGCGGCTCCTGCAGCAGGATGCCGACGCTGTAGCCGGGCGAGAGCCGGGCCTCGCCGTTGCTGGGCGTATCCAGCCCGGCCATGATCTTCAGGATCGTCGACTTGCCGGCGCCGTTGGGGCCGACCATGCCGATCTTCGCACCCGGGTAGAAGCTCATGGAGACGTCATCGAGGATGACCTTCTCGCCCACTGCCTTCCGGGCCTTGTACATGGAATAGATGAATTCAGCCAACTCGTGTTCCTGTTCGGAGAGGGGGATCTGGGGATTCTCACCGGCGCGCCCTGGACGGGCGCCGCACGGGATGTGTCGCAGTGCCCGACTCTACCCCGCCGTCGCCGGCTAGACCCGCAGCAGCTGCACCAGCAGCGCCAGTGCGTCGATCGACCACCCGCCTCCAGGTCGTCTCCATGGAGGAGACCGCTCCGCGTCGCAGCCGATGGCTCCCTCTGCTGGCCTGTCATGTGCTGGCCGCGCTCCTCGCTGCCCGCGGTGGCATCGGCTCGATCTGGTCTGTGATCGAGATCGTCGGGTGGAGCCGGGAGATCCCGTTCATCGTGGCAGTGCTCACCGGGGCGACGACGCTCTCGGGCGTGAGCTCCGTGCTGGTCCCGCTGGGCACGCTGTTCGTGGAGGATCACAGTGCCTGGTGGGAGCGCCTGCTCGCGATGTTCGCCGGGTCCGCGATCGAGGGATGGCCGCCTGGGTGGTGGCGCTCTTCACGGCGTGACCTTCGGAGGCCTGCGCTCGTGCCAGCTTCTCACCGGCTCCGGCACGGTCAGTCCAGCGAGATGCCCCGTTCGGTCAGCACCCGACGCGCCATGTCCGCGCCGTGCTCCACACCCTCGTCGCGCTCTTCACCGTTGCGCGGCCACAGATGCGCGTCGATCCCGAGCGCCTTCGCGGCCGCCACGTTCTCCTCGCGGTCGTCGAAGAAGATGACGGCCGACGGGATCGACACTCCCCCGGTCTCGTGCGAGAGCACATCCAGCAGCACCTCATAGAGCTCCCGATCCGGCTTGACCGCGCGCTCCTCACCGGAGATCACCGCGAAGGTGAAGGCCTCGAACCAGTCGGTACGGCGCACCGCCTCCCCGAAGGCCTCCGAGGCGTTGGACAGCAGCGCCAGGCGCACCCGGTGGCGGGCAAGATCGTGGATCAGGGTCCGGGAGGCGGGATCCAGCCGCAGGAAGTAGCGGTTGTCCGCGGTCTGGAGCTCGCCGATCTCGGTCTCGGAGAGCTGCTCGACGCCGACGGCCGCACCGACGGCGCCCCAGTACTGGGATGGCGTGGTGGTGCCCAGGTCGTAGGCATCCCGCCGCGACCACAGCTCGCTGCGCAGGGACTCGATATCCCCTCCGAGCAGCTCGTGCAGGTCCGGGACCGGATCGTGCCCGGCGCTCAGCACTCCCCCGAAGTCGAAGACGACGGTGGGGCTGGGTGGGGTACGACGGCGATTGCGCTTGCTCATCAGTCCTCTGTATCCGGGTTGTCCGCGACCTCGTCGCAGGTGGGGAGCCCGGCGGTGCTGCCGGACTCGGCGATGGTCTCTGTCGCCTGCACGGCGTCGTCGAAATCGGAGACCGCGACCACCTCGAGCCCCTCGGGTTCGTAGTCGACGACCTCGTCACAATTCGCGCTCGGGGCGAGGAAGAACTCGGCGTCGGACTCGTGCGCGCCGACCATCTTCTGCCGGATCCCGCCGATGGGGCCGACAGCGCCGTCCTCGGAGATGGTGCCGGTGCCCGCGATCCGGTGGCCGCCGGTCAGCGCCCCGGGGGTGAGCTCGTCATACACGGACAAGGAGAACATCGTGCCGGCGCTGGGGCCGCCGATCTCGCCGACCGAGATCTCGACATCGATCGGGAAGTCGTAGCCGGCGGACAGCACGACGCCCATCCGCGCGGCGCCGTCGACCGTCTCGGTGGGCACCTCGAGGTCCAACTGCTCCTCGCCGCGCTGCACCCGCAGCGGCACCGCCTCCCCTTCGGGGGTGGCGCGGATCAGCTCCTGGTAGCCCGTCAGGTCGGGCGCGCTCTTCTCTCCGACGGCCAGGATCACGTCTCCGGGTTCGAGGGTTCCCTCGGCCGGTGCCCCCGGTGCGACGCCGCCGATCATCACCATCGGTTCGTACGCGATGCCGAGCTCGTCCAGGGCGACCGCGACTGCGCCCTGCTGGGAGGTGCTCATCGCGACGGAGTTCGTCAGGACGGTCTGCTCGCGGGTCTGATCCTCGGGAAAGACCAGCTCGCGCGGCAGGACGGACGTGGTGCGGTCGAACCACGAGGCGACGACCTCTACCGGTGTCACCCGGTACCCGGGGCCGCCGTCGACGGAGACGGTGGTCATCATCAGCGATCCCTGCGTGGGATGCGTCTGCGCGCCGTCGATGATCAGGATCTGCTCGTCCTCGAACTCCCCGAGCACGTCGATCGCCGGGCCGGGCCGCTCGATCACATAGGGCACCGGCATCAGCGAACCGCCCAGGATCATCAGGCACAGCAGCAGCATCGAACCCAGCGCGAGCCAGGGATGGGCCAGCTGGGCACCGTCCACGGACCGTGCGATCACCGCACGGGCCCGCTGCAGGCGCCTAGGCCGGAACTGGTCGTCTATCACCCCGACATTGTGCCCCACGTGTCCCTGCTCCCCTTCCCCCAGGCGCGCTCGGTACGCTGGGCAGTCCGTTGACTGCTGGAGGTGGCCATGAGCAATGACCCGATCCCGGGTGGACCCGGCGATATGGACGAGGAGGCGCTGAAGCGCTTCCTCAAGGAGACCTTCGGGGACGCCCTGCCCGAAGGTGCTCTCGACGGACTTGACCTCTCGGCCCTGGCCGAGCAGGCGAATCTGCCGCAGGACCCGGCGCAGCTGCGCGCCGCGGCCGCGCAGATGCAGAACATGTTCGCCGCACAGGGCGACAGTCCCGTGAACTGGGAAATGGCCGAGGACATCGCGCGCCGCACCGCCGGCGGTATGGCTGGCATCCCCGGTGCTCCGGAGCCCACCGGCACGCCCGGCGATCCGGATCCCACCGCGGCCCAGGCCGCTGACCTGCGCCAGGCCGCACAGGTGGCCCGCCTCTGGTTGGACCCGGTGATCGCGATCGATGTGCCTACCCACGAGCTGGGTGTCTTCAGCCGCGGCACCTGGCTGCACCGCACATTGCCGCATTGGAAGTCCATCGTCGAGCCGGTCGCGAAGTACATGGCCGGCGCCATCGGCGAGGCGATCGCCTCCCAGATGGGGCAGATGGGCGACATGGACGGTGCTGGCGGAATGGGCGGAACCGGCGAGAACGGCATGGGCCTGCCCGGCGACCCGGCCGCGATGATGGAGCGGATCGGCGGGACCATGTTCGGCGTGCAGTTCGGGCATGCGATCGGCGCGTTGGCCCGCGAGGTCTCCGGCACCACCGATCTATCGCTGCCCCTGGGCCGCGAGGGCGAGCCCGCCCTGGTCGCGGCCAATGTCGAGGACCTGATCTCCACGCACTCCCTGGATCCCGGGGGTGCGCGCATCTTCCTCGCCTCCCGCGAGATCGCCCACACCGCGCTGTTCAGCGCGGCGCCCTGGCTGGGCAAGGCCCTGTTCTCGGCGATCGAAGACTATGCCCGCGGCATCACCCTGGACCTCGACGCGCTCGACGAGATGGTGCGTGACCTGGACCTCTCGGACCCACAGGCGATTCAGGCCCGCCGCCCCGAGGAGATGTTCGTCTTCACCCGCCGGGCCGCGCAGGAGCGCGCCCTGGAGGAGTTGGCCACGACGTTGGCGCTGATCGAGTCGTGGGTCGACCACGTCACCACCAAGGCGCTCGAGGGCAAGCTTCCGGACCTGGAAGCGATGCGGGAGGTGCTGCGCCGTCGCCGCGCGGCGGGAGGCCCGGCCGAGCAGATGCTCGCCAGCACTGTCGGCATCGAGCTGCGTCCGCGCCGAGTGCGCGAGGCCCTGGCCTGGTGGGACAGCGTGCTGGCCACCGAGGGCGAACAGGGCCGCGAGAGCAAGTGGGAGCACCCCGACCTGCTGCCGACGACAGAGGTGCTCTCCGGGCGCCCGCAGGCGCCCCAGGGCGGTGCCGAGGACTCCCCCGAGGCGCTGGCCGATCTCGCGCTGCCCACGGATTTCGACGCCGAGCTCGAACGTCTGCTCAGCGGCACCGGCGACAGCGAAGCCCCCCAGGAGGACGGACAGGGCGGTCTGCGCGACCAGCCCGACGAGGACGACGGGAAACCCGACAACGCCGATGGTCGCTGATCCCCTCGCAGTGGCGTTCGCGGAGCTGAGGGCGACCCGCGACACCACCACCGGCGACCCCGGCGTCGTGGAGGACTACCTCGCCCTGCTCGAGAGCATCCCCCACGCCCTGCATCGCGAGGGCGGGCCGCGCCACCTCACGGCGAGCGCCGTGGTGATCGACGAGCCCGCAGAGCACGTGGCGCTCGTGTGGCATCGCAAGGGTCGCTTCTGGGTGCAGCCCGGCGGCCACCTCGAGGCGGACGAGAGCAGCTTCGAGCGGGCCGCCCGCCGGGAGGTCGCCGAGGAGATCGGGCTGGAGGATCTCCAGCGTGTGGGCCCCGGCCCCGCCGTGCTGCACCGGCACCTGCTCGATGCGGCCTTCGGGGCGTGCACCGAGCACTGGGACGTGCAGTACCTGCTGCGAGCCCCCGCCCGCGCCTCCGCGCTCCCCCTGACGGCGAGCGAGGAGTCCCCTGAGGTGCGCTGGGTGCCCTGGCCGCTGCACGGCGACGGGCCGGGCCGTTCGACGTCCGCCCTGCCCGAGGGCACCGTCGCCGACATGGCCGGCAAGCTCGACGCGCTCGCGCCGTACCTCGCCCGTTACGCGGACTGACCTTCCAGCACCTCGACATCCCCATCCAGCTCCCCGGCGGGCAGGTTCTTCGCCCAGGAGACGCCGTCGAGGAAGCCCTGAGCCTTCTGAGCCTGCGGATACCGGGCCATCAGCTCCCGGAACTCACGGCCGTGTCCGGGCACCAGGAGGTGGGTCAGCTCGTGCATCATCACCGAGCGCACCACATAGTCCGGCATCTCCTGCAGGTGGTGGGAGAGTCGGATCGTGCCGCTGGCCGGGGTGCAGGATCCCCATCGCTGGTTCTGCCGTGTGGACCAGGTCACCGAGACAGGGCGGGCGCGACCGTCGAGATAAGCCTCACTGACCTCCCGCGCCATCTCGGCGAGAGCGGTGTCGCTGCGACGTGTCGGAGCCGCCCGCGCCTCTTTCCTGACCAGCTGGTCGACCATCTTCTTCACCCAGTCCCGTTCCTGCCGCCCGCTGAACGATGCCGGGATGGCGATCACCAGATCGCCGTCGCGGCGGGTGATCGACACGGTGCGGCGGCGACGGGGTGATCGGCGTACCAGCACGCGCTCGCCGCGGGGGCCCGAGACGTGCTCCTGAAGGACGAGATCTGTCATGCGGACAAGCCTGGCACGTTCTGCGACGAAAGAAACTTCATCCACACCTGTGCACCACGAAGTTCCTCATCACAGTGCCCTGACCTGGCCATATGGTCCATCCTCCACAACCTGAGGATCACTGTCCCGAAGCTGTCCACACCCTGGGGCAGGTTGTCCACAGCCGGTCCCCGACCGCCCTTTGACCCATCCGGTCCGCAGGGGCTAGGTTTCCCTGCACGTGGGACCCCGGGATAACTAGCAGGACGCACACGGGGAAGGTGCGCGTGGTGCTGAGCGCCCCCGGGGTCCTACGGCCCTTCAGGTCCCAACCTGCCTTCGGGGCCTCCGATGTCGGTTCGTCGCGCGCACTTCCTCGGCTCCCTGCAGAGCCTCCTGATCCCGAAGCGCGCGACGGGCCGCCCCGTTCGGAGACACGATCTCGATTCGTGCGCCTTCGCCGCACCCCGTTACAGTGGATCGATCCCGGCCTCGTGGCGTCAGCTGCGCGTCCGGGGAACCGAACACCACTGTCGATTCCTACAAGGAGCGGATATGGCCGACGAGACCTATGCCGGAGAGTTCTACTGCGTCAAGTGCCGCGAGAAGCGGGAGGCCGAGGGCAACGTCGTCGTCTCCAACGGTCGCCGCATGGCGAAGGCCGTGTGCCCGGAGTGCGGGACGAAGCTGAACCGCATCCTCGGCAAGGCCTGATCGACGTACTGCGAGGTACGAGCGGTAGGAGATCAGGCGCAAGCAGCACCACCTGATCGACGTACTGCGAGGTACGAGCGGTAGGAGATCAGGCGCAAGCAGCACCACCTGATCGACGTACTGCGAGGTACGAGCGGTAGGAGATCAGGCGCAAGCAGCACCACCTGATCGACGTACTGCGAGGTACGAGCGGTAGGAGATCAGGCGCAAGCAGCACCACCTGATCGACGTACTGCGAGGTACGAGCGGTAGGAGATCAGGCGCAAGCAGCACCACCTGATCGACGTACTGCGAGGTACGAGCGGTAGGAGATCAGGCGCAAGCAGCACGACCTGATCGACGTACTGCGAGGTACCAGCGGTAGGAGATCAGGCATCAGAAGCACCGCCTGATCCGACTGCTCTGATCAGCCCGACGCACGACGAGGGGCGAGGCGCCATCACGGCGCCTCGCCCCTCGTGCGTTCCGCTCCGTCGGGAGGCGGTGGTCATGCTGCGTTCTGGTCCCGGTCCTTCCGGGGCCGGCCACGGCCGCGTTTGACGGCGATGATGCGACCGGACTCGAAGATCGAGCCGCCCCAGACGCCCCAGGGCTCCTCCCGGTCCAGAGCGCCCTGGCGGCACTCCTCGAGGAAGGGGCAGCCGGCACAGAGCGTCTTGGCCTGTTCCAGGTCAGCAGGGCGTTCGGAGAAGAAGAGGTCCGCCGCAGCGGCATCGTGGCACGGCAGCGTGGTCGCTGCGGTGTCGGCAGGGTTCAGGAATGTGGTGAGTAGAGAAGTCATCGTCTCGCTGCTTTGAAGTTCGTCGGGGGGACGAGCCCTTGCGGGCGGGGGTGCGGCGGCGGTGCCGCACCGGCAGCGAGGTCAGGCCTCGTCAGCTCAGGCTGGGCACCGTGGGGGCATTGCCCCGTTCACGCTGCAGAAGGGAGGGCGCGCCGAGGGGGCGCAGACCTGCTTCTGCGAAGTTCCAGATGATGTTCACTGAGGCCACCCCCTTTCGAATGCGCGCGTCCCGGTGTCCCGGACCACGACGTGGACGATTGACGAGCATGAGTCTACACACGTTCCGCTGACGTCACATCTATTTTTTGACCTGCGGTTTCACTGGTTCGGTCGGTGGTCTGCGAGCAGCTCGAGGAGGGCGGTGCCGAACCGTTCGGCCTTGCCCGGGCCGATGCCCGGGACCGCGAGCAGCTCTTGCTCGGTGCGCGGGCCGCGTTCGGCGATCGCCTCGAGGGCGGCGTCGGTGAGGATCGAGAAGGCGGGCGCGCCGTTCGCCTGCGCCTGATCCAACCGCCAGCCCTTCAAGGCGTCGAGCAACGCCGCATCGGCGGTGGAGGGGCAGCCCTGGTGGCGGCCGAGCCGCTGCTCGCGCGGCGAGATCAGACCCTGTCCGCACACCCGGCACTCGGCATAGACGGTCGCGCTGCGCCGGCCGGTGCGGCGGGCGTCGGCACCAGGGCGTGACTCCTGGGCATCGGGGTGCTCGAGGACCCCATCCAGGAAGCGGGAGGCCTTACGGCTGCCACGGGCACCCGGGGTACGGGCTGCGGACCAGCTCACGGTGAGCAGATCGCGGGCCCGGGTGAGGGCGACGTAGAACAGCCGGCGCTCCTCCTCGACCTCGGCGGCGGTCTTGGCCATGGAGATCGGCAGAAGTCCGTCGCTCGCCCCGACCACGTACACGACGGGCCACTCCAGTCCCTTCGCGGCGTGGACCGAGGCCAGCGTGACGCCGTCGACGACCGGGGCGGACTGCGCCTCGGCACGTTCCTCGAGCTCGCGGACCAGGTCCGCCATGGTCGTCCCGGGACGGGCGCTGACGGTGTCGGTAAGACCGACGAGGGCGTTGAGGGAATCCCAGCGGTCGCGGATCGCCCCGGTCGTCTCAGGGGCCTTCTCGGACCAGCCCTGCTGGGAGAGGACGTCGCGCACAGCGCGCGCGGGGTCCAGCTGCTCGACCCGGGCGGCGGCGCGCAGGGAGACCATCGCCCGGCGCACCTCCTGACGTTCGAAGTAGCGGTCCCCGCCGCGCACCAGATAGCCGATGCCGCGGGCGGTGAGCGCCTGCTCGAAGGCCTCGGACTGGCCGTTGGTGCGGAACAGGATCGCGATCTCCGCGGCTGAGCGGCCCTCGGCGACCAGGGCCGCGATGCGATCGGCGATGCCGTCGGCCTCTGCAGGATCGTCCGGGAAGGTCTCGACGATCGGTGGCGGACCCGCGTCCCGTTGGGAGACCAGCGTGAGCCGGTGATCCCGGGTGCGGCCGCGGGCGCCGTCCAGGACGGTGTTGGCCATGCGCACGATCTGCGGGGTGGAGCGGTAGTTGCGCTCGAGCCGGATGGTGCGGGCCCGCTTGAACTCCTTCGGGAAGTCCAGCAGGTAGGAGGCTCGCGCCCCGGCGAAGGTGTAGATGGTCTGGGCGGCGTCCCCGACCACGCAGACGTCGTCGGAGGTGCCCAGCCACAGTCGTAGCAGGGTGTGCTGGAGGGCGGAGACGTCCTGGTACTCGTCGACGACGAAGTGCTTGTACTGGCCACGGACCTCGCGGGCGACGTCGGCCCGTTCGGTGAGGAAGCCGACCAGGTGCAGCAGGACGTCCTCGAAGTCGATGACACCGCGTTCCTTCTTCACCTCTTCGTACTGGGTGAGGATGCGGGAGATGGACCGGGCATCGAAGCCGGCAACGCCCGGTCGCTTCGCGGCCTCCGCCGCCTCCGGGTACGCCTCGGGGGTGAGCATCGCGACCCGGGACCACTCGACCTCGGAGACGATGTCGCGCAGTGCGGCCCGGTCCACGCTCATGTGCAGACGCTGGCAGGCCTCGCCGATGCCCGCGAACTTGTTCGCCATGATCTCGGGCACCGGCCCTCCCACCACGCGCGGCCAGAAGTGGCGCAGCTGTCGCAGCGCAGCGGCGTGGAAGGTGCGGGCCTGCACCGCCGGCACGCCGAGGTCCCGCAGCCGGGCCCGCATCTCGGCGGCCGCCTTCGCAGTGAAGGTCACTGCGAGCACGTGGCGCGGGTTCAGCTGGCCGGTGAGGACCCCGTAGGCGATGCGGTGGGTCAGCGCACGGGTCTTGCCGGTGCCGGCGCCGGCGAGCACGCAGATCGGGGACCCGAAGGTGCGCGCGACCTCCCGCTGCTCCGGGTCGAGCGCGGCGAGGATGCTCTCGGCGTCGACGGGCGGGGCAGGGGTCTGCAGTGCGGAGGGCTGGGCTGGATCGGTCATCGGGGTCATCCTGCCAGCGACCGCCGACGGATCTCCTCACGCTGTGGACGACGGGTGCCTCACACCTCGGCGGGGCCGCCGTACCAGTCGTCGATCAGGGCGCGGCCGAGGGAGGCGGTATTGGGCAACTCGATCTCCTCGGCGACGAGGGCGGCGGCGAGCTCCTCACGCGTGAACCACCGGGCCTCGGCGATCTCGTCCTCCTGGAGCGTGAGCTCCACGGGCCCCGGCACCCAGGCGCGATAGCCGAGCATGAGGGAGCGAGGGAAGGGCCAGGGCTGGCTGCCGACGTACTCGACCTCCTCGACGGTGACACCGACCTCTTCGGCGACCTCGCGGGCCACCGCGTTCTCGAGGCTCTCCCCCGGCTCGACGAAGCCGGCCAGGACGGAGTGGAAGCGCCCTCGGAAGTTCGTATTGCGGGCCAGCAGCAGGCGGTCCTCGCTGTCACGAACCGCCATGATCACCGCCGCGTCGGTGCGCGGGAAGTGCTCGGTGCCGTCCTCACGGCAGCGCAGCACCCAGCCGCCCACCTCCGCCTCGAGCATCTCGCCGCACAGCGGGCAGAACCGCATGGAGCGGTGCCAGGCCCCCATGGCGACCGCGGTCAGCGCGAGGTCGGCATCGTCCGGCACCATCAGGTCCGCGACGCGCCGCAGGTCACGCAGATCACGCCCGGGGTCGTCGAGCTCCGCGCTGGGTTCCAGGATCTCGACCGCGAGGATGCGCAGCCCGTCCCGTCGACCCAGCAGCACCAGCGGCTGGTGGGCGCCGCCCCGGGGGTCAGCGGTCTCCAGCGCGACGCGCAGCGCCCCGCTCTCGTCCTCGCGCAGGGACGCTTCACCGGCCCGGGTGACGAGATAGCGGGCGTCCTCGCCGGGGGCGACCATCGCCGGGTCGACGCGGCTGAGCGCATCCCGGTCGGAGCTCAGCAGGGTCAAGGGGGTGTGCAGATGAGGTCCGCGGAGGTTCGCCATACCCGGAAGCCTACGCGGATCGGGAGCGTCCGCCGGGTACGGTGGAAGGGTGCATCGCAACTCCTATTCCCTGGCCGCTCTGGCTGCGGCGGCGGTCCCCGGGCTGATCCCCGTGCGGACCACGCCGATCGCGACCCCCATCGAGGATCTCGACGTCGCCGGCATCATCGGCGAGGAGGGTCGTCGCGTCATGGTCCTCTCCCCGGGGTCGACCGCCTCCGGGGTTCGGCTCGAGCGTGATCTGAAGGTGGCCGACGCCCTCACCGGGACGCCGCTGCACACGGTCATCCCGCCCGTCCTGGGGTTCGTGAAGCTGTCCGAAGGCGGCCGCGCCGCCGTCACGGAGGCCCCCGTCGGCCGCCCGCTGATGCTGGAGAACCTGCAGGAATCCACAGAGCTCACCCGTTCGCTGGGCCAGATCCTGGCCCGCATCCACACCGTCCCGCGCTACGCGGCCGAGGCGGCCGGGGTGGAGTCCTTCACCCCGGAGATCCTCCACGCCGAGCACCGCTCCCGCGTCGCCGCCGCGAAGGAGGGCGGGCATCTGCCGGCCGCCGTCGCCCAGCGCTGGGAAGCCCTGCTGGAGGACGAGGAGCTGTGGGACTTCACCCCTCAGTTCATCCACGGCGACCTCTCCGAGGAGAGTCTCTTCCTCACCGGGGACAGGGTCAGCGCCCTGCGCGACTGGTCGTCCTCGCGGGTCGCGGATGCTGCCACCGATCTCGCCTGGCTGGTCTCGTCCTTGGATCCGGACCGTTTCGACGAGCTGTACGCCGCCTACCGCGAGGAGCTTCCCACCTCGACGCATCCGCGACTGATGGAACGGGCGCAGGCTCTCGGTGAGTTCGCCGTCGCGGAGTGGCTCACCCACGGCCTGGAGACCGGTGACGAGTCGATCGTCTCCGACGCCCGCGGCATGATCGCGGACCTCGACGCCGACCTCGCCCAGCTCGCCCGGGACGAGGCCGAGCGCGCCTACGACGAGATGGCTCCGCGCGCTGAGGACGCCTGAGAGTGCTCACTGCCCCGTGAGCAACCGGGCGATCCGCTCCCGCGAGGGGTGGCGGTCCACCTCATGGGTGATGCCGTCGGCCACGAAGTGGAAGGCCGTACGGATCTTCGCCAGCGGCAGGCCCGTGCTCTCGTGCCAGGCCAGGCGGTACAGCGACAGCTGAAGGGAGCGCTCGCGCAGCTGCGCCGGTCGCGGGATGCGCCCCGTCTTCCAGTCCACGATGATGACCCCGTCGGCTTCTGGGCCGGGGTGCGGATCCGCGAAGACGGCGTCGATCACGCCGCGCACGGCGATCTCCCCCACCCGAGTCTGCACCGGGTGCTCCACGGCGATCGGGCTGCGCTGCGCCCAGGGCGAGGCAGCGAACGCCTCCCGCAGAGCGACGTCGTCGGCGTGGGGGCCGTCGTCCTCTGCGAGGTCCGCGAGGTCTTCGAGGTCCAGCAGGGTGGCGCTGTCGTAGCGGGACTCGAGCCAGGCATGGAAGGCCGTGCCGCGAGCGGCCGCCGGTGAGGGCTGCCGGGGCAGGGGCCGCAGCAGGTCGATCGCGGCCCCGCGGGGATCGCGGGCCTGGTGGACCACCTGGGAGGCCGAGAGTCGCGGCGGCGAGTGCACGACGGGAGGCGCGGCCTGCTGCGCGAGGTCCGCCAGCGCCCGCCGCAGGACCTCGGCCAGCGCAGGATCCGCGGGCTCCTGGGTCGAGCTCTCTGCGGCCTGTGCCAGCATCTCGGCCGCCCGGCGCCGCGCGAGTTCCGGCTCGCCCGGAGCGGGCGGCCAGTGCGCCTGGGGCCGCTCGGTCTCCATCGGGTTCTGAGGCGGCACCTCCTGGACCGTCCGGAACTGTTCGGGGACCAGGTCCCCCACCTCCACGAGGTAGCGGGAGCGGGGGCGCGCCGAGGCCAGTCCGGTGCGCCAGGCAGCGGAGGTGAGCAGCAGGCGACGCCGAGCCCGGGTGACGGCGACGTACATGAGCCGGCGGTCCTCGCGCAGGGACTCCTCCCCCTGGGCGAAGCGGTAGTCCTCGATCAGTCCTTCAGCGTCGACCTGCGTGTCCGCCTCGGCCCAGGCCAACTCGGGCAGGGTGTCGGCATCGCCCCGCAGGGCGGTGGGCACGGAGGCCGAGGCCAGCGTGGACAGCCAGCCGTTGTCGGGCACCCGCACCCGGCCGCTGTCGTCGGTCTTCGCGCGCCGCAGGTCGTAGGAGGGGACGGTGCCCTCGGTGAGCCCGGCGACGGCGACCAGGTCCCATTCCAGGCCCTTCGCCGAGTGCATCGTGACGAGGGTGACCGCCGCGCCGTCGTCCTCGTCGCGGGAGTCCTCGGGGGCGGCGGTGACGGCGAGGCCCGCTTCCTCGTCCTCGCTGATCTCGAGCAGGTCGAGATAGGCGCCCAGGCCGCCGCGGTGGGCAGTGCGCTCGAAGGCGGCGGCGTGGTCGCGCAGCGTCTCGAGATCCGCGAGCGCCCGGGAGCTGGGGTCGCCCTGGTGCAGCGTGAGATCGATGTCGAGCACACGCACGGCGGCGGTGACGAGATCGGGCAGGGGCAGCGGCAGCAGGCGACGCATCTCGCGCAGGATCTGCTGGATCTGCTCCAACCGGGCGCGCCCGGTACCGGTCAGCGAGCGCCCGGAGGGGTCGGTCCAGTCCGTGGGCGGGAGGTCGTCGACCGCATCGACGAGGGAGACCGACTCGGCCTCGTCCTCGCCGCCGGGGGCGTCGACCTCGCGGCGCAGGCGTGAGCCGAGGCGGTCGCGCCAGCGCCCCAGCACCGAGAGGTCACGGGCACCGAGGCGGAAGCGGGGGCCGGTGAGCAGACGCATCAAGGCGTCACCGCGGCCGGGATCGTGGGCGCAGTGCAGGAGGGCGCGGACGTCGGCCACCTCGGGGCGGTGGAGCAGGCCTCCGAGGCCGACCACGTGGGCCACCAGGCCCTTCTCCTCGAGACCCTCGACCAGGGCAGGGATCTGACGCCGAGCGCGCACCAGCACCGCGGCCGAGGCGACGCCGTCCTCGGTCTCGGCGCGGCGGTCCAGGATCCAGTCGGCGATCGCGCGGGCCTCGGTGCGCTCGTCGGCGGCCTCGATGATCTCGGCGGCCCCCTCCCCTGCCCCGGGTCGGGCCCGCAGCTCGGGGATGGTGAGCCCGGCGTCGTGTCCGCGCAGCGGGGCGGCCAGCGTGTTCGCGATCGCGAGCACGGCTTCGTCGTTGCGCCAGGAGGTGGACAGGGTGCGGTGCAGAACGGGCCGCTCGTCGGTGGCGAAGGCGTCGGCGAAGCCGGCGAGGGAGGCGGCCGAGGCACCGCGCCAGCCGTAGATCGCCTGCTGCGGGTCCCCGACGGCGCAGGCGGCGTGGCCGGGACCGAACAGATCCGTGAGCATCTGCAGCTGCGCGACGGAGGTGTCCTGGAACTCGTCCAGCAGCACCACGCGGTGCATCCGGCGTGCCAGCCGGCTCGCGGCGGGGACCTCCCTCGCCACCCGGGCGGCAAGGGAGACCTGGTCGGCGAAGTCCAGGGCGGAGCTGTCGGTGCGCACCTGGGCGAAGCGTTGGAGCAGCGGGATCAGGGCGAGTCGCGCGTCGAGGGCGCCGAGCACCGAGGCGACGGCCTTGGGGGTGGTGCGGCGCCGACCTTCTGCCTGCAGCGGGATCCCGGCGAGGTGGTCGCGGATCGCGGTGAGATGCTCGCGCAGCTGCTCGGGGGTCACCAGGTGGTCAGCGAGCGAGGAGGTCATGGACAGCAGGGCGGCCGTGAGGGTCGCCGGTGAGGCCTCCAGGTCCAGCGAGTCGTCCCAGCCCTCGACGAGCGAATGGGCCAGCTGCCAGGAGGCCGAGGTGGACATCATCGTCAGCTCGGGGTCGATACCGACCGCGAGTGCGTGCTCGCGCACCAGGTCCAGGGCGAAACCGTTGTAGGTGTGGACGACGGGGCGCTGGCCCACCAGGTCATCCTGCCCGCGCTCGAGGCCCGGCGGCAGGTCGAGCCCCTCGGCGCGCAGCGCCCCCGCCAACGTGGCGAGGCGTGCGGAGATGCGGGCCGACAATTCATGGGCGGCCTTGCGCGTGAAGGTCAGGCCCAGCACCTGGCGGGGCTCGACGAGCGCATTGGCGATCAGCCACACGACGCGTGAGGCCATGGTCTCGGTCTTGCCGGAGCCCGCCCCCGCGACCACCAGCATCGGGTCCAGCGGGGCCTCGATGACCGCGATCTGCTCGTCCGTGGGCGGCGGCTGCTCGAGCAGCGCGGCGAGGTACGCGGCGGACAGCGTCATAGCTGGTCTCCTTCGGGCTGCAGGGGGCAGCTGCTGCGCACGGCGCAGTGGGTGCAGTGGGCGTTGAGGCGAGCGATGACCTGGCGGCCGGAGACGTCCTCGGAGACCTGGGCGACGAGATCGTCGAACCAGGCGGGGTCCTCGGCCCGCGCGAGCGCGGTCTGGGTGCGCACCGCGGGCTTCTTCGCGCCGGTGCCGACGTAGACCAGCTGAGCCCCGTTGGATCGCTCGGCGGCGTCCGGGCCGAGCTGCTCGGCGAGCGCCCCCTCCCGGACCGCGGCCTGGTAGGCGGCCAGCTGCAGGTCGTCCTCGGCCGCGGCCGCGGATTTCGGGCTCTTCCCGGACTTGAGGTCCACGACCCGCAGTCCGGTCGCGTCGCCTTCGATGCGGTCGATGCTCCCGCGCAGCTGCACCCGCCCGAGCTCCACCTCGAAGGGGGCCTCGACGGCGAGCGGCTGCCCGGCGCTGCGCAGGTAGTCGGCGAGGAGCTCGGCGGCGTCCTCGGCGCGGCGCACGCGGCGACGACCTGACCAGGTGTCGGTGCCGGGGACCGAGCGCAGCAGGGTGTGCAGCTCCTCCAGCAGGTCCGGCGTGCCGCCCTCGGGGCCGCGGGGGTGGACCTGGGCGAGGTGGTGCAGAGCGGTGCCGATGAGCTGCGCGGGGCCGCCGGCGCGGGTCCCTCCGGCGCGCTCCATGAGCCAGGACTGCGGGCAGTCCACGGCGCGCTCGAGGGCCGAGGGCGACAGCCGGATCATGGTCTCCGGGTCGTGGAGGGGCCCCACGCTGCTGGGCTCCTGGTGGTACCAGCGCTGCGGATCGGTGCCCGGAGCGCCGGCCCGGGACAGGGCGTCCAGGGCGAACGCGGCGTCCTGGGCCCGCTGCGGCTGTGGATCGTGCAGGCGCCGGCGCAGGGCCGCCACCAGTTGACGCAGGTCGGGGGCGGGTCCGGGGTCCTCCCGGAGGCGCTCGAGATCGATCCAGGGGTCCCCGGCGCCGGCCGCGATCGTGGTGAGGGCCTCGTGGAGCGCGGAGGGTTCGAGCTGCTCGTCCTGGACCGCGGTGACCAGCACCCGGGTGCGTGCTCGGGCCACGGCGCTGACCGCGAGGCGCAGCTCGTCGGCGATCACCTCGCTGCGCTGGAGGGCACGCAGCGATTCGGGATCGGCCGGGAGGTCGGCGCCGGAGCGGGTCCCGGCCAGCAGGGACAGCTCGGCCGCGCCGAACAGGGTCGAGCGCAGGCGCAGATCGGGCCAGGTGCCCTCCTGGACGCGGGCTAGGACGACGGTGTCGCGATGCTCCCCCGCGAGCTGGGCGGGGGTGAGCACGGCGATCCGACCGCGCGGGGCGGCCGCCGGGGCGAGCGTGTCCTCGACGACGGCCTGGGCGCGGATCTGCTCGACCAGGTCCCGGGCGCCCGCGCCGGGGCGTCGTTCGGTGAGTCGCTCCGCCGCGGCGAACAGCTCGAGCAGGGCATCGAGCCGGGCGCCCGCCAGGCGCGCACGGGCGCCGTCGACGTCACCGCTGGTGCCGATCGCGGCGCGGCGCCAGCCGCCGGCGAGTCCCGAGGCGTCCCAGGCCTGCCAGAGGACCTGCTCGGCGTCGTCCTCACGATGCTCGCGCACGGACCGGATCATGGCGCGCACCCGGTGCACGGGGGCTGCGGCACGGTCGCGGGCGGCGGGGTCGGGGAGGCCGGGTGCCTCGGAGTCGACGAGCGCGCGGGCCAGCAGCTGCTCGCTGGGGATCTCCGAGGAGGAGTCAGCCTCTCGCTGCGCGCTCAGCAGCAGGCGCCGGATGCGACGCAGCCGCAGGGTATCGGCGTCCCCGAAGGGACCGCGCAGCAGCTGGGCGGCCAGCAGCGGATCCACCTCGGCGCCCTCCGGGGCGAGGCCGAGCTCGACGATGGTCAGCAGATCGGCGATCGCGGGCACCTCGCGCAGCGGCTGCGGGCGTCGCGGCGTACGCACCGGCAGTCCGGTCCGGGAGAGGAGATCGGCGACATCGGCCACGGCCGATCCGGAGCGGCACACCACGGCCATGTCGTCGTAGTCCACGTGCTCGCGGTGGTGGAGGTCGCGCAGGGCGGAGCCGATCAGCCGCGCCTCGTCGAGCGGGTCGTCGGCCCGGAGGGTGGCGATACCGGGCCCGGCCTGCGCTCGTGGCCGACGGCTGGCCACGGACGCTCCGGCCAGCGGGAGCCGCCCGCGCAGGGCGTCGACGCCCGCAGTGATCCCCGCCGCGGTCCCGTGCGCCCTGCGGAGAGTCACCTCGGAGACGGGGCGGCGCAGCAGCGTGCGCAGGCGGTCGGCGGCGTCCGGGAGCGCACCGCGGAAGGTGTCCACCGCGGCGTCGGGGCAGCTGCAGATCAGCACCGGGCTGCCGGCGGCGGCCAGCGCGGCGACCAGCGCGATACCGGCGGTGGTGAGGTCCTGGGCGTCGTCGACCACCACCGCCCGGAACGGTGCCGGGGTACGGGGATCCTCGAGCAGACTCGCGGCGCGACGCACCAGCGCGCCGGAGTCCAACCGGGGACCGGCATCGAGGGCTGCGGAGGCCTCGAGATCGAGGACCCCCACGTAGTCCCGCAGGATCGCGGCCGCATCGCGCCAGGCGGGCCGTTGGCGCGTGCGCCCCAGCTCGTCGAGGTCCGTCGGGGTCAGGCCCAGTTCGGTGGCACGGGTGATGAGGTCGCGCAGCTCCGTGCGGAAGCCGGGCAGCGTGCGGGCTCCGGGGTCCACCTCGAGGTGCCAGGTCTCCCGCTCGGCGATCAGTTCCGCGATCAGGGCATCCTGTTCGGCGCCGGTCACCAGGGTGGGCGCTCCCAGTCCCCGCGCCAGGGCGTCGGAGCGCAGGATCGCATGGCCCAGGGCCGGCGGGGTCATCGCCCGGACCTCGCCGAGACCATGGACGGCGAGAGCATCCCGCAGGCGCCCGGCGGCGACGCGGCGCGGAGCCAGCAGCAGCGTGCCCTCCCCGAGTGCGGCGGCAGCCGCCAGCGCCACGGCCGTGCGTCCGCTCGACGGGCCGCCCTGGACGAGGACATCCGCCCCGGCGGTGAACTGATCCACCGCTGTGCGCTGCTCCTGGTCCAGGAGATCGGGCTCCAGGACGGGCGGCAGTGCCGACAGATCGGGCCCGAGCAGACCGATCCCCTCGTCGGTGGTCGCCCCTGCTCGTGCCATCCCCCTATTCCACCTCACGGCGCTGACATCTGCGCTGGTCCGACGGCCACGGTCGGAGCGGTAGAGTGCTATGGATCACTGCGACCCAGCCACCGCCCTCGGAGGTCGACGCCATGACACCGTCCCCCACCACCAGGATGCCCCGCGCGCAGCGGCGCACCCAGCTCCTCGAGCTCGCCACCCGTGTGTTCACCGAGAAGGGCTTCCACGGGACGTCCATGGACGACATCGCCTTTGCCGCAGGAGTCACGAAGCCGGTCCTCTACCAGCATTTCGATTCCAAGGAGACCTTGTACGTCGAGGTCATCGACATCATCGCGGAGCACATGCTGGCCGAGGTGCGGGCCATCGGCTCCTTCGAGGGGGATACGCCCCAGCGCGTGCGCTATGGGCTCGAGCGCTTCTACGATCTGGTCTCGCTGGAGAACTCCCTGCGGCTGTTCACGGGCAACGAGTCGATCTCCGAGGCGGTTCAGCGACGCGCGAGCGAGGTGCTCGACCAGATGGCGGTCGAGCTCGCCGGGGTGCTGGCCGCCTCCCGGCAGATCACCACGGAGCAGTCACGAGTCATCGGCCGCGGCCTGATCGCCTCCACCCAGACCACCGCGCTCCTGCTGCACGATGCCGCCGGCGACGCCGAGCGTGCATCGATCCTCGAGGTCATGACCACGTTCATGGTGCATGGTCTGACCGGGTTCGCACCGCTCGAGCACCCCCGGATCTCGGGCACTGTGCTGGGAGCGGACGGCACCGCAACCCCCGGGTCCGACGGGTAGACTTCCGGACGCACAGCACCGGAACGTCCCCGCCTGCGAGGCGGAGGAAAGGACATCGCCATGGAGATCCGCATCGGCATCCAGCACTCGCCCCGTGAGATCGTCATCGAGTCCACGGAGAAGGCCGAAGAACTGCTCGAGCGCCTGAGCACCGCCGTCGCCGACGGCTCCCCCGTCACCCTCGTCGACGACAAGGGCCGCACCGTCCTCGTCCCCGGCGCCAAGCTCGCCTATGCGGAGTTCTCCACGGAGGAGCCCCGTCGCGTCGGTTTCCTCGGCTGAGAACCCGTGGGCGCCGCCGACGGCTCCGCGGCGCCCGAGGCGCCGGAGGAGATCGACACACCGGAGGACTCTGCGGAGCGCCGGCGGCGAAGGCGGCGCAATGCGCTGATCCTCCACATCACCACCACGACCCTGGTGGCCGTCCTCGGCGCGATCGTGGGCATCATGCTGGTCCCCGCGACGCGGGTCGACGTCGGCCCGCTGACCGCGAGTGTGCACCTGCGCCCATCGCTGTCCTCGGACACGGTGCTGCTGCTGCCCCCGGTGGGCGAGGTCGTCTTCGATACCCACCTCGCACCCGTGCGCATCGAGGCCCGCGTGCAAGGCGTGGACGTCGCCAAGGCCGAGGCACTCTTCTACTCCGACACCGGGTTCACCGAACTCACCCAGACGGCTCCTGAGGCGATCACCGCCGCCGCCGCCAAGAACGCCGCGCTCAACGCCCTGTTCGCAGCCGCCGGGGCAGGACTCACCGTCGGCCTCACCTTCCGTCGTGTGCGCCGCTCCGTGATCGCCGGGGGCAGCGCCGTCGCCGTCGTCGGAGTCTCGATGGCCGTGACCTCGGTGACCTTCAAGCCCGAATCGCTGTATCAGCCGAAGTTCGACGGCCTGCTCTCGCAGGCCACCTACATCGCCGACATCGGGCAGGCCACGGTCGCGGACTACCAGAGCTACCGCGACACCCTGGCCGAGTTCGTCGGCCAGGTCTCCGCGCTGTACATCGCGGCGGATTCCCTGCCGGTGGGCATGGACCAGGAGAACCTGATCACGGTGCTGCACGTCTCCGACATCCATGACAACCCGCAGGCCTACGACGTCATCGAGCAGCTGCACACGCAGTTCGCGATCGACCTCGTCATCGACACCGGGGACATCGTCTCGTGGGGCACGCCCGTGGAGAACCAGCAGCTGTCCGTGATCGGCGGGCTCGACGTGCCCTACGTGTACGTCAGCGGCAACCATGACGGTGCCGCGGCGGCCGCGGCGATCGCCGCCCAGCCCAATGCCACCGTGGTCGACAACGAGGTCATCGAGATGGCCGGGCTGCGCATCGCCGGGATCGGCGACCCCCGCTTCGCGGCCGACGACGATTCCGATGCCGGCGGCTGGCGGGAGGGCAAGGACGCCGTGGCTGCCAGCGGATTCCAGCTCGGCGACACGATCACAGCCTATGACGAGGCGCATCCGGACACTCCGGTCGACCTCGCGCTGATGCACGATCCGACACAGCCTGCGGGGCTGGAGGGCAGGGCGCCCCTGGTGCTGTCGGGACATATGCACACCTCCAAGGTCGAACTCGACCGGGATGGTTCGGGCACCGACTGGTTCACCGTCGGCTCCACCGGAGGTGCGCTCGCCTCGGGCGGAGTCTCCCCGGTGCTCCAAGGGGAGGCGCCCCTCGAGCTGACCTCCCGGATGCTCTACTTCGATGCCCAGACCCGCCGTCTGGTCGCCTACGACGACATCGTCATGGGCGGGCTGGGACTGGTGTCGGTGTCGATCCAGCGCACGCAGCTGCCTCCTGAGCAGCCGGAGCTCGAGGTGCCCGAGGGTGCCGAGACCCCGGAGGCCCCGATCCCCTCCGAGCAGGAGGTCGAACCCGGGGAGGGGCTCCCCGACGAGGATCGCGTCACCCCCACGAATCCGAGCAGTCCGATTCCCGAGGTCAGCGACGGCGGCGAGGGCTGAATACCGGGTGCCCGGAAGGGCGGGGGCTACGATGGCGGTGCATATCCATGACAGAGAGTTGAACGGTGCCTGAAACCATCCCGCACACCGATGAGGCCGTGTCGGCCTCCCCCGCCGTCGAGCAGAGCTCCGGCACCCCGAACACGAGCGAGCCCAGCGAGCCCCAGCAGACCTTCGCGGACTTCGCTGTCCGGGACGACATCGTCGAGGCCCTCGCGGCCAAGGGCATCATCCATCCATTCCCCATCCAGTCGATGACCCTCCCGGTCGCCCTGCGCGGCCGCGACATCATCGGTCAGGCCAAGACCGGCACCGGCAAGACGCTCGGTTTCGGCATCCCCCTGCTGCAGGCGGCCGTCGCCCCGGGCGAGGACAACCCCGACGGTCGTCCCGTCGGCAAGCCGCAGGCCCTCGTGGTCCTGCCCACCCGTGAGCTCGCGGTGCAGGTCGCCGAGGATCTCATCGCTGCGTCGGCCAAGCGCCCCGTGCGCATCCTGACCGTCTACGGCGGCCGTGCCTACGAGCCGCAGATCGAGGCCCTCGAACGAGGCGTCGAGGTCGTCGTGGGCACCCCGGGCCGTCTGATCGACCTCATGCGCCAGAAGTACCTGGACCTGTCCCAGGTGCGCACCGCAGTGCTCGACGAGGCCGACGAGATGCTCGACCTCGGCTTCCTCGAGGACATCGAGAAGCTGCTGCAGGCGGTGCCGTCCACCCGCCAGACCATGCTGTTCTCCGCGACGATGCCCGGCCCGATCATGGCCCTGGCCCGTCGCTTCATGAGCCAGCCGACCCACATCCGTGCCCAGGACCCGAACGACGGGGCGCGCACCAAGGCCGACATCAAGCAGGTCGTCTACCGCGCGCACCAGCTCGACAAGATCGAGGTCATGGCCCGCATGCTGCAGGCCCGTGGTCGCGGCCTGTCGATCATCTTCATGCGCACCAAGCGTCAGGCGGACCGCGTGGCCGGCGATCTCGCAGACCGCGGCTTCGCGGCCGCTCCGCTGCACGGCGATCTCGGCCAGGGCGCCCGTGAGCAGGCGCTGCGCGCCTTCCGCAACGGAAAGATCGACGTGCTGGTCGCGACCGACGTCGCCGCCCGCGGCATCGATGTCACCGACGTGACCCACGTCGTGAACTGGAACTGCCCGGACGACGACAAGACCTACCTGCACCGCACCGGCCGCACCGGACGCGCGGGCAAGAAGGGCACCGCGGTCACGTTCGTGGACTGGGAGGACCTGGCACGCTGGGCCCTCATCGCTCGACAGCTGGGCCTGGAGTCCACCGAGGCCGTCGAGACGTACTCCACCTCGGAGCACCTCTACACCGATCTCGACATCCCCACCGGGTCCAAGGGCACCCTGCCCCGGGACAAGCGCACGCGGGATGGTCTGGGAGCCGAGCAGATCGAGGACCTCGGCGGTCCGGATCACTCCTCGCGCGGCCCGCGCACCGGTGGCCGTGACAGCGGTCGCGGCGGTCGGGACAGTGGCCGCGACGGAGGTCGCAGCCGTGGCGGCGAGCGTCGCAGCGAGCCGCGCAAGGAGCGCCCGAGCGAGCCGGCAGCACCCGTCGCGACCGAGGGCGCCGGCGAGCGTCCCCGTCGCACCCGTTCGCGCACCCGTCGGGTCAACGGTGAGGTCACCGCCGAGTCGGGCGGCGCACCGTCGACCGCTGCGAGCGACTCCGGCCAGAAGAACGAGGGCTCGGGCGAGGACCGTCCGCGCCGTCGTCGGTCCCGGGGCGGTCGCGGCCGCAGCCGTGGCGGCGAGGGTCAGCAGGCCCCGCAGAGCGATTCCTGATCAGTCCCTGATCAACCCGGCGGTCCGTACCTCCCAGGAGGTGCGGACCGTTGTCGTCAGGTGGGGAGCATGCCCCAGCTGAGGAGGAAGGCATGGATCGCGTCGAAGATCATCTGGGTGCTGATAGCGGCGAGCAGCACACCGGAGATGCGCGTGACCAGGGTGACGCCGCCGTCCCCGAGCACCCGGGCGATGAGACCCGCGAAGCGCAGCGCGAGGTACATCGTGGCCGCCAGCAGCGTCATGGCGATCACCAGCGAGCTGACGCGGGCGGCCTCGCCACCGGTCTGCTCCACGAACAGCATCACGGCGACGATCGCGCCCGGCCCGCCGAGCAGCGGCGTGCCCAGTGGCACCAGAGCCACGTTGACCCCCTCGCGCGCGGCCATCTCGCCCTCCTTGCCGGACAGCAGCTGCAGCGCGACGATCAGCAGCAGCAGGCCGCCGGAGAACTGCAGCGCGGGCAGCGAGATGCTCATGTAGTCGAGGATGAACCGCCCGAACAGGGCGAACACCGAGATGATCAGTATCGCCACACCGACCGCGACCAGTGCCGCCCGGGAGCGCTGCTTCGCGGTCATGGTGCTGGTCAACGAGAGGAAGATGGGGACGGTGCCCGGGGGATCGATGATGACGAAGAGGGTGACGAACACTCCCGTGAGGAAGCTCGGATCGACCAGGTTCACTTAACGGATGACCTCGGTGGTGCTCGTGGCGCGGTGGGTGATCGCGGCCAGGACGTCCGGCTGCGTGAGGTTCTCTCCGAGCCGGTTGGGTTTGCCGGCGCCATGGTAGTCGCTGCCGCCCGTGATCAGGAGATCGTGGACGGCGGCGAAGTCCCGCAATCGCGCGCGCTCGGCCTCGTCATGTTCGCGGTGGTCGACCTCGATCCCGGTCAGACCCGCCTCCACCATCGCCTCCAGCAGGTCCACCGGCAGGTCCGCATCTCGGCTCACGGACCCGGGATGGGCGACGATCGCCACCCCGCCGGTCTCGCGGATCGCCCGCACCGCGGCCACCGGTGACGGCGCGTAGTACGGCACGTAGTAGGGCCCCGAGGGGCTGAGGATCTCCGCGAAGGCCGCCGAACGGTCCGGGATGGCGCCATGGGCGACCAGGGCGTCGGCGATGTGCGGCCGTCCGATCACGGTGCTCTCTCCGGCGGCCTGCGCCCGGACGTCCTCCCAGGTGATCGGATGGTCCTGCCCGATCAGCTCGACCATGGCCCGAGCTCGCTCGATGCGCGAGGAGCGGGCCCGCGCCATCTCGGCGGCGAGCTCGCTGTCCGGGGACGGATCCACCAGGAGCGCGAGCACGTGCACGCTGAGGCCCTGGTGCTCGCTGGAGACCTCGATCCCGGGCACGGCGGCGACGCCGGTCGCGGCGACCGCTGCGGGCAGCTCGGCCCAGCCCGCCACGGTGTCGTGGTCCGTGAGCGCGAGGACGTCCAGCTGCGCCTCGCGCGCGTGCTGCAGCAGCTCGAGGACCCCACAGGTGCCGTCGGACCACGACGTGTGGGTGTGCAGGTCGATGCGCTCCGCGCCGTGGGGGATGGACGGCTGACTCATAGGCCCAGCGTAGACCGCGGCGTGAGACCATCGGGGAGTGAGCACCGAGAGCACCGACACGAGCCAGATCAGCACCGACGACCGCGACGCCGGCAAGGACCTCGCCTCGCGCGGGGACTCGCGCAGCCAGCGCCCCACCAATGCGGCGTTCCGCGACTTCATCGCCTCCGGCTGGGATGAGACCGTCCCGGACGCGGACCGTCGCGAGGCCGCGGACTTCACCCCCGCCCGTCGCGACGCGCTCGTGCAGCGCCTGCCCGGGACGCGACTCGTGCTTCCCGCGGGCGTGCTGAAGGTGCGCTCCAACGACACCGACTACCCGTTCCGCCCCGACACGGCCTTCGCGTACTACGCGGGCCTGGGCACCGACGAGGAACCCGACAGCGTGCTGGTGATCGAACCGTCGGCCGAGGATGCGCATCGCGCTCAGGCGACGTACTTCTTCCGCCCCCGCGCGGGCTTCGACACCAGTGAGTTCTACGCTGATTCCCGCTACGGCGAGATGTGGGTGGGACGCCGCCCCACCCTCGACGAGGCCTCCCAGCGGCTCGGCGTCGAGGTGCGTCACATCGACGAGCTGCGCGACCACCTCGCCAAGGACATCGGCGCCCAGCTGTCGCTGTCGATCATGCCGGGCGTGGACGCCACCGTGGAGGCCATGGTCCAGGAGATCCGTGCCCAGAACGGTCTGCCCGGCGGGGACGATGCCGCCGCGCAGCACGCCGGGCTGAAGGAAGCGGCGAGCGAGCAGCGGCTGGTCAAGGACGAGTACGAGATCGGCCAGATGCGCGTCGCGGTCGACGCGACCATCAGAGGCTTCGAGGACGTCATCCGGAACCTGAGCGCGGCCGTCGACCATGCTCGCGGTGAGCGTGTCATCGAGGGCGTCTTCGCCCGGACCGCGCGGGCCGACGGCAACGGAGTGGGCTACGACACCATCGCCGCCGCCGGCGATCACGCCTGCACCCTGCACTGGACCCGCAACGACGGCGCTGTGCAGGCCGACGAGCTGGTGCTGATCGATGCGGGCGTCGAGGTCGATTCCCTCTACACCGCGGACGTCACCCGCACCCTGCCGGTCGCCGGCACCTTCTCCCCGGTCCAGCGTCGGGTCTACGAGGCCGTGCTCGAGGCCGCCGACGCCGCCTTCGCGGTGGCGCGCCCCGGACTGCGCTTCCGCGAGCTGCACGCCGCCGCGATGGAGGTCCTCGCCGGCCGTCTCGAGCAGTGGGGCGTCCTGCCCGGCACCGCCGCGGAGTCCCTGGCACCCGAGGGCCAGTGGCACCGACGGTGGATGCCGCACGGCACCAGCCACCACCTGGGCATGGATGTGCACGACTGCGCGCAGGCCCGCCGCGAGATGTATCTCGACGCAGAGCTCGAACCCGGCATGGTCTTCACCATCGAACCGGGCCTGTACTTCAAGGAGAACGACCTGCTGGTTCCCGAGGAGCTGCGCGGCATCGGCGTGCGTATCGAGGACGACGTCCTGGTCACCGCCGACGGCGTGGAGAACCTCTCTGCCGCGGCGCCCCGACGGGTGCAGGACGTCGAGCGCTGGATCGCTAGTCTGAGGCAGTGAGCACCACTACGCCGCCGCGCTTCTACGCCGCACGACTCGTCGGCACCACCGTCTTCGATCCCATCGGGGACGCGGTGGCGAAGGTTCGCGACGTCGTGCTCCTCCCCCAGGCCCGCAACTCCGCGCGCGCCGTCGGCCTCGTGGTCGAGGTCGCGGTCAAACGCCGCGTGTTCCTGCCGATCACGCGGGTCACGTCGATCTCCCCGGGCCAGGTGATCTCGACCGGCGTGCTCAACGTGCGCCGCTTCGAGAAGCGCACCGGCGAACTGCTGGTGATCGGGGACCTGCTGGACCGTGCTGTCACTCTGCACGACGGCTCCGGCGAGGCGACCGTGCTGGACATCGCTCTGGACCAGAACCGGCACCGGGACTGGGAGGTGTCGCGGCTGCACGTGCGCCGCCGCCGTCGCGGCAGTTCGCTGAGCCGCCTGGTCTCGCGGGGCCAGACGCTCACGGTGGAGCTGTCCGAGGTGGCCGGCCTCTACGGCACCCAGGCGGAGCAGTCCGCGCATCTGCTGGCCGCGTCCTATCAGGATCTCAATCCCGCCGACCTCGCCGAGATCATCCAGGAACTGGATGCCAAACGGCGCATCGAACTGGCCGGCGAGCTGTCCGACGAGCGCCTCGCGGACGCGCTCGAGGAGCTGCCCGAGGACATCCGCGTCGAGGTCGTCACGGGCATGGACGCCACCCGCGCCGCCGACATCCTGGACGCGATGGATCCCGACGACGCTGCGGACCTGGTCCAGGAGCTGCCCGATCAGGTCGCGTCCCAGCTGCTGAACCTGATGGAACCGGAGGAGGCGGAGGATGTGCGCCGGCTGCTCGCGTACGACGAGTACACCGCCGGCGGGATGATGACCACGGAGCCGCTCGTGGTGGCCCCGGAGACCCCGGTGGCGCACTGCCTGGCCATGATCAGCCGCGAGGCCCTGCACGCCGCGCTGGCCTCCACGGTGCACGTGTGCCGCTCCCCGCTGGAGACGCCGACCGGCAAGCTGCTGGGCATCGTCCATTTCCAGCAGCTGCTGCGCGAACGCCCCGACCGGCCCGTCGGGGAGATCCTCGACGCCGACAAGGTCGCGGTCGGGCCGACGGCGCCGCTGTCCGAGGTGACCCGTGAGATGGCCACCTACAACCTGGTCTCGATCCCGGTGATCGACGAGGACGGCCGCCTGCTGGGAGCGGTCACCGTCGATGACGTGCTGGACCACATGCTGCCCGATGACTGGCGCGAACAGGACGAACCGGTGCCCACCACCGGGCAGATCGACCTGTCGGAGATCGCCCGGGCCACCGCCCGCGATGCCGCGAAGGAGGAGTGAGGATGGCCGAGCACAACCCGCCGCCGCTCGACGACCCCGCGCCCCGTCGCCAGGCACGCCTGCGCAATCCCTTCCGCGGCGACGCCTTCGGCCGGGGCGCCGAGGGCTTCGCCCGCATGATGGGCACACCGGCCTTCCTGGTCGGGATGACGCTGTTCTGCGCCGTGTGGCTGACCTGGAACTCGCTGGCACCGGTCTCGGCGCAGTTCGACCCGCGAGCACTGAACTTCACCCTGCTCACGCTGATCCTGTCCCTGCAGGCGTCCTACGCCGCACCTCTTCTGCTGCTCGCGCAGAACCGCCAGGACGACCGCGACCGCGTGCAGGCCGAGCAGGACCGCCAGTCCAACGATCGCAATCACGCGACCACCGACTTCATCACCCGGGAGATCGCCTCCCTGCGCCTGGCCCTGAACGACGTCGCCACCCGAGATTTCGTGCGCGGCGAGCTGCGCGACCTGCTCGAGGACCTCGACAGCGCCCCCGATTCCCCATCCGTCACCTCCCCTCTCGACGCCGACGCCCTGCGTGCGATCCTCCGCGAGGAGATCGACGCCGTGCTGTCCGAGCGCGACCGGGCCGGCGAGCCCGACCTTCCGAAGGAGCACCACACGCCATGAGCACGACCGAGCACACCTCCGCCGACGACCGCGTCGCCCTCATCCATGAGGCCCTGAACGCGGTGATCGATCCTGAGATCCATCGCCCGATCACCGAGCTCGGGATGGTCGACTCCGTCACGGTCGACCCCGATGGCATCGCCCGCGTGCAGGTGCTGCTCACGATCGAGGGCTGCCCCATGCGGGACCGCATCGAGCGCGACACCGCCGAGGCGACCGCAACGGTCCCCGGTCTCAGCCGGGTCGAGGTCTCGACCAGCGCCATGAACGAGGAGCAGCGCCGGGAGCTCACCAACCGACTCCGCCAGGGGCGTCGGCAGATCCCCTTCAACCAGCCCGGCTCGCTGACCCGCATCTACGCGATCTCCTCCGGCAAGGGCGGGGTCGGCAAGTCCACGGTGACCGCGAATCTCGCTGCCGCGATGGCGGCCGACGGTCTGCGCGTCGGCGTGATCGACGCCGACATCCACGGCTTCTCGATGCCCGGCATGTTCGGCATCACCGCTCAGCCCACCAAGGTCTCGGACCTGCTGATGCCGCCCGAGGCGCACGGAGTGGCCGTCATGAGCATCGGGATGTTCGTGCCGGAGGGCCAGGCCGTGGTGTGGCGCGGCCCGAAGATGCACCGGGCGATCGAGCAGTTCGCCTCCGACGTGTTCTGGGGCGACCTGGACGTGCTGCTGCTGGATCTGCCGCCCGGCACGGGGGACGTGGCGATCTCCGTCGCGCAGCTGCTGCCGAGCGCCCAGATGGTCGTGGTGACCACGCCGCAGCAGTCGGCGTCCTTGGTCGCCGAGCGGGTCGGTTCGCTCGCCACCTCGACCGAGCAGGAGGTCGCCGGGGTGGTGGAGAACATGGCGGGTCTGACGCTCCCCGACGGCACCGTGATGGACGTCTTCGGCTCCGGCGGCGGAGACCGGGTGGCAGCGACCCTTGCGGGGGCCGTCGGCCACGACGTGCCCGTGCTGGGGAGGGTCGGCCTGGATCCCGCGCTGCGCGAAGGCGCCGATCGGGGCGTTCCGCTGGTGCTGACGGCCCCGGACTCCCCGACCGCGATGGCCCTGAAGGGTGTGGCCCGTGCGCTCGTGCGCAAGCCTCGTGGGCTCGAGGGGATGAAGCTGCCGTTGTCCGTCGCGAAGAGCTGAGGCGAGCTCAGGTGGCCTCGGGGTCGAAGGGCGCCCGCTTCGGGCCGTCGTTCTTCTTCCCCTTCGCAGACTTCTTGCCCTTCGCCGCCGCCCCGGCGCCGGCGCCGGCGGCAACGGACATCGCGTCCTTGCTGGGCAGCAGTTCCGAGGGGTCGGTGTCGCCCCATGCCTCGCGGATGATCCGGCGCGGATCGTACTGACGCGGGTCGTACTTCCTGAGGTCCTCGATGGCGATGCCCATCTCGTCCTCGACCGTCGCCCGCGAGTCGTCGACCCAGCGGCGGGCCTGACGCACCCACTGCACGAGCTGTCGCGTGAGGTCGGGAAGTCGCTGAGGGCCGACGATCACGAGGAACACCACGAGCAGGATGACGACTTCCCACCCGCCGAGACCCATGAATCCGGTGCCGCCCATGTCCCACCTGTACGTGTCGTCCGCTGATACTGCGGCCATTATTGCATCGCAGGCGGCGCAGGTGTCCCAGCCTCCGTCTCTGCCATAGTCTGGGCCAGATCATACGAGCCGACCGGAAGGATGCAGTCATGTCGTCGGGAAAAGTGGCCAGTTGGGCCCATGGTGAGGAGTTCGTCGACGAGACGACCCTCTTCGCCGACGATGGCGTCCTCGCCCGCGCCCGAGAGCGCGGCAACGAGATCGGCGCGACTCCCGTCCTGCCCGGCGCCGGCGCGCTGATGCGGGTGCTCGCGGCGGCGGTGCAGGCCAAGTCCGCCGTCGAGATCGGTACCGGCAGCGGCGTCGGCTCGCTCTACCTGCTGGCCGGCATGCATCCTGATGGCGTGCTCACGACGATCGACCCGGAGGTCGAGAACCAGCGCGCGGCCCGCCAGTCGTTCACCGAGGCGCAGATCCGCTCCCCGCGAGTGCGGACCATCGCCGGCACTCCGCGCGACGTCATCGGTCGCCTCACCGACCACGCCTACGACCTGGTGAGCTTCCCCGCCCAGGCACCGCACGCCCTGGACCTGCTCGAGCACGCGAGGCGCCTGCTGCGCCCGGGAGGCGTCCTGGTGGTCCCCCATGCGCTCTATCACGACCGCGTCGCCGACCCCACGGCCCGCGACGCCGAGACCCGGTCGGTGCGAGCCGTGCTCAAGGGCGTCGCCGAATCAGAGGACCTGGTCTCGATGCTCACCGGCAGCGGCGACGGCGTGCTCGCCGCCGTATTGCGCCCCGCCCGCCCCTGAGCCGACGACGACAGCCCCGCACCTCGAGGGTGCGGGGCTGTCGTCCGGCGTCGATCAGGAGTTGATCATGCCTTCCAGGGCGTCGCGAAGCTCCACGGCCTCCGACGCGGCGATCTCGACGACCAAACGGCCGCCCCCCTCGAGCGGAACACGCATGATGGTGCTGCGACCCTCCTTCACGACCTCGAGCGGACCGTCCCCGGTGCGCGGCTTCATAGCAGCCATGGCATGCCTCCTTGATGGTGTCGCTGTCCCTGAGTGGCTCCCCCGGACGGGGCCTCGGACAGCGCGCGTACGGTGGCTATTATCTCAGGTCTTGCGACCGGGTCGAGCGCCGGGCTCTCCGGCGCCGCTCCGGGACGGCAGTTCCGTCCCCGATCCGCCCCAGCGCGACCAGCACCATGAGCACCGCCACGACCACTGCGACCAGCAGCAGGAGCAGCACGATCGGACTGACGGCGGTCACGTCCGGGTGGCTTCCCGCAGCACGTCGAGCGCTTCGTCCGCGGTGTCCACGACACGCAGCAGATCGATGTCGACCGAGTTGATCGTGCCGCCGTCCAGGACCGCGCTGGTCAGCCAGTCGAGCAGGCCCTGCCAGTAGGAGCGGCCCACCAGCACCACCGGGAACAGGTCGATCTTGTGGGTCTGCATGAGGCACAGCGCCTCGAACAGCTCGTCGAAGGTGCCGAACCCTCCGGGCATCACCACGAAGCCGCTGGAGTACTTCACGAACATCGTCTTGCGGGCGAAGAAGTAGCGGAAGTCGACCCCGAGGTCCACATACTCGTTCATCCCCTGTTCATGCGGGAGTTCGATCCCGAGGCCGACGGACACGCCTCCGGCCTCCTGGGCGCCGCGATTGCCGGCCTCCATGATGCCCGGGCCACCGCCGGTGATGACGGCGTAGCCGAGGCCCACGACGCCCTTGGCGATCTCGAGTGCGCACTCGTAGTACGGGTGCTCCTGCCCGATGCGCGCGGAGCCGAAGATCGAGATGGCCGGCCCCAGTTCGGCGAGCGCGCCGAAGCCCTCGACGAACTCCGACTGGATGCGCATCACGCGCCACGGATCGGAGTGCACCCAGTCTCCGGGCGCATCCTCCTCGAGCAGACGCTGGTCCGTGGTGCGGGCGGGTCGCTGGGAGCCGCTCAGCGTGATGGGCCCCTTGCGGTGGCGGTCTCGTTCCTCAGGCGTCATGGATCGAGCGTATCGGCTGCTGCTGCGATCCGAGATCGACGCAGTCCTTGTTCGGTCCGGTCATCGCGCGGTCACTCCCAGCCAGCGCCGCAGAGAGTCGAGGACCACGCGGAGGTCCTGGAGCGGGACGTGCTCGTCGTCGGTGTGGGCGAGCAGCGGGTCCCCGGGGCCGAAGTTCACGGCAGGGGTGCCGAGCGCGGCGAAGCGAGCCACGTCCGTCCAGCCCTGCTTCGCGGCGACGGGGACGTCGCCGAGGGCGGCGAGGAAAGCGCGGGCCGCGTCGTCGGCCAGGCCCGGCAGGGCGCCGGCCGCGGCGTCGGTGACGACGATGTCGAGATCGAGCCCGTCGAGCACCTCGCGCACATGCGCCTCGGCCTGCGCGACGCTGGTGTCCGGTGCGAAGCGGTAGTTGAGTGTGGCGCCGGCCCGGTCGGGGATGACATTGCCGGCGATGCCGCCGGAGATCGCGACCGCATTGAGGCACTCGCGGTACTCGAGGCCGTCGATCACGGCCCGCCGGGCCTCGTAGGCGGAGAGGCGCTCGAGCACAGGGGCGAGGTGGTGGATGGCGTTGTCGCCCACCCAGTCGCGGGCCGAGTGCGCGGCGATGCCGCGCGCGGTGACCTCGAGCTTCATGGTGCCCTTGCATCCGCCCTCGACCCCGGCCGAGGTCGGCTCGCCGAGGAGCGCGAAGTCCGCTGCGAGGTACTCGGGGTGCTCGGTCGCGAGGCGGGTCAGGGAGTTGTCCGCCGCAGCGACCTCCTCGTGGTCGTAGAAGATCCAGGTGAGATCGACGGGAGCGGCGTCGGCCTCGACGGCGAGGGCGAGGAACGCGGCGACGCCGCCCTTCATGTCGCAGGTGCCGCGACCCACCAGTTCCTCGCGACCCTCGCGGAGGCGGCGGGAGGAGGGCAGGTTGTCGGCGACCGGCACGGTGTCGAGGTGCCCGGCGAGCAGCACGCGCTGGTCCAGGCCGCGGTGGGTGCGCGCGATGACGGTATCGCCGTCGCGGATCACCTCGAGATGCACGGCGTGCTCGCGCAGTGCGGCCTCGACGGCGTCGGCGAGCGCCTCCTCGTTCCCCGAGACGGATTCGATGTCGACGATCGCGGCGGTGAGCTCGACGATGTCGGTGCGGGGGTCCAGGGCGGGGGGGAGATTCTCGGCGGTCAGCATGGTGCCATCGTGCCACTGCCCCCAGCCCTGCGGTGGTCGTGGGTCAGTCCCCGGCCAGCGCTCCCCCGGCGCGGGCCAGGCGCAGCGCCACCGCCTCGGCGTGACGCAGCAGCTGGGCGGAAGTGCCGGGCTCGGCGCTGATCGCAGATCCGGGCTGCGCGGTGCTCACGGGGACGCCGACCATGAGGCGCCGCTCGTAGACCGTGTCGTCGAGCCCGATCGGTGCATAGAGGCCGTCGACGGCGATCGAGCCGGTCAGCATCCGGCGGCGGCTGCCGCGGGAGGCCCAGGAGTCCTTCTGGACCTCGCCGCGCTCGCGCCAGGCGCCGAGCAGGGCGCTGCGGTACGCGGGCAGGTCCACCGGCGGCAGGTGCGCCTCGAACACCCCGTCGCACAGCGTGACCGGCCCCTCGGCGCCGCGCACCGCGAAACGGCCGGCCTCGTCGTCGATGTCGATGTGCATGCGCGGGCCGGTGAACTCCAGCAGACCGGCCTCCTCGAGGGCGAGGGCCTGGCGGGCGCGCAGCACGGGAGGGCCCGAAGCCCAGGAGGCGAAGGCATTGCGCAGATGCCCGTCGATGTCGCGGCGCACTGATTCTGTGGTGTAGGCACCGAGATCGGTGAGTCGGCCCACCTGCAGTCGCATGGCGATGAGCACTCGGTAGATCAGCACCCAGGCGGGATCTGGCTCGGTGGCGGCGCGCAGGGAGTCACGCAGCACGTCGCCGGTGCGGCGATGCGCGTCGGCTGCGTCGCCGCCGCGCCGGCCGAAGGGGAACAGCAGATGCGTGAGGGGCTCATCGTGCGCGAGCTCCGCGAAGCCGGCCCCGTCGAGCCCGCGGCGCAGCTCGGCGAATATCAGCGGCATGACGTCGCGCTCGTGGTCGATACCGGCGGACCGCACCGCGAGCTCGAGCACCCGCTCCCCGGTGAGGACCTGCGGGAGATACGGCTCGGGCAGCTCGGGGCCGAGGTCCGGCTTGGGCCGGTAGACCATGCCGGACCGGGAGCCGACGACGAGTCGGGGCTCGCCGCCACCGCGCAGGTACCGCAGGCCCGACGCCGCCGTGTCGTCGGGCTCGAAGCGGCCGCCGGCGACGGTGGTGAGCATGCCGATGGCGTCGTAGAAGTTCAAGCCCATGCCCTGGACGGCGACCGCCTCACGGCCCAGCAGACAGGAGTAGTCGACCTCGAGCGGGTTGGCCGGGCCGACGTGGACCAGGCCGTGGCGTGCGGCAGCGTCGGCGAGCTGCTGGGAGCGGGGGCCGAGCGCCGTGGGCAGGTGGCCGAGCGCGAGCGCGACCGCGTCGGCGCTGAGCACGCGGCTGTCGGACAGTCGCACCCGCTGGATGCCGTCGGCGGGGCCGGTGACATCGACGGCTTCGGCAGCGTGCTGGACGATGCGGAGGCGGTCGGGATCGGCGTCGGCTTCTGCGGTCCCGAGCACCCGGGCGAGGTAGCGGCCGTGGGCGGCGCGGGAGGCGAAGTCGCTGGGGGCCAGTCCCTCGTCGGCGAGATGGTCGGCGAGGGTCTCGGTGTGCAGGGGCGCCAGCACGGGATGGCAGGTCTCATCGGGATACATCGAGGTCTGGCAGGTCGTGGTGTTCATCAGCAGTACATCGGACTGGTCGTGCCGCCACACGGCGCCGCCGCGACCCACCTGAGGGTCGATGAGGTGCACGGTCAGCGCGCCGCGCCATTCGGGGAGCTTCGAGGCCGCGACCAGCCGCTCGATGATCGCCGTACCACGGGGGCCCGCACCGATGACGGCGACGGTGCGTGCGAGGTCGGTGGCGGCGGTCATCGGACCAGTATGGCGCGGGCCCAGCAGAGTCCTGTGCAGCTCACGGTCTGGGACCATATGTGGCATGACGAACACCCCGCCGCCGCCGAGGCACCTGCATCACGGCGCTCCCGCCGTCCCCGGAGGCGTGCTCGCCGGCCGACAAGCTGCGCGGATCCGCGCGATCGCGAATTCGAACCTGCTGCCCGAGGAACGTGCTCTCGCGGACTCGATGGTGATGACGGCGTGGTTGTCGGCCGCCCAGCGGGCGCAGTACGCCGTCTCTCTGCACGCCGGGTCGCATGCTGAAGCCTTCATGGAGAACCTGGCGGACGAGCGTCGGGTGGCGCTGGACGAGGGCGCCGACCCGGTGGCCGATGAGCTCGCCTCCGCTGCGCAGGCGGAGCGGGCGGCGCGCCAGCTTCCCCTGCGGGTGCTGGAGACGGTGCTGCTGCTGGGGGCGCTGGGGTGCGTGAGCGCGCTGGTCGTGATCGGTGTGCGCGCTGAGGAGCTGAGTCGCACCGCGCTGCCTCCCGCGACCGTCCCGCTGCTGGTCACGATCGGCGTCGCCATGGTCCTCGCGGCGCTGGTCGGGACGATCGCGACCCGGCGCCGCGATCATCGATTACTGGATTGGGCGGTCACCCGGCCCGGACAGCTCGGGCGCGGACTGCCGATGCACCGGGCCCTGCAGGGTGATTCGGCCGGACCGGCGCTCCTGCGGTTGCTGGGCCCGGCCCTGCTCGTGGGAATCGGGATCATCGCGATCTGTGTCGGGGCGGCAGTTCTGCTGATCACGCTGCTGAGCGGCGACGACAGCTCCTTGACCACGACGGCTCTGTGGTCGTTGGGCGGCGGGGTGCTCGCGCTGCTGCTCGCGGTGGTCGCGGTGCAGCTGCGCGGGCGGCGCCTCGAGCAGATCGTGCGCCGGGCTCGTGCGGCGCAGTGGTTCGGCGAGACGGGCCCTCTGGGCGAGACAGATCAGCTCGACATCTGATCCGATGTCCCCGGATCGGCAGGGACCGATGATGCCTGCACAGAAGGCTCTGACTGCCCTGGGGAGACCAGATGGGTGCGCACGGCATAGGAGTCCCACGCCCCGGAGGCAGGAATACGACGCGCCTGTCCTCCGAGCACCACCACGAGAGCACCGCCCGCACAGACGCCGGCGAACATGCCGAGCGTCACGCCCGCGCCCCACGCCTCGAGCCCGAACCCGGCTAGGGCGGGCGCCAGCGGCATCAGGCCCATCGACAGCAGCCCCGAGAACGCCCCGGCCCGCCCCTGCATCTCCACCGGCGTGATGTGCGTGAAGAAGCCCATCGTCGCCGCGTTCAACGGTGCCAGCCCGATCCCCAGCAGGGCATACGCCCCGACGATCCACCAGAAGCCTGGCAGAGCGGGGATGATCGCGGTGATCAGGGCGATCAGCGTCAGCTCGAGCACCATGAGCGCCCCGGTCGGGACGGCGGCGACCACTCGCGGCGCCACCGCCGAGCCGATCAGGAGCGAGAGGGCGAACGCCGTGGTGAGCAGCCCGATCCGCAGCGCCGGCACTCCGTCCGCCGCGAGCATGAGCGTCACCGACAGCAGCGCGCCGTTGGCCCCGAGATTGACCAGCGCGGCAGCCGCCGAGATCTGCATGCGCACTGGCTGGGACAGGATCCAGCGTGCGCCCTCGCGAAGGTCCGCGAGGAGGCGAGTGGACGGGGCACCCACGGTGCGCGGCCGGTAGTCGCCTCGCATGAGGAGGGTGCACAGGACGCTGACGAGGTTGCCCACCAACTGGGTCAGCGCCGGAACGGCGAGATGCAGCGCGAGCAGCGCACCACCGGTCGGGCCGGACCCGAGGGCGATCGCGGCGTCCCTGCCCTGGTTGACGGAGACGGCCGTCGGCAGCTGCTCCGGGGTCACGAGCTGCTTGAGCATGGCGTTGGACGCCGAGTCCAGCAGTGACGCCCGGAAGCGGTCAGTGGCCGCCAGCGCCGCGAGCACGGCCACGCCGGCCGTGCCCCCGACCAGCACCGCGATGAGCACGACCTGGGCGAGCGCACCGAGCACGCTCGAGAGCAGGCGCAGCCGGCGGCGGTCGTAGCGATCGGCGATCACTCCCCCGGGCAGCATCCCTGCTAACTGTCCGATCCCTTGGACCAGGCCAACCACCCCGGTCGCGACCGTGGAGCCGGTGACCGCGAACGTGATCAGCGGGAAGGCGAACATCCCGATCTCGGTGCCGATGCCGGCAGCGACGTCTCCCCCGAGCCAGAGGAGGTACTCGCGATCGCGGCGCAGAGAGGTCGGTGTCGTGGTGGTCATGCGGAGAATCTATACGCGCACCAGTTCTTGCGCAATATTTTTTGCGCACCTTGTTGTGCGCACCATGTCGTGCAGGGCGAGGTCCGTCTCCGTAGACTCACCCCATGACCACCCCCGAGGAGGACCCGGACCGTGCTGCAGGGATCGGCGAGGACGCCTCCCGAGACCAGTTGCGCGCCCTCGCCCATCCGCTGCGCCTGACGTTGATGGAGCGCATCGGCCGGCTCGGTACAGCGCGCGCTGCGGATCTCGCCGCAGAGCTGGGGATCCCTGCGAACTCCGTGAGCTACCACCTGCGGATCCTCGCCCGCGGCGGCGTCGTGGCCGAGGCCCCGGAGGCGGCTCGCGACAAGCGCGACCGGGTCTGGAAGCTCGCCCAGTCCTCCTTCCGGTCCGGGCCCGTCGATCCGTCGGGCGCCGACGGCACGCCGGCGGAGGCCCGCGAGTACGAGGCCGCGTCCAGCGCGGTGTCCCTGGCCGCCCTCGACTGGATGCGGACCACCTGGGCCGCCCGTGCCGGCGCCTCGGACCCGGACACCACGGGGAAGAGCTCGCTGGTCGCCACGACGCTGCGGATCTCCTCCGACCAATTCGACGAACTCGCGGACCTGGTCGGAACCACGATCATGGAGTTCAACCGTCTGAACCGCGACGAGCACGGCGCGGACGTGGCCGGCGATCCCGATTCCGAGAGCCCCGCGACGGACTTCCATGTGCTGTTCACCCTGGTCGGTGACCGCGATGCCCATTCCCCCAGCCAGGATTCGTAGACTCTCCCCATGACTACGACGACGCCTGGTCCCGCCTCCCCCGCCACCCACGCCTGGGGCATCGGCCTCGCCACGATCGCCGCCGACGGCTCCACCCTCGACGCCTGGTATCCCGCACCGGTGCTCGGGGCCGTCCAGGACGACCCCGAGGCCCACCCCCTGTACGCGCAGCTGAGCTCCGCCGCCCGCGCCGACGAGGTGCGCGGCACCACCCAGGAGGTCGTGGTGCGCGCGATCGAGCTCGCCGCCGCCCCGGCCGACACCGCCGACGCCTACCTGCGACTGCACCTGCTCTCCCATCGCCTGGTCCAGCCCAACGCCCAGAACCTCGACGGGCTGTTCGGCATGCTCACCAACGCCGTGTGGACCTCGCAGGGCCCCTGCGCCGTGGCCGGCTTCGAGGAGACCCGCCTGCGACTGATCTCGGCGGGCCGCACCCCCACCGTCTTCAGCATCGACAAGTTCCCCCGCATGGTCGACTACGTGCTGCCCACCGGGGTGCGCATCGGCGACGCCGACCGCGTGCGCCTGGGCGCCCACCTCGCGGAGGGCACCACCGTCATGCACGAGGGCTTCGTGAACTTCAACGCCGGCACGCTGGGCACCTCGATGGTCGAGGGCCGGATCTCCCAGGGCGTCGTCGTCGGAGACGGCTCCGATGTGGGCGGCGGCGCCTCGACGATGGGCACCCTCTCCGGCGGCGGCACCGAGCGCGTGAGCATCGGTCGGCGCTCCCTGGTGGGCGCGGAAGCCGGGATCGGCATCGCCCTCGGCGACGACAGCGTGGTCGAGGCGGGCCTGTACCTCACCGCCGGCACCAAGGTCATCGTGGTCGGTGAGCAGGGCGCGAGCGCCGAGGAACCTCACGTGGTCAAGGCCCGTGACCTCTCCGGCATCTCGAACCTGCTGTTCCGCCGCAACTCCCTGACCGGCGCGGTCGAGGCGGTGGCCCGGGAGGGTCAGACCGTCGAGCTCAACGCCGCCCTGCACGCGAACTGACCGGAGAGGAGAGCACGAGGTGGCGCGCAGCGCAGGCAGAAGTGGCTCCGTCGCCCGCCACCTCGTGATCCCGTTGGTGATGGTGCTGGTGCTCGCCGGGATCGCCGGGGGCTCCTACATCGCCCTGCAGCACTACGGCTCCCCCGCCCACGAGGGCACGTGCACGGCGACGGGACTGGGCACCTCGCACCGGTACTCCACGGAGCGAGTCGCGAACGCCGCGCTGATCAGCGCCGTCGCCGTCGACCGCGGTCTGCCCCCGCGGGCGGCCTCGATCGCGCTTGCGACCGCCTACCAGGAGTCGCAGCTGCGCAATATCGAGCACGGCGACCGCGACTCCCTCGGCCTCTTCCAGCAGCGTCCTTCGCAGGGCTGGGGCAGCGAGGCGGAGATCCTGGATCCGGTCTACTCCACCAATGCCTTCTACGACGCCCTGGAGAAGGTCGACGGGTACACCGCGGCCGATATCAACGACGTCGCGCAGGAGGTGCAGCGCAGCGGGCACCCCGAGGCCTACCGGGACCACGAGACCGAGGGTCGCCTGTATGCCTCGGCGCTGACCGGCCAGAGCGGTGCGAACCTGGTGTGCACACTGGGCGAGGTCGGATCGACCGTCTCCCCCGAGCAGGTGCGCTCCGAGCTCGTGCGCCAGTTCCCGCAGCTGACCGAGGCCGGCCGCCTGACCTCGACCCTCGCCGCCGCCAGCGGTTCGGCGCCGCAGCTACCCGCGGAAGCGGGCGCCACAGCAGTGGTCATCGACCCGCAGGGCGACACGGGTCTCGGCTGGACACTCGCGAACTGGGCGGTCGCCCGCGCGGCCGACGACGGCGTGATCCAGGTGTCCTACCAGGGCCGCGTCTGGGACCGCTCCGTGCGAGGTGAAAGCGCCACGGCGTGGGCGACCGTCTCAGGCGGCGAGCCCGACCATGTGGTGGTGCTCGTCAGCCAGGGGTAGCCTCGCCGCATGGGTGAGGGCGTGCACCACGATCCGATCTGGGACTTCGTCTCTGCTCCCGCCCGTCCTGCCCCCGGCATCAGCTCCATGGTCGGGTACCGGGCACTGGAGGCGCCTGAGGGCCTGCACCGAGGATTGCCCTCCTCACGACTGACCTTCATCATCGCCCTCGATGACGGCGTGGAGGCCACCTCGACGGCCGCCGCCCTCCGCCATGCCCGTCCGCACCCCGTCATCATCGGCGGGCTGCACACGGCGGCCAGCTATGTGCGACAGCGTGCGACCCAGGCCGGAGTGCAGATCGCGATGCATCCGCTGGCGGCCCGATCTGTCCTCGGCCTCCCGGCCGCGGAGCTTCCCGTGACCGACTTCGACGGCGAGTCCGTCCTGGGGCGCTGGCCCCTCGAACTCCACGAGCAGCTGCGGGAAGCGACTGCCTGGGACACGCGATTCCACCTCGTCGCCGAGCGGTTGATCCGCCGTCACTGCGACCGGGACGTGCTCCTGCGGCCAGAGCTGCTGCACGCCTGGGACCTCCTGGAACGATCCGACGGCAGGATTCCCGTGGCCGAGCTCGCCACCGCCGTCGGCCTGAGCACACGTCATCTCGGCACGTTGTTCCATCAGGAGCTGGGCCGCTCGCCCAAACAGGTCGCGGGGCTGATGCGCTTCGAGAACGCCTCGACCTCCATCGCGCGACAGGTGCGACGCCGGGGCCGTGCGGACCTCGCTCGGATCGCAGCCGAAGCCGGCTTCAGCGACCAGGCGCATCTGACGCGTGAGTTCACGCGGTACGCGGGCCTGGGCCCGTGTTCCTGGATCCGCGAGGAGTTCCGGAACATTCAAGACGGTGGGCACGGTGCGGTCGAGAATGAGCAGCATGACTGAGCAGAGCACCTCGCCACACGGACCCACCGTCCTTGTCACGCTCCAGGCCCGCGACGCCCCCGGACTCCTCGACTTCCTCACCGATGTGCTCGGGTTCGTCCTCACCGCGAGATACGACGACGGCGACCGCGTCGCCCACAGCGAGCTCCGCCGCCCGGACGGTCGCGGCGGCGTGATGATCGGAAGCCATCAGGAGGGAGCCACCATCTGGTCCCGGGAGCCCGGCAGCGCCGGCGCCTACGTCGTGGTGACCGAGATCGACGCCCTCTACCAGCGGGTCCTGGAGAAGAAGGCCGACGTCATCATGCCTCTGGACGACACTCCGTACGGCAGCCGCGAGTTCGCGGTGCGCGACCCCGAGGGCAATCTGTGGTCCCTCGGCACCTACGCCGGGGAGCCGATCTCCCGCGACGACTGATCCGTCGACGTCGATCAGGGCAGAGTCAGTACTCTCGGTCCATGCGCGCACTCGCCTCTCCGCTCCCCCAGATCGTCGCCCATCGCGGCGATCCGATGCACGAGGTGGAGAACACCCTCGCGGCGATCCGTCGAGCGCGTGATGACGGCGCGTCGATGATCGAGGTCGATGTGCGGCTCACGGCCGACGGCGCCGTCGTGCTGCTGCACGATGCGACCACGCGTCGCCTGTGGGGCACGGATCGCCCGGTGCGGGAGCAGATGGCCGGCGAGCTCAACAGAGGGATTCCTCTGCTGGCCGAGGCACTCGCGGCCGCCGGCCCGGCCCGTCTGCTGATCGACCTGCCCGAGAACGATGTCCCCGTCGACCTTGCCGCCGCAGCAGCTGCCATCGCACTGGAGGCCGATCCAGTGCCCGCCTTCTGCGGGGGCCTGCCAGCGATGCGCTCGGTGCGGGAGGCCGATCCGTCGGCCGATATCTGGCTGACCTGGAAAAGCACGGACCTGATCGACGAGGCGACGGTCGCCGCACTGCGCCCGCACGCCTGGAACCCATCGCACGAGCTGGTGGACGCGACGTCCATCGCCCATGCTCGCAGCCTGGGGCTGGCGGTGTCGTGCTGGACGGTCGATGATCCTGATCGCGCACGACAGCTCGCCGCCCTCGGCGTCGACTCGATCACCTCGAACCGCGCTGGAGAGCTGCGTCGCGCGCTCCACGGCACCTGACCATGGTTCCACGAGCCCCGATGCGAGGCAGCGCGGGCCTCAGGCGCGGTTGTCGATATCCGCCTTGAGCTCCGCCAGGCGCAGCTCGCTGGTGCCGGTGCGCTCCTCCATGGCCCGGTACTGACGCTCGCCGTGACCGGTGTAGATCTGACGCGGACGCCCGATCTTGGTCTCCGGGTCGTGGACCATCTCCTGCCACTGGGCGATCCAGCCCGGCAGGCGGCCGATGGCGAACAGCACGGTGAACATCTCCGTCGGGAACCCGATGGCGTTGTAGATGAGGCCGGTGTAGAAGTCGACGTTCGGGTAGAGCTTGCGCTCGACGAAGTAGTCGTCCTTCAGGGCGATCTCCTCGAGCTTCATGGCCAGCTCGAGGCGCTCGTCGTGGACGCCGAGTCGCTCGAGGACGTCGTCGGCGATCTTCTTCACGATGCGGGCGCGCGGATCGTAGTTCTTGTAGACCCGGTGGCCGAAGCCCATGAGGCGGATCCCGTCCTCCTTGTTCTTCACCTTCTCCATGAAGTCGTGCGGGTCCATGTTCTCGGCCTGCATCTGGTCGAGCATGTCCATCACCGCGGCGTTGGCGCCGCCGTGCGCGGGCCCTGACAGCGCGCCGATGCCTGCGGCGATGGAGGTGAACAGGTTCGCCTGCGAGGAGCCCACCAGGCGTACGGCCGAGGTGGAGCAGTTCTGCTCGTGATCGGCGTGCAGGATCAGCAGCTGCTCCATCGCACGCACCACGACGGGGTCGGCGATGTAATCCTCGACCGGGAACCCGAAGGTCAGGCGCAGGAAGTTCTCGATCAGCGAGAGCCGGTTATCCGGGTACAGCAGTGCATGACCCTGGGCGATGCGGTGCGCGTAAGCGGCCATGGTCGGCATCTTGGCGAGGAGCCGCACGGAGGACAGCCGCACCTGCTCCTCGTCGAAGGGGTCCAGGGAGTCCTGGTAGAAGGTCGACAGAGCGGAGGTACCGGCCTGCAGCACCGCCATCGGATGGGCATCGCGCGGGTAGCCGTCGAACATGCGCTTGAAGCGCTCGTCGAGCAGGGTGCGCCGCTCGACCTGTGCCTCGAAGTTGTCGAGCTGGCCCTTGGTGGGCAGCTCGCCGTTGATGAGCAGGTAGGAGACCTCGAGGAAGGAGGCCTTCTCGGCGAGCTGCTCGATCGGATACCCGCGGTAGCGCAGGATCCCCTCATCGCCGTCGATGTAGGTGATCGCGGACTTCGCGTTCGCGGTGTTCATGAAGCCGGGGTCGTAGGTCACCTCACCCGTCTCCTTGCGCAGCGGTCCGATCCCGATGCCGGAGTTGCCCTCGACGGCGGGGACGATCGGAAGGTCGAGGGACTTCTCCCCGAGAGTGAGCTGAGCAGACGAGGTCGCGTGATCCATGGGCTCTCCGTTGTGCAGTGTCGGATCGGTGGGTGCGCTCGGAGCGCAGGTATCAGAGGCGCGGAAGGCGCCGGGCAGCGGTGGTGATCCGCTCGTCGGTCGCGGTCAGTGCGACGCGGACGAATGTCCCGCCACCCTCACCATAGAACATCCCCGGGGCGGCCAGGATACCGAGGTCGGCGAGACGTTCGACGCTGTTCATCGCGCTCTCACCGAAGGTGGACCACAGGTACAGACCTGCCTGGGAACCGTGGATCTGCGCGCCGGCGGCGCGCAGGGCGGGCTCGAGGATCGTGCGGCGGGAGCGGTAGACCTCTCGCTGGGCGCGCGCCGCGTCGTCATCGCCCAGGGCGACGGTCATCGCGTCCTGGATCGGCGCGGGGAGCATCATGCCGGCCTGCTTGCGCACGGCGAGCAGCTCCCCCACCAGGGCCGGATCACCGGCGACGAACGCCGCGCGGTAGCCGGCCAGATTCGACTGCTTGGACAGCGAGTACACGCACAGCAGGCCGTCGAGGTCGCCGCCGTTCACGCGCGGGTCCAGCACCGAGGGGACCTCGTCGACGGTCCACGGCAGCAGCGCATAGCACTCGTCCGAGGCGACGATGATGCCCCGCTCACGGGCCCAGGTGACGATGGACGCCAGCTGGCCAGCGGCGAGCACCTCACCGGTCGGGTTCGACGGTGAGTTCAGCCAGAGCAGGCGGAGACGGGAGACGACCGACGGATCGGGCAGCGCCGCATCGCCCTGGGCGGCCAGTGCCGCCATGTCCACGGGCAATGCCTCGGCGCCGACGAAGCGGGCGCCCATGTCGTAGGTCGGATACGCAACAGCCGGGAACGCGACGGCTTCGCCCGCTCCGATGCCGAGTTGGAAGGGAAGGTGCGCCACGAGCTCCTTGGAGCCGACGGTCGGCAGCACGCCGTCGACGTCGAGCTGCTCGGGAGCGCCGCGATGACGGCGCACGAAGTCCACGAGGGCCTCGCGCAGCGCGGGCGTCCCGACCGTCGTCGGGTATCCCGGGCGATCCGCGGCTGCGGTGAGAGCGGCCCGCACGGAGGCGGGGGTCGGATCGACCGGGGTGCCGACAGAGAGATCGACGATGCCGTCCGGGTGGGCGGCCGCGCGCTCTTTCGCACCGGCCAGAGCGTCCCAGGGAAAGGCGGGCAGTCGCCCGGCGAGGGCGCGACGCGCAGCAGTGGCGGGCATGGATCAGCCCAGGGGGTTCGGCTGCGGGGGCAGGGCCGCGACGATCGGGTGGTCCTTGTGGATCACGCCCATCTTGGCGGCGCCACCGGGCGCGCCGAGGTCGTCGAAGAAATCGACGTTCGCCGTGTAGTACTCGGCCCACTGGTCCGGGGTGTCGTCCTCGTAGAAGATCGCCTCCACCGGGCACACCGGCTCGCAGGCGCCGCAGTCGACGCATTCATCGGGTTGGATGTAGAGCATCCGATCACCCTCGTAGATGCAGTCCACGGGGCACTCGTCCACGCAGGCACGATCTTTCACGTCCACGCAGGGCAGGGCGATGACATACGTCATGGGGGCAGCAACCTTCCGTCTCAGAGACAGGTCCATCCTCTCACCCCGGGAACCTGCCCGGGCCCCCGAAACGGGCCCGCCGAGCGGACGTGACACGAGGAACATCGCGGCGAGGATAGCCTCGCAGGATGACGGATCACGAAGGAGATCGGGTACGCGCCGGATGGGCGCCGTTCCTGCAGGTGGGTACGCGTGTAGTGCTGCGCTACGCGATCGACCGGAAGACATCGCCCCACGGGGAATCGATGACCGATGCCCTCGGCACGATCCTCGCTGCCGACGAGACCGAGGTGGAGGTGATGACCCGCCGCGGCCAGGTGCGCGTGCCGCGGGTGCTCGTCATCGCGGCGAAGGAGGTCCCTCCCCCGCCGGTGCGGCGCCCGAGACGCGAGATGCCCTGAGGATGTAGTCCGCGCCGGAGATCACGTGCAGCACCACGGCGAGCCACAGCAGTGCCTGGACGGCGGGGATCAGCCCCGGCGCCCAGGCTGCGGAGGCGACCAGCAGGAACACCGACGTCATCAGCACGAAGGTGCGCACCTTTCCGAGCCGGGAGACGGAGATGCGCCCACCGAGGGCCGCCCGCGAGACCAGGAGCATCATCGCGACGTCCGTGACCACGATGATCACGAGCGCCGCCCAGGGCAGCAGCTCGATCATCGCCAGTGTCAGCACGATCGCTGCCAGGCCCACCCGATCCGCGATCGGGTCGATGAGCTCACCGGTGCGACTTCTCTGGTGCAGGACGCGGGCCAGCATCCCGTCGATCCAGTCGGTCGACGCCCACACCAGGAGCAGGACGACGGCGAGCGGGCCCGGGCCGTCCAGCAGCAGCAGACAGACCGGGCCCAGCAGCACGAAGCGCGCGAGCGTGACGAGGTTCGGGATCGTCGCCCAGTCGGGCCGGGGTCCGGTGGTCATCGCTGCCGGCGGCGCAGCAGGGTGATGACACCGACCGTGAGGAACGGGACCGCCACCCCGATCCCCTGCACGATCCAACCGGAGAACTGAGGCTGATCGGCGATGACGGCAGGCATCAGCACCCCGCCCCCTGCTCCGCGGCCCAGGAACGGCGCCGCGATGAGACCCCACAGCGAACCGAGCACCACCAGCGGCAACCGACTCCCGGTCGCCGCGTAGAGGAACACGCAGGTGACGATCTGGAACGCGCCGCCGAACAGCAGTCCGACGGGAAGAGCCACGCCGCCGATCTCGAGCTGCATCCGATGCGTGGTGATCATCAGCAGCACCGAGATGACGGCCAGGACGACCCCCATCGCGCCCTGGGTGATGCGGGCGGCGACGGAGCTCGTGTCGACCGAGACCGGTCGGCGGCGCGTATCCGTCACGGTCTCACTTCCCGGACTTGGCCTTCGACCGCGCGCGGTTGCGCTCGTTGGCATCCAGGATGACCTTGCGGATGCGCACGACCGCGGGGGTGACCTCGACGCACTCGTCCTCGTTGGTGAACTCGAGGGACTCCTCGAGGGTCAACCGGCGCGGCGGCACGAGGTTCTCGAAGGAATCGGAGGAGGCTGCGCGCATGTTCGTCAGCTTCTTCTCCTTCGTGATGTTCACGTCCATGTCCTCGTTGCGCGAGTTCTCGCCGACGATCTGACCGGCATAGACCTCGCTGGTCGGCTCGACGAAGAAGGAGCCGCGCTCCTGGAGGTTGATCATCGCGAACGGCGTGACGGTGCCGGCGCGATCGGCGACCAGCGAGCCGCTGGCACGGAATTCGATGTTCCCCATCCACGGCTCGAAGCCGTCGGCGTAGGAGGACGCGATGCCGTTGCCGCGGGTCTCGGTCATGAACCGGGTGCGGAAACCGATCAGGCCGCGCGAGGGCACGATGAACTCCATACGCACCCAGCCGGAGCCGTGGTTGCTCATGGTCTCCATCCGGCCCTTGCGGCCTGCCATCAGCTGCGTGACGGTGCCGAGGTACTCCTCGGGCACGTCGACGGTCATGCGCTCGACGGGCTCGTGGACCTTGCCGTCGATCTCGCGGGTGAGCACCTTCGGCTTGCCGACGGTGAGCTCGAAGCCCTCACGACGCATCTGCTCGACCAGGATCGACAGCGCCAGCTCGCCGCGGCCCTGGACCTCCCAGGCGTCGGGACGCTCGGTGGGCAGCACCTTCAGGGACACGTTGCCGACCAGCTCCTGGTCGAGACGGTCCTTGACCTGACGAGCGGTGAGCTTGTGGCCCTTGCCGTTCTTGCCGGCCAGCGGGGAGGTGTTGATGCCGATGGTCATCGAGATCGCGGGATCATCGATGGTGATCAGCGGCAGCGGGCGCGGATCCGCGAGATCGGCGAGGGTCTCACCGATCATGATCTCCGGGATGCCGGCCACGGCGACGATGTCACCGGGAAGCGCGGTGCGGGTCATGGGCTCGCGGGAGAGGCCCTTGGTCTCGAGCAGCTCGGTGATCTTCACCTGCTTGGTGGTGCCGTCCGTCGTGCACCAGGCGACCTGCTGGCCCTTGCTCAGCTCACCGTTCTTGATGCGCAGCAGCGCGAGGCGGCCGAGGAACGGGGACGCGTCGAGGTTGGTGACGTGGGCCTGCAGGGGCACCTCGTCGTCGTAGCTCGGCGCGGGGATCGAGTCGAGGATCGTCTTGAACAGCGGCTCCACGGTCTCGTCCTCGGGGAGGGTGCCGTCCTCGGGCTTGGTGATCGAGGCGCGGCCGGCCTTGCCGGAGGCGTAGACGACGGGCACGTCGAGCACCGCATCGAGGTCGATGTCGGGCATCTCCTCGGCGAGGTCCGATGCCAGGCCCAGCAGCAGGTCGGTGGCTTCACCGACGACTGCCTCGATGCGCGCGTCGGGACGGTCGACCTTGTTGACCACGAGGATCACGGGAAGCTTCGCGGCCAGGGCCTTGCGCAGCACGAAGCGGGTCTGCGGCAGCGGGCCCTCGGAGGCGTCCACCAGCAGCACGACGCCGTCGACCATCGACAGGCCGCGCTCGACCTCGCCGCCGAAGTCGGCGTGGCCGGGGGTGTCGATGACGTTGATGGTGATGCCATCGCTCTCACCGGCCTCGGCGGCGGACGGTCCGACGTACCGGATCGCCGTGTTCTTCGCGAGGATCGTGATGCCCTTCTCGCGCTCCAGCTCGCCCGAGTCCATGGCCCGCTCGCCGTGCTTGTCGTGGTCGCTGAAGGCGCCACCCTGAGTGAGCATGGCGTCGACGAGAGTGGTCTTGCCATGGTCGACGTGGGCGACGATGGCGACGTTTCGCAGGTCGGTGCGGAGGCGGAGTGTCATACGCGGTTGCTCGTTTCAGGTTGCACTGCGGGGCGAGGGCCGAGCAGCGCCCGGCCGCACGTGGGTGCGGCCCGCTCCAGGGCCCTGGCGAGTGTATCTGGCCAGCACGGAAGTCACACGGGGTCAGAGGTGAGACCTTCGACGCCCTTCTGGGCGATCCTCGCCACAGCGCACCGCGCCCGGTCCGATCTCTCGAACCGGGCGCGGTCGGGGTCCTGCTGCTCCTCGGCTCGCGCTCAGGCGCGTTCTGCGCGGGAGAACGGGTCCACGGGGCCATCGGTCTGCGACGGGCCGTCGGTGGGCATCGGATCGTCCTCATCCGCGACCGGCGGGGCCTGCACGTCGATGGTCTCCGAACCCGCCAGCGGGATCGCGCCGCCCGGGATCGCGGCGAGCAGCCGCTTGGTGTAATCCTGCTGCGGGGAGTGGAACACCTCGTCGGTGGTGCCCTGCTCGACGACCTTCCCCTTCTCCATGACCAGGGTGCGGTCGGCGATCTGCCGGACCACGGCGAGGTCGTGGGTGATGAAGAGGTAGGACAGGCCGAGCTCGCCCTGCAGATCATTGAGCAGCTCGAGAACCTGGGCCTGGACGAGCACGTCCAGGGCGGAGACGGCCTCGTCGCAGATCACGACCTCGGGATCCAGCGCCAGTGCGCGGGCGATGGCGATGCGCTGGCGCTGCCCGCCCGAGAGCTCATTGGGATAGCGGCGCATCATCTCCGCGGGGAGAGCGACCTTGTCCAGCAGATCACGGACCTTCGCCTCACGGCTCTTCGCATCCCCGATGCCGTGCAGACGCAGCGGCTCCTCGATCGTGCTGTAGATCGAGTACATCGGATCGAGGGTCCCGTAGGGGTTCTGGAAGATCGGCTGCACCCGCCGGCGCAGATCCTTCAGCTCCTTGCCCCGGTAGGTCGTGACGTCCTTGCCCTCGAAGAGCACCCGGCCCGAGGTGGGCTGGAGCAGCTTGAGGACCATCTGCGCGACGGTGGACTTGCCGGAGCCGGACTCCCCCACGATCGCCGTGGTGGTGCCGCGCTCGATCTCGAAGGAGACGTGGTCGACCGCCGTAAAGGGCATCGACTTCCACGGCACCGCGCCGCGGATCGGGAACTCCTTGGTGAGCTCCTGGACCTGGATCACGGCGTCGAGGTTCGCCTCCGCGTCCCCGAACTCCGGAGCGGTGCGGTCACCGGCAGACTCCGCGGGCTGCAGATGCTCGTGCGCATGCTCGCGCACCTCGGCCCGCTTGGTTCCGGAGACCAGACGGCGCGAAGCCAGCGACGGCGCGGCGCTGATGAGGCGCTGGGTGTACGGATGCTGAGGATTCTGCAGCAGGTCGATCGCCGGGCCGGACTCGACGATCTGGCCCTTGTACATGACGACCAGGTGCTGTGCGCGCTCGGCCGCCAGTCCCAGGTCGTGCGTGATCAGCAGTACCGCTACTCCGAGGTCCGCGGTGAGCGTGTCGAGGTGGTCGAGGATCTGCTGCTGGACGGTGACATCGAGCGCGCTGGTGGGTTCATCGGCGATCAGCAGTCGGGGACGCGCCGCCAGGCCCATCGCGATCAGCGCGCGCTGCTTCATGCCTCCGGAGAACTCGTGCGGGTACTGGTTCGCCCGGCGGCTCGCGTCGGGCAGTCCGGCCTCTTCGAGCAGCTCCACGGCGCGCGAGCGCGCTTTCGCGCCCCGTGCCATGCCGTTGGCGGTCAGCGCCTCTTTGATCTGGGTTCCGACTTTCCACATCGGATTGAGGTTGCTCATGGGATCCTGCGGGACCAGGCCGATCTCGTTTCCACGCAGCGCAAGGATCTCGCGAGTGGGCACGGAGGTGATGTCCTTTCCTCCGAACCGGATGCTGCCACCGGTGACCTTGCCGTTCTCCGGCAGCAGGCGCGCGATGCTCATCGCTGTGGTGGACTTGCCGGAGCCCGACTCACCGACGATCGCGACCGTCTCGCCCGGGTACACCGACAGATTCGCACCGCGCACTGCTCGCACCGGCCCGTTGGTGGTGGCGAAGGTGATCTCGAGATCGGAGATCTCCAGCAGCGGCTCGTTGGTCGCCGTGTCGTTCGTGGAGGCCATCATCGCTTCCTCGCCTTCGGATCGAGGGCGTCGCGCACCGCGTCGCCGAGCATGATGAAGCTCAGCACGGTGATCGCGAGCGCCATCGAGGGGTAGAACAGCATCATCGGCTGCGTGCGCAGCGCGGGCCGGGCATCGGAGATGTCCCCGCCCCAGGAGACCGAGGAGCTCGGAAGGCCCAGGCCGAGGAAGGACAGCGTCGCCTCGGCGACGATGTACACCCCGAGATTCACCGTCGCAGTGACGATCACCGGGGCGATCGCGTTGGGCACCACGTGCTTGACGAGGTTGGTCACCGGGTTCGCGCCCAGCGCCGTCGACGCGGTCACGAAGTCCTCGTTCTTCACCGAGATCACTGAGCCGCGCATGATGCGGGCGATGTTGGTCCAGCCGAACACCCCGAGGACCAGGATCACGATCCAGACGTTCAGGGCGTCCACCCGGTTAGCGATGACGATCGCTCCGAGGATCAGCGGGATCGCGAAGAAGATGTCGGTGATGCGGGACAGGACCGCGTCGAAGATGCCTCCGACGTAGCCAGCCAGTGCACCGACGACTCCGCCGATGAGAGTGGCCAGGAGCATCGTGAAGAAGCCGACCATCACCGACGTCCGGGTGCCGTACAGGACCCGGGCCAGGACGTCGTACCCCAGACGAGTGGTTCCGAAGGGGTGCTCGGCGCTCGGAGGCTGGTTGGCCTGCGTGATCTTGGCGTAGTTCGGATCCTGGTTGGTCAGGAGCCCGGGGAACGCGGCGATGAACAGGATGACCACGATCAGCGCTGCGGAGATCAGGAAGACCGGGTTGCGGATCAGACTGTGCCAGGCCTCGGACCACATCGAGCGAGGTGCGGTCGTGGTGTCGACGGCATCGACGGCCTGCAGCGGAGTCTCGTCCAGCGAGGCGACGACATGTTCCGCCGCAGGGCGAACAGATCGGGCAGTGCGTGGGTCACTTCGCATAACGGATCCTCGGGTCGAGCACGGCGTAGAGCAGGTCCACGGTCAGGTTGGCGATCAGGAAGATGATGACCAGCAGCGTCACCAAGGACACGATCATCGGGCTCTCGCCGTCATTGATGGCACGGAACAGCAGGGAGCCGATGCCGCTGACGTTGAAGATGCCCTCGGTGACGATGGCGCCGCCCATCAGGGCGCCGAGGTCGGCGCCGATGAAGGTGACGACGGGGATCAGCGAGTTGCGCAGGATGTGCTTGGAGATGACGCCGCCCCGGGAAAGGCCCTTGGCCGTCGCGGTGCGCACGTGATCCGCGGTCGCGACCTCGGCGATGGAGGTACGGGTCAGGCGCAGCACGTAGGCGAAGGACACTGCTCCGAGCACCGCTCCGGGTACCAGCAGGTTCTGCCACGAGGGGTCCCGGCCGACGTTGACCGGTGCGATTCCCAGCTGCACGCCGAGCACGAACTGGGCGAGGAAGCCGATGACGAAGGTCGGCACCGCGATCACCAGCAGGGACACCATCAACAGCGTCGTGTCGATCAGCGTCCCCTTCTTCAGGCCCGCGATGACTCCGGCGATCACACCGAAGATCGTCTCGATCACGATGGCGATGATGGCGAGCCGGAATGTCACGGGGAACGCCAGCTTGATCTGATCCATGATCGGTCGACCGTTGAAGCCGATGCCGAAGTCCCCCTGGAATAGATTGCCCAGGTAGATCAGCCATTGCATGAGGACGGGCTCGTCGAGGTTGTACTGCGCGCGCAGCTTGTCCTGCACGGCTTGGGAGATCGGCTTGTCACCCGCAATCGCCGCGATGGGGTCGCCGGAGGAGACGAAAGCCATCAGATAGACGATGAGGGTGGCGCCGAGGAAGACGGGGATCATCTGCAGCAGTCGCCGCCCGATGTACCAGATCACGTCGGTCACCTTCGGTTGTGGGAGCACGGGGCGAGGACGGAGCGGCGCACATCCGTGGCCCCGGCAGACGGACGTGCGACGGCGGGAGGCGGCACCAGGGCCGCCTCCCGCCGGAGGGCAAGATCAGAGGATCACTTGGTGATCGCGTAGTACAGCGGGACGGTGTCCCAGCCGTACTCCACGTTCGAGACCAGATCGGAGTAGCCGCCGAAGGTGTTCTGGTACCACAGCGGGAAGGCCGGCAGATCCTCCATCAGGATCGCCTCTGCGGCGTGGAACTTCTCGTTCGCAGCATCGATGTCCGGTGCGGCCAGGCCCTCCTTCAGCAGGTCGTCGAACTCCGGGTTCTTGTAGTCGCCGTCGTTGCTGCCGTTGCCGTCCGCAGCAGCCGACGAGTACAGCGGGCCCAGGAAGTTATAGACCGAGGGGTAGTCCGCCTGCCAGCCGGAGCGGAAGGCACCCTCCATCGTGCGCGCCGTGATCTGCTCGCGGAACTCGCCGAAGGCCGGGAACGGATTCGGCGTGGCCTCGATGCCGAGGGTGTTCTTGACCGAGTTGCACACGGCCTCGACCCAGTCCTTGTGCGGGGAGTCCGCGTTGTAGGCCAGGCTGAAGGGGCCCTTGAAGGGCTCAATGGCCTCCGCCTCCGCCCACAGCTCCTTGGCCTTGGTCTCGTCGAATTCGAGGACCTCGGACCCAGCGATGTCGGTGGCGCCACCGCCGTCGATCACGGGCGCGACGAAGTCGGTCGCCGGGGTGCGGGTGCCGTAGAACAGCGAGTCGCAGATCGCCGTGCGATCGATCGCATACGAGAGCGCCTGGCGGCGGATCTTGCCTGCCTCTCCGGAGAAGTCCGGATCATCCTGCGGGATGGTGAAGGACTGGAACACGGCGCCCGGAGCGTTGACGGCACGCTCGCCGAGCTCGTCCTCGAAGGTCGACAGTGCGGAGGTGGCGATGATGTCGGAGACGTCGACGTTGCCGGAGAGCATGTCGTTGTACAGCGTCTCCTCATCGGCATAGACGACGAACGTGACGCCGGCGTTCTGGGCGGCACGCGGGCCGTCGTACTCCGGGTTCGGGACCAGCACGATCTCGGAGTCGTGGGCCCAGGACTCGACCATGTACGGGCCGTTGCCGATGGGGGCCTCACCGAAGGCGTCGATGTCGTCGAAGGCCGAGGGCGGCAGCGGGGAGTACGCGGAGTAGCCGAGGCGGGAGGAGAAGTCGGCCTGGGTGGAGACCAGCTTGACGGTGAAGCTCGTGTCGTCGACGACTTCCAGGCCGGAGAGCGTCAGATCGGCGGTCGCATCGTCGGCGGCGACCTCGTCGAAGCCCTCGATGGGCTGGAAGAAGGACTGGCTCTTCTGCGCGTTCGCGGTGTTCGCGCCGAAGTTCCAGGCGTCGACGAAGTTCTGCGCGGTCAGTGCGGTGCCGTCGGAGAACGTCAGACCCTCGCGGATCGTGATGGTCCAGTTCTGGCTGTCCTCGGACTCGATGGACTCCGCGACCTCGTTCTCGACCTTGCCGTCGGCCGTGTAGTACACCAGACCGGAGAAGACCGACGTGATGATGCGCCCGCCTCCCACTTCGCTGGTATTGGTGGGGACCAGCGGGTTCTCGGGCTCGGTGCCATTGGCGAGGATGGGCTCGCCGGTGCCGCCGCCGCTGTCGCTGCCGCCACCGGCTCCGCCATCGCCGCCGGAGCAGGCGGCGAGGGTGATGGCAGCGGCACTGCCGGCAGCGGTGCCGAGCATCATGGATCGTCGCGAAATGGCCATGGGGTCTCCTGAGGAATGACGCGGGCTGGATTCGTCGCGCTCCGTTGCGCACGACGTGCCCCTCAGTCTGCACCCTCGCGTGTCAACAACTATCCATCAGTCGGTCACAAATCGGTCTCGCCTCTTTGTCAATCAACTCCCGGGCTCCGTCCGCACCGGCCTGACCGGGAAGGACATCCTTCACACATCCTTCATCTGTGGGGTGTTCAATAGCCGTATGACTGCTCCGACTTCGTCCTCCGCCCCCGTCGATCCCACCTCCACGGATGCGTGGGGTTCCCTCGAGGCACACAACCTCGAGCTGAACGGCTCGCTGCGCGAGTGGTTCGACACCGATCCGCAGCGCGCGGACCGCTTCAGCTTCGACGCCGCCGATCTCCGCGTGGATCTGTCGAAGAACCTCGTGACCGCAGAGACGGTGGAACTGCTGCAGCAGCTCGCCCGCGAGGTCGGCGTCCAGGAGCGCCGCGACGCCATGTTCGCCGGCACCCATATCAACACCACCGAGGATCGTGCCGTGCTGCACACCGCGCTGCGTCGCCCCGCCGACGCCACCCCCACCCTCGAAGTCGACGGCCAGAGCATCGACGAGGACGTCCAGGAGACCCTGCAGCGCGTCTACGACTTCGCGGACTCCGTGCGCTCGGGCGAGTGGACGGGCATGACCGGGAAGCGCATCGAGACCGTGGTGAACATCGGGATCGGCGGCAGCGACCTCGGCCCTGTGATGATCTACGAGGCCCTGATGTCGCTGGCGCAGGACGGCCTCGAGGCCCGGTTCATCTCGAACATCGACCCCACCGACGCGTATGCGACTACGAAGGACCTCGACCCCGAGACCACCCTGGTCATCGTCGCGTCGAAGACTTTCACCACGCAGGAGACCCTCACCAACGCACGCCTGGTGCGCGAGTGGCTGCTGACCGGACTGCGCGAGAACGCGGGCCTCACGGTCGAACAGGAGAAGGAAGCCGTGGCCAGGCACTTCGTGGCCGTCTCCACCGCGCTGGACAAGGTCGAGGCCTTCGGCATCGATCCGAAGAACACCTTCGGCTTCTGGGACTGGGTGGGCGGGCGCTACAGCGTCGACTCCGCCATCGGCACCGTGCTGGCGACCGTGCTGGGCCCGGACGTCTTCGAGGAGCTGCTGGCCGGGTTCCACGCGATGGACGAGCACTTCCGCACCGCCCCGGCCGAGCAGAACGTCCCGCTGCTCATGGGCCTGCTCAACGTGTGGAACGTGAACTTCCTGGAGGCGGAGACCCACGCGGTGCTCCCCTACTCCCAGTACCTGCATCGCTTCCCGGCCTACCTCCAGCAGCTGACCATGGAATCCAACGGCAAGTCCGTGCGCTGGGACGGATCGCTCGCCACCACGGAGACCGGCGAGGTGTTCTGGGGCGAGCCCGGCACGAACGGGCAGCACGCCTTCTACCAGCTCATCCACCAGGGCACGCGCGTGGTCCCGGCGGACTTCATCGCCTTCGCCACCCCGAACCACGCGCTGGTCGACGGCGAGCAGGACGTGCACGAGCTGTTCCTGGCGAACTTCTTCGCCCAGACCAAGGCGCTGGCCTTCGGCAAGACCGCCGACGAGGTGCGCGCCGAGGGAACCGAGGGCGCCCTGGTCGCGGCCCGCGAGTTCTCCGGGGACCGCCCCACGACGTCGATCATGGCCCCGAAGTTGACGGCGTCCGTGCTGGGTCAGCTGATCGCACTGTACGAGCACATCACCTTCGTGCAGGGCGTCGTGTGGGGCATCAACTCCTTCGACCAGTGGGGGGTGGAGCTCGGCAAGCAGCTCGCCAAGGACCTGGCCGGTGCGGTCGCGGGCGACGACGCGGCCATCACCGGCGAGGATTCCTCGACCGCGGCGCTGATCCGCTACTACCGCGAGCACCGCGAGGGCTGATCCTCGCCACAGTCGACGAGGGCGCCCACGGAGTCTCCGTGGGCGCCCTCGCCGTCTGTCAGCAACCAGGTCAGGGGATGCAGCCCCTCCTGATCTCCTACCGCTCGTCCCTCGCAGCACGTCGATCAGGCTGCATAACCCCACCTGATCTCCTACCGCTCGTCCCTCGCAGCACGTCGATCAGGCTGCATAACCCCACCTGATCTCCTACCGCTCGTCCCTCGCAGCACGTCGATCAGGCTGCATAACCCCACCTGATCTCCTACCGCTCGTCCCTCGCAGCACGTCGATCAGGCTGCATAACCCCACCTGATCTCCTACCGCTCGTCCCTCGCAGCACGTCGATCAGGCTGCATAACCCCACCTGATCTCCTACCGCTCGTCCCTCGCAGCACGTCGATCAGGCCAGGTAGTCGACCTCGCGGGTCTCCTTGCCGATCAGCAGGGCCACCAGGGTGATGATCGCGGCGAGGGTCAGGTAGCCGCCGACCAGCCACAGCGGGCCGTCCAGCAGCTGCCACAGGGCGATCATCGCGTAGGGCGCGGGGGCCGCGCCGATGACGGAGGCCATGTTGTAGCTGACCGCACTGCCGGTGTAGCGCACGTCGGCGCGGAACATCTCCGGCAGGAACGCGGCCATCGGTCCGAACGTCAGGCCCATCAGCGTGAAGCCGAGGATCAGCGCAGCCATGACACCGACGGTGCCGGCCCGCATGAGCGGCTCGATCGCCAGCCCGAACACCCCGATGGCGAGGGTGACCGCCACCAGCAGCTTGCGACGGCCCAGGCGATCGGCCAGCGGACCGGAGACCAGGGTGAAGATCCCGAAGAACACGACGCCGATGATCAGCATGGTCAGGAACTGAGGTCGGTCGAAGCCGAGCCCGGGCGCGAACCCGGCGGCGTCGAAGGGCTTGCCGGCCGCCTCGGCGGCGGCGCGCGCAGTCTCCTCGTCGGCAGCGGTGGTGCCGACCACCATGAGGAAGGCCGTCATCAGGTAGAAGAGCACATAGGTCGCGACCATCGCGATGGTCGCGAGGATCAGGGGTTTCCAGGCCGTGCGGAACACGCGGGCGATCGGGACCGCGGCCACGCGCTCCTCGTCGATGACCTTCTGGAAAGCGGGGCTCTCCATCAGCTTCAGGCGCACCCAGAGGCCGACGATGACGAGGATGGAGGACAGCAGGAAGGGCAGGCGCCATCCCCAGGCCATGAACTGTGCATCGCTCAGCTGCAGGCTCAGGACGACGAACAGCAGGTTCGACAGGATGAACCCGATCGGGGCGCCGAGCTGCGGGAAGGTGCCGTACAGGGCGCGCTTGCCGGGCGGGGCGTTCTCCGTCGCCAGCAGTGCGGCGCCGGACCACTCCCCGCCCAGGCCGATGCCCTGGCAGAAACGCAGCAGCACCAGGATCGCCGGGGCGAGAACGGTGAAGCCGGGGGTCGAGGCAGCAGGCAGGACGCCGATGAGGAACGTCGCGATGCCCATCACCAGGAGGCTGGCGACGAGAGTGTTCTTGCGGCCGACTCGATCGCCGAAGTGGCCGAAGATCAGCGAGCCCAGGGGGCGGGCGACGAAAGCGACGCCGAAGATCGCGAAAGAGCTCAGCAGCTGGTTGGCCGGGGTCTGCGTGGGGAAGAAGAGCGCTGGGAAGACCAGCGAGGCCGCCGTCGCGTAGGCATAGAAATCGAAGAACTCGATCGTGGTGCCGACCATCGAGGCGGTGATCACGCGCCCGCGGGTGTTCGCGGGCGCGGCGGCGGGCGCCGAACCGGCCGGGCTGGGTGGAGTCTGCGTGGTATTCACGGGCGTGACCCTAGACCCGCGATCCCGACATTCGGACGCACTGTACGCATTGTGAGACTATCGGGGCGGTTTGGCGGGTCACTCCGATGCTGCTCCTTCTCGGCACCTCCACCACCAGCGCGATCTGATGGCGCGTGGGGATCCGGCGCCTGGCCACAGATCACAAGGCGGTCTCCCCTGCCGGGACGACGGAGCGCCAACCGGTTTCCGATGACAGGATGGGGATAGCACGCTTTCCACAGACTGAGGGGACCCCATGGAAGCACTCATACCCATTATCGTCGGCGTCGCGGTGATCGTCGTCATCCTGCTGATCGCGCTGCTGGTGCTGGTGCGCAGCTACCGGATCGCCGCGCCCAACGAGGCGCTGATCATCACCGGCCGCAACGCGAAGACCACCCCCACCGGCGATATCGATCTCGAGTCCGGCAGCGCCCGGGTGATCATCGGTGGCCGCGCTATAGTGCGCCCGATCTTCGACCGGGCCTTCGTGCTGAGCCTGAGCTCACGCCAGATCCCGGTCGAGGTCGACGGCTATTCGATGAACGGCATCTTCCTGCGTCTGCGCGGGGTGGCGCAGGTGAAGGTCGGCGGCAACATCGAGGACGTCCGCAAGGCGTCCCAGCGCTTCCTCGATCAGCAGCAGCAGATCGACCACTACACCCAGGAGATCCTCTCCGGCACCCTGCGCGCCGTGGTGGGAACCCTCAGCGTCGAGCAGATCATCCGCGACCGTGCGTCCTTCGCCTCGCAGGTGCAGGCCGAATCCGAGCACTCGATGAACAACCAGGGCCTGGTCATCGACACCTTCCAGATCTCCGCCATCGAGGACGACGGCTCGTACCTGCGCGACTGGGGCCGGCCCGAGGCCGCGCTGGTTGCCAAGCGCGCCGCGATCGCCGAGTCGGACGCGAACCGTGAATCCACGCAGGCGAAGAACCTCAACCTCCAGCAGGAGGCGGAGTCGAAGCAGACCTTCGATCTGCGCAACGCGGAGATCAAGGAGGAGACGGATGCGCGTCAGGCCGTCGCCGACGCCTCCGGCCCGCTGTCCCGTGCGGCCCAGCAGCAGCGGATCATCGAGCAGGAAGAGCTCATCGCGGTTCGCAACAACGACCTGCGCGAGAAGGAGCTGATCGCCGAGGTCCATAAGCCGGCCGAGGCGAAGCGCTACGCCGAGCAGCAGGATGCGGACTCCAAGAAGTACGCCCACATCGCGGAGTCGGAGGCCCAGCTGGCCGACGAGCGCAACCGCGCCGACTCCCGGAAGGTCACCGCAGATGCGGAGGCCCACGCCATCGAGGCCCGCGGTCGGGCCGAGGCCGAGGTCGAGCTGCAGCGGCGTTCCAAGGACGCCGAAGCGGTCCGTCTCGAGGGGCAGGCCGCCGCCGACTCGATGCGAGCCACGGGTGAGGCCGAGGGCGCAGCGATCCGCGCCAAGGGCGATGCCGAGGCGGACACCACGCGTGCCCGCGCCGAGGCGTACAAGCAGTTCAACGACGCCGCGGTGCTTGCCCAGGTGCTCGAGGTGCTGCCGTCCGTCGCCAATGAGCTGGCTGCGCCGTACTCGAACATCTCCAACCTGTCGGTCTTCTCCACCGACGGCGAGGCCAAGATCGGCCAGAACATCTCGCTGGGTCTGGCCCAGGTGCTCGACATGGTCAAGTCCACCACCGGTGTGGACTTCCAGGACACGCTCCAGCGTGCTGCCGACGGCGGCCGTGTGGTGCGCGAGCAGGCCGAGGAGACCACTCCCGTCCCGGAGCAGGCCGACGAGACCGCTCCGGTCCCGGAGACCTCCGAGGACGCCTGATTCCTCATCAGGTTCACCACGATCGCCCCGGTCCTTCCGTTCTGGAAGGGCCGGGGCGATCGTCATGGCGAGGGGGACGGCGACAGCAGCGCCGCGACCGCGCCCTCGAGTCGTGGATGGTGGAACTCGAAGTCGAGCTGTTCCAGCACCGTCGAGGTGGCGTATCGACCGGTCAGGCCGAGGTCGGGGTCGGTGCGCAGCAGCATCGCGCCGAGCCGGAGCACGGGAGCCGGGGTGGGCAGCCCGAGCGGGCGGCCCACCGCGCGACGCAGCGTCCGCATCAACTCGGCATTGCGCACCGGATGCGGGGCCGAGGCGACCACGATCCCTGAAGGGATCTGCGGCCGTTCCAGCCCGAGGGCGGCCAGCACGATCCGCACCCAGTCCTCGACGTGGATCCAGCTGACCCACTGACGTCCGGTACCGACCGGGCCTCCCAGTCCGCAGCGGGCCAGGAGCAGCAGACGGTCCAGGGCCAGCGTGTTCGACTCCAGCACCACGCCGGTGCGCAGGATGATCTGCCGGCTCGCGTGCGCCCCGTCGAGGGAACGCTCCCAGCGCTCGGCGACGCCTGTCATCTGCGGGAGCCCGACGGGGATCGGGCTGTCCTCGTCGAGGTGCTTCTCCCCCGCATCGGACCAGATCGCGGTGGTCGAGGCCTGCACCCACCGTGCGAGCGGCCGATCCAGGTGCCGGCTCGCCTCCACCAGAGCCGCTGTGGCCTCGACCCGGGAGCGAGTCAGGTCGGCGATGTTCGCCGGGGTGGGTCGCGCGTCGACCAGGCGCCCGGCGAGGTTCACCACCGCGACGTCAGCACCGGTGAGCTCGGTGGTCCAGCTCCCCGCGGTGCGGGCATCCCAGGGCACGTCCCGGGCGCCGCCTCGCGCGGGTTCAGGTCGCGGGGAGCGGGTGAGGATCACGACTTCGTGGTCGCGGTCCCGCAGCGCTGTGGTGAGCGCGCGGCCGAGGGTTCCGGAACCGCCGGCAATGACGATCTTCATCGCTCTCAGCGCTCCTGCGGGATGCGCGCCGCGCCGATCTCGCCGAGCTGGGCCTTCGCGTACGAGGCGTGCACCGACTCCGCGGTCGAGGGGTGGTACATCCCGGCGCGCACGTCGCGCGAGAGCCGCTCGAGCTCGCTGCGGCGGAAGTACTGGGAACCGCCGCCGGCGCGCAGCACCTGGTCCACGGCGGCGATGGCGGCCTCGGTGGCGCGGAACTTCACTCCGGAGAAGTGCAGGAACCAGCGCGGACCGTGGTCGGTGTCGCCGGGACCGCCGGATCCCTGTCCCAGCGCGTCGAAGTCGGACAGAACCTTCTCCAGCTGCAGGACGGCGCCGTCGACGCCGATCGCCGCCGCGGCCAGATGCCGCCGGATATCGGGGTCGTCGGCGTGGACGATGCCCGTAGCGAGGCTGCGACGGGTGGTCGCGATGTCCGTGCCGAGCGTGATCGCCCGTTCGGCGATGCCGGTGTAGACGGAGGCGATCAGCAGTTCGAAGGCCCCGAAGATGCCCATCACGAAGGGATCGGGGTTCGGGCCGACGGGCGTGTGGGTCAGGACCTGCTGGGCAGCGATCTGGGCCTCGTGCAGGCGGGTGGTGCGGGACTGGGAGGCACGCATGCCGTGGGTGTCCCAGTCGTCGAGGGTCTCGACCGCGGCGGTGCGCTCGAGCACCCCGAACACCAGGCGCGGATCCTTCTCGGCAGCGTCCACGACCCTGCCGTGGACCACCAGGCGGTCCCAGACCGGGGCGAGGGAGGTGAAGATCTTGGTGCCGGTGACCCGATAGCCGCCGGCCCGGGTGGGCTCGGCACGGGTGGACGAGTCGAAGAGCATCGCGTCGTTGCCGGCCTCGGAGATCCCGAAGGCGAACAGATTCCCGGCGGCGGCGGTCTCGAGGATCGTGCGCACGGCTCCGACGCCGAGCCGGTGGCCATGCAGCGCAGCCCCGGTCACCACCAGATGCATGTTCATCGACAGGGCGGTCGCGGGAGCGGCCTGGGCGAGGCGACGTTGGATCCGGCTGGCCTCCAGCAGGCTCGCACCGAGTCCGCCGAGCTCCTTCGGCACCAGCAGACGGAGGTAGCCGCGCTCGCGGAGGTCGGCGAGGTCGTCGCGGGGGAAGGTGTTCTCCCGGTCGTGCACCGCCGCGCGTGCGCGGAAGGTGGTCAGCAGGTCCTCAGGGAGGAAGGTCGCAGGGTCCGTGGCGAGATCAGCAGCGCTCATGGACCCACGATAGTGGCGCTGATCAGAGCGCGGCCGGGACCCGCCGGAGCGCCGCCACCACGGGCCGGTGATCGGAGGCGCGAGACGTGCCCACCTCCAGCCCGGTCGCCTCGAGGTCGCCACGCACCCAGATCGAGTCGATGCGACGCAGCGGCAGCCGTGAGGGGAAGGTGGCGCGACCGGCCGAGCGCGCCCACGGCAGGGCTGCGGTCATCATCGCCATCAGCGGCGAGCGCGGTCCGGCCCCGGAGATCTCGCCGGCTGCCTCCCGCCACCCGCGTGCGGCGAGCGGCGCGAGCTCGGGCGCGCAGGGGTCCGCGTTCATGTCGCCCACCAGCACCAGGGGGCCGTCGAGCGTCTCCGCGTGCTCGATGATCCGCAGCACCTGGGCGGTGCGGTGCCCGCGCTCCTCGTGGTCCAGGTGCGTGACCAGAACGTGCAGCGGCTCCTGCCCGGGCGGGCGGACCGTCACGGACAGCAGGCCGCGCCTCTCGCGCAGAGCGTCCAGATGCGGATGGCCCGGCAGCAGGTGCATCGCGTGCGCGGTGATCTCGTGCTGGGTCAGCAGGGCGAGCCCGTACTGCTGTCGCCGCGATCCCGCGACGGCCGGGGGGCGGTCGATAGCGGCCCCGAAGCACCCGCGCAGACCGAGCAGCTCCGCCAGGCGTGCGGCCTGATCCTCGAAACCCGAGCGCGTCCCGTAGCCGACGTCGACCTCCTGCAGGCCGATGACGTCGGCCCGCAGGTCGGCGATCGCCCCGGCGATGCGCGGCAGGTCCAGCCGGCCGTCGCCGCGAGCCCCGTGATGGATGTTGTACGTCGCGACCCGCAGCGTGAGTGTCATGTCACTGCAGGCAGCTGGGACCGAGCAGTGTCTTCAGCGAGGCGTACAGCGCCGCCGATGGGGAGACGGAGAGTCGCTTGTCGAGCTGCATGAGGGTGGTGCGGCCAGGCTCCTGCAAGCGCAATCGCACCTCGCTGGATCCGGGATTGTCCTCGAGCACCCCGCGCAGCTGCTGGGCGACCTTGCTGGTGGCGCGCATCGCCGGCAGCGCGATGATGACCGGACCGTCGGGGCCTCCCCCGGTCTCCGGGATCGACATCTCCATGACCCGCAGCTCCGGCATGCCCTTGGAGGTGTCCACGCGTCCCTTCATCGAGACGATGAGATCCTCGGCGAGCTCCGTGGCGACGGTCTGATAGGTCGAGGGGAACATGAGGCAGTCGATCGAGCCCTCGAGGTCCTCGATCGTGGCGATCGCCCACATGTCGCCCTTCTTGGTGGTCTTGCGCTGCAGGCTCGTGATGAGCCCGGCGATGGTGACCATGGCGCCGTCCTGGACCGCGCCGTCGTCGGCCAGCGCACTGATCGACGTCGAGGAGTTCTGGGCGATGACGTGCTCCAGCCCGTACAGGGGGTGGTCGGAGACATACAGGCCCAGCATGTTGCGCTCGAAGGCGAGCTTCTCCTTGCGGTCCCACTCGGGCAGGTCGGGGATCACGATGGTGGCCGCCGATCCGGTGGCGATGTCATCGTCGCCGCCGGCACTGCCGAAGACGTCACCGAAGAGGTCGTACTGGCCCTGGGCCTCCTTGCGCTTCACATCGACCACGGAGTCGACCGCGTCCTCGTGGATGAGCACGAGGGAGCGGCGGTTCGCGCCGAGCGAATCGAAGGCGCCGCCCTTGATGAGGGACTCGATGGTGCGCTTGTTGCACACCGACAGCGGCACCTTGTCCAGGAAGTCGGTGAAGGAGGTGAAGGCGCCCTTCTCCTGGCGGGTCGCGATGATCTCCTCGACGACGTGGGCGCCGACGTTGCGGATCGCGGAGAGCCCGAAGCGGATGTCGTCACCGACGGCCGAGAAGTAGAGGTCGGACTCGTTGACATCCGGCGGGAGCACCGTGATGCCGCGATGACGGCAATCACCCAGGTACAGGCCGAGGCGATCACGGTTCTCCTGGCTGGAGGTGAGGAGGGCGGCCATGTATTCGGTGGGATGGTTCGCCTTGAGGTAGGCGGTCCAGTAGGAGATCACGCCGTAGGCGGCCGAATGTGACTTGTTGAAGGCGTAGTCGGAGAACGGCAGCAGGGTGTCCCACAGTGCCTTCACCGCGGCGGCGGAGTACCCGTTCTCCGTCATCCCGCTCTCGAAGCCGACGTACTGCTTGTCCAGCTCCGCCTTCTTCTTCTTGCCCATGGCGCGGCGCAGGATGTCCGCCTGTCCGAGACTGAATCCGGCGACCTTCTGCGCCGTCTTCATGACCTGCTCCTGGTACACGATCACGCCGTAGGTCTCGCCCAGGACCTCCGACAGCGGCTCTTCGAGCTCCGGATGGATCGGCGTGATCTCCTGCAGGCCGTTCTTGCGCAGCGCGTAGTTGGTGTGCGAGTTCATGCCCATCGGTCCCGGGCGATACAGGGCGGAGACGGCGGTGATGTCCCCGAACTGGTCGGGCTTCATCTGTCGCAGCAGGGTGCGCATGCCGGAGCCGTCCAGCTGGAACACGCCCAAGGTGTCGCCACGCTGCAGGAGCTCGTAGGTCTTCTGGTCGTCGAACGGGAGGGCCTCGAGGTCCAGCACCTCCTTCCCGTTGCGCCCCATGTTCTCGACCGCGTCCGAGAGCACGGTGAGGTTGCGCAGCCCCAGGAAGTCCATCTTCAGCAGGCCGAGGGTCTCCAGGGTGGGGTACTCGAACTGCGTGATGATCTGGCCGTCGGAGGGACGCCGCATCATCGGGACGATGTCGACCAGCGGGTGGCTGGACATGATGACGGCGCAGGCATGGACACCCCAGCCGCGGGTCAGGCCCTCGACGCCCTTGGCGATCTCGACGACCTTCTGCACGTCGGGATCCTCGTCGTGGACCTTGCGGAACTCCCCCGCCTCCGCGTAGCGCTTGTCCTCGGGATCGAAGATCCCCTTGATCGAGATGTCCTTGCCCATCACGGTGGGCGGGAGCGCCTTGGACAGGCGGTCACCCATCGCGTACGGGTAGTCCAGGACGCGCGCGGCATCCTTGAGGGAGTTCTTCGTCTTCATGACGCCGTAGGTGATGACCTGCGCGATCCGGTCGTCGCCGTACTTGCGCTCCACGTACTCGATGACCTCGCCGCGGCGGCGATCATCGAAGTCGACGTCGAAGTCGGGCATGGAGACGCGGTCGGGGTTCAGGAACCGCTCGAACAGGAGGCCGTGCTCGAGGGGGTCGAGGTCGGTGATGCGCATGGCGTACGCAACCATCGAGCCGGCGCCGGAACCACGGCCGGGTCCCACGCGAATGCCCTGTTCCTTGGCCCACTTGATGTAGTCGGAGACCACCAGGAAGTACCCGGGGAAGCCCATCTGCAGGATGACGCGGACCTCGTAGTCGGCGCGCTTCTGGACCTCATCGGGGATGCCCGCCGGGTAGCGGTACTCCAGTCCGCGCTGGATCTCCTTGACGAACCAGGACTCCTCGTCCTCCCCGGCCGGGGTGGGGAAGTGGGGCATGTAGTTCGCGCCGTCGTCCGTGGTGCGGAAATCGACCTCGCACATCTCGGCGATGCGCAGGGTGTTGTCGCAGGCCTCGGGGAACTCCCGGAACAGTTCACGCATCTGCGCGGCGGACTTCAGGAAGTAGCCGGACCCGCCGAACTTGAAGCGGTCGGGATCGTTCAGGCGCGATCCGGAGTTGATGCACAGCAGAACGTCCTGGATCGTCGCATCCTGCTCGGTGACGTAGTGGAGATCGTTGGTGGCGACCAACGGGGCGCCGACGGCCTGGGAGACCGCGATCAGGTCCTTGGTCACGCGCTTCTCGATGGACAGGCCGTGGTCCATCAGCTCGATGAAGTAGTTGTCCTTGCCGAACATGTCCTGATACTCGCCGGCGGCCTTGACGGCCTCGTCGAACTGGCCCAGGCGCAGGCGGACCTGGACCTCGCCGGAGGGGCAGCCCGAGGTGGCGATCAGTCCGTCGGAATACTGCGAGAGGATCTCGCGGTCCATGCGGGGCCACTTGCCCATCTGCCCGTCCAGGGACGCGGCCGAGCCCAGCCGGAACAGGTTGTGCATCCCCTCGGTGGAGCGGGACAGCAGCGTCAGGTGCGTATAGGCGCCGCGGGCGGAGACGTCGTCGCCGGCGAGCTGCTGCTCACGGGTGCCCCACTGCACGCGGGTGCGATCGTGACGACTGGTCCCCGGGGTCACATAGGCCTCGATGCCGATGATCGGCTTGATGCCCGCTGCCTTCGCCGTCCGATAGAACTCGTAGGCCCCGAACAAGTAGCCGTGGTCCGTGATCGCTACGGCCTTCTGGCCCTGGCGGACTGTCTCGTCGACCAGTTTGTCGATCTTCGCGGCCCCGTCCAGGAGCGAGTAATCGGTGTGGACGTGGAGGTGCACGAAGTCATCGGAGGCCATGCTTCCAGGGTAGCGACGCGCGCCCGGGGCCGTCGCCTCAGGGACCGTCGCGTCGCCGTCGGGGAGGTCACCCCGGCGGGTCGGGCGTGTCGGGAATAGCGTGCCCGCTCGGCGGGGGCCGGCACCCTCGCCGCGGACGGCCAGGATGGGATCGGTGGTCGCCGCCGGAGCCCGGCCGATCCTGCCCTCGATGACGCGGCTCAGTCAGCGACGGCCTCGCCCTCGGCCTCCCGCTCGCGGCGCATGTCGGCCAGCAGCGAGTTCATGTAGTCGTGGACGTCCTCGTAGCTGAGGCTGCGTTCATCTCGGCGCGGTGGGATCCCGCCGACGAAGGCGCCCCCGTGCCAGGACATCGAATCGTCCGGCAGCGTCGGGTCATCATCACGCCACAGGTCGATCGGGACCGCGTGCGCGGCGAGGTCCCGGGCGATCTCGTCGGCCTGGGCAGGGCTGCCGGAGCGTTGCAGCACGGAGACCAGCAGTGATTGCGCGGCCCACGCGGAGGCGTCGTCCTGGCTGCTCACGCCCGGGTCCACCGATTCCTGGACCGGGGCGATGTAGCTCGCCGAGAGTTCGTCGGCGCCATCCTCGTAGTGGTCCTTGGCGACGCGCAGTGCGATGCGGGGCACCAGGTCCCGGGAATCCCAGAGCACCGCTGCCCCGACCAGTGCCATGCCCACGCCGGTCGGGAAGTCCGGGTCCAGGGCGACCGCCGTGGTGGGAGCACGCCCCGCGCGACGAGCATCGTCGGCGTCCAGGTAGGCGCGGGAGGCCTCGGCGATCGCCGCACGCGCCCGGTCGTCGTCGCGCAGCGCGATCTCGGCACCGGCAGGATCGATGCCGAGCCGCCGTGCGACCCGAGCGAAGGGGAAGTCGGGTCGGGCCAGGGCCGCATCCCGCGTCGGGGTCAGGGCTGTGGTCTGCTCGTCGCTCATGCCTCGACGGTAGTCGCTGCAGCGGTCAGGGCGCGCGCAGCGACTCCAGCGACTCATGCAGGTCGTGGGGGTACTGCGAGATGAAGGTGACCTCGTGCCCGGTGGCCGGGTGGATGAAGGTGAGCTCCATGGCGTGCAGCCACTGGCGGATCAGCCCCACCTTCGCCGCCAGAGTCGGGTCCGCGCCGTACAGAGGATCTCCCACCAACGGGTGATGCAGGGCTGCCAGGTGCACGCGGATCTGATGGGTGCGGCCCGTCTCCAGGCGCACGCGCAGCAGCGTCGCGCCCTGCAGCGCCTCGAGCGTCTCGTAGTGCGTCACCGAATGCTTGCCGTCACGGCGCACCGCGAACTTGTAGTCATGGTTCGGTGAGCGGCCGATCGGGGACTCGATGGTGCCCTCGGGCTGGTCCGGAGTCCCCTGGCAGACCGCGTGATAGATCTTGCCGACCTCTCGGGCACGGAAGGCGTCCTTGAGCGTGGTGTACGCGCGCTCGGTCCGGGCGACGACCATCAGCCCGCTGGTGCCGACGTCCAGACGACTCACGATGCCCTGCCGGTCGGGGTCGCCGGTGGTCCGGATGCTCACACCGGCGGCGGCCAGGTGTCCCAGCACCGTGGGACCGGACCATCCAGGACTGGGGTGCGCGGCGACCCCGACGGGTTTGTCGATCACCACGATGTCGTCATCCTGATGCACGAGGCTCATGCCCGCAGCGATCTGCGGACGCACCTGGGAGGCCGGCTTCTCGTCCGGCAGCTCGACGGTGAGCATCACCCCGGGCTCCAGACGGGTGGAGCGGGCCGGCGGCTGGCCGTCGACCTCGACCAGACCGGCATCGATGAGCTCCGCGGCCCGGGTGCGGGACAGGCCCAGCATCCGCGAGATGCCGACGTCCACGCGCTCTCCGGCCAGTCCGTCAGGGACCATCAGGGTGCGGGAAGCGCTCAACGGGGGTCCTTCGGGTCGCGGGCGGGCTCGCGGCCGGTTCCGGCCTCAGGATCCGCAGGGCGTTCCGTCTCCTCGTCGGCGATGCCTTCGGCCTTCGCGCGCTCCTCGGCCTCGGCCACAGCAGGATCCGACGCGTGGCCGATCACGCCGAGCAGCACGATGAGGATCGCCCCGCCGACCACGGCCATGTCCGCGACGTTGAAGACCGGCCAGTTCGGCAGTTCCAGGAAGTCCACGACCGCACCGTGGAACGGCCCGGGCGGGCGCAGCAGACGGTCATGGATGTTGCCGAGCGCGCCCCCCAGGATCAGCCCGAGCGCGAGGGTGTACCAGGGAGACCGGACCGCCTTGACGGCGAAGACGATCACGCCGATCACGATGGCGATCTGCAGGCACGTGACCACAGGAGTGATCTCGGCGCCCATCCCCCAGGCCGCCCCGGAGTTGTAGAGCAGCGTGAACTGCAGGAGCTCCCCGATGAAGGGCTGCGGGTCGAGCTCGGGCAGGTTCGCCTCCGCCCAGTTCTTGGTGACCTGGTCGGCGACGGCGAGCACGACACCGACAACGCCCATACCGCCGAGAACGGCTCCTCGGCTCAGACGGCGACGAGCGCCGGACCCCGTGGGCCCGGCGCTCGTCGGCGTGGGATCAGCGTGATTCACAGACCGAAGTTCGCCTGCTTGTCCTGCGTCTCGCTCGTGTCGAGATCGCGGAGCTGGTTCTCGAGGTAGTTGCGCAGACGGTTGCGGTAGTCGCGCTCGAACGTGCGCAGGCCCTCGATCGTCTTGTCGAGCTCGGCCTTCTTGGTCTCGAGATCGGCCAGCGTGGAGCGGGAGGTCTCCTCCGCCTCGCCGACGATGCGCTTGTGCTCGTCGTTGGCATCGGTGATGAGGCGGTCGCGCTCGTCCTCGCCGTTCTTGACGTACTCGTCGTGCAGACGGTTCGCCAGGGCGATGATGCCGGCAGCGGACTGGTCCGGGGTCGACTGCTCGGCCGCGGTCGGCGTCGCCGCAGCGGTCTCGTCGGCGGGGGCCTCTTCGACGACGGCCTGGGGCGCCGTCGCGTCGGCCTCCGGCACAGCGGCCGCGGAGATCGGGGTCTCGTCGACGATGTCCGTCTCGACATCGTCCTCGGCCGCAGGAGCCTCGGTCGACGCTGCCGGTGCGGACTCGAACTCGGCGAGACGGTTGTGCGCCTCCTCGAGCTCCTTGGTCAGTCGGTTGTTCTCGTCGATCAGCTCTTGGAGGCGCGGCAGAATGTCGTTGTCGAGGTAGTTGTCCACCTCGTCCATGTCATAGCCCTCGGAGAACCGGACCGGCGTGAACCGCTTGGACAGCAGGTCATCGGGCATCAGAGCCATGGGTCACCTTCTCGTCAATCTGGGGTCGTGGTGCGCGTGGAGCGCGGTGTCGACAGCCTAGCGGATGTCGGGAGTCGCCCACGACGGCTGGTGGAGGTCGCGCGGCGTCAGCGTGCGAAGGAGGACAGCACGGCGAGCAGGATCCAGCCGACGACGAGCAGGATCATCAGGCTCAGGTCGAGGACCACAGGTCCCAGGCGGAGCGGCGGGATCAAGCGCCGCAGACCTTTCACCGGCGGGTCGGTCAGCGTGTAGACGACCTCGAACAGCACCAGGACGAGCCCGCTCGGGCGGAACTCCCGCGCGTAGGACTGGATCCACTCGAGCACCAAGCGCGCGATGAGCACGATCAGGTACAGCAGTACTGCGAGGTACAGCACTCCTGCGATAATCTGCACGGAATCGCTCAGCTCTGGTTGTAGAAGCTGCCCTCGTCGGCAGAGGTGTCTCCGTCGACCTGGACGAACTCCGGTGAGAGCAGGAAGACCTTGGAGGTGACCCGCTCGATGCTGCCGCGCAGACCGAAGACGAGTCCGGCGCAGAAGTCGACCATGCGCTTCGCATCGCCGTCCTGCATGTCGGAGAGGTTCACGATGACGGGGACACCGTCACGGAAGGATTCACCGATCGCCTTCGCGTCGTTGTAGGAACGCGGATGGATGGTGGTGATGCGGTGCATCGACTCCTCCACTGCCGGGGCCATGGCCACGACGTTGGATCGCTGACGGATCGGGGTCACCTGGGCCTCCCGTTCGGGTGCGGGCTCGGGGCCGCGCTCGGTGCGGCGAGCCGGGGCGGCGTCGTCCTGACGGACCCGCTCGTCCTCGTAGTATTCGTCATCGACCTCGTTGGCGAGGCCGAGTGCGACCATGGCATTGCGCCAGTTACCCATCGCAGATCTCCCAGATTGTTGTACACGCTGACCTGGGCTCCGGGGAAGCACGGGGAGTGCGCGAGAGCCCTTGTTCCTTGAAAGTACCGCAGGGTTTTCCGGGACTCCGGGAGGCCGTCGGCGTGTCGCCACCCGTGTCGTGGGGCACGGCGCCCCAGATCAGTGCCGCCGGATCACTCCTGCGAACCGTCCGGTCCGCCCCTGGCGGCGGTAGGAGAAGCAGTTCTCGTCCTCGAAAGTGCAGGGATGGTCGGTGTCGATCGAGGCCCTCGCGATCCCGGCGGCCTCCAGCACGCCGACCGCTCCGGCGCGCAGGTCCAGTGCGGGCGTCCCTCGACGGGTGCGGGCCCAGGTGGCGGGCAGCAGGGCCGCGGCCTCCTCACGCATGGTCTCCGGCACCTCGTAGCAGGCACCGCAGATCGACGGCCCGATGCTCGCGGTCAGATCCGCCGGACGGGCCCCGAGCTCGACCATCGCGCGCACGGTGTTCTCGAGGACTCCTCCGAGCAGACCAGCACGACCGGCGTGGGCGACGGCGATCAGCCCTGCGCTCGCCTCCGACAGCAGCACCGGCAGGCAGTCCGCGACCATGATCGCGAGCGCGAGGTCCGAGCGATCGGTGACCATGGCATCCGCCGTCACGACGGGGACCTGCCCGGTCGCGGGCAGAACGTGCACTGTCGCCGAATGGACCTGCTCGACGAACACCAGGGGGACGCCGATCTCCTCCGCGACCAGCTCTCGGTTGCGCTCGACGTCCGGCTCGTCGTCGCCGACGTGGCGCGCGAGGTTGAGTGCCGCGAAGTCGCCTGCACCCACTCCCCCAGCGCGCCCCGTGAACAGGGCGCGGGCCCCGCGAAGTCGCGAGGCCCGTGCTGGGAGATCCGATGTCACTTCAGGAACGACGGCAGGTCGAGATCGTCATCGTCGGACGGCGGCTCCTCGATGTGCGGGGGCCGGGCGGGCTCCTGCTCCGGAGCGCGGGGGGCGGGCTGCGGCGGGTTCTGCGCCTGCTGCGGCGCATTCCAGCCCTGCTGGCCGGGCTGACCCTGCTGACCCTGCTGGTACTGCTCCTGGTCGGCCTCGGTGGACTCGAGCACCTCCGTCTCCGGCTCGGTCGAGCCCTGGCGGGACGGCGAGAAGGTCTGCTGCGGCAGGCCCCAGGCCCCGGGGGCCCCGGAAGCACCCGCGCCCGCACCGACCGGACGCGGCTGCGTGCTGCCGCTCGTCGAGCGGTGCTCCTGGGAAGAGGCGCGCGGAGCCGGGATCGGCTCCGGGCGGGCGGCCTGACGCGGGGGCTCCTGGAGCGGGGACGGGCCGCCGCTCTCGAAGCCGGCGGCGATGACGGTCACCCGCACCTCGTCGCCCAGGGCGTCGTCGATGACCGAACCGAAGATGATGTTCGCGTCCGGGTGAGCGGCCTCCTGGACCAGACGGGCCGCCTCGGAGACCTCGTACAGGCCCAGGTCGCTGCCGCCCTGGATGGACAGCAGCACACCGTAGGCGCCATCGATCGAGGCCTCCAGCAGCGGGCTGGAGACCGCGAGCTCGGCGGCCTGCAGAGCGCGGTCCTCACCCCGGGCGGAGCCGATACCCATGAGCGCACTGCCAGCACCCTGCATGACCGACTTCACGTCGGCGAAGTCGAGGTTGATCAGGCCCGGGGTGGTGATCAGGTCCGTGATGCCCTGGACACCGGAGAGCAGCACCTGGTCCGCGGACTTGAAGGCGTCCAGCATGGAGACCTGCTTGTCCGCGATGGACAGCAGGCGATCGTTCGGGATGACGATGAGGGTGTCCACCTCGGCCTGGAGGCCGGCGATGCCGGACTCGGCCTGCGTGGAGCGGCGGCGGCCCTCGAAGGTGAAGGGGCGGGTGACCACGCCGATGGTCAGCGCGCCGAGGCTGCGGGCGATCTTGGCGACCACGGGGGCACCGCCGGTGCCGGTGCCGCCGCCTTCGCCGGCGGTCACGAAGACCATGTCCGCACCGCGGAGGACCTCTTCGATCTCCTCGGCGTGGTCCTCGGTGGCGCGCTTGCCGACCTCGGGATCGGCACCGGCGCCGAGACCACGGGTGATCTCCTTGCCGACGTCGAGCTTGACGTCCGCGTCGGACATCAGCAGTGCCTGCGCGTCGGTGTTGATCGCGATGAACTCGACGCCCTTCAGGCCGGACTCGATCATGCGATTGACAGCGTTGACACCTCCACCGCCGACGCCGACGACCTTGATGACTGCTAGGGAGATCTGGGTTCCGGCCACGATTTGGGTCCTTGCTCTTGTGGTTCAGCTGCGAAGAAGGGACTGCGTCGCGCCTGGTCACGGACTACCGAAACCCTCAACCTCGACTCGAGGTTTGGACTTCGGGGCACCTCTTCTTTCCTTTGACGCTAGGGACGCAGGCTCTCGCACGCAAACACCAAGGGCGCGTGTCGCCCTCCCACGGTGGAAAGGTTCACTGCCGAGGGCTTCGGGGCCTCACCGAGTGACGGGGGCGACCGGAGAAGAGACGTCGATCTCGGTCCCGGGCTCCGCGATGAGAGCCTGGACCACCTCGGCCTTGAGCTCCGCGTCGTCGGAGTCTCCCCACACGACGCTCTTGGTGCCGCCGTCCTCGAGGCCGAGGACCAGTCGCACGTCGCTCGCGCTCGAGGCGGCCACCTCCTGCACGGATCCGCGCAGTTGATCGGGCACGCTCGCGAGGACCTCGCTCATGGCGGTGGCGGCGCCCTCGGGATCCGCGGAGCCGTCGTCGACGGCCAGCGGCACCAGGCTCGCGCCCTCCCCTGCCGCGGCGGGCAGCTCCTGACCCTGGGCATCGACCACGGAAGTGGTCCCATCGGTCTTGGTCAGCAGTGCGACCGGGGGCTCCTCGGTCACCGTGACGCGGACGCCGTCAGGCCAGTCCCGCTCCACCTCGACGCTGTGCACACCAGGAACGGCCCCGACGTCTTCGGCGATACCGGAGGTCGGCAGCAGCACCACGCTGTCGCCGCGGTACTGCTCGACGGATTCCCGCACCGTCTCCTCCTCGACGTAGCCGAGGCCCGCGACGGTGACCTGCTGGAGTTGGAGGGACGGCAGGAAGATCGCGGTGATGAGCCCTGCGACGAGCACGAGCACTATCGCCATGGCGCCCGCGATGATCGCGCGCCGGCGTCGACGCCAGGGTCGCCCGGAGACCAGCGCGCGGAAACGGCCGGCGGCCTGGACGATGCGGCCGCCCTCGTCGGCATCGGGCGCGGCCGCAGCAGCGACCGCGGAGGCCGGGTCCGGGCGACCGACAGCGGCGCTCCGTGTGCGCGTGGAGCGCGCAGTCGACGGCTGCGACTGCTCGGGGCGAGGGGACGGAGCCGGGCTGGCCGGCGAGGTCGACGCAGGGGAGCCCGTGCTTCGCAGCGCCGGTGCGCTCCGGCGCGGCGGGGCCGGCGAACGGCGTCGAGGGGTCGGGTGCGGGGTCGAAGGGCGGCGAGCCATCAGGCGTCCTGCGGAGCGTCCAGGACCGCCATCACGGCGGGCGTGGTCTCGACGATATCGCCGGCGCCGAGCATGAGCACCAGGTCGCCGGGGCGCGCTGCGTCGCGGACCCGGGTCGCGACCTGGTCGCCGTCGACCAGGGGATGCACGTTCTCCCCCGGGGCGTGGTCGGTGATGGTGCGGGCATCGGTGCTCGGGTCCGGGTCCTCCCGGGCCGCGTAGACCGGCATCACCCAGGCGTGGTCCGCGGTCGCGAGCGCCGCAGCGAAGTCATGGGCGAAATCCCTGGTGCGGGAGAACAGGTGCGGCTGGAAGACGACCAGCACCCGGCCACCGCTGGACTGCGCCTCGGTGATGCCTCGCGCCGCGGCGATGATCGCCGAGACCTCCCGGGGGTGGTGGGCGTAGTCGTCGACGACGGTCACGCCCCCGGCGACTCCGGCGACGTCGAAGCGTCGCGAGGCGCCGGTGAAGGCGGCCAGGCCTGCGGCGAGTGCTGCGACCTCGACCTCCGGTGCGGCGGCGCTGGTGGCCGCCAGAGCGCCGAGGGCGTTGAGCACGTTGTGGTGGCCGGCGACGGAGAGCTGCGCGGTCAGGTGGCCCCGAGGGGTCCTGAGCTCGATCTCCACGCCCCCGGCACCTCCGCGCTCGGAGAGGATCTGCCAGTCGGCGTCGGCACCAGTGCCGTAGGTGCTCACGAGGACTCCGCGCTGCGCCGCTCTCCGGCCCAGGTCGCGAGCGCCGGGGTCATCCGCGCACACCACGAGCTGACCGCCGGGGGCGATCTGCTCGGTCAGTGCGTCGAAGCCGGCGGTGAGGGTCTCGGCGTCACCGTGGAAGTCGAGGTGATCAGGTTCGAGGTTGGTGACCACGAGCGCTCGGGGACTGAAGGCGAGGAAGGAGCCGTCGGACTCGTCGGCCTCGATCACCGCGATGCCCCCGGCGGCCTCTGCCCCCGCGACAGCGATCGCCGGGTCGGCTCCGAAACCGGCATTGCGTCCCAGATCCGGGACGGCGGCACCGAGGGCCCAGGCGGGGTCCAGTCCGGCGCCGCGCAGCGCCGTGACGGCCAGGCCGGTCGTGGAGGTCTTCCCGTGCGTGCCGGCCACGGCGACCTGGTCACGCCCGCCGAGCAGACCGGCGAGCGCCGCGGCGCGGTGGACGACGGGGACCCCCCGCTCCTGGGCTGCGATCACCTCGGGATTATCGGCCCGGACCGCCGTGGAGACCACCACCACGTCGACGTCGTCGGCCAGCAGCGCAGCGTCGAAGCCGATCCCGATGCGAGCGCCGGCCGCGCGCAGCGGTGCGATGAACTGCCCGTCCTGCGAGTCGGACCCGCTCACGGCCAGACCGGCCTCCAGTGCGAGGCGGCCGACAGCGGACATTCCTGCGCCGCCGATGCGGATCACGTGGAGCGAGCGGACCTCACGGTCTGTGGGCCAGGCGCTGCGGGTGATGACGTCTCCGGGCCGCAGGATCGTCCGCGGCACGCGCTGCTCGGACGGGCCGGCCGGGGCTGCAGCGGAGCTCATGGGGCCACCGTAGTCGGCTGGTCGCCGCGATCGGGTCGGCCTCGGCGTGCGACTCCGGTCACGATGTCGGCCATCACCTCGGCGGCGTCGCTGATCCCGAAGGTTCGGGCCGCGTCGGCCATCGACTCCCGGCGAGCTGGATCCTGGAGCAGCGGCAGCACCTGGGTGCGCAGGTAGGTGGCGTCGAGGTCGGCATCGGCCACCATCAGCGCACCACCAGCGGCCACGACGTCCTGACCATTGAGCGCCTGTTCGCCGTTGCCGATCGGCAGCGGGACCAGGACGGCGGGCAGACCGACGGCGGTCAGCTCGCAGACGGTGCCGGCCCCGGAGCGGGTCAGGGCGAGATCGGCGGCGGCGTAGGCGTCCTCCATGGCGCTGACGTACTCGACCACGCAGTACCCGGGGTGGCTGCGGAGGCCCTCGGCCTTGCCGCGGCCGGTGACATGGAGGATCTGGGCCCCGGCCTCGGTGAAGCTCTCGGCGGCTTCGGCGACGGCGGCGTTCATCCGTTGGGCGCCCAGGGATCCACCGGTGGCCAGCAGCACCGGACGGGCGGGATCGAGTCCGAAGCCCGCCAGCGCCTCACGGCGACGGGCACCGCGATCCAGGTGGGCGATGCCATCGCGCATCGGCATCCCGATCCGGCGGGCTCCGGGCAGGCTGGAGGCGTCGAAAGCGGTGAGCACCGCGGCCGCGCGGCGTGAGCCGAGCCGGTTCGCCAGGCCCGGTCGTCGGTTCGCCTCGTGCACCACCACGGGCGACCGTGCCGAGAAGGCCGCGAGGTAGGCCGGCGGGCAGACGTATCCGCCGAAGCCGGCGACGACATCGATCTCGCGGTCACGCAGGATCGAGCGCACCTCGCGGAGCGTGCCGGCGAACCTCAGCGGGAAGCGCAGGGCCGCGCTGTCGGGCCGGCGCGGGAACGGGACCTTCTCGATGGTCAGCAGTTCGTAGCCGGCCGCGGGCACGAGGTCCGCCTCCAGGCCGTCCGGGGTCCCCAGGATGAGCACTTCGGCGCCGGGGGCACGACGGCTGATCTGTGCGGCGGTGGCGAGCAGCGGAGACACGTGGCCGGCGCTGCCGCCCCCTGCCAGAAGGATGCGGGGCGGGGTGGACGTGGTCATCGGGTCCTTCGCGAGGAGGAAGTGGTTCGGCCGGTCGAGCTGCGTCGGGTCGTCGTCGACGGCTTGCTGGACTTCTGGGTCTTCTGAGCCTTCTGAGCCTTCTGGGTCTTCTGGGTCTTCTGAGCCTTCTGAGCCTTCTGAGCCTTCTGAGCCTTCTGAGTCTTTCGGGCCTTCTGTGCCGGACCGGTCGCGTCGCGTGGGGCAGGCAGCACGCTGATCGAGCGTCGGACCGAGCCGATGCGGGCGCTGATCGCCTCGGGGGCGCCGGGTTCCCGGCGCGCGAAGGAAATCAGCACGCCGAGCGCCGCCATGGAGGCGAGCAGGGCGGAGCCGCCCGAGGAGATGAAGGGCAACGGCACACCGATCACGGGAAGGAGCCCCGTGACCACCATCATGTTCACGAAGGCCTGGCCGAGCAGCCAGGCGCTGATGCCGGCGACGGTGATCTGCATGAAATGGTCATCGATCCGGGTGATCATGCGGAACATGACCAGGGCGAGGACGGCGAACAGGGCGAGCACACCCAGGGTCCCGATCAGACCGAGCTCCTCGCCGATGATCGCGAAGATGTAGTCGTCCTCCGCAGCGGGCAGGCGTCCCCACTTCTGGCGGGACTCACCGAGGCCGACGCCCCACCAGCCGCCCTCGGCCAGGCCCATGAGACCCTGATCGGCCTGGTAGCAGGAATCCCCTTCGCAGACCCCGTGGAACCAGTTCCCGATGCGCGCCATGCGGTTCGCACTCGTGATCGTCAGGGCGAACACCCCGACCAGACCGGCGGCGCCGACCACCAAGAACCAGCGCCTCGGGACACCGGCGACCCACACCGCACCCGCGACGAGCATGGCCATGATCATCATGGTTCCGAGGTCGTGGCCGAGCATGACCAGCCCCAGGGCGAGGAGGGCTCCCGGCACCAGGGGGAACAGCAGATGCCCGGGCCTGTGCAGGAGCGATCTCTTGGTGGCCAGGAGCGCTCCCAGCCATACCGCGAGCGCGAGCTTGAGGAACTCCGAGGGCTGGAGGGTCTGACCCGCGATACGGATCCAGTTCTGGTTGCCGTCCACCGCCACGCCCAGCCCGGGCACGAACACCAGGCACTGCAGGGCGAGTCCGAGTCCGAGCAGCGGCCACGCCGCCCTGCGATAGAAGCTGGGTGGGAGGCACGCGGCGACCACCAGCAGCCCGAGACCCATGGCGGCGAAGGTGCCCTGGCGGAACAGCCCGGCGAAGCCCGAGTTCCCCCGCGAGATGTTGATCACCGCCGAGGAGGAGAGCACCATCACCAGGCCCACGCTGACCAGCAGTGCACCGATGACGATCAGGGCGTAGAAATCCAGGGCGGGGGACTTCAGCCAGCTGCCGACGCCATCGCGCACCCGGGTGCCGATGTTGCCGAGCGGCTGCTCCTCGTCGGGGCGGACGACGCCGGTGGACCTGCGCGCATCCCGGCGGGTCTCCTCGGTCGTCATGTGCTCGCTCCTGGCAGTCGGGTGACGGCCGCCGCGAACAGATCCCCCCGCTCCGCATAGTCACGGAACTGGTCGATGGAGGCGGCGGCAGGTGCCAGCAGTACGACGTCCCCCGCGGAGGCGAGGGAGCGTGCGGCCTGCACCGCGTCCTCCATGAGTCGGGAGCGCCCGGCGACATCGTCAGTGTCGCCCGGATCGATCCGACGGACGGGGACCTCGGGGGCGTGTCGTGCCAGCGCGGAGGTGAACGGCGCCGCGTCCACGCCCAGCAGGACGACGCCGACCAGACGGTCCTGGACCGAGGCGACGAGCGCATCCAGATCCGCGCCCTTGGTGTCGCCGCCGGCGATCCAGACGACCCGCTCGGCGGCGCGGAGGGAGGCGGCCGCGGCAGCGGGGTTGGTGGCCTTGGTGTCGTCGACGAAGGCGATGTCGTCGAGGGTCGCGATCTGCTGGGCGCGATGACTGCCCACGTGATAGGCCCGCAGCCCGTCGCGGACGGCATGCGCCGGGACACCGTGCGCCCGCGCCAGGGCAGCGGCGGCCAGTGCATCGAGCAGGATATGCGGGCCGGCGCCCTGCGGACCCAGGTGGGCGAGGTCGCCGAGGGTGGCGAGCTCGGCGGCGGCGGTGCGGCGCTCGGTGAGGAAGGCACGGTCCACCAGCATGCCCTCGACCACGCCGACCTCGGAGAGATCGGGCGAGGAGAGCGAGATGCCGACGGCGCGGGCACCCTCGACCACGTCTGCGTCCTCGACCAGGCGCAGCGTGGTCTCGTCGGCGACGTTGTAGATGCACGCGGCGCGGACGCCGTCGAAGATGCGGCCCTTGGCGCGTGCGTACGCCTCGGCGCCGCCGTGCCAATCCAGGTGGTCGGCGCTCACGTTGAGGACCGCCGCGGCCTCGCAGTCCAGGTGCTCCGTCCAGTGCAGCTGGAAGCTGGAGAGCTCGATCGCGAGCACCTCGAAGCCCTCGGGGTCCAGGGCCGCCTCGATCACCGGCAGGCCGACGTTGCCGCAGGCGACCGCTCGCAGCCCGGCGTGCTGCAGGATCGACTCGAGCATGGTGACGGTGGTGGTCTTGCCGTTGGTGCCGGTGACGGCGAGCCAGGCGGGACCGTCCGCGGCCTGCATTCGGCGGGCCAGCTCGATCTCGCTCCACACCGGGATCCCGGCGGCGGCCGCAGCGGCCAGCAGCGGCTGGCTGGGGCGCCAGCCGGGTGAGGTGACGACGAGGTCGACCTCGCGGTCCGCAGGGAGGGACCGGGTGTGCTCCGGGCCCAGTCGCACCTCGACCCCGAGCACCTCGAGGATCTGGGTGCGTTCGCGGATCTCGGGGGTGTCGGAGCCGTCGACCACGAGCACATGGGCGCCGCGCTGCATGGTCTGATCGGCGACGGCGTATCCGGAGATGCCGAATCCTGCGACCAGGATCCGCAGTCCGGCGACGTCGAGCCCGGGCCAGGGCAGCTGCTCGACGTCCGTGCGAGCGGAGTGGGCCGGGGCCTTGGCGGTGGTCATGAGGTGAGCCTCGGCAGAGCGTCGAGGTAGAAGATGCCCAGGCCGAGACCGGCGAGGATGCCGGTGACTATCCAGAACCGCACCACGATGGTGACCTCGTTCCAGCCTTTGAGCTCGAAGTGATGCTGCAGCGGAGCCATGCGGAACACCCGTTTCCCGGTGAGCTTGAAGCTGCCGACCTGGATGATCACCGACAGCGAGATGATCACGAACAGGCCGCCGATGATGGCGCCGAGGACTTCCGTGCGCGAGACGATGGTCAGGCCCGCGATCGCGCCGCCGAGAGCGAGCGAGCCGGTGTCCCCCATGAAGATCTTCGCGGGAGAGGTGTTCCACCACAGGAAGCCGACGCAGGCCCCGATGATCGCGGCGCACAGCACGGCGGTGTCCAGCGGGTCGCGGGCGTCGTAGCAGTGCACGACTCCCCCGGCGTCCAGGTCGACGTTGCACACCTGGCGCCACTGCCAGAAGGAGATGACCAGGTAGGTCGCCGTGAAGATGATGGTGGCGCCGCTGGCCAGGCCGTCGAGGCCATCGGTGAGGTTCACACCGTTGGACCACGCGGCGACCAGGAAGTTCGCCCAGATCGCGAAGAGGATGAAGCCGACGACGGAACCGGCGAACGCGAGGTCGAGCCACTCGATGTCCCGCACGAAGGAGATCTGCGTCGACGCCGGGGTGTTGCCGTTGCCGTCGGGGAAGAGCAGGGCGAGCACGGCGAAGGCGGTCGCGACGATGAACTGGCCGAGGAGCTTTGCGCGGGCGCTCAGACCGAGGCTGCGCTGCTGGGCGATCTTCAGGTAGTCGTCGAGGAAGCCGACGAACCCGAGACCAACCATCAGGAACAGCACCAGCAGCACGGAGACGCTGGGGGCGGTCCACAGGAGCAGGTGGGAGAGCGCGTAGCCGAGGATGGTGGTCAGGATGATGGCCACGCCGCCCATCGTGGGCGTGCCGCGCTTGGTGGCGTGCGAGGTGGGTCCGTCGTCCCGGACGAACTGGCCGTAGCTCTTCTTGACCAGCAGCTTGATGAACAGCGGCGTGCCCAGGATGGACAGCAGGAGGGCGGTCGCTCCCGCGATGATGATCGCGATCATGCGTCGTCTCCTCCGTCTGCCCGGGCATCGGGTCGCTCACGTCGTTCCAGGTGCGCGACCAGCGGGCCGGCGATCTGCCGGAGCCCAGCATCCCGGGACGACTTCAGCAGCACCACGTCGCCGGGCGCCACCGTACGTTCTAGCACAGCGATCACCTCGTCGACGGTGTCGACGTACTCCGATTCACCGCCGAAGCTGCCTTCGAGGCTCGCACCGTGATGGATGGGGGCCGCGCCGTCACCGACCACGTACAGCTGGGAGATGTTCAGGCGCACCGCGAGGCGGCCGATCTCGTCGTGCAGACGGATGGAGTCCGGACCCATCTCGAGCATCTCGCCGAGGACGGCGATGGTGCGGTGGCCGCGGCCGAGATGGGCGAGGGTCTTCAGTGCCTGGCGCATCGAGTCGGGGTTCGCGTTGTAGGCGTCGTTGATGATCAGCACGTCGTGCGCGCGCAGCGCTTCCATCCTCTGCCCCGAGGCGAGCTTCGCGCCGTCGAGGGCGGAGGTCGCGGCAGCGGGGTCCACTCCTGCGCTCAAGGCTGCGGCGAGAGCGGCCAGGACGTTGCCGCCCTGGTGCTCACCGAGCAGGTCCGGGCGCACGGGGAAGCGTCCGGCGGGGATGGCCGCACCCTGCAGTGTGGTCAGTCCCTCGGGGACGGCGAGAGTGAAGCTCACGCGGGCGTCGTCATCCAGATCGAGGTCCTCGCCGCGGAGATCCCCGGTGGTGAACCCCCAGGTCACGACAGGGGCTGCGCTGCGGGTGCCCATGGCGGCCACCAGGCGGTCCTCGGCGTTCAGGATCGCGCGACCGGTGGGCTCGAGGGCGTCGACCAGTTCGCCCTTGGCCTGGGCGATCGCGTCGGCGCTGCCGAATTCTCCGAGATGCGCGCTGCCGACGTTGAGCACGAGGGACACATCGGGGCGGGCGATATCGGTGAGCTGGGCGATGTGGCCGATCCCGCGCGCCCCCATCTCGAGCACGAGGTAGCGGGTCGCGGCGTTCACGCGCAGCACGGTCAGCGGGAGGCCGAGCTCGTTGTTGAAGCTGCCGACGGGAGCGATCGTCTCTCCCTGGGCTCTCAGGATCGTGCCGAGCAGATCCTTCGCGCCGGTCTTGCCGGCACTGCCGGTGATCGCGAAGACGACCAGGCCGGAGTTGTGCTGACGCGCCTGCGCAAGCTGCGCCCGGGCGAGGTCCCAGAGTGCGCCGCGCACGTCGTCGACCAGCACAGCAGGGGCTCCGAGATCGCGGGAGACGAGGGATAGTGCTGCCCCGGCCCTGCGGGCGGTGGCGACGTAGTCGTGGCCATCGGCGTGCTCGCCGACGAAGGCCGCGAAGAGGTCGCCCGCGAGGACGTCTCGCGAGTCGATCCGGGCCGTTCCGGTGACGAGCTCCTCGCCGGTGGCTCCGCCCACCAGGCGGCCGCCGATGAGGCCAGCGATCTCCCGTGCAGTGATCTGCAGCATGGTCAGCGTTCTCCGTCCGTGTCGTCGGCGCCCGTGCCGCCGCTCGCTCTCAGCGCGTCGCGCAGTCGGAGGCGGTCATCGAACGGATGGACGATATCCCCGATCTGCTGTCCGGTCTCGGCGCCCTTGCCGGCCACGAGGATGGTGTCGGACACGTCGGCCAGGCGGGCGGCGAGATCGATTGCTGCGCCTCGGCCGTCCACCTCGTGGACCTGCGCGTTCGTCGCCTCCGGAATGCCGGCGCGCACGGCGCGACGGATTTCGGCGGGGTCCTCGGAGCGGGGGTTGTCGTCCGTGACGATCACCACGTCCGCGAGCCGACCGGCGACCTCGCCCATCGCGGGCCGCTTGCCGCGGTCGCGGTCACCGCCGGCTCCCATGACGACGATCACGCGTCGTGTGCCGGGCACCGCCCGCAGAGAGGTCAGCGCCTGCTCGAGGGCATCGGCGGTGTGGGAGAAGTCCACGACGCCGCGGATCGGAGCGCGGGTGACGAGCTCCATGCGCCCGGGGACCGTGCCGGCCTCGCCTAGCGCGCGCGTGACGTCGCAGCCGTCATGTCCGATCGCGGCGAGCAGGAGCTCGGCGGCGAGGGTGTTGGCGACGTAGTGGCGGCCGGGCAGCGCGGCGTGCAGGGCGCGGGTGCCCTCCGGGCCCTGCACGAGGAAGGTGCTGCCGTAGCCCTCGGCACGGATCTCGTGGGCGGTGTGGTCCGCGCCCGCCCCGGGCACGGTGGCATAGGTGGTCACCGGGACCGTCGCCTCGCGGGCCAGGCGCCGGCCCCACTCGTCGTCGAGGCAGATGATGCCGCGGGCCGAATGCTCGGGGGTGAACAGCTGCCGCTTGGCCTCGTAGTACGCCTCCATGGTGCCGTGGAAGTCGAGATGGTCCTGACTGAGGTTGGTGAAGCAGGCGACGTCGAAGACGACCTCGTCGGCGCGACGCAGCACGAGGGCGTGACTGGACACCTCCATCGAGGCCACCTGCACCTGGTCCTCGACCATGCGGGCGAGGATCCCGTGCAGCTCGGGAGCTTCGGGGGTGGTGCGCACGGTGGCGATGGCGTGGTCGGTCCCTGCCGCATCGCGGTATCCGGTGCCGCTGGTGCCGATGACCCCGGCCGGCACGGCGAGGGCATCGAGCACCCGGGTAATGACGGTGGTGACGGAGGTCTTTCCGTTGGTGCCGGTCACGCCGATGGAGCGCAGACGCTCGGCGGGACGGCCCTGGACCAGGGCCGCGGCGGTCGCCGTGGCGCCGCGCGGATCCTGGACCACGAGGACGGCCAGGCCCGCGTCACGGCAGCGCTGCTCCCCCGTCGGGTCGGTCAGCGCCAGGACGGCGCCCTGGGCGTGGGCCTGGGCGGCGAAGTCCGCGCCGTGCGCGTGGGCTCCCGGCAGGGCGCACCACAGGTCTCCGGGCTGGACGCCGCGGGAGTCCAGGGTGACCCCGCTCAGGTGCAGATCCACCTGTGGGGCGGCCGTGCCGAGGACTGTGGCAAGGGCTGCTGCGCTCGCCCCGAGAGGGCGACGGGGGCGGGCAGGTTCGGGGGCGGAGGCATGGGGGACGCTCACCGGGGGGTCACCACTCGTTCTCGTACTCGCGGCCGGCGACGCCGGTCGGTGCGATGCCCTGGTTCTGCAGGGTGAAGGTCGTCAGTTCGGAGAACGCCGGGGCGGCCGCCTTGCTGCCGGAGATGAAGGTGTCCAGGCCGAAGATGAACACTCCGACGACGATCTCCGGATCATCCGCCGGGGCGAAGCCGATGAAGGAGGCGGTATAGGTGCCATCGGAGACCTGGGCGGTGCCGGTCTTGCCGGCCGTCGCATATCCGGTGACGGCCGCGCTCGAGGTCTCCTCGTCGATGTCGTTGTCCATCAGGCCGCGCATGGTCGCCGCGGTCTCGGAGGAGATCACACGAGTGCTCTCGGGCTGGCCGAGCGGACGCACCGTGCCGTCCTCCCCCCGGGTTCCGGCCACCAGCGAGGGCTGGACGCGCACGCCGTCGTTCGCGAAGGTGCCCACGGCGGAGACCATCTGCAGAGCGTTGACGTTGTACCCCTGCCCGAAGGCCGTCGTGTAGCGGGTACGGCCGGTCCAGTCCTCGGCCGGGTGCACGGTGCCGGAGGATTCGCCGGGCAGCTGCACGCCGGTGGGCTCCCCGAGCCCGAAGGCACGCAGGTAGTCGTAGCGGACCTGCGGGTCGAGCTCCTCGGAGATCTGCACGGTGCCGACGTTCGAGCTGTTCTTCAGCACGCCGGCGAGGGTGAGCCGCTCATCGGGGTGCTGGTGGGAGTCCTTGATCCGCTCCCCCTCGAAGTACATCTCGTAGGGGATCTCGTACTGCGAGTCCGGGGTCGCCGTCCCCTCTTCGAGGGCGGAGGCGATGGTGAACAGCTTGCCCGTGGAACCGGGCTCGAAGACGTTGGAGATGGATCGGTTGCCGAGGTACTCGTTCCCGCTGGCTCCGGGGTCGTTGGGATCGTAGCTCGGGTACTCCGCCAGGGCGAGCACCTCTCCGGTGCGGGCGTTCATGGCCACGGCGCTGCCGCCGGTGGCACCCCATTTGTCGACGGCGCCGGCGACGATCTGCTGCGCCTTCCACTGCAGGTCACGGTCGATGGTCAGGACCAGGTCGCTGCCGTCGACCGCCGGGGTGGTCTGCTGCTGGCCGGTGGGGATGATCTGGCCGCCCGCGCCCCGCTCGTAGGTGGTCTTGCCGTCGGTGCCGCTCAGTGCGTCGTCGAAGGAGTACTCGGTGCCGGCCAGGGCACTGCCGTCGCCGCCGACGAAGCCGAGGATGTTGCCGCCCACGGAGCCTGACGGGTAGATGCGGTCGGCGACGCGATCGGCGCCGATGCCCGGGATCTTCAGGGCGATGACGGCGTCGCGCACCTTGGGGTCGACGTTCTTCTGCAGGTAGAGGAACCCGCGATCACCGGTCAGTGCCTTCTTGGTGTCCGAAACGGACCAGCCGAGCACCGGGGCAAGCTCCTGGGCGGCCGCGTCGATCCCGGTGACCTCCTCCGTCGTGGAGTTCTGCCGGTACTGATCGATCTGCAGCTGGTTCACCCACAGGTCGTAGCGCTCGACGGAACTGGCCATGGTGGTGCCGTCGCGGTCGAGGATGTCTCCGCGCAGGGCCGGGATGGTGCGGGTCACCGTGCGCTGCTCGATGGCCTCCTGGGCGCGCGCGCTCGCATCCAGGCCCTGCACCCAGACCAGGCGCCCGGAGAGCATCAGCACGGCCACCATGATCAGGCAGATCAGCAAGCGATGACGGATGGCCGGAGCCCCGACGCGTGCCTGCGGGACGCGGGGGCGGGATGCGCCGCTGCGGGGGTTGCGGGAACTCCCGGTCGATCGGGTCGTGCGTGACCGCGCCATGGTCAGGCCCCCTCGTTGCCCATGCCGTGGTAGGTCGTGGGCTCGTCGTAGATCTCGGCCGGCGGGACGGCGACCTCAGCGGGCACCTCCGCGAGCTCCGGATTGACTTCAGTCTGCGCCGCGGGGGACGTCTCACCGATGACCTCGCCCGTGTCGAGGTCGATGTAGGCCGGATCCGTGACCGGGACCATGCCGATCTCCCGTGCTTGGCGCTCGAGCTCCTGCGGGGTCCCCAGGCGCTCATTGGTCTCGACGAGAGCCTGTTTCTCCTCGCTCAGACGCTGCGACTGGTTCTGGAGCCGGGTGATCTCGTAGCTCGTGTCGGACATCTGGATGTTCAGGAACAGCAGGGCAGCCAGGGTCGTCGCGACGATCAGGGTGCACAGGATGGTGAACGGCATCGAGCTGCCGGCGGTCTTCGGCGCGGCGACGACGGTCAGGCGCGGCCGCGCCGTCGTGGTCGTCTTCGGACCGCGGACGGGACGGACCGCGGGGGCGTGAACGGCTGACGTGCTGGCCATATCAGTGAGCTCTCTCGGCGAGTCGGGTACGGGTCAGTGCGCGCAATCGGACCGATGCGGCACGGGAATTGGTGCCTCGCTCGGCCTCGTCGGCCTGGAGGGCGCCGCGCACGAGCGGGGTGAAGGTCGGGCGGTGCTGCTCGAGCTCGACCGGGAGTCCGGGCGGAGCCGAGGATCTGGTGCGACGCGAGAAGGCCGTCTTGACCAGGCGGTCCTCGCCGGAGTGGTAGGACTCCACCACGATGCGGCCGCCGACGTGAAGGCAGTCCAGGGCGGCTTCGATCGCGGAGGCGAGGATTTCGAGCTCCTCGTTGACGGCGATCCGCAGCGCCTGGAAGGTGCGCTTGGCGGGATGTCCGCCGCTGGCCTTCGATGCCGCGGGGATCGCACGGTCCAACAGCTCGACGAGTTCACCGCTGCGCGTGATGGGCGCGCTCGCGCGCTGTTCGACGATGCGACGGGCGATACGACGGGCGAAACGCTCGTCTCCGAGGTCGTGGAGGATCCGGGCGATCTCTGCCTCGGGGAGCTGCTGAAGGAGGTCGGCGGCGGTGGGACCGTCCGAGGCGGTGTCCATCCGCATATCCAGCGGGGCGTCGACCGAGTAGGAGAAGCCGCGCTCGGTGGTGTCGATCTGGAAGCTGGACAGGCCCAGGTCCATCATCACGCCGTGGGCGCCGGGAAGATCGCGGTCCTCGAGCACGTCGGCGATCTGGTCATAGGTGGCGTGGACCAGCGTGGCGCGGTCTGCGACGCCCTCCTGCTCGAGCCGGCGCCGGGCGAGGTCGAGCGCCTGGGGATCGCGGTCGATGCCGATGAGACGGGCCTGGGGTGCGGCGTGCAGAACGGCTGCGGCGTGGCCGGCCATGCCGAGCGTGGCATCGACATAGATCGCGCCGGGCTGCTGCAACGCGGGGGCCAGGAGCTCGACCGAGGTGGCCAGCAGTACGGGGACGTGCCGGTTCTGCGCCGGCAGGTCGCTCTGCATCTCGTCCATGTCACCCCTCCCCTGCGTCCTGTGTGTGCTGTTCGTTCTGTTCCTGACGACCGGATCGCGCCGGCCCCCTCGGCTCCGCCTCCTGGCCGCGGTGCCGTCCTGTCAGATTCCCCGTCGTTCCCGACCCGCCACCGGGGAAGATGCATCGGGGCGGGAACGACGAGAGGTCTCACAGGACGGAAGTCCGTCGAGCCGAGCTCAGAACAGGCCGGGAACCACCTCCTCGGAGGTCTCGGCGAAGCCTTCTTCCTTCTGTTCGAGATAGGTCTCCCACGCCGGGAGCGACCAGATCTCGAGTCGATCGAGTGCGCCGATGACGGCGCATTCCCGGTCCAGGTCTGCGTAGCCCCGCAGATGGCCCGGGATGGTGATGCGGCCCTGCTTGTCCGGGATGACGTCCTCCGCGCCGGACAGCAGCACGCGCAGGTAGTCGCGGGTGCGCCGATCGGTGGTGGGCGCCCGACGGGCCTCCTCGAGCTTCTGGCGGAACTCGACCAGCGGATACACAGCGATGCAGTGCTCCTGCCCACGAGTCATGACCAGTCCCGAGGCGAGCTCGTCGCGGAACTTCGCCGGGAAGATCAGGCGCCCCTTCTCGTCGAGCTTGGGCGTGAAGGTGCCGAGGAACATGCAGGCCCTCCTTCACTCGCCGAGACTCGCGATCCGAAACCCATCTCCTCCCAACGCGCTCCACTTTACCCCACTACTCCCCACATCTCGCTACCAGAATCCCCATCTGCGCACGATTGCCTCCATAGGCGCAGGTCAGGGACGTGGTGTGAGGTGGGGGGATTCTCGTCGACGGCGCGTCGATGTGGCTGATTCTGCGCGCAGCGGCGCGCGGAGCGGGAAGGACTGAATCCGCATCGCGCCGCGGTCTTGCAGGTCAGAGCGATGCACCGGTTCGCCGAGCATCCGCCGGACAGCGGGTGGAGGGAAAGGGAGGGAACCGGTGGAGGGATGTGGGGAATCAGGGGGAGCAGGCGCAATCCGTGCCCGAGGACAGCCTCCGAACCGTCCGGTCGGACCGGGGCCCCGGGGTCAGCTCAGGGCGCGACCGGGCCACCGCCGGGTCGCAGGCGGGTTTCAGTCGGGACGCAGTCGGGCCTCAGCCGGGTCGCAGGCGGGCCTCAACTGGGCTGCCATCGGGTCTCAGTGGCCGCGGGGAGCTGGGCGTTCGAGTTCGCGTCACGCAGCTCCAGGACACGACGAAGCCCCAGCTCGCAGGAGCTGGGGCTTCGGGGAGTTCTTCGTGGGACGCGCAACGGCGGCCGGGGCGGATCAGAGTCGGGGATCGTCCCCGGAGCGCTTCTCCCAGCGCTCTTCCAATTTGCGCATGAAGGTGCCGCCCTTGTCGTCGCGAGGGGTGGTCGGTCCGGCGCTCCCACCGCCGCCGCCGTCGGAGCCCGGCGGATTGTTCTGCGAGGCAGAACTGGGCGTCGTCACCGCGTACACGGCACCGGCGAGCATGCCGAGGAAGGCGATCACTCCGAGCCAGACGGCCGGCAGCGACACAGCCAGGACCAGAATTCCGAGCCCGACGATGACACCGCCCAGGCCGATGGCGATGCGACGACCACTGCGTCGCGAATTCTTGGTCGGTGCAAATGCCCGTGCGAGGCGTGGGTCGTCAGCGAAGAGCTGACGTTCCATCTCGTCGAGCATCTTCTGCTCGTGTTCAGACAGCGGCATGGTCCCGCTCCTTGTCCCCGGTCCTCTCGCGCCTGGTCGGCGACTTCCGCCGGTCGTGGTGCGGAGCCCTCGTCGGCGGTTCACCCAGTTTAGAGCCAGTTCCTGAGTAATGGGAACACTCGCCGATGCGCATCGCCAGCACGGGCCTCGAGTACGCGCTCAGTCGCCGTCCGCACCAGGGGGCGCCCCGGTCTGCTGAGAGCCGCTGGCGCCCGGTCCGAGAGCCGATCCCCTGCTGAGACTGGAGGATCCGAAACGGTCCACCGCCTTGTCCATCGCGGCTTCCAGGTCCCGCCACTGCCCCGACCGCATGGTCAGTTCGTGCTGCACGGGAGTGGAGGCCGAGGGCTCGAGATGGGTGACCCGCACCCCGGCCAGGCGGACCCGACGGAGTCGGTGACGTTCGCGCTCCCACAGCGCCACGACCTGCTCGCGCAGTCGCTCGCCGCTCGAGGTGGGCTGGTCCAGGGTGGAGGAGCGCGTGATCGTGGTTCCGTCCGGGCTGCGCAGTTTGAGCACGACGGTGCGGGCGACCATCTCATCGCGGCGCAGCTGCCGCGCCACATCATCGGCCATCACCGTGATGCGCAGTCTCACGTCCTCGGCATCGGTGAGGTCCTCGTCCCAGGTGCGCTCGGTGCCCAGTGACTTGTCCCGGACCTGATGCACCAGACCGGTGCGGTCGCTGCCGTCGGCCAGCCGGGTGACGTCGGGGGCTCGTGGCCCGAGGGCCCGAGCCAAGGTCGACGGTGGGACGTCGCGGATCTGGCCGACCCGGTGCACGCCGATCCGCTCCAGGGAGAGGACTGCTTTCGGCCCGATCCCGGAGATCACCGAGACCGGCAGCGGAGCCAGGAAGTCCGCGGTGTGCGAGGCCGGGACGATCAGTTGGCCGTCCGGCTTCGCGTGCGCCGAGGCGATCTTCGCGACGGCGCGTGAGACGGAGCCGCCGACCGAGCTCGGCAGGTCGAGCTCCTCCCGGATCATCCGTCGCAGCAGAGCGGCGATCTCCTCGGGCCCGCCGAAGAGCCGACGAGCTCCCCGCACGTCGAGGAAGGCCTCGTCGATGCTGATCTGCTCGATGTCCGCGATCACCGCACCGAGCAGCTCCATCACGGCAGCGGATGCCTCTCGGTAGCGGTCGCCGCGAGGAGGGACGATCACCAGATCCGGGGCCAGGCGCCGCGCGGTGGCCATCGGCATCGCCGAGCGGATCCCTCGGGTACGGGCGGGGTAGCTGGCGGCGGCGACCACACCGCGAGCGCCGGCTCCACCGACGACGACGGGAAGGCCCCGCAGTTCAGGGTTGTCGCGCACCTCGACGGACGCGAAGAACGCATCCATGTCCAGATGGAGGATCCCGGGGATCTCCTCCGGCGCCTCGGCGCCCCTGCGTGCACCCATCGGCACCTCCCTCGTGCTGGCACTGTACTCGGCGCCACCCCTGAGAACGGAGCGGCGCCGACCTCAGCCGGCGAGGGCTGTGACGTGGCTCGGCAGATCCGCGAGAAGCCGCTGCGAGACCGTGTCCAAGTGCTGTGCAGTCTGCTCGAGGTGCTCCCGCAGCAGTCCGGGGTCAGGCACGGAGGCGGGTTCCCGGTCCAGACGGGACCGCTCCGCGACGAGCGGCACCAGGTGGCTCGCGCGCTCCGCATCCTCGCCGCCGAGTCGGTCCAGCGCCGTCCAGACGTTCAGCGGAAGCTTGCGGCGGCGGTCACGATTGCTCCGGGCAACGATGATTCCCGCACCTCGCAGCGCCGCCCGATGCACGAGCTCGAACGCCTCCCGCGGCTCGTCCGTGGCTGCAGCGCGGCCCTGCCGCAGCAGGTCCCGAGCCCGTTCCAGGTCCGCCTGGTCCTGGTCGAGGTGCGCGAGCCGCAGGCGCAGGCTGCGAGCGTCCGAGGTGAGCGCCGTGGCGCGCCGTCGACGGCGGGACGTGGTCGTGGTCATCGCTGCTCCTCGTCTCGTGGGCCTGCGACGATCTGGGAGAGCGCCGAGACTCCGTGTGCTGCCTCTACTGCGTGTGCTGCGTGATGAACACGCTAGGCGCGGGGTCCGACAGACGAAGGGCGCCCGCAGCGGTGGTGGACGACAGGTGCCTGGGGAGGAACGTTCGGCAGAATCGGACAGGGCGCGCGCCCGCCGGAATTGCGCCTCCCGGTCTCCTACAGTGGAGCGATGTCCCGTCGCGAGCGTGTGCGCCACGCCCCTTTCGAGCACCTCGGCCCGCTCGATGTCCTCATCCCCATCTCCACCGGGACCGCTCGGCTCACCGTCGAGAACGACGGCTCCGTGCTGCTCGAGGTCAACGCCGTCCCGTCCTCCCACCTCCATCCGGACCCCGAGCACCTGGTGTTCGAGTACATGCGGTGGATGCTGATCGTCATCGAGCATCACTTCGGACGGGAGGATGTCGTGGCGGGTGCTGGAGGCAGTGGACCGATCCCGCAGCTCGCGCATCTGGGCGGAGGAGGCTGTTCGCTGCCCCGGGCGATCGCGTCGAGGCATCCGAGCTCACGGCAGATCGTGGTCGAGCTGGATGAGCTGCTGGCGAACCAGGTGCGCACCTGGTTCGATCTGCCGCGCTCCCCCCAGCTGCGGTTGCGGATCGAGGATGCGCTCAGCGCGCTGACGTCGTGGCGGGACGACCGCTTCGACGTGCTGGTGCGCGATGTGTTCTCGGGGCCGCTCACCCCACCCGAGCTGATCACACGCGAGACGGCGGAGCATGCGTCGAGAGTCCTGCGCGACGGAGGGCTCTATCTCGCCAACTGCGCGGCCCCACCCGGCACCGGGCTGATGGCCGACGAGGTCGCGACCCTGTCCGCAGTGTTCGCGCACGTCGGGGTCATCGCCGAGCCCGCGCATCTGTCGGGGAAGCGTCGCGGCAACTGCGTGCTGGTCGCGTCGAGTCGCCCCCTGCCCGAGGGCATCGACCGCGCTTTGCGCTCGGACGCGGTCTCGGTGCGGTTGGCGCAGCCCTCGCAGGTCCAGGCCCTGGCGCGCGCCGGGAAGGTGCAGGGCCTCAGCTGAGGCCTCCGCGCGAGGTCCGTCTCCTGGCGGGTCTCCCGGGAGGTCGGCGCACGGCCCGCGTCACCACTGCCTCGGCGGGGACGGCTCCTCCGACGCCACGCCGACGGAGGTCCCGCCAACGGAGTTGATGGACGAGAACTTCCATCTTCTGGAAGATTTCGTCCATCAACTGCGCGGTGCCCACTGCTCTCGTCGCACCACGCTCGTCACAGCCCCCGCACGACGACGGACCGGGTAGGAGCAGATGCTCCTACCCGGTCCGTGAGATTAACGGGAGTGACCGTCGATCAGACCGGGCGAACCTGCTCGGCCTGCGGGCCCTTGTCCCCCTGGGTGACCTCGAACTCCACGCGCTGACCCTCGTCGAGGGCGCGGTAGCCGTCCATGTCGATCTTGCTGTGATGCACGAAGACGTCTGCGCCGCCTCCGTCGATCTCGATGAATCCGAAGCCCTTTTCGGCGTTGAACCACTTGACCGAGCCCTGTGCCATACCTGTCACCTTCTGTGTCGTCCATCAACGATCGCGGTACGCGATCGCGGCGCCGCGTGAAGCCGCCCTCCGCCGAGGCGGGTGGCGTCAGGTGCAGGCCGTACTGCTGTGCCGAGGCACCTTCGACGGATTGTCCTGCTGGACCTGCAATCACTGCAACGCCGCCATTCTGCCATGGCAGTGGCCCCGTTCACACAGGGAATGGCAGAGCACGGTCACGAAGAAGTAACGAACTTCACCGTATGGGCGCTTCGGGAGGTCCGCATCGCGTCCCTCAGGTCACAACGGACGCGGATCATCGGGCCACTCGTCGTCGTGGTCGGCGAGGAAGCGCTCGAAGTGCTCGCCGATCTCGTCGGCCGTCGGCAGATCCAAGGTCGTCGCAAGTGGTGAGGGATCGCTGCCCTCGCTCATGGCGTCGTACTGCTCCTCGAGGGTCCGGACGATCTGATGCACCTCGCTGTTCTGGGCGAGGGTCCCCTGCAGGGCGACGGTCGCCGCGTCCGTGAGGTCACCGAGATGCACCAGCGGCAGGTCGAGACCCGCGGCGTCGCTGACCCGGCGCAGCAGAGCGAGCGAACCGGCCGGGAAATCGGTCCGCGTGAGGTAGTGCGGGATCTGCGCCGCGTAGCCCATCGCCGGGTGATCGGCGCGGCCGAGCCGGTGTTCGAGCAGAGCGCCGAACGCGGCCGGCACCACGATCTCAGCTGGCTCCCCGTCCTCGCTCCCCAGGGTCGTGCCTGGTGCCGGGGTGGGCCGCGTGTTCGGACGCCCCAGCAGCGAAGGGTCGTTCGCGTGCGCGAACAGCCCGATGGGACGGGTATGCGGGACCGCCATCGGCACCGCCTGCATCCCGACCACGCGCTCCACGTCGAAGAACTCGACCAGGTCGATGAGGGCTTCTGCCAGACGACCCCACTGCAGATCGGGCTCGGGCCCATCGAGGAACAGGAATGGCCGATCCGACTCGTCGTACATGAGGGACAAGGTCAGTTCGGGGATGTCCACGCCGGTGTAGGACGTCCCGTCGAACACCGCCTGTGGGCGGGATCCGCGATAGTCCAGCAGCTCGTCCATGTCGAAGGTGACCAGACGCAGATGACGCAGCTCGTCACGCAGGTACGTGGAGGCGATCCTGCACGCGTTGCCGGCGTCCACCAGGCCCGGGAGGGCATGGACCAGGGTCAGACCGGTACGGGGCACGGCCGCCAGCACATCGGCGGATTCGAACCGGTACAGGTCACGCGGGTCGCGCATCAGCGTTTCCTCCCTCGCGGCCGGTTGGACGTCACTCACCCCGATGGCACGCACACCCAGGCCTGTCCACCATAATGGACCACCGTGCTTCGCCGACCCCGGTCAGTCCGGCGCGGCGCGGTGTGAGGGTCAACCGTCAGAGGGAGCAGGTCCGTGGACGACGCTGAAGGGCTGATCGCCCAGGAGATCGCACGTGAGCAGGACTACGCCGATCGGCTCTATGCGCGACTCGATGAACTCATCACTCAGGTCGAGCGCAATCTGGAGGAGATCCAGGCATCACAGCATGCCTCGACGCACCAGAACCGGTCCGAGCGGGACTCGTTCATGGCGCTGTACGAGGACCGCCTGGCGCTGCTGCGCTCGGTCGCTCGCAGCGTGGTGTTCGGCAGACTCGACATGGACGACGCGGCGCGCCACTACATCGGCCGCATCGGACTTTTCACCGCCGATCGCGACCAGCTGCTCGTGGACTGGCGCGCCCCGGCGGCGGCCGCCTTCTACCAGGCCACCAGCATCGATCGCCGAAACGTCCGGTTGCGTCGGCACCTGATCAGTCGTGGTCGCGCCGTCGTCGGCCTCGAGGACGACGTCCTGGACCAGTCAGTGCTCGCGGCCGACGACCACGACGTCGTCCTGCAGGGCGAGGGAGCCCTGCTGGCCGCCGTCTCCGGCCAGCGGACCGGACGGATGGGCGACATCGTCGCCACCATCCAGTCCGAGCAGGACCGCATCATCCGTTCCGAGAACCGTGGCGTGCTCGTGGTCCAGGGTGGCCCGGGAACCGGGAAGACGGCTGTCGCCCTGCACCGTGCCGCCTACCTGCTCTACACCCACCGTCGGCGCCTCGAGCACACCGGCGTGCTGATCATGGCCCCGACACCTGGGTTCCTGCGATACATCGAACGTGTGCTGCCGAGCCTCGGAGAATCCGGCGTGGTGATGCTGACGCCCGGCGAGCTGGTTCCCGGCATCGAGACCTTCCTCCACGACACCGACGAGGTCGCCCGTGTGAAGGGCGACATCGCCATGGCCGACCTCATCGCCCGCGCGGTGAAGCAGCGCCAGATCATCCCCGACGCGGACATCCGCCTGCGCATCGACGGCACCCCGATCACCCTGACCCGGAACGCCCTGCGATCCGCCCGCCGCGAGGCCCGGGCCACGCACAAGCCGCACAACGCGGCCCGCGCGGTCTTCGTCCGCGCTGCGATGGACCGTCTGGTGGAGGCCTACGAACGCGCCCTGGCCTCCCAGGGTCACACGGTGGTTCCCGAGGACCGCCCCGATCTGCTCTCGGACCTGCGCCACGACCCTGAGGTCAAGCGTCAGCTCAACCTCGCCTGGCTCCCCTACACCCCGCAGGGCTTCCTGCGGATCCTGCTCTCGCGGCCCGACCGGCTGCGCGCTGCCGCGCCGCATTCCCTGGCGGATCAGGTCCAGCGCCTCGCCCGCCCCAAGGACTCCCCCTGGACGGTCGAGGACATCCCTGTGCTCGACGAGGTCGCCGAACTGCTGGGAGAGGACGACGCTCCCGCAGAGGCCAGGGCCCGTGAGGCCGCAAGCCGACGCGAGGCCGACGTCGACTATGCCCGCAAGGTCATCGAGAACGTCGACACCTCCGGCATCATCCGCGCCGAGGACCTCGCCGATCAGGTCGGGCACATCCGCGATGGACGCACTCTCGCCGAGCGCGCCTCGACAGAGCGCAGCTGGACCTACGGGCATGTCGTCGTCGACGAGGCCCAGGAGCACTCCCCCATGAGCTGGCGAGCCCTGATGCGACGCGCCCCCACGAAGTCCTTCACGGTCGTGGGCGACGTCGCGCAGACCTCTTCCGCCGGCGGCACGTCCTCCTGGACCGAAGCTCTGAGCCCCTACATCCAGGACCGCCTCCAGGTCGAGCACCTGACGGTCAACTACCGCACCCCGAGCCGCATCATGGAGCGTGCGGTGGCGATGGCGCAGGCCCACAATCTGCCGGTGACGCCGGTCAGTTCCGTCCGTGAGGGTGATCGGGACCCGCTCATCCAGCACACCGAGGAGTTCGCCATGGCGCGCCTCGCGGCGGACGCCGTGGTCGCCGTCCGCACCGAGAGCATCGGGCGTCTGGCCGTCATCGCGGCCACCGAACGCGTCGCCGACGTCCTCGCCGAGCTGCGCACGCGAACGGACCTGCCTCCAGTGGGCGCCGGCTCCGCGGGGGTGGACGACGAAGTCGCGGTGATGACCGCACAGGACGCGAAGGGCTTGGAGTTCGATGGCGTGATCCTGATCGAACCGGCCGAGCTGGTCGAGGCCCATGGTGCCGGTGACCTCTATGTCGCGATGACCCGTGCGACGACGCATCTCGGTGTGATCCACTCGCGAGAACTACCGGCGGGTATCGACCCCGCCTGAGACGGCGATCGGCGGCCGCGGCTTCCCCTCCGCGACCGCCGATCTGGTGTGCACTTCGTCAGTGCACGAGGGACATCTTAAGCACAGTGACCGGCCGCACCGAACCGTGTCCACAGAATCTCCCGAACTCGGCTCGATTCTCAGGCCGTGGTCGGGGTCTCCGCGCGCAGACGAGCGATCGCCGTCTCGAAATCCGTGAGCGAGTCGAAGTCCTGATAGACGCTCGCGAAGCGGAGATAGGCCACGAGATCGAGCTCCTGGAGCGGGTGCAGGATCGACAGCCCCACCTGGTGCGCCTCGATCTCGGCCTGCCCGCTGGAGCGGATATCCTCCTCGACCCGCTGAGCGAGCATCGCCAGCTGGTCATCGCTGACGGGCCTGCCCTGACAGGCCTTGCGGACACCGGAGATCACCTTGGCCCGACTGAACGGCTCACTCACCCCGGAGCGCTTCTGCACGGACAGCGACGCGGTCTCCGAGGTGGAGAATCGCCTCGAGCAGTTCGGGCACTGGCGTCGGCGCCGGATGGTCGCGCCGTCGTCGGACGTGCGCGAATCCACGACTCGAGAGTCGGGATGGCGGCAGAACGGACAGTGCATCCACCCAGGATACCGGCAAGCCCCGGCAATCAGCGCGTCGCGGCCCACTCCGCCGGAAGCTCGATCTGCTGACCAGCGGTGACCCGGCCGGTGGGCAGATGGTTGACGCTGCGCACCTCGGTGACGAAGTCCTGCTCGCTCATGCCCTCGGGGGCGTACTGCTCGGCATAGCCCCACAGGGTGTCGCCGGCCTCGACCGTGACGGTCACCGCATCCGTCTCGTCGGAGCCCGCGAGCGCAGAGGGCACATCGAACATCAGCAGCGCCGTCGCGGCCACCAGCAGGCCGAGCACGAAGGCGACCAGAGTCGCCAGGAAGCGCCCGCGCCGGGTGGCCTCGAGTCGAACACCTGCTCTACCCGCACGCTCGCCCCGCTCGTCGCGGTGCTGCGGGAAGGGAAGAACCGTAGCCGTATCCGTACGCATGTCCGAACTCCTGTTCGATCGAATGTCTGTGCGACTGTAGCCCCCAAGTCGCGCGACACGCAAGAGGAATCTCGAACACATGTTTGGTATCCGGTGCGTGCCGCCCTACGCTGGGTGACAGGACAACGGAACCGCGAGGGTCCGACAGACGAAGCCAGGAGGCCCGCACGATGATGCCGAGCACCCCCAAGCCGATCCGGGTCCGCGACGACGCACCGGCCGATACCGCCACCTCCGGGCTCAGCCGGCGGCAGCGCCTGGTGCTGGAGACCATCAACTCCGCGATCTCCGCGCACGGGTACCCGCCCACCATGCGGGAGATCGGTGATGCGGTCGGTCTGACCTCCTCCTCCTCGGTGTCCCATCAGCTCCAGGCGCTCGAGCGCAAGGGCTTCCTTCGCAGGGACCCGAAGCGCCCGCGCGCCATGGAGGTCATGATGCCCGGGGACGACGGCGCCCCCGAGCCCCTGCCGGTGCCGGAGATCGCCCCGAACTCCGTCACGGTGCCTCTCCTGGGTCGGATCGCCGCGGGCGTGCCGATCACGGCCGAGGAGCAGATCGAGGATGTCTTCACCCTGCCCTCGCGCCTGGTCGGCGACGGCGACCTGTTCCTGCTCCAGGTGGTCGGCGACTCGATGATCGACGCCGCCATCTGCGATGGCGACTGGGTCGTCGTACGCAGTCAGCCGGAGGCGCAGAAGGGCGAGATCGTCGCGGCGATGATCGATGGCGAAGCCACCGTGAAGACGTTCGTGCAGCGCGACGACCACGTCTGGCTGATGCCGCACAACCCGGCCTTCGCCCCGATCCTCGGCGACCATGCGGAGATCCTCGGCAAGGTCGTTGCCGTGCTGCGCGCGGTCTGAGTCAGTTCGCCGAGAGGCGGCGCAGCGCGCCGAGTGCGACCTCGGGGTCCGAGGTCGGCCAGAGCGGCGGCATCGACTCGCGGAGGTAGCCCCCGTACCGCGCCGTCGCCAATCGCGGGTCCAGCACGGCGACCATCCCACGATCCTCATGGGATCGGATCAGACGTCCCGACCCCTGTGCGAGCAGCAGAGCTGCATGCTGGGCCGAGACCGCCATGAAGCCATTGCCCCCATGCTGGCCGATCCGCTCCTGACGGGCGGACGTCAGCGGGTCATCGGGCCGCGGGAACGGGATCCGGTCGATGGTGACCAGCCGCAATGAGCGACCAGAGACGTCCACGCCCTGCCACAGGGTGAGGGTCCCGAACAACGAGGCGTTCTCATCGTCCCGAAACTTCCGCACCAGGTTCGCCATCGAGTCCTCGCCCTGCACCTCGATCGTGAGATCCAGGCGGGCCCGTACGTGCTCCGCAGCGAGCTCGGCGCCGCGGCGTGAGGAGAACAGGCACAGCGCTCCCCCACCGGATGCCTCCACCAGATCGGTGAGATGGTCGAGCATCGCCGGCGAGGGGCCCTCTCGCCCAGGCTGTGGGAGGTGGCGCGCCGTGTAGAGGATCCCCTGACTGCGGTACGCGAAGGGGCTGCCCACATCGAGGCCGGCCCAGGCGCTGGGATTCTTCGCCGACGGGATCACGTCGGGGTCCGTGCGGTCGGCTCGCGCCAGCCCTACTTCTCCGGCGGCGGGCTCGAAGCGGCCCCCGAGGGCCAAGGTCGCGGAGGTGAGGACAGCGGTGCGGTGCTCGAGGATCGCACCACGCATGGCGCCGGCGACGCTCAGGGGGGCCACCTGGATGCTCGAGCGACCGGTGACCGGCGAGTGCGAGACGGAGACGACGTCGTCATCGGCCGGCGAGGTGAGCCGCTCGCAGACGTCGATGATCTCCTGCAGATTGGCGCGGACCGTCTTGCGGGTCCCGGCCGTTCCCGCGGTCGAATCATCGCCGGCGTCCTTGGCATCGGAATGGGCGGTGCGCGCCTCGATGCGCAGATGCTGGACGGCATCGGCGAGGCGTTCGGGCAGGGACCCGATCACCCGCCCGTCGGTCGCGAGCTCGAGGGATTCCCGCAGCTCCTCGGAAGCGTCGTCCAATGCGGTCCCCGCGACGCCGAGCCCGCGCAGGTCGCGCACGGTCCCCCGGAGCATGCCGGGGTTCAGCACCTCCGTGATGGCGCTGGTGACACGGCCGGAGAGATCGTGCGCCTCGTCGAAGACCACGACATCGTGCTCGGGGATGATGCCGTGGCTGTCGAAGGCGTCGATCGCGAGCAAGGCATGGTTGGTGACGACGATGTCGACCTCCCGGGCGAGCTCCCGGCTGCGTTCGGCGAAGCAGGATTCCACCATCGGGCAGGTACCGCCGAGGCACTGGGACCCGGTGACGGAGACCTGCCTCCAGGCACGGTCGGAGACGGCGTCCTCCAGGGAATCGCGGTCCCCGCTGTCGGTCTCCTCCGACCACTCCCGCAGGCGCCTCACCTGGTCGCCCAACCGTTCGCTGCCCCCGCGGGCAGGATCGGCGGAGGCCTCGGCGAACAGCGCTCCGGGGTCGACCTCCACCGGGTAGCCGCCATCGAGCTTGTGACGGCACAGGTAGTTCGCGCGGCCCTTGAGCAGCGCGAAGGTGGGGGTGCGCGGCAGATGGGGCGCGATGGCCTCCACCAGGCGCGGCAGATCCTTGCGCACGATCTGTGTCTGCAGCGCGATCGTGGCGGTGGAGATGACCACCGGGCGCCCGCTGACCAGGGCATGACGCAGGGCCGGCACCAGGTAGGCCAGGGACTTCCCGGTGCCGGTTCCTGCTTGCACCAGCAGGTGACGCCCTCCGGACATGGCCGTATCGACGGCATCCGCCATCGCCTGCTGACCCGGTCGCGGGGCGCCCCCGATCGCCGAGACCGCTGCGTCCATGAGGGTCGACAGTTGGATGTCGGCGGCCCCCGGGGCGGCCTCGTGATCGGTGGCGGTGGTCATCGGATCAGCGTATCCGCGCCGGATCCGCCGACCGCTCAGGCCGCGCCGTGGAGCTCTGCGGCGAGCGCCTCATCCACGCGTGCTCGCAGCTGTGTGCCCTCCATGAGGTGCTCCTCGGAGATCACCTCTCCGGTGGTGTGCACCCGGGAGATCAGATCGCCGCGCGAGTAGGGGACCACCACGTCGACTTCGACCGCGGGGCGCGGCAGATGCTCCGAGATCAGATCGCGAAGCTCCTCGATGCCCATCCCGGTGCGGGCGGAGACCACGATCGAGTCCCCGACCTGACTGCGCAGGCGCGCGATGGTCTCCGGTTCGGCGAGGTCCGCCTTGTTCAGCACGACGACCTCGGGGACGTCGAAGCCCTCGATCTCCCCGAGCACAGTGCGCACTGCCGTGATCTGCCCCTCGGGATCCGGATGCGAGGCATCGACCACGTGCAGCAGCAGATCGGAGTCCCCGACCTCCTCGAGGGTGGAGCGGAAGGCCTCCACCAGCTGGGTGGGCAGGTGCCTCACGAAGCCGACGGTGTCCGCGAAGGTGAACTCGCGGCCGTCCGGAGTGGTCGAGCGCCGCACGGTCGGGTCCAGTGTCGCGAACAGCGCGTTCTCGACCAGCACCCCGGCGCCGGTGAGTCGGTTCAGCAAGGAGGACTTGCCGGCATTGGTGTACCCGGCGATCGCGACCGAGGGCACCCGATTGCGCTTGCGGTCCGCTCGCTGGGCGTCCCGGCCCGGCGTCATGGCCTTGATCTCGCGGCGCAGCTTGGCCATGCGGTCGCGGATGCGCCGACGGTCCAGCTCGATCTTGGTCTCACCGGGCCCACGCGAGCCCATGCCCGCACCGGCGCCGCCCACCTGACCGCCGGCCTGCCGGGACATCGACTCGCCCCAGCCGCGCAGTCGCGGCATCAGGTACTCGAGCTGGGCGAGCTCCACCTGCGCCTTGCCCTCACGGGACTTGGCGTGCTGGGCGAAGATGTCCAGGATCAGCGCAGTACGGTCGACGACCTTGACCTTGACGATGTCCTCGAGGGCGCGGCGCTGGCCGGGACCGAGCTCACCATCGACGATCACGGTGTCCGCGCCGTGCTCGGTGACGACCTCTGCGAGCTCGGCGGCCTTGCCCTTGCCCAGGAACGTGGCCGGGTCGGGATGCGCACGGCGCTGGAGGACGCCGTCCAGCACCTCGGAGCCTGCGGTCTCGGCGAGCGCCGCGAGCTCGAGCAGGCTGGTCTCGGCCTGCGCGGTATCGCCGGAGGTGTACAGACCGGCGAGGACCACACGTTCCAGGCGGAGCTGGCGGTACTCGACCTCGGAGACGTCCTCGAGCTCGGTGGAGAGCCCGGCCACGCGGCGCAGCGCCTGACGGTCGGCGAGGTCGTACTGCTCGCCATCGGCCCCGGAATCGTAGGTGACCTGCGAGACCGACGCATCACCGCGCGAGAGGATCCGCTCGGTCAGCGCGTCCCGACTTCGTGCGGTGGGAGCCGGGTCCGGGGTCGACGAGGCGGAGGGGGCGGGCGACGAAGACGTCGGCGAGGCCGGGGCGCCGTCTGCATTGTCGGTGGGCGCCGCGGCCCCGGTTCCTCCCGTGGTGGTCCCGTCGACGTCGGTGTCGGAGTCGGGCTCGGGATGGAAAGCGATGGGCACGGTCGGGGTACTCCTTGCGTCGGGGACTTGCGGTACTCACAGAGTCCCACGTCGGCGCGTCCCGGTCGAGGAATTTTGCGCAGGGCGCATCTGCGGCCATGACGTGCACCGCACGCTGCGCGGGGTCAGTATCCTGCTGGGGTGGACGAGCACTACTTCACCCCCTCCCCCAAGACCGACGACCGGCGCTTCCCCCTCCGGGTGAGCCTGGCGGGTCGCGACCTCGATCTGGTCTCCAGCGCCTCCGTGTTCAGCGGACACGCACTGGACAAGGCCACCGCCGTGCTGCTGAAACGCCTCGACGAGATCACGCAGCCGTCATCCCGCGCGCGGATCCTGGATCTGGGCTGCGGATGGGGGCCCATCGCCCTGACCGCCGCACTCACCTATCCCGAGGCAGAGGTGTGGGCGGTCGACGTCAGCGAGCGGGCGCGCGAGCTCACGGCCGAGAATGCGCAGCGGGCGGGGCTCACCAATGTCCGCGTCATCGCCCCCGACGACGTACCAGATGGCTTGGCCCTCGACGCGATCTGGTCGAACCCGCCGATCCGGATCGGCAAGCCGGCGCTGCACGAGCTGCTGCTGGAATGGATGGCGCGCCTGGCCCCGCAGGGCACTGCAGCACTGGTCGTCGGGAAGAATCTGGGGGCCGACCCGCTGGGCCGCTGGCTCGACGACCAGCTGCCCGAGCGTGAGGTTGCGAAGGTCGCCAGTGCCAAGGGCTTCCGCGTGCTGGAGGTCGGACCCTCCCGCTGAGGCCCCCGGCTGGTGTCGGTTCCTGGGGACCGCAGCGCCGTCGGCGTCAGGCCAGGGTGGTGCCGTCCGCGACGAGCTCGGCCGGTCCGGTGAGGGTGACCTCGCCGGTCTCCGTCCACCCGACCTGCAAGGTGCCGCCCGGCACGTCGACCCTCCACGGGAGGCGGGTCTCGTCGCCTGCGCGCAGCGCCGCGGCGACGGCGACCGCTGCGACTCCGGTCCCGCAGGAGCGGGTCTCGCCCACCCCGCGTTCGACGACGCGCATCGCCACGTGCCGCTCACCGCGTGCGGCGACCAGTTCGATGTTCGCACCGCCGGCGGGCTCGGGGTCCAGGGCAGGCCGATAGGTGAGGTCCAGCGAGCCCAGATCGAGCTCGGACGGCAGGAAGGCGACGGTGTGCGGGTTGCCCATGTCGACGTCGGTCCCGACCAGCGTCCGGCCCGCGACCACGACGGTCCGTGCCTCGAGAGTGCTGCGGCTGTCTCCCATCCCCACGCGTACCGACCAGGGACCGTTCTCGGTGGTGGGCCGCTGCAGGATCTCGACCGAGCGTGTCCCGGCGCGGGTCCAGACCTCGAAGTGGTCCTCGCTCACGTGGCCGGCGCGCTGCAGGTGGGCGGCGAGCACCCGCACCCCGTTGCCGCACATCTCTGCGGCGGAGCCGTCGGCGTTGCGATAGTCCATGAACCATTCGGGCGCGTCCGCGGGGGCGTCGATCCCGGCACGTCTCGTACGGACGGCGCGGATCACGCCGTCGCCGCCGATGCCGGCACGGCGATCGGCGAGTGCGGTGACGGTGGCCGGGTCCAGGTCCAGGGCGCCCTCGGGATCGTCCAGGAGGACGAAGTCGTTCTCGGTGCCGTGGCCCTTGGTGAAGCGGATGCTGTCGGTCATGGGGTGAGCCTATGACGCTTCCGGGTCAGACGCTGCGAGGCCCTCCTGGATCGCGGCCAGCGCGCGGTCCAGCGCGCTGCTCGGGCCATCCGGGTCGCCCGCGGCGGCATCGATCCACGCCACCCGCGCGTCGCGCCGGAACCAGGTGTCCTGCTTGCGCACCAGGCGCCGGGTGCCGACGACCGTCGCCTCGATGGCGTCCTGGCAGCTCATGGTGCCCTCGAGAACTTCGAGACCCTGCTCGTACCCGATGGCGCGGCGAGCGGTGAGTCCGCGGTCCAGGCCCTGATCCCGCAGGGTGCGGATCTCCTCGAGCAGGCCGAGCTCGACCATCCGGTGCACGCGGCGTGCAACGCGATCGTGCAGGTCGGCTCGTTCCAGCCGCAGGCCGATCTGGACAGTGCGGGCATCGGCGTACACCGGTCGCGGGAGGAAGGCGGTGAAGGGTCGTCCGGTGAGGGCACCGACCTCGAGCGCACGGACGATGCGACGGGTGTCGCGGGGCCCGATCATCTCTGCGGCGTCGGGGTCCGAGAGGGCGAGCTCGGCGTGCAGCACACCGGCACCTTCGTGGGCGGCGCGCGCCTCGAAGCGAGCACGCGTGGCGGCGTCGGTGGGAGGGAATTCGATGTCGTCGAGCACGGCGCGCACGTACAGGCCGGACCCTCCGACGAGGATCGGAATCCTGCCGCGGGACCGGATGCCCGCGATCGCCGCGCGGGCGGCCTGCTGATACGCGGAGACGCTCGCCTCCTGCGTGACCTCGAGCACGTCGAGCAGATGGTGCGGCACGGAGCCTCGCTCGAGTGCCGTGACTTTCGCCGTCCCGATGTCCATCCCGCGGTACAGCTGCAGGGCGTCGGCATTGACCACGTCCCCGTTCAGCCGACGTGCCAGCGCGATCGCCAGGTCGGACTTGCCGGTCGCGGTGGCCCCGACGATCGCGACCAGCGGCGGCACCTCGCAGTCACCGACCCCTCGTGCTGTCTGGTGGGGGGCCGGTTTCGTGACCGGGGTGACGTCCATGGTGGGCACCCTACCTGCGCCGATGCCTGAGGTCAGGCGGATCACGCCTGGTGACGGAGTGGAAACCAGCCGGACGGAGTAGGGTGAGCGACGGCCCGACATCCCGGGTCGATTTCATCTCCTACTGCATTGCTTGAGGTTGGAAGTGACTGCACCGAACGAGTCCCCCTCCATGATGGACTCGGCTGAAGGTCTGGCCCCGATGTCCCTGACCAGGGTCGAGGAGTGCCTCACCCGCCATGGTTACGCCTTCGTCGAGGATGACGAGCACCCGGAGATCCTCCGCGCCCGCTTCGACGACTACCGGTTCCAGTTCATGCTGACCGGAGAGGACCACGGCGTGCTGCAGACTCGCGGCCGCTGGAGCCACTCCGTGGACGTCTCGCGCAAGGTCGAGATGATCAAGCTCTGCAATGAGTGGAACATGAACCGGGTCTGGCCCAAGGTCTACGTGCGCCGCGAGTCCGAAGGTCTGCTCGGCGTCTACGGCGAGCTCGCCGCGGACTACCGCGCCGGCGCCCTGGACTCGCAGATCGACAGCGCCATCACATGCGGTCTGAGCACCGTGATCGCTTTCTTCAAGAGCCTCGAAGAGCGCCTCGGCGCGGAGCTCGACGAGCTCGACAGCTGACATTCGGCAGGCGAGCACCTGCTGATCAGGACCGGCCGACATCCCGCACAGGGGCGTCGGCCGTTTCTCATCCCGAGCATCTCAGGGTCGGCGCAGGCTCGGCATCCCGAGGGTGACCGCGCCAGCACCACTCGCGCCGGTGCCGGCGCCGCAGGAGGATCCGGCGCTCTGCCCCTGCACGCCGGCCTCCCAAGCATCCCCGGAGCGGGTGCGCCGCACCGAGAACTGCTCGCGGGAAGGCGCCGCGCCCGGCTGGACGGCCAGTGCACTGTCGGCGATCAGATAGAACGGTGCGGCACGGGTGACCCTCGCGGTGACCAGGTCTCCAGGGCGGGGACGAGAAGCTTTCGGGAGGTCCGCCGGCAGCGAGACGTGCACCAGTCGATGGTCACGGGCGCGACCGGAGATGCGGTGCGTCTCGGCGGCACGCTCTCCCTCCCCCTCGGCGACGAGGACTTCGACGGTGCTGCCCTCGAGCTTCTGGTTCTCCTCGTACGTGATGCGGTCCTGCAGCGCCGTCAGCCGCTCGTATCGCTCCTGCACGACCTCCTTCGGGATCTGATCCCCCATGGTCGCAGCAGGGGTCCCGGGCCGGATCGAGTACTGGAAGGTGAACGCGCTGGCGAAGCGGGAGGCCTCGACGACGTCGAGGGTGCGCTGGAAGTCGCCCTCGGTCTCCCCGGGGAAGCCGACGATGATGTCGGTCGTGATGGCGGCCTCGGGGATGCGTGCACGCACCTTGTCGAGGATGCCGAGGAACTTCTTGCCCCGATAGGAGCGCTTCATCCGGCGCAGCACGTCGTCGGAGCCGGACTGCAGCGGCATGTGCAGCTGCGGCATGACGTGGGGAGTCTCGGCCATCGCATCGATCACGTCATCGGTGAACATCGCGGGATGCGGGGACGTGAACCGCACCCGCTCCAGTCCGTCGATGTCGCCGCAGGACCGCAGCAGCTTCGCGAAGGCGCTGCGGTCGCCGAACTCGACCCCGTAGGAGTTCACGTTCTGTCCCAGCAGGGTCACCTCGATCGCGCCGGCATCGACGACGTCGCGCACCTCCGCGAGGATCTCTCCTGGCCGACGGTCCTTCTCCTTCCCTCGCAGCGACGGGACGATGCAGAAGGTGCAGGTGTTGTTGCAGCCGACGCTGATCGACACCCATGCCGCGTACACGGAATCGCGCCGCGTGGGCAGAGTGGAGGGGAACACCTCGAGCGACTCCAGGATCTCCACCTGCGCCTCGGCATTGTGGCGGGCCCGCTCCAGCAGCACCGGCAGCGAGCCGATGTTGTGGGTGCCGAAGACGACGTCGACCCAGGGTGCGCGCTCGACGATGGTGGCGCGATCCTTCTGAGCGAGGCAGCCGCCGACGGCGATCTGCATGCCGGGGTTCGCGTCCTTCCCCGGCCGCAGCGACCCGAGGGTGCCGTAGAGCTTGTTGTCGGCGTTCTCGCGCACCGCGCAGGTGTTGAACACGACGACGTCGACCTCGCCGCGACGGGGATCGGCCTCAGCCGGTGCGGCGACGAGCCCGGAGTCCTCGAGCATGCCGGTCAGGCGCTCGGAGTCATGGACGTTCATCTGGCACCCGAAGGTGCGCACCTGGTAGGTGCCGCGGGGCGAGACGACGTGCTGATCGTCGGAGGCGAGGTCAGAAGGGGGAGTGCTGAGGGACATAGTGCCTCCAGGGTACGGCGAGCGAGCCACTGTGCGCCTCCCGCCGGGGCGCCTGGGCGGCACTCGCCCGGAGAGTCCCCGGCTGCGGCGCGTCCGACGTTCCTCGGTGGGAGCTCCTGTCACCTGCGCAGTTCGAAGAGCGCCCAGCCCTCAGCGCTCAGGGCTGCTCGCGGCCTCGCGCAGCTCGCCGGCGATCACGTGGACCGCCAGGCTTCCGGGGTAGCCCTTGCGGGTGAGCAGGGCATCCAGGCGCCGGGAGAGTCGGCGGCGATGGCTGCCGTCGCGTTCGGTGCTCAGCTGCTCGCGGTCGCGATAGCCGATGCGAGATCGCACCAGCGCACGACACCGTGATTCCTCGTCGCTCTCCCCCGCGATCAGCGCTGCGTCGATGAGGGGGGCAGCTACCCAACGCTTGTGCAGTTCACGGCGCAGGGCCTCGTCGCCCAGAGCGCGCAGCTCTCGACGCTGCTGCACCCAGTCGCGGGCGAAGGCGGCGTCGTCGATCAGTCCGGCGCGATCGATCCGGGCCATGGTCTCGTGGGCGACATCGGCGGGGACCTCGCGCTTCTCGAGCCGCTGGCGCATCTCCCCGGCGGAGCGTCTGCGCGTCGACAGGAGCCTCATCAGGTACCGACACTCGTGCACGACGGCCTTCTCCCGCTCCGCCGACAGGGGGTCCGCCGCGGTGGGGGGCGAGTTGAGGATCTCGTGGGTGCGCTGCGAGAGATCGGCGCGGATCTCGGGCGCGGTGGGAATATGGGCGAGAGAGACGGGAGCGGCCGCGGCGATCTCGTGGTCGTCGCGGCCGCTCCCGGCCGGGAGGTGATCCGCCATGGATCAGATGGTGGCGGGGACGTCCTCGTCGAGGAACTCGTCCTCGCCGAGCGCGGCCTCTGTCGCCGCCTCCACCGGTTCAGCGGCGTATTTGCCGACTCCGAGGGTGCGCAGGATCTTCTCCTCGATCTCGACCGCGAGATCCGGGTTGTCCTTGAGGAACTGGCGGGAGTTCTCCTTGCCCTGGCCGAGCTGGTCACCCTCGTAGGTGAACCAGGCACCGGACTTGCGAACGATGCCGTGCTCGACGCCGAGGTCGATCAGCCCGCCCTCGCGGGAGATGCCCTCGCCGTACAGGATGTCGAACTCGGCCTGCTTGAAGGGCGGGGCCATCTTGTTCTTGACGACCTTGACGCGGGTGCGGTTGCCCACGGAATCGGTGCCGGACTTGAGGGTCTCGATCCGGCGGATGTCCATCCGCACGGAGGCGTAGAACTTCAGCGCCTTGCCGCCGGTGGTGGTCTCCGGGCTGCCGAAGAAGACACCGATCTTCTCGCGCAGCTGGTTGATGAAGATCGCGGTGGTGCCCGAGGTGGACAGCGCACCGGCGAGCTTGCGCAGCGCCTGCGACATGAGGCGAGCCTGCAGGCCGACGTGGGTGTCGCCCATCTCGCCCTCGATCTCGGCCTTGGGCACCAACGCGGCCACGGAGTCGATGACCACGATGTCCAGCGCACCGGAGCGGATCAGCATGTCGGTGATCTCGAGGGCCTGCTCGCCGGTGTCCGGCTGGGAGACCAGGAGGGCGTCGGTATCGACGCCCAGCTTCTTGGCGTACTCCGGGTCCATCGCGTGCTCGGCGTCGATGAACGCCGCGATACCGCCGTTGCGCTGCGCATTGGCCACGGCATGCAGGGCGAGCGTGGTCTTGCCGGAGGATTCCGGACCATAGACCTCGACGACACGGCCACGGGGCAGGCCACCGATGCCGAGAGCGGCATCCAGGGCGACGGAGCCGGTGGGGATGACCTCGACCGGGGGCCGGGTGTCATCACCCAGGCGCATGATCGAGCCCTTTCCGAACTGCCGATCGATCTGCGCGAGAGCATTGTCGAGCGACGAGCCGCGATCCTTGGAGGCGACCGTCTTGGATCCAGCTGACTTGGGAGCAGCCATGTGCTTCGTTCCTTCCTGGGGGGCCGGGAGTGCCGACGTCTTGACCTTGCGGCCACAGTAGGCGGCGGTCCCGACATTCGTTGCCACCCCGATCCCGGTGTGGATGACCGGTCAGTGGGGAGGAAAGACAAGATCGTGGACGTGGTGCCGGGGGAGACCGTCAGGGACCACTGTACCGAACAGGCGTTCGAACATGCGCGTTTCCAGAGGGTGCGTCGCGGCGTGTCGCACGGCTTCCCGCCATGGCGTACGGCATCGAGGTGCGTCGTGCGGCATCTCGGAGAGCAGCGTGCCCGTACCTCATGCTCGCGACACCCGGGGAGATCCGGGCAGAGTCAGCGTCGTCGCTGCTGGAGGGGAACTTCCCAGCGCCGGGACTCCGGCACGTCCATCGCCTCGCAGAGAGCTGTCCATACCGTGCGCACACGAACCCCGTGCTCGAGGGCCTGCTCGGCGGTCAGGCCGCCGGCGTCCTCGAGCACGAGGTCACGCGTGTAGGTGCGGGCCAGGGCCGGGCCGAACACATGATCGGCCAGCTCCGTGAACTCGCTGCGCCGCACCTCAGTGAGCGCCGACCAGCGGGCTCGCGTCGTCGGCGAGGCCCTCGGGAACGGTGTCGGGGATGGTGACGCGCTCCGCGACGGCGATCCGATCGGACACCTCGCGCAGGACGAAGGACAGCGGGAGACCCAGGGCATCGGTCACGGAGACCAGCAGCTCGCTGGAGGCCTCCTTCTGGCCGCGCTCGATCTCGCTGAGGTAGCCCAGGGACACGCGGGCGTCGGAGGACACCTGCCGCAGCGTGCGGCCCTGGGTACGACGAGCATCGCGCAGCACGTCCCCGAGCTCCTGACGGAACAGGACCATGGCCTTGCCTCCCTTCCTCTGGTTGAACTGGTGGAACACCTCAGGGGTGCGGTGCATGGAAGTCATCACGATCATCACAACGCCCCGACCCTCCAGAGTGTTCCCCAGAGTCTAGTGGTCCGCCTCGCAGGGCTCGCTGAGAATTGTGCATGACGAGACCCTGAGGAGGAAGCACCGTCACGCCGTGATGACCTGCAGGTGAGCTCAGCAGCCGAGGGCGGACCCCAGGTCCTCGAGCGCGGCGTCGACAGCTGCCGCCCGGATCCTGGCCCTTCCACCGCTGAGATGGAGTTCACGGACAGAGGTCTCGCCGTCCCGTCGGGCAAGGCCCACCCAGAGGGTCCCCTCCGGCACGCCACGCTCGTCCGGGCCCGGTCCGGCCACCCCCGTCGTGGCCACCGCGAGATCCGTGCCGTACAGCGCGAGCGCCCCGTCCGCCATCGCGGTGGCCACTTCGGGCGCCACGGCTCCCCTGCTCACGAGCAGGCCGGCGTCCACGCCGAGCACACGCGACTTGGCGGAGTAGGAGTAGCAGGCCGCTCCCCCGGCGATGACGGCGCTCGCTCCGGGGACGTCGACCAGACGGGCGACCACGGCACCGGCCGTCAGGGACTCCGCCGTCGCGATCGTCAGCCCGAGCTCGGCTGCCCGGTCGATGATCGCAGCGGGATCTGAGGTCACGCAGCGCCGCCGGCGAGGGCTTCACGACGCAGTCGCAGGCCGTCCTTGAGGTTGACGAGGCCGGACCACACGGTCAGGACCACGGCGAGCAGCACCAGCGCGAGGCCGATCCAGCGCGCCGGCCCCCACCACAGCTCGAAGGGGATCAGGCAGAAGCTGATCGCGACGGTCTGGACCATCGTCTTCGCCTTGCCCGCCATGTTCGCAGGCAGTGCGCCGTACTTCAGGATGGTGAAGCGCATCACGGTGATGCCGATCTCGCGGACCAGGATCAGGATGGTCATCCACCACGGGACGTACTCCCAGATCGACAGCATGATCAGCGCCGCCCCGGTCATCGCCTTGTCCGCGATGGGGTCGACGATCTTGCCGAAGTCCGTGATCAGGTTCCGGCTGCGTGCCAGGTATCCGTCCAGGAAGTCCGTGATCATCGCGAGCACGAACACCGCCGCCACGAGCAGGCGCCCGGGGACGGAGTCCGGGAAGAGGACGGCAAGCACCACCAGCACCGGGACCATGGCGCACCGCACCATGGTGAGGATGTTCGCGATGTTCCAGAGCGGGACCGGGTCCGTACGGGGTGTGCTCATCGGTGCTCCTGCGGGGTGGAGGGTGGAGGCGGTGGTCGGAGCCGACGGGGCAGCGGGGAGGAGGGACGCTCAGCGGCCGGTGAGGCTCCAGGCGTCCTGCCCGTCCTCATCATCCTCGTCGTAATAGTCGGTGGCCGGCTCGGACCCGTCATCGGCCAGCGGGTCGGTCGCGTACCGATTCTCGCTCTGCGCGGGTGCGGAGTCGTCCTCGCCCACGGGAGCGCCGGGGGGCGGGTCCGCTTCGAGGTCGACGGAGTGGTCGTCGCTGTAGGGCTCGTCCGCCTCGGAGCTCGGGACCTCCTCGCCGCGGATCCGCGCGATGGCAGTGCCGAGCTCGTCGGGATGGATCATCACGTCGCGGGCCTTGGATCCCTCGGAGGGGCCGACGATCTCGCGCGACTCGAGCAGGTCCATGAGGCGGCCGGCCTTGGCGAACCCCACGCGCAGCTTGCGCTGCAGCATCGAGGTGGAGCCGAACTGCGTGGTCACCACGAGCTCGGTCGCCTGCAGCAGCACGTCGAGGTCATCGCCGATGTCATCGTCGATCTGCTTCTTGACGGCGACGACCTGGACGTCCTCGCGGTAGTTGGGCTTCATCTGGGTCTTGACATGGTCGACGACCTTGTGGATCTCCGACTCGTTGACCCAGGCGCCCTGCACGCGCATCGGCTTGGCCTTGCCCATCGGGTGGAACAGGGCGTCGCCCTGACCGATCAGCTTCTCCGCGCCGACGGAGTCGAGGATGACCCGCGAGTCCTGCAGCGAGGAGGTGGAGAAGGCGAGCCGGCTGGGAACGTTGGCCTTGATGATGCCGGTGACCACGTCGACCGAGGGTCGCTGCGTGGCCAGGATCAGGTGGATCCCGGCCGCTCGCGCCAGCTGGGTGATGCGCTGGATGGACGCCTCCACGTCCCTCGGCGCCACCATCATGAGATCCGCGAGCTCGTCGACCACGACCAGCAGGTACGGGTACGGGGCCAGGCGGCGCTCGCTGCCGGGGGGCAGGGTGACGTCGCCTGCACGCACCGCCTTGTTGAAGTCGTCGACATGCTTGTACCCGAAGGCGGCGAGGTCGTCGTAGCGGGCGTCCATCTCCTTGACCACCCATTCGAGGGCTTCGGCGGCCTTCTTCGGGTTGGTGATGATCGGGGTGATCAGGTGCGGGATGCCCTCATAGATGGAGAGCTCGACGCGCTTGGGGTCGACCAGCACCATGCGCACCTCCTCGGGGGTCGCGCGCATGAGGATCGACGTGATCATCGAGTTCACGAAGACCGACTTGCCGGCACCGGTGGCACCTGCCACCAGCAGGTGCGGCATCTTGGCGAGGTTCGCGATGACGTAACCGCCCTCGACGTCCTTGCCCACGCCCATGACCAGCGGATGCTCGTTCCGGCGTGCGACCGAGCTGCGCAGCACGTCACCGAGGACGACGGTCTCGCGGTCGGTGTTGGGAATCTCGATGCCGATGGCCTTCTTGCCGGGGATCGGCGAGAGGATGCGCACGTCGGAGCTGGCCACTGCGTAGGAGATGTTCTTGTCCAGGGCCGTGACCTTCTCGACCTTGGTGCCGGGGGCGAGCTCGACCTCGTAGCGCGTGACCGTCGGCCCGCGGGAGAAGTCGACCACCTTGGCGTTGACGTTGAACTGCTCGAAGACCTCCTCGAGCGCAGCGACCACCTGGTCGTTGGCCTCGGAACGCGTCTTGTGCGGCGCGCCCTCCAGGAGGAAGGACGATTCCGGCAGCGTGTACACGACGTCGCCGGCCAGCTCGAGCTGCTCCCCAGCACGGGGCAGGTCGCCCATGGGGGGCTGCACCAGCTCCGGCTTCTGAGCTTCCGGAGCCTTGGTCGGCGCTGGCTTGGTGGCCGCAGGCTTGGTCGCGCCGGCACTCTTGGCGGCCGCGGCGGTTGGCATCTCGGTGGTGGCATCGGGAGTCTGCTTCCCGCCCTTGCCGGGGAACGTCTTGGCGCGGTGGTTCTCCCCCTCCACCACGTCGAAGACCTCGGTCGAGTCGGCCGGCGCACCGCGTCGCGGGCCGGACGTGCGGCCCTTCTTCTTCGCCGCCGCGGCAGCGGCTTCCTCGCTGACGCCCTGCTGGAACGCCTCGTCCCCCGCGTAGCCGAAGCTCTCGTGATCCCGCTCAGCGGCGGCCGCCTCGGCCTTCTCCTTGCGGCTGCGGCGTCGCGTACGCCCGGAGGGCTGCGCCTGCGTGGCCTGCTCGTGGAGCTCGGGGCCCCCGCGACGCGGGCGCAGGCCGACGGCCACCCGCTCGGCGTCCTCGTCCTCGCTGTTGCCGACCATGACGTCGTAGACGCCGCGCACGCGCGCCGGGATCGATTCGACCGGCGTCGCCGTGAGCACGAGGATCCCGAAGGCGATGAGCACGGAATGGATGACGATGACCGCGACCGGCGGCAGCAGCGCTTCGAGCGGCGCGGCAGCGAGGTACCCGAGCACCCCTCCCCCACGAGCCAGGTTGTCGATGCCGTCGGCCGGCGCCGGCAGGCGCGCGGAGACGGAGGCGATCGCCGAGAGGGCGGTGAGCAGGAGCGCGATACCGATCGCGATGCGACTGTTCGCGCGCACCTGATCCGGGCGGCGGAACATGCGCAGCGCCCATCCTGCTGCGAGCAGGGGGATCACCATGGAGGAGATGCCGAAAGTACCCGCGACCACCGTATGCACGGCACCGAACACGGGGCCGGAGGACTGCCACCACTCGACGACGGCCACCAGGGCGGCGATCAGCAGGAGGAACAGCGCGTAGCCGTCGCGCCGCTGCTCGGCGGAGACCTCCCAGCGCGCAACGCCGATGGAGCGGACGAAGCCGCCGACCATGCGCGCGAGCGCGAGATAGCCGGAGCGCACTGCGCGCACCGGCAGAGGAAGCGTCGAGGGGTCATGCGTCGCGGAACCGGTGGTGCGGGAACTACCTGCAGCCGAGCTCCGGGACGAGCCTTTCGACGCACGTGCGGGGGAAGACGTACGTGTCGCCATAAGAGACAGGGTACCGCCCACCCCTCTCCCGCTCCGGGAGGTGAGGCGCGCGGCCTCGTCGCACCGGACGCATCTCACGCCCTCCGTCGCACAGGGCGGCTGGTCGAGGGGGGCAGGCGTCGCTGGGCGGGGAGGCTCGCCGGGCCGGTCAGACCTCGATGACGATCGGGATGATCATGGGTCGACGGCGCAGTCGGGACACGTAGCGGCCGACGACCCGTCGCATGACCTGCTGCAACTGGTGGGTGTCGCGGCGGTCGGTCTGGTCGGCGACGGCCTGCTCGAGGGCCTTGACGATCTCGGGACGGATCTTCTCGAACACGAGGTCGTCCTCGGCCACACCGCGGGCGTGGATCTCGGGACCGGCGATGAGGGCGCCGGTCTCGGAGTTGACGACGGCGAACAGCGAGATGAACCCTTCGTCGCCGAGGATGCGGCGGTCCTTGAGATCGGCCTCGGAGATCTCCCCGACGCTGGAACCATCGACGTACACGTAGCCGTTGGGGATCTCGCCGACGACGGTCGCGACGCCGTCCCTGAGGTCGACGACGTGACCGTCCTTGGCGAGGATGACCCGCTCGGCGGGAACGCCGGTGGATTCGGCCACCTTGCCGTTGGCGATGAGGTGGCGTACCTCCCCGTGGATCGGCATGACGTTCTTGGGCTGCACGATGTTGTAGCAGTACAGCAGTTCGCCGGCACTCGCGTGACCCGAGGTGTGGACCTTCGCGTTGCCCTTGTGGACGACCTCGGCGCCGAGCGCCATCAGGCCGTTGACCACGCGGAACACCGCGTTCTCGTTGCCCGGGATGAGGGAGGACGCGAGGATCACGACATCGCCGGGACCCACGCTGACGCGATGGTCGCGGTTGGCGATCCGGCTCAGCGCGGCCATCGGTTCGCCCTGGCTTCCGGTGCACATGAGCACGACCTGCTCATCGGGCAGGGTGTCGATCTTCTTCACGTCGATGACGGTGCCGTCGGGGATGTCGAGATAGCCCATCTCCGAGGCGATGCCCATGTTGCGCACCATCGACCGGCCGACGAAGGCGACCTTGCGACCGTGTGCGGCGGCGGAGTCGAGCACCTGCTGGACGCGATGGACGTGGCTCGAGAACGAGGCGATGACGATCTTCTGCGTCGCGCGGGCGAAGATCGCATCGAGCGTCGGCCCGATCTCCTGCTCGCCGACGGTGAAGCCGGGGACCTCGGCATTGGTGGAGTCCGTCATGAACAGATCCACGCCGGCCTCGCCGAGTCGGGCGAAAGCGCGCAGATCGGTGATGCGGCCGTCCAGGGGCAGCTGGTCCATCTTGAAGTCGCCGGTGTGCAGCACGGTGCCGGCCGGGGTCGACACATGGACCGCGAGGGCATCAGGGATGGAGTGGTTCACGGCCACGAATTCACAGTCGAACAGGCCGAAGCTCTCCTGCTGCCCCTCCTTCACCGCGTAGGTGTAGGGCTTGATCCGGTGCTCCTTGAGTTTCGCCTCGATGAAGGCGAGCGTCAGCTGGCTGCCTACCAGGGGAATATCAGGCTTCATACGCAGCAGATACGGCACCGCACCGATGTGGTCCTCATGACCGTGGGTCAGCACGATCGCGGCGATGTCCTCGAGCCGGTCACGGATCAGGTCGAAGTCCGGCAGGATCAGGTCCACACCGGGCTGAGCGTCCTCGGGGAAGAGCACCCCGCAGTCGACGATCAGCAGACGCCCCTCGAATTCGAGGACGGTCATGTTGCGGCCCACGTCGCCGAGGCCACCCAGCGGGGTGACCCGAAGCGTGCCCTGGCGCAGCTTCGGCGGCTGGTTCAAGCGATGGGCGTACGGGCTCGTCACCGGGGACTCCGCGTCGCATCACGTGGGGGAACACCGTCGATCGCGTCCAGCGCCGCGCCGAGCGCACGCAGCTGATCCGCGTCAGCAGCGAGGTGGGGCCCGCGCACGACAGCGTGGGGCAGCACTCCCTGCAGGGCGAGAGCGGCCTTGGCAGCGACGGCTCCGGGCATGCGATGCAAGGTGGCCTCGATCAGCGGGGCGAGGCGGTTGTGGGCGTCCCGCGCGGTGGCGAGATCGGACCGGTCCATGGCCTCGAGCATCACCTTCTCGAGATCGCCGGCAACCTGGCCCACGACGGACACGATGCCGGCGGCGCCAATGGAGAGCCACGCGAGGTTGAGGGCGTCCTCACCCGAGTAGTACGCCAGACCGGTCTCCGCCATCACCAAAGTCGCCTGCTGCAGGTCCGACTTGGCGTCCTTGACCGCGAGGATCTGCGGGTGCTCGCCGAGCCGCAGCAGCGTCTCGTAGGAGAGCGGGATCCCGGCGCGCCCGGGGATGTCGTAGAGCATCACGGGAAGATCCGTGGCCTCGGTCACCGCGGTGGTGTGCGCGATGACCCCGGCCTGACTCGGCTTGGAGTAGTACGGGGTGACGACCAGCAGGCCGTCGAGGCCGAGCTCCGCATGGGCACGTGCGAGCTCGATCGAATGCGCCGTGTCATAGGTGCCGACGCCCGCGAGGAGCTTCACCTCGGGCCCGACGGCCTCACGCACGGCGCGGGCGAGATCGAGCTTCTCCACATCGGTGAGTGTGGGGGCCTCGCCCGTGGTGCCGGAGACGACGATGAGGTCGTTTCCGTGCTCGCAGATGTGCACCGCCAGCTTCTGGGCGGCCTCGAAATCGACCTGACGGCCGTCCTCGGTGAGCGGGGTGACCATTGCGGTCCCCACCGCGCCGAACGGCCGCACGGGGCGCGAGTCGGTGCTGGTCATGGTCTCCTCCTGGAAACGTTCTGGTCATCGGAGCCTAGTCCAGCTCCAGGACCGTTCAGCGGTGTGACGCGGTACCGAGATCGACCAGAATCGCGAGCGGGGTGCGCTGGCGGCCCTGACCGAGGGGGTTGTCGGCGAACGTCGCCTCGAGGCGCTCGTCCGGGGTGGCCACGTCCGAGCCCAGCACGTTGCGGCCGATGTCATTGGCATCCATGACCACGGTGCCCACGAAGCTGTCGCGCAGGGCGGCAGGGATGTCAGCGCCGCGGATCGCCGCGGAGATGGTCGCCGAGACGGCGTCCGGATCCTTCGGAGGCAGCTTTGCGGAGACGTTCGACGGGAATGCGGAGTACGGGGTGGGGCCGTCGATGGCTCGCACGTTGGCGCCGACGACCTCGTAGAACAGTCCGCGCTTGCCGACCACCTTGCCGGCCGCGCCCGCGGCCGAGGCAGCCACGACACGAGGCAGGCCGACCTCACGGATGGCGAGCTCCATGGTGGTGGGGTCGCCGAGCCCGATCCCGGCCGGGGTGCGGGTCACGAAGCGGCTGAGCACCTTCGCGGAGGTGCGGGGCTTGATCTCCCAGGTGAACCAGGAGCGGCCCTGCATGATCGCGATGATCTTCTCGCTGATCACGAAGTACCAGGGAGAGCCCTCCGGGACGACGTCCGCGGGCAGCGACGCGGCGAAGCGCTCGGCCCGCTCGCGCACCAGGGACTCGAGATCATCACCGCGCGCGACGAGCTCGGTCTGCAGGGGCAGCCGGCGCCAGCTGTGGGCGTCGGACTCCGACACCAGGTCGAGCTGCTTATCGGGATTGGCGACGTAGTCGCTCTTGGGCTCTTCGTCCTCGGGCTCGGGGACCGGTGCAGGAGCAGCTGCGGCCAGCGCTTCCTGCTCGTCGGCAGCGGCCTGGTCGCCCAGAGCGCGCGAGGAGCCCTCGGTGTCGTCGAAGAAGGTGCGCATCCACAGCTCGACGTTCAGCAGGCGCCAGAACATCATGGTGCCGTGGTTGCCGGGGTTGGCGATGTAGTCCTCGAACAGCGCGATCACGCTGGGGGCGTCGAAGTAGGGCCGGCTCGCGAAGGACTCGGAGGTGAAGATCTCCTGCAGCTCCGGGGCGATGGTGCGGAACCACTCCCCCTCCGGGGTGGTGAAACCGATCTTGTTGCGGCGCTTGGAGATCATGTCCGGCAGGATGCCGTCCATGGACTCGCGCAGGATCCGCTTGTTCCAGCCGTCGTGGATGATCGCGGATTCGTCGAGAGAGAACAGGAACTTCAGCAGCTCCTTGTCCACGAAGGGCACGCGGCCCTCGATGCTGAAGCGCATCGTGTTCTTGTCCTCGTAGCGCAGCAGCGAGGGCAGGGAGGAGCGGAAGGTGTCCTCGAGCAGGCGCTCCTTGATGTCGTCCTGGACCGAGGTGACCTTTTCGGAGCTGTGCTCGGCCACGAAGCCGGAGTTCAGCAGGGCCTCGATCGGCACCGAGGTGCGCCCGGAGTACTTGGTCCGTGCGAGCTTGCGCAGAATGTCGCGCGAGCCGATGACCTCGCTGGCGAGTTCCTTGAACCGCTTCTGGCGGCGCAGCTGGCGCAGGTAGACGTAGAAGTACGGGTTGTACCCGGCCATCATCTCGTCGGCGCCCTGGCCGTCCAGCAGTACGGTCACGTGCTGGCTGGCTTCGCGCATCACCGCGTACTGGGCGTACGGGCCGGTGGAGATGATCGGCTCTTCCTGGGTGCGCACGAAATCGCGCAGGTCCTCGAGGAAGGCGTCGGGCTGGGGGTGGATCTTGTGTGCGGTGATCTGACCCGCGTTGTCCTCGAGCAGCTTGTCGACGTAGGCCTCTTCGTCGTTCGCAGAGTTCGGGAAGACGGCCGAGAAGGTGTTCTGTCGGCTGCCGACGGCGCTGAAGCTCTCGTCCTGGGGCTGCTCGCGCAGATGACGAGCGATCACGGCGGCCACCGCGGAGGAGTCCAGGCCACCGGAGAGCGAGGTGCCCACGGGCACCTCCGACTGCAGGCGCAGCCGCACCGATTCGTGGAAACGCTCCCGGTACTCGTCGACGACGGCTTCGCTGTACGGGCGGCTGGGGCGCGCAGCGATCTCGCGCAGCTCCTCCTGCAAGCGGGTGAAGGAGGTGACCTCGGTGCCGTCGGGCCCGATCTCGAGGACCTGGCCAGCCATCAGCCGGCGCACGCCGTGGAAGAAGGTCTGCGAGTCGTCGTCCTGGACCCGGAACTTCAAGTAGCGGTAGACGGCGCGATCGTCCGGCGCGGCCTCGAACTGACCGGCGGCGAGCAACGCGCGGATCTCGGAGCCGAAGAGCACCTTGGGGGCGCCCGCCGCACGGTCCTGGGCGTCATCGACCCAGTAGTACAGCGGCTTGATGCCGAAGTGGTCGCGCGCGATGGTGACCGTATCGGTCTGCGCATCGTGGATCGCGAAGGCGAACATGCCGTTGAAGCGGTCGTAGGCGGCGGTGCCCCACTCGGCGTGCGCCTCGAGCAGCACTTCGGTGTCCGACTCGGTGCGGAAGGTGTGGCCGAGCTCCTGGAGCTCCGCGCGCAGGTCCAGGTAGTTGTAGGTCTCACCGTTGTAGACGATCGTGTAGCGACCGTCCTGGGTGGTCATCGGCTGGGCGCCGCCGGCGATGTCGATGATGGACAGGCGACGATGGGCCAGACCGGCCTGACCGGCGACGAAGATCCCTTCGCCGTCCGGGCCGCGGTGGGCCAGGGCGCTGTTCATCCGCCGGGCGATGCCCTCGGTGTCGGCGCCGAATCCGTAGCTGCCGGAGATTCCGCACATGGGACGAGTCCTTTCGAGGGGGACGGCTCCGATCCGCGGTTCGGTCGCAGCGGGCCGACACGGGCACCGGAGAATCGTCAGGTGTCCGCGGGCGCCCGGGCGTGCCGGGATCGGCCGCCCGAGCTTATCAACGCCGTCGCCGCCGCACGGGCAGGCGCGGCGTGACGTTCAGCTACCGCGTCGCGCCAGCACCAGGTCCTCGCCTTCGACCCGGATCTCCAGGTCATCCAGCGACGTCACCAGGGCGTCCGCGAGGGGCGCCAGCTCGGAGGCCGGCGTGGTGCTGGTCACGGCGACGGTGCGAGCGCCGGCGTCGATCCCCGACCGCAGCCCCCCGACGGAATCCTCGATCACGACGCTCCGGGCTGGGGCGACTCCGAGTCGCTGCGCCCCGAGCAGGTACGGCGCCGGATCCGGCTTGCCTCGTGCGACCTGGTCGGCGGTGACCATCTGTGCGGGGACGGGCAGCCCGGTGGTGGCCCAGCGGGCCTCGAACAGCGGCGCGGTGCAGGAGGTGACGATCGTCCAGGTGGCCCTGCCCAGCTGCTGAGCGGCCTCGTCGAGCTCGCGCAGGAGGCGCTCGGTGCCCGGCAGAGTCACGATCGAGCTGACATCGGCGATCTCGAGGGCTTCGACCCGGGCATGCGCCGTCGCGAGCTCTTCCTCGCTCAGCTCGGGCAGCAGCTCGGTGAGCACCTGTCGGGCCGGCTTGCCGTGCTGGGCATGACCGAACTCGAGGTCGGTGCCGAGCTCGCGCAGCAGTGTGTTCCAGGCCCGCTCGACCGCCGGGCCGGAGTCGATCAGGGTGCCGTCCATGTCGAGCAGGAGCACCTGGGTGCGAAGCGGGAGTGCTTCCGTGGGCACGAGCGTGCCGGGAGTGTCCGAGGAGGCCGTCATAGTCTTACGCTCTCACATCCACGAACGGACGCGAACGCGACATCCACCCAGGTGACCGTACAGTGAACACCATCATGACGACTGCTCCGCCGGCCGCCGATCAGGGCGGGCGTGGTTCCCCCGGCCGCCTGCGCACCGTGCGTCGCACTGGATTCTCGATCGGGCTCGCCACCGGCCTGTACGGCATCTCCTTCGGGGCCCTCGCGACGGCCTCCGGACTCCATGTGTGGCAGGCGATGGTGCTGTCCGCCGTGATGTTCACCGGTGGCAGCCAATTCGCCTTCATCGGGGTGGTCGGCGGGGGTGGCTCCGCCCTGGGGGCGGCCCTGGCCTCCGTGCTGCTGGGTCTTCGCAACACGCTGTACGGGCTCATCCTGGCCCCGTCCCTCCCCCACCGCGGCGTGAAGGGCATCCTGCGGGCCCACCTCACGATCGACGAGTCCGCCGCGCTCGCGGCCTCCGGGACGGATACGGCCGAGAAGCGCACCGGCTTCTGGGCCGCCGGCCTGTGGGTCTTCGTCTTCTGGAACCTGTTCTCCCTGGTCGGCGCGCTCGCCGGACAGTACGTGGCCGATCCGCGCGCCTGGGGACTCGATGCCGCGGCCGCCGCGGCCTTCCTCGCGCTGCTGTGGCCGCGTCTGCGCTCCGGTGACGCCGTGGTCATCGCGGTGGCCGCCGCCTTCATCGCCCTGTTGACCACGCCCGTGCTGCCGCCAGGGCTGCCGGTGCTGGCAGCCGCTCTGGTCGCGGTGGTGGCCGGGCTGCTGCCCTCGCGTCATCACCCGGTCCCCGCCGCGAGCAGTCGTGATGGTGAGGGCGCGACGACTGCCCGGAACCCGGAGCAGGAGGGCGAACGATGAGCATGCTGTGGATTGCCGTGATCGCCGCCTCGGTGCTGTCCTTCGGGCAGAAGTGGTTGGGCTACCAGGCCCCGCCCGACATCCTGGAGCGTCCGCGGATCGCACGGGTCACGACCCTGCTGCCGATCGCGCTGCTGGGCGCCCTGGTGGCCACGCAGACCGCCGCCAGCGGCGCGGAGATCGTGCTCGATGCACGGCTGGCTGCGGTCGGCGTCGGCGCCGTGCTGCTGCTCCTGCGTGCCCCGTTCCTGGTGGTCGTGATCGCCGCCGCCGTCACAGCCGCCGGATTGCGCGCTCTCGGCTGGGGCTGAGCCCCTCCCGTGATCAGGCCCCTGGACCCCGGCCGTCCACGAAGGACCGTGCTCCGTCGCGGCGTGCGTCGATGGCACGGCGGGTGGCCATGCGCGCCCCCTTGCGATCCCGCAGAGCGTCGTAGGCCAGAGCAAGGCGGAACCAGGCGCGCCAGTCGTCCTCACCGTCCTCGCCCTCCTCACCCTCCTGCCGGATCGCGGCGCGTGCGGCCTCGAACTCGGCGGGCGGGTCGTCGGCCACCGCGTCGGCAGGGGGTGCGTACCGGCGCGCGAGGTCACCGGCGGCGACCCCGAAGAGCACTTCGCGCCAGATCACCCAGACGGTCAGGCCGAGCAGGATGACAACGCCGAGGGCGAGGCCGTATCCCAGGGCGCTGCCTGCACGGACGAAGCCCCACGCGATCCAGCCGAGGCCCCAGCAGTACGCCGCAGTGATCAGCACCAGCGCGACGACGAAGATCTTCTGACGCATCCGTTCGCCTCAGTCCAGCTCGAGGTAGCCGTCCAGGCCCACCGTGAGGCCCGGGTGCTCGGCCACCTGGCGCACGCCCAGCAGCACACCGGGCATGAAGCCGGCGCGATCGAAGGAGTCGTGGCGGATCTGGAACTGCTCGCCCGGGCCGCCGAACTGGACGACTTCGTGCGCGACCAGGCCCCGCTGGCGCACGGCGTGCACGTGGATCCCGTCGACGACGGCGCCCCGGGCGCCGTCAGGATCCTTCTCGGTGGCGTCGGGCACCGGGCCGAGCCCGGCTGCGGCTCGGCCCCGGGCGATGGCGGCGGCGGTATGGCGCGCGGTGCCGGAGGGGGCATCGAGCTTGTCCGGGTGGTGCATCTCGATGATCTCGGCGCTCTCGAAGTGGCGGGCGGCGATCTCGGCGAAGCGCATGGCCAGCACTGCTCCGATCGCGAAGTTCGGGGCGATGAGCACGCCCACCCCGTCGGCTCCGGCGAGCTGTGAGCGCAGGCCCTCGAGCGACTGGGCCGTCCATCCCGTGGTGCCGACCACGGCGTGGATGCCGTGCTCGACCAGCCACTGCACGTTCTGGCCGGTCACGGCTGGAACGGTGAGGTCGATCGCGACCCGGGCCCGCTCCTGCACGATCACCGAGAGGTCGTCGTCGCGGCCGAGGCGAGCGACCAGCTCGAGGTCCGAGGCTTCCTCGACGGCGCGGCAGGCCTCGGAGCCCATGCGGCCTCCGGCGCCGATCACGGCGACACGCAGGGGTGCCTGTGCGGAATGGGTCATGGAGTGCTCCTCGATCGTCAGGGGTTCAGGGTTCAGAGCAATGAAAGACGTGCTGTCGTGCTGGCCCATGGCTCGGTCAGGACTCCGGTCCGACCTCGACCCGAGTGCTGAAGGAGCCGGCCAGGCGCCCGGCGAGCTCGCGAACGGCCGCGACGTCGACCCGGCCGATCCGCTCCAGGGTCTCATCGACGCTCGTGTACCTGCCGTGGACCAGTTCCAGGGTGCCGAGGCGACCCATCCTGCTGCTGGTGTCCTCGAGGCCCAGCGCGAAGGATCCGGTGATCTGGCCCTTCGCGCGGGACAGCTCCTCCTCGTCGATGCCGCCAGTACCCATCCGGGCGAGCTCCGCCGCGAGCAGTTCGACCACCTGTGCGGTACGACCGGGGCGGCAGGCGGCGTACATCCCGAACAGGCCGGCATCGCGGTACCCCCCGCTGAAGGAGTACACCGAGTACGCGAGCCCGCGCTGCTCGCGGATGTTCTGGAACAGTCGCGAGGACATGCCGCCGCCGAGGACGGACATGAGCACCGAGAGGGTGTGGCGGTCCTCGCTGAGAGCGGAGATGCCCGGCCCGCCGAGATAGATGTGGTTCTGCTCGGCGGGACGGATGAGCCGGTGCGGCGTGATCGTCGCGACGTCCTGGAACGACATCTTCGTCGTGTCATCCAGGAGATGCTCGGACCGGGGCCGACGGGTGGGCACCGCGCCTGCCTCCAGCGTCCAGCCGCCACGACGCAGTCCGGTCTGCAGCAGGCCCGCGAGCTCGTCATGGTCCACGTCGCCGACGGCGGTGACCACGAGGTTGTCGGGACGGTAGTGCTCGGTCCAGTGGGCGCGCACATCGTCGATGCTCAGGGCGTTCACGCTCCCGGCGGTGCCGCCGACGGGACGGCCGATCGCGGTATCGGGGCCCAGGACATCGGCGAGGAACGCCTCGTAGCCGACGTCGGTGGGATCGTCCTCCGCCATGGCGAGCTCTTCGAGGATCACCTCCCGTTCGGTGACCAGCGACTCCTGCGTCAGGAGGCTCGCGGTGATCATGTCGGTCAGGACGTCCACCGCCATGGGGACGTCAGCCGATCGAACCCGGCCGTAATACAGGGTGTGCTCCTTGGCGGTGATCGCGTTGGAGTCGCCGCCGACCTCATCGAAGGCGGTCGCGATGTCCATCGCCGAGCGCCTGCGGGTGCCCTTGAACAGCAGATGCTCGAGCGCGTGCGTGGACCCGGCGTGCCGGAGCTGCTCGTCGCGCGAGCCCACCGGCAGCCACAGCCCGATGGTCACGCTGCGCACGCTGCGGTCGGTCTGGGTCAGCAGGCGCACCCCGCCGGGCAGGATGCTGCGGCGCACGCCGGTGGCGGCGTCGAGCATGACGTCGGAGGTGGGGTCGTCGAAAGCAAGGTCAGAAGGCATCGACCGATTGTTCCACGACCGGATGGCGGTCGTCCGGGGTCACTCTCGGACCGTGTCGCGGAACACGGACCCGCGCGCCGGTCCCCCGGGGATCGGGCCGACATGCGATGAGGGCGGCACCCCGTCTCCGGGATGCCGCCCTCATGGCGCTGACGACCTCAGGCCGCCGCGAGGATCACTCTGCTGTGGTCGGCTCCGAGGCGGCGGAGTCGGCGGACTCCTCCTTCTCGTCGTCGATCACGCCGAGGGAGATCTTGCCGCGGGCGTCGATCTCACGGATCTCCACCTCGATCTTCTGACCGACCTTGGCGACGTCCTCGACGTTGTCGACCCGCTTGCCGTCGTTCAGCTTGCGCAGCTGGGTGACGTGGAGCAGGCCGTCCTTGCCCGGCGTGAGCGACACGAAGGCACCGAAGTCGACCACGCGCACGACGGTTCCGAGGTAGCGCTCGCCGATCTCGGGGACCTGCGGGTTGGCGATGGCGTTGACCGCGGAGCGTGCGGCCTCGGCCGAGGGGCCGTCGGTGGCGCCGATGTAGACGGTGCCGTCGTCCTCGATCGTGATGTCCGCGCCCGTGTCGTCCTGGATCTGATTGATCATCTGACCCTTCGGGCCGATGACCGCACCGATCTTGTCGACCGGAACGGTGACCGCGATGACGCGGGGAGCGTGCGGGCTCATCTCGTCCGGGGCGTCGATCGCCTCGTGCAGGACACCGAGGATCGCCAGGCGAGCCTCGTGGGCCTGAGACAGCGCACTGGTCAGCACGGAGGCCGGGAGGCCGTCGAGCTTGGTGTCGAGCTGGATGGCGGTGATGAACTCGCTGGTGCCGGCGACCTTGAAGTCCATGTCGCCGAAGGCATCCTCGGCACCGAGGATGTCGGTGAGCGCCGCGTAGCGGGTCTCTCCGTCCACGGTGTCAGAGATCAGGCCCATGGCGATGCCCGCGACCGGGGCCCGCAGCGGCACGCCGGCGTTCAGCATGGCCAGGGTCGAGGCGCAGACGGACCCCATGGAGGTGGAGCCGTTGGACCCGAGGGCCTCGGAGACCTGACGGATCGCGTAGGGGAACTCCTCGCGGGTCGGCAGGACCGGTACCAGGGCGCGCTCGGCGAGCATACCGTGGCCGATCTCGCGGCGCTTCGGGGAGCCGACGCGACCGGTCTCGCCGGTGGAGTACGGCGGGAAGTTGTAGTGGTGCACGTAGCGCTTGCGCGTGACCGGCCCGAGGGAGTCGATCTGCTGCTCCATCTTGAGCATGTTCAGCGTGGTGACACCCATGATCTGGGTCTCGCCGCGCTGGAACAGCGCCGAGCCGTGCACTCGCGGGAGCACCTCGACCTCGGCGGAGAGCGCACGGATGTCGCGGAGACCGCGGCCATCGATGCGGGTGCCGTCGGTGAGCACCTTCTTGCGCACGACCTGCTTGGTCAGCGCACGGAACGCACCGGTGACCTCCTTGTCGCGGCCCTCGAGCGGCTTGCCCTCGCCGGCGAGCTCCGCGGTGACCTCGGCGAGCAGCTGCTCGGTGCGCTCCTCGCGATCGGTCTTCTCGGCGATCGCCATGACCTCGGCGAGACGGTCGGTGGCGGCGCCGGCGACGATCTCGTAGGCGTCGTCCTGGTGGTCCAGGAACAGCGGGAACTCGCGCACCGGCTTCGCGGCGGTATCGGCCAGCTCCTGCTGGGCGACGCACAGGCTGCGGATGAAGACCTTGGCGGCATCGAGGCCCTCGGCCACGACGGACTCGGTGGGCGCGATCGCGCCCTGCTCCTTGATGAGCGTCCAGGAGTTGTCGGTGGCTTCGGCCTCGACCATCATGATCGCGACATCGCCGTCGATCATCCGGCCGGCGACGACCATGGAGAAAACGGCCTCGTCGAGCTGCGAGAAGGTCGGGAAGGCGACCCACTGGCCGCCCTGCGCGGTCGGCATGAGCGCGATGCGCACGGCGCCGATCGGGCCCGAGAAGGGCAGGCCGGAGATCTGGGTGGACGCGGAGGCGCCGTTGATGCCGACGACGTCGTACGCGTCGTCGGGGCCGTTGGCCAGGACGGTCAGGACGACCTGGACCTCGTGGCGCAGGCCCTTGACGAAGGCCGGGCGCAGCGGGCGGTCGGTGAGGCGGGCGGCGAGGATCGCGTCCGTGCTGGGGCGACCTTCACGGCGGAAGAACGAGCCGGGGATACGGCCCGCGGCGTACATCCGCTCCTCGACGTCGATCGTGAGCGGGAAGAAGTCGAACTGGTCCTTGGGACGGTTCGAGACGGCGGTCGCCGAGAGCACCATCGTGTCGTCGTCGAGGTAGACGGCGACGGCGCCGGCTGCCTGCTGGGCGAGTCGCCCGGTCTCGAAGCGCACTTCACGACGGCCGAACGAGCCGTTGTCGATGACCGCGGTCGTCGCGGTGATTTCAGGGCCTTCCATGGCCATGGGTATCTCCTCTGGTAGGGGGTTGCCCTGCCGGTGCGGTCATCGCCAGTCACTCGCGGTGCACAGGGACGGACATGCTGATGACAAGCCGTCTCTGCGGAACCGCAGGTCACTGCCGAGGACCGAACCTGGTCGGGGCGGAACTCGCAGGGGCCCGCCGGGGCGGGCAGATGAAACCGCCGCCCGCCCCTGCGGGCGAGCGGCGGAGAGGATCAGCGGCGGATGCCGAGGCGCTGGATCAGCGAACGGTACCGCGCGATGTCGGTGGCCTGCAGGTACTTCATCAGGCGCTTGCGCTGACCGACCAGCAGCATCAGACCACGGCGCGAGTGGTGATCGTGCTTGTGGGTCTTCAGGTGCTCGGTCAGGTAGGTGATGCGGTGCGTCAGGAGCGCGGCCTGGACCTCGGGCGAACCGGTGTCACCCTCGGTGGTCCCGTACTCCTTGATGATCTCCTGCTTGGTGGCGGTGTCGAAGGCCATGGTTCTCCTGTGGTCGTTGCGCGGCGCACCGGGACCGTATGTCCCGGGCTCTCTGGGCGAGCATCGCCCCACGTCCCCGCGGGATGCGCACACGATCATCACGGGCGCTGCGGGGTGGGGCGGACTAACTCTCCGCGGCCGAATTCACGGCGTGTGCAGGATATCAGTCGGCCGTGGCCGAACGGGAGGACTCCGCATCGAGAGTGCGGCGGGTCACCTCGACGTCCCGCTCCATCTGATCCACGAGACTCTCGACCGAGTCGAACTTGAGGGTGGGGCGCTGGAATGCCACGAACTCGATCCGGACGGTGTCCCCGTAGAGATCGAGATCATGCGCTCCGTGCACGTAGGCCTCGACCGTCCGCCGCGGCGCGCCGTCGACCTCGAAGGTCGGATTTGTGCCGATCGAGATCGTCGCGGGTGCGCCGGTCAGCGGCGCGGTGCCGAGGTGGCCAGGGTCCTGATCCACAACCGTGAGGTGGCCGGCGTAGACGCCGTCGGCCGGGATCAGACCGGCCGGGGACGGCCCCAGGTTGGCGGTCGGGAAACCGAGATCACGGCCGCGCTGGTACCCGTGATGCACGACATCGGAGACCGTGTGGAACCGTCCGAGACCCTCCGCGGCACCTTCGACATCCCCGGCCAGCAGAGCGCCGCGGATCGCTGAGGAGGAGATGCGACCGCTCCCTTCCCCCTCGGGGCCGAGGTCCGCGACGGTGACGACCTCAAAGTCATACGTCCGACCGAGCTCGCGCATGGTGTCGATGGTCCCGGCGTTCGCGCGACCGAACAGGGCGTCCTCGCCGAGCACGACGCACTTCGCCCCGAGACCCTCGACGAGGAAGACCCGTACGAAATCCTCGGGCGAGTAGAGCGCGAAATCTCGGGTGAACTCGAGATCGAGCACACCGTGCAGTCCCGCCAGCAGCAGCAGCCGATCCCGGTCAGAATGCCCCGTGAGCAACGGCGGATCCCCGGGCGTGCCCATGACGTGGCGCGGGTGCGGCCAGAACGTGAGGGCGACCGGGGTCAGCGAACGGGTCTCGGCATGACGCAGCAGTTGATCGAGCACGTAACGGTGGCCGCGGTGGATCCCGTCGTAGTTGCCGATCGAGACCGCCGTCGCACCGAGGTCGACGGGCACGTCCTGGACGGAGTGCCAGATGGGGGTGCGGGTCACGGCGCGGTCAAGTCCTTCCAGGGCCGGGTGCGCGGACGCACCCTCGGGCAACGGCACCGAACAGTGGCGCCCATCGGTGCGAGAACACCGGGGAACACTGTAGCGCCCAGATGCGTGAACGGCCGTCCGCATAGTTCCTGGCGCCACTCCGAGGAGGTGTCAGAAAAAGGTGCGACGCGGCAGGTCTTCCCCCAGGACGTGACCGAGCTGTGACGAAGCTCGGCATTTTCAGCATATCGCCGGTGATGGGCGCTCCGTTACCCTGAAGGACAAGGCGGCGCCGGGGAGGGACCCCTGTGCCCTCCCGCGCTTGATGCGGGGGCAGACACGACGGCCGCTGAGAACGGATCGAATTCCATGACGAACGTGACCGAACCGGCCGCGATGGGTGGCCCGTCTCGACCCACCGACCGCCACGGCCGTCGACGGATCATCATCATCCTGGTGGCCATCATCGGCGTCATCGCGGTCGTGCTGACCGGCGGCGCCCTGGCATACGCCAAGCAGTTCGAGGGCCGCGCCCTGCCCGGGACGACCGTGCTGGGTCAGGACGTCGCGGGCAAGACGCCCGAGGAGATCGCCGCGCTCGTCACCGAGCGCGGCGAGGGCGTCACGGTGACCGTGACGGCCGGCGACCAGCAGCTCGAGGTGCCGCTCGCGGATCTCGGCGTGAGCGTCGACGCCGCCGCCACTGCGCAGGCCGCCGTCGACGGCGAGGACTCCTTCGGTGACGTGATCTCCTCGACCTGGTCGGGCGAGCGTGCCGTCGAACCCGTCGTGAGCGTCGACGAGACCGCCGTCGCAGATTTCGCCACCGGGCTCATCCCCGAGGACATGACCGAGCCGGTCGATGCCCAGGTCACCTTCGACGAGGAGGCGCAGACCTGGAACGCCGAACCCGGCCGCAATGGCCAGGGGGTGGATCCCGAGACCCTCGTGGAGACCGTGAAGCAGAAGGCGCCGGCACTCGAGGACTTCAGCGTGGAGCAGCCGATCCAGGACATCGCTCCGGCGATCACCACGGCGGAGGCCGAGGAGACAGTCGGCACCATCGGCTCCCTCCTGGAGCAGCCGATGTCCATCGCGGGCGCCGAGGACGAGACCCACGAGGTCTCGGCCGAACGTCGCAGCAGCTGGCTCTCCGTCGCTCCCGACGAGGAGGGCAAGGCACTGGTCGTCTCCGTCGACGAGGACGCCGTGCACGAGTGGGTGTCCGCGCGCGCCGACGAGGACGCCGTCGAGGTCAAGAACGGGATCGAGCAGGTCGACGAGGAGGGCGAAGTCGTCAAGGTCGTCGCCGAGAAGACGGATGGCCTGCAGATCACCAACACCGATGCGGTCGCCGAGGAGCTGATCTCCGCACTGAACGGCACCTCGCCCCTGGAGGCCGCGTTCGAGACCAAGAAGGTCGAGGCGGAGGTCGACGAGGTCGACGCCCCCAAGGACGAGGACGAAGAGAAGAAGGACGAGAAGAAGAAGGACGAAGAGAAGAAGGACGCGGACGAGAAGAAGAAGGACGAAGAAAAGAAGGACGCGGACGAGAAGAAGAAGGACGCCGAGGAGGAGACTCCTGCCGCCAAGCCGACCGGTGAGAAGTGGATCGACGTGGACCTGGCCAACAAGACCGTCACGGCGTACGTCGGCGACACTCCGGTGTGGGGCCCGCGCTCGATGGTCGACGGCAAGGAAGGCAACGAGACGGTCACCGGGTCCTTCGAGATCTACCTCCGCTATGACCGTCAGGACATGACCAACGCCGCGTACTACCCCGAGGGGCACGAGAAGTACTACCTCACCAAGGACGTCCCCTGGGTGCAGTACTTCCATCGTGGATTCGGCTTCCATGGTGCACCGTGGCGCTCGTCCTTCGGATTCTCCGGCTCGCATGGCTGCATCAACATGCCGGTGTCCGATGCGAAGTGGCTGTACGACTGGGCATCCATGGGCACGCGCGTGGAGTCCCATTACTGAGCAGCGGCTCGCTGACACGATCCCGCTGACACGCTGAAGGCCTCCCCCGGTTCTCCGGGGGAGGCCTTCGTCGTGTCAGCGGGCGGCGCCGACGAGAGAGCGTCCGGGAACGACTCCTCGAGCCGTACCTGTCTAGGGCGCCGGGACGTCCGTCCTTCCAGGGTTCTCGAGTTTCGGCGACGGTCCCGGGCGGCAGGCGTCTGCTCAGCAGCGGGCCTCGGGCGGGATGACCATCGCCGGGCGCCAGCGGGAGCCGTCGGGGCGGAGCACGGCGCAGAGGGCCCCCTGGGGGTCCAGGGCGGCGACGACGTCCCGGTCCTCTCCCTCGGGCCGGAGCACCGGCGGGACTCCCGCCGGTGCGACTGCCTGCTCCTCGGTGCGCGGGATGGGGCGACCGTCGGCGAGGTCGCGCGCTCCCTGCTCGTCGACGGTGAGAACCGGCAGCACGCGGGCCGCCGTCTCCCCCAGCCCGCCCAGCGGGAGATCGACGTCGTCGCCCTCTCCGCGGGCCGGGACCTTGTGGCCGTCCTGCACGGCGAACGGACCGATGCTCGTGCGGCGCAGGGCGGTGAGATGTCCGCCGACACCGAGAGCGGCCCCCAGGTCGCGCGCCAGCGCTCGCACGTAGGTCCCTGAGGAGCAGGTGACCACGGCGTCGAGGTCGAGATGCCCCTCGACCTCCCGACGACCGGTCACCTCGAGGTGGGAGATCCGCACCGGGCGAGCCGCGAGCTCGACGTTCTCTCCTGCGCGGGCGCGAGCGTAGGCGCGCTTGCCGTCGACCTTGATCGCACTGACGGTCGAAGGCACCTGCTGGATGTCCCCGCGCAGGAGCTCGAGCTGCTCCTGGATCGCGGTGTCGCTCACAGCGGTGGCGTCGTGGTGGATGCCAAGATCCTCGCCCTCACGGTCATCGGTGGTGGTGGCGCGTCCGAGACGGATCGTGGCCTCGTAGGTCTTGTCCAGGCCCACGAGGTAGGTCAGCAGGCGCGTGCCCTGGCCGATCCCGAGGATCAGCAGTCCGGTCGCCATCGGGTCCAGGGTGCCGGCGTGGCCGACCTTCTTGGTGCCCAGCAACCAGCGCACGCGGGCGACGACGTCGTGGCTCGTCCGCTCCGGTGCCTTGTCGACCAGCAGGATGCCGTGCGGCGAGGTCATACGTCCTCGCGACCGCGACCGTCGGTGTCGGTGCCCGTGCCCGAGCCCGAGCCCGAGCCGTCGTCGAGGCCGGTGCCCTCTGCTTCGTCGAGATCGGCGTCCTCGTCACGCGGCACGCGGTAGGGATCGGCATCTCCGGCATAGGCGGCGCCCTCCTTCGCCTCCGCGAGCTCGGCGTCACGACCGCGCGCCTCGGACAGGAGGTCCTCGATGACTCGAGCGTTCTCCGGGATCGCGTCCGCGATGAACTCGAGCGTCGGGGTGAGCCGCACGCCGGTCTGACGCCCCACCTCACGGCGGAGCATGCCAGTGGCGCTGACCAGCGCAGCGCCGGTGCCCTCGCGTTCCTCGTCGGTGCCGAAGACGGTGTAGAAGCAGGTGGCGTGCTGCAGGTCGCCGCTGACGCGCACATCAGTGATGGTCACGAAGCCGAGACGCGGATCCTTGACCCGGGTGTCGAGCATCGTGGCGACGATGACCTTGATGCGGTCGGCGAGCTTGAGGGCGCGGGGGTTGTCGTTCATGGTCGGTCAGTCTCCTGGTCGGCGTCGAGAGCTGCGAGCTCGTCGAGGCGGGAATGGTCGGTGGCGACCGCGAGCAGGGCGTCGCGGTCGAGGGAGGAATCCGCTCGGTGGCGGAAGGCGCCGTCACGGCTGATCACCTGCAGCCCGGCGTCGGCCAGCATCTCGCTGGCCTCGTCATGACTGAGGGTATGCCGGGTAACCACGTGCGCGATACCCGAGCACTCACGCAGCAGCAGGTGCCAGGGGCCACCGGAGCCTCGCAGGACGTCGACGCGGGAGCGCTGCCGGGCGTTCTGGCAGCGCGATCAGTGCTGGACGCCGTCGGTCTGATCCCGACGAGGGCATCGAGCCAATGGGGGGTGGGGTGGGGCGACAGGTCACTGCCTCCGGTGGCGTCGCCGCCAGGAGCGGCGGCGTGAGGCTGCAGCCTCCTGGCGAGCCTGCGTATCGGGCGCGAGAGCTCGGCGTCGAGGCGAGGCCCAGGTGCTGGCCACGCGCGGAGGCGGCGTGGCGTCGATCCTCCCTCGCGGGCGGCCGGGCGCCCCAGAGGCGCCCGGCCGGTACCGGATCAGCTGCGGGGCTTCTCCTGCATCTCGTACGTCGTGATGACGTCACCGGTCTGCAGGTCGTTGAACGACCCCAGGTTGATGCCGCACTCGTAGCCCTCTCGGACCTCGGTGACATCGTCCTTGTAGCGGCGCAGTCCCGCGATCTCGAGGCTCTCGGTGACCACGACACCGTTGCGGGTGATGCGTGCCTTGCCGCCTCGCTTCATGAGGCCGCTGCGCACAATCGAGCCGGCGATGTTGCCGAACTTGGAGGACCGGAAGATCTCGCGGATCTCCGCCGAGCCCAGCTCGACTTCCTCGTACTCCGGCTTGAGCATGCCCTTGAGAGCCTGCTCGACCTCGTCGATGGCGTTGTAGATCACGCTGTAGTACTTGACCTCCACGCCCTCGCGGTCGGCGTACTGCGCGTTCAATCCCTCGGCGCGCACGTTGTAGCCGATGATGATCGCATCGGACGCGACGGCGAGATTGATGTTGTTCATCGTGATCGCGCCGACACCGCGATCGATGATGCGCAGATCCACGCCCTCGCCGACGTCGATGCCGAGCAGCGACTCCTCCAGGGCCTCGACCGCACCTGCGGCGTCTCCCTTGAGGATGAGGTTGAGCGTCTCGACCTTGCCGTCGGCCATCGCCTTGTTGATGTCCTCGAGGCTGATGCGCTTGCGGGCCTTGGACAGCGACGCGGCACGCTTGGCGGCCTCGCGCTTCTCGGCGATCTGGCGGGCGGTGCGCTCGTCCTGGGCGACCAGGAAGGAGTCACCGGCGCCGGGCACCGAGGTCAGGCCGAGCACCTGCACGGGGCGGGACGGGCCCGCCTCGGTGACATGCTCGCCGTTCTCGTCGAGCATGGCTCGCACTCGGCCGTGGCCGATGCCGCAGACGATCGCGTCGCCGACGTGCAGCGTGCCCTGCTGGACCAGAACCGTCGCGACCGGGCCGCGGCCCTTGTCCAGGTTGGCCTCGATGGACACACCGCGTGCGTCCTTGGCGGCGATCGCCGTGAGCTCGAGAGCAGCGTCTGCGGTGAGCAGGACCGCTTCGAGCAGCGCCTCGATGTTCTGGTTCTCGCGGGCGGAGACGTCGACGAACATGGTGTCGCCGCCGTACTCCTCGGCGATCAGGTTGTACTCGGTCAGCTGCTGACGGATCTTCTCCGGGTTCGAACCCGGCTTGTCGATCTTGTTGACCGCGACCACGATCGGCACGTTCGCCGCCTGGGCGTGGTTGAGCGCCTCGATGGTCTGGGGCATCACGCCGTCATCGGCCGCGACCACGAGGATCGCGATGTCGGTGACGTCGGCGCCACGGGCACGCATGGCGGTGAACGCCTCGTGACCCGGGGTATCGATGAACGTGAGTGCGCGGTCCTGACCCTCGTGCTCAGCCTGCACCTGGTAGGCGCCGATGTGCTGGGTGATGCCGCCGGCCTCGCCGGCGCCCACCGTGGCCTTGCGGATCGTGTCGAGCAGTCGGGTCTTGCCGTGGTCGACGTGACCCATGACCGTGACGACCGGGGGGCGCGGAACGCGATCTTCTGCGTCCTCCGCGTCGAGCTCGGCATCGAGATCGATGTCGAACTGTCCGAGCAGCTCGCGCTCCTCGTCCTCCGGGGAGACTATCTCGATCTTGTAGCCCAGTTCGGTGCCGAGCAGGTCGAAGGTGACCTCGTCGAGGGACTGCGTGGCCGTGGCCATCTCGCCCATCGCGAACAGGACGGTGATCAGTGACGCGGGGTTGACGTCGATGCGGTCGGCGAAGTCGGAGAGCGATGCTCCGCGGCGCAGGCGGATCGGGGTGTTGCCGTCACCGCGGGGAATCGAGACGCCACCCGGTGCGGGTGCCGACATCTGCTCGAATTCTGCGCGCTTCGCGCGCTTCGACTTGCGCGAGCGTGCGGGCTTGCCGCCACGACCGAAAGCACCCTGGGTGCTGCCGCGACCGCCGCGACCGCGGGGACCGCCGCCACCGCCGCCAGCGGGAGCGCCGCCACCGGGAGCGCCGGTGCGACCACCGGGACCGGGCCTGCCTCCGCGACCGCGAGCACCGGCGTCGCCGCCGGGTCGCGCGTCGGCAAGACCGCCGCTGGAGTGCTGTCGCATGATGCCGGGGGTCGGCGCGCCGGGACGGGGACCGCCCCCGGGGCGGGGAGCTGCGCCCTCGCGGGCCGGACGAGCGGTACCGGCCTGATCAGTGCCGCGGCCCTGACTCTGGCCCTGGCCCTGGGGACGGGACCCGGGGCGAGGCATGCCCTGCGAGCTGGCGAACGGGTTGTTGCCGGGACGGGGAGCGCCCGGACGCGGAGCGCCCTCACGCGGCGGACGATCGCCGCCGCCCTGGCCCGGCTTGCGGGATCCGGGACGGGGCATGCCCTGCGAGCTGGCGAACGGGTTGTTGCCGGGACGTGCGTTGCTGGGACGGGGCGAGGGACGCTCACCACCGGGCTTCGGCGCGGGCGAGGGGCGCTCGCCCCCGGGCTTGGGGGCAGTGCTGGTGTCCGCTGCAGACGCTGCGGGCGCCTCAGACGCTGCGGGCGCCTCTGAATCGGACGTCGCGGGCTCCTCAGCAGGCGTCGGCGCGGCGGCGGACTCCGGTGCCGGAGCCGCTGGAGCGGCTGCGGCGGGCGTCTCGGTCACCGGCGCGGACGGCTCGGGCTCGGTCGGTGCCGGCGTGGCGGCAGGCTTGGCACCGGGCTTCGGAACGCTGCCGGGCTTGGGGGCGCCGCCGGGCTTACGAGCTGCGGATGGTGCCGGGGCGCTCGTCGCGGAGGTGTTGTCACCACCCTTGGTGGGGAGCTCCTCCCGCAGACGGCGGGCGACGGGGGCCTCGATGGTCGAGGAGGCGGAGCGAACGAATTCGCCCATGTCCTGCAGCTTCTGCAGAACGATCTTACTGGGGTGTCCGAGCTCCTTGGCGAGCTCGTGGACGCGGACCTTAGCCACATTTCTCCTGTCTCGGTCCGGCCGACAAGAGGGCTCGGACCATTAATTCCTGAAGGTGCTCATTGCCGAGTACTCATCGGATGTCCATGGTTCTTCTACCTGTTCCACGTTCGGGTGAAATCGGAGTTCTCGAGATCCCGGGCTATGGACCCGGTGTCGACCGCGCCCCGGAAGGACCTGGCGAAGCCGCCCCGCCGCAGGGCGAGGTCGAGACATGATGCGTCGCGGTGGAGCCACGATCCGCGGCCGGGAGCCGATCCGGTGGGATCGACGCGGACTCGCGGGGCGACGCCGTCGGGAGCGGACTCCCGTACCAGACGCACCAACTGATCGCGCGCAGCCACCTGATGGCAGCCGACGCACGTGCGCTCGGGCGGAGGGTGCGAAGGGTGGGTGAGCACGCCTCCACCTCCGTTCCGAGCGCTTCCGTCTGCATGGGTCCTCGACCGCGAACGGCCTGCGTCACCACCGGACGAACAGCCTCGCCAGTGTAGCGGAAACGCCACGGACCGCCCTCACCCGCGAGGCGTGGGCCACATCTCAGAGATCGGCCGCGGGACCTGCGGGAGTGCTGGGCTCGGCGTCCGGTGCGACCTTGTGCGCGGCCTCGGGCACGGGATCGCTGTCCGGGCGGATATCGATCTTCCATCCGGTGAGCTTCGCCGCGAGTCGGGCGTTCTGCCCGTCCTTGCCGATGGCGAGCGAGAACTGCGACTCGGGCACGATGGCGCGGACCGCGCGACCCACCTCATCGATCACCGTGACGCTGGTGACCTTCGAGGGCGAGAGCGCATTGGCGACGTACGTGGCGGGGTCCTCGTCGAAGTCGACGATGTCGATCTTCTCCCCGGCCAGCTCGCTCATCACCGAGCGCACGCGGGCGCCCATGGGGCCGATGCACGCGCCCTTGGCGTTGACGCCGGGAACGGTCGCCAGGACGGCCATCTTGGTGCGGTGACCGGCTTCGCGGGCGAGCCCGGCGATCTCGACCGTGCCGTCGGCGACTTCGGGGACCTCGAGGTCGAACAGGCGCCGCACCAGGTTCGGGTGCGACCGCGAGAGCGTGATCTGCGGTCCCTTCGGCCCACGACGCGCCTCGGTGACGTAGGCGCGCAATCGTCGACCGTGGGAGTAGTCCTCCCCCGGCACCCGCTCGTGCGGAGGCAGCACCGCCTCGACCTCGCCGAGGTCGACCAGCACCATGCGGGGATCACGGCCCTGCTGGATGATGCCGGAGACGATGTCGTCGGCACGATCGGCGTACTCCCCGAGCACCGCCTCGTCCTCGAGGTCACGGATGCGCTGGAAGATCACCTGGCGCGCCGTCGAGGCCGCCACCCGCCCGAAGTTCTCGGGGGTGTCGTCCCACTCCTCCACCACCACGCGGTCGCTGTCGCGTTCCCGGGCGATCACCGCGACCTTCCCGGTGTGCTCGTCGATGATCACCTCGGAATCCCGCACGGGATGGTCGGTGTGCAGGTAGGCAGCGTGCAGAGCCGAGCGGATCGCGTCCAGGAGGACAGGAAGTCGGATGTCTCGCTCACGTTCGAGGGCCCGCAGGGCACCCATATCGATGTCCATCTCAGCTCTCCTTCAGTGCGGTGGGGTCGGCGTCAGCGATCAGCTGCGCGATGTCGGCGGGCGGGTCGAATTCGACCTCGACACGGGCGGAGGTGACGTCGGCGACCGGGATCTCCAGTCGCTCGGGCGTGCCGTCGGGACGGCGTCGGGGCCGGCCGCGATCATCGCGTCCCGGCTCCTGGCGCAGCAGGAGGACGTCAGCGGCAGTGACGGCGAGCAGCCGGGCGCGGTAGGGCACGTCGTCGATGGTCAGCGTCAGCAGGCGACCACGGGAACGACGGAAGTGCCGCGGAGCGGTGAGCTCGCGATCCACCCCGGGGGTGGTGATCTCCAGGACGACCGGGTCCGGACCCAGCAGCGTGTCGTCGGCGTCGACCACGTCGGACAGCTCCCGCGACGCCGTCGCGACGGCGTCGAGGTCTGCGCTGCCGAGCTGGTCCTCCGGCAGGTCCACGATCAACCTCACCTCGGGCATCGACCGGGGACCCTTCACCACGATGTCCTCGAGCACGAGGTCATGGACCGCAAGGATCCGGGTTGCAGCCTCCCGCAGGGCGGTGTGGGCCATCTGGCCATCGAGGTCGCTCATCGCTCGCTCACCTCCTCCTGCATATGGATACCTTTGTGTCCGTCGGGGACGAATCGCCCGACGGGATGGACCCAGGATAGTGTCCGCGAGCTGTGGACGCCTCCAGGAACGGCCCCGATGCGAGAATCCTCCTGTGCTCCCTCCCGATGATCACCACCCCGCAGCCCGCGCCCTCACCCGTCGCCGGGTCCTGAGGTCGGGCGCCGCAGGTGCGCTCGGACTGCTCACCGCGGCCACCTCCTCGGCGTGCGGGCCGATCCGGCTCGGCGGCCCCGAGACCTATACGCCGCCTCCACCCGGGATCGACGACCTGTATCGGATCGATCTGCTCGCCGTGCTGGATCGGGCCGTCTCGGGGGCCGACGCGCTCGTGGAGGCAGTGGGAGGGGACCTCTCCGCGGACCCTGCACTGTCCTCCGCCCTCGCGGTCCTGGTCTCGGCGCTGCCCGCCCAGCGCAGCGCGCTGCTGACGGGCGCTCAGGCCGAACGGGAACAAGCGGTCGCGACGGATCCGGCACCGGACCAGACCCCTTCCCCTGCTCCGGCCGATGCTCCGAGCGACGGCGCAGAGATGGTCGCCGTGCTGGTCGAACTGCGCGACCTGGCCACGGACGCCGCTCGACAGGTCTCCGGCTCCCTCGCCCGCCCGGTGGCAGCGATCGCCGCCCACACAGCCTGGAGCGTGCGCCGCTTCCATCTCGCGGCCCACACCGGCGAGGTCCCCGCACTCCGCACGGCCGAGCAGATCGAGCCGAGCCGCGAGATCCCGACGACGGACCCCCCGTCGGTCGGCGCCGCGACCGATTACCACTCGACGATCGAGCGCGCTCAGCAGGAGGAGTGGTACGCCGGGTACGTGCACGAGGTGCTGGCAGCCCGCACGTCGGCCGACGAGAGCGAGCTGAACCTCACCCTCAGCGAACGCCACCGCGCGCGAGCCGAGGCGCTCGGGGCCCTGGCCGAGCAGGACGATGCGCCGGTGGTCCCCCGACAAGCGGTCTACGCTCTGCCCGGCGGCACGCTGGACGAGCAGATGGCCGCAGAACTGCCGACACTGCTCGCCCAGGGCCTGCTCGTGGACCACGTCGCTCTGGTGGGAGCGGCCCCGTTCGCCCGCCGCCCCCTGTCCATCGTCGCTGCGATGGAGGAGGCGGAGGTGCTGGTGGGTCTGGCCGGCGGCATGCAGCCGTTGCCGAGCCTCGAGGTCGAGGACCCCGCGGTCAGCGACGGCGGGTGACCGGACCGCCCTCGGACGGCCGGAGCGGTCGCTGCCGGCCGTCCCGCGCCGCTCAGGCTCCGCGGACCTCCGCGACCACGGCCTCGACGACGTCTGCGGGCGAGACTTCCTCGAGGGTGCCGCGGGCACGGTCGCGGACCTCGACGACACCGGTCGCCAGCCCCTTGCCGACCACCACGGAGGTGGGCACACCGAGCAGTTCGGCGTCCTTGAACTTCACACCCGGGGAGACCTTGGGGCGGTCGTCGTAGAGCACCTCGAGGCCACGCGCCTCGAGCTCCGTCCCGATCCGTTCGGCCTCGTCGAAGATCTCCTGACCCTTGCCGGTCGCCATGATGTGCACGTCCGCCGGGGCGATCTGGCGCGGCCAGACCAGGCCCTTGTCGTCGTGGTGGAGCTCCGCGATCGCGGCGACCGCGCGAGTGACACCGATCCCGTAGGAGCCCATCGTGACGACGACGGTCTTGCCGTTGACGTCGAGCACCTTGAGGTCCAGCGCCTCGGCGTACTTGCGACCCAGCTGGAAGATATGACCCATCTCCATGCCCCGGGTCAGCCGCATCGGGCCGGAGCCGTCGGGAGCCGGATCACCATCGTGCACCGCGGCGGCCTCGATGGTGCCGTCGGCGTGGAAGTCCCGACCGAAGACGAGGTCGTAGACGTGCTTGTCCTTCTCCCCCGCACCGGCGACCCAGGAGGTGCCGGGCACCACGCGGGGGTCGACCACGTAGCGGATCGCCGAATCGGACTCCGTGCCCAGGCCGTCCGGGCCGATGTAGCCCTTCTTGAGCACGGGGTGCTTCGTGAAGTCGGCCTCGGTGAACGGGGTCGCGACCGCCGGGGCGACGGCGGTCTCCAGACGCTTGTCGTCGATCTCGCGGTCGCCGGGCAGCGCGATCACCAGCGGTTCGGTGGAGCCGTCGGGGTAGGTCAGCAGGTAGACGAGGTGCTTGAGCATCTCGTAGCGGGTCCACTCCCCGGACGCGGCGATCGGCCCCTTCCCGGGGAAGGCCCGGTTGGAGAAATCGGTCAGAGCGGCGATGGTGCTCGCACCGGGGGTGTCCTCGACGTGCATCGCCGGGAGGGCGGCGATGGCCGCATCATCCAGAGCGGGGGGTGCGATGGTGGTGACAGCTTCGACGTTCGCCGCGTAGCCGCCGTCGGAGACCACGAAGGTGTCCTCGCCCACCGCTGTCGGGTGGAGGAACTCCTCGGAGCGGGAACCTCCCATGGCGCCGGCATCGGCCCGGCAGATCACGGTGGGCAGGCCGAGACGCTCGAAAGTGCGCTGGTAGGCGCCGCGCTGCTTCTCGTAGGAGGCGTCCAGGCCGGCGTCATCGATATCGAAGGAGTAGGCGTCCTTCATCACGAACTCGCGAGTGCGCAGCAGGCCCGCGCGGGGGCGCGCCTCGTCGCGGAACTTCGTCTGCACCTGGTACAGCATCACCGGGAGGTCCTTGTACGAGTTGTACAGATCCTTCACGGTGAGGGTGAACATCTCCTCGTGGGTGGGGGCGAGCAGGTAGTCCCCCTGGCGACGGTCCTGGAGGCGGAACACGGTGGGTCCGTAGTCCTCCCAGCGGCCGGTCGTCTCATAGGGCTCCCGCGGCTGCAACGCCGAGAACACGAGCTCCTGGCCCCCGATCGCCTCCTGCTCCTGGCGCACGATCGCCTCGACCTTGCGCAGAACCTTGAGCCCCAGCGGCAGCCAGGTGTAGACGCCCGGGGCGCTGCGACGGACGTACCCGGCGCGCACGAGCAGCTTGTGGCTGGCGACCTCGGCGTCGGCCGGGTCCTCCCGCAGTGTGCGGACGAAGGACGACGACAAACGGATCATGGGGGCACGGCCTTTCACAGCGGGCGGTTCGGCGCCACCGCCACCAGTGGCGGATGCGGGGTCCATCGTACTGGGCAGGAACCGTGCGAGGCGGCCAACGGCAGCAGCTGCGTGCGCGCCCTCGAGGGCGCCCAGTACTCTGAACGGATGCACTGGCCAGGACGACGTGCCGCGGAGGGGTCGAGCCCCTTCGAGCGGCCGGCGGGAGCGGATCCACGGGTCGACCCGTCCCGGGGCACCTCCCGCCGTCACGTGCTGCGCGGAGCCGGCGCCGTCGCGGTACTGGGCGCCGTCGGAGCGGGCGGGTACACGGTGAGCCGTCTCGTCGCTCCCCCGGTCGACCCCCGCGCCGTCGTCTCCCTGTCGTCGCAGACCGTCGCCTATGGCGCGACGCAGGAGCGGGTGCTGGTGGGCGCCAACGGCATCGACGCCGCCATGCATCCCGGGACACGACTGCTGGCCGCCCTCCCGGAGGGGTCCGAGGTCGGGGAGCGCTCGCGGGAGTTCTGGGCCGGCACCGAGTCCTGGAGGTCGCGCCTCGCCGCCGCCCACCCACGGCGAGCCCAGCTGGAGTCCCTCGCGGAGTCGGCCCTGGCCGACCTGTGGATCCTCGGAGACGCGCTGCCGGCACCCGTCGCCGCCTGGACCAAGAACTGGCGGTTCATCTGGCCACGGGATACGGCGTTCTGCGCGGTCGCACTCGCTCGCGTCGGTCATGTCGAGCGGGCCCTCGCCGCTCTCGAGCACCTGCAATCCCTCCAATCGGCCGACGGGTGGTTCGAGGCGCGCTACGTGCCCGGAACCGATCGGGCACCGGATGACCGTCGCCGCCAGTTCGATGGGACGGGCCTCGTGCTCTGGGCAGCCGCCGAGGTCACGGGGGCCCTGCCCGAGCCTCGTCGCGACGCCGCGATCGATCGCCTGTCCCGTCTGATCAGCACCTCCCAGGAGGCCCTGCTCGCCGCGACCCGCGACGGCAGTGGCATGCCTCCGGTCTCCCCGGATTACTGGGAGGTGCGAGAACGCAGCGTGACGCTCGGCATCATGACTGCCACGCTCGCCGGCCTGCGCGGAGGCGCCGCACTGACCGGCTCCGACCGGACTCAGGGCGCCGCCGACTCCTTCGCCCTCCTGCTGACCGAGTCCTTCGGGGCGAACGGCTTCCAGCGCTACCGCCGCAGCGGGGGCCCGGACTCCGCGCTGGCGTTCCTCGATGCGACCGGCTGCCACGACCTGGTCCCGACCGATCAGCTGGTCTCCCTGCGGCAGGAGCTCGCACGCCCCGGAGGCGGCATCGCCCCGGGCGCCTCCTGGCGCGAGGACGGGATCAGCTGGACGCCCTCGACCAGTCTGCTCGGGCTGGCTCTCGCCCGGGCCGGTGAAAGTACTGCCGCGTTGGAGATCCTCGCCTGGATCGCCGAGCACCGCACCGAGGCCGGCTCGATCCCGGAGAAGGTGCTGTTCGACGGGCGCCCGGCCGCCGTCGCTCCGCTCGCCTGGACCGCGGCGAACGTGCTGCTGGCTCTCGAGACGCTGAGCCGGGAATGACCTGGTACGGCACCGGCCCAGGCGACGGAGTTCACCGCGCCCGGCGCAGCAGAGGCAGGAGCCCTCAGAACAGGATCGTCGAGAGCTCGCCGACCTGGCGGAATCCGGCAGCGGCATAGGCTCGGCGCGCGGCCTCGTTGAAATCGTTGACGTACAGGGAGACCTGCGGAGCGTGGTCACGGCGCACCTGGCGCACCAGCTCCGCCATGGCCGTCCGGCCGATTCCGCGGCCACGGTGATCCGGCCGCACCCACACCCCATGGATCTGGGCGACCGGCCCGAACAGAGCGCCGACGTCGGCCTTGAACAGCACCACGCCGTCCTCGATCACGACATAGGTGCGCCCGTGATGGATCAGCCCTTCGACACGGGCCCGGTAGGAACGGCCGCCGTCCCCCAGCATCGGGTCCACCCCGACCTCCTCGCGGAACATCGCGACCGCGGCCGGGAAGACCATGCTCTCCTCGCCCGGTACAGCCGCACGCAGCTCCGAGGTGACGAGGTGCGCGGTCTCATCGGCCATCAGCAGCGGCTGGCTCCAGCGGTACTCCCGCACGTCCCGGGCCCAGTCCGCAGACAACGACTCCCACAGCTTCTCGACAGCGGCGCGGGCACCGACCACCGAGCTGGAGCGGCGATTGCGGGCCGCCAGATGGCGGCCGAACTCACCGAGCGCCAGCCCGGTTGCAGACAACGGGGAGACGTTCACCCCGTGCCAGAGCAGACCCTCGGGCCGCTGTTCGTCCCCGGCCAGGGAGAACTCCTGGGAGACTGCGGCGCTGCGCCCCACCTCCTGCAGACGCGCGCCCGCGAGCGCATTGGTCACCGGGTCGGTGAGCGCGTGCGCGAGTGCGACGTCGAGACCACTGGGGCGGATCGCTCGGACCCGCCCTCCACGCCGGAACATGGGCGTCAGCCCACGGAGACCGACGCGGCGCCGGCGGTGGTGGCGTCGTCCTCGCCCTCCATCTCGGCGGCGATGCGATTGGCCTCCGCCAGCAGGGTCTCGACGATATCGGCCTCGGGGACGGTCTTGATGACCTTGCCCTTGACGAAGATCTGGCCCTTGCCGTTGCCGGAGGCGACTCCGAGATCTGCCTCCCGGGCCTCGCCCGGGCCGTTGACGACGCAGCCCATGACGGCGACGCGCAGCGGGACCTCGAGGTGCTTGAGGCCTTCGGTGACCTCCTCGGCCAGGGTGTAGACGTCCACCTGGGCACGGCCGCAGGAGGGGCAGGAGACGATGTCCAGTTTGCGCTCCTTGAGGTTCAGCGACTGCAGCAGCTGGATGCCGACCTTGACCTCTTCGACCGGCGGGGCCGAGAGCGAGACGCGGATGGTGTCGCCGATCCCCTGGCCCAGCAGGATGCCGAAGGCGACGGAGGACTTGATCGTGCCCTGGAAGGCGGGGCCGGCCTCGGTGACGCCGAGGTGCAGCGGCCAGTCGCCCTCTGCGGACAGCTGACGGTACGCGTCGACCATGATCACGGGGTCGTTGTGCTTCACGGAGATGCCGAAGTCGTGGAAGTCGTGCTCCTCGAACAGCGAGGCCTCCCACTTCGCGGAGGCGACGAGCGCCTCCGGGGTGACCCGGTCCGCCGTCATCATGCGCTGGTCGATGCTGCCGGCGTTGACGCCGATGCGCAGCGCGGTGCCGTGGTCCTTCGCGGCCTGGGCGATGTCCTTGACCTGATCGTCGAAGCGACGGATGTTGCCGGGGTTCACGCGGACCCCCGCGCACCCCGCCTCGATCGCCGCGAAGACGTACTTGGGCTGGAAGTGGATGTCGGCGATCACCGGGATCGGCGACTTGGCCGCGATGGCCTTGAGGGCATCGGCGTCCTCCTGGCGCGGACACGCCACGCGCACGATGTCGCAACCGGCGGCGGTCAGCTCCGCGATCTGCTGGAGCGTCGCGTTGATGTCATGCGTCGGCGTGGTCGTCATCGATTGCACGGTGATCGGAGCATCACCACCGACATAGATGTTTCCGAGCTTGACCTTGCGGGTCTTCCGGCGCGGTGCGAGGACCGGCGGCGGCTGCTTGACGGACGGGATCCCGAGGCTCACTGAAGTCACCCCTCCATTATGGACTCGTCCCGGCGCTCTGGAGGGTCAGGTGCGACACCTCCACTGCTCCTGCACGCCTGCGGTGGCGCGGCGCACACACCGCGAGTCCCTCACCACCTGGCTCTCCCGGCCCCTGATTCTTCCCCCGCTGCCGTTCCAGGACGCGGACTCGCACTGTGCTGACGACGGGGAAGGACAGCGCGAATGCACGTCACGAGGGGCCCGGTGTCAGGGGAACAGCGTGATGGGTTTGACGATGTCGGCGTAGAGCAGCAGCACCGTCATGAGGATGAAGACGATCGCGACCGCGTTGGTCAGCGGCAGCAGGCGGGACATGTCCACCGGCCCGGGATCGGGCCGCCCGCGCAGCTTCGCGATGAATCGTCGGATGCCCTCGATCAGCGCGCCGAGCACGTGCCCGCCGTCCAAGGGCATCAGCGGCACCAGATTGAACACGAACAGCGCCATGTTCAGCGAGGCCAGCATCGAGATCATCGTGCCGACCTTCTCCCGCAGTTCGAATCCGGGCTGGTCCGCGGCGGCGATCTCCCCGGCGAGGCGGGAGACCCCGACCACGCCGAGCGGGCCATTGGGGTCGCGCTCGGCGCTGCCGAAGGCAGCTTGGCCGACCTCGTACAGCCGCACCGGCAGCGTGAGGATGAGCCTCCCGGTCTGGGTGAAGGCCGACCAGGCCATCTCCGGCACCACGGCCGGGGACTGCGGCACCAGGTCGGGCGTGCCCGAGATCCCGAGGAAACCGACCTGCTCAGTCACCAGGTCCCCCTGCGCGTCGTACACGGCGGCGCCGTCCTCGTCGAGCACCGGACGGGCGTCCACGATCGGGGTGGCCTCGAGCTCGCGGGCCTTGCCGTCGCGCTCGACGACGACCGGCACGGCGCGGTCTCCGCTGGCACGGATCGCGACCGTCACGTCCGACCAGGTCTCGATCTCGTGGCCGTCGATCTCCACCAGGGTGTCGCCGGGCCGGATCCCTGCGGCGAGGGCGGGCGCCTCCTGCTCGCCCTCGCAGGTGGTATCGGCGGGGGCGTCGGCCGGGAGCACGCATTCGGAGACGGACTGCACGGTCGGAGTGACCGCGGGCAGACCGATGCCTGTGACCATCACGGTCATCAGCACGATCGAGATCAGCAGGTTCATGGCCGGCCCGCCGAGCATCACCACGAGCTTCTTGGGTACGGAGAGCGCGACGAACGTCCGGTGCGCGTCCTCGGGGCCGTACTGGGAGGTCTCGTACGCTTTGGCATCCTCGGACATCTGCGACATCTGCTGCAGGAACCCGGTGGAGTCCTCTCGGATGGTGCCTTCGGGTTCGCCTCGGTGCGGCGGGAACATGCCGATCATGCGGATGTACCCACCCAGCGGGATCGCCTTGAGTCCGTACTCGGTCTCACCCCGGGTGCGCGAGAGCACCGTCGGGCCGAAGCCGATCATGTACTGGGTGACACGGACCCCGAACAGCTTGGCCGGGAGCAGGTGGCCGATCTCGTGCAGCGCGATCGAGACCGCCAGGCCGAGGGCGACGACGACGACACCGAGGACGAACAGCAGCGCGCTCATCGACCCTGTTCGCCGATCAGGGAGCGCGCGGCGCCGCGGGCCCAGGTCTCCACCGCGAGCACCCCGTCCACACCGTCGGTGAGATCGGCACGCGGCCGTCGCGGGTGGTCGAGCACCTCGCGGATGAGCTCGGTGATCCCGAGGAAGCTGAGGTCGCCGGCGAAGAAGGCATCGACCGCCTCCTCGTTCGCGGCATTGTATGCGGCCATCGCTCCCCCGCCCTCGCGGTGGGAGGCGCGTGCGATGGCGATCGCGGGGAAGGTGTCCTCGTCGACCGGTTCGAAGGTCCAGGACTGGGCGGCGGAGAAGTCGAGCGCGGCGGCGAGGCCGGGCAGCTTCTCGGGATGGGCGAGGGCCCAGCCGATGGCGTGACGCATATCGGGCGGGCTGGCCTGCGCGATCGTGGAGCCGTCGACGAGGGTCACCATCGAATGGACGATCGACTGCGGGTGGACGACCACGTCGACGCGGTCCTCGGGCAGGTCGAACTGGAAGCAGGCCTCGATGACCTCGAGGGCCTTGTTGACCAGCGTCGCAGAATTCGTGGTGATCACGCGGCCCATCGCCCAGGTGGGGTGCGCGAGCGCCTGTTCGGGCGTCACGGTCGCGAGCTGTTCCCGGGTGCGCCCCCGGAACGGCCCCCCGGAGGCGGTGACCACCAGGCGCGAGACCTGATCCGGGCGGACCCCTGCCAGTGCCTGCGCGATCGCCGTGTGCTCCGAATCGACCGGCAGGATCTGGCCCGGCGCCGCCGCCGCGGTGACGAGGTGGCCGCCGACGACGAGTGATTCCTTGTTGGCCAGTGCGAGTCGGGCACCGGAGGTGAGCGCGGCGAGGGTGGGCAGCAGACCGACGGAGCCGGTAATGGCGTTGAGCACCACGTCGTGATCGCCGAGGGAGCCGGCGAGGTCGATCACGGCGTTCTGGCCCGCGTCGATGCGCGGCGTGGCGATACCCGCGTCGGCGCAGGCGACGGTGACGGTGCGCTCGATGGTCTCGGCGTGCCCGGGATCGGCGACCACGAGTCTCTCGGGCCGATGGACCAGCACCTGCTCCGCGACCTGCTGCGGTCGTGATCCCCCGACGGCGAGCCCATGCAGCCGGGCGATGCCCGGGTACCGGGCCAGGACCTCGAGGCTCTGGGCGCCGATGGACCCGGTGGCGCCCAGCAGAACCAGCCGGCGCTCGGCGGTACCGGTCACGGCACGGAGGCCATCACGTCCGCGACGTGGTCGAGATAGACGTCGACCACGGCCTCGCGGTACCCCTCGGAGCCGCGGCGCCGACGGAACGCGGCACGCCGCACATCGTCGACGCTCATCGGCAGCCCGTCCGTGAAGTAGGCGACCAGTTGATCGCACAGGGCGTCGACGTCGGTCCGGTCGTAGGACGGTTCGCCCTGGGCGGCCGGCGCGAAACGGTCCCCGGCGGGTCGCTCCAAGCGCTCCTTGAGGGTCTCCGCGCGCTCGGTGAGCTGCGCGACCCAGACCCCTTCGCCCTTCGCGGCGATGGCGTCGTCCCGGGACTGCAGCGCGAAGGCGTCGGAAAGACGGTCCAGCGCCTCGTCGACGACGCGCATGTCGTACCCGCCGCGCTCGGTCCCGAAACTGGCCGAGGTGATGTCGGCGCCGCTGAAACCGGCTTCACGACCCTCATAGGCGGTGCGGGCACGGGCGAGGAACTCGTCGACCTCGTGCATGTCGTATCCGACGCTGAAGCGAGAGACACGCTCGAACGATGTGCTCACCAGTGGATCCTTCCTCGGTGCTGTCGGTGTCCCACTGTAGCGGCGCGGGCAGTGGGGTGCGGGGAGGCGTGCGGCGCGCGCAGCAGGTCCTGCGCGGCGAGGGTCCCGACCTGGCGCACCCCCGCACGCTCGAGGGTGTCGAGAGAGGCGTCGACCTCGGGGAAGGCATGGGCCTCGGCGAGCTGCACTGTCGTGGACGTGACCTTCATCGGCGCCGGCTCACTCGCCCCCGGCTGCGACGGCCTCGACGCGCTCGATGCGCGCCTCGCGGTCCTCGCGATGCTCGTCGGTCTCGAGGACCTCCGCGGCCAGCTGGCCGCACGCGCCGTCGATGTCGGAGCCGCGAGTGTCGCGGATGGTCGCCGAGATGCCGTTGTCGCGCAGGGTCTGCACGAACTGCTTCTCCACGAACGGGTCCGAGGCGGTCCACTTCGAGCCCTTGACGGGGTTCAGCGGGATCGGGTTGACGTGGATCCAGTGGGCACCGCCCTTGGCGATCAGCCGGTCGGCCAGCAGCTGGGCGCGGTGCGCCTGGTCGTTGATGTCGCGGATCAACGCGTATTCGATGCTCACCCGGCGCCCGGTGGTCTCGAAGTACTCGTAGGCGGCGTCGAGGATCTCGTCGACGTCGAAGCGAGTATTGATCGGCACCAGCTCATTGCGCAGCGCGTCGTCCGGGGCGTGCAGGGAGACGGCGAGCGTGAGCGGGATCTTCTCCCGCGTCAGCTTGCGCACCGCAGGGGCCAGACCCACGGTCGAGACCGTGATGTGACGCGCGCCCACACCGAAGCCCTCGGGCGCCGGAGCGTTCAGGCGCCGGCACACGGTCGCCACGGGACGGTAGTTCGCCAGCGGCTCCCCCATCCCCATGAACACGATGTTGGAGACGCGCCCGGTGCCCCCGGGCAGCTCACCGGCGGCGAGCATCTGGTTGGCGATGCGCACCTGCTCGAGGATCTCGGCGGCGGAGAGGTTGCGGGTCAGTCCCATCTGGCCGGTGGCGCAGAAGGGGCAGTTCATCCCGCAGCCCGCTTCAGAGGAGATGCAAAGGGTCACGCGGTCGCTGTAGCGCATGAGCACCGATTCGACCATCGGCCCGTCGAACAGCTTCCACAGGAACTTCTGGGTGGCGCCGTGGTCCGCGGACTGCCGGGAGACGAGCGTCAGCAGTTCGGGGAAGAAGCGGGAGACGAGCTCCTCGCGGCGGTCCTTGGGAAGGTCCGTGAGGTCGTCGGGGTTCGTGGTGAAATGCTCGAAGTAGTGCACGGAGAGCTGCTTGGCCCGGAAGCCCGGCAGCCCCATCTCCTCGACCGCGGCGATGCGCTCGGCCAGGGTGAGGTCCGCCAGGTGCGACGGCGCCTTGCCGCGGCGCGCGGGCCGCAGCTGCAGCTGCCCGGGCGCGAGGGCGATCTCCTCGCCGGGCACGGCCTCTCGGGAGAGGTCGGGAAGGTCGACGGCCCCGGCGGGCGGGGTCGTCTCGGATCGTTCGGTGGAGCTGTTCATGGCAGCAGGACCTCCAGCATGATGTAGGTGGTGGGGGCGGCGAGCAGGATCGAGTCCACCCGATCCAGCACTCCCCCGTGGCCGGGTAGCAGATGTCCCATGTCCTTGATCCCCAGATCCCGCTTCAGCAGCGATTCGGAGAGGTCTCCGCAGGTGGAGACGATCACCAGGACGACGCCGAGGATCACGCCCGCCCACCAGGGGAGGTCCAGCGCGAGCACGCCCACGGAGGTGACCGCGGCGGTGCCCAGCACCATCGAGCCGGCGAAGCCCTCCCAGCTCTTCTTGGGGCTGACGCTCGGGGCCATCGGGTGGGAGCCGAACAGGACTCCGGCGACGTACCCACCGATGTCATTGCCCACCGGGCCGAGCACGGCCAGCAGAACCAGCAGGGGACCCTGATCCTGGCCGAACAGCAGCAGGGTGAAGCACCCGAGGAACGCCACCCAGGCCAGGCAGAACACGCCCCCGGCCACGTCACGCAGCGCCGTCAGGCCCATCGATTCGGAGACCCGCCACAGGATCAGCACGCAGACCGCGACGGCGGTGGAGACCAGCAGGCCCTCCACGTCGAAGACGGCGGTGGAGACCGCCATGCCCGTCACGCCGACGAGCAGGGGCACCGCCGGAACCCGCAGCCCGCCGTGGGCCAGCGCGCGGGTCAGCTCGAGGACTGCGAGCACCATGACGATCGCGACCAGCACCGGGAATGCCTGCGGGAGCAGGAACAGCGCACCGAGCACCACTGCTCCGAGAGCCAGACCGACAGCGATGGCTGCCGGCAGGTTGCGTCCCGCCCCTCGCCGCTTGGCGTGCACCGGGGTCGGTTCGACCGCACCGGCGGCCGTCTCGACGAGGGTCGAGGCGGTCGGGTGTCGCAAGTGATCCGGGTCGGTGCTCACAGGGTGCGTCGAGACGTCGAGCGGGTTGTCAGATCGTCTCCAGCTCCGTCTCCTTGACGCCGAACGCCTCGTCGATCTGCTCGATGTACTTCTTGGTCACGGACTCGAGCTCCTTCTCGGCACGAGCGCCCTCGTCCTCGCCGATCTCCTTGTCCTTGACCAGCTTCTCGAGGGCCTTCTTCGCGTGGCCGCGGGAGCCGCGCACCGCGACGCGGCCGTCCTCCGCCTTGGCCTTGGCGAGCTTCACATACTCCTTGCGGCGCTCCTCGGTGAGGGCCGGCAGCACGACACGGAGGTTGTCGCCGTTGTTGGTGGGGTTCACGCCCAGATCCGAGGACCGCAGCGCCGACTCGACCTGCGTCATCACGCCCTTGTCGAAGGGAGTGACGATGATGGTGCGGGCCTCGGGGAACTGCAGCGAGGCGAGCTGGTTCAGCGGAGTGGGCGCACCGTAGTACTCGACCGTGATGCCCTGGAACATCGCGGCATTGGCGCGACCGGTGCGGATGGAGGTGAATTCCTCCTTGGTGACCTCGACGGACTTGGACATCTTGGCCTGGGCGTCCTTCAGGATGCTGGCGGTGTCGTCGCTCACTGGTGCTCCTCGGTTCTCGATGGGTGTTGGCGTCCATTGTCCCGCACCGTCAAGCCCGGGCGGGCGGGGATGTGGGGCGCGGCCAGGGGCCGCGCCGGTGCGGACGGGTGCGCCGACGGGGGTGGCCCCGAGCGGCGCGCCGCGCCCCGATCAGTCGTACGTGACGACGGTGCCGATGCGGTCCCCGCGCATTGCCCGGGTGATGTTCCCGGGAGCGTCGAGGCCGAACACCATCATCTGCTGGGCGTTGTCCATGCACAGGCTGAAGGCGGTGGAGTCGACGACCTTGAGGCCCTTCTGGAGGGCCTCGTTGTAGGTGATGTGCTCCAGCTTCTTGGCGTCCGGGTTCGTGCGGGGGTCGGAATCGTAGACACCGTCGACCCCGTTCTTGGCCATGAGGACCTCTTCGCAGCCGATCTCCAGGGCGCGCTGGACCGCGACGGTGTCCGTCGAGAAGTACGGCATGCCGGCGCCGGCGCCGAAGATGACGACGCGGCCCTTCTCGAGGTGGCGCACGGCGCGCAGCGGGATGTACGGCTCGGCGACCTGGCCCATCTCGATGGCGGTCTGCACGCGGGTGGAGATGCCTCGCTGCTCGAGGAAGTCCTGCAGGGCGAGGCAGTTCATGACAGTGCCGAGCATGCCCATGTAGTCGGCGCGGCGACGGTCCATCCCGCGCTGGGACAGTTCCGCCCCGCGGAAGAAGTTTCCTCCGCCGACGACGATGGCGCACTCGACGCCCTGGGCAACTCCCTCGGCGATCTCACCGGCAACGCGGGAGACGACATCGGGGTCGACGCCGACGGCGCCTCCTCCGAAGGCTTCACCGGAGAGCTTCAGGAGGACGCGACGTCCGTCCTGTCTCTTCGGGAGAACAGGAATCGGTGACGTGAACGTCTGGGTCATGTCGGTCCTTCCGCGCTGGGTCCTCGGCGATGATACCGGTGCGGCCCCGCACCGATGGTGCGGGGCCGCAGGTCGGTGGCCACGCTCACGCGCGACCAACGGGAGCGGGGCACTCGGGCCCTGCTCCCGGGGTGTCAGCCTCCGACGCGGAAGCGGACGAAACCGGTGAGCGTGCCACCGACCGCCTCGACGATCTTGCCGACGCTCTGCTTCGGATCCTTGGCGAACGCCTGGTCGAGCAGGACGTTCTCCTTGAAGTAGCCGTTGAGGCGACCCTCGATGATCTTGGAGATGGCCTTCTCGGGCTTGCCCTCGTTCTTCGCGGTCTCCTCGGCGATGCGACGCTCGTTCTCGACGATGTCCTCGGGGACCTCTTCGCGGCTGAGGTAGGTCGGGGAGAACGCGGCGATGTGCATCGCCACGTCGCGTGCGACCTCGGCACCGGCCTTGTCGGAGGCGACGAGCACGCCGACCTGCGGGGGCAGGTCCTTGTTGGTGCGGTGCATGTAGGTGGTGACGGCGTCACCGGAGACGCGACCGATGCGACGCACCAGGATCTTCTCGCCCATGGTGGCGCCGGCGTTGGTCAGTGCCTCGCCGAAAGCGGTGGCAGCCAACTCCTCGGGCTCGTCGGCACCGGACTCGACGGCCGCGGCCACGGCCTCGTCGCCCAGGGCGACGAACTTGTCGTTCTTGGCCACGAAGTCGGTCTCGGAGTTGAGCTCGACCAGGGTGCCGGTCTGACCGCCCTCGGAGTCGCGCACGTCGACGGCGATGAGGCCCTCGGAGGCGGTGCGTCCCTCGCGCTTGGCGATGCCCTTGAGTCCCTTGACCCGGATCAGCTCGACGGCCTTGGCCTTGTCACCATCGGCCTCGTCGAGAGCCTTCTTGACGTCGAGCATGCCCGCGCCGGTGGTCTCGCGGATCTCCTTGATGTCTGCGGCCGTGTAGTTAGCCATGTTCCTCTTCCTTGTCGGAGCTGCTTACGGAGGTGACGGGGACGGCGATCCACATCGCCGTCCCCGTGCACGGGCCCGAGAACGACGCTGTCGTCCTCGGGCCCGGTGATCACTCGGCGGTGGGGGCCTCGGTGGAGGTCTCCGCGGCGGGGGCCTCCTCGGCGGGGGTCTCCTCGGAGGTCTCCACAGCGGCGGTCTCCTCGGAGGTCTCCACAGCGGGGGTCTCCTCGGTCTGGGTCTCCACAGCCGGGGTCTCCTCGGCAGCGGCCTCGGTGGTGCCCTCAGCGGCGACCGACTGCTCGGCCGGTGCATCCTGCTGCTGGACCTCGGACTGCTTGAGCAGCTCCTGCTCCCACTCGGCCAGCGGCTCCGCGGCGACTGCGGAGACGTTCTTCTCTCCACCCTCGGAACCGGATGCCTTGGCGTGGCGCTCCTGCAGACCAGCGGCCACCGCGTCGGCGATGACCCGGGTCAGCAGCGTGACGGAGCGGATCGCGTCATCGTTGCCGGGGATCGGGTACGTGACCTCGTCGGGATCGCAGTTCGTGTCCAGGATCGCGACGACCGGGATGTTGAGCTTCTGCGCCTCATCGACGGCCAGGTGCTCCTTGTTCGTGTCCACGATCCACACGGCGGAGGGTGCCTTCGCCATATCGCGGATGCCGCCCAGGGTCCGCTCCAGCTTGTCCTTCTCGCGGCGCATCATCAGCAGTTCCTTCTTGGTGCGGCCGGAGGCGGCCACATCCTCGAAGTCGATCTGCTCGAGCTCCTTGAGGCGGTTCACACGCTGGGAGACGGTCTGCAGGTTGGTGAGCATGCCACCCAGCCAACGCTGATTCACGTAGGGCATGCCCACGCGGGTGGCCTGCTCCTGGATGGACTCCTGAGCCTGCTTCTTGGTGCCGACGAACAGCACGGTGCCGCCGTGGGACACGGTCTGCCTGACGAACTCGTAGGCCTTGTCGATGTACGACAGGGTCTGCATCAGGTCGACGATGTAGATGCCGTTGCGCTCGGTGAAGATGAAGCGACGGACCTTCGGGTTCCAACGACGGGTCTGGTGACCGAAGTGGACGCCGCTCTCCAGGAGCTGGCGCATGGTGACGACTGCCATGATGGTGTCCTCTGTTTTCTAGGCCTGGGCTCGCACGACTCGCCCGTGGGCGTCCGTGGTCATCGCGCAGGACCTTCATTCTCGGTTGCTCCCCGACACCGGTCGGTGCGAGGCCTGGTGCCCGGGGTGCCGGCCGCCCCGGTGGTGTCCCGCACGCGAGGTGCGGAGCGGCCGAGGACCGTTGGCCGACGAGCCCTGGTGGGCACGCGAAGTCATCCGGATGGTCCGGATGCTGGGAAACAGTCTATCCGACGTCGCCGCGCCAGATAGCGCGGCATGCGTCACGCCGGGGTGTGTCGCGCACCGGTGCCGGTCCCCGGCACCGTCTGACCGTTCCTCCCCACGGGCCGTTCGTCCACCGTGCGGGCGTCGTCCCGGACGCCGGGCCTCGGCTGGGGCGAGGATGCAGGGCATGACTTCGTCTCCCGCTCCCGAGCGGCCGTGCGCCGACCGGCGACCCGTCCGTCGGGTGCTCCGCATCGTCCTTCTCGTGCTGTGCCTGGTCGTGGCGTTCGCGATTCCCGGCACGGCTCGCGCCGATGACGCACGCTGGCAATGGCCCCTCCCGCCTCCTCACTCGGTGGTCGGTGCCTTCGACGCCCCCGATAGCCCCTACGGGCCGGGCCACCGCGGCATCGACGTCGCAGCGCCGGGGTCGAGTGCGCCGGTCCACGCCGTGGAGGCGGGAACGGTGAGGTTCAGCGGTGCTGTGGCCGGTCGCGGTGTGGTCTCCGTGCTGCATGCCGACGGACTGATCTCGACCTACGAACCGGTGACTGGAACGGTCGAGGAAGGGCAGACGGTGCAGGCAGGCGAGGTGCTGGGCACAATCGCCGCCGGCGAGTCCTCGCACTGCTCCGGTCAGGTGTGCCTGCATCTGGGAGCGCGGCGCGGGCAGGGCTATCTCGACCCGATGCTGCTGCTCGGAGCACGAGGTCCCAGCGTGCTGCTGCCGTGGGGCGAAGGCAGTGGAGAGAGGACGGTCGAGATCCCGGCAGCTGCGCAGTCCGGCACGTCCGGTGCCTCCGGCGGGGCCGGCGCGGCGGGCGATGAGCGGCCCGCGGCGTCGACGGTGCCGATCATGGAGCCTGCGCTGTCCTGGTCGCGCCCGCGGCCAGCAGGAGCGCGTCCCGGCGGACGGTTCGCCCTATCGCCCTGAGTCCGTCGTCCGTCGTCCGTCGTCCGTCGTCCGTCGTGAACAGGAACAGCACGGGATCGGCGCACAATCTGGGTCCGCGAGTGGATCTGGCCGCTCAGGCCCGCGGGTGGGCCTGGTCGATCGTTCGCCGCAGCCGGTCGGCGCTGACGTGCGTGTAGATCTGCGTGGTGGCGAGCGAGGAATGCCCGAGGAAGTCCTGCACGCTGCGCAGGTCGGCTCCGCCTTCGACGAGATGGGTGGCGGCGCTGTGGCGCAAGGTGTGCGGGGAGACGTGCTTGGCGATACCGGCCCGGGTCGCATAGCGGTCGATCACGGTGCGCACCGCGCGATCGCCGAGCCGGCCTCCTCGCACGCCCAGGAACAGGGCCTCACCCTTGTTCGTGGCAGAACTCGCACTGCGGTCTGCGAGGACGGGCCGCCCCCATACCTCCCACTGCTCCACGGCGTCCAGCGCGGGAACACCGACCGGGACGATCCGTTCCTTGTCCCCCTTGCCGCGCACCCGGACGGTGCGCTGTGCACGGTCGATACCGGTGCGATTCAGGGCGACCAGCTCGGAGACCCGCAGGCCGGAGGAATAGAGCAGCTCGAGCACGGCGGCATCACGCAGCAGCACCGCGCGCGCGACGGGATCGGCCGCATGCTCGGCCTCTGCAGGACGCCCCGCGCTGCTCTCAGGCTGCGCAGCGGCGCCGGGGAGGCTGTCCTGCCCGTCGCGGGGTTCCTGCTGGTGGCGGTGTTCCGGCCTGGCTGCCGTATCGAGCAGGTCTGCGGCCTGGTCACCGGAGAGCACCGTGGGCAGGTGGCGGCCGCGCCGCGGGGCCTTCAGCCGTCCTCCGACGTCGTGCGGAATCCGTCCCGTGGCGGCGAGCCAGGTGGTGAAGGTCCGGGCCGCAGCCGCAGAGCGGGCGAGGGTGCTCGCTCCCGCACCGGTCTCCGATCGCGCCGCCAGCCACGAGCGCAGTGCAGCGACATCGAGCTCGGATGGCTCGATGCGCTCGATCACGCGCAGGTGCTCGAGCAGATCGGCGGCTTCACGGTGATAGGCACGCACCGTGTGCTCCGAGCGCCCCCGTTCGAGACGGAGATGCTCGGCGAAGGCATGCACGACCGCCTCGTCGGCGCCTCGCGGATCGTTGCTCATACGACCCAGTGTCGCCCATGAGGCTTCCCCTGGCCGGGTGTCAGCGATCGGGACGGGCGCGTCGGAACCGCTCCCCTGCCCTCTCCACGAGACCCAGCAGTGCCAGGCGAGCCAGCGCGGACTCGACCTCGAGGGGCTCGAATCCGATCTCGCGGGCGATCTGCTCGATGCCGAGACGGGAGCGCGGTGGCACGGCGTCCAGGACTCGTCGGTCGGCGGGGCTGAGCAGGTCCAGTTCGTCCTGTACCGCGAAGCTCCCTTCCGCTGCGGCGGGCCCGCCCGGCAGCAGGTCGAGCAGGTCGCTCGATTCGGTGATCATCACCGCTCCTCGCTCGCGGATCAGCCGGTGGCACCCAGCGCTCGCCGCGGAGGTGATCGGGCCCGGGACAGCTCCGACCGGCCGCGAGAGCTGGTCGGCCAGGCGGGCGGTGGACAGTGCTCCGGATCGCCAGGACGCTTCGACGACCACCACTATCTGCGAGAGCGCAGCGATCAGGCGATTGCGGGCCAGGAACCGCCATCGGGTGGGCGCCGTCCCCGGCGGCGCCTCGCTGAGCAGCAGGTGGCGCTCGCGGATCCGTTCGAGCAGCTCCGTGTTCCCGCGCGGGTACAGCCGGTCGAGTCCGCCCGCGAGAACGCCGATCGTGGCACCTCCGTCGGCCGCGAGAGCACCCCGATGGGCGGCGGCATCGATCCCGTAGGCGCCGCCGGAGACCACGGTGCCGCCGCGCGCTGCGAAGTCCGCTCCGAAGGACGCGGCAGCGTCCTCCCCGTAGGGGGTCGACGCGCGGGAGCCGACGATCGCAGCAGTCCTGCCGGCCGCTAATTCGTCCAGGCGACCAGGGCCGTGGATCCACAGGCAATGAGGGCTGGTCTCCTGCAGATCGTCGAGCAGCACGGGCCATTCCTGGTCATCGGGAGTGAGGACCCGAATCCGCCGTCGATCAGCGTCGTCCAGGACGGCATCGATATCGAGCCCGTGCAGCCGCGCGCGCCAGCGGGCCAAAGCGCGGCGGGCCCGCAGACGATGCGTCCCGGAGCCAGGTTCGGCGACATCCGTCGGAAGGTCACCACCGAGCCGTGCCAGCAGTTCGGTCTCGGTGCCCTCGCGGGCGAGCGTCAGAGCGCCCGCGGCGCCCAGCTCGTTGCGCGCCAGCAGAGCGATCGAATCCGCGGGCTCGGCGATCAGGGACCAGGTGATGCGGGCGATGCGATCGTCCCTGCGGCGTGCCCGGTCGCGGTGCTGGCCGGAGCCTTCCGGGTCTGTGGGTTCCGCCGGAGTGGTCCAGGTCGTCATCGCGGTTCTCCTTCGCGCAAGGTGAGGGCATGGCCGATGTGGTCGGCGCCAGGGCGGTCGGCCCCGTCGAGGTCGGCAAGGGTCCAGGCCAGTCGCAGGACTCGGTCGTGCCCGCGCAGGGTGAGGCGACCCTGGGCGACGGCGTGGTCGAGCAGACGGCGCTCGGACGGTTCGGGGGCGAAATCGCGTCGTAGTCGCGGGCCGGGCAGCTGCGCGTTGAGCGTCCAGGGATGATTCTCGAAGCGTCGGCGCTGCCGCTGTCGAGCTGCGAGCACGCGCTGGGCGATGACCGCGCTGGGTTCGGCGTCATGATCGTTGCTGAGGTGAATGTTCACCGGGCCCACGTGGACCCGCATGTCGATGCGATCAAGGACCGGTCCGGACAATCTGGCCAGGTAGCGGCGACGCTGCAACGGAGTGCAGGTGCAGTCGGCGCCCTTGCCCCAGGACATCCCGCACGGGCAGGGATTGGCCGCGAGCACGAGTTGGAATCGCGCCGGGTAACGGGTGACTCCCCGAGCCCTGTGGAGGGTGATGTCCCCGGTCTCCAGCGGCTCGCGCAACGCCTCGAGCACGCGGGAGGGGAACTCAGGGGCCTCATCGAGGAAGAGCACTCCGGCATGGGCCCGGGAGATCGCGCCGGGCCGTGCAAGCCCGGAGCCTCCGCCCACGACGGCGGCAGTGGTCGCCGTGTGATGGGGGCTTTCGAACGGTGCCGAGCGGCGCAGCCCGTCGTGGGCGTCGAAGCGGCCGGCGAGGGAATGGATCGCGGAGACCGTCAAGGACTCCTCGACAGCGAGCTCGGGGAGGATTCCCGGGATGCGCGAGGCGATCATCGTCTTGCCCGCGCCCGGCGGGCCCATCAGCAGCAGGTGGTGCCCACCCGCGGCAGAGACCTCGGCGGCGCGACGGGCCTGGGCCTGCCCGACGACATCTGCGAAGTCCGCCGGCGGTGAGCCCGACGCATGGGTGCGCTCGCCCTCATCGCTCGGGCGCGCCAGGTCCAGCAGCTGGCGCTCCGGCGAGGGAGGGACGTCGGCGCCGAAACGATGCAGGACGCCGGTCAGGTCCGCGGCACCGTCAACCTCGACCCCGTCGACCAGCCGTGCCTCCGGCAGGTTCTGCTCGGGAACGATGGCCCGGTTGATCCCCAAGGAGCGGGCTGCCAGCAGAGCCGGAAGCACCCCGGGGATCGGGCGGACACGGCCATCCAGTCCCAGCTCGCCCAGCACGACGGTGTCTCCCGGGAGATGGACCAGCAGATCGCCTTGCGCGTCCACGACCGCCATGGCGATGGCGAGGTCGAACCCGGAGCCATGCTTGGGCTGCCACGCAGGCGTCATGTTCACGGTGATGCGACGGGGAGCAAGACGAACACCGCTGCGGGCTGCGGCTGCCCGGACCCTCTCCCTGGCCTGCAGCATCGAAGAATCCGGCAGGCCCACGAGGGAGAAGGCGGGCAGCCCCGGGGAGACGTCGGCCTCCACTTCGACCAAGGTTCCGTCGAGGCCGGTGAGACTGATCGAGAGCGTGCGCGCATGCCCCATCAGGAGACCGCTTCGAGGTGCTCGAGGGAGAACGTGCCGTCGAGGTGTGCGTGGACGGCGACCACATCGATACGGACATCCCGGTGCGGGGTGGAGCGCTCCATGAGGTACTCCCCGGCGAGACGTCGCAGGCGACGCAGTTTGGCGGGGGTCACGGCGGCCTGTGGAACCCCGGTGACGAATGTGCGTCGCGTCTTGACCTCGACGAAGACGAGCGTGGTGTGGGCGAGGGCGACGATGTCCAGCTCCCCTTGGTTCAGCCGCAGGTTGCGCTCGATGATCTGCCAGCCACAGGCGACCAGGTGCTCGGCGGCGAGGTCCTCCCCCGCCCGGCCCAGCTCAGTCGTGGACATCTCTGCGACCCGGCGCTGCCGGGGTGGAGCCGAGGGGCCGGCGACAGGCGGATCGGCCGCGGGGCCGGGAATGCGCGGGCGGGCTGCAGAGCCGGCGACGTCGTCGGCGACGGGCTCACCCGATGTCGTACTCGCTGCCTCGGCCCTCCGTGGTGGATCGGTTCTCTCGGTGGTCGCGGCCGCGGTCGGAGGGCGTGGGCGCAGGTCACCGTCTGACGTGGGTGGCGGGGCGGAGGCGAGGGAGTTCATGCCCGTCAGCCTGGCTCGGCGCCCGCTTCAGCGCACGGCGCGTGCCGGCGTTGGGGACAAGCACCCTCTGGGGAGGAACGATGATCGGCGGCGTCATGCGCTGACCCGAGCGCGAGCCGCAGTGCGGTGCACCACCGTCAGCGGAGGCGCTGACAGACGGCTGCAGCCGGCCGCCGCTCAGGGCAGCGAGATGTCAGGCTTGTTGAGCTCTTCGATGTTGACGTCCTTGAACGTCACCACGCGCACCGATCGCACGAAGCGGTTGGAGCGGTAGATGTCCCAGACCCACACGTCGGCCAGGCGCAGCTCGTAGAAGACCTCACCGCCGCCGGAACGGACCTGCAGGTCGACCTGATTGGCGAGATAGAAGCGACGTTCTGTCTCGACCACGTAGGTGAACAGGCTGACCACGTCGCGGTACTCGCGGAAAAGCTGGAGTTCGAGGTCGGACTCGTAATTCTCGAGATCCTGCGCGCTCACCGACGCTCCTCCTTCTGCTGGTCCTGATGGGGATGCCACTGGTCGCCCCACAGTACGCCAGCGGGGCCGGATGCCGTGGGCAGGGCCGGGAGCGGGGCCGGAGCGGACCCCAGTCGCCAGCTGCGACGGTGATGCTCATGCGCACCCAGACGATCGATCGCCTCCCGGTGCACGGCCGAGCCGTACCCCTTGTTGGACGCCCAGCAGTACTCGGGAGCCAGCTCATCGAACTCGACCATCCGTGCGTCCCGGGCCACCTTCGCGAGGATGCTGGCGGCGGCCACGCTGGCACAGTCGCGATCGGCGGCGACCCGCAGCTCGACCAGCGGGGTGGCCCGGCCGGTCGCGACCAGCTCCGCAGAGAGCACATCGACGTTCCCGTCCAGGAGGATCGCGTCGATCGGGATGTCGAGGCCGTCGAGGGCGCGCAGCGCAGCGCGGGTCAGGGCGCCGATGATGCCGATCTCATCGACTTCTGCCGCGCTCGCCCAGCCCACGGCGCCGGCGTGCACCGATTCCAGGATCGGATCGACCAGTGCCTCCCGGCGACGCGCGGTGAGCTTCTTGGAGTCCCGCACACCCTCGGGCAGGGTCCCGGCGCGTCCGTCGATGACCTCGAGGGCGCAGGCGCCGATCGCGACGGGGCCGGCCAGGGCCCCGCGACCGACCTCGTCGATCCCGACGACGATGCGTCGTCCCGGCCCGCAGCGGGCCGCCAGGGCGAGCTCGACGTCGAGGGTGGGTGCCGCGCCGGTCACGGCTGATCGAGCACGTCGGCGAAGGCATCGCGGCCCTCGCCGAGGCCGGTCCAGCGGCCGGCGGGCCAGAAGATGACCTCGGCCTTCCCGGTGATATTGGCTTCGGGGACGAACCCGTTCTCACCCTGGGACTCGTGCCACGCGGAGTCCGCGGAGGCATGCCGGTTGTCGCCCATCACCCAGACCCTGTCCTCGGGCACGGTGACATCGAACGCGGCCTGGCATGCAGACGTCCCAGAGTTGATGTACGGCTCCTCGAGCGCAACACCATTGACCTCGAGGGCAGCGCCCTGATCCGCGCAGACGACATGGTCGCCGGGAAGGCCGATCAATCGTTTGACCAGGTGGTCCTGCGACGGGTCCGGGGCGAGCCCGACCATGCTGAGCACCATCATCACCCGCACTCGCGGGGTGGGGTTCTCGGTGGCGTCGCCCGGGATCCAGTTGTCGGGGTCCTCGAAGACGATGACGTCGCCGCGGTGCAGATCGAACACGCCGGGCGTCAGCTTGGACACCAGGATCTTGTCGTCCTGGAGCAGCGTGGGGTTCATCGAGGCGGAGGGGATGTAGAACGGCTGGATCAGGAACGTCTTGACCAGCACGGCGATGACCAGTGCCACGGCCATGGTGACCATGGTGTCCAGCCAGAGCGGCATGCGCTGGCGACGAGGGGCCCGCTGCGCGTCGCGGTGCCCACCGGAGGCGTCCTCGCCGGATAGGGCGTCCTCGGGCTCGGACACTGCAGGGCGGGTTTCATCGGACGCGTTCATCGCGGCGATCTTATCCGCACAATCTGCGGATCACAGCTCACCGCGACGAGTGAGAGGCCACACGATGAGGTCGACGTCGCCTACGACACGGTCCACCGGGATCATCCCGCCACCGGGCGAGCCGAGCAGATGCCGAGAGTCCGTGGAATCGACACGGTTGTCACCGAGCACGAACATGCGGCCCTCGGGAACTTCCAGGTCGAACTCGATCGTGCTGGCAACGGTGCCGTCGGCCAGGTACGGCTCCTCCAGCGGGACGCCGTCGATCGTGAGGGAGCCGCCGGAATCGCAGCATCGCACCCGGTCTCCGCCGAGGGCGACGACGCGTTTGACCCAGTACCGATCGCCGTCCGCCGCCGAGGGGGCGAAGTACCCGGTGCCGTCGAAGACGACGATCTCGCCGCGCTCGGCGCTGCCGCGCTCGGAACGATCCGCCAGGATCACGTCACCCACCGTCAGCGCAGGCTCCATCGAGGCAGAGGGCACGCGGAACGGCTGGATCACGAAGTACCGCACGGCCCCGGCGCCGATCAGGAGCAGCACGACACAGACGGCGGCGGCCACCACAGGGTGGGGCCGCCGCCGTCTGTTCGCGGTGTCGCGGGTCATTCCCGGATCAGAAGTTGCGCTTCTCCTTGATGCGGGCCTTCTTGCCCGTGAGCTTGCGCAGGTAGTACAGCTTCGCGCGGCGCACGTCGCCGCGGGTGATGACCTCGATCTTGTCGACGGTCGGAGCGTGGACGGGGAACACGCGCTCCACGCCGACGCCGAAGGAGATCTTGCGAACGCGGAACGTCTCGCCGACGCCGTGGCCCTGACGGCCGATGACGTAGCCCTGGAAGATCTGGATACGAGAGCGGTTGCCCTCGATGACCTTCACGTGCACCTTGATGTTGTCGCCGGCGCGGAAATCGGGGACGTCTTCGCGCAGGGACGCCTTGTCGAGCTCATCGAGCTTCTGCATCTGTATCTCCAGCCCTCCGCCTCAGGTCGGACAGCTTCGTTCGTGGGTCTTCCCGGGGTGACCGGGTCGCCCGTCATGAACTGTCGATCCGGCGAGGAGCAGGCTCCTCGTGCCGGTGTGCTGGGCCTCTGGCAGCAACTCCCATCGCCACGGACCTGCCCGACCGCTTGGTGCGTCCCTCCCCTGAGGCAGAGGCACGCGCGGTGTGCACAAGGGGTCATTCTGCCAGCGCGTCGTGAGCGCGGCAAGCCCCAGCTCCCACGATCACCCTGGTCAGCGCGAGCTCAGAGTGTCGGATCCGTCACGGGGTCCGGTGTGCGGGGTCCTCTGGCCCCCGGCGGCCCCAGCTTCAGGACGCGGTGCCCGCGGAGTCGGGTGTCCCGAGCAGATCCGGCCGACGGTCTCCCGTGCGCTGCACGGATTGCTCCCGGCGCCAGGCGGCGATCTTCGCGTGGTCGCCCGAGAGCAGGATCGGCGGTGCCTCGCGGACGACGCCGACGGGGTCGGTCCAGGTCGCAGGGCGGGTGTAGAGCGGGTATTCGAGCAGTCCGTCGGAGTGGGATTCCTCGACGAGGCTCTCGGCGTTGCCGACGACCCCGGGAACCAGCCGCACCACGGCTTCGGTGATCGCCAGGACCGCGACCTCTCCCCCGTTGAGGACGTAGTCGCCGAGGGAGGCCAGCGCGATCTCGTAGCCGGTGTCGGCGAGATGCTCGTAGACGCGTTCGTCGATGCCCTCGTACCTGCCACAGGCGAAGATGATCCACTCGCACTGGGACCATTCCTGAGCGGTGGCCTGGGCGAACGGGGCGCCAGCTGGATTGGGGAACACGACCAGGGGTTCGACGTCGGCCCCGAGCTCCTCCTGGCCGGCGGCGCGCACCGCGGCGAAGGCCTCCGCCCAGGGCTCGGGCTTCATGACCATCCCCGCTCCCCCGCCCAGCGGGGAATCATCGACGGTGCGATGACGGTCGTGGGTCCAGGTGCGCAGGTCGTGGACCTGGAGATCGACGAGCCCGTCGCGACGGGCCTTCCCGATCAGGGACAGCTCGAGCGGGGCCAGGTACTCCGGGAAGATGGTGAGGACGTCGAGGCGCATCGGGGTCTCAGCGCTGCTCACGCGACGAGGGTGCGGAGGTCTCGGGTTCGGGGCCCCGCTCGTCCTCGGGGAGTTCGTCGAAGAGCCCGCCGGGAGGGTTCGCGATGACGACGCCTGCCGCGACGTCCACCTCGGGCACGAGCTGCTCGACCAGCGGCAGCTGCACCCGCCTCTGGTCCGGCGTGCGCACCACCAGCAGATCCTGGGCCGGGTAGTGGTCGACGCCGAGGACGGTACCGAGGTCGCGACCGTCGACGTGGCGCACCGCCAGGCCCTTGAGCTGGGAGGGGTACCAGGCGTCAGGGTCCTCGTCGGCCTCCTCGGTGGCGTCCACGGCCAGAGCGAGCTCCACGCCCCGCAGCGATTCGGCGTCCGTGCGGTCAGCGACCTCGTCGAACGTCACGTACCAGCGGTCCTGCTGCGCTCGCGTGCCGAGCACGGTGAGGGTCCGTGGTCCCGCGGGGGTGTCGACCTCGAAGGCCACGCCGGGCTGGAACCGCTCCTCGGGCTGGTCGGTGCGCAGATTCAGCGCGACCTCCCCGCGCAGCCCGTGCGCCTTGCCGATCGTGGCGACGATGACGTCCAGAGTGCTCATACCAGTCCTCCCTCTTCTGCGGCGTCGCCGCTCTCGATCTCCCCGGGGTCGGGCGAGGAGTACCCGACGGCGTCGCACGCCGTGCCGAGCTGGGTCAGGGGTTCGCGCAGCCCCTCGGACGCGGCATCGCCGTCCAGGGCGTCCTGGAAGGGGGCGCGCACCTGTTCGAGGGCCGCGCGGACGTCGTCGTCATCGGTCGCGGCGATCTCGCCGGCCAGCAGATCGGCCGTGGCCTGCACGTCCGCGCTGCGATCCGAAGGAACGGTGCGCGCACTGAGACCGACGAGCTTGAACATGTTCGAGGTCAGGACGTTGGCGTTACCGAAATGGGTCAGAGTGCCCGGGGTGTCGAACACATCGGCGCAGGTCAGGGCCGCAGGCTTGGTGCCGTCCTCGCCGGACTGCTGCGCCCAGGCAGCAGCGACCGAGGCATCCGCACAGGCGCCGGCCATGCCTTCCCAGGCGGCACGGAAGCCGTCGCGATCGGCCTCCGCCCCCTGCTCGGGTTCGCTGCGGAACCAGTCGGCCAGCTCCGTCGCGGCCTGCTGTGCACCCTCCGGGGCGCTGTCGAAGACTGCCTCGATATCATCGCCGGTCATGGCGTAGAAGAAGGGGTCCGACGGTCCCGCATCCGGAGCGGTGGCGGCGCGGTCCAGAATCACGCGGGACAACGGCGCGGTGTAGTCCGGGTCGTCCCAGAACTCTTCGCAGGCGGCGGCGAGGGCTGGTTCAGGGGTGGTGGACTCGGCCGTTCGTGCGACCTCGGGCCCGGTCGTCTGCTCGGGGTCTCCCGCAGCGGTGGTGCATCCCGCCAGCACCAGAACGGTGCCCAGCAGGGCGACTGAGGCGCGGACGCGGGCCGGACCGGACAGGGCCCGTGCATGCCAGGAGCGGCACTGCTGGGGCACGTCATTCATGCCAGCAGTGCCGCTCCGTGAGGTCGTACGGGGCACCTCAGCGCCGGTCGACGTCGACGATGTCGACGCGCACGTCATCATCCGAGAGGGCCGCGGTGACCGTGCGCAGGGCACGGGCGGTGCGACCGGACCGGCCGATGACGCGGCCCAGATCGGCGGCGCCGACCCGGACCTCGAGCAGCGGGCCGCGACGAGTGTCCTTCTCGGTCACGCCCACGGCCTCGGGATCATCGACGATGCCGCGAACGAGGTGGTCGAGGGCTTCGGCGCGGGCGCTCATCTCAAGCCTTGTCGGTCGTGGCGGCTTCGGCGTCCTCGGTGGTCTCGCCCTCGGCGGGCGCTTCCTCGGAACCGGCCTCGACGGCGGGCTCCTCGGCGGCGGTCGCCTCGGCGTCCTTGGCCTTCTTCGCCCCGGCGCGGGACTCGACCGCGGCCTTGTCGGCGTCGGCGATGAGCTCGTCGGCGGTCTTGCGGGTCTCGGCGGTCTTCAGGGAGCCGACGGCGTCGCTCTCACCCTTGGCCTTCTGCCAGTCACCGGTGATCTTGAGGAGGGCAGCGACCTGCTCGGTGGGCTGTGCGCCCACACCGAGCCAGTACTGCGCACGCTCGGACTCGACCTCGATGACCGAGGGGTCCTCGGTCGGGTGGTACAGGCCGATCTCCTCGATCACGGCGCCGTCGCGCTTCTTGCGCGAGTCGGCGACGACGATGCGGTAGAACGGTGCACGGATCTTGCCCATGCGCTTCAGTCGGATCTTGACAGCCACGTGGGTGGACTCTCCTTCAGGGATGATCGGGTGAGTCCCGCCGCAGCCTGTGGGGTGATGCGGGCGCTGACGGTTCTCGGGGTGTCGTGCTCAGGCAGGTAGAGGGCCGGCCTGAGCGCATACAGGCAATTATTATGCCAGGGATCCGGACCGGCGCACCACCCGTGCCGGTGTGCCCCGGGGCACAGCTGCCCTTGCGAGAGGGGAACAGCGGCGACGACGACGCCGATCGTCGCACCCCTGGGCACCGATGAACGGCCCGGGGCCTCAACCGCCGAGACCCGCGATCGCACCGATCAACTGGTTCACGCCGAGGACGAGGAACAGCATCGCCACCACGGCGAGCACCAGGTTCAGCACCCACCCGTTGCGCCAGGGCGCAGGCACGTGCCGCGAGTTCAGCAGGAACAGCAGGGTCAGGGCAAGGAACGGCATGAACAGGGAGCCGAGCACGCCATAGGCCACGATCACCTGCACCGGCTTGCCGAGCAGGAGCAGGAGCATCGGCGGGAAGGTCAGCCAGAGGACGTAGAAGCGGTAGTAGCGCCCGCCGATCCCGCGATCGCGATGACCCTCGGGCAGTTTGCGGGCCGCCCCGAGGAAGTCGGCGAACATGATCGAGACCCCGTTCCAGACTCCGAGGACCGAGGAGAACGACGAGGCCCAGAAGCCGATCAGGAAGACGTAGCTCATGGCCTCGCCGTAGCGGTCCGCGAGCACGTCCGCGAGATCGACGAGCCCCTGCTCGCCCTCCCCGATCGCGAGGCCCGAGGAGTACAGCAGCTCGGCGCCGACGACCATCATCGCGATCACGAAGATCCCGGAGAGCACGTAGGCCATCGCGTTGTCCAGACGCATGACCTTCATCCAGCGCGGGGTGGACCAGCCCTTCTCCGTGAGCCAGTACCCGTAGGCGGCCAGGGTGATGGTCCCGCCCACGCCGCCCGCGATGCTCAGCGTGTAGAGGAGCCCTCCCTCGGGGATCCGCGGGACCAGACCCGTCGCGATCTGCCCGAGGTTCGGAACCGTGACGACCGCGGCGCCGACGACGGTCACGAACATGACCCCGACCAGGACCGCGACGAGCAGCTCGAGCCGACGGTAGTGACCGAACCACACCAGCGCGGCCCCGATCAGTCCGGTGAGGATCGCATAGACGATCAACGGGATCTGCGCGATCCACTCGATGTCACCGATGACCGGCAGCTGGGGGACGAGGGCGACCAGCGGCAGCGCGGAGGCCGACATGGCCGTCGCGCCGTACACGAAGCCCCAGATGACGATGTACGGACCGAAGTAGAAGGAGGTCCAGCGCCCCAGCCGCCGCCACCCTTCGAAGATCGAGTGACCGGTGGCGAGGGTCCAGCGGCCGGCGCCCTCGACGAGGAAGATCTTGATGATCACGCCCGCGACGGCGGCCCACAGGAGCGCATACCCGAATCGGGACCCCGCGACCAGGGTGGCGACCAGGTCGCCGGCGCCGATGCCGGTCGCGGCGACGAGCAGACCCGGGCCGATCAGCTTCCAGCGGGGTGGGGCGCCGTCGTCGGCTGCCTCGAGGTCCGGGGCGCCGGCCCCGTCGGTGGTGGGCGGGGTCGTGGCTCGGGCGTCGTCACCCGGTGCAGGCCGAGAATCCATGAGGAAAGGGTACGGGTCACGCGAGCGCTCGGCCCGCCGAGTCCCCGTGCGTCAACGTCCCCGTGCGTCAACGCCGCCGAGGGGCTCGTCGATGGTCAGCGCCCGAGGACGACGACCCCATCCAGCACGATGTGGCTGCGCTCCCGCAGCGCGCGGTGATCCTGACGGGGATCCTCGGACACGAGGAGGAGGTCCGCCGGGGCGCCGTCCTCCAGCCCTGGGACGCCCAGGAAGGCCCGCGGCCCCCAGGCCGCGGACTGGAGGATCTCGGTGGCGCTCAGCCCTGCCCGGGCCAGTTCGTCGAGCTCGTCGTGGATGATGCCGTGGCCGAGCACTCCCCCGGCGTCGGTGCCGACCAGAAGCTCGACCCCGGCGTCCCGGGCGTTGCCGGTACGGTCGTAGCGCGCTTCCCGCAGTCGGCGCATGTGCGTCGCGTAGGCGGGGAACTTGGTCTCCCCCTGGGCGGCGTAGGACTCGAACTCGCCCACGTTGACCAAGGTGGTGACGACGGGGACGGCCGCCTCGGCGGTGCGGGCGATGGTCTCGTCGGTCAGCCCGGTGGCGTGTTCGAGGCAGTCGAAGCCGGCATCCAGGGCGAGCGGCAGAGTCTCCTCATCGAAGGTGTGCGTGGTGATGCGGGCACCGGCCTCATGCGCGGCGAGGGCGGCCGCCGCGAAGTCCTCCCCGTCCCAGCACGGGGTGAGGTAGCCGGCGTCGCGGTCGATCCAGTCACCGACCAGCTTGACCCAGCCGTCGCTGCGCCGGGCCTCGGCCGTGACCGCGGCAGGAAGTTCCTCCGGCTCGAGCTCGTGGGCGTATCCGCGCAGGTAGCGGCGGGTCCGGGCGAGGTGACGCCCGCAGCGGATGAGGCGCGGGAGATCGCTGTGATGCTGCAGCGACGAGGTGTCGATGATCGATCCGGCGTCGCGGACGAGGAGCACCCCGGTGTCGCGATCGGTGAGTGCCTGGTCGCGGGCGGTGGCCAGGGTGGTGCCGGCACCGTCGTCCCCGATGCCGAGATGGCAGTGCAGATCCGCGAGACCGGGGACCACGAAGCCGTCGAGTTCACGGATCTCGGTCCCGGCCGGAAGCTCGGGGCGCTCATGACGGATCCGGCCACCGACGACCCAGGCGCCGGTGATCTCCTGCTCGGCGCCCAGAAGGATCGGGCCCCTCAGGTGCAGGACCGGGGACGGGGAGCTCTCGGGCGCATCGGTGCTCATGGTCCGAGCCTAACGAGGCCGCGGGTCCCGCGCTGCCCGGGCACCCCGCCACTGCGCACCTCCGGGCCAGCCCATCCCGTCCCAGCCCATCCCGTCCCAGCCCAGCCCGTCCCAGCCCGGCCCAGCCCGGCCCAGCCGAGTCAAGCCCGGCCGACCTCAGCGCTCTCAACGTTCCCCCTCTCCCCGCTCCCCCGCTCACCAGAGTTGATCGACGAAAACTTCCACTATCTGGAAGTTCTCGTCGATCAACTCTGTACACACTGGGCGCTGAGCACAAGGCACAAGGCACAAGGCACAAGGCACAGGTTGGTCCTTCTCGGCATCACCGACGCGTCGTACCTCGATGGTCAGGCGACCGCCCGCCTCGCAGAATCCCGAATCGCGCTCTCAAGGCGCAGGAAGAAGTCCTGAGGGCGATGAAGGTCTGCGGCAGATGCTCTCAGCACGGCCCATCCCTCTGCGTGCAGCACGTCGTTCTTGTGCAGGTCACTCTCCCATCGGCTCTTGTCTGTCCGATGCTCGTCGCCGTCGTACTCGATCGCGACCCTCCACTGCGGGTAGGCGAGGTCGATGTAGTAGACGATCCCGGTGGCAGGGTCCCTGATCTCATGGTTCAACGACGGCTCCGGGTACCCGTGGCCGCGGACCATCAGTCGCATGGTCGTCTCCCTCGGGGACCACACGCGCTCTCGAGCATGGGTCGCTGCCTCCGTCAGCGCCGACGCGCCACGGCCCTTCCTGCTTTCGACGAGTGTCCTGATCTCACTGAGGGGTATGCGATAAGCCGTTCCGAAACGAGTCGCGGCGAGAGCGTCGACACACGCCACGAGCTCGCCGAATGACATTCTCGGCGCGATCTCCTGGAGGGCGATCACCGGATGGGACATCACGACGCCATGTCGTCGGATCACCGGCGCTCCACTCCGGATGTGCACCGTGAGCAGTGCGGACGCTCGAGCGGATGTTCCCTTTTCGGCCCGGCAATGCACCGACGCTCCACCCTCTCGGCTGAGCTCAGGTGGAAGGGGGAATTCAAAGAGCTCGGCGGCCGTCTCGTGGCTGATCACAGCTCCCGGGCAGACGGAGTTCTGAACAGTCAGAGCTATGGCCCGCAGGTCAGCCGGAGCATCGGAACGGGTGTAGAAGCCGGGCAGGACACGAGTCATCTGTGATGACGCAAGGCATCGCGGATGCATGCGCTCCCGCCGGAGCCACGCGCTCGAGTAGATCGATCCCGCGTCAAGATCCTGTGGTCGCAGTGCCATGGCATTGGACCGTAGGCGAATCCTCAGAGCCAGATCCGCCCCAGTTGCGGCGCTGTGGATAACGCCGCTTGGGGAGGAACGGAACTGCCGGCGCGTTCGTGCTACGGCGAAGACGGAGGAGCCACGAACCAGGAGTCACGAACCAGGAGCTGGGGGCCGGGAGTCACGAACCACGAGCCGGGAGGCCAGGAACCGGAGGCAGAGGCAGAGGCAGGAGCAAAGCCGATGGCGGCGAGGATCGGTGGAGCAGTTGTTCTGCGAAACGCCCAGTACGGCCTCTCACCACCCCGATCTACCGAGTTGATCGACGAAATCTTCCAGAAAATGGAAGTTCTCGTCGATCAACTCGGGTGGAGCACCGGATCCCGGGCGCCGGATCTCGGATGCCCGACGTCCGACGCGACCAGCGGGGGTCGACGTCCGACACGACCAGCGGGGGTCGACGTCCGGCGCGACCAGCGGGGGTCGACGTTCGGCGCGACCCGCAGGTAGCGCGGACCGGGGCCGGGCCGGGCTGAGGAGCGCCCGCGCGGCCGGCTGGCGGGAGCCGCAGCTGCCCGTCGCCTCACTTCCCGCCGAGCAGCTTCTGCATCTCCGGCGGCAGCTGGCTGGGGTCGAAGTCGGCGACGTCGGGCGTACCCTGCGCGGCGCCGCCGAAGGCGGAACCGCCTTGGCCCTTGCCCTCGCCGGCAGCGGCCTTCTTCGCGGCCTCGGCCTGCTCGCGGGCAGCCTTGGCGGGGTTCTTCGACTTGGACTTCTTGCCCTGTTTCTGGGCAACCTGCTTGCCGCGCGACTTCTTGCCCATGCCCATGCCGGGGCCGCCGGGCATGCCGGGCATCCCACCGCCGCCGCCACCGGCCATGCCTTGGCCCATGGTCTTCATCATCGTCTGAGCCTGCTTGAATCGCTCGAGCAGTTGGTTGATCTGCTGCACGGTGGTGCCCGAACCGCGCGCGATCCGGGTGCGGCGCGACCCGTTGAGGACCTTGGGGTCGTTGCGCTCCTGCGGCGTCATCGAGCGGATGATCGCCTCGACGCGGCCGATCTCCGATTCATCGAAGTTCTCCAGCGCCTCGCGATACTGCCCCATGTTCGGCAGCATCCCGAGCATCTTCTTGATGTTGCCCATGCTCTTGAGCTGCTGCATCTGTGCCAGGAAGTCGTCGAGGGTGAAGTCCTCGCCGGAGGCGAGCTTCGCGGCCGCCTTCTCTGCTTCTTCCTGATCGAAGGCCTTCTCGGCCTGCTCGATGAGGGTGAGCACGTCACCCATGTCCAGGATGCGGTTGGCCATGCGGTCCGGGTGGAAACGCTCGAAGTCGTCGACGTTCTCACCGGTGGAGGCGAACAGGATCGGGCGCTGGGTGACGCCGGTGATCGACAGGGCGGCGCCGCCGCGGGCGTCGCCGTCGAGCTTGGCGAGCACGACACCGGTGAAGCCGACCCCGTCGCGGAAGGCCTCGGCCACCCGCGCCGCGTCCTGGCCGATCATGGCGTCGACGACGAACAGGGTCTCCTGGGGGGTGATGGCGTCGCGGATGTCCCGCGCCTGCTGCATCATCTCCTCGTCGATGCCGAGACGGCCGGCGGTATCGACGATGACCACGTCGTGCTGCTGGAACTGGGCGGTGGAGACACCGTTCATCGCGACCAGCACCGGGTCGCCGACGCCGTTGCCCGGCTCGGGCGCGAACACCGGCACTCCGGCCCGTTCGCCGACGATCTGGAGCTGGTTCACGGCGTTGGGTCGCTGAAGATCCGCAGCGACCAGCAGCGGGGTGTGCCCCTCGGACTTCATCCACTTGGCGAGCTTGCCGGCCAGAGTGGTCTTGCCGGCACCCTGCAGGCCCGCCAGCATGATCACCGTGGGCGGGTTCTTCGACCAATGCAGTTCGCCGGTGGCCCCGCCGAGGACCTCGACCAGTTCGTCGTTGACGATCTTGACGATCTGCTGGGCCGGGTTGAGGGCCTTGGAGACCTCTTCACCCAGCGCTCGCTCGCGCACACGGCCGGTGAAGTCGCGCACCACCGAGACGGCGACGTCGGCGTCGAGCAGGGCTCGACGAATCTCGCGGATCGTCTTGTCGACGTCCGCTTCGGTGAGGCGGCCATGGCCGCGCAGACCTTTCAGCGACGCTGTGATGCGATCGGAGAGGTTGTTGAACACGAAGCGCTTCCCCTTGGTCGTATGGACCGCACCAGTGTAGTGCGCCAGCCTTGAACTCCCCAGGGTGCAGGGTCGGCGCCACAGGAGAGAACCGCCACGCCGCCCGACCGGGACAGGGGGACGACGGTGCCGGACGGGACCGGGCTGTGACCGTTCCGGCAGGACGGAGCCTGCTGGGGCAGGGCCTGCCGGGACGGAGCCTGCTGGGGCAGTGCCTGCTGGGACTGAGCCGGACGCGACCGAGGCGGACAGGACGCAGCGGCCATCCCGGGATCAGGTTGCGGCGGTGTCCATCAGGGCGGCGACGATCCGGCCCACCGACGGTGGATCGAGCGGGCGGGCGTGCTGGTCGGTCAGGTAGAGCACGTCCACGGCACGCTGGCCCAGGGTCATCACGTGGGCGCTGCGCAGTTGCAGATGGTGCACGGTGATCACCTCGGCGACGTCGGCCAGCAGACTGGGACGGTTGCGGGCGTTGACCTGCACCACGGTGGCCTCGCGGGAGGCGCCGGGCAGGAGGGTCACGACCGGGGCGTCCTCGGTGGTGCGCGGTGGCGGCGGGGGTGGCAGCTCGAGCACCCGGGCGTCGGCCCGGTCGCGGTGGGCGAGTTCGCGATCCAGGGCGCTGCGCAGCACGGAGGGGTGCGGGAGGTCCGACGACGCGGCGGCGACCCACCAGGTGTTCACGGCGACGCCGTCCATCGTGACCACGACCGCGCTGTGCACGTCCAGGTGCATCCGCACCAGCACTCTCGCCATGGCCGCGAACACGCCGGATCCGTCGGGCGCCCCGACGCAGATCTGGGAGATCGGCTCGCTCTCGGTGGGTGCCGGATAGATCACCTGGGCGCTGTCGCTGCGTTGGACCGCGGCGAGCACCGCCTCCTGCACCGAGCGCTGCGGGGTGAGCGCGACCCTCGGAGCGGGGGTGGTGCCGGTGAGGGCGTCGCGAGCCATGTCGGTGAGGTGGTCGACGAGGTCGGCGCGCCAGGTGGACCAGGCGGCAGGCCCGGCGGCGATCGCGTCGGCCTCGGTGAGGGCCCTCAGGATCTCGAGCGTGTCGGCGTCGTGGTCCACCGCGTGCAGCAGGTCACGCAGGGTGGCTGGGTCGGCGAGGTCGCGGCCGGTGGCGAGGCCGATCAGCGTGAGGTGCTCCCGCACCAGGAGACCGATGGTGCGGGCATCGGCCATGGTGAAACCGAGATGACGGGCCGCGGTCTGCGCGAGGGGGGCACCCTCGGCGGCGTGGTCGCGCTGCCCGGGTCGCTTGCCGAGGTCGTGCAGCAGGGCCGCGACCAGGAGCAGGTCGGGCCGGTTCACGCGGGCCAGGAAGCGCTGGGCCTCACGGACGGTCTCGACCAGGTGACGGTCCACGGTGAAACGGTGCACTGCGGAGCGCTGCGGTCGGTTGCGGATCTCGGCCCAGCCGGGGATCCACCGGGCGAAGACACCCTTCACGTCGAGCGCCTCGTAGGTGTCCACCAGGTGATCCCCGGCCAGCGCGTCGACGAGCACGTCGCGCTGGGCGGGCAGCAAGGGCGCGCTGCCGCCGGTGGCCAGGCGATCGAGCGTGGCGTCGGCCAGGGGCAGGCCGGTGGCCGCTGCATGCCGGACGGCGGCCATGTCGCGCAGCAGGTCCCGAGAGGTCGGGTCGACGGAGACTTCGGCGGACTGCACGAGCACGCCGTGCGGCAGCCGGGACAGGGCGGGCCGACGATCGGTGCCGGCGCCGCGCGTCGAGATGCCGCCGGGGGCGATGGCCGCTTCTGCGGCGCGGACCGTGCGGTGCAGCTCCCAGCTCACGGCGCGGGCGGATTCCGCGAGCACGGCATGGTGATCGTCCGCCGTCGCGTGGCCGGTCAGGGCCGCGACGGCGTCCTGGTCGGGGCGCCCCAGTCGGGTACCGGAGGAGCCGGTGACCGCCTGCAGGGCATCACGGGCGTCTCCCAGGGTGCGGGCGGCCGCATCGACGACCTCGTGATCGTGATCGGCGAGCCAGCTCTCGGCGAGGGCCCGGATCACGGTCACGTCCCGCAGCCCTCCGCGGTCGGATTTGAGGTTCGGCTCGGTCGAGTGGGCGAGGGAACCGTAGCGGTGGGAACGGTCGGTGGCGAGCTCCACGAGGTCCCCGACGCGCCGACGTGCCTGGCGCCGCCACTGGGCTCGCACCCGACGGGCAGCGCCCTCGACGAGCTCGGCATCACCGGCGACCGGTCGCAGGTCCAGCAGGGAGATCGCGGCCCGCAGATCCTCTCGGGCCACTTCCTCGCACTCCTCCGGGCTGCGCACGGCGTGGTCGAGAGAGGTGCCGGAATCCCAGATCGGATACCACAGGGCGCTCGCGAGACGCTCCGACTGCGATGCATCCAACGCTTCGGGCTCGAGCAGGAGCACCAGGTCGAGGTCGCTGCCCGGGCCGAGATCGCGACGGCCCAGAGAACCGATCGCGGCCAGTGCCGCGCCGGATGCGGGCCCGCCGGCCCCCTCCCACAGCTCGGTCAGCCAGCCGTCCACGAGGGCGGCCTGGTCGAGTCTGCGGCGAGGGCCGGCGGTGGGGTCCGCGAAGCCGTCGTGGAGCACCTGCGTGATCCGACGTGCTGGAAGCCCCTCAGAGGGCATCGGCGTCCCGTTCACCGGTGCGGACCCGCACGACGGTGCCGACGTCGATGGACCAGACCTTGCCGTCCCCGATGCGCCCGCTGCGGGACGCCGCGACGACCAGGTCGACGATCGCTGCCTCGTCGGCAGCCTCGGCCAGCACTTCGACCTTGATCTTCGGGATCGTGTCGATCGTGTATTCCGCTCCCCGGTAGACCTCGGTGTGCCCGCGCTGACGGCCGTAGCCGGCAACCTCGGTGATCGTGAGCCCGCTGACCCCGTACTCGCGCAGGGAATCGGTGACGGCCTGCAGGGCGTGGGGCTGGATGATCGCGGTGATGAGCTTCATCGGGGCTCTCCTGTGGTGACTGGCCGGTGGTCCTCGGCCGACATGTCGGTCGAGGTCGAGGTGCCTGCGATCGGGGCCGGGTTGCGGGGCTCCGTCAGGTCCCCAGCCACCGGGAACGGAGAAGGCATCGGTGCGGGCGAACGCTCCCGACGGGTGGCAAGGGCCCCGGCGAGATCGTATCCGGCCTCGGCGTGGTGGGCGATGTCGATGCCGGCGCGCTCGTCGGCCTCGCTGATCCTCCAGCCCATCGTGTATTTCAGGGCCAGGCCGATCACGGCGGTGAGAACGCCGGAGATGACCATCGCGGCCACTGCCACCAGAACCTGGACGATCAGGAGACTCGCTCCGCCGCCCAGCAGCAGGCCCCCGTCGCCAGCCAGGAAGCCGATGCCGATGGTGCCGACGAGACCGCCGACCAGGTGGACTCCGACCACGTCGAGCGAGTCGTCGATCCCGAAGCGGTACTTCAGCCCGACGGCGAGAGCGCAGGCGAGGCCGGCGGCGAGGCCGAGGACGATCGCGGTCAGCGGGGACAGAGCGGCGGCGGCCGGGGTGATCGCGACCAGGCCCGCGACGACCCCGGAGGCCATGCCCAGTGAGGTGACGTGCTTGTCACGGATCCGTTCGACCAGCGCCCAGCCGAGCATTGCTCCGGCAGTGGCCACCGTGGTGTTCACCCAGGCCAGACCCGCGGTGGCGTCGGCCGTCCCGGCGGAGCCGGCGTTGAAGCCGAACCAGCCGAACCACAGCAGGGCCGCGCCCAGCATCACCAGCGGGAGGTTGTGCGGCTTCATCGGCTGCGTGCCGAAGCCCTTGCGGGCCCCGACGATGAGGGCGAGGACCAACCCGGCGATGCCGGCGTTGATGTGCACCACGGTGCCGCCGGCGAAGTCGACCGGCTCGGCGATCGCCGCGAAGGGCCCGTCGCCGCTGAGCAGTCCCCCGCCCCACACCATGTGGGCCAGCGGCGCGTAGACGATGACCACCCACACCAGGGCGAAGACCATCCAGGTGCCGAGCTTGACGCGGTCGGCGATGGCACCGGAGATCAACGCCGTGGAGATGATCGCGAAGGTCATCTGGAACCCGGCGGCGACCAGGAACGGGACGCCGCTGCCGGCCAGGATCGACTGCTCGTCGGTGCCGGCCAGTCCGAAGTGCTCCAGGGGATGTCCGAACAGTCCGCCGACGTCGGTGCCGAAGGCGAGGGAATAGCCGACGAGTGTCCAGGCGATCGCGACCACTGCCATGGCGCTGAAGGACATCAGCATCATGTTCAGCACGGTGCGTGCGCGCACCATGCCGCCGTAGAAGAGGGACAGACCGGGAGTCATGAGCAGCACCAGGGCAGCACTGACGAGGATCCAGGCGGTCGCGCCCGTGTCGAGGGTGAAGGGCTCCATCTCGGCTCCGTACAGGAGTGGGGCCGGGCCCGGGATCGCCGCGGCGATCGGGGCCCGCACGACCTGGCAGGTCGTGGTCCACATCGTGCGGTCGTCGCGCTCTCTCGCCTACGCCGATACGCCGCCGTGATCAATCCGTGACCCACCGTCCCGTCGGGTGGACGGGTCCGAGAACGACTCGCCCCGTCTCACGGCACGGTGAACGGGGGGACGGGGAGGAGAGCCGGGAGGTGCTGGTTCAGTCGCCCAGAAGGGCGTCGACGAAGCCGTGGGGGTCGAACGGGGTGAGGTCGTCCACGCCCTCCCCGAGACCGACCATCTTGACCGGGACTCCGAGCTCACGCTGCACGTTGACGACGATGCCGCCCTTCGCGGTGCCGTCGAGCTTGGTCAGGACGATGCCGGTGATGTTGACGGCCTCGGAGAACACGCGCGCCTGCTGCATGCCGTTCTGGCCCGTGGTCGCATCGATGACCAGCAGCACCTCGGCGATGCCATCTCCGTGCAGGCCCTTCTCGGCCACGCGGCGCACCTTGCCGAGTTCGTCCATCAGGCCCTTCTTGTTCTGCAGGCGGCCGGCGGTGTCGATGATGACCACGTCGGCCTCCTGCCCGATGCCTTCCTTGACGGCATCGAAGGCGACGGCGGCCGGATCCGCGCCGTCGTGGTCCGAGCGCACGGTCTCGACGCCGACGCGGGACCCCCAGGTCTCGAGCTGTTCCGCGGCGGCGGCGCGGAAAGTGTCCGCCGCCCCGAGGACGACGGCGCGATCGGCGGCGACCAGGACGCGGGCGAGCTTGCCGACGGTGGTGGTCTTGCCGGTGCCGTTGACTCCGACCATGAGGATGACCGAGGGGACTTCCGTGCCGTCGGGGGCATCGCGCCGGCTGGCCGAGAGGCGACGGTCGAACTCCGGATCGATGAGGTTCAGCAGCTCCTCGCGGAGTACTTCGCGCACGGCGGCCGGATCGTCGGTGCCGAGCACCTGGATTCGACGGCGCAGGTTCTCGAGCATCTCGTCGGTGGCGTCGGGGCCGAGATCGGCCAGGAGCAGGGTCTCCTCGATCTCGTCCCAGGTGTCCTCGTCGACGCCGCTGCCCCGCGTGAGGAGGCCGAGGATGCCGCGGCCGAGAGCGCCGGAGCGGGAGAGGCGCTCGCGCAGGCGCACCATGCGGTCCGCGGGGGCCTCGGGCGTGTCCAGCACGCGCGCGCCGGACTCCGCGTCGGACTCCTCGAGGTCGGACACGTCGACACCGGAATCTTCACCTCCGGTGGAGGGACCCTGAGCTGTCGGAGCCACGGAGGTTTCACCTGGTGCTTCGGCATCCTGTGCGGTCGGCGCACCGGGGGTCTCCGAGGTCTGGGATTCCGGGGCCTGCGCAGGAACGTCTGTCGTCTGCGCCGGGTCGGTCGTCTGCGCCGGATCGGCGGTCCGCGCCGGCTCTGTCCCGGTGGGCACTGCTGCTGTCCCGGCCTGCTGCGGCGTCGCGGAATCCTGGCTCGCAGCATCCTGGGGCGCGGAGGCTGCATCCTCCTCGAGGGTCGACCCGGTCGACCCTGCCTGTTCAGGACTTCGCTCGACGGGCTTCTTCGACGGGGCGGAGAGGGTATCGGCCCAGCTGGGTGCCGCCGGGCGATCCTTGGCCGGGCGATCCTTGACCGACGTGGACGTTCGCGGGGTCGCGGTGCCCGTGGTGGTCTCGGAATCGCTCTGCGCGGTGGTGTCGTCAGAGGACTTCTTCTTGCCGCGGCTGCGCAAGAATGCCCAGGCGCCTGCGCCGATGACGAGGATGCCGCCGCCGCCTCCGGCGATCAGGGCAAGGATGTCATTGGGATCCACGGGGTCACCTCCGGGGTCGGGGAAGCCGACGATGCGGTGCGGCCAACAGCCAGTCTAGGCCGCTGACGGGGTGCGCTCTGGACTCTGACCTCCGCCGGTGGACGAGCGACGGCTCACCGACCGGTGCGGGAGGTGTGGCGACGGTCCCGCGCCGTATGCTCCTCGTCGTCGCGATCGTCGCGATCGCGCGCGCGAAGATGCGGCGCGGCGACGAAGAAGAGGATCCCGAGCGCCACCAGGACGGCGAGGCCCAGGAAGAGGATCGTCACGAGGGGCAGTTGCATGCTCACATTGTGCACGCCACGTCGGTGGATACGCTGTATCGCGCCATGCGGCGCGCCTCACGCCGGGGCAGAGCCCGCAGGCTCAGCCCAGCTCGGGGAACCAGATGCCGATCTCGCGGGCCGCGGACTCCTCCGAGTCGGAGCCGTGCACGAGGTTCTGGATGACCGGGAGGTCCCACTCGCGAGCGAGATCTCCGCGGATGGTGCCGGGCATCGCCTCGGTCGGGTTCGTGGCACCGGCGAGGGAACGGAATCCCGCGATGACGCTCTCGCCCTCGGCGATGATCGCGACGAGCGGGCCGGCACCCATGTACTCCACGAGGCCGGGGTAGAAGGGCTTGCCCTCGTGCTCGGCGTAGTGCGCGGTGAGCTCCTCGGAGGTGGCGGTGCGCTGGGCCAGGGCGAGAATCTCGTATCCCTTGGTCTCGAGGCGGCGGATGATCTCTCCACGCAGGCCGCGCTGGACGGCGTCGGGCTTGAGCAGGACAAGGGTGCGCTGTGCGGTCATGCCACCAGGGTACCCACGACCACGGTCATGATCCGAACCCGCGCGTCGCAGCGGTGGCGGTGGTTCAGCCGTCGGTGCCCGGCGCCGTCTCCCCGCTGCGCTGGGCCCATACCCGGGCGTCGACGGCATCCTTCTCACGATCCAGCTGATGCCCCTTCACGGCGCCATAGACGAACAGCGCCGCCAAGGCGATGCCGACCACCCACATCGCGCTGACCTGGATCCCGAGCAGGATCACGGGGATCTGCAGCGCCATGCCGAACCAGTACGGCCAGGCGCCGCGCTTCAGCAGTCCCGAGCACAGCACCAGGGCGAGAGCCGTCGCGATCCCCCAGACCCAGGAGACGACGCGGTCCCCCGGCACCAGCTGATGGGCCACGAGCACGGCGAAGAACACGACGAAGGCCTCGACCACCAAGGTCGTCGCCGAGAACATCCGCTGGGCGCCGTGCGGGCGCGGGGACGGCGTGAGGTCCATCGACATGATCAGTCCTCCTGCGCGACGCCGAGCAGGTCCCGCACCTCGGCGACGAGCGTCACGGATCCGGCGACCACGACCCCGCCGAACTGGTCGCCCTCGGTCTCGGAGAGGTTCACGGCGGCCTGGATCGCATCGGGCAGGCTGCCCTGCTCGATCACCCGGTCCTCGTCCTCGAACACGTCGCGGGCGAGGTCCGCGAGTACGTCGGTGGCGATCGCGCGCGGGGAGGAGGACTGGGTGATGATCACGTGATCCAGCAGGGGCTCGAGCACCGCGAGGATCTCCTCGGCGTCCTTCTCCTCGAGGATGCCGACCAGGCCGACGGTCCGGGTGAAGCGGAAGTTCTCGCGGACGGTCTCCACCAGCGTCAGGGCCCCGGCCGGGTTGTGCGCGGCGTCCAGGATGATGGTCGGCGACTGGCGGACGACCTCGGCGCGGCCGGGCGAGGTGACCGTGGACAGCGCGGCGCCGAGCAGGTCGCCGTCCAAGGCGGCGCCGCCGTCCCCGAGCAGCGCCTCGGTGGCGGCGACGGCGAGCAGCGCGTTGCGGGCCTGGTGCTCGCCCAGGAGGGAGAGGAAGACATCCTCGTAGCGGCCGGCGATGCCCTGCAGGGTCAGCATCTGGCCGCCGACGCCGGGGGTCCGGGAGAGGACACCGATCTGCTGGTCCTCGATCGCGGCCTCGGCGCCGAGCTCGGTGATGCGTTCGCGCAGCACGTCGGCGGCGTCCTCGTAGGGCTGCGAGGCGATGATCGCGGTGGCATCGGCGGTGAGGATCCCGGCCTTCTCCCCCGCGATCTGAGCGATCGTGTCCCCCAGATAGTCCTGATGGTCCATCGAGATGGGAGTGACGACGGTGACGTCCGGATCGACGACGCCGGTGGCGTCCCAAGTGCCGCCCAGGCCGGTCTCGACCACGGCCACGTCCACCGGGGCGGAGGCGAAAGCCTGGAAGGACATCGCCGTGAGGTACTCGAAGTAGGTCAGCCGCACTCCCCCGGCGGCCTCCGTCTCCGCGTCCACGATCGCCGCGAACGGCTCCACGTCGCGGTAGGCCTGGAGGAAGCCCTCCTCGTCGATGGGGACGCCGTCGATCGCGATCCGCTCGACGGGCGAGTGCAGGTGCGGGCTGGTGGTGCGCCCGGTGCGCAGCCCGGTCTCGCGCAGGATCCGCTCGAGGATGCGCGCAGTGGTCGTCTTGCCGTTGGTGCCGGCGATACGGATCGACCGGTACGACTGCTGGGGATTGCCCATCAGGTCCATCACGCGGGTGATGCGCGACAGATCCGGTTCGATCCGGTTCTCCGGGGCGCGCTCGAGGAGGGCTGCATAGACCTCACGCAGCTCGGGCGTCATGGCCGGACGGGACGAACGGGGCACAGCGGCTCCTGAGATGTGGCGGGCGAGGGGGCGCTGATCAGTGTACGAGGGGGCGCTGGGGAATCGTTCCTCCCCACGATGTGCTCATCCACATGGGGAGTTGTCCCCATGGGCCCGCGACCTCCCCGCTCCTAGTCTCAGGGGCATCACCTGCGCCGGTGGACCCGGCCCGAATGCGCGAGGAGAACGGCCATGTCACCGCTGACCGCCCGAGTGGAGCAGGCCGCCCGGTGGGCCGCCGAGAGCTCCGCCCCGCCCCATGACTGGAATCCCGTGTACCGGGCCCTGGTGCCCGACCTGCTGCCGGCGCCGCTCAGCGCTCCGGCCGAGGGCGACGCGGACCTCGTCGTCCGGCAGTTCACCGCTCCGGCTCTGCTCGTGGTGGCGGCCGCCCACGAGGGATCGACCCGTCGGCTGCGCATCGCCGTGGCGCCCGCCGAGGCAACCCTGGAGTCCTCCCGCGACGACGACCCCTCGCAGTGGCTGGCGATCCCCGTCGACCAGGTGCCCGCAGTCATCAGCGAGCTGCTCGCCGACGCCGGCGTCGACCAGCACGCACCGCACCTGAACCTCGAACGGACCTCCGACGGGCTTCGCCTCACCCCGGCACAGATCGCTCACGTCCATCGGTCCCTGCGCGCCGGGTCCTCCCCCGAGGAAGCTTTCGCTCTCGCGGCCGGCCCGGACGAACGACTGCGCGACGCCCTCACCGCGAGCGGTCCGCGGCTGTCCCTCTCGCTCACGCTGCACGATCCGTCCGGCACGGTCACCGAAGAACCGGTGACCTGGTCGCGACTCTGGGCGCGCGGAGAGCGCGGCCTCTACCGGATGGACGCCGCCGACGCTCCGCTGCCTCTGGTCCATCCGGTCGACGACGGCGATGTGCTCGGCACCGCGCTGCCGATCCTCGAGGAGGGGGTGCGTTTCGCCGCGGCCTGCGCCGCACGGAGCGGTGCCCGATGACCGCCTTCCAGGGGATGGACACCGAGCAGGTGCGCGCCCATGCCGAGCGGCTGCGGGCATCGTCCGGGGAGGTCGACGCCCTGAGGGACCGTCTCGATGCCGCTGTGCACGGGGTGGCGTGGATCGGCCCGGACGCGGACGAGCTCCGAGGCTGCTGGGACGACATGGCCTCCGCCCAACTGGTCGCACTGCGAGAGGACCTCGCCGAGCTGAGCGGCCGAGGTCACGGCGAGGCGGATCAGCAGGACGTCGCCTCGGACAGCGACCATGCTGCCTCCGGGCCGGCGCAGGCCCCGAACACCCTCCCTGCCGCGGACGCCTCGGACTCCCGCGGTGGCTACCGAGATGACGACAACCCGTGGATCCCGAACTGGCTCGAGAATCCGGCCGAAGGGGCCGTGTCCGATCTCGCCGGTCTGGTATCGGACGCGATCGGCTCGGGTGTCGATACCGGGGTCGACCTCCTCGAGGAGGGTCTGGATGCCCTCGGTGCCAACACTGAGGGCATCGGCCAGTTCCAGCGCGACACCGACCATCTCGGGGGGATCCTCGAAGACTGGGCGACCGGCGAGCGCGTGCCGACCATCGCCGAGCTCGGCGCCGCCGGCGTGCTGACCCTCGGTTCGGCGGGGGTGGGCACGTACGAGGCGGTCACGGGCGAGGACACCCCCTGGCTCGATGACCGTCCCGGCGGCATCGTGGACTCCGTCGTCGCCGGGCCGGGGCCGTCGCAGAGCCCGCAGACCCTGCAGGACCTGATCGTGCAGAACGATGCCCTGCGGCTGGGCAACCCTTCCGGCGCAGGTCTGGAGAACGGACAGATCGGTATCCAGGAGGTCCGCGGCGCGGAGGGCGCCGAGCCCGTGTACATCGTGCAGGTGCCACCGACCGAGGGTGCCGATGTCCTCTCCGGCTCCGACGCCTACGGCGGCCAGGGCAACTCCCGTGACTGGGGATCGAACCTGCGGCTGGTCGCCGGTCAGCACCCGGCCGCGATGGACGATGTGCGGGCCGCGATGGCGGCGGCCGAGGTGCCTGCGGGGTCGAACGTCATGATCGTCGGCCATTCCCAGGGCGGGATCGTGGCGAACCATCTCGCGGCCGATCCCAGCTTCAACAGCTCGTCCGGCGGGCCGGGAACCTTCGACGTGACCCACACCTTCTCGGTCGGCTCCCCGGTGCAGACGGTGGTTCCCGCCCAGGGGTCGACCCACTCCGTGAACGTGAACCACGAGGTCGGGATCGACACGGGCGGCGGGATCAGCGGGGATCTGATCGCCGGGCTCGACCTGGGCGGTGCCCAGGTCGACGGAGGGACGCTCGGCGCACCCAACCGGCACGAGGTCGCGCTGCCCGGCTATCCGGTCGCCTCCCTCGACCCCGTCACGGTGCTCGAGTCGAACCACGACTCGGTGGGGCTGGAAGGCGGGCCCGAGGGCGGGTATGCGGGCACGGTCGCGAGGAACACCGCGAGCGATCCGACGCTGGCGGCTCTGCAGAACGATCTGACCGGGGTGTACCTGGGCGACGGCACGTACGTCTCCCGGTCGCAGGTGGTGACCGTCGGGCGCGGCGAGCCCTGAGTTCGGTGTCCTGGTGACGGCGAGGGCTGCGCAGCACGGTGGCGAGCACCGTTGGCCAGGTCAGACCGACCGGTTTCGCGCAGTGCGGTCAGCTCAGCCCGTACTTGCCGTAGAACGCGCCCGCGGTCACCCGGTCGAGCCGGGGATCCGATGTCGGCATATCGGGGTCGAGGTCCAGGGGCGTCATCTCGTCGCCACCGGCCAGCGCGGCCGCGACACCACCCACCCGGAGCCCGGTGGCCGTCTCTGCATCGACCTCGTCATGGATGACGGTGACGATCTGCCGCATCGCCTCGTCGTACACGGTGAGGCCGGCGCCCCGATCCGCCGCGTCGAGGGAGAGTGTGCCGTGCAGGAGACGCTCGAAATTGGCTCCGCGAGACAGCTCGAGCTGCGCTGACGCGATCCCGTCGACGCCGTTCGCGGCCTCGGCAGCGTTCTCGGCGAGGTCGTTGAGGCCGTTGCCGCAGCTGCTCAGGGCCACGGTCGCCAGCGCGGCGACGCCCCCCAGTAGTCCCCGTCTGTTCACGATGCTCCACTCCTCGTGCCGATGCTCTGGCAGAAGCATGTCATCCCCGTGCATCGTCCGTGCGCGCTCGTGCACAACGCCGCCGGCGCGCCCGCCCCAGTGATCAGTCGATCTCCATCCGATACACGAAGGCGGCCATCGCATCGCGGTTGATCGCCGTCAGCGGCCGGTACGTGTCGTCCGGCCATCCGGTGGTGATCCCGGCGTCGTAGGCCCAATTGATCTCGTCGTAGAAGATCGAGGAGCTGCGGGTGACGTCCCGCAGCGGCGACCTCGACGGCGGGCTGTACGCCGGGGATCCGTCGGCGCGGTACAGGAACGCCGCCATGGCGTCGCGGTTGACGGCCTCCAGCGGGCGGAAGGTGCCGTCCGCCCACCCGGTGGTGATCCCTTCGGAATACGCCCAGGTGATCTCCTTGTAGAAGATCGACGACGAACGGCTCACGTCCCGGAAGGGAGAGGTGGCCGGGGGCGTGAAGTCCGGAGAGCCGGCGGAGCGGTAGAGGAAGGCGACCATGGCGTCGCGGGCGATGGGCGTGAGCGGGCGGTAGGTGCCGTCCGGCCAGCCGGTCGAGCGATCCGTGAACTTCATCCACGCGATCTCGGTGAAGAAGATCGAATTCCCGTAGGTGACGTCCGTGAACGGGGCCGAGGGGGTCTGCCCCATCGGGGCGGCGACCGGGTACCGGGACGCGCTGCTCCCGTTCGGCGTGCCGAACCACTGCGAGTAGAGGCGGAAGAAGTTGCGGTTGCCGTAGGTGGCGCACACGTCGTCGGCGACCGCGGCGGAGCCGGCGTCGAGGGTGGTCTGGGTGGGGGTGTACGGCGTGTAGTTGTACAGCGCGGCGGTCGCCCGGTTGGCGAGCGTCACGGTGCCGCCCCCGCAGAAGGGGTACGGGCTGTACTGCATGGTGTACGTGCGACCCGTCTGGTAGCGGAACCCCTGGCCGGGGTCGCCGTACTCCTGGAGCCGGGAGCCGGCGTTGTAGACCTGCTGCGCGAAACCGGCGTGCGCGGGGTCGCAGCCCAGGAAATCCGGGCACCGGAACCCCAGCGCCTCATCGAGCTTCTTCTGCGTGGGCGAGGTGGTGGTGACCAGTCCCTGTTCCTTCTGCAGCATCACCAGGAACACCCGCGGGCTCACGTCGCAGGCCCGGGACACGTCGGTGATGATGCGGCCGGCGCTGGCGGAGCTGACCGCGGGGATCGCCTCGCAGTAGGCGGTGGCGGGCCGCTGCGGGGTGTTCATCGTGAGGTCCTTGAGGCACGGGGCGCCGTCGGGACCGAGGCGGCATGCGCTGCCCTTGTCGTCGAGGAAGGTGTCGACCTGAGCGCGGGTCATCGCGTCGCCGTCGAACATCCGCGCATCGGTGATGAGGTTGCCGGGGAGGAAGCCGCCGAGCCCGGGCGGCGGCGTCTCGGCCCGCGCGCCCGGGGCGCCGAGGAGCACGCTTCCTGCCAGCAGGGCGAGGGCGAGGACGAGCAGTGCGAGGCGCGAGGTGGGAGCAGACCGGGAGGCCGGACGAGCGAGCCGCCCGGAGGGGCCGGAGGCGGACGAGGTGGGGAAGAACGGTGGGGCGACCATCAGCATCTCCAGTTCGGGGATCGCGGACCCGATCCGTCTTGATCCTAGCGGCGACCAAAGCCGGGAACCCGGCGATGACCAGGTGATGCCAAGTTGCAACGTCCACGATGTCGCAGGCCCGCGCGGTCAGCCCCGAAGCCCTCGTGAAAGCGGCGGGGCGCCGCTCTCGCGTCGCCCCGCCGCTCATCCCCTCGAACGCTGCCACCTCCCCGGGCGGCTCGTGATCAGGCCTTCACGACGGAGACCGTCACGGTGCCTCCAGAGACCTTCTCACTCGCGGTGTGCGCCTGCGCGCCCGGCGCTGCGGGCACGGCCAGATCCACCGCCAGCACTTCACCGGCCACCAGCTCGCGATGGGTGGCGACCGCCGTGGTGACAGGCTCGTCGCCGTCCACAGTGAGGCGGATCCGGTCGGAGACCTCGAGCCCTGCCTGACGGCGGGCGGCCTGGATGGCGCGCACGACATCACGGGCCGTGCCCTCGGCCTCGAGCTCCGGGCTCACCCGGGTGTCCAGAGCGAGGAAGTCGCCACCACGCAGCACACCCACGGAGCGCCCCTCCATCGCGGAGGACTCCCCGGCGACGAGGTCCAGGGAGTACTCCCCCTCCACCAGCTCGATACCCCCGGAGGTCACCACGCCGGCGTCGTCGAGCAACCAGTCGCCGCTCTTGGCGCCCTTGATGACGGTCTGGACCTGCTTGCCGAGGCGCGGCCCGGCGGCACGGGCGTTGACGCTCAGGCGCTGTTCGACGCCCATGCCCTGGGCCTCCTCGCTCGCCACGTCCAGCAGCCGCACGGCCTTGACGTTGAGCTCGTCGGAGACGATCGAGGCGAAGGCCTCCAGTGATGCCGGGTCGTGGTGGACCACGGTGAGCTCCGCGAGCGGTAGGCGCGCGCGCAGCTGCTCCTTCTTGCGCAGGGAGTTGCCGACGCTCGCCACGTGGCGCACGTCGTCCATCTGGGTGACCAGTGCCGCGTCGCGCGGGAACAGGGTGTCGTCGGGCCAGTCCGTGAGGTGCACGGAGCGGCCGCCGGTGAGCTGCTTCCAGATCTCCTCGGTGACCATGGGAAGCAGCGGGGCCGCCACCTGGCACAGCGTTTCCAGGCAGGTGGAGAGCACGTCGATGGCCTGCTCATCGCCCTCCCAGAAGCGGTCGCGGGAGCGGCGCACGTACCAGTTGGTGAGCATGTCCAGGTAGTCCTGGATCAGCTCGGAAGCGTCCGCGATCGCGAGCGCGGTCAACTGCTCGCGCACGTCGCGCACGAGGTCACCGGTGCGAGCCAGCAGGTACTGGTCCATGACGTCGTCGGAGTCGTAGCGGGTGCGGCCGCGGTAGCCCGTCGGCCGCCCCTCGGAGTCCTTCTCCCCCGCGGCGTTGGAGTACAGCCCCAGGAAGTACCAGACGTTCCACAGCGGCAGCACCACGTGGCGCGTGGCGTCGCGGATCTTCGGCTCGTCGACCACGAGGTTGCCGCCGCGCAGGATCGGCGAGCTCATGAGGAACCAGCGCATGGCGTCGGCCCCGTACTTGTCGAACATCTCCCGCACGTCGGGGTAGTTGCGCAGCGACTTGGACATCTTCTGCCCGTCCTCACCGAGGACGATGCCGTGGCAGATCACCGAGGTGAAGGCGGGACGATCGAACAGCGCGGTGGAGAGCACGTGCATCATGTAGAACCAGCCACGGGTCTGGCCGACGTACTCGACGATGAAGTCCGCCGGGTTATGGGACTCGAACCATTCGGTGTTCTCGAACGGGTAGTGCACCTGCGCGTACGGCATGGAGCCGGAGTCGAACCAGACATCGAAGACTTCCTCGACGCGGCGCATGGTGGAGCGCCCGGTCGGGTCGTCGGGGTTGGGCCGGGTGAGGTCGTCGATGTAGGGGCGGTGGAGGTTGACCTCGCCGTGCTCGTCGAGCGGGAGCTGCCCGAAGGCGTCCTCGAGCTCCGCGAGGGAGCCGTACACGTCGATCCGCGGGTAGTTCGCATCATCGCTCTTCCACACCGGGATGGGCGTGCCGAAGTAGCGGCTGCGGGAGATCGCCCAGTCGCGAGCGCCCTCGAGCCAGCGGCCGAACTGACCGTCCTTGACGTTTCCGGGCACCCAGTCGATCTGCTCGTTGAGCTCGAGCATGCGCTCGCGCTGGTCGGCGACCTTCACGTACCAGGAGCTGACGGCCTTGTAGATCAGGGGGTTGCGGCAGCGCCAGCAGTGCGGGTACGAGTGCACGTAGCTGGCTTCGCGCACGAGGCGCCCGGCGCGCTGGAGGTTGCGGATGATCGGCCGGTTCGCCTCGAACACCTGCACCCCGGCGATCTCGTCGAGCTCCGTGCCGGCGAAGTAGTCCAAGAACTGCGCACCGTCGTCGACGGAGACGATGACGGGGATGCCGTACTCGGCGTTGACCTGCTGGTCGACCTCGCCGTAGGCGGTGGCCTGATGGACCACGCCGGTGCCGTCATCGGTGGAGACATAGTCGGCCACGGTCACGATCCACGCGTTCTGCGTGCCCCACGTCGAGCGGTCCTCGGAGTAGACCGTCCACAGCGGCTCGTAGGCGACGTGCTCGAGCTCGGACCCGGCGTAGACGCGTTCCTCGAGGGCGGCGAGTGCGTCCTCACCGCTGGCGTACCCGAGCTCCTTGGCGTAGGAGCCGACCAGCGCCGTCGCCATCAGGTAGCGACCCTGACCCTCGGCGGCGCCGTCGGCCGTACCCAGCGGCCCGGCGGGGATCACCGCGTACTCGAGCTCCGGCCCGACGGCGAGGGAGAAGTTGGTGGGCAGGGTCCAGGGGGTCGTCGTCCAGGCGAGGGCGTTGACGCCCGCAAGGCCCAGCTCGCGGGCCTTGTCCCCGGTGAAGGGGAAGGTGACCGTGACGGTCTGGTCCTGGCGATCCTGATAGACGTCATCGTCCATGCGCAGCTCGTGGGAGCTCAGCGGCGTCTGGTCGTTCCAGCAGTAGGGCAGCACGTAGTAGCCCTCATAGGCGCGGTCCTTGTCGTACAGGGTCTTGAAGGCCCACAGCACCGACTCCATGAAGGTGACGTCGAGGGTCTTGTAGTCATTCTCGAAGTCGACCCAGCGGGCCTGGCGGGTGACGTAGTCCTCCCACTCCTTGGTGTACTTCAGCACCGAGTTGCGGGCGGCGTTGTTGAACGCCTGGACGCCCATCTCCTCGATCTCCGCCTTCTCCGTCATCCCGAGCTCGCGCATCGCTTCGAGCTCGGCCGGCAGCCCGTGGGTGTCCCAGCCGAAGCGGCGGTCCACCTTGTTCCCGCACATGGTGCGGAAGCGCGGGATGACGTCCTTGACGAAGCCGGTCAGCAGGTGACCGTAGTGGGGCAGGCCGTTGGCGAAGGGAGGGCCGTCGTAGAAGACGAACTCCTCGGCGCCCTCGCGCTGGGCGATCGAGGCGCGGAAGGTGTCGTCCTGGCGCCAGAACTCCTGGATGGTGTTCTCGAGCGCGGGCAGGTTCGGCGAGGGGACGAGCGGGTCTCCGCTGACCGGGTAGACCATGGGATGGACCTCCGAAGAAGAACAGGGGGCGGGGGCTGGGACATCACGATGTCCGAGGACGCTTCCGGCCCGGAGGCCGGTGGCGCGGTACCACCCCGGTTGACGCCGGATCCGCAGCGGCTCGGCCGTCGCGGGGGCGTCCCCTTGTTCCTCAGCGGTGACGGGCTGGTCCCGGCGGGTTCTACTGGGCCCGCGCCCGCAAGCGGACGGTGGGCGGTTCTTCCCGCGGCTCTCCGGTGATGGCCGGGTCGATGCCGATGGCGGTCAGTGTACGCCGCCGCCCGCGGCCCGGACCACACGTTTCCTGCCTGCACCGGCCAGATCACAGGGAACCTCGCCTCCGTGCACAGCACCGGCACAGCTTCACGCCCTGAGATGGGTCCATCGGCAGATCGCCGGCAGTTCCCGAAGGAGGAACCACTATGGAGGACGAGATCAGCGCAGCGTCCTGCGCGTCGGCGGAGCTGTCCGTCCAGCAGCGCAGGCAACCTCTCGGTGAGGAGCCCGTTGCCGAGCACCGTGGCCTGCGGGAACGGACCACCGCGGGAGCCGCGACCCTGGGTGCCAGCGCTCTGCTGGTGTTGAGCTTCGGTCCCGCCGCTCTCGCTCTGAGTCCCTCTGATCTCGAGACCGCTGCTGCGGAGGACAAGGCCTGGATCTCTCCGCTGGACGGCGCCTCCCCCGTAGCGGTCACCCCACCGCGTTCCGAGGAGGAGAGCTCCGGCCTCTGAGCGTTCTCCCGTCGGACCCGTCTCACTCCCGGTGAGGCATCCCTCACCCCCGCCTCAGCGCGAGGTCATGGGAAACTTGAGGCCCCACGGTTCCGCCCCACTCGGGCGGTCGACGCAGAAGGAGCGAGGATGTCGCTGTTCGGAGAGCCCTTCACCGCAAAGTGCCTCAAGTCCGGGATCACGGTCGAGGTCGAGGAGGGGCAGTCCCTCCTGCAGGCCCTGCTCGACGCCGACATCCCGATGGACTACTCCTGCGAGGGCGGTGTGTGCGGCACCTGCGTGGTGCCCCTGGTCTCCGGGCAGGTCGAGCACATGGACGAGTTCCTCATGGACGACGAGCACGAGGATCAGATGATCACGTGCGTCTCCCGCGGCGAGGGCGAGATCGAGATCGACATCTGACGTCGCCCGGCGACATCTGAGTTCACCCGACGCCCACAGGTCGGCATATGCCCGTGGCCCGGCAACGGCTCACGGCCACCGCCCTTCGACGCTCACGACGCGGTGAGCGGCTGCACGTCCCTCAGAGGCGCGGCCCGGCCACGGCCCAGGCGAACGCGACCAGCCCCATCAGGCCAGCGGCGGTGACGAGCGCGAGCGGCACAGCGATGCTCGGACCGGCGACGAGCAGTCCCAGCACGCCGATCGCGGCGATCGCGAGCAGGACCACGAACAGCACCGGGCGGCCGACGGCAGGCTTGCCCTCGCGGTGCCGGCGCGAGGAGCTGTCGGGGTGCATCGTCGTCATGGTGACGTCCTGTCCGCTCGGGTGCTCCGGTGCCCGATCGGCGATATCGCCGACCGGTTATCCGATCATCTCCCGGCCGCCGCGTGCGCACATCGTGCGGGAGGTGGAGATCCGTCTCCACCTTTGGTCGTACATCCGGTCGTGTGGTCGTACATCCGGTCGTGCGCCGAAAGGCCTCGACCTGCTCAGCCGCTCAGGGCCGCAGGCCCGCTGCAGGGCCCGAGGCCCTCTCCTGGCGCTGGTCATCCCGCCCGTCGACGGCGCTGTCCGTCCTTTCGGGCGGGCTCCCCGGGGACCGTGCGGAGTCGCGCGAGGCATCCTGCGCTGCGAGATCCGCGAACACGCCGCCGCGAGCGATCAGCTCCGCGTACGTCCCGCGTTCGACGATGTTCCCGTGAGCCATGACGAGGATCTGGTCCGCGCCGCGGATCGTCGAGAGACGATGGGCGATCAAGACCGTGGTGCGCCCCCGGGCGACGGCGTCCAGCGCCCCGGACATGGCCCGCTCGGTCGCGACGTCGAGGGCACTGGTCGCCTCGTCCAGCAGCAGCACGGGCGGATCGCGCAGGATCGTGCGAGCAAGGGCGAGTCGCTGCTTCTCGCCGCCGGAGAACCGGTAGCCGCGCTCCCCCACCACGGTCGCGTACCCCTCGGGAAGGGCCGCGATGTGCTCGTGGATCTGGGCGATCCGACACGCATCCTCGAGGTCCTCGTCGCTCGCGTCGGGGCGGGCGAAGCGCAGGTTGTCGGCGATCGTGGCGTGCAGCAGGTAGGTCTCCTGGGTGACCACGCCGAGGCTCTCGGCGAGGGACTCCATGGTGATCTCGCGCAGATCGTGGCCGTCCAGCGTGATCCGCCCGGAATCCGGGTCGTACAGACGAGCCATGAGGTAGCCGGTGCTGGTCTTGCCGGATCCGGTGGCCCCGACCAGGGCGGTGTGCTCGCCGGCACGGACCACGAGATCCACTCCGCGCAGGGCGGGGGCGTCGGCCCCGGGGTAGGTGAAGGTGACGTCCTCGAATCGGAGTTCGCCGCGCACGTTCGCAGCGTCCGGTGCGAGAGCGTCGGGGGCGTCCTGGATGGTGATCGGTGCGTCGAGGTACTCGAAGACCCGCGCGAACAGGGCCAGTGAGCTGTTGACCTGCGTGGCGACCCGCAGTAGGCCGTTGATCTGCGGGAACAGGCCGGACTGCAGGGCGATGAAGGCGACGAGGGTGCCGATCGTGACGCCGGTCCCGGAGAACAGCAGATGCCCGCCCAGCAGATAGGTCAATGCCGGGAACAGGGCCATGAGCGTGGTGAACACGGCCATGTGCCACCGTCCGGCCATCTCCGAGCGCACCTCGAGATCGGCGAGTCCTCGGGAGTCGGTGGTGAAGGCATCGGTGAGCGCCTGGGAGCGGCCCATGGTCAGGCCCAGCAGGATCCCGGACACCGAGAGCGACTCCTGGATACCCGCCGACATGTCGGCGGCCTTCTCCTGACGGGTGCGCACGATCTCCCGGCGCCTGCGGCCCACGCGGCGGTTCATCCATACCGCCAACGGCAGCGCGATCAGGGAGAACAGGGTCAGCCGCCAATCGAGGGCGGCCATCGCGACCAAGGCCATGAGCACGCCGGCCGCGGAGGACACGATCTGCGTCATCACACTGGTCACCACGGCCTGCATGGATCCGATGTCGGAGAAGATGCGGGACTGGATCTCGCCGGTGCGGGTGCGGGTGAAGAAGCCCAGGCCCATGCGCTGCAGGTGCGAGTACACCGAGACCCGCAGGTCGTGCATGACCGCCTGGCCGACGCGGGTGGACAGCATCGCCTGGGTGACGCCGAGAGCGCTGGAGACGATGGTGACGGCGATCAGGCCGCCGACGGTCCAGGCCAGCACGTCGGCGCGCTGCTCAGGCAGGGCGACGTCGACGATCTCACGGATCAGGAACGGGGAGACGACGCCGGTGGCGGCGCCGATCGCGATCAGGAGCAGGACGCTCAGGAGCGTGCCGCGGTAGGGGCGGAACAGCGCGAACACGCGACGCAGGTCGGGGCGCTGGCCCGGAGGAGGTGCGCTGTCGTCCTGAGGCACACGGCCCCCGCCGCCCATGCCCATGCCGCCGCCGGGGCCTCCCATACCCGCGTGGGTCATCAGACTCCCTGGTGGCGAGCGACCCGGTGCGCGGCGGCCTGTGCGAGGGGCCGGACAGTGACCAGGTCCAGATTCACGTGGTGCGGAGCGTTCAGGGCATAGGAGATGACGTCGGCGCAGTCCTCGGCGGTCAGCGGCTCCTGGACACCGTCGTAGACCTTCTCGGCGGCGGCCGGGTCTTCGAGGCGCACCAGGGAGAACTCCTCGGTGCGGACCATGCCGGGGGCCACCTCGATGACGCGGATCTTCTCCCCGTTGAGCTCGAGGCGCAGGGCGGCGGCGAGCATGTGCTCCCCCGCCTTGGCTGCGTTGTAGCCGGATCCCCCGGGGTAGGCCTCCTGCGCCGCGACGGAGGTGACGAACAGAAGATCACCGCGATCGCTCTCCCGTACGGCCGGCAGCAGGGCGCGGGTGACGCGCACGGCCCCGAGCACGTTGATGTCGTACATGCGCTGCCATTTGTCGAGATCGGCATCGGCGGCGGGCTCGATGCCGAGCGCCCCGCCGGCGACGTGGACCACCGCGTTCACCGACCCGCCGAACAGCTCCTCGACCCGCGCCACGAGGCCGTCGACCGACTCGTCCGAGGTGACGTCCACCTCGAGCACCTCGCAGCCGGTCTCCTCGGCAAGCGCCTGGAGCCGGTCGAGGCGTCGCGCGACGGCGAGCACGCGCCAGCCGTCGGCGACGAGTCGTGCGGCCGAGGCGCGACCGATGCCCGAGGAGGCGCCGGTGACGACGGCGGTGAGCCGGGAAGCATTCGAAGCAGTCATGACCTCAGGGTACGCGGGGCGCAGGCACGGTATCGAGGTGCCTACCAGCCGATCTCGAGGCACCCGTGGTGGTCGGTCGGCTCGGTCTGGACGGTGGCGTGGGCGATGCCATGACGGGTGGTCAGCAGCTCCTGGGCGGCGTCGAGCACCGGGTGCGGGTCCCTGGCAGGCTCGATGACGAGGTGCACGGTGGCGACCTCCATCCCCGAGGTCAGGGTCCACACGTGGAGGTCATGCGCGTCCTGGACCCCGTCGATCGCCGCGAGGTCCGCGCGAACCTGGTCCGGGTCGATGCCCGCGGGGGCGGCCTGGCCGAGAACTCCGAGCACCTCCTTGGCCAGGAACACCGCGCGCACGGCGATGAAGACCCCCACGGCGAGCGCGACCGCGGTGTCGATCCAGCCGGCACCGGTGACGCGGATCAGGATCGCGGCGGCGATCACCCCGACTGAGCCGATGGTGTCGGCCATGACCTCGAGGTAGGCGCCCTTGATGTTCAGGCTCTCCCCTGCGCCGCCGCGCAGCATGCCCAGCACGATGAGGTTCACGACGAGTCCGAGCACGCCGACGACGAGCATCGGTCCGGTCTCGACGTGGACCTCCCGCCCCAGGCGTCCGATCCCTCCGATCACCACACCGGTGGCGACGCCGAGCATGATCAGGACCGCCAGAAGTGCAGCGAACACCTCGAGGCGGTAGTTGCCGAAGGTACGTCGGCCTGAGCTGTCCGGTCGCGTGGCCAGGAGTGTCGCGGCGAGCGCGGCGGCGAGGGTGACGACGTCGGCGGCCATGTGCCCGGCGTCCGAGATCAGGGCCAGGGAGCCGATGAGGAGCCCGGTGACCAGCTCGACGACGAAGAACACGCCGATCAGCACCACTGCGACGAGCAGGCGCCAGCGGTGGATGGCGCCCGCGTGCCCGGTGGCGCCTCCGGAGCCATGGGAGTGCGTCATGAGGTCACCTCGGCAGGAGCCGCCTCGGGAGTCTTCTCCGGATGCTCCATCTCGCTGTGCTCGGCGTGATGGAGGGTGACGTCCAGCAGCAGCCGCACGTGCGGATCGTCGAGTCGGTAGTAGGCCCGACGGCCCGCACGGCGCACGGCGACGATGCGATGGGCGCGCAGCAGCTGCAGGGCATGGGAGACCGCGGAATCCGACTGCCCGGTGGCAGCGGACAGCTCGCCCACGCTGACCTCGCCGTCGCGCAGCGCGAGCAGCAGTCGCAACCGGCCCGGGTCTCCGAGCAGGGAGAAGATGTCCGCGAGGTCGGTGACGTCGGCCGCGGCCGGGATGCGGCGACGGATCTCCTCGGGCCTGGGCTCGCCGGCTTCGCCCCCCTGCTCTGTGGCACCGGCTACAACATCTGAACGTCTGCGCATATGTTCATGGTGACATGGAACTGGGCGCCCCGCCAGCCCTGCCGGCCCCACCCGATCAGACGCCGTGGACGTTCGGTCAGACTCCCTGGACGTGCGGGTGACCCTGCACCTTCAGGTCCCCCGAGACCCGACCCTTGGACAGCTTGGTCATGACGGCGGCGATGGCCCCATCGCCGGTGACGTTGGTGGCCGTGCCGAAGGAGTCGATGGCGATGTACGCCGCGATCATGAGACCGACGGCGGCCTCGCCGAAGCCGAGCAGGGAGGACAGCACCCCGGCCGCCGCCATGATCGCACCGCCCGGGACGCCGGGTGCCGCGATCATCACCACGCCCAGCATGAACACGAAGCCCACCAGCGCGCCGACGTTCAGCTCCATGCCGGTGACGATCATGATGGCCACGGCGAAGGTGGTGATCTTCAAGGTGGAACCGGAGAGGTGGATCGTCGCACCGAGCGGGACCACGAAGTCCGCGATCGCATCCGGGATCCCGTTGCGCTTGGTGCACTCGGTGGTGACCGGGATGGTCGCCGCCGACGAGCTGGTGCCCAGTGCCGTCGCGTACGCCGGGACCATGGTCCACAGCATCTTGAGCGGGTTGCGTCCCATCGCCCAGCCGGCCACGGCGTACTGGCCCAGCAGCACCACCACGGTCATCCCGAACACGAGCAGGATGACGGTGAGGAAGGTGCCGATCACGGTCCAGATCTGGCCGTTCATGGTCAGCCCCAGGAACATGCCGAAGATGTACAGCGGCAGCAGCGGGATGATGATCGCCTCGATGATGCGCACGATGATGGTGCGCAACTGCACGAAGGACTCCTGCAGGGCCCCCTTCGTCACCAGCGTCAGGCCGATGCCCAGGCAGAACGAGAGGATCAGCGCCGTCATCACGTCGAACACCGGCGGGATCGCGAGCTCGAAGTACGGGGCGATCGCAGAGTCCTCGGGGTTCTCCAGTGAGTCGATGCTCGCGCCGCCCAGCATCCGCGGCAGCAGAAGCAGGGAGAGGACCAGTGCGAACAGGCCGCACAGGACCGTCGAGAGGTAGGCGATCCCGGCAGTGGCGGCCAGCATCTTCCCGGCTCCGCGGCCGAGCTCGCCGATCGCCGGCGTCACCAGGCCCACGATGATCAGCGGGATGAGGAAGCCGAGGAACCCGGAGAACAGCCCGTTGAACGTGGTGAAGACGCGGGCGATCGCCTCGGGCATCACCAGCCCCAGCAGAATGCCCAGCACGATGGCGACGACGATGCGCGGCAGCAGGCCGAATCGGGGGCGACGAGGGCCGGCGGCGTCGGCCGCTCGCTCTGCGGGCACGTGGTCAACGACGGTGTTCATAGGATGTCCGGTTCATGTGCGGGGGTGGGGACCGGGACAGACTAGGGCGCGTCTCCCTGATTCGGGGTGGGGCTCGCGGGAGCCTGTGTGGGTGACATCGTCTTCGCGGTATCAGGTGCACTCTGACGAGCAGTGAGCTCGGATCGAGCCGCTGCTTCCGTCGAACAAGGGCAAGCGTGTGCATCCGTTCGGGACAACCGGCGGAGCCGATCCCACGACCCAATCCCGACCGGTCGTTGTGTGCAGTGGGGCCAGGGCCGATGCCCGAGCGACACATCCTTCAGTCGCGTCCGTGACCGGCCCGAGGACCGCCAGCGAGCACGAGGTCCAGCACTCGTTGCAGCCGCTCGTCCGTCGGATCCGTGAGCGGTGGCAGTAGCAGCGTCGTCATACCCACGTCGACCGCGGCGCCGTCCCAACCGCCCCGATCTCCGACCATCAGGACGTCAGATGCGGGCATATCGAGCCCGTCGAGGGCGGCCCGGAAGATCGCCGGGTCCGGCTTCGCGACCCCCAACTCGAACGAGAGCGTCCAGGTATGGACGAGGTCTGCCCACGAGCGGCCGTCGGGCAGTTGGTGGGCCGCGAACGCCGGTCGCAGATCGACGTGGATGTCGCTCACCACACCGACGCGCACGCCGGCGGACGCAAGCCCCACGAGCAAAGGCTCGACATCCTGCGCGAACGCGTTGAGAAAGATGTCCGACTCGACGGCATAGAGCGCCGCCGCCAACTCGCCGTCAAGCCCCGCGGCCCGGAACCACTCCGCGTACGCCGCACGGTGCTCTACGACGTTTGCATCGATCTGCGACGAGTCGACCCGGGCACTGTCGACACCCCCCAGCGCGACCAACACCCGCTCCACGTCCGCATCGCCCGCGCGCCGACCCAGCCGCGTCAGGGCCGTCACGACGAGCCATCGGTAGGTCGGCGCGACGACAAGCGTCCCCCGCCAGTCGAGCAAGACCGCCCGAAACGCGGGAGCAGGCATGGTTTTCGCAGGCACGGTCACAACACGACCCTATCGTCGGCGACTGGACGCCGGCCTGCCGAGCAGAGCGCGCGGGTGCGGTCGGTGCATCGCACGTGACTCCTCGCCGCTGGCGCGCACTTTCGCCGCACCTGCCCGCGGCGCCCTTCGGCTTCCGGGCGCCTGCACCCCATCCGCGCCGTCCTCCGCGCACGCCCCAGACGCGGGCGTCCACCGCCATCCGGCGAACTCTTCCCTCCCCACTCGAAGTTATCCACATTTCCCTTCAGTTTCGACCGAACCCTTGTTCTGGACGAATGCTTGCTCTAAACTGAGAGGAGCAATCGGATGGACGTTCGATGACAAGCGCCAGTGGTGTTCTGGCGCAATTCGGCGTGACACCCGCACGAGCTCTCGACGAGGAGGTGGATGCCATGACGGTGAGCAACCCTGCCACGACGCCCTCCGCATCCTCCAGGGTCCAGAGCCCCACTTCGTCCACACCCTCCGGGCCCTCTTCGTCGAGCGCGGACGGCGCCGCTCCGTCCAGCCGCACCGACTCCGCCGTCGGATCAGGCCGCCCCGACACGAGCGGATCGCCACAACGGCCACCTCGTCGGCCGGTGCGCGCCCGCTCCCCTCTGACAGAGAAGTCACTGGTGAGGCGGGGCAAGCTCGAGTCGAGATCTGCAGATGCAGTCGCGGCGGGGCGCCTGCTGGAGATGCAACGGGATGCCTCCCGGGCGCGCGCCGCCCTCCTGGCTCAGGCCGCCGCCTTCTGGGTGGATCACGAGGATCCCGACCAGGCCGACGACCGTGCGGCAGCAGACCTCGCAGTCGCCATCGCCCTGCGCACCACCACACCGAAAGCCACCTATCTGCTGCGCGATGCTCACCTCGCGGTCGATGAGCTCCCCGCGACGTTCGAGCGACTCGCGTGCGGGGATATGCCCAGCGAATGGTTCGATAAACTCGTCAAAGAAGTTCGCAACCTCACGCCTTTCCAACGGACAGAAATCGATGAACTCGTCTCCGCCTGGGACCTTGCGTCGATTCCTGCGGACCGGTTCTTCGATGAGTTGCGTCTGCTGCGCGCCTGGTATGACATCGACGGGGCCCGGCCTCTCCCCGAAGACACCCGCGACGTCGCCCTTGAGCATTCCCCCGACGATGACGGCACAGCCTGCCTGCGAATCACCGGTCCGATCCCCGAGATCCACTCCCTCGCCGCGCGGCTCGACGCCGCCGCGAAGTCGGTGCAGGCCCAGCAGCGCCACGCCCTGGAAGATGGGTCGCCGATCCCTTTCGACCTCGACGGAGATGTGGCCCGCCACCACACCACGATGACTTTGGCCGAGCTGCGGTACGCGATCATCCATCGCACCCTGCTCGACACCGCCGGGGTCGAGGTGCCCGCACCGGCGCACCGGGTCAACGTGGTCGTACCCGTCCTGACCTTGATGGGACTGTCCGACGCACCCGCCACGTACGACGGGATCATCCCCCTGCCCGCCGATATGGCACGTCGGCTCGCCGCCGGCGAGGAGGTCTGGCACCGCGTCCTGACCGACCCCACCAGTGGAGAGTTCCTCCCCCTGCCTGCCGATCAGTACCGACCCACCGCCGCCATGGTCGAACACCTCAGAGTGCGGGACCCCGTCTGCGCGGTCCCGACCTGTACGAGAACCACGAGCAGCGATGCGGAGAACGACCACATCGAAGAGTTCGACCACGCTCATCCTGAACGGGGTGGACCGACCAGCATCGCGAACCTCCACCGCCTGGACTGGGGCCACCACGATGACAAGACCCGGCGGATCATCGACCCCGAACGCACCGCCGACGGATCCACCACCTGGACCATCGGCACAGTCGCACGCGCCCGGATCGCCGTCGCGTCCCGGCGGGACCTGGTGACACCGATCGTCGCCACCGCCCTCCAGGAATCGTGGGACCGCTACCAGTGGACCCTCGAGCTCGATGCCCTCCAGCGATCCGGCTACCTCGAACAGTTCCTCCTCGAGGGCGGGCCCGAGGACCCCGCTCTCGACGACGCGCTGCCCCTCCCAGACCTCACCGCCGAAGACGACCCTCCGTTCTGACACGGCTCCGCATGTTCCCACCACCCTGGTCACGTCGGCGCTGACCCACGCCCGGCGCCGTTCTGCCGGCGTCGGCCGCCAGGTATCTCGACGAATCCTTGTGGCCGGCCCCACAGACCACTAAGCTCGCGCGAGTGCCTACGTACTGGTCGATCGCTTCGGCATCCTTCCGCCAGTACTCGACCTACCGGATGGCGACGGCCGCCGGGATCTTCACCAACACGATCTTCGGCTTCATCCGCGCCTCCATCATGTTCGCGGCCATCACCACCGCGGGCGGAGAGCTCAGCGGGTACACCGTCGCCCAGGCGGCGACCTACGTATGGCTCGGGCAGGCGCTGCTCGCCCCGATCGAGGCCTTCGGCACCCGCGAGGTGTCCCAGCGCGTCCACCAGGGCGACGTGGCCATCGACCTGCTGCGCCCCACCTCGTTCCTCGGCCTCTACTACGCACAGAAGCTGGGTCGCTCGAGCTTCCTGCTGCTGGGCCGCGGCATCCCGCCCCTGCTGGTGGGAGCGATCGTCACCGGCCTCGCGCTGCCCGAGAACCCGGTGTCCTACCTCCTGGGCGCCGTCTCCTTGCTGCTGGCCATCACGGTCGCCTTCCTCGCGGACATGATGGTGAACCTCGCCGCGTTCTGGCTGCTGGAGACCCGTGGCCTGACGATCGTCTACAACGCGCTGATGAATCTGCTCTCGGGATTCCTGATCCCGATCCTGTGGTTCCCGGACTGGCTGCTCACGATCGCCCGCGCCACCCCGTTCCCCTCGATGATCCAGACTCCGATCGACACCCTCTCGGGCCGGGTCCCACCCCTCGAGGCGCTCCCCCTGCTGGGGACGCAGCTCGCGTGGCTCGGAGTGCTCGCTCTCGCGGCCCAGCTGATGCTCCGCGTCGGCGTGCGCAGTGTGGAGGTCCAAGGTGGCTGACTCCTCCCGCACCGGGCCCGCGCGCACCGCGCGGCCAGTACGCCCGCGTCGAGCCGACTCCGCGGACCGTCCGGTCTCGACGGCCCGTATGGTCGCGACCCTCTACGGCTCCCGAATCCGTTCCCAGGCCACGTTCCGCACCAGTTTCGTGACGGACGTCCTGGGGCAGGTCCTGATCGTGGGTACCGAGTTTCTCGAGCTGTGGGTGATCCTCTCGCAGGTCAGCACCCTGGGTGGGATGACGCTGGCGCAGGTAGCCGTGGTCTACGGGCTCGGAGCGCTCGCGTTCGGAATCGGGGACCTGTTCTTCGGGGAGATCGACGGGCTCTCCTCGTCCATCAGGTCCGGCAAGCTCGAGACCCTGCTGATCCGGCCGGTCCCCCTGCTCCTGCAGATCTCGAGCCTGGATCTGTCGTTGCGGCGCATCGGCCGAATCATCGTCGGTCTGGCGATGTATGTGACTGCGCTCGGGATCTCCGGGTTCCAGCCCACGCCGGCCACGCTGGTCCTGGCAGCCCTGGCCCCGTTCGCCGGGGCGCTGCTGTTCGGCGCGCTGTTCACCATGGCCGGCGCTCTGCAGTTCTGGCTCGTGGACGGCCGGGAGTTCGCCAACGCCTTCACCTACGGCGGCAACTACGTCGCCACCACCCCGGGTGCCGTCTTCGCGCTGCCCATGCGCGCCTTCTTCACCTTCGTGATCCCGGCGACGCTGATCGCCTACGCCCCCACCCTCGCGCTGCTCGATCTGCCCGGTCCGCTGCTGATCCCCTCGTGGGCCGGCTGGATGGGACTGCCCGCAGCGGTCCTGGCCTGGATCATCGCCGGGCTGCTCTGGCGCACGGGGGTCCGCAGATACACAGGAGCCGGTGGATGACCACGACAGAATCTCTCCCCGCGACCCCCGGAGCACTCGGCCCGGCACTCGCCCTGACCTCCCTGCGCCGGGACTACGTGGTCCGTGCCCCTGTGCCCGGCTCGCGTCGACGCCGCCGCCAGGTGGTCCGTGCTGTCGACGACATCAGTCTTCGGATTGACCGCGGGGAGTCCGTGGGCTTCGTCGGCGCGAACGGCGCCGGCAAGTCCACGACCATCAAGATGATGACCGGGATCCTGCAGCCCACGTCGGGGGACGTGCGCGTACTCGGCCGGGACCCCGTGCCCGAACGGCGACACCTGGCGCGGGAGATCGGGGTCGTCTTCGGTCAGCGCTCCCAGCTGTGGTGGGATCTGCCCCTGCGCGACAGCTACACCATCCTCGGCGCGATGCATCGCCTCACGGACCGACAGCGGGAGGCGCGGCTGGAGCGTCTGGTGGACGGACTGGACCTGAGCGGTTTCCTGGGTCGCCCGGTGCGGCAGCTCTCGTTGGGACAGCGCATGCGCGGTGAGGTGGCGGCAGCGCTTCTGCACTCCCCCCAGCTGGTGGTGTTGGATGAGCCGACGATCGGGCTGGACATGGTCTCCAAGGAGGGGTTGCGGCATTTCTTGCGCACCGATCGCGCCGAACGCGGTACGACACTGTTCCTGACCACGCACGACATGGGTGACGTCGAGCGTCTGTGCGAACGGATCGTGGTGGTCAACGACGGCACCATCGCCTATGACGGGGCGCTGGATTCCTTCCGCGAGCACCTCGGGGCGCCACGCGAGCTGATCGTCGACCTCGCCGAGCCGTCCACTGCGCTGACCCTGCCCAGCTCTGCCGAGACGGCGGCAGTGGAGGCCGGAGGGATCCGGCACCGGATCAGGTTCTCCGGCGCCGAGCTGACCGTGCCTGCCCTGCTCTCCCTGATCAACGCCCAGAGCGAGGTGCGGGACCTGTCCTTGACCGAGCCCGCCATCGAGGACCTAGTACGGCAGATCTACTCGCATGGAGGACGCGCCTGAGCCCTGCCGACGGGACGACGGGCCGGTGGGCCGGTGGAGCCACGGAGCCACGGAGCCACGGAGCCACGGAGCCACGGAGCCACGGAGCCA
>NZ_JABUXV010000045.1 GCF_014897705.1 Brachybacterium sp. FME24 | reverse complement strand
TTAGCCTCGGGATTTCATGGGGGTGTGGTCCCGACCGGCGGACGGCTTAGAGAAAGGTGCTCCTGACCTGGAATAATACGGGGTGTTGAAGCTCGTATCGATCCGGCGGAAGGAGCACCTTTCAGGTGTCCCACCCTACCTTGTTCTCCTACCCTCGTCCGCGCGTGGACATTGCCGAGGTCCCGGCGGTCTCGCATGCCGGTGCGGTGCTGCTGACCGACACACTCCACTCCACCGGCCTGGCCCATTCGCTGCGCGAAGCGCTGGATCCTTGGACGAAACCGCTGGCCGAGCATCACGCCGCGAAGGTTCTGCTGGACCTTGCGATGACTCTCACGGTGGGCGGGGAGGTCGCTCGGGACACTGACCTGTTGCGGTGCGAGCCGGGCCTGTTCGGGCCCGTCGCCTCGGCCCCGACGATCTCGCGCACGCTCACCACCCTGGCCGAAGACGCCCCGGCAGTGATCGAGGCAATCTCGAGGGCCCGCCGTGCCGCGCGTGAACGAGCCTGGACCCTGGCCGGTGATCACTCCCCGGCCGCGCAGGCCAGCGCGAAGGCCCCGCTGGTCATCGACCTCGACGCCACCCTGATCAACGTCCACAGCGAGAAGGAACAGGCCGCACCGACGTTCAAACGCGGCTTCGGCTACCACCCCCTATGCGCGTTCCTCGACCACGGTCAGGCCGGCACCGGGGAACCCCTCGCCATCGCCCTGCGCCCGGGCAACGCGGGCTCGAACACCGCCAGCGATCACATCACCGTCACTCGCCAGGCTCTCGCCCAGCTCCCACCAGCCCTGCGTGCCCGGGACGGGCGGGGCTCGAAGAAGATCTTGATCCGCACCGACGGGGCCGGCGGCACCAAGGGCTTCATCGACTGGCTGACCACGCAGCGTCTGGGCTACTCGGTCGGGTTCACCCTCCCGGCACACACTCCTGACCTGCTGGAACGTATCGATAGAGCCGATGCGTGGACTCCCGCCTACGACACCGAGGACGACGGGATCCGCGATGGGGCATGGGTCGCGGAGCTGACCGGGCTGCTGGACCTTACAAGCTGGCCAGAGGGGATGCGAGTGATCGTGCGGAAGGAACGACCCCACCCCGGAGCGCAGCTGCGGATCACCGATCACGAGGGCATGCGGATCACCGCGTTCGCGACCAACGCCCCGCGCGGGCAACTGCCCGTCCTCGAGCTGCGTCACCGTCGCCGTGCGCGCTGCGAGGACCGGATCCGGAACGCGAAGGACATGGGACTGATGAAGTTCCCGCTGCAGTCCTTCGCGCAGAACCAGGTGTGGTGCCAGATCGTCCAGCTCGCCTCCGACCTGGTCGCCTGGATGCAAACCATCGCTTTCACCAGTGACGACGCGCGGAAGTGGGAGCCCAAACGACTCCGTGCGCGATTGTTTGAGATTCCCGCGACTCTCGTGCGGCGCTGTCGGCACAAGGTCCTACACCTCGCCCGGCACGCCCCGGAAGCACTCACCGTCTTGACCGGCGTCAACCGGCTCCGCATCGCCGTCGCGCAGACCTGAACCGGCGAGCCCGCTCGTCCCTACGATCCCCAGCACCTTCTCGGGAGTGGAACCCGACCGCCCGCCACGGACACGGCGACAGATCGTCACACCCACATGCCAGAATCAGCAGCTGAACACCGGCAACGACGCCGGTCGCCCCCGCTCACAACCCCGATGAAACATCGAGG
>NZ_JABUXV010000062.1 GCF_014897705.1 Brachybacterium sp. FME24 | reverse complement strand
GGAGCATGTGCCCCGGGAAACGGGCGATGATCTTCCCGGTCTCGCGGTTGTTCTCCCCGGTCGGGTCGAGGTCACGGCGGCGAGAGATCCCCAGCCGCTGCAACCACCTGCCGATAGTGCGGACGCAGTAGTGGTGGCCGCGGTCGGCGAGCTCGAGAGCGATGCGGCGGGCGGACCATTTGCGGTCTCGTCTCCAGGCGTCGATGAGCGCGAGGACCTCGATCGGTAGCCGCGAGGGCCGGCGAGCAGGAGCGCTGGGGCGGTCCTGAAGAGCGTCGATGCCGTCATCGCGATAGCGGTGAACCCACTTCGTCAGAGTCGAGCGGGCGACCCCTGCCTCGGCAGCGACGTGGGCGACGGGGCGACCATCATCTTCGACACGTTGGACCAGGCGGAGTCTTCCGGCAGGGGTCAGCGGCGAATTACGGTGGGTCATGGAA
>NZ_JABUXV010000044.1 GCF_014897705.1 Brachybacterium sp. FME24 | reverse complement strand
CACGGATCAAGCCCAAGCAGCTTGATCAACCGTCAACGACTTGCGGGCAAGCCCAGGGGCTTTGCGCTCGGGCTCGTTTACCTCACTCTGAGCTTCCCACTAGGAAGTTGGCTGGGGCGCATCCCCCAGATCAAGGATTCACTCAGCGCCTCCGACAGCAGCTGGGGAATCGCCAACACCATTGCCACGATGGGTGAGGTCGTAGGGCTCGGCATCATCGTCGTGATGATCGGCCGCGTAAGCACCCGAAAGATGACGATCGTTGCCGCCGGCGTCGTCCTCGCCATGGGGCCACTCGTCGCCCTATCACCGACGTTGCCCGCACTCGTCATCTCGCTGACTCTGTGGATGGTCGCGTCAAAGATCCTCGGGACCACCTCCGGTGCGCTGATTCTCGTCCACCAGAGAAATCTGGGCCGCATCGTGTTCGGTCGCTTCGACGCGCTCTACAGCATCGGAATGCTCGTCGGTGGTGCCGTCTCCTGGGCGGCAATTCGACAGGACATCCCTGCTTCACATCAGTTCGCGATCACGAACTGCATGCTGGCTGTCGCACTGCTCATCTCCTTGCGTGCACTCCCCGAGGAGGATGCGTCGAAGACAAGCACGGAGCCGATCCGCCACCGACTTCGGAGCCGATTCACAGCACCGCTTCTGCTACTCGGTGGGCTCTCGCTCCTGGCCAGCTTCATCGACAGCGCCGCGGCGCAGTGGGCAGGCATCTATCTCTCCCGGACTGCCGGTGGGGACCCAGCGCTGGGATCCCTGGGCTATGTCCTCGTCATGGCAACGAAGAGCCTGTGCCTGATCTTCATCGGCACCGCCAGCGAACGCTTCGGGTGGAGAGCGATCGTTCTCATGTCGGTGGCAGTCACAACGTTGGCACTGCTGATCGGAGTCGGCTCCGGCGAGCTCGGTCCGGGGGTGGTAGCGCTTTTGGTCCTTGGAGCGGGCACGGCCTTCTTCGGCCCCATGGTCAACACATTGGCTTCGGCACAGCCAGGCGTGACCGACGGCGAAGCACGCACCGTGCTCGAGATGGGAGAGCTTCCAGCCTACGTATTCACGCCCGCGCTGGTTGGCTTTCTCGCGAGCCTTCTGGACATCCGGTGGGCCTTTCTTCTGATGACCTGCCTCCCCCTCCTCGCGGCTGGAGCAGTCCTCATAGTCCCGAGCACACGCCGGCAGCTCCTCGTCAACGAAGACACCTACCGGGAGGAACTAAGAGCCCGTTGACCGCCAAGACACCTGAATCATCAATGTTCACGAGAGCTCCGGCCACGCCGTGTCCGGCACGGCACGCACATCCGCGTTGCTGTCATCAGCCTCATCGGGGCGGTTCGCGGAACCTGGATCAGGGCTCCGACCTGGGTGGGCCCGGTGGGGATCGAACCCACGACCCGCAGACCAACCTCGGGCGGCGGCGGCGGAGCCGGCGCCTTGAAAGAGTCGGGAAGCTGCTCACGGGCGCGGAACTGGCTCTAGCTCAAAGACATGCGACGGAGGTAGGCGGGCCAGGGCTCAGTTCCCATTCCGGAGGTGAACTCGAGGAGGTCGAGAAGCGTCGCACTTCGCGGCGCCGCCCAGTTGCGGTCCTCGGACGTGGACGGTTCCTTGAGGAGCCGCGCCAACGCCAGATAGAGGTGGTACCAGAGCGCGTCACGCTCGAGACCAAGACCGACGTCGCGGGGATCCCCCGACGGTGTGTCCCCGCGAGCTGATCGGTACCCGGATAGCAGGTCGGGCAGTGCCCGGATCGGGAGGCCGACGAGATCGCGAGCCGGAGATCCCCATTCGGCGCAGCCCCAGTCCAGTAACGCCGTGACCCGCCCCTCGCGATCAACCATGACGTTCGACGGGATCACGTCGCGGTGTAGCAGCACCGGATCCGTCTGCGGTGGGCCTTCGGGCTGCAGGAGGGCGAATCGCTCGAGGAGCCACTCGTGCTGGGCACTGCCGATCTCGCCCTCCGCTAGGAGCCGATGGAGCAGCTCGGAGGGTGAGAACGTAAAGGGTGCCGGGATCGCTTTGACCGGCCCTACCCCGCTACGCCGGACCTGATGGAGCGTCACCAGGATTTCGCCGAGGGATCCGAGCGTGCGCCGACGTCCCGCCGGATCAGGCGCCTGCTCCGCCAGGGTCTCGCCATGCACGCGTTGCAGGACCATGTACGGCACGCTCCCGACTCGCAGGGTCGAGTCGTAACTGATGAGTTCCGGGGTCGGCACGCCGGCGTCTCGGACCAAGGCAATGACCTCGGCCTCCTTCAGAAGCTGTTCAGCTGCTCTCGGAGTGCGCGGGATGCGCAGGACCAATTCACTACCGAGGAAGACCGTGAGGTTCACCTGGCCCTGAGTGGGAACCGGCACCACGTCCATCTCCGCCACGCCGTAGTGCGCGGCCACTGCGCGCACGTCGTCAGCGAACAGGCTCGTATCGATCACGCACATCGTCCTGGATCTCCTCGTGGTAGCCGGTTCTTCAGGTTCCTTCAATGGGAGGGTGCCGGTCAGACGTGAGCGCGCAGCCCTTCCGGCGGTCACGACAGAGCGCGGTGATCCGGTCGCACTGCTCGACGTCGCAGCCTACGGACCCTCGCTCCCAATCGGTCCTCTTCAACGTGCCGTCCATCGTGCCGGATCCAATCAGCAACGGCACGAAACTCGGGGCGGTCCGGCTGAGCGTTTAGGAAGGAGGATTGCACGCCATGCGGCGGCATCGCCGCGACAAGGTCGGGTGCTCATAGTTCCAACCGATCGATCTCCACGAGCCGCCCAGTACGCACTGCTTCCATACCTGACAGCACGAAGCGATGCGCGAGCTCGCTCAACCGGTCACGGAGCAGTTCGTCGCGCAACCACGCAACGGAGTGAATCTCGCTGGCCTGCAGCCGTAGTCCCGAGAGGGAAAGACCACCCAGTGAGGCCTCATAGATGAAGGCCAGTGCTCCGACCGGATCATCGAGACTCGGACCGATGTGACCGACGGCGAGCAGCCGACCAAGAACCACTGGCACTCCCAGCTCCTCCCGACACTCACGAACGCACCCCTCGGATGGGGACTCCCCCTGCTCGACGGTGCCGCCTGGAAGGTGCCAGGTCTCCTTGTACGTCGGCTCAACGCACAGAGCCCGGCCGCCTGCATCCACGAAGAGCGCGCTCGCGATCACGCGTTTGCTCGGCAAAGAGGCGAGATACTCAGCCTTGGGCAACACCGTGAGCCCTCATTTCCGGGGAATGTTGTCCTCGTCGTCGAGGCGCTCGCTACCTTGCGATCCGTCCAAACGACCCCGCGCGAGATGCGGGGTTGCCTGAGTTCTGGTGTATGCCCAATCCCCGCCTGCGTGCTGCGGCGTGACGGTCGTGGGCGTCCGACAGTTCCCAGTAGTTGGGGTCAAGTATAAGAAAGTGTCGAAGATGATCATCACCGGCAGCCGCTGCCGTCAGCCCGCATCCAGCACAGCACGCACGCCCGCGCTGCAGTCATCACCCTCATCACGCCGATCAACGGAGCCGCGATTGCGGCCCCGACCAGGGTGGGCCCGGCGGGGATCGAACCCGCGACCCGCGGATTAAAAGTCCGATGCTCTGCCAACTGAGCTACAGGCCCGCGCCCGCCAAGCGGGCCAGCCCATCCTAGCTGTATGAGGTCATGACGTTGTCGACACGTTCGTGGACTCGGGTGGCCGG
>NZ_JABUXV010000043.1 GCF_014897705.1 Brachybacterium sp. FME24 | reverse complement strand
GGCACCAACGCGCCTACCCCACACCCCGCTGCTACACCCTCATCTGCGAAGAGCCGGAAATGTACAGGCAGCTTAGCGAGCCGCGTGGCATAACCCCGGTTGTACTTGAACCGTCGTGGCTTTCGCGGCGCCGTTGGCTTGGTTCTGCGACCTTCTCAGGTGCGAGTCACACATTGTTCGAAGAGTGCCGCAATTGCGTTTGCTGATGGTGTCTCGTCGGCGAATAGGATGCGGTACATCAGGGGAGCGACTACGACACTAAGGATCGAGTCTGCTGGCACCGGACTCTCTCCTCTGGCTAGGGCGCGTTCGCGGATCGCTTCGATCTGCTGGCGTATGAAGCCGTCGCATTTACCCGCACCAGCATGGTTCTCAGTGCCTAGTACGTCACGCAGCATGGCCCTACCAGGGGTTGAGGACATCTCGTCGAAATACTGCATCAGCCATGCGAGCAGATCTCCGCGGAAGCTCCCGGTGTCTGCGGGCGGTTCGTCAGGCCGCATTTGCTCGACAGCCACATCAGCCAGCAGCTGCGCGAGACCACCCCAACGGCGGTAGATGGTCGACGGTGTCACCCCCGCGCGACTTGCGACGGCGGGCACGGTCAGCCCGTCTCGGCCCTGTTCCTTTTGCAAGTCACGGACCGCCTTGTGTACGGCGGCCTGGACACGGGCGCTACGCCCTCCAGGGCGCGGGGCAGATTTGATGGCCATGAGTTCCTCAGGTGTGACGTTCGTGCATCCGTGACCACTATAGCAAAGATGTTGCTTTAGATGTTCGCATGGGGTAGGCTCACTAAAGCCAATACTTTGCGTTAGGAGCGTGATCATGTCCACTACCCAGTCTGTGCCACAGAAGTCGGACCCCCCGCGGCAGACATTGCCACGTCGGAAGTCCTCGTTGCGATACGTAGCGCTGCACGGAAGCACGTTGGTAGCCTTCCTGGCAGCTTCAAGCGTGCCCACGCCGCTCTACGGGCTCTATCAGGAGAAATGGGGCTTCAGTGCCACTGTTCTGACAGTCGTTTTTGCGGCCTACGCGCTGGCACTGCTGCTGAGCTTGCTGGTGACTGCTCGGTTATCCGACCATACTGGCCGTCGCCCGGCCATCTCCCTCGCCCTGGGATTGCAAATCGCTGCGATGGCTACTTTTCTCCTTGCAGATGGGGTGGGCTGGCTGGTTGCCGCGCGTGTTGTGCAGGGCTTCGCCACTGGAGTCGCGACGGCCGCTGTGAGCGCGGCCGTACTCGACTTGGTCCGAGCGCGCGGCACCTTGATCAACAGCATGGCGCCAATGGTTGGAATGGCGATAGGCTCACTCGGAAGTACCGCGTTGATGGTGTACGGCCCGTGGCCTCTACACATGGTGTACGCCGTTTTGCTGGGCATCTTCTTTGTACTTCTGGGGTTGACCTGGCTGACTCCAGAGACCACGGAACGCCGCCCTGGCGCGTTGGTCAGTCTCAAACCGCGCATTACCGTGCCATCTCAAACACGCAAGGCATTGCTGTCCGTCACTCCTGCGCTGATGGCGGTTTGGATGCTTGGTGGTTTTTACCTCTCGCTCATGCCCTCGTTGATCGAGACCGTCACGATGGTGGACACGCCTTGGCTTAGTGGAATTGTGGTGGCGGCTTTGACGTTGACCGGTGCCTCTGCGGTCCTGATCGCGCAGAAGCTGAGTACGTTCACCACTCTCATGTCTGGCGGACTGGCACTGGGACTAGGCCTGACAATCACTCTGGTGGGGGCGAACCTTGGTGTTGCGGCTCTGATGTTGGGTGGCTCGGTCATCGCGGGATTTGGCTTCGGAGCCAGCTTCCTGGGTGCAATGCGTAACGTCTTGCCCTTAGCCCAGCCACACCAGCGCGCTGGATTGATGGGCGTGTTCTACATCATCAGCTATACGGCTCACAGCGTGCCCACGATTGCTGCCGGCTATCTGGTTCAGCACGCGGGAGAGCTCGTGTCCGTCAACATCTATGGCGTGGTGATCGTAGCTTTGGTCGCATCGTCAATCGCCTTCCTGCACACGCAAGCACTCAAACGTCGAGATGAGGAAGAAAATGACTGAAAGGCCCACCCAACTATCCCCAGAGAGCACCTTGGCGCTAGCATCCAGCCTCGGCTTGCCGCTGGAGCCAGAACGCGCCCTACTGGTCTCCGGAGTGCTGCACCACATCCGTACCGTGATCTCCAGGATAGACGAATTGCCCGTCGACGTGTCGAATCCGCCAGCGTTCGCTTTTGACTCCACAAGGGGGAGAACATCATGCTGAGTTCATTGAATCTAACGCTGGCAGAAGCCAGTGCTGCCGTCGCAGCCAGAAACCTGTCACCCGTAGAGCTAGTTGACGCCGCACTGGAGCGCATTGAGGCACGCGAGACAGAAGTCAACGCGTATGTGTCGGTGTGGGAAGATTCCGCGCGCCAGCAAGCGCTGGAAGCCGAGCGCGAAATTGCCAAAGGCAGTTATCGCGGGCCACTGCACGGTATCCCGTTGGCATTGAAGGATATGTTTGACGTGGCCGGACTACGCACCAGTGCTAGCTCCCGTGTGAGAACCGGGCACCGCGCCAGTGAAAATAGTGCCGTGGCAGATTCGCTAGCGCGTGGCGGAGCCATCGTGATGGGAAAGACCCATACCCATGAATTCGCGTTCGGCCTAACCACGCCGCAGACTCGCAACCCTGTCGATCCGCAGCGCACGTCGGGCGGCTCCAGCGGCGGATCGGCTGCAGCGGTCGCTTACGGAGGCGCTTGGGCGGCAATGGGAACAGATACCGGCGGTTCGATCCGCGTGCCTGCGGCTCTGTGCGGACTTGTGGGGTTCAAGCCCAGCTACGGTCTGGTTTCTCGTCATGGTGTGGTGCCTCTGTCCTGGTCGCTTGACCATGTTGGCCCGCTTGCACGCACTGTGCGAGATGCCAGTCTGATGGTCCAGGCGATCGCAGGTTTTGATGTCCGTGACCCTGCCAGTCGTGCTCAGTCGGCATCAGTGCTCTCCCAATCCTGGGATACGGATGCCGATGTGCAAGGACTGCGGGTCGGCATTCCCGAAAACCACTTCTTCGACCATGTTGCTGAACCGATCGCAAGCGCGGTGAAACAGGCAGCGGCACACCTGTCCAGGCAGGGAGCCACGCTGGTTGATGTAGACGTTCCACTTGCGGACTACATCTTTCCGACACAATGGGGACTGATGGTGGCTGAATCTGCCGTCGTGCATTCACAGGACATACGCAAGAATGCTTCACTTTATGGAGAGGATGTGCGCATTCTGCTGGAAGCAGGTCAATTGATGCCCGCCACGGATTACCTGAAAGCGCAACGCGCCCGGCAACTCATCACCACACAGTGGAACAAGATGTTTGAGCACATCGACGTCCTCGTGGCTCCCAGCGTGCCGCAGACGGCAGCCCTGCTGGGGCAGGAGGTTTTCGATTGGCCAGACGGCAGCCAAGAGAGCGTGGAAGATGCATATGTCCGTCTGAACGCTCCCGCCAACGTGACGGGCCTGCCAGCTTTAACCGTTCCCTATGGCAACGATGATCGAGGTCTGCCTATGGGCGTGCAGGTTATGGGTCGAGCGTTCGACGATGCCACCGTGTTGCGCGCAGGTCGAGTCATTGAAGAGGGTTGGAATCTACTTCATCCAGTCAGCCAGTTCGATGAAGTGGACAAGTCAATCTGAGTGACATGTGTGTCTTACTAGCCTCGATGTTTCATCGGGCTGGTGAGCGGGGGCGTTCGGCGTCGTTGTCGGCGTTCAGCTGCTGATTCTGGCATGCGGGCGTGACAGATCGGCGCAGTGTCCGTTGCGGGCGGTCGGGTTCCACTCCCGAGAAGGTGCTGGGGGTCGTAGGGACGGG
>NZ_JABUXV010000042.1 GCF_014897705.1 Brachybacterium sp. FME24 | reverse complement strand
TGATGTGCTGCGGTGGGCGGAAGAGTTCAACAAGTCCTCGGAGACCCCCGAAGGAGCGCAGTACTTCGTCGCACTTCGCAGCGCGCACCCAGTCGAGTTCCCTGGCGACAAGCCCGGCACGGATCTTGTCTGGCTCACCCCACCCCCCGAGAGCATCTTCGATTGAGTAGCGCTCGCGTCGGGGAGTATTCCGGCGCCTCCTGGTGCTGAATGCCAGTACGCTCCAAGCATCAGCCCATTTCGCGCGAGAGGTTTGCCATGTGGCCCTTTCGTAGGGAGCGCCCGAATCGGCCGAACAGCCCCCGCCGAGTCCTGCTCATGTTCCGTGAGGTGTCGACCTGTGACCCCACCATCTTCGGGCCGAACAGGCCACTGATCGGAGCGCACCTGCGCGAGCAAGACGCCATCGCGACCGACGGGCTGTACCCCGGCTTCGGCGTGCACTGGATCGATTTCGACATCACCGAAGACCCCGGCACGCCCGCACAGCCGTTCGTGTGGGTCGCCGTGAAGGCCGACAAGCTCCAAGAGAGGCCCGAGGACGACACGGACCCGGTAAAAGTCTTCGGCACGCTGGAGTCTGGACGTGCCTGGATCGCTACCCGCGCCCGCCACGGACACCTGCACCGCCTCTGGCGAGTCCCACTCGGCCAGGCAGACCCCGAATACCCTGTCTGGACCGACGAGACAAACGGATCTCTGGCTCGCGAGCCCTGAACGCAGAAAAGCGCCCCTACCCGGACCGTGGGAACCAGGCGCGGCTGGCAGGCCATGGGGCGCAGCCGGCCTTTCCGATATATGGTGCCCAGAGCATCGAACCTCCCCTGTGCGTAGATCTCAAGGCGGGTAAGCAACGGAGCGAAACCTGCTACTCATCAGCCGGAGGCTCGGGACTGACGCACAGCGAGGCATCACGCACGGCGTCACGAGGTGCGTCCCGAACTGGGCACGCCAGCAGGACAGTTACTAGATGGTTTTTACGGTTTTCAATAGGGCCTAAAGCGGGCTTTTGCGACAGATCTGTCGCACTGCGTCTACCCAGGGATGCATAGGCCCGCTGCGAGATTCAGGGCATACTGACCGTCATGGCCAGCCGAGTCCCAAAATTCGTTGCTTCCGGAGCCCTCGTGCTCATTGTGATGTCTGGTTGCGCGAGTGAGCGCGATCGTGGAGTTGAGGCCGAAACATGCGTCTCGTGGGCAGACCTGTCAGATCCCCAGGTAGCTTTCGACGAGGCAGATGCCGTGATCATCGGTCGATCAAGCGCCTCTACAGAGGTGACGAACATGTTCGGGCTCGATGCCGCTGTGCACAACGTGGACGTGTTGCGAGTCCTCAAGGGAGACCTGGCAGACACGGAAGCGGTCGCCTCCATCCCGGAGACATGCACTGACGGCGCGCCTTACCCGAACGGTGACCCTCTGGATGCTGAAGAAGATCTGATTCTCTTCCTGACCAAGCAAGATGGCGACACCCCGTGGTCAACGATGACTCCACTTGACGGTGCGCAACCCGCACCAAAAGACGGGTCTCTCCCGTTCGAAGTCCCCGCCACCGCTAGCAGCTAAACCCGACTGACAGCTCACCGCCCAGTAGTTTCAGTAGTCAGACTGCATGGAGGCTGGGAACCGCTTACTATCCGGTGGTGACGTCACTTCTTCCCCCCGCGAGCGCCCCGGCCGCATCCCTTACGGTCGGCCCCCGCGAGCGGCTTGCGCGCCTGGTGAACCCTCCTCGCCTGAATGGTCTGGACATCGCCCGGGGTCTCGCGATCCTCGGTATGGTCGCCGCTCACCTCGGCGACTTTCCTCTCTTTGCCTGGAGCGATCCGTTCAGCTACCTGAACATCGTGCACGGCAACTCCTCGATCCTGTTCGCCGTCCTCGCCGGAATCTCCATCGCCTTGCTCACCGGCCGCGAACGCATCCCCGAGCCCGAGGACCTGCCCCGCCTGCGGCTGGCTCTTGTTGGCCGCGGGGCCGCGATCTTCTCGATCGGGCTCGCGCTCGAGCTCCTCGGCGTGGGCATCGCCGTGATCCTCACTTTCTACGGCCTCCTGTATGTCGCAGCGATCCCCGTTCTGCGCCTGCGACCCTCACGCCTCATCTTGTGCGCGATACCCCTCGCGCTGGTCGGTCCGGTCCTGATCGCGCTCCTGGAGACGCTCTCCCTGGGTGCTTCCGGCGCCGGCAGCAACCTCCTCATGGTCGGGATCTACCCGCTCACGACCTGGGCGCCTCTGATGCTGGTCGGCATGGCCCTGGGACGCCTCCCCTTGACCCGCCCCCGCATCGCAGGCCTGATCACCGCGATCGGCGCGACCCTCGCGATCATCGGCACCCTCCTCGGCCTCGCCCTCAGCGCAGCCTTAGGAGTCCTGCTCCCGGAGTACCAGGACTACTCCTCGTGGAGCTCAACCGGCTACTCGAGCTCGTGGGAATCCAGCTCGAAAGGCTCCACGGGGTACGAGGACGAAGTGCCGATGGTGCCCTTCGAGGAAATCGACGGAACCGGACTGCTCTGCTACCCCGCAATGCCGTATGACCCCACCGTGTACTGCGAACCCCAGGACTACGACGAAACCTGGATCGACGAAAGCAGCTCATCCTCGAGCTACTGGGACGACTACGGCGCTGACTGGAGCACCTACCCCGAGCGCCTCTCCGACATGGCACCCCTTCCGATGCTGATCAGTTCAGTGATATCCACTACCCCGCACTCAGGGTCCGTGCTGGAGATCTTCACCTCGGGCGGACTCGCTCTGTTCGTCATCGGCGCCTCGACACTTCTCTCACGCCCCCTGCGATGGGTACTCCTGCCCCTGTCCGCCATCGGCGCGATGCCCCTGACCGCCTACACCCTCCACGCCCTCGTCATCCTCGCGCTCACCGGACCCGCCGGCTACCTCACCAGCAACCCCGCTTGCCTACTCCTCATCCTCGGCCTCGCCATCGCCTGCACCACATGGGCCGCGTTCCTCGGCCGGGGCCCTCTCGAGCGCTTCACCGCCCGATCCGCCCGCTGGCTCTCACCCCAACCCACCCCACACCACCGAACAGAAACAGCCACCACCGCCACCGACCCGCACCAACGAGATTGACATGAAGAGACGTGTCACGCGCGGCATCGCGACAGACGTCCCGAACTGGGGCACCCCAGCAGGACAGTTACCAGCGGGTTCTTTACGGTTCCCAATAGGGTCCAAAGATGCACTTTTGCGACAGATCTGTCGCACTGGGTATACCCAAAAGCAACATCGCACACGTCGCGCTTGGCCGAACACCTCGGCCTCTGCGACCAGGAGGTTAGATACCAGGGAGATGGATCAGTCCAGCCGGGGTCGCCCTGAAGCCGCAAGACTCAAGATAGAACGGCTCGAGCTGAGGTTCAAAGTCAACGAACATCCACTCGCATCCCGCTGCCTTAGCTTGGTCGACAGCGCATCGCACGACGGCCGTCCCAAGGCCATGGCGCTGATGACTTGGGCGCGTCTTGGTGTCGATCAGGAACGCGTGATCCCCACCATCCCAGGCAACGTTCACGAACCCCACCAGGAGACCGTCTTGATCGCGGGCCACAACCCAACCTAGAGAGTGCCTGCTCACCCGATCCCACCAGCCGGGTGCCGGCGCTCCACCATGCGAACGAGTGAGCTCCACAATCTCTGCATCTGCAACAGGCAATCGCCAGCCGATCTCGACGTCCTCATTATCCATGTCATCAATCATGCATCGGTCTCGGTGGCGAAGGAAGGGAAACAGCGCCAGCCGCGCGAAGTAGGAATGTTGCGCCAAGCGGGACAGCTTTAAAGCACGGATGCGTCACCTTGAGCAGCATCCTGTGCAACGCTTACGCCCCCGTACCTCACCCCGTGCCACAGGGCCCAAAACGGAAATTTTATGGCAGATCTGCGCCTTGGGGTATACCCCAAGGCGTCAACCTGCTGCGCTGGGCGGCAATGTCCCGACCTCATCTATCCATCCGGCGCTTCGCCTGTCGGGCGGATCGCCGACCTAGTGCGTGCCAGATCGCGACCCCTTGCTGAGGGGTGAGGTCGCGTGGTCAAGTCCCTGGAAGTGGTGTAGCGGTCCTTCGGTGAGAGCGGTCAGGCTGTCAGGGCCGGCAGGGCTTCGGTGGTCACCTCCTCCACGGGGTTGGTGGTGATGGTCAGGCGGCAGCGGGCCAGGACGTCGAGGCCGAGGTAGCGGCGTCCTTCGGCCCATTCATCGGTCTGTTCTG
>NZ_JABUXV010000041.1 GCF_014897705.1 Brachybacterium sp. FME24 | reverse complement strand
TTTCTCTAAGCCGTCCGCCGGTCGGGACCACACCCCCATGAAATCCCGAGGCTAAGTTGAACGGGAGGGTGCCATGGCACTGGTTGGCCTGGTGCGGGTGAGCACGAAGCAACAGGCAACATCTCAGCAGCACGCTGCCCTCGGTCCGATCTGCGTCAAGGTCTTTGAGAAGAAGGTGAGCGGCAAGCTCGACGTCGACGCCCATCCTGGGCTCCGCGAGGCGATCGAGTGCATGCGGGACGGCAACACGCTGAGGGCGTGGACCGGCCGTGCAGGGCCCCCGGCTTGATCTCTTCGGCGTCGTGCCGCTCACCGACGCGTCTGCCGTCGTTGTAGCTTGCCAGGCATCCGACCCATACTTGGGGCGTCGAGTCTATGTCTGTGATTGTCCTGGTATCCATGGGAGTATCCTCCTAGCCTGGCCCGTGATGCGGGGGCAGCGCCGACGACTGGCAGTCGTCCTCTGATGAATCGACGCAGTTACGCCGCGAGACACTGCCCCGGAAGGTGTTCGGACCGCGGACCAGCGGGCGGACTTGCTCGTGAGACTTATACCGGGAGTTGCGGTCGGATACCATTGAGACCGGACACATTGGAGTGGAGATCTATGTCTCCCGCGGCATAAAGGAACGCACGATGGCATGGATTGAGAGCTTCGAGGTGAACGGCCTCGCTGGTCGGACAAAGCCGGTGGAGCATACGCTGAATCGAAACCTCAACATCTTCTGGGGCCTCAACGGAGCGGGAAAAACAACGCTCCTGCGCATTCTGCATGCTGCGCTCAAGAACGATACCGCCACGCTCGAAGACCTTCCCTTCGACAGTGCCGAAGTGGTGCTCCGAGTCGATCAAAATGATGCGAGATTCAAGCGAGAATTTTCGAAAGAAGTCGCAGATGCCCCTGAGAGCCATGACGAAGATGACCTCTTTTTGAGTTCGGATGTGTCTATTGAGGAATCATGGTATTACAGGGAGAGGCATTCTGAGGGTGGATGGAAGACGACCGTGGAGGGCGGCGCCACTGAACATCCTCCTGGCTATTTGGAGAGAGCTCTTACTCACTCGTACCTGCCGATTACGCGTGTCGCCGAAGGCGGCCGTCGTGTACCTCGCTCCACGGAGGACCGGAAGCGAGCATCCGATGAGGTTTTCGTGGCACAGGTTCGCGAGAGATGGCGCGACTACTCGCTGAGGAGTTTCAGCTCCATTAGAGAGATCCAGCAGCAGGGGCTCGCAACCGTGCTCGCTATTCTGTTCGGAGGTAGCCCGAACGAGAATGGATCCTCGTTTGGCGTTGACGACGTCGAGCCCCTCGAAGCGTATAACCTGGTGCGGAGCTTTCTCCAGGAGCAGAACATCTCGTTGCAGATGGAGCGTAGTGCCTTTATCGGGAAATTTAAGACGTCCCCGGAGCATCGGCAGGTCGTTGCCGAGATTCAGACAGTAAAGCATTTGACTGACGATGTTCTTGCACCGCAAAAAGAATTCCAACGAATTATTGATTCGATGTATCGAGGAAATAAGCACCTCGTTCTCGGAGGGCCAAGGACGCCGCGCGCCTATGCGATTTCCCCTATTGAGGTAGAGATCAATGATCGCTCAATTCCCCTAAAGTCACTCTCGTCGGGCGAGAAGCAACTACTTCAGATTCTCTTGGAGGTGCTCAGTTCAAACAAAAATGCAGTCATTATCGACGAGCCTGAGCTCTCGCTCCACGTGAACTGGCAGCAGCAGCTTGTTACGTCGATGCAGAGAATCAACGGCGATTGCCAACTTTTGCTGGCATCTCATTCCCCGGAGATCATGGCCGAGGTGTCCGACGACCACATCTTCGAGCTATGAGCAACAGGCCTAAATGGAGCGCTGCCGGATTCGCCCAGCGCGTGAAGATGAGCGAGGACGACCTCTGGCTAATCGTCGAGGGGCGCGATCATGACCGACCCCATTACGAGAAGCTGCTCAAGTCGCTTCCGTCGACGAAGGATCGCAGCGTCTCGATCCGTCTTGCTGAGACCATCGACCTGAACGGGGTGGCTGCGGGCGGGAAAGTGCACGTGCTGGCGCTTCACGACCATCTGGAGGCAGGAGATAAGTTGACCACGGAGAACAAGTCCGGCGAGTCCACGATTGTGTTCATGGTGGATCGCGATCGGGATGACTTCATGGGCACTCTTCGGACGTCCGACCATGTCATCTACACCTTCGGCACAGATGTTGAAGCCGACATACTTCTCCACTCGGACATCTGGGCCGCGCTCCGTGCCGCATACGGGGTCGACAGCAAGATCTCGGACAAGGTGAAACGCGCTGTCCAGGATCCTCCGTCCGAGCTCCTCTCGTTATGGGAGAGCTGGCTGAGGCTCGGCTTGACTGCTCTCCGATGCGACGAGCCAGGATATGCGCCTTGGGGCACACTGTCGCGGGTGAACTCGAATCACTTCGATCGCGTAAAGGCCGAGGAGGTAAGTCAGGTTTCGGAAAAGATTCAAGCCGCAGTCTATGAGGCAACGCACGCTGTCGCGTGTGCTGAGGCCTCGAAACACCTGTCTGCACAGGGCGTTCGACTGCTCAAAGGACGCTGGATCGCGCGGTACATTAAGCACCTGGTCGAGACCCACCTCAGCGGCGAGATCATCCGCGTGAACGTACCACCGAATGCCGTCATCGACACGGCACTGGCTGCGCTCACGTACGACGATCAGTGGGCGGAGGAATATGACGCGCAGATTTCAAAAGTCCTGCCGGGGTCTGGGCTGGCGTCTTCAAGACTGCCTAGCCACACCTAGGCTCGCTCCAGTCACTGCCCATCAGGGTGTACCCAGATGGACGCTTACGAATAGTCGCCTAGGACTGTCTAACAGGGTGGGCGTAGGCTATAGTTGGACGCATACGCCGGAGGGTCTAGACATGAATGGACACAAGGGGCAGATCGTCGGATACGTTCGCGTGAGCGCGGCCGACCAGAACCCAGCTCGACAGATCGAGGCGATCGGAGTCGTTGACCGACTGTTCTCCGAGAAAGTCTCGGGCAAGAACGTCGATGATCGTGAGCAGCTCAAAGAGATGATCGCCTATGCCCGTGACGGCGACACCGTGCGGGTGAAGTCTCCGGACCGGCTGGCACGGTCAACCCGGGATCTCCTCGACCTCGTCGAGCAGCTCCAGGCCAAGGGCGTCGCCGTGGAGTTCATCGACAACCCCGCGCTGAACACGGACACACCGCAAGGCGAGTTCATGCTGACCATCCTCGCCGCCGTCGCCCAGTTGGAGAGGGCCACCATCAGGGAGAGGCAGGCCGAGGGAATCGCCCTGGCAAAGAAGAATGGCACATACGACCGCGCACCGAAGCTCACCCCGGAGCAGATCGCGGATGCCCGTCGGCGGGTCTCAGAGGGGGTGCCGAAGGCGAAGGTGGCCCGCGACCTGGGCGTTTCACGCCAGACGCTCCACTCCGCGCTGAGCGGCTCGGGAAAGTATGCGGAACTCACGAGGTCCGCGTCATGAGTGGTGACCCCGACGACGCTGAAGTCCCGGACGATCTGGAGATCACCATTTGGGACGAGTCCACTGGCTACCGCACATGTACGGACTGTGGTCGAGATTGTCCGCCGGAGCCGTTCGATGCCGGAGAAGGGCAAGGCATCAGAATCGCCTTCGCGTGCCCGACCCACGGCGTCCATAGCGTTGTGGACCCGTTCGAGGGCAAGCGGTAGCCCACTGTTCAGGTGGCGGACCGTTTCCACTTGATCTCGACGGTGTCAGCGGCGGCGGCGAGGGTGGTGATGCGCTTTCCTGCACCGACGGGATGGATTACCACCGTCATGAGCGTCTCCACCACAGCGCGGCGACGGGCGAGCGTCCTCTCCTCATCGTGCCACCAGGCGCGAGCGTCCGCGACCCCGACCAGCTCGGCGAGAGGGTCGCTGGCGACGGCGCGGGCGATCTCTGTATCCACGGCCCGCAGCTGCTCGGCGATATCGTCCAGCGCCTCCTCCGCCTCTTTTTCGGTCGCCCTGCCAGAGGAGATCTGCTTGAGGACGGACTTCCGCCGCTCTCCCAAGGCGATGCGCTGGGAGTTGAGCACGCGGATGTCCACGACATCCGGCTTCGGGATCAGCAGGTCGATCGTGTCGGGCTTGGACAGACGCCTGATGCACTGGTCCGAGACGAACTCGTCGATGATCTCGCCCCTGCGCATGATGTGACCGTTCACGCAGCGATAGGTGTGGTACCGCTGACTAGGAGCGGTGCCAGAGCCATCCTTCCGAGGAGTCGGGTGAGTCATGCCGCGTGCCGAGCGGACCGGCTGGCGGCACACGGAGCAGATGGCCAGGCCGGAAAGCAGCCATTTCCGCGCGGTGCCTTGGTGGTTGGGCTTGACGCCGACGAGCCTGTCACGTGCAGCGACGAGGTGATCGCGCTCGATGAGCTTCTTCCAAGCGCCAGGGGTGCAAGCAGCGAGGTCGATGGCCGCGAAGTCGTGCGGCTGGCTTCCCTGTGACGGCGGCAGGAGGGCTGCGTAGAGCGGGTTCATCAGTATGCGCCGAACCGTCGAAGTATGCCACTTAGCCTCGGGCTTTCATCGTTGAGGTGTCCGAGGGGTGGGTCGTGATGGGTGAAG
>NZ_JABUXV010000040.1 GCF_014897705.1 Brachybacterium sp. FME24 | reverse complement strand
AGGGTCTCCAGCACTCTCCCACTCCCACAAAGATGTCCGGCGGCGACCTACTCTCCCACACCCTTCCGAGTGCAGTACCATCGGCGCAATCGAGCTTAGCTTCCGGGTTCGGAATGGAACCGGGCGTTTCCTCGACGCTATGACCGCCGTAACACGGCGAGACCCAACCAGCCCAGAACACACAGCCACCCCACGAGGGAAAGCAGAGTGTCCCGGAGTTGTTTCTCCAGAACCACACAGTGGACGCGAACACACAATAAGACAAAGAAGTGTTGTTAAGTCATCGGCCATTAGTACCAGTCAGCTCCACACGTTGCCGTGCTTCCACATCTGGCCTATCAACCCAGTCATCTGCTGGGGGCCTCTCACACCCGAAGGTGTATGGATATCTCATCTTGAAGCAGGCTTCCCGCTTAGATGCTTTCAGCGGTTATCCCTTCCCGACGTAGCCAACCAGCCATGCTCTTGGCAGAACAACTGGCACACCAGAGGTCAGTCCATCCCGGTCCTCTCGTACTAGGGACAGGACTTCTCAAATATCCAACGCGCGCAGCGGATAGGGACCGAACTGTCTCACGACGTTCTAAACCCAGCTCGCGTACCGCTTTAATAGGCGAACAGCCTAACCCTTGGGACCAACTCCAGCCCCAGGATGCGACGAGCCGACATCGAGGTGCCAAACCATGCCGTCGATATGAGCTCTTGGGCAAGATCAGCCTGTTATCCCCGGGGTACCTTTTATCCGTTGAGCGACACCCATTCCACAATGAGGTGCCGGATCACTAGTTCCTGCTTTCGCACCTGCCCGACATGTCTGTCTCGCAGTCAAGCTCCCTTGTGCACTTACACTCAACACCTGATTGCCAACCAGGCTGAGGGAACCTTTGAGCGCCTCCGTTACTCTTTAGGAGGCAACCGCCCCAGTTAAACTACCCATCAGACACTGTCCCTGATCCGGATTACGGACCGAGGTTAGGAATCCAGAACGACCAGAGTGGTATTTCAACAATGACTCCACACTCACTGGCGTGAATGCTTCCAAGTCTCCCACCTATCCTACACAAGCCGTCCCGAACACCAATATCAAACTATAGTAAAGGTCCCGGGGTCTTTCCGTCCTGCTGCGCGTAACGAGCATCTTTACTCGTAATGCAATTTCGCCGAGTTCGCGGTTGAGACAGTGGAGAAGTCGTTACGCCATTCGTGCAGGTCGGAACTTACCCGACAAGGAATTTCGCTACCTTAGGATGGTTATAGTTACCACCGCCGTTTACTGGGGCTTAAATTCTCAGCTTCGATCCGAAGATCTAACCGGTCCTCTTAACCTTCCAGCACCGGGCAGGCGTCAGTCCGTATACAGCGTCTTACGACTTCGCACGGACCTGTGTTTTTAGTAAACAGTCGCTTCTCCCTGGTCTCTGCGGCCCTCAAGGCTCTCACCTCTCGGGCCCCCCTTCTCCCGAAGTTACGGGGGCATTTTGCCGAGTTCCTTAACCACGATTCTCTCGAACGCCTTGGTATTCTCTACCTGATCACCTGAGTCGGTTTAGGGTACGGGCGACCGTATTCGTCACGCTGGAACTTTTCTTGGCAGTACAGGATCACTCACCTACGCCCATACGGGATCCCCATCACGTCTCACCCAATACGGCACAGCATTACCTGTGCTCGGGCTGCTCGCTTAGACGGACTATTCCATTAAGTCCGCGATAGCTACCTCTCTGCGTCATTCCTCGCGCTGACCTACTACAACCTTGGTTCCCAGCCTCGCGAACCTCCACACCCCGAAGGGTATGGGGAAAGCTCGGGTGGTTAGCATCGACTGCCTCGGTATGGGTCCTCCTACGATCGGTTCGGGAATATCAACCCGATGTCCATCGACTACGCCTGTCGGCCTCGCCTTAGGTCCCGACTAACCCAGGGCGGATAAACCTGGCCCTGGAACCCTTGATCAATCGGCGGACGGGTTTCTCACCCGTCTTTCGCTACTCATGCCTGCATTCTCACTCGTACAGCCTCCACCACTGGGTTCCCCCGCGGCTTCGCTGGCTGTACGACGCTCCCCTACCCATCCAGACACTAGGTCTGAATGACACAGCTTCGGCGGTGTGCTTGAGCCCCGCTAAATTGTCGGCGCAGAATCACTTGACCAGTGAGCTATTACGCACTCTTTCAAGGGTGGCTGCTTCTAAGCCAACCTCCTGGTTGTCTCAGCAACTCCACATCCTTTTCCACTTAGCACACGCTTAGGGGCCTTAGCTGATGTTCTGGGCTGTTTCCCTCTCGACCATGAAGCTTATCCCCCACAGTCTCACTGCTGCGCTCTCACGTACCGGCATTCGGAGTTTGGCTAAGGTCAGTAACCCGGTGGGGCCCATCGCCTATCCAGTGCTCTACCTCCGGAACGAAACACGCAACGCTGCACCTAAATGCATTTCGGGGAGAACCAGCTATCACGAAGTTTGATTGGCCTTTCACCCCTATCCACAGGTCATCCCCTCCATTTTCAACTGAAGTGGGTTCGCGCCTCCACGCGGTCTTACCCGCGCTTCACACTGCCCATGGATAGATCACTTCGCTTCGGGTCTAGAGCCGGCGACTGAACGCCCCGTTCAGACTCGCTTTCGCTACGGCTACCCCACACGGGTTAACCTCGCCACCGACCACTAACTCGCAGGCTCATTCTTCAAAAGGCACGCCGTCACCCCTCAAGGCTCCGACGGATTGTAAGCGCACGGTTTCAGGTACTATTTCACTCCCCTCCCGGGGTGCTTTTCACCTTTCCCTCACGGTACTTGTCCGCTATCGGTCAAGAAGAAGTATTTAGGCTTACCAGGTGGTCCTGGCAGATTCACACCGGATTTCACGGGTCCGGTGCTACTCGGGAACAGCGTCACGCCATGTATCAGTTTCGTCTACGGGGGTCACACCCTCTACGCCGTCGTACTCAACACGACTTCGACTACCAACACACGTCCACGTCGATCCGCCGGCAGACGGATCAGACACGTCCCACAACCCCCAACCTGCAACCCCTGCCGGGTATCACACAGACCAGGTTTAGCCTCTTCCGATTTCGCTCGCCACTACTCACGGAATCACTATTTGTTTTCTCTTCCTGCGGGTACTGAGATGTTTCACTTCCCCGCGTTCCCTCCACACCACCTATACATTCAGTGGCGGGTACCGCGACATGACTCGCGGTGGGTTTCCCCATTCGGACATCCTCGGATCACAGCTTGGTTGTCAACTCCCCGAGGCTTTTCGCAGACTCCCACGTCCTTCGTCGGCTCTTCTTGCCAAGGCATCCACCGTGCGCCCTTTAAAACTTAAGACAACACTACAAAGACACAAAATCTTCAAAATTGCTTACAATGATGCTCGCGTCCACTATGTAGTTCTCAAGAAACAACCCCACACCAACACCAGCCCGCAACCGCGGCACCAGCATCAGGGAGGACCAGCCACACACCCCTCACCACCTCCCACAGGAAGATCGAAAAGGGGCCGCGTGCAGCCTCACAACCCAATAGCGTGTCTCCACCTCGAACCACCCGACACACCCTCGTTCCACACCCCAAAAGGAGCGGTACTAGAAGCCATGCCGGCTGATGAAGTGCCGATTCGTTGATGTTCCACCCTTGAGCAACCATCCCCACCACACTCGGGCAGGAAAATGGCCACCAATATATGGTGATGCTCCTTAGAAAGGAGGTGATCCAGCCGCACCTTCCGGTACGGCTACCTTGTTACGACTTAGTCCCAATCACCAATCCCACCTTAGACAGCTCCCTCACGAGGATGGGCCACTGGCTTCGGGTGTTACCGACTTTCGTGACTTGACGGGCGGTGTGTACAAGGCCCGGGAACGTATTCACCGCAGCGTTGCTGATCTGCGATTACTAGCGACTCCGACTTCATGGGGTCGAGTTGCAGACCCCAATCCGAACTGAGGCCGGCTTTTTGGGATTCGCTCCACCTCACAGTTTCGCAACCCATTGTACCGACCATTGTAGCATGCTTGAAGCCCAAGACATAAGGGGCATGATGATTTGACGTCGTCCCCACCTTCCTCCGAGTTGACCCCGGCAGTCTCCCATGAGTCCCCGCCATTACGCGCTGGCAACATGGAACGAGGGTTGCGCTCGTTGCGGGACTTAACCCAACATCTCACGACACGAGCTGACGACAACCATGCACCACCTGTGAACCAGTCCGAAGAAAGCCACATTTCTGCAGCCGTCCGGTCCATGTCAAGCCTTGGTAAGGTTCTTCGCGTTGCATCGAATTAATCAGCATGCTCCGCCGCTTGTGCGGGCCCCCGTCAATTCCTTTGAGTTTTAGCCTTGCGGCCGTACTCCCCAGGCGGGGCACTTAATGCGTTAGCTACGACGCGGAAAACGTGGAATGTCCCCCACATCTAGTGCCCAACGTTTACGGCATGGACTACCAGGGTATCTAATCCTGTTCGCTACCCATGCTTTCGCTTCTCAGTGTCAGTAATGGCCCAGAGACCTGCCTTCGCCATCGGTGTTCTTCCTGATATCTGCGCATTTCACCGCTACACCAGGAGTTCCAGTCTCCCCTACCACACTCTAGCCTGCCCGTACCCACCGCACGCCCGAGGTTGAGCCTCGGGGTTTCACGGCAGACGCGACAAGCCACCTACAAGCTCTTTACGCCCAATAATTCCGGATAACGCTTGCGCCCTACGTATTACCGCGGCTGCTGGCACGTAGTTAGCCGGCGCTTCTTCTGCAGGTACCGTCACTTTCGCTTCTTCCCTACTGAAAGAGGTTTACAACCCGAAGGCCGTCATCCCCCACGCGGCGTCGCTGCATCAGGCTTTCGCCCATTGTGCAATATTCCCCACTGCTGCCTCCCGTAGGAGTCTGGGCCGTGTCTCAGTCCCAGTGTGGCCGGTCGCCCTCTCAGGCCGGCTACCCGTCATCGTCTTGGTGAGCCATTACCTCACCAACAAACTGATAGGCCGCGAGTCCATCCCTCACCGAAAAACTTTCCAACAACCACCATGCGGCGGAAGTTCATATCCGGTATTAGCCTCAATTTCTCGAGGTTATCCCGAAGTGAGGGGCAGGTTACTCACGTGTTACTCACCCGTTCGCCACTAATCAGACCGTGCAAGCACGGTCATCATCGTTCGACTTGCATGTGTTAAGCACGCCGCCAGCGTTCATCCTGAGCCAGGATCAAACTCTCCATGAAAACATAGAAAAATCCTGACAAACAACAAACAACCAGCATTTAACTGCTGTATCATCCGTTAAAATTTGCCATCAAAAAATAATGGCATCAACAAACAGACACGCTATTGAGATATCAAGCAACACGCGCAC
>NZ_JABUXV010000039.1 GCF_014897705.1 Brachybacterium sp. FME24 | reverse complement strand
TGGGCATGTTCCGATTCTCCTTGCTGAGACTCGGAACGAAACCCAGGGCGCTTCAGCTGCACAGGGCACATCGGAGACGGGCCCAAGGAGATGTACGGATGCGGACAATGAATACGATCATGGCCACCATGCCAAGGGAGGCACGCCATGTGCGGACGCTACGTTCTCGACGTCGATCTGGGCACCCGGAATGGTGAGTACTCGACGATCTGCCCGGCATCCTAACGGCGCGCTGTTGGAGTGTCCTACACTTTTCAGGTGGATGGGCGCAGGCCCTTGGAGTAAACGAGCGTTTCGCCGTCCTGGCAAATGAGCTTGAACCCGCTTTTCTCATACAGCCGACGCGCACCGGTCTGGCGAGTGGTGGTATCAAGTTGGATCTGCTCGCAACCGTCCATAACCGCACGCTCTGTCACCCCCTCGAGAAGGCGGCGACCCCAGCCAAGACCGCGAAGCGACGGCCGTAGATACATCCGTTTGAGCGTCACGGCTCCAGTGCGAGGCTCAGTGAGGGCTGCACTGCCGACCACCGAGCTTCCCCACTTGACCAGCAAGATGAACGGATAGTGCGACTCCGGATCGTCGAGGTCAGCATCCAGCTGAGCGTTGTACTTGAACCCGAACTCAGCATGAACATCTTCGACCAGGCGAGCGAAACTCTCCTGATCCTCCGCCTGATAGATGGTGAGGCTCAACTCTGACATGCCCACATCTTGGCAGCACGATCATCGGGACGAGCGCGAACGACGTCAACGATGTGGCCCGCGGGAGGTAGACATGCCCTGCGACCTCATGATCGAGACCCGCACGGCACGGTCCGAGGATTAATGCTCGGCCGAACGATGCCCGTCCCTGGCAGACTGCGGGACTGCTGCCCGGGTGTGAGGGGCGCTTATCAGTAGAGGTCGCCGACCATTCACGGGTATGTCAGGGTTAGCGAGTGACGACGGGCAATGAGGACATGTGGCGTGATCGTGAGCTTGACCGGGGTCGCCCGCCCGCGGACGAAGTCGTCTCTTTGATCTGTAGTCGGCACGGCTTCGACCCGAGGTCTACGCGTCTGCTGAACCAGACAGGACTGGTCAACTGGGTTTACGGGATCAGCGACGTTGCGGTCCTGCGGATCCCCGTTCAGGGTCACCAGGACGCGGAGGCCGATGCTTACACCGAGTCGGTCGCGGTCCCTGCCGTGGTCGCAGCCGGCATCGCGACACCGGAGTTGCTGGTGTTCGACGATTCTCGCGACCTGATCGACTCGCCCTACACGATCTACCGGATGGCCCCTGGTTCTGATCTGGGCGGAATGAGTCTTGATGCCCCAAGCGCTCCTCGCGTGTTCCGGTCGGTGGGCCAGGAGCTGGCTCGGCTCCATCTCGGGGTCACGTCGGTGCCGGATCCTATGGAGCGACTTGATCGACCTGGCCGGTGGGTCACCGCTGATTTCGCTCAGGTTCTGCAGGACAAGGGGTTCGTCGACGAGGGCGGCGTCAGGGTTCTTGCTGGTCTGTGGGAGCGGTTAGCGCCGGCAGTGGAAGGTGCCGACCGGTTCCGTCGGTTCTTGCACCAGGACGTGAAGACCACCAACCTGATGAGCGCCGACGGCGCGTTCACCGCGATCATCGACTGGGGCGATGCCGGGTGGGGTGACCCAGCATTGGAGTTCCGGTATCTGCCGATGAGGGCCGCCGACTGGGCGCTGTCGGGGTATCGCGACGTCGCAGCCCTGGACGGTGACAGTTCCGCAGAGGGAAGGATCTTGTGGGATCAGCTGTGGTGCGCGGTCTCCCAGCTGGACTATCGCCCGACACCTCGTCCCAGGGGAAGCAATCGAGATCGTCCAGGCGCCCGACTCATCGACCTGATCGGTTTCCTGAGCACCAGCGCTGGGCGGAACTGGCTCGACCGCGCGGGAATCTGACGATCGCACCCACCCCGCGAGGCGGGCAGAGTTCGGAGCTCGCAGCGAGATGCGCTGACCGATTGAGACCGCCGTCAGTTGGGGCGCGTGAGCAGGGCGTGCGCCTTTGGTGAGGCCGTCTCACGTATGTTCAACGCGTAGACGCCGAGACCGTGAGGAGGCGGGTGATGCCCTTTGACGACGAGGTCACCGATGACGGCGTGCAGGTGCACAAATACCGTGCTTGTTGGGAGGCTGAGGGGGCTGCACTCGCGCATGCGTTGAGCGCACTCGTTCCCACAGCTGCAGCAGTCGAGCACATAGGGTCCACGTCAATCCCTGGCATGGCGGCCAAGGACTGCCTGGACATGATGATCCTTGTGCATGATCTAGGAAGCAGCGGTGCTGCGCAGACCCTCGCCAGCGCCGGGTACCGCCGACGTCCGGAGCCGTGGAACAACGTGGAGGAGGCTTACGGGCGGGACTGGCCGAAGATGGTCTTTGCACCACCGGTTGGTGATCGGGCCGTGAACATCCACGTGAGAGTCACGCCGAGCGGCACCGAACGACTATCCCTGTTGTTCCGCGACCACCTCCGTGCACGACCTGACCGTGCGAACGAGTGGGCGCTGTTCAAGATGAAGGCAGCTGAAAGTGCGACCGACCTGGCCGCCTACGGGCAGATCAAGGCGCCCGCGTGGCGACTGTTGATGCAGCTTGCGGAGGCATGGGCAACAGAAGCAGGTTGGGCACCGCGAAGCTACTCCGGCGGCGCTCGATAAACGCACGCCGCAAATGGTCGGCTTCGACGCATTGGCCAGCCGGATCACCGCCGTACTGGACCTCATTCCGCGCTCGATCGAGAAAATAGGGATGCGGGCCGGGTGGGGCTCCTTCAGACTGGCGACCATGGTCGATATCACTGCTGAACTCGTGCGCGCCTTGGTCGCCGAGCAGTTCCCCGAGTGGCGCGACCTTCATGTACGTCCCGTAGCCCGCCAGGGCTGGGACAACCGGACGTTCCGGCTCGGCGACGAGCTGGTCGTGCGGCTGCCTAGCGCCGAGGGCTACGTCGCCGCCGTGGCAAAGGAGGACCGCTGCCTTCCCAGTCTGGCCGGACATCTTCCGTTCGCGGTGCCAGCGCCGGTCGCTACCGGCCGGCCAGCGGCGGCCTACCCGTTCCCGTGGTCGTTGCGGCACTGGCTACCTGGCGTGACCGTCGAGGACGCGACCGGTATCGACCGAACCCGGCTAGCGCGTGATCTCGGCGTCTTCCTCACCGCTCTGCGCCGGGCCCCAGTCGGTCCGGGCCCGGCCTCCGGGGCCCATTCCGCTTTCCGTGGGTGCCATCCCAGCGTGTACGGCTACGAGGTCGAGCAGGCCCTAGAGCGGGTTGGCAGCGCCGTGGACGCCGCCTCCTGCCGACACATCTGGGCTGAGGCGGTGCGCTCCGCCTGGCCCGGCACCCCTACGTGGGTCCACGGCGACGTCGCCGCAGGGAACCTGCTCACCACCGACGGCAAGCTGTCTGCGGTCATCGACTTCGGAGGCTGCGCCGTGGGCGACCCGGCGTGCGACCTCGTCATGGCCTGGACGTACTTCAGCGCCGAGGACCGCACAGCCTTCCGCGAGGCTGTCGGTCTGTCGGCCGACACCTGGCGGCGGGCCCGCGGCTGGGCACTGTGGAAGGCGCTGGTGACCATGGCCGAGCTTTCGAGCCCCGACTCGGAGGGCATGCAGAGCCGCGTCCTCGCCCAGGTCCTTGCCGACCCCGTAACGGGCTGACCCGCTCAAGCTCCCGTGCCCGTATCGCAGACGGTCCATAGCGGCTCGGAGGCCCAGGCCCTCTGCCGCGTGAGCCGCTCAGATCGCCGCGACCTCCTCGGCGCGGCCGGACTCCGCGCTCGCATACGCGGCCAGGATGATGCCGAGGACGTCGATGCCCTCCTGCACGCCGTGCAGCGGGCGGCGGCCCTCCTGAATGCAGTCCACGAAGTCGGCGATCTCCGCGGCGAAGGGGTCGCTCAACCGGGTCGAGTACACCTGCTCGGCCTCATGCTCCCGCAGGGAGACGCGCAGCGTGTTCCCGTCGGAGGTCAGCGACCCCTTCTCCCCCATGACGGCGAAGCGTTCCGCCCCCGGCACCCGCGGGTACGCCCAGGAGGTCGCGATCTGACCCACGGCTCCGCTGTCGAACCGCACCAGCACCTGGGCGGAGTCCTCGCCCTCCATGAAGCGCAGGCGGTGCGTGGACATCATCGAGAAGACGGAGCTGGGCCGGGCACCTGCCAGGTGCATCATCAGGTACGTGGGGTGGTAACCGGTGTCGATGAACTCCCCGCCGCCCGAGGTGGCGGCGTGGGCGCGCCATCCCATGGTGGAGGGATCGAAGTCGTTGTAGAAGGCGTCGGTGGTGCGCACTTCGTAGACGGTGCCCAGTGCCCCGGAGTCCACGAGCTCCTTGGCCCGGGCCACGGCCGGCAGGAACAGCTTGTTGTGCGCGCACATGAAGGTCACCCCGGCGGCCTGGACCTCCGCGCGCACCGCGACGGCCTCCTCGGCGGTCAGGCACAGCGGCTTCTCGCACAGGATGTGCCGGCCGGCCTGCGCGGCCGCGACGATCGCGGCGCGGTGCAGGTGATGGGGCAGGCAGATGTCGACCGCATCGATGTCGGCGTCGCCCAGCAGGTCGTGGAAGTCGGCGTAGCCCGTCGCCCCGGTCTGCTCCATGCGGCGGGAGAGGGTCTCGGGGTCGGCGTCGGCGATCGCGGTGACCTGCACGCGGTCGCGGTGGGCGGCGTAGCCGCGCAGGTGGGCGTCGGCGATGTTGCCGCCGCCGATCAGGCCGACGCGCAAGGGTGCGTTCGTGGTGGTCATGTCGGGTCTCCTCGGGGGGTGGGGCTCAGCGGGCGGAGTCGTTCGCGGCGACGACCAGGGAGGTCAGAGCGCGGGCGCGGGCGAGGTTGTCGGTGGTGCGTTCGCGCCGCCGGATCGCTTCGGCCCACTGCTGCAGGGGCGCGGGTCCGTTGTCGGGGATCTCGATCTCTGACCAGCCGTCGGCGGTGCGCAGGCGCAGGCGAGGGGCGCCGCCGGGGTCGGTGCCGTAGAGGACGGATCCCTCGGTGCCGTGCACCTCGAAGCTCAGCGGGCCCGACGGGGTGACGAACCCGGTCTCGATGACGCCGATCGCCCCGCCGGCGGTGGTGACGGTGACGACGGCGCTGTCCTCCACGGCTCGCCCGGTGACGTGCGCGTACGCCGCATGGACGCTCTCGAACTCGTCCCCCAGGATCACCTGGGTGAGGCAGGCGGGGTGCGCTCCCAGATCGGTGAAGGCGCCGCCGAGCGCCTCCTGCGGGTCGTAGAACCACTCCGGCAGCTGGTCGGTGAGGCCACCTCCGTGGGCCAGGCGCACGCGGGAGGTCACCACTGTGCCGAGCGCACCGGAATCCAGCAGGTCCCGCAGCGCCGCGACGCAGCCCAGGGCGAGCCGCGGCAGGGAGACGGTGAGGACCCGGTCGTGCTGGTCGGCGAGAGCGATCAGCGCGTCGCAGCCTGCCACGGTGGGCGAGAGCAGCTTCTCGGTGAACACGTGCCTGCCCGCGGACAGCGCCGCGGCGATCACCTCGTCGTGGTCGCGGGTCGCCGTGGTGACCACGACGCCGTCCAGGTCCGATCTCCCCAGCAGATGGTCCCGGGAGGCGACGAACTCGATGCCCAGCTGCTCGGCGAGCTGCCGGCCGCGTGCGCTGTCCTCGTCCCAGATCCCGATCACCTCGACCTCCGGATGCGCGCGGAGGGCGCGACCGTAGTCCCGGGCGTGGACGTGCCACGCCCCGAGAACGGCGATTCGCAGGGAGTGGGACATGGGCAGTTCCTCCTGAAGCTTCACAGCGCGTTCCGTGTTCGCCGCTGAGATGCTAGCCTCGGGCTTTCATCGTTGAGGTGTCCGAGGGGTGGGTCGTGATGGGTGAAG
>NZ_JABUXV010000003.1 GCF_014897705.1 Brachybacterium sp. FME24 | reverse complement strand
ACCAGAACGTGAAGGCTGATTACGTGAAGGCGATCTGGGACATCGTGAACTGGGCCGATGTCCAGGCACGGTTCGAGGCGGCGCGCGCGACCGGGTCCGGTCTGGTCATCCCGCAGGCCTGATCACGCCTCGTCGACCCTGATCGGTTCGCAGGTTGATCGGTCGGCAGGTCGATTGATCGACGCAGCGGCCGGTCCCCGAGGAATCGGGGGCCGGCCGCTGCCGCGTGTGCCCCGACCTGCCCGGGATCGTTCCTCCCCAGCACCTCTTCATCCACAGAAACCGCGGTGGGCTGGAGCTGGCGGAGTGGGCCAGGGACTCTGGGGTCCATCGGCACGGAGCCGAGGCCGGGAATGACCCGGCACCTCAGGAAGGACATCACCATGCGCGACATCCACACGACCCTCATGGGGAACGCCACCGCTGACCCCAGTGAGCGACTCCAGTCCGACGGCAGCGTCACCGCCATCGTGCGAATGGCCGTCACCGGTCGCTACTACGACTCCGCCAAGAGCGATTTCATCGACCGCAAGACCGAATTCATCACGGTCTTCGCGCGCCGGGCACTGGCCCGCAACCTCCTGAAGTCGATCTCCAAGGGCCAGCCACTCGTCGTCACGGGGCGCCTCGGCAGCTCCGAGTGGACAGCGGAGGACGGTGCAGTGCGCTACTCCCTGACTCTGCAGGCGGAGGCCATCGGCCACGACCTCACGTTCGGCACCACGACGTTCACTCGTCCGTTGAAGACGAGCGAGATTCCCGATCACGATCCGCGGACAGGAGAGATGCTCGACAGCACCGCGAGCGGCGACGTCGAGGTGGCGCTGACGGACGACGTGGCGGAGGACGACGCCCTGGCGACGGCCTCCTGACCCGGGATCAGTCGGTGGGCTGCAGCGTCTGGGCCAGGGCTGCGGAGATGTCGGGGAGCAGTGCGGCGCCGAGGACATAACCGTCCTCGTCGCCGCGGTGCACCGCAGACCAGCTCGTGCCATCGGCAAGGGCAGCGACGATCACGCGCAGCGGGCGCCCTGCCGGAAGGTCGGCGCCGCTGTGCTCCTCGCGCAGGACCCAGGCGGAGGGGGCGAGATCGCAGGCGATCGCTCCGCCCGCTGCCAGGTCCGGCCACTGCACGACCTGCAGCGCAGCGAGCGGATCCTGCCCACCAGGTGCCACGACGTCCGAGTCGGCTCCGTCATCGAGGTCGATCGGGGTCAGATGGAGCTCGTCGTGGGTATCGGTCCCGTCACCGGTGGCCCCCAGCAGTGCCGCGAGGGACGGGGAAGAGGCCATCAGTTCGGCGCTGCGCGCGAGCGCGAACAGCCGGGGGGACGTCAGCGGCTCGTCCTCGAGATGCCGGGCGATGTCGAGCACAGCAGCCGCGAGGGCGGCTGTGGGAGTGTCCAGAGGGTCCGTGTCAGGAGTCGTCATCGGATCGAGAGGTTCCTTACAGGTTCGCCTGACAGAATGGACGTGCCACCGCTGTGCGCGGCGGCACCACACTGTACCCGGAGACCGGGGCCGTTCCCTGCGTAGGTGCAGGAACCGCCGACGACTCCGACATCGAGGCACCCGAGGTTATCCGTGAGTTTCTCCGCCCCCTTCGGCGACACACCCCGGCCGCGCCCGCGCCCGGCTCCCGACGCCAACGCATCGACGCCGCGGAGGATCTCGCCGTTGGCGATCACCGCGATCGTGATCGCGGTGCTCGTCATCCTGTTGGTCATCGCCTCCGAGGTGTGGACCAAATATCTCTGGATGGACCAGCTCGAATACACCGATGTGCTTGTCACGCGCTGGATCACGCAAGGCGTCCTGTTCCTCATCGGGTTCGTCCTCTTCGCGGTGCCGCTGTTCCTCAGCCTGCGGATCTCCTACGCGAAGCGGCCCGTCTATCCGCCGGTGACGCGCGAGCAGGAGGCACTGGAGCAGTTCCGCACCGCGGTCGATCCGCTGCGCAAGGGCCTGACCATCGCGGCACCCCTGATCATCGGGGCGTTCGGCGGTCTCGCCGCCTCGCGGCGCTGGCAGGACGTGCAACTGTTCCTGCACCCTCAGCAGTTCGGGGAGACGGACCCGATCTTCGGCAACGACGTCTCCTTCTATGTGTTCACTCTGCCCGTGATCGACCTGATCATCTCCTTCGGGCAGTTCGTGATGCTGGTGGCGATCGTCGGTGCCCTCATCGGACACTTCATCTACGGCGGTGTCGCCTGGGGTCAGGAGAGCGGCCTGGAGGTCACGCGCGCCGCCCGTCGCCACCTCGGCGTGCTCGCCGCGATCTACGTGCTGCTGCTCGGAGCGGGCCACTGGTTCCAGCGCTACGACATGCTGGTCAATCAGAACGACCGGTTCCACGGTGCCTCCTACACCGACGTCAACGCCATATTGCCCGCGCAGACGATCCTCGCGATCTCGGCGATCGTGGTCGCAGCACTGTTCGTCCTGTGGATCTTCCGGTCGGACTGGCGGATCCCCGCGATCGGCGCCGGCCTGATGATCCTGTCCACGCTGGCCGTGGGCAGTCTGTATCCCTGGGCGATCCAGCAGTTCCAGGTCCAGCCCAACGAGCGCACGCTCGAACAGCCGTACATCCAGCGGAACATCGATGCGACCCGTACGGCGTTCAACATCGATGACGTCAACGAGGTCTCGTACACGGCCACCACCGACGCGGAGCCCGGCGCACTGCGCGAAGACGCTTCGACCACCACGCAGATCCGTCTGATGGACCCCAACATCATCTCGCCCACGTTCGAGCAGAGAGAGGCGAACCGCCGCTACTGGGGCTTCGATGACGTGCTCAGCGTGGACCGATACGAGGTCGACGGTGAACTCCAGGACACCGTTATCGGCGTGCGAGAGCTGCGCCCGGACAAGTTCGAACTCTCGTCCCGGTCCTGGGTGGACCAGCACATCATCTATACGCACGGCTACGGCGCCGCTGCCGCGTATGGCAACCGCCGCAACGCCGATGGCGAGCCCAGCTTCCTGCAGTCAGGTGTCCCGGGTGACGGTGCGCTCGGGGAGTACGAGGAGCGGGTGTATTTCGGACGCCACTCCCCGGACTATTCGATCGTCGGTGCGCCGGAGGGACACGCGCCCGAGGAGTTCGACTACCAGTCGGGCACCGATGGCGAAGAGGGCGGCGAACAGGTCAACAACACCTACCAGGGCGACGGCGGGCCGTCCGTCGGGAACTTCTTCAACCAGCTGCTCTACTCGATCAAGTTCCGTGACCCGAACGTCGTGATCTCCGGCTACCTCAATGAGGAGTCGCAGATCCTGTACGACCGTGATCCCCAGGAGCGCGTACGCGAGGTCGCCCCGTTCCTGTCGCTCGACTCGCAGATGTATCCGGCGATCGTCGACGATGAACTGGTGTGGGTGATCGATGGGTACACCACGACCGATGCATACCCGTACTCACGTACCGTCGGCCTCGACGACGCGATCAACGACTCGCAGACGAATGCCGCGGACACCGCCTCGAACCGGGAAAGCAGCGCGAACTACATGCGCAACGGCGTCAAGGCCACGGTGAACGCCTTCGACGGTTCGGTGAACCTGTACTCCTGGGACACCGAGGACCCGATCCTCAAGTCCTGGGCGGAAGTCTTCCCCGACGCGCTCCAGCCTGCCAGCGAGATCAGCGGCGAGCTGATGAGCCACTTGCGCTATCCCGCGGACTACTTCAAGGTGCAGAGGGAACTGCTGGGCACGTACCACGTCACAGAGGCCGATGACTTCTTCGGTGCCCAGGACTTCTGGGAGACCCCGCCGGATCCGACCGAGCCGGCGCCCGAGAACCCTGACGGCACCACGGGCGAGCAGCCCACGCAGCCGCCGATGTACCTGACCATGCAGTTCCCAGGCACTGAATCGCCACGATTCACCCTCTCCTCGAGCTATATACCCGCCCAGGGTCAGAACGTGCTCACCGGGTTCCTCGCGGTCGATTCCGAGACCGGGAGCACGGAGGGCAACCCGGCAGATTCGTACGGCGACATGACGCTGCTCGTCCTACCGGCCACCAATCCGGTCAATGGTCCCGGGCAGGTGCAGGCAACGTTCAACTCCGAACCCAACGTCTCGCAGGCCCTGAACCTGTTGAAGTCCGGCAACTCCGAGGTGATCAACGGCAACCTGCTCACGCTGCCTGTCGGCGGCGGACTCCTGTACGTGCAACCGGTGTATCTGCAGTCCTCGGCCTCCGGTGGTGGTACCCAGTACCCGCTGCTGCAGATGGTGCTGGTCTCCTTCGGCGAGAAGATCGGATTCGCGCCGACGCTCGACGAAGCCTTGGATCTGGTCTTCGGCGGTGATTCCGGTGCGACAGCCGGTGACGCCGCCGTGTCGGACCCGGACGGTGTGGCCGGCACGGCCGACACCGAGACCGGTGACGGCACGGTCGAGACCCCTGAGGGGGAAGAGGCTCCGCCCGAGGAGGAAGACGCTGCCGAGGGTGACGCTCCGGCGGCGGACGCGGGAAGCGCTCAGGAGCAACTCGACCAGGCGCTCGCGGACATGGACACTGCGGTGGCCGATTCCGAGGAGGCCATGGCAGCGGGAGACTGGACCGCCTACGGCGAGGCGCAGGACCGACTCGCCGACGCGCTCAACCGCGCGGTCACGGCCAACACGGAGCTCGGAGGGACCGGAGTGCCGGCGCCCTCCGACGGCGGCGAAGGCTGATCCCCACCGGCAGCTGAAGAAGTCCCAGGACGCCCGATCGCCCCGGTTTCTCTCCGGGAACGGTCGGGCGTCCTGCTGTTCTTGCAGGTGAACGGGCCGTGAACGTGTCATGGCACACGTTCGGGCCCGCTGATTGGACGCGGGGACGCCAGGGTCGTAAAGTTAGTCATGTCGCCGCGGGGTGGAGCAGTTCGGTAGCTCGCCGGGCTCATAACCCGGAGGTCGTAGGTTCAAATCCTGCCCCCGCTACGAGACGAAGGCCCGGACAGTGAAAACTGTCCGGGCCTTCTGCATGTCCGGACCATCCGTCGTGTCAGAGGCCGGTCACGCCCGGCCTCTGGCAGGATTGCGGCATGACGACACCATCGCCCCCCGAGCCCCGGACACTGCTGTTCATCGGGGATTCGATCACCGACTGCTCACGTGGCGAGGACCCCGCCGGACTGGGCTATGGCTATGTGCGTCTGCTCGCCGAACACTTCGCCGCGCACGAACCCACGTCACGTGTCCTGAACCGGGGGATCGGAGGCGACAAAGTCGCCGACCTCGTCGCGCGTTTCGGCACGGACTGTCTCGACCTCGACCCCCAGGTCGTCACGATCTACGTCGGCGTCAACGACGCCTGGCATTACTACACGCGTGGCGAGCTGGTCACCCCGGAAACCTTCGAGGAGGGCTACCGGTACCTGCTCGACCAGCTCTCTGCCACCAGGCCGGCTGTGCCAGTGCTGTTGGTCGTACCGTTCGTCGCCGACATCACGGACGAGATGGCCCAGATCCATGATGATCTCGACGCGAAGGTGGCGATCATCCGCGACCTCGCCCGCGAGTTCCGCCACCGCGTCGTGGACCTCGAGGTGGTCCTCGAGCGGGCGTGGACGGCGGGCCACACGCCCGCGAGCATCGCCGCGGACGGCGTGCACCCGGCGATCGCCGGTCATCGCCTCATCGCCGACGCCTGGCTCGCAACCTTCGACGAGGTCGATCCGCTCCGGCGCTGACCTCGCGCAGTATCGACCGAGCCCTCGCCCGACATCGCGTCGGGCCTCACCTCAGCGCAGCGGTGGCGTCACGTCGACCGAGAGGAATCCCCGCCGGAAGGTGCGGGCATCGATCACCAGCATCTTCCCTGGCCGGGTGGGATTGCGAAGGTGCACGTGCCCGCTGGTGGGAGCAGCCCCCACCACGGCGAACACGTGGCTGGGTGGCAGTGGGCCGTGCGCCGAACCGACCCGGCCGCTGAGCGGGTGGGTGGACGCAGCGATCGCCCGTCCCTCCTCGCGCCAGCCGACGATCTGGGCGGCCGACGGCAGGCGCAGTCGGGTGCGTACGCGCACACCGAGCAGCAGTTCGAGTCCGAACCGGGCGAACCCGCGCTGCAGGCATCCGTAGCCGCCGGCCACGTGCCCGGCGATCGCCTTCTCGATCACGCCGACCCAGCCAGGATTCGCGCCCTCGCGGCGGGCGTACTGGAACGTTCCGTGCGCCGTGACAGGCATGTTCCGATCGACCCGGATCGGTTCGTCCATGGCGGGCAGACGCACCTCCACCGTGCCGTCCGGCATCTCGGTCAGAAGTGCGGCGAGGCGCCCGGGGGCGGTTTCATGGATCGCGAGCAGGGAGGCGATCACCCAGCAGTCGCCAAGTCGCCCCTGCTGGGGCCGCAGTGGTCGCGTCGGCATCAACGGCCCGTTGTCGAGCTTCCACCCGGTAGCGGACGGCCCGGGCGAGACCTCCACGAGGTCGGGTATCGAGAGGGACGCTGGGGAAGTGTTCCGGCCGGTGGGGCCCGGTGCAACGCTCCCCACAGACGCGTCGCGCGCCCGCCCCGTCAGGGCGAGCGCGCGAAGGGTGCGGCGCCAGGTCCGCACACGAGGCCGCAGATCAGAGGTCCTCAGATCTGCAGCCATCACCGTGTCCGAGGGAGACGGTTCACGGGACTCAGTGCGATCCGGACGCGACGATCTTCTGCCCGGTGCGCTCCATGACCTCGTGGAACCAGGGCTGGGAGATGTCGAACGCCTTGTGCCCGGCAATCCGCTCGAACTCGATGGCGCGCAGCACGTTGCCGTTGCCCTCGTCATGGCCGATGACACCGGATCCGCCCTCGAGGGCGACCTGCACGGCGAGGTCGGTCATCGACTTGATCAGGCGCAGATCCGCCGCGTTGGCCTTCGCGGAGCGCGAGAAGTACCCGGACTTCTGGACCATGGACTTCTCGGCGCCGAGCTTGGCGGAGAACTGGTCCGCGAACCACTGGCCCGGATTGATCTTGTCGATCTTCACGTGACCGAAGGGATCCTTCTCGGGCTCCTCGCCACGAGCCTGCATCTCGGCGACGATCTCGGGGATACCGGCACCCTCGGACAGGAAGATGTTCACGCACCCGACCTCGTCCATGACCGTCTTCAAGCGCTCGGCCTCGGCGTCGATATCCAGGGCCAGCTCAGGCAGGAACACGGCGTGGACATCCCAGCGCTCGGCCTTGTGGCCGATCGAGGGCAGCCACTCCTGCTTCGCATGCCACTGCTGGTAATACTCCGCCGCCTGCGCGGTGAGGTACCCGCAGGCGCGACCCATGATCTCGTGGATGATGAGCATGCGCGGGTTCGATCCGTGCTCGGCAACGATGTTCTGTGCGAAGACACTGGTCTGCTCGGCGGCGCTCTGGGCGCCGAGGGACTGGCGGATCGGCACGATGTCGTTGTCGATCGTCTTGGGCAGCCCGACGACCTGCAGGTCGTAGTCGTTGTCGTGGAGGTACTTGGCGAGGTCCGCGGCGGTGGTGTTGGTGTCGTCGCCACCGATGGTGTGCAGGACGTCGACCCCGTCCGCGACGAGCTTGCTCGCGGCGACCTCGAGGGCGTTCTCACCCTCCTGGATCAGACCGCGGCCCACGAGGTCAGCTGTGTTGGTGAGCTTCACGCGGGAGTTGCCGATGGGTGACCCGCCGTAGTTGTGCAGCAGCCCGGCCTTCGCGCGCACCTCGTCGTCGATGACGATCTTGTCGCCGGAGAGCAGCCCCCAGTAGCCGTGCTTGTACGCGATGATCTCGACATCCGGCACCAGCTCGTGGTACCGCTCGATGAGGCCGCCGACGGCGGAGGACAGGCAGGGGGCATAGCCACCCGCGGTCAGCAGGGCGACGCGCTTGACGGTCATGAGGAGGGGGTCCCTTCACGGTTGGGGTCACGATGACCCGAGTCTACCGATGCCGGGGCGCCCCGACGTGCGCCGTCCGCCCTGCCTCGGCGACCCGGACCTGTGCACTCACCACCTGCGATTGACCTGCCGCTCGTGCCTCGCAGCACGTCGACCAGCTCTGCTGGTGTGCTGTTCTCCTGCCGCTCGTGCCTCGCAGCACGTCGACCAGCTCTGCTGGTGTGCTGTTCTCCTGCCGCTCGTGCCTCGCAGCACGTCGACCAGCTCTGCTGGTGTGCTGTTCTCCTGCCGCTCGTGCCTCGCAGCACGTCGACCAGCTCTGCTGGTGTGCTGTTCTCCTGCCGCTCGTGCCTCGCAGCACGTCGACCAGCTCTGCTGGTGTGCTGTTCTCCTGCCGCTCGTGCCTCGCAGCACGTCGACCAGCTCTGCTCAGCGGTCGCGGGGGGCGAGGGCGGTGAGGATCTCCTCGTGCAGCAGGCCATTGGTGGCCACGGCGTTGCTTCCGAAGGGGCCGTCCTGCCCATCCAGCGACGTGAAGCGGCCGCCCGCCTCGGTGAGGATCGGGACCAGGGCGACCATGTCGTGCAGGGCGAGCTCGGGTTCGCACGCCGCATCGACGGCACCTTCGGCCACGAGCATGTACGACCAGAAGTCGCCGTAGGCCCGAGTGCGCCAGAAGCGCTGCATGAGGTTCAGCATCTGGGGGAGACGGTCGTGATCCGCCCACCCGTGCAATGAGGAGTACGACAGTGAGGCTTCCTCGAGGCGATCGACGCCGGAGACCTTGAGTCGCGAGGCGTTGTTGATGCGCGAGCCGGTCCAGGCTCCCGCATCGGTGCCGCCCCACCACCGACGACCGAGCGAGGGGGCGGAGACCAGGCCCGCCACGGGGCGGCCGTCCTCGATGAGACCGATGAGAGTGGCCCACACGGGCACTCCTCGCACGAAATTGCTGGTGCCGTCGATGGGATCGATGACCCACTGCCGGGAGGCTGAACCGGTCGTGCCGAACTCCTCGCCGATCACCTGGTCGCGCGAGCGGGAGCGGGCGAGCTGGGAGCGCACCAACTGTTCGGCGGCTTTGTCGGCGTCGGTGACCTCGGTGAGATCGGGTTTCGTGGTGACTTCGAGATCCTGCGCCTTGAAGCGGGACATGGTCAGCTGATCCACGGCATCGGCGAGTACATGGGCAAGGCGCAGATCATCGGCATAGCGGCTGGACATGGGCCCACCTTAGGGCGATCGACGGCCCATGCCGCGCAGCGACGCGGAATCGGCCGGAGACAGGGATGTCGCGAGGGGAAGAGTTCTTCGAGGACCGAAAGCAGGTGGGCCGCCACCGGCCGATGCGCCGGCGGGGATCCACTGGACCTCAGCCGGTCACAAAGCCCAGGGGTCGTTCTTGCGCAGCGCGATGGCGAGGCGCCGATAGGACACCAGACGGGCGGGGCCCGCACTGCCTGCTTGCCCGGCGACGACGAGGGCGTCGAGCGCACAATCGGGCGCGTCCTCCAGGTGCGTGCAGCCACGAGGACAGGATTCGGCGAGCGCCGCGAGGTCCGCGAAGGCCTCCAGCAATGCCTCGGGATCCACATGCCCCAGGCCGAAGGACCGCACTCCGGGGGTGTCGATCACCCAGCCGCCCTCCTCCGACAGCGGCAGCGCCAGCGCCGAGGACGATGTGTGCCGGCCGCGACCGGTCACGTCGTTGACCACGCCGGTGGCACGGTCGGTCCCGGGGACCAGGGCGTTCAGCAAGGTGGACTTGCCGACGCCGGAGTGGCCGATCAGCACGCTGACCCGACCGGCGAGCCGATCGCGCAGCGCCTCCAGGCCCACGATGCCGGAATCTTCAGGGTTCTCAGGGTTCTCGAGGTTCTCAGGATCGGCGAGGGGCACCTGGCTCCGACTCGTCACGACGTGGTCGAGGCCGAGCGGCGCGTAGCTGCGCAGGAACTCATCGGGGGATCGCAGATCTGCTTTGGTGAGCACCAGCAGGGCATCGATGCCGGCCACGTAGGCCGCCACCAGGCAGCGGTCGATCATGCCGCCGCGCGGCTCGGGATCCTCCACGGCGGTGACCATCACCATGAGGTCGACGTTGGCGACCAGTGGACGCTCGGTGGGATCGTCGTCGTCGGCGCTGCGCCGCAGGAACGAGCTGCGCTCCTGGATCCGCACGATGCGTGCGAGAGACCCGTCGCGTCCCGAGGTATCGCCCACCAGTCCCACCAGATCGCCGGGCACGACGGGGGAGCGGCCCAGCTCCCGGGCGCGCATCGCCGTGACGGTGCGCGCCTCGGGAGTCCCGGCCGCGACCACCGTGCGCCAGCGGCCCCGGTCCACGGAGACCACGCGTGCGGTGACCGCGTCCTCGTGCTTCGGACGGTCCTTCGTCCGCGGTCGGGAGCCGCGACGAGAGGGCCTCACGCGAACGTCGGCCTCGTCGTAGTCGCGGACCGCCCGGTTCACGCGTCGCCGTCCGCCGGGGGCGCGGTGTGCAGCATCGACAACCACATCCCGACGAAGTCCGGCAGGGTCTTCCGGGTGGTGGCGATATTGACGACGCACAGGTCCGGCACCCGCAGCCCGATGATCGCGGCGGCGGTGGCCATGCGGTGGTCCTCGTAGGTCTCGAAGGTCTCACCGTGCAGCTCACCGGGGTAGATCTCCACCCCGTCCTCGTGCTCGAGGGTGCGGGCACCGATCTTCGTGAGCTCGGTGGCCAGGGCCTTGAGTCGGTCCGTCTCGTGCCCGCGCAGATGCCCCACGCCGTGCAGGCGCGACGGTGACTCGGCAAGAGCAGCGAGAGCGGCGATCGTGGGGACCAGCTCGCCGACGGCCGACATGTCCGCGTCGATCCCGCGCACGGTGCCGGTGCCGCGCACGCAGAGGGTGCGGTCCTCGCGCCAGACCTCGCCGCCCATACGGCTGAGCAGCTCGCGATAGGCGTCACCTGGCTGAGTGGTCTCCTCCGGCCAGTCGTCCACGGCGATCGTGCCCCCGGTGATCATGGCCGCAGCCAGGAAGGGCCCGGCGTTGGAGAGGTCGGGCTCGACCGTGATGCGCACCGGCCGGACCGTGCCGCGCGTCACCCTCCACGTGTGACGGCCGCGCTCGTCGGTGCCGTGCGCCGCCTCGATCCCGACCTGACGCATCGTCTCGAGGGTCATCTCGATGTGCGGCAGGGACGGGAGCTTCTCGCCCACGTGCACCAGTTCGAGGTCCGCCTCGCCGCGCGCCGCGACCAGCAGCACGTTGGAGACGAACTGACTGGAGGCCGAGGCATCGACCTCGACCCTGCCGCCGCGCAGATGACCGGTTCCGTGCACCGTGATCGGCAGACGGCTGGGCTCCCCATGCTCGGTGACCTCGACGCCCTGCTGTCGCAGCGCCTCGATCACGGCACCCATCGGCCGCATCGCAGCGGCATCGTCACCGGTGAAACGTACGTCGCCATGGTGCAGGGCGGCCAGCATCGGCACGAAACGCATGACGGTCCCGGCCAGGCCCGTGTGGATCTCCACCGGTTCCGCCGGCTGCTCGGTGGGAGGCGGCAGCGGAGTGACGTGCAGCGAGTCGTCGCGCACCTCGAGGGAGGCGCCCAGACGCTCCAGAGCGTCGCGCATCAGACGGGTGTCACGCGAGACCAGGGCCCCGCGCAGCTCGGACGGTTCGTCCGCGGCGGCAGCCAGGAGCATCCACCGAGCGGTCAGGGATTTCGATCCCGGCACCCGCACCAGGGCGTCGACGGGCTTGTCGGCGACCGGTGCGGTCCACAGCACCTCGGAGACCACTGCGCGTCAGCCTCGCTGTGCGGCGAGCTGCTTCTGTGCGGTTCCCACCGCGCCCTTCGCCTTCTTCTCCAGCTTGTCCGTCTTCTTCTCGAGCTCGCGCTGCTTCGCGGCGGCCTTCTTCTGGCTGCGCTCGACGAACTGGTTCATCTGGTAGCCGAGCGAGGGCCGGCCGTCGTGATCGACCACGGCGAGCAGCACGCCCCCGAGGAGGCCGGCGTCGGTGAGGATGGCCTGGATCTCCTGCGTGCGCTCCTCGCCGCGCAGCTCCCAGACCTTCTTGCGGCCGACCCAGCCGACGGACGTGGTCATCAGCAGGGCTGCAGCGGCAGCGCGAGGGCAGCGATTGGCGGCGTACAGGACGCCCGCGCCGGCGGCGATGACGCCGGTCGCGCGGATGATGGTGCGCGCGTCCACGAAGCTCGGTGCGGAGGACTTCGAGAGGGTCGAATCGACTGCCTCGAACGCCTGGGGGTAGACATCGATCTCACGCTCGGGGCGCAGAGCGGTGCGCACGCCTTCGACGACGAAGGGGGCGGCGAGCAGGGGACGGGCGATGCGTCGGACCAGGGCCATGGTGTCCTCACGTTCTTGACGGGTGCAGGCAGTTCCGGTGACGCCGTGTCCGGCAGGTCACCGACGCCCAGACTACCGCGCAGGGAACATCGGGGACGCCCGGCGCGTTGCAGGGGATGGATGCGGGTCGCCAGCGGCGTCTGGCGAGAGCTGGGCGACTCTGCTGACCGGCAGAGGCGACAGCGCCAACAGAACGACCAACAGAACTGACAGAACCAACAGGCCCGACAGCTCGGTCGGCCAGGACGAGGGAGAGCGGATGGCGACCACGGTGCTCACACAGGTTCCGACCCGCTGTTCTGGCGTAGGTTGGAGCCTGATGACCCAGACAGATTCCACCCCGAGCCCCGATGCGGGCCTCCCGGACGACCCGTCCGGTGCCGCCATGGTCCAGGATCGCCGCGGCAGCACTGCCGCTGGCACCGCCGCTGACGGCGGCGTCGACGACTTCGATTTCGAGACGGAATCGCTGTCTCACCTGGACTCCCTCTACGGCGGCGCGTTGCGGATGACCCGCAATCCGCACGACGCCGAGGATCTGGTGCAGGAGACCTTCATGAAGGCCTTCCGCGCCCGGGACCGCTTCACGCCCGGCACCAATATGCGCGCGTGGCTGTACCGGATCATGACCAACAGCTACATCTCGACGTATCGGCAGAAGCAGCGCCGTCCCAAGGAAGCCTGGGGCGACTCGATCGAGGACTGGCAGCTCGCCGAGGTGGGTTCGCACACCAGCAGAGGACTGCGCTCTGCCGAGACCGAGGCGTTGGACCATCTGCCCGACTCCGCGGTCAAGGACGCCCTGGGCGAACTGCGCGAGGACTACCGCATGGCGGTCTACCTCGCCGACGTCGAAGGCTTCGCCTACAAAGAGATCGCGGAGATCATGGACACCCCGATCGGCACCGTCATGTCACGGTTGCACCGGGGCAGGCGCCAATTGCGCGACATGCTCTCCGACTACGCGTACCGCAGCGGCTTCCTGCGCGCGAATCCCTCGCCGCCGGATGACGGCAGTACCGCGGAGAACCGTGACGACACGACCGGATCGACGGACCGGGAGGAGGAACGATGAGCCAGGAAGACAGGACCGGACGCGAGATGCCCGAGGGCGATGCGCCGGCACAGGACGAGCTCGGTCGCGATCCACGCTACGGGCTCGAGTCGGCGCTGGACGGAGAGCTCCCCCAGGAGACGGTGGAACGGATGGAGCGCCACACCCAAGGATGCCCCGAGTGCGCCGACGAATGGGAGCGCGTGCGAAGGATGAAGGAGCTCGTGCGCCGCAGCTGCGCGGACCGCGCCCCGTCCTCGCTCCGCGACCGGATCGCTGTGCAGTACCGCAGCGTCTCGGTCACCCGGACCACTGACGCCGACGGCTCGACCAGCGTGCGTGTCACCACCACCAGTACCCGCCGGGAGCTTTCGGGACCCTGAGAGCTCCGCCGGGCCCGGGGCGGCAAGGCCGATCTGCCGGGCTCGGACATCACGGCGGACATGACTGAGGGCCCCTCCCGCAATGGGAGGGGCCCTCAGTCATGTCGCCGGAAGCGACATCACGGTCAGCAGTTGGGGCGCTTGCCGTGATTCGCGCCGTTCTTACGGCGAGCCTTGCGCTTGCGTCCTCGCTTGCTCATCACGTTCTCCTTCCTTCGCCCAGGTAACCCGTTGATTGTGCCACAGGTGCCCGCTGCCGATCCTCCCGGACCTGCCCGACGGTCCCACCTGAGGCGGAGGTCACTCGGCGATGATGACGGGCATCGGCGAGGGGCCCGCCAGAGGTGGGAGTGCCGGCTCGGTCGCGAGCCGTGCAGGTCAGGACGAGGTGCCCAGCCAGGTCCCGAAACCGCCATGCAGCACCAGCCACGCCATCAGCCCGTACCCGGTCTGGCCCGGGTGGTCGCCGGGGGAGCGGCTCACATCGGACTCCCACTGCTCGTGCCCGACCAGCCCCCTGACGGTATCGACGTACGGGATGCGACGGCGGGAGCAGACGTCCTCGAACGCTCCGGAGAGCTCACGGACGCTCGCGGTGATGCCCGGGTCCCGACTGGGAGGAGGGCCCACCACGAAGGCCGGGATGCGCAGACGCTCGAGGCCGTCGAGGACCTTCGCGAGATTGAGCCGGGAGCGTGCCAGGGAGGACCCGGAATCGACGTCCGCCCGGCCCAGGGCCAGCACGACGCGGTGATCGATGCTGCCGTCGGACTGCGCGGACTGGTCCATGCGCAGCCGCACCTCCTCGTCCCAGCGGCCCGCGAGCCCGGCGGACGACTCACCGGGCAGGGCCGAGGCGAACACGTCGATGCGGTTGGCGGCGCCTTGCTCGCTGGCCACGGCGCGTCCGAGCCAGCCCAGCGCGCGAGCGTCGCCGATACCGGCGAGGAGCTCGTCGCCGAGCGCGATGATCCGGATCCGGGAATCCGGAACTCGATCGGACGATGTGGACGCAGTCTGCACCGGGACCTCCTGGCCTGGGACGGGGACGCCAACTGTATCGACGGTGAGGGCTGCGGGCGAACCCGCCGCCCCGACACGTCGCTCAGGATTCGAAGGCGCGCAGGAGCAGATCCTCCTGCTCCTCCTTATGGATGACGTTGGAGCCCGTGGCTGGGGAGGCCGATGCGGCCCGGGCGACGACCTTGAGCGTACGCCCGACCTCGATCGCGAAGTTCACGGCCATGAAGCTCCAGGCGCCCTGGTTCTGCGGCTCCTCCTGAACCCAGGTGAGAGATGCCTCCGGATAGGTGGAGAGCACCTCCACGAGCTCCTCCGTGGGAAGCGGGTACAGCTGCTCGAGGCGGACGATGGCGGTATCGGTCGCGCCCTGCTTCTCGCGATGTGCCACCAGATCCCAGTAGACCTTGCCCGAGGTCAGCAGAACCCGGGTCACCTGCGCGGGATCGACCGTGGTGTCCGTCAGGACCGGCGCGAAGCGACCCTCGGTGAAGTCCTCGACAGGACTGACCGCAGCCTTGTTGCGCAGCATCGACTTCGGCGTGAAGACGATCAGCGGCTTCCTGGGCTCGGTCTTGCCCTGCCTGCGCAGCAGGTGGAAGTAGCTGGCCGGGGTGGACGGCGCCGCGACGCGCATGTTGTCCTCCGCGCACAGCTGCAGGAAGCGCTCGATGCGGGCAGAGGAGTGATCCGGTCCCTGGCCTTCGTAACCGTGCGGGAGCAGGAGCACCACGCTCGAGTTCTGGCCCCACTTCTGCTCGGAGGCGGAGATGAACTCGTCGATGATGGTCTGAGCACCGTTGACGAAGTCGCCGAACTGCGCCTCCCACAGCACGAGGGATTCGGGATTCTCCACCGAGTAGCCGTACTCGAAGCCCAGTGCTGCGAACTCCGAGAGGGACGAGTCGTAGACGTTGAAGCGGGCCTGATCGTCCGACAGATGCGCCAGCGGGGTCCAGGTGTCACCGTTCTCATGGTCGATGAGCACGCTGTGACGCTGCACGAAGGTGCCACGTCGCGAGTCCTGGCCGGCCAGACGCACGCGACGGCCCTCCATCAGCAGCGACCCGAAGGCGAGCAGCTCGCCGTAGGACCAGTCCACCCCACCCTCGCTCGACATCTGCTGACGCCGCTTGAGGACCTGCATCAGCTTCGGATGGACGGTGAAGGAGCCCGGGTAGGCGCCGTGCGCCTCCCCGATGCGCTCGAGCACCGCAGCATCGATGGCGGTGTCGACCGCGCCGCGCTCGGAGCTCGGCGTGCGCTGCGAGGAGGGCAGGTCAAGGCCCTGCACGCTCGAGTTCGGATCGGCCTCGGAAGAATCGGTCCGGGTGGCGGCGAAGGCTTCATCCAGGTGCTCCTGGAAGTTGCGCACCAGGCCCTCGGTCTCCTCCTCGGTGAGATCGCCGCGCTCGATGAGCGCCTCCATGTACTGCTTGCGCGTGGAGGGCTTGTCGTTGATCAGCGAATACATCTGCGGCTGGGTCATCGAGGGGTCATCACCCTCGTTGTGGCCCCGACGGCGGTAGCAGACCATGTCGATGACCACGTCTCGGTGGAACTTCTGGCGGTACCGGAACGCGATCTCGGCGACCCGCACGCAGGCCTCGGGGTCATCGCCGTTGACGTGGAAGATCGGCAGCTGCGTCGACTTCGCGACGTCGGTCGAGTAGAACGACGAGCGTGAGGAGTCCGGCAGCGTGGTGAAGCCGATCTGGTTGTTGATGATCACGTGGACCGTTCCACCGGTGCGGTAACCGCGCAGCTCCGAGAGGTTCAGCGTCTCGGTGACCACGCCCTGACCGGCGAAGGCCGCGTCGCCGTGCACGAGGACCGGCAGCACCGGGAACTCCTCGGGGCGTTCGAGACGGTCCTGCTTGGCGCGCACGATGCCCTCGAGAACGGGGTTGACCGCCTCCAGGTGCGAGGGGTTCGCGGCGAGGTACACCTTCGTGGATTCGCCGTCGTGGGAGGTGTACGTGCCCTCGGTGCCGAGGTGGTACTTCACGTCGCCCGAACCCGTGTTCTGGCCGGAGCTTCCCTCGAACTCCTGGAAGATCTGGCCGTAGCTCTTGCCCGCGAGATTCGACAGCACGTTGAGGCGGCCGCGGTGCGACATGCCGATGCAGACCTCGTCGACCTGGTCGTGCGCGGCGCCGTGCAGGACGGCATCGAGCATCGGGATGACGGACTCGCCGCCCTCGAGCGAGAAGCGCTTCTGGCCCACGAACTTCGTCTGCAGGAAGGTCTCGAACGCCTCTGCGGCGTTGAGCCGATCCATGATGTGGGTGTGCTCGGCCTTGTCGAAGGCGCGACGAGGAGTCTCCATCTCGGCCTGGAGCCAGGCGCGCTCGTCGGGGTCGGAGATGTGCATGTACTCCACGCCGATGCTGCGGCAGTAGGAGTCGCGCAGCACCCCGAGGATGTCGCGCAGCGGCATCTCATCCTTCCCGCCCAGGCCACGGGTGGGGAAGGTGCGGTCGAGGTCCCAGAGGGTCAGCCCATAGGTCTCGACATCCAGGTCCGGATGATTGCGGATCTTGAACTGCAGCGGATCGGTGTCGGCCATGAGATGGCCACGGACCCGGTAGGCATGGATCAGGTCCATGACCCGAGCCAGACGCTCGGGCTTGGAGTCCTTGAAGGGGTTGTCCTGCACCCAGCGGATCGGCTGGTAAGGGAGCCTCAGCGCGGTGAAGACGCGGTCGTAGAAGCCCTCCTTGCCCAGGAGCTTGTCGCCCACGCGCTTGAGGAACTCGCCGGAGGCCGCGCCCTGGATGATCCGATGATCGTAGGTCGAGGTCAGCGTCATGACCTTCGAGACCGCGAGGTCCGCGAGGGTGGCAGGGCTCGCGCCCTGGAACTGTGCGGGGTGGTCCATCGCCCCGACGCCCACGATGACGCCCTGACCCGACATGAGGCGCGGGATCGAGTGGACGGTGCCGATGCCCCCCGGGTTGGTCAGGGAGACGGTGGTGTGCGAGAAGTCGTCCATCGTGAGCTTGCCGGCGCGCGCCTTGCGCACGACCTCTTCGTACGCCTTCCAGAAGCCGAGGAAGTCGAAGCGCTGGGCTCCCTTGATGTTCGGCACGACCAGCCCGCGGGAGCCGTCGGGACGAGGCATGTCGATGGCGAGCCCGAAGTTGATGTCCTCGCGCTTGAGCAGGAGCGGCTTGCCCTTCTCATCGACGTCGAAGCCGTTGTTCATGTCGGTGATCTCGGTGATCGCCTCGATCATCGCCCACCCGATCAGGTGGGTGAAGGACACCTTGCCGGCGCGATTGCGCTTGAGGTGGTTGTTGATGACGATGCGATTGTCGAACAGCAGCTTCACCGGCACGTCGCGCACCGAGGTGGCCGTCGGGACGGTCAGCGACTCGCCCATGTTGCGCACCACGGCGGCAGCGGGGCCGCGCAGCTTGACGACCTCGGGCTCGCGCAGCTCGATGGCAGGGATCTGCGACGTGGTGGTGGGAATCTTCGCCGGACGGTCCGAGGTGGTCGAGACGGTGGGCGTCTTCTGCGGTGCAGCCTTCGGGGGCGCGTCGTTCACGGGGGCGGATTCCTTCGCACGCTGAGAGGGTGCCGCGGTCGAGGCGGCCTGAGGGGTGGGTGTCGTGGGCTCGCCGGCAGCGGAGGAATCCGCAGGAGGCGGCGCCGACGGCGACGTGGTGACAGCGGGAGGGGCCGCGTCGTCCGCTTCCTGCGGGGGGTCCTGGGGTGCGGCCTTCGGGGTCTCCTCGGACTGCGCCGTCGCAGTCGCGGAGCTCCCCGGGGACGCCCCGGAGGAGTTTTCGTCGGCACCAGGATCCGAGCTCGTCACCGCGGCCCGGGAGGAGAAGTACTCCGCCCAGCTGGGGTCGACGCTGGAAGGATCCTGTCGCCACTGCTCGCGGAGCGCGTCCACGAGCCACTGATTAGGGCCGAATTCCGAGGTCCCGGAGCCCTGTGTCTGCTGTGACACTCTGAGATCGCCAGCCTTCTCACAGTCGAGTGATACGGATAGAGACAGCCTAACGGAGCAGGGCCCCTGGAACGTGCCGCACGCGGAGCAGGAGCGGGATTGAGGCGTCGGTGGTGTGGGACATCACGTGATCGTGCGAGCGTCGGGCAGGACGACCCGGATCAGGGAGGAGCGGCCGTCGCGGGTCAGCTCGGTGCGGGGATCGTCGAGCACCTCGATCGTGCCGCCGTGCAGTCCGACAGCCCAGCGTGCGATGGCCAGCCCCAGTCCGGTTCCTCCGGAGCTGTCTGCATAGCCTCCGCGCTGGAACCGCTCGAAGACCAGGTCGCGGTCCTCGCGAGCGATGCCCGGGCCCTCGTCGTGCACGTCGATCCGTACCCCGTCCCCGTCCGCGGTGCGCGCGGCGTTGACGTGGATACGCCCACCGGCCGGTGAGTGACGGGCGGCGTTCTCGAGCAGGTTGTGGATCACCTGGTGGATCCGGGCGGCATCGGCGGCGACCGTCAGGTCGGCCGGCTCGACGTCGATGATCCACCGCACATCCCGACCCTCTGAGGCCAGCGCCGCCGCGTCGACCACCTCATGCAGGAACGGGGTGAGCTCGATGGACTCCAGATCCAGCTCGACCACGCCCGCGTCCAGACGGGACAGATCCAGCAGGTGGCTCACCAGCAGTGAGAGCCGCTCGGTCTCCGCCAGGGCCACCGCGAGTGCCGCAGGGTCGGGCTCGGTCACTCCGTCGACCAGGTTCTCCAGCTGTGCGCGCAATCCCGTCACGGGGGTCCGCAGCTCGTGCGAGACGTTGGCGACCAGGTCCCGACGCATACGGTCGGTCTGCTCCAGGTCCGAGGCCATGGACGAGAACGCCGCCGCCAGCTGGCCGACCTCGTCCCGGCTGGTGGAGCGGATGCGCTGGGTGTAGTCGCCCCGGGCCATCGCGCGGGCGGCGCCGGTCATCTCGCGCAGTGGCGACGTCATGCCGCGCGCCAGCAACTGCGTGAACACGAGGGCGACGACCACCACGAGCGGGATGGCCAGCAGCGGCTCGATGCCCGCTCGGATGCTCACCTGGGTGAGCAGCGCGGCGACGGTGACGACCGCTCCGACCAGGATGCCGAGCTTGACCTTGAAGGAGCGGAAGCGGTCCAGCGGGCGCATGTCGAGACGATCCGGGACCCGGCGTCGCGCCGCAGTCGGGGCGTCCGCCTCCGCCACGGGACGCTGGGCGGTCACGAGTCCGAGTCGGGGACGTTCGGCGTGCGCAGCGAGGAGATGTCGGTGGGGTCGTCCGCGGGCGCCTCGTCGGCCTCCGCGTCGTCAGGGATCTCGAGCGCGTAGCCGACGCCGTGGACCGTGCGCACCAGATCGGCGCCGAGCTTGCGGCGCAGAGCCTTGACGTGCGAGTCGACGGTGCGGGTGCCAGTGGCATCGATCCAGTCCCAGACGTCCGCGAGCAGCTGCTCACGGGTGAGCACCGTGCCGGGGGCGTTGGCCAAGCACAGGAGCAGATCGAACTCGGTGGGCGTGAGATGCGCGGGGACGCCTGCCCGCATCACGCGCCGACCTGCTCGATCGATGAGCAGGTCACCGAACTGCATGGCGACGTTCTGTTCGGTCTCGGAGGCGGCTGCGGGCCCGGCGCGCCGCACCCGCCGCAGCAGCGCCTTGAGGCGGGCGGCGAGCTCACGCATGGAGAAGGGCTTGGTCATGTAGTCGTCCGCGCCGACGCCGAGCCCGACCAGCATGTCGGTCTCGTCGTCGCGCGCGGTCAGCATGAGGACGGGGACCGGCTCATCGGCCTGGATGCGGCGGCACACCTCGAGGCCGTCGAAGCCGGGGAGCATGACGTCCAGGACGACGACATCGGGTCGCACCTCGGCGACGGTACGGACGCCCGAGGGCCCGTCCAGGGCTGTGGAGACCTCCCAGCCCTCTGCGGTGAGTCGGTCGGCGATGGCGCGGGTGATCGTCGGCTCGTCCTCGATCACCACGACGCGCACGGGCGCGGTGCGGGCGGAGACTGCCTGGTCCGGGGTCGACATGGCGCCACTGTAGACCGCAGCGACTGCGATGACGCTGATCACCGCCGAGGCCTGGGGTGTTGCATCCGGCTCCCGACGCTCGATCGGTCTCGAAGCCGTCTCGGCGTCGTCCCCCGACGTCGTCTCTCGGTCGTCTCTCGCGAAGCGGCCACGACGGCGTGGCACGAGGCACTCGTGACGGCCGCTGCCGTCAAGAGTGGGCAACCTTTGGGGCATCTGGGCAAAAACTTGGCAATGACCCGGGTGGCCTGCTCGTCCCCGTCGGGGGCGCGACCGTAGATTGTTCGAGGTTGTTCGGCGACGCGTACTTCCTCTGTCCGGCGTCGCGCTCGGACAGACGTACGAATCCGGAATACGCAGTCGAATGGGAAGCAGGTCGATCACGTGGCGAATCATCGCGCCGACGGACACGCTACGGTGCGCAAGCTCCGGGCAATCGGAGGTACTCACCGCGATGCCACCCTCCCCGCGAGTGCGGTGAAGGTCGGCGTGCTGGGAGTCCTTGCGACAGCCACGATCGCTGCACCGCTGGCCGCTGCCGCCGCCGGGATCGACGAGACCCCCCAGGGTGAGTCCGTCGCCGCGCAGGCCCCGCAGGTCGCTCCCGCCGCGCATGCCACCGAGGCGCCCTCTGCGCCCGTCGCCCTCCCGGAAGCGGAGCTCTCCGCGAGCACGGAGCAGGTCGCCACCGAGACCCGCGTCGAGGACGACGACGCCACCCGCGACCAGGAGCGCACCTCTCCGGCGGCCGAGGAGGCGACATCCGAGGATGCCGACGCCGACAGCACAGGCATCGAGGTCGAGGTTCCCGAGCCCGAGCCGGAACCCGTGGTGACGGACGCCTCCGGTGAGACCGCGGGCGAGGCCGCCCCGGCGAACGGTGCGGGCTACATCAAGCCCGTCGACGGCCCGATCACTTCCGGCTACGGCGGCCGCGTGCACCCCGTGCTCGGCTACTTCAAGGGCCACGACGGCGTCGATTTCGGCGCCTCCTGCGGCACCCCCGTGAAGTCCGCGAAGGCGGGCAAGGTCGTCGCCGTCGAGTACCACCACGCCTCGGGCAAGCGGGTCAAGGTCGACCACGGCAACGGGGTCGTCACCGGCTACTACCACCTGCAGGGCTTCAACACCTCGGTGGGTGCCACCGTCGCCGCGGGCGACGTCGTCGGCTACGTCGGCTCGACCGGCCGTTCCACCGGCTGCCACCTGCACTTCGCGAAGATGGACGAGGCGGGCAACTACTCCAACCCGATGTCGATCCTGCGGTGACCAGCTCCGGGACCCCGGTCGTCCTCGGCGTCGAGTCGTCCTGCGACGAGACCGGGTTCGGGATCGTCAGCGAGGGCGTGCTGCTCGGCCAGGGGCTGGCCTCCAGCGCCTCGCAGCATGCCGAGTTCGGGGGAGTGGTCCCGGAGATCGCCGCCCGGGCACACCTCGAGTCCGCTGTCCCCACGCTGCACCTCGCGCTGGACGATGCCGGGGTCGGGTTCGGGGACATCACGCATGTCGCCGTCACCTCCGGCCCGGGACTGGCCACCGCCGTCCACGTCGGGCTCGCGGCGGCGAAGGCCGTCGCCTGGGCGATGGACAAGCCTCTGTTCGGCGTCCATCACCTCGCCGGCCACGCCGCTGCCGATACCCTCGAGCACGGGCCGCTGCCGGACCACAGCATCATCCTTATCGTCTCCGGTGGTCACACCTCGGTCCTCGCGGTCGGGGACCTCGTACGGGATCCGATCGAACATCTCGGGGACACCCTGGACGACGCGGCGGGGGAGGCCTTCGACAAGGTGGCTCGAGTTCTCGGCCTCGGGTACCCCGGTGGGCCGGCCATCTCGCGAGCCGCCGTGGGCGGGGACCCGAGCGCCTACACGTTCCCGCGGGCCCTGCTGCGGCCCGCAGATGCCCCGTTCACCTTCTCCTTCTCCGGGCTGAAGACGGCCGTCGCCCGCACCGTCGAGAAGATCGAGCGGGCCGGAGACGCCGTCCCGGTCGCCGATATCGCGGCGTCCTTCGAGCAGGCCGTGGTCGACGTGCTGGTCACCAAGGCCCTGCGCGCGGTCCGCGAGCGCGGTCTGCAGACCTTGGTCATCGTGGGTGGTGTCGCCGCGAATGCCCGATTGCGGGCGGTGGCCCAGGAGCGCTGCGACGCAGCCGGTATCGAGCTGCGGATCCCGCCGCCGCGCCTGTGCACCGACAACGGCGCGATGATCGCCGCCGTGGGGGACCTGCTGGTGCGCTCCGGTGCGCAGCCCAGCGGACTGGGGATCGCGGCGGACCCCTCGGCGGTCCTGCACGGCGCCCAGCTGCCGCTGCTGCGGTGAGGTCCGCCTCACACCTGACGGTCGGTGCGGCCCTGGTGCCTCCGGGCACCGGCTCGTGTTGCTAGACTTCCGTGGTCGGCCCGCGTAGCTCAGTGGATAGAGCGTCTGCCTCCGGAGCAGAAGGTCGTAGGTTCGAATCCTGTCGCGGGCACCGCAGAACACCCCGGTCGACGGTCTGGAGACCATCGGCCGGGGTGATGTCGTTCCCGGCCCCGACCGCTCGAGGGAGATCGGCCGTTGTGAAGGCACCGCATCCCGCCCCCATGGCTCCGAAGCGCCCGCGCGCCCGCTTCGATGACCTCCGAGCGGGGACTCGGTTCCAGTTCAGCGAGGCCGAGGCAGAGATCGTCGCGCATACCCCGCAGGACGTGCGGCCGGCGCTGGAGGCCGTGCAGCAGGCCGTGGACGCCGGAAAATGGGCCTTCGGGATGGTGACCTACGAAGCCGCCGCCGGATTGGATCCTGCCGCCACGGTCCGGCAGAAGACCCCGGATCTTCCGCTGCTCTGGTTCGGTATCGCGAGCGGACCCGATGTCGATCCGGCGCTGCCCGCGCAGCTCGGGACGTACCGGGTGGCGCCGTGGCTGCCGCAGTGGTCCCGCGAGGAGCACGCCGAGAAGGTCGCGCGCGTGCACGCGGCGATCGCCGAGGGTGACACCTATCAGGTCAACCTCACCACCCGTTTGCTCAGCCGGATCGACGGCGACCTGCTGGGCTGCTACCGCGACCTGGTCGATGCCCAGCGCTCCGCCTCCGGCGCGTTTCTCGACCTCGACCGGTGGGTCGTGCTCAGCGCGAGTCCGGAGGAGTTCCTGCATCGCCGGGGCGATGAGCTCTCCTCGGTGCCGATGAAGGGCACCGCTGAGCGCGGCCGCACCCCTGCGCAGGACGCCCTGCAGCGCGCCTCCCTGCTGCGCAGCGAGAAGGAGCGGGCCGAGAACGTCATGATCGTGGACCTGATCCGCAACGATCTCGCTCGTATCGCGCGCACCGGTAGCGTGGCCGTGCCGCATCTGCTGCGCGCTGACGCCTATCCGACCGTGTGGCAGCTGACCAGCACTGTCACGGCGACCGCGCACCCCGGACTGGTGCTCGAGGAGCTGCTGACCGCGCTGTTCCCCTGCGGCTCGATCACCGGCGCCCCGAAGCTCTCCACCATGGCACTGATCGCCGAGCTCGAGACGGCGCCGCGAGGCGTCTACTGCGGAGCGATCGGTTGGCTCGCTCCCCGCCGCACGACGGCCGACGGCACGCAGCTGCCCGCTGAAGAGCGTTTCAGCGTGGCGATCCGCACGGTGGTCGTCGACCGTCAGGACGGTGCGGCCAGTTACGGGGTGGGCGGAGGGGTCACCTGGTCCTCGACCGCGCAGGGCGAGTGGGAGGAGCTCGCGGCGAAGGCCCGTGTGCTGGACCGACTCACCGGCACAGCGGGGGGCCGAGTGGCACCCGACCCGACGCAGTTCGCGCTGCTGGAGACCTTCGCGGTGCAGGACGGTGCGCCGCGCCACCTCGAGGAGCACCTCGATCGACTCGAGGCCTCCGCTCGGGAGCTGGCGATCCGCCTGGACCGCGGCGCCGCCCGGGCAGACGTGCTCTCGCGCCTGCCTGCTCTGATCGGCGCCGACGGTTCTGCGATCATCAGGCTGCGGCTGGGACTGGATGGAGGGATCACCCTCACGGCCCGCGAGCTGACCCCGCCGAGTTCGGCCCCGGTGACGCTCGTCGTGGACACGGTCCCGATCGATCCGTCGTCTCCCGCCGTGCGACACAAGTCCACCGATCGCGCCCACCTGAGGGACGCCTTGGCGCGCGCCCGCAGGCTCGACCCGTCGGCCGACGACGTGGTCCTCATAGGGCCAGGAGGGCGGATCACGGAGACGAGCATCGCCACGGTGATGGTGAGGCTGGGCGACCTCTGGTGCACGCCGCCGCTGAGCGATGGGTGCCTGCCCGGGATCGGGCGCCGCCTCGCCCTCGAACAGGGCGAGGCGGTACCGCGGAGCATCACTGCCGCGCAGCTGGCCGCTGCGCAGGAGATCGCTGTGGTGAGCTCGGCCCGAGGCTGGCGCCCAGCGGTGCTCAGTCCTCGCGACGCAGTTCGCTGAGCCGGCTCAGCAGCGCACCGACCTCGTCGGTGTCGGCGATCCGGTAGCCCGCCGCGGTATCGCCCTCGCCGACCTTGATGCCCACATCGTGCTCGCCCGAGCGGCCGAATACCGACTCGTCGGTGACATCGTCGCCCAGGTAGAGCCAGGCATCCGCAGCGCTCGCCCGGGCCAGGGTCTCGATCGCGACGCCCTTGGAGGTGTGCACCACGGAGAACTCCACGACCTCCTTGCCCGGGGTGACCGTGACGTCAGGCAGCGTGACCGCGTACTCCAGGGCCGACTCGGTGGCATTGATCGAACCGCGCCCGCGGGCATTGCGGGTGTGGAGGACCGCGGCCGACGGCTTCCGCTCGACCTCGACACCCGGGTGAGCTCGGGCGATCCGGCGCAGGGTGTCGGTGATCGAGTCGAGCAGCTCCTCCTTCTCCGGGGACATGCTCAGCGACGCGGAGTCGACCACCTCGGCCTGCATCCACGGCGGCAGCGCCCCGACTTCGGCCCCGTGGGAGCCCACCAGTACGACCGAGCTGGGCATCTGGGTATGGGAGTCGAGATCCCCCAGCGCCCTCCCGGAGACCAGCGCGACCGCCACTCCGTGCATCTGCGAGAGTTCGCGCAGGGTGGCCAGGGCCTGCGGGTCCGGCTCCACCGCATCGCGGTCCGCGACGATCGGAGCCAGTACGCCGTCGAAGTCGGAGGCGATCAGGATGCGTGGGGTCTGCGCGAAGTCACGCAGCGTGGCGTCGACGGTCTCGGGTGCCGTGGCCTCGTCCCCGGTCAGCCGCACCGGGGGCTTCGACTCCCCCAGGGGGTGGCCCGACTGCTCGAGCCGCTGCAGGAAGTCGTGGGCCCAGGCCTGTACGTCGTTCTCCATCACCTGGTGGCGCAGGGAGCGCATCGCCTCCTCCTGCTCCTCCGGCGGCATCGCCAGGGAGCGCAGGATCGCGGACTTCAGCTCGTCGATGTCATGGGGGTTGACCATCACGGCGGCGCGCAGCTCGTCGGCCGCACCGGCGAATTCGCTGAGCACCAGGACGCCCTGCAGATCAGGGCGGGAGGCCACATATTCCTTGGCGACCAGGTTCATGCCGTCTCGCAGCGCGGTCACGAGCACCACGTCGGCGGCCATGAACAGGGCCGTCATGTCACGACGGTCGAAGGAACGATGCTGGTACGAGATCGCCGGCCGCCCGATGGAGGAGTGGTCGCCGTTGATCCGACCGACGATCAGCTCGACCTCGTCGCGCAGCTGCCGATATGCCTCGACGCGTTCACGCGACGGGGTGGCGACCTGGATCATCACCGTGTCGTGAGGGTCGATCGACCCGTCGCCCAGCAGCTCGCCCCAGGCCTTGAGCCGGTGGCGGATGCCCTTGGTGTAGTCGAGGCGGTCCACTCCCAGGACGACCTTCTGCGGGTACCCGAGGTCGCGACGCAGCTGCTCGGCGCGCTCGCGCACATCCGGATCCTCGGTGAGGGTGGAGACCGCGGCGGAGTCGATGGAGATCGGGAACGTCTGCGCCACCACCTCGCGCACCGGCGCCGTGCCCAGGCCGGGCACGGAGATGGTCTGTCCGTCCACGTGATAGCCCAGCAGCTTGCGCACGGCGGCGACGAAGTTCTGGGAATCGGTCTCGCGCTGGAAGCCGACGAGGTCCGCCCCCAGCAGCCCGCGCAGGATCTGGTTGCGCTTGGGGAGCTGGGAGAACAGCTCGACGGAGGGGAAGGGGATGTGGTTGAAGAACCCGATCCGGACGTCGGTGCGCTCATCGCGGATCATGCGTGGGACGAGCTGCAGCTGGTAGTCGTGCACCCAGACCGTGCCGCCCGTGCCGGCGGCACTCGCGGCAGCCCGGGCGAAGCGCCGGTTGGCCGTCACATACGAGTCCCACCAGGTGCGGTGGAACTCGGGGTCGACGATGACGTCGTGATAGAGCGGCCACAAGGAGGCGTTGGAGAAGCCCTCGTAGTAGCGCTCGACGTCCTCCTGCTCGAGGTGGACCGGGTACAGGCTCATGCCGTCGGCCTCGAAAGGTTCGGGGGCTTCTCCGGGAGAGCCGGCCCATCCGACCCACGCCCCGGAATCGACGGTCCGCATCACGGATTCCATCGCGGTGACGAGGCCGCCGGGGCTGGTGACCCATTCCGTCGCACCATCGGGGAGTGTGCGGGAGCCGACGGGCAGCCTGTTGGCGACGACCACCAGTTCATGGCCGTGACGTTCGGGGTCTTGAGCGGAGCGAGCAGCGGGACCGGGCACGAGGACTCCTTGATGACGATCGAGCGGGGGGTGGGCAGGAGCAGGGCCGTACGGCGGACGGATGGTGGCGATCTCCGCTCCTGAGCCGATACCTCGAGACTATCAAGTGCGATCGCTCACGACCCCGGCCGGTGCTCGTCGATCCTGGCCTTCAGCTGGGCCTGTGACCTGTGCAGACAGCGGCTGACCGGTCGGCCGGGCGGGCCGGGCCCGGGCCAGTTCCGGTCGCGGGCCGGACGCCGCTTCGGCGCGGACGCCTCGCCGTCTAGGGTCATGTCGTCGCCCTTCACAGGACTCGTCACCCCAGACCCTTCTTCCCAGATCCCCAGGAGCAGATATGCGCGCCCATGAGGCCGGAGCCCTTCACGGCAACGACGCCGCCCCGACGTGGCTCCCGTATCCCGCCGACGTCAACACGCTGATCGATGGCCTGTGGTCGCAGACCACCCGGCGCGGAGCGGACGGCGCGGTCGAGGTCGGCGGCGTGGACGTGCGGCGCATCGCCGAGGAGGTCGGCACCCCTGCCTTCGTGCTCGACGAGGACGACTTCCGCGCCCGCGCCCGCGCCTTCCGCGATGCCTTCGCCGAAGCCTTCCGCCCTTTCGCCGGAGCCGACGTGTACTACGCCGGCAAGGCATTCCTGTGCGGCGCCGTCGCGCGCTGGATCCAGGAGGACGGGCTCGGTCTGGACGTGTGCACCGGCGGAGAACTCGCGGTCGCCCTGCGCGCCGGCTTCCCGGGCGAGCGCATGGCCCTGCACGGCAACAACAAGTCAGTGCCGGAACTGCGCCGCGCCCTCGAGGCGGGCGTCGGCCGCATCGTGATCGACTCCCTCGACGAGATCGATCAGGTCGAGAAGGTCGCCGCTGAGACGGGACGGCGCGCCTCGGTCATGCTCCGCGTGACCACCGGCGTCGAGGCCCACACGCACGAGTTCATCGCCACCGCCCACGAGGACCAGAAGTTCGGGCTCTCCCTCACCGGGGGAGCCGCCTTCGAAGCGGTGCGCCGCGTGCTCGGGACCTCGCAGCTGGACCTGGTGGGGCTGCATTCCCACATCGGCTCCCAGATCTTCGACACCGGCGGTTTCGAGGTCGCAGCCCGGCGCGTGCTGGACCTGGTCGCCCGGGTCAAGGCGGAGCTGGGTCACACCATCGACCAGCTGGACCTCGGTGGCGGCTTCGGCGTCATGTACAACACCCAGCACACCCCCGCGACGCCCGAGGCGCTCGCGAGCGGTATCGCGAGCATCGTCGAGAAGCAGTGCCACGAGCTCGAGCTCGAGGTGCCGCATGTGTCCTTCGAGCCCGGTCGTGCGATCGCCGGCCCCTCGACCCAGACCCTCTACTCGGTGGGCACGGTCAAGGACGTCCGCCTGGGCGGTCCCCACCACCGCGTCTACGTCTCGGTCGATGGGGGCATGAGCGATAACATCCGCACCGCTCTGTACGACGCCGATTACTCCTGCCTTCTCACCGGCCGCGTCTCCGACGCCGCCCCCGAGGTGGTGCGCGTGGTCGGCAAGCACTGCGAGAGTGGCGACATCGTGGTCAAGGACGAGTACCTGCCTGCCGACGTGCAGCGCGGTGACCTGGTCTCCGTGCCCGTCACCGGGGCGTACTGCTACTCCCTGGCGTCCAACTACAACCATGTCCCGCGTCCCCCTGTGGTCTCCGTGCGCGACGGCGAGATCCGTACGGTGATCCGCCGCGAGACGGAGGAGGATCTGCTCGGGCTGGACATGGGCTGAGCCCCGTGGCGCCCCGCAGATGCGGAGCGCCCATCCCACCCCCGGACCGCTGCACCGCGCAGCTCGCGCGTCCGCGTCGCAATCGTTCATGGACGGTCACGAAGGGGAGGTGCCCTCGGATACAGTGCGAGGGCCCGCCCCGGCCACCCCGTCGGACCGTGTGGAAGGACCACCTCGCACATGTCACAGACTTCTCCCGGCAGCCCGCTGACCCAGGGCCTCCCGACCCTTCGCGTCGCCGTCCTCGGAGCCGGCACCGTCGGCACCGAGGTGCTGCGCCTCATCTCCCAACAGGGAGAGGACCTCGCCCATCGCATCGGTGCTCGTCTCGAGGTGATCGGTGTCGCCGTGCGCGACCTGACCCGCGACCGTGGCGAGCACGTTCCCGCCGAGCTCCTCACCGAGGACGCCTCCGCGCTCGTCCAGCAGGCGGACCTGGTCATCGAGGTCATGGGGGGTATCGAACCCGCCCGGGGGCTGCTGCTGGACGCCATGGCGCACGGTGCGAGCGTGGTCACCGCGAACAAGGCCCTGCTCGCCCAGGACGGCGCCTCCCTCTACGAAGCGGCCGACACCCACGGGGTGGACCTGTACTTCGAGGCCGCCGTCGCCGGGGCCATCCCTCTGGTACGGCCGGTGCGCGAGTCCCTCGCCGGTGACCGCATCCAGCGCGTGCTGGGGATCGTCAACGGCACCACCAACTACATCCTCGATGCGATGACCCGCACCGGTGTGGGCTTCGACGAGGCCCTCGCCGCTGCGCAGGAGCTCGGGTACGCGGAGGCAGATCCCACGGCCGACGTGCAGGGACATGACGCGGCGGCGAAGGCCTCGATCCTCGCCTCCCTCGCCTTCCATTCCCGCGTGCGGCTGTCGGATGTGTACTGCGAAGGCATCACCGAGGTCACGGCGCAGGACATCGCCGCGGCCGGCCGGATGGGCCGGACCCTCAAGCTGCTCTCGATCGTCGAGCGCGTGCGCGACGAATCGGGGGAGCGGATCTCGGCCCGGGTCTACCCGGTGCTGCTGCCAGACAGTCACCCGCTGTCCTCCGTCTCCGAGGCCTACAACGCGGTCTTCATCGAGGCCGACGCCGCCGGCTCGCTCATGTTCTACGGCCAGGGCGCGGGCGGGGCGCCGACGGCTTCCGCGATCCTCGGCGATGTGGTCTCCGCGGCCCGTCAGAGGGTGCGTGGGGGAGTGGGGCCGCGCGAATCCCGCTATGCCGAGCTCGACCTGATCCCGCTGGACGACCTCCGCAATGCCTTCTACATCTCGCTGACGGTGCAGGACCGGCCCGGCGTGCTCGCCGAGATCGCCGGCACCTTGTCCGGGTACGGGATCTCCATCTCGACCATCCATCAGGAGCTCCTCGACCAGCAGGACGACGGGGGTGAGCAGGCCCTGGCGCATATCGGTATCAGCACCCATCACGCCCTGGAGTCGGCGATGACCGCGGCGCTGGACGTGTTCTCCTCCACCTCGACGGTGCTGAGCATCGATTCCGTCCTGCGCATCGAAGGAGAATGACCCCTATGGCACACCAGTGGCGCGGCGTCCTCGCCGAATACCGTGAATTCCTGCCCTTCGCCGAGAACGACGCTCTGCTGACCCTGGGCGAGGGCGGCACCCCGCTCGTGCCGGCGCCCGCATTGTCCGCGCTCGTCGGCGCGGAGGTGCACGTGAAGGTCGAGGGGCAGAACCCGACCGGGTCCTTCAAGGACCGCGGCATGGTCTCGGCGATGTCGAAGGCCCTGAACGACGGCGCCACCGCCGTGGTGTGCGCATCCACCGGAAATACCAGCGCCTCGGCTGCCGCGTACGCCACCGCAGCGGGCATGACCTGCGCGGTGCTGCTGCCCCAGGGCAAGATCGCCGCCGGGAAGCTGGCCCAGGCCGTCGTGCACGGCGCGCGGCTGATCCAGGTCGAGGGCAACTTCGACGACTGCCTCGAGATCGCGCGCAAGCTCGACGCCGAGCATCCCGTCGAGCTCGTGAACTCGGTGAACCCGTATCGTCTGCAGGGACAGAAGACCGCCGCCTTCGAGGTGAGCGACGCCCTGGGCGGGGCCCCGGACATCCACATCCTCCCGGTCGGCAACGCGGGCAACATCTCCGCGTACTGGATGGGGTACCGCGAATACCACGAAGCAGGCATCACCGACTCGCTGCCGGCCATGTGGGGCTTCCAGGCAGCCGGCGCCGCGCCCTTCGTGGCCGGTCACCCGATCACCGACCCCGAGACCGTCGCGACCGCGATCAGGATCGGCGCTCCGGCCTCCTGGCACCTCGCCGTCACCGCCCGGGACGACTCCGGCGGCCTCATCGATGCCGTCACGGACCAGCAGATCCTCGACGCCCAGCGTCTGCTCGCGGCCGAGGTCGGCATCTTCGTCGAGCCGGCGTCCGCAGCCGGCGTCGCCGGTCTCCTGCAGCAGTCCGAGCGCGGGCTGGTCCCCGCCGGGGCCACGATCGCGATCACGGTCACCGGCAATGGTCTCAAGGACATCGATACCGCCCTGTCGCAGCGCGATCTCACCCCGACAGTGATCCCCGTCGACATCGCCGCCGCGGCGGACGCCATCGGCCTGTGAGGATCCAGCACACCCGGGTTTCCGTCCGGGTCCCGGCGACCTCCGCGAACATCGGTCCCGGCTTCGACACCCTCGGGCTCGCTCTCCAGCTGTGCGACGACCTCGAGCTCGAGGCCACCACCGGTGGGGTGGAGATCCTCGCCCAGGGCGAGGGCTCTGGCTCGGTGCCGACGGGGGAGGAGCACCTCGTGGTGCGCGCGCTGCGCCGCGGGCTCGACCACGCCGGCGCGCCCCAGAGCGGAATTCGGCTCCACACCGTGAATCGGATCCCGCACGGCGGGGGCCTGGGTTCCAGCGCCGCCGCGACCGTGGCCGGGCTGCTGCTCGCCCGCGGATTGCTGTCCGACCCGGAAGCCCTCGACGACCAGAGCGTGCTGCACCTGGCCGCGGAGTTCGAGGGCCATCCGGACAACGCGGCGCCCGCGCTGCTCGGCGGCGTCGTCCTGTCCTGGATGAACGCCGGCCAGGCGCGAGCTGTGCCCCTCGCGCACGCCGCCGGGGTCGTCAACCCTCTGGTGCTGCTGCCCACGGCGACCCTGTCCACGCACCAGGCCCGGGGGCTGCTGCCCGAGTCGGTGCCGCACGGTGACGCCGTCTTCAACGCCTCGCGGGCAGCACTTCTGGTCCATGCACTGACCGGCGTCCCGGAGCTGCTCATGGAGGCCACCGAGGACCGCCTGCACCAGGAGCAGCGTGCCTCGGGCATGCCGCAGAGCGTGGAGCTGATGAGGGTGCTGCGCCAGGAGGGCCACCCCGCCGTGATCTCAGGCGCAGGGCCCTCGGTCCTGGTGCTCTCCGGTGACCGTGCCGAGATCGCCCCGCTGGTGCGGCGGATCGTCGCCGACCCCACGGGGTGGCGTATCGCGCAGGTGCCGCTGCGTGAGACCGGCAGTGCCCCTGTGGTAGGTTGAGCCTGCGTCCAGGCGGCATCGTCCGATGGCGAGCTCTGCTGCAGATCGTGCACGCAGCGTCCCGTATCCCGATGCATCCCCCTGATCAGCGTCCCGCATGAACCCTGCGCTCCGCGCACGTCGTGCCGAGCAGGCCCGTGTACCGACGCTGACGCACCCCGAAGCACACCAGCAGGCCGACCACCGGTGCCCTGCACCGTGGCGAGAACCTTGCTTGGACCCGCCGTTGCTGCACCCGGACTCCTGTCCCTCTGCCTGCAGCGGCACCCAGACCAGAACAGAGTCGGCTCCGGCCGGTTCGAGAGGAAGGAACCCGGGTGAACGACACCACCTCTGGCGCAGATCTCGCGGCGAAGAAGCTCCCCGAACTCCAGGCCATCGCGGCCGGACTCGGCATCAAAGGCGCTCGTCGCCTGCGTAAGGGCGAGCTGATCGACGCGATCCGCGGGGGTGGCCCCTCGTCGGCCCCCGCCGCCTCTACTTCCGCCGCGCCCCCAGAACGCAGCGACCCGCAGCAGAACAGCGCCTCGCAGAAGAGCACCGCTCCGACGCAGAAAAGCGCTCCGGCGCAGTCCGCTCCCGTCAGCTCCACGCAGGAAGCGGCACCGCAGCAGGAGTCGGCGAAGCAGGACCAGGCGCCGGCCTCGCAGGCCGACTCCGACCAGCCCTCCTCGCGCAGCCGTTCCCGTTCCCGGGGCCGTGACCAGGGCGCCGACAACGCTCCGGAGCTCGGCCTCGAGATGCCCGACCGCGAAGGCAATCAGGCAGAGCAGAATCAGGCAGAGCAGGGAGACCGTGGCGGCGCGCGTCGCAGCACTCGTCGGGACGACTCCCGTCGGGATGACTCCCGTTCCGACGATTCCCGTCGTGACGATTCCCGCTCCGGCGACACTGGTCGCTCGGGCTCGGATCGTCAGGACGAGGGTCGCGAGGACAACCGCGGCCGCCAGCAGGGTCAGGACCGTCAGGATCGTCGCAGCAACCAGCAGGACAGCCAGCGCCGTCGTCTCGAGGACATCGAGCTGCCGGATCGCTCCGGCGAGAGCGACGACGACCAGGGTCAGGGCCAGGGCAACGATTACGACGACGACCGTCGTGGCCGCTCCCGCAGCCGCAACCGCTCCCGCGACCGCAAGCGCCGCGGCCGCGGGTCCCAGAATGACCAGGGCGGCTACGGCAACCAGGGCAACCAGGGATCTCAGAGCAACCAGAGCAACCAGGGCTCTCAGGGCAGCCAGGGATCTCAGGGCAACCAGGGCTCTCGCAATGATCAGCAGGACGGCTCCGACTCCCGCGACGGCGAGGAGCTGATGACCGTTGCCGGCATCCTCGACATCCGGGACAACAACGCCTACGTGCGCACCACTGGCTACCTGCCCGGGCCGAGCGACATCTACGTGACCATGAACCAGGTCAAGCGCGCCGGCCTGCGCAAGGGCGATGCGATCACCGGCCAGGTGAAGGCTCCTCGCGACGGTGAGGACCAGCAGGTCGAGCAGCCGCAGCATTACGGCGGCGGTCGCAACCGTCGCGGCAAGGGCGGTGGCGGCGGCAACCAGAGCAAGTACGCAGCCCTGGTCCAGGTCGATACCGTCAATGGCCTGCCGCAGGACAAGGCGCGCTCGCGGGTCGACTTCAGCAAGCTGACCCCGCTGTACCCGGACGAGCGACTTCGCCTGGAGACGGCCCCGACCGGCCTCTCGACCCGCGTGATCGATCTGGTCTCCCCGATCGGCAAGGGCCAGCGCGGCCTCATCGTCGCGCCCCCGAAGGCCGGCAAGACGATCATCATGCAGCAGATCGCCAACGCGATCACGGTGAACAACCCCGAGGTCCACCTCATGGTGGTGCTGGTCGACGAGCGCCCCGAGGAAGTCACCGACATGCAGCGCACGGTCAAGGGCGAGGTCATCGCCTCGACCTTCGACCGCCCTGCCTCGGACCATACGATCGTCGCCGAGCTCGCGATCGAGCGTGCCAAGCGTCTGGTGGAGATGGGTCGCGACGTGGTCGTGCTGCTGGACTCGATCACGCGTCTGTCCCGTGCGTACAACCTCGCCGCTCCGGCCTCCGGCCGCATTCTCTCCGGTGGCGTGGACGCGTCCGCGCTCTACCCGCCGAAGCGCTTCTTCGGTGCGGCGCGCAACATCGAGCACGGTGGTTCGCTGACCATCCTGGCCTCCGCCCTGGTGGAGACCGGATCCAAGATGGATGAGGTCATCTTCGAGGAGTTCAAGGGCACCGGCAACATGGAGCTGCGACTCTCGCGCAACCTCGCGGACAAGCGCATCTTCCCGGCCGTCGATGTCAACCCCTCCGGCACCCGCCGCGAAGAGGCGCTCATGGGCAAGGAGGAGCTGGCCATCATGTGGAAGCTCCGCCGCGTGCTCGGGTCCCTCGAGCAGCAGCAGGCGCTCGAGCTGCTGATGGAGCGGATCAAGAAGACCCAGTCGAACACCGAGTTCCTCATGACGGTCCAGAAGAACACGCCCAGCGTGAACGGTCGCAACGCCGACTGATCGCTCGCGTCCGGAACGGCATCCCGGTTCCGGACGAAAGGCGAGGGCACCCCCACCACGGTGGAGGTGCCCTCGTCCTCTGTTCGCGACCGGGGCAGGGTCAGCCCTTGATAGCCCCGGCGGCGATGTTCGCGATGAAGTGCCGGGAACCGATGATGAACACGCCGATCAGCGGGACCACGCTGATGAGGGCTCCGGCCATCACCATGCCGTAGTCGGTCAGGTACAGCGAGTTGAGGTTCTGCAGGGCGGTCTGCAGGGTCTGGCGCTCGGGATTGACCAGCACGATCAACGGCCACACGTAGTCGTTCCACGCGGTGATGAAGGTGAAGATGCCCAGGAACGCGAGGCCGCCGCGAAGCAGCGGCACCCCGACGCGCCAGTACGTCGTGAAGAACCCTGCGCCGTCGATGCGTGCGGACTCCACGAGCTCGTCGGGAATGGACCCCGCGGCGATCTGCCGCAGCAGGAAGATGCCGAAGGCGTTCGCGGCGCCCGGGACGATCAGAGCCTGCAGCGTACCCACCCAGCCCAGTTCGGACATCAGGATGAAGCTGGGTACCAGGGACAGACTGCCGGGCACGAGCATGGTGGCGATGAGCAGGATGAACAGCGGCTTCTTCCCCGGGAAGTCGAACTTCGCGAAGGCGAAGGCCGCCAGCGAGTCGAAGAACATCACCAGCACGGCGCATGCGGTGGAGACGATGATCGTGTTCATCAGGGCCTGCAGGAGGTCGACGCTCTGGACGACGCTGCGCACATTCTCCGCGAAACTGGTGCCGAAGGTGAGCTTCGGCGGATAGCCGAAGATCTCTCCGGTGGTCGAGGTGGACATGACGATCAGCCAGTAGAACGGGAAGATCGACAGGAGCACCCCGATGATCACGCACAGGTGCGTGATCACCGCTGCGAGTCTGCCGCGGGCGACGTAGTGCTTGTTCATGGGGCGTTCGTCCGTCGAGCTCTTCGGTGGGATCGGGGTGAGGGTGCTCATCGCCGTGCCTCCTTCTTCCGTGCGGAACGGCGCACCGTGTCGTCACCGCGCCCGGAGACCAGGCGCCAGTTGATGATCGAGAACACGGCCGCGATCAGGAACAGGGCCCAGGCGATCGCCGAACCGTAGCCGAAGTCGAACTGGGTGAAGGCCTGGTTGTACTGGTAGAGGACGATGGTCATACCGGCCTCACCGGCGCCACCGCTGTCGCCGAGCAGCACCTGGGGCTCGGTGAACAGGCTCAGGCCACCGATCGTCGAAGTGATCACCGTGAACAGGATGATCGGACGCATCATCGGCACGGTGATCCGGGAGAAGACCTGCCACAGGTTCGCCCCGTCCACCTTCGCGGCGTCGTACATGTCGATCGGGATCGACTGCAGGCCGGCGAGGTAGATGATGGCGTTGTAGCCCGTGAAGCGCCAGATCACCATGATCGAGATGGTGATCTTGATGCCCCAGCTGCTGGAGAGCCACGGAACCGTGTCGATGCCCAGCGCCGTCAGCGCGGAGTTGACCAGGCCGAAGGTGTCGGAGAAGACCGAGCCGAACACGATCGCCATCGCCACCATGGAGGTCACGTTGGGCAGGAAGAACGCGACACGGTAGAACTTCGTGAAGCGGATGTTCTGATGCAGCAGGAAGGCGATGACCATCGCCAGGGACAGCATCGGGATCGTGGAGAGGAACCAGATGATGAAGGTGTTGCCGACGGCGTTCCAGAAGCGGCCGTCGGTGACGAGGTACTGGTACTGCGCCAGTCCCACGAAGGACACGTCGCCCATTCCGTCCCAGTTCGTGAAGGACAGGACGATGGAGAACAGGATCGGGAAGAGCCCGAAGATCGCGAACAGGAGATAGAAGGGGGAGATTGCCGCGTACAGCGGCAAGATCTCCCGGAGCTTCTTCTTCCGCTTCGCGCGGGGGTCGCGTGCGGCGGGCGGTCCGGTGGAGGGGGCGGTCTCACGAGCGGGGGCTGCCGTGCTCATGTGGTGATCCCTCGCTTGGTGAGCACCTTCTCCGACTGGGCGACGGCGTCCTCCCAGGCGCGCTGCGGATCTTTGCCCGAGGTCTCGACGTTGGTGATCTCGAGGGTGAAGGTGCCGCTGATCATGGTCTCCCAGGTGCTGATGAACGAGGAGGGGACGGACTCCGCAGCGGTGGAGAAGAACTCCAGCGGGTTCTGGTCCCCGTAGAAGTCCCCGGAGTAGGACAGGCTCTCGAAGGAAGCGGGAGTGGAGGGGAACAGCTGGACGTCCTGGTACGCCGCCGCCTGATTCTGCGGAGAATTGATCCAGGTGATGAAGGCGAGCGCGGCCTCGGGATCCTTGCAGGTGTGGGGGAGCGCGGCGAAGGAGCCGCCGTTGTTGCCCGGGCGGACCGGTTGGGAGGCGAGGCGCCAGGTGCCGGCGGTGTCGGGAGCGGACTCCTCGAGGACCTGTGTCCACCAGGCCGCACCGATGTTGCCCGCGGTGCGACCACTGGCCCATGCCGCATTCTGATCGGTGCCGCGATCGCGCGGGATCTTGGCGCTCACCCCGGCCTCGATGGCGGCGACGGTGGTGTCCCAGGCCTGGCGGACGGCGCTGTCGGGCTGGAGGTACAGGGGTTTGTCGTCGGTATCGAAGTAGCGTTCCGGGCTCGAGTTCAAGAAGCCCTCGAAGATGTTCTGCGCATCGTTGACCAGGTAGGCGTCGGCGGCCTCCCGGAGCTCGGTGCCCAGCGCGATCCACTCCTCCCAGGTGGTGATCGCCGCGGAGACGTCCTCGGGAGTGCTCGGCAGGCCGGCCTCTTCGAAGATGTCCTGGCGGAAGAAGTATCCGGTCGGGCCGATGTCGAGCGGGAAGAAGCAGAACCGACCCGTGGGCGTCTTCCCGAGGTCCCACTTCCATTCGTAGAAGTCGTCCTTGACCGAGTCCGCGCCGAACTCGGACAGATCCAGGAACTGATCCTCATTGGTGAAGTACAGGGCGTTGTTCGAGTTGATGTAGGTGATGTCGGGGATGTAGGCGTCACCGGCAAGGCTGGTGCGCAGCTTGGTATCGAAGCTGGTGCCGATGACGTCAGCGCGCAGAGTCCGCTGGGTCCCGGGGATCTGCGCCGTGGCCTCCTCGAGCAGTTTCGGGCTGGCGGAGCGGTCCCAGTACCACATGACCAGCTCGTCGGGATCGTCGGAGATCGTCGGGTCGGAACCGCAGCCGGCAAGGGTCAGCGGGAGCAGGCCCGCGCCGAGCAGCAGGGAACGGCGGGACGGACTGGCGATCGTTCGGTGTGGACGGCGTGCGAGCGCAGCGCTCATACGCACCCTCCTCATTGAGTGGTGGTCGTGTACCGTGAACGTTCACGGGTGACGCAGATCATGTCATCGCGACCGCTGTGCGTCAACGATCACGCGGCATGGGTTCATCTGGACGCCCCGGGCGGTCGAAGGGTGTCCGGTGGGGCGGCTCGGCGGAATGGCCTTGTGGGACGGTCTCGGGCGGGATAGCGTGGAGCAATCGTGAACGTTCACGACCCGTACCGAACTCGATCCCGAAGGACGTCGCTGTCTCCATGAGCACCACCTCCACCCCGTTCCGCTGGGCCGTGCTCGGCCCCGGCTCCATCGCGCGCCGTTTCGCCTCCCAGCTGCCGTCCTCGCAGGAGGGCGTCCTGGTCGCCGTCGGCAGCACCTCGCCCGAACGCGCACAGGCCTTGGCCGAGGAGTTCCCCCTGCAGGGGGTGGCGCTCATCGGTGACTACGAGACGGTCCTCGCCTCGCCGGACGTCGACGCCGTTTACATCTCCACCGTGCACACCGGCCACGCGGCGCTGGCCGCAGCCGCACTCGAGGCCGGCAAGCACGTGCTCTGCGAGAAGCCGATGACCCCGAACTCGGGCACCACCATGGCGCTGACCGATCTCGCGGCGCGCAGCGGGAAGGTCCTCCTCGAGGCATACATGTATCGCTTCCACCCGCAGACGGTGCGGGTCCTCGAGCTCGTCGCCGAGAGTGCGATCGGCGAGGTCACCCATATCGACGCCTCCTTCGCCTTCGACACCGGCGGTCGCAGCGGGCGCCTCTTCGACCCCGCCACGGCGGGCGGCGGGATCCTCGACGTCGGCTGCTACCCGCTGTCCTTCGCCCGCTTCGTCGCCGGCGCCGCGCAGGGCAAGGCCTTTGCGGACCCGACCGCGCTGCACGGCAGCGGCACGATCGGGGAGACCGGGGTGGATGAGTGGGCCACCGCCGAGGTCACCCTCCCCGGCGGAATCACCGCGAGCCTGCGCACCGGTGTGCGTCTGGCAGATCCGCAGTCCGCGACCATCACCGGCTCCCGTGGCGTGATCCGCATGCAGGACCCCTGGGGCCTGGGCGAGAAGCAGGTCATCGAGCTCGACGTGGTCGGACAAGAGCCTCAGCGGCTCGAGATCCCTGCAGCGTCGCCCTACGCACTGGAGGCCGACGCCCTCGCCCGGGCGGCGCGCGACGGGGGAGTCGTCCCCGAGGTCACCCCGGAGAACTCCCTCGGCCAGGCGCGCGCGCTGGATCTCTGGCGCGAGGAGATCGGCCTGCGCTTCGCCTTCGAGGCAGATGACGCCGACATCCCCACCCTCACCGGTCGCCCGCTGGCACCCGGCAGCGTCCAGGTCGGCCCCGCGATGGCCTACGGGTCCCTCCCAGGACTCGACAAGAAGGTCTCCCGCCTGGTCATGGGCTGCGACAACCAGATGAACCTGGCGCATGCCTCGGCGATGTTCGATGCCTTCTACGAGATGGGCGGCACCACGTTCGACACCGCCTACATCTATGGCGGCGGATACGTCGAGAAGCTGTTCGGGAAGTGGGTCCAGAACCGTGGCGTGCGCGAGGACGTCGTGGTGATCACCAAGGGAGCCCACACCCCGCACTGCGACCCGGAGTCGATCACGCGCCAGCTCGGCGAGTCCCTCGAGCGTCAGGGCACCGACTACGCGGACCTCTACATGATGCACCGCGACAATCCGGAGATCCCGGTCGGGGAGTTCGTCGACGTGATGGACGAGCACCTGCGCGCCGGCCGCATCCGCGCCTATGGCGGCTCGAACTGGACACCAGCTCGGGTGGACGAGGCCAACGAATACGCCCGCGCGAACGGTCGTACCGGGTTCACCATTCTGTCGAACCACTTCGGACTCGCCGAGGCGCTCGACGTACCGTGGGCCGGCTGCGTCCACGCCACGGACTCCGACTCCAAGGCGTGGCTCGAGGAGCGCGGCATCGCCCTGCTCCCGTGGTCCTCGCAGGCCCGCGGCTTCTTCACCGGACGCGCCCACCCCGAGGACCGCTCCGACGCGGAACTGGTGCGCTGCTACTACAGCGACGAGAACTTCGAGCGCCTGGCCCGAGCGGAGACTCTCGGCCAGGAGCGGGGCGTCCCGGCGACCGCGATCGCCCTGGCCTTCGTGCTGCACCAGAAGTTCCCGACGTTCCCGCTGTTCGGCCCGCGCAGCATCGCCGAGATGCGCTCCTCGACGCTGGGCCTGGGTGTGGAGCTCTCCGAGAGCGATCTCGCCTGGCTCGATCTGCGGGCGCCGTCGAGGTGACCTCCTCGGGGCGCCGGCCCACGATCATCGACGTCGCGGAGCGTGCCGGGGTCTCCCGGCAGACGGTCTCGCGCGCGATGAACGACATGACCGGCATCAGCGCCGCCACCCGGGCACGGGTGCTCGGTGCTGCCTCGGAGCTCAACTACCGGCCCTCTCGTTTCGGGAGAGGGCTGGTCGAACAGGGACCCATCACGCTCGGGCTCGTCGTCATGGACCTGTCCAATGCGTACTTCGCGGAGCTCGGTGCGGCCGTGGTGCGGGCGTGCGCCCCGCACGGCTGGAACGTGGTCCTGGCCGAGGCCGAGCACGCGCCCCGTCCCGAGGGGGTCGCCGGTGAGCTCGCTCGTCGGGTCGATGCGATCGTCGGTTACGGCGTGCTCACCGGGGGGATCCGGGGCAACGCGGGCATGCCCGTGGTGCGACTGGACGGCTCTGCGGAGCAGGTCGACGAGACGGGGGTCGTGGAGCTCGCCCCGGCGCAGGCGATCACGGAGCTCGTGGCGCACCTCCGGGAATCGGGCGCGCGTCGACCGGTGGTGCTCGACCTGGCAGGAGGGCCCATCGGTGGTCGCGCCCTCGCTCTCGCGGACGCCCTGGGGACGCTCACCGTGGACGGCGAGGTGCCGATCTACGAGGTCGACGCCCGCACCGGGCATCGCGCCTCCCTCGAGACGGTCCTCGCTGCAGGGGCCGACACCCTCCTCGCCTTCAACGACGAGCTCGCGGTGCGTCTGCTGCGCACTCTGCGGTCGATGGGTGTCGAGGTGCCCGGTGACGTCCGGCTCGTCGGCATCGACGGCCTGGAGATCGCCTCGCTCGTGACTCCGGAGCTGACCACGCTGAGCATCGACATCCCTGCCGTCGCCCGGGAGACCGTGGACCTGGTGGCACAGATGCTCACGGGGGCGGCACCACTGAGTGGGGCTGGGGCGCATCGGTTGGTGCCCTACCGCCTGGAGGTCCGCGGGTCGACCTGAGCGGGCTGACGTCGCCCGCGATGTTGCGCACGCCGCATCCGGATCCCTCGCGGGAGGGTGACGTTCCATGGCACACTGTGACGTCGGTTCTGGTTCACGATGCCCGGCCGGGCACCGACCCAGCGACCCCGAGAAGGAGAGACATGAAGGCTCAGATTCACCCCGAGTACGTCGAGACCACGGTGAAGTGCACCTGTGGCAACTCGTTCACCACCCGCAGCACCAAGTCCGACGGTGCGATCAGCACCGAGGTCTGCTCCGCGTGCCACCCCTTCTACACCGGCAAGCAGAAGATCCTCGACACCGGCGGCCGCGTGGCCCGCTTCGAGGCCCGCTACGGCAAGAAGCCTGCTTGATCTACGATCGACGTGCTGCGAGGTACGAGCAGTAGGAGATCGAGCAGTTCAGCGCACACCTGAGCTCAGTCTCCGACGCCGGTGCGCGCCCCAGGGCGTGCACCGGCGTCGTCGTGCATAGGGGTGATCTGTGCGTCGTGCGCGCACCGGGACCGGTTCGACACCGAGGGGATGACCATGGCCGAGGACAGCGCGGGCGATCGCCACGATCGTCTGGACCCGTTGCGCCTCGAACATGCCCATCTCCAGGAGTCGATGGCCGATCCCGCACTGCACGACGATCCGGCGCGTGCCCGACGCATCGGCAGGCGCTACGCCGAGCTGGAGTCGGTGCTGCGCGCCGCCGCGCAGATCGAGACGACGGCCGCAGATCTCGACACCGCCCACGAGCTCGCCGAACTGGGGGAGGGCGACGCCGAGCTCGCCCAGGAGACAGAGCAGCTCGCCGCCCGCCTGATGGCCGAGCGCGAGCGCCTCGAGGACCTCCTCGCCCCGCGCGACCCCGACGATGCGCGCGACGTCATCCTGGAGATCAAGGCCGGCGCCGGCGGTGAGGAATCAGCGCTGTTCGCCGCGGACCTGCTGCGGATGTACCGCGTCTACGCCGAGAGCAAGGGATGGCGCGTCGAGGTGCTCACCGCTGCGGACTCCGATCTCGGGGGCTTCAAGGACGTCACCGCTGCGATCACCGCGCGCTCGGGCACCGCCGCTGCCGACGGCGTCTATGCCCACCTCAAGCACGAGGCCGGGGTGCACCGGGTGCAGCGGGTGCCCGTGACCGAATCGGCAGGTCGCATCCACACCTCCGCCGTCGGCGTGCTGGTGCTGCCCGAGGCCGATGAGGCCGACGAGGGTGAGCTCCTCGCCGAGGCGATGGCGCCGGCGAACCTGCGCATCGACGTGTTCCGCTCGAGCGGCCCCGGCGGGCAGAGCGTGAACACCACGGACTCCGCCGTACGCATCACGCATCTGCCGACAGGGCTCGTGGTCTCGTGCCAGGACCAGAAGAGCCAGCTCCAGAACCGTGAGCAGGCACGGCGGATCCTGCGCACGCGACTGCTGGACGCGCGTCGGGCCGAGCAGGAGCAGCAGTCCTCTGCGGCCCGTCGCTCCCAGGTGCGCACGGTCGACCGCAGCGAACGCATCCGCACCTACAACTTCCCCGAGTCCCGGGTCGCGGATCACCGCACCGGGTACAAGGCGGGAAACCTGTCCCAGGTCCTCTCCGGGGACCTCGACGACCTCATCGCCTCTTCCCGTGACGCCGAACGCGCCGCTCGCCTCGAGGACGCCCAGCATTCCGCTGTCCGGGACAACCGCGGATGAGTGCCTCCGACACCCGCCTCCTCCTGCGCACGGCGCTGGCCGAGACCACTGAGCGTCTGGGGCGGGCAGAGGTGCCCTCGCCCAGCGTGGATGCCCGTGCCCTGATCGCTGCGGCCGCCGGGACGCGCCAGCCCCTCGTGATGCTCGACGAGCTCCCTGCCGGCTTCGCCCGCGAACTCGAAGAGCTCACGCGGCGCCGTGAACGCCGTGAGCCCCTCCAGCTGATCCTCGGCCGCGCCCCCTTCCGGCGCCTCATGCTCACCGTGCGGCCCGGGGTCTTCATCCCGCGCCCGGAGACCGAGCTCGCCCTGGATCTGCTGCGCGAGCACGCCACCGGGGCCGTGGAGACCGTGGTGGACCTGTGCACCGGCAGCGGCGCCCTGGCGGCTTCCGTCCTCGACGAGTTCCCGCAGGCTCGGGTGCTGGCGGTCGAGATCGATACCGCTGCGGCGTCCCTGGCGCGGGAGAACCTCGAGAGGGCAGGTCCCGGCCGCGGCCGCGTGCTGCAGGCCGATCTGACCGCCCGGCTGCCGGGCGGCGTGCCCGCGCAGGAGGGTCCGCTGGCCGAACTGGAGGCCGCCGCTGGGGTCGACGCGATACTCTCCAATCCGCCGTACATCCCGCCTGAGGCCGTGCCGCGCGATGCCGAGGTGCTCGAGCATGATCCGCACTGCGCACTGTTCGGCGGTGGTGCGGACGGCCTGGAGGTGCCGCGCGCGGTGATCTCCTGGGCCTCCCACCTGCTGCGACCGGGGGGTCTGCTGGTCATGGAGCATGCTGACGTCCAGGGCCGATCCGCCCGAGAGGCCGCAGCACTGATCGGCGGCTTCGACCATCTGAGCACAGCCCCGGACCTGACCGGTCGTGACCGCTTCCTGGTCGCGCGCCGTGCGGACGGGGCTCCGAACCCTGGAAGTGAGAGACTGACCCGGTGAGCGTGCATGACACCCAGAACCCAGAATCCCGCGAGGCCGCCCTGGCGGCCGCGACCGACGCCGTCCGCGACGGAAAGCTGATCGTCCTGCCGACGGACACCGTCTACGGCATCGGGGCCGACGCCTTCACCCCGGATGCGGTCAGCGCACTGCTCGAGGCCAAGGGCCGGGGTCGCGACGTCCCACCGCCGGTCCTGGTCGGGGACCACGCCGTGCTGCTCGCCCTCGCTGTCGACCTCCCCGACTACGTCGAACAACTGGCCGAGGAGTTCTGGCCCGGCCCGCTCACTCTGATCCTGAAGGCCCAGACCTCCTTGACCTGGGACCTGGGGGAGACCGGCGGGACCGTCGCCCTGCGCATGCCGGATGACGAGATCGCTCTCGAACTGCTGCGCCGCACCGGCCCGCTCGCCGTCTCCAGCGCCAACCGCCATGGCAAGCCCGCAGCGCTCACCGTGCTCGATGCGGCGACGCAGCTCGGCGATGCCGTCGAGGAGTACCTCGATGGCGGCCCGGCCCGCATCGGCACCGGATCCACCATCCTGGACACCACCGTCGAGCCCGCCGAGATCGTCCGCGAGGGTGCGCTGAGCGCGGATCAGATCATCGCGGTCGTCGGCGACATCTTCACCGCCCCCGCGCCGGAGGACCCCGAGGAGGAGCCGGCGACGGCAACCGACTCGTCGGATCCCGACGCCGATTCCACGGACCACCCGGACGCCGCTTCCTCCGGTGCATCCGCCCCGGCCGAGGGGTCGCTCGACCTCCCCTCCGAGACGGACTCACCTGCTGTCGACCCCCAAGACTCCGTGGCTGCTGAGGAGCCCACCACCTCGGCGGCGCCCGGCATCTCCCCGGCGAACCCCGCCGCGGAGACGTCCGGCGTGCTGGACCTCCCCTCCGAGCCTGACCTCGTGGAGCTCTCGACGACCTCCGCGACTGATCCCACGAGTGCCGCCGAGCCGCCCACGTCTGCTGCTCCCGAGGGGCGCGACGGCCCCGGCTCGGGGAACACTGCCGGGTGAGGATCTATCTCTTCATCCTGCTGGTCTCCGCAGCAGTGACCTACCTGGTCACACCCGCTGTGAGACTGCTGGCCCGTCGCGCCGGAGCGATGACCGCCGTGCGTGATCGGGACGTGCACGATGCGGTGACGCCGCGCCTGGGTGGCCTGGCGATGCTCGCCGGTGTGGCGGTCGCGATGCTCATCGCGAGCAACGTCCCGTTCCTCGAGGGTCTGTTCCGCGACGGGCGCCAGCCCTGGGCGATCCTCGCGGCCGGCGGGCTCGTGTGCCTGCTCGGCGCCGCTGATGACAAATGGGATCTGGACTGGATGACCAAGCTCGCCGGGCAGATACTGGCCGCCATGCTGCTGGCCTGGCAGGGCGTGAGCCTCGTGACGCTGCCGATCGGCGGGGTGACCATCCTGTCCGAACGCTCGGCCCTGATCCTCACCGTTCTGGTCGTGGTGGTCTGCATGAACGCCGTGAATTTCGTCGACGGTCTCGACGGGCTCGCGGCCGGCGTGATGGCGATCGGCGGCTCCGCGTTCTTCGTCTACGCGTACACGCTCACGCGCAATGCCTCGAGCACCGACTATTCCTCGCTCGCCGCCCTGCTGACCGCGGTGATGATCGGCGCCTGTCTGGGCTTCCTGCCGCACAACATGACTCGGGCCCGCATCTTCATGGGCGATTCCGGATCCATGCTGCTGGGACTGCTGCTGGCCGCGAGCACGATAGCCGTGACCGGCCAGGTCGACCCCGCTCGACTCTCGGGAGCGGACTTCTTCGGCCAGTTCCTGCCGATCCTGCTGCCCATCGGGGTCATGGTGATCCCGTTCCTGGACTTCGCCCTCGCGGTGGTGCGCCGGATCGGTTCGGGGAAGTCCCCGTTCCATGCCGACAAGGCGCATCTCCACCACCGCCTGCTGCGCCTGGGCCACTCCAAGCGCACCGCCGTGCTGATCATGTACATGTGGACGGTCGTGATCTCGGTGGGTCTGCTGCTCCCGCTGGTGCTCTCCACCCAGGCCGTCGTGATCTTCTGGGTATGCGGCCTGCTGTTCGCCGTCCTGCTGACCTTCGACCCGCTGAGATGGCGCCCTGGCCGCCACCGGAAGGACTCCGATGTCCCCTCACCCTGACAACTCCGCCACGCCTGCGCAGAGCCGGCCGCAGCCCCGCCGACGCGCCGTGGGTGACCGCGCCATGCGACGGGCCACGATCATCGCCCTGGTCGTCGCTCTGGTGCTCGACGGGATCGTCCTGGCGGTCGCCGTGCTCAGCGCTGACGGTCCTGCCGTCAACGGCGCGCTGATCGGCGCAGGGCTCACCTTGGTCATCGTCCTGCCGACGGTGGCGATCGCCATGACCGGGAAGCGCTTGACCCCGGTGACGATGGCGGCGACGGTGCTCGGCACGTGGGCGATCAAAATGCTCGTTGTGATCCTCGTCCTGGTCCTCGTCCGGGACATGGACGCCGTCTCCACGCGATGGATCGGACTAGCACTGCTGGTCGGCGCGGTGTCGGCCATAGCGGTCGAGGCCGTTCTGCTTGCACGGTCCCGTCAGTCACTGGATGTGGAGCCGGTCGCAGGCGCCGTCGAGGATGAGAGCTCAGCGTGACTCTCTGTTATGATTTCGGAGGTGCTCGACCGCTGATCACGGTGCATTACCGCAGCGAGTTCGACCACTGATCGACCACCCGGAACGCTCACGCGGCGTCCATCGCCGTACGCACGGTGGCCGCACCCGGGTCGGTCACGATCGTTATGACGGCCACGGCCGACGCTGCTACGTCAGGCCATACGACCACGGGAGATCGAGCTGAACACCGCAGACCTCAGCCCTACGCTGTACGCAGAGGGCGATTCGTTCTTCCACATCCCCACCTTGGGTGAGTTCTTCCCCGAGGCCCTGCTCTTCGAGGGGACCTGGTTCGAGTTCAACCGCGTCCAGCTCGTGCGGCTCATCATTCTCGCCGTCGTCCTGATCGCCATGTGCCTGATCGCGTCCCGATCGAAGCTGATTCCCGGTCGTGTGCAGAGCGTCGTCGAGCTGGTCATCGACTTCGTGAACAACAACATCATCGCGAACACGCTCGGGCTCAAGGACGGCAAGCGCTTCGCCCCGATGCTCATCACGATGTTCTTCTTCATCCTGTCGATGAACCTGGCCGGGGTGATCCCCGGTCTGAATCTCGCGGGCACCTCGGTGGTCGGTCTGCCGCTGCTGCTCGCCCTGTGGACCTTCGTCACCTACGTGACGGCAGGCGTGCGCAAGCACGGCTTCCTGGGCTACCTCAAGAGCGAGACGATGCCCCCGGGCATCCCCTGGCCGATCTACATCCTGCTGATCCCGATCGAGCTGCTGCAGGTCGTCGTGATCCGCTGGGCCTCGCTGACGATCCGACTGCTCGCCAACATGGTCGCCGGCCACATGATGATCGTGGTCTTCATCGGCATGACGCACGCGCTGCTGTTCTCCGGCGGCTGGCTCATCGCGATCAGCCCCTTCGCCGGCGCGATGGCCATCGGCATCTACGGCTTCGAGATCTTCGTGGCCGCACTGCAGGCCTTCATCTTCACGATGCTGACCGCGGTGTACATCCAGCTCGCCACGAGTGACGAGCACTGACCTCCCTGCGGGATGCCGGTCCTGACGGACCCTCCTCGCGGGCACCAGCCCACCTCGACCCCCAGAACTGATCGTCGCCCCACGCGGCACAACGAAAGGAAACACCCATGGAGCCCACGATTCTCGCTGAGGTGACCGGCAACATCGGCACCATCGGTTACGGCCTCGCCGCCATCGGCCCCGGTATCGGCCTCGGCATCCTCGTCGGCAAGACCGCCGAGGCGCAGGCCCGCCAGCCCGAGATGCGCTCGCAGCTGCAGACCACGATGCTGATCGGCGTCGCCTTCACCGAGATCCTCGCGCTGCTGGCCATCGTCACCGGCCTGATCTTCGTCTGAGGCAGAATCCATGATTCTGGCAGAAGCAGAAGGCGCCGTTCCCGGTTGGCGACTGCTGATCCCTCTCCCGCAGGAGATCGTCTGGTCGCTGATCTTCCTGGTGATCTTCGCGCTCGTCTTCATGAAGTTCGTGCTTCCCCGCATGAACGCCGTGCTCGACGAACGTGCCGAGAAGATCGAAGGCGGCATTCGCCACGCGGAGAAGATCCAAGAGCAGGCCGATCAGCTCCGCGAACAGCAGGAGCAGGAGCTCGCAGCTGCCCGGCAGGAAGCCGCCGGCATCCGCGAGAAGTCACGCCAGGACGGTCAGCAGATCGTCGACCAGGCCAAGTCCCGCGCCGAATCCGAGTCGGACCGTGTGCTCACGGCTGGGCGTCAGCAGCTGAGTGCCGAGCGTATCGCCGCCTCGACCGAGCTGCGCGGCGAGGTCGGTTCTCTCGCCAGCGACCTGGCATCGAAGATTGTCGGGGAGTCCCTCACCGATGACGAGCGCTCCCGCCGCGTGATCGACCGGTTCCTGGACGACCTCGAGTCGAACCAGTCCGCCACCCGATAAGGACCAGTGATGCGAGGAACTTCCTCCACCTCGTTCGACGAGGTCGTCCAGCAGGCCCAGCCCGTCTTCGCGACGCGCGACCCCTCGTTGGACAGCACCGCGGACGAACTGTTCGCGATCGCCGATGCGATCGATTCCAGCAATCAGCTCGTGCGTCTGCTGAGCGACTCCGGTCGCGGCGGCGAGGTGAAGGAGACGGCAGTGCGCACCTTGCTGACCGGCAAGGTCAGCGACACGGCCCTCTCCCTCACGCTCGAGGTCGTGCGTCGGCGCTGGTCCGAGCAGGAGGACATCCTCGAGGCCCTCGAACGGCTGGGTGTGATCGCTCTGCTCGAGCAGTCCGAGCACGAGGGCTGCCTCGCCCAGGTCGAGGAGGAGCTGTTCCAGTTCTCCCGCCTGATCGATGACAGCGCGGAGCTGTCCTCGAGCTTCGACGATGCGCGCGGGGATACCTCGGCGCGCGGGGCCGTGGCTCGCTCGCTGCTGGAGGGCCGAGCCCATCGGCTCACCGTGGCGCTCGCGGCCCGCGCCGTGTCGCGGCCCACCGCGCAGAAGCCCTCGCGCCGTGTGCGCGAGTTCGCGGAGTTCGCGTCTGAGCGTCGCAGCCGCCTCCTGGCCGTGGTGGAGACCTCGCGGTCTCTCGACGAGGCCCAGCAGTCCCGCCTCGGTGCTGTGCTCGCGCGCATCTACGGGCGTGAGGTGCAGATGAACCTCGAGGTCTCGCCGGACGTCGTCGGCGGTCTGCGCATCCACGTCGGAGACGACCTCTACGACGCAACCGTCCTCGCACGCCTGGCCAAGGCACGCGAACACCTGGAGTCCTGACGGCTCCGGCCGCGGCACTCACCCCAGCACCCCACATCACTTCCCGCAGCGACGGGACCACGAGAGGAAGCGAAGCACCGCGATGGCTGAGCTCACGATCCGTCCGGAGGACATCCGGCACGCCCTGGACACCTCGGTGTCCACCTACCAGGCAGGCTCCACCGACCGCGAGGAGATCGGCCGCGTCACCGAGTCGGCCGACGGCATCGCTCGCGTCGAGGGCCTGCCCAACGTCATGGCCAACGAGTTGGTCCGCTTCGAGAACGGCGAGCTGGGACTGGCGCTGAACCTCGAACTGCGTGAGATCGGCGTCGTGGTGCTCGGCGAGTTCGCCGGCATCGCGGAGGGTCAGGAAGTTCGTCGCACCGGCGAGGTCCTCTCCGTCCCGGTCGGCGACGGCTATCTCGGTCGCGTGGTCGACCCCACGGGAGCGCCCATCGATGGCCTCGGCTCGATCGAGAGCGTCGGTCGTCGCGCCCTCGAGCTGCAGGCGCCCGGCGTCATGCAGCGCAAGAGCGTCAAGGAGCCGCTGGAGACCGGGATCAAGGCCATCGACGCGATGACCCCGATCGGCCGCGGTCAGCGCCAGCTGATCATCGGCGACCGCCAGACCGGCAAGACCGCCATCGCGCTGGACACGATCCTGAACCAGAAGACGAACTGGGAGTCCGGCGACCCGGACAAGCAGGTTCGCTGCATATATGTCGCAGTCGGCCAGAAGGGCTCGACCATCGCCTCGGTGCGCTCGACCCTCGAGCAGTCCGGCGCCCTGGAGTACACCACCATCGTGGCGGCCCCGGCCTCCGACCCGGCTGGCTTCAAGTACATCGCCCCCTACGCCGGCTCGGCCATCGGCCAGCACTGGATGTACGAGGGCAAGCACGTTCTCATCGTCTTTGATGACCTCTCCAAGCAGGCGGAGGCGTACCGCGCCGTCTCGCTGCTGCTGCGCCGTCCGCCGGGCCGTGAGGCCTACCCGGGTGACGTCTTCTACCTGCACTCCCGTCTGCTGGAGCGTTGCGCGAAGCTGTCGGACGCGATGGGTGGCGGGTCGATGACCGGTCTGCCGATCATCGAGACCAAGGCGAACGACGTCTCCGCCTACATCCCGACCAACGTCATCTCGATCACCGACGGACAGTGCTTCCTGCAGTCGGACCTGTTCAACGCGAACCAGCGCCCGGCGGTCGACGTCGGCGTCTCGGTCTCGCGGGTGGGTGGCTCCGCCCAGACCAAGGCCATGAGGTCGGTCTCGGGAACGCTGAAGATCTCCCTCGCGCAGTTCCGCGACCTCGAGGCGTTCGCGATGTTCGCCTCGGATCTGGACGGCGCGTCCAAGCAGCAGCTGAACCGCGGCGCCCGCCTCATGGAGCTGCTCAAGCAGAACCAGAGCTCGCCCTTCCCGATGGAGGAGGAGGTCGTCTCGATCTGGGCCGGAACCCGGGGCAAGTTCGACGACATCGATCTGGAAGACGTGCGCGATTTCGAATCGCAGCTGCTGGAGCATCTTCGCCACAACGGCGGCGTGCTCGAGGCGATCCGCGGCTCGAAGAAGTTCGAGTCCTCGACCGAGGAGGAGCTGTCCAGCATCCTGGACGAGGTCAAGAGGGACTTCCTCGCCGGGAAGGGCAAGACCCCGGTGAACGACGTCGATTCGAGCCTCGAGGACGAAGACATCGACCAGGAGACCATCGTCCGCGGTTGATCCGATCACTGTGCCCGCCCTTCGCGGCGGGCACGACGGACGCCGATCGATCGCCACGTACGAGGAGAGACATGGGAGCACAGCAGAGGGAGTACAAGCAGCGGATCGGGTCCGCTCAGGGCATGAAGAAGATCTTCAAGGCCAAGGAGATGGTCGCGGCAACGCGCATCGCCAAGGCACATGCTCGTGTCCTTGCGACGACTCCGTACGCCGACGCGCTCACGCAGGCGATCGGTGCCGTGGCGACACACTCGCAGGAGGCGGAGCATCCGTTCCTCCAAGCCGATCGTGCGCAGAGCGGTCGCGTCGCGATCCTGCTCATCACCGCGGATCGCGGCATGACCGGGTCGTACTCGCACAATGCGATCCGCAATGCCGAGGAGCTCGCCAACACCCTGAGGGAAGAGGGCAAGACACCGGTCCTGTATGTCGTCGGTCGCAAGGGGGAGGCGTACTTCCGCTTCCGCAACCGCCCGCCGCACCGCTCCTGGGCGCCGTACAGCGAGGACACGCTCGGATCCCTCGGACAGGAGATCGCCCGGGACCTCACCGGCGACCTCCTCTCGGAGGACCCGGCGTCGCACCTGGATGAGCTGTATCTGGTCGGCACCCGTTTCCTGAGCCGCTTCAAGCAGGTCGTCCGGGCCAGCCGCCTGGTGCCGATGCAGCTCGTGGACGGCCAGAACCACGACTCCGGTTCCTTCCCGCTGTACGAGTTCGCTCCCGATGCGGAGACGACCCTGCAGGAACTCATCCCGCGATACGTCCAGTCCCGCATCGTGAATCTGCTGATGCAGTCGATGGCGTCGGAGCATGCCGCCACCCAGCGCGCCATGCAGAGCGCGACGGACAACGCACAGACCCAGATCGACAAGTTCACGCGCCTGGCGAACACCGCTCGTCAGGCGGAGATCACGCAGGAGATCACGGAGATCGTCGGCGGCGCCGACTCCCTCTCCGGATCCGGGCGCACCGAACGCTGAGACCTCTGCCCCGCGCTCCTGAGCGCCGGCCCGACCCCTTGGAGAGAACGCACATGACCACCACAGCTCCCGCCACCACCACCGCGACCGGTCGTATCGCGCGTGTCACCGGCGCCGTCGTCGACATCGAGTTCCCGCCCGGGAGCATCCCGGCGATGTACAACGCGCTCCACGCACGCATCGAGGCCAGCGGCGCCGGACTCGCTTCCACGGTCCTCACCCTCGAGACCTCGCAGCACCTCGGCGACGGCATGGTCCGCGCCATCGCGCTGAAGCCGACCGACGGCCTGGTCCGCGGCCAGGACGTGACCGACACCGGCGCCCCGATCTCGGTGCCCGTCGGCGACGTCACCCTCGGCACCGTGTTCGACACCGTCGGCAACGCGCTGAACCTTCCCGAGGGCGAGACGCTCGAGGTCACCGAGCGCTGGCCCATCCACCGCAAGGCGCCGAGCTTCGACCAGCTGGAGTCCAAGACCCAGATGTTCGAGACCGGCATCAAGTCGATCGACCTCCTCACCCCGTACGTGCAGGGCGGCAAGATCGGCCTCTTCGGCGGCGCGGGCGTCGGCAAGACGGTCCTCATCCAGGAGATGATCTACCGCGTCGCCAACAACCACGACGGCGTCTCCGTGTTCGCCGGCGTGGGCGAGCGCACCCGTGAGGGCTGGGACCTCATCGAGGAGATGACCGAATCCGGCGTCATCGAGAAGACCGCCCTGGTCTTCGGCCAGATGGATGAGCCGCCCGGCACCCGTCTGCGCGTGGCGCTGTCCGCACTGACCATGGCGGAGTACTTCCGCGATGTGCAGGGCCAGGACGTGCTGCTGTTCATCGATAACATCTTCCGCTTCACCCAGGCGGGCATGGAGGTCTCCACGCTGCTGGGCCGTATGCCCTCCGCGGTGGGCTACCAGCCCAACCTGGCAGATGAGATGGGTGTGCTCCAGGAGCGCATCACCTCGACCCGTGGTCACTCGATCACCTCGATGCAGGCGATCTACGTGCCGGCGGACGACTACACCGACCCGGCGCCGGCGACCACCTTCGCCCACCTCGACGCGACCACCGAGCTCTCCCGTGAGATCGCCTCGCGCGGTCTGTACCCGGCGATCGACCCGCTGACCTCGACCTCTCGCATCCTGGACCCGCAGTACGTCGGCCAGGAGCACTACGACACCGCAGTGCGCGTGAAGCAGATCCTCCAGCGCAACAAGGAGCTGCAGGACATCATCGCGATGCTCGGTGTGGATGAGCTCTCCGAGGAGGACAAGGTCACGGTCTCGCGTGCGCGTCGCATCCAGCAGTTCCTCTCGCAGAACACTCACCTGGCCAAGCAGTTCACGGACGTCGATGGCTCGGACGTCTCCTTGCGCGACACCATCGAGGGCTTCCAGGGCATCTGCGATGGCGAGTTCGACCACATCACGGAGCAGGCGTTCTTCAACGTCGGTGGCATCGACATGGTCATGGAGAACCACCACCGCATCCAGAAGGAGCTCGGGGCGTGAGCACCCTCGAGGTCACCTTCGTCACCAGCGACCGCACCGTGTGGTCCGGCCAGGCAGCGCAGGTCGTCGTGCCTGCGGTCGATGGCTCCATCGGCATCCTGCCTCAGATGCAGCCGACCCTGGCCGTTCTCGGCGAGGGCAAGGTGCGGATCATCGACCACGACGGATCCGTCGCCGAGCGCGCGGTCCAGGGCGGCTTCGTCTCCGTCGACTCCGACGTCGTCACGATCGGTGTCGATGACGCCGAGCGACTCGACTCGGATCACTGAGCGGCGCATAGCCCGTCCATGATCGACATGAGCATCCCGGTCCTCCTCGCGGGGATCGGGATGCTCTTCGTCGTCCTGGCACTGATGTTCGCGCTTGTGCTGGTCGGCCGGCAGGTGGCGCTCTCGCGGCAGCGCGGCGCCTTCGAGTGCTCGCTGCAGCGCCGTGGACTGGTGGGCGGCTCGAGCTGGCAGCACGGCATGATGCGGTTCGGCACTGACCGTCTGCGCTGGTTCCGTGCGTTCTCGGTCCGGGTGCGACCAGAGGTGGTCATCCGCCGTTCCGCGATCCTCGACGTCTCCCGACGGCGGCTGCCCTCACGGACCGAGGGCGATGCGGATTCCTATCTCGTGGAGTTCACCTTGCGAGGGGACCGGACGATCCTCGCGATCGTCGACCTCGCTTCCGGCGCAGCCATGAATTCCTGGATCGAGGGAGCGCCGACCGGTCTCGTCATCGGCGACGCCGACTGAGCTGAGGGTGTTGGGCTCTACCAGCTCAGCAGTGGACCACCTCAGTCGTCGACGCGAACCCCATGGCGGTACACCGTGACCGGGTTCCACTGCGCATCCACGAGCAGCACATCGGCGCGACGGCCCGCTGCGAGTGAGCCGATCCGATCCTGCAGGCCCAGCACCGAGGCCGGGACCACGGAGGCCGCGCGGACAGCGAGCACCAGATCCACGCCCGCTTCCAGCACAGCGTGACGCACCACCTCCAGGAGGTGCGCGGTACCTCCGGCGATCGAGGTCTCGCCGGTCAGGGTCGCGACCCCGGCCTGAACCGTGACCTCCAGGGCTCCGAGCCGGTACTGCCCGTCGGGCATCCCGGTCGCGGCCATCGCGTCGGTCACCAGCATCACGCAATCCTCGGCGGCGACCGAGAAGACATGGGCGACGGTCCGGGCGTCGAGGTGCACGCCGTCGGCGATCACCTCGACCACGAGCTCTCCGCGCGAGGCGGCGTCGAGCGCCGCGAGAGCGGGGCCCGGATCGCGGTGATGGATCGGACGCATCCCGTTGAACAGGTGCGTCGCCGTGGGCAGGGCCGAGCGGCCGCGCTCTCGTCGCAGCTCCGCGCGAGAGACCGCGACGGCCCGGGTCAACTGCGCGCTCGAGCCGTCGGTGTGCCCGAGCGAGGGGACGGCGCCCACTTCGGAGAGGGCCTCGATCACGGCGTCGGCGTCCTCGGCCTCGGGAGCGACGGTCATGGTCGCGAGCGCGCCCCCGGCGATCTGGGAGAGCTCCCGCACCAGATCCGGGTTGCCGCCGGTGATGTGCTCAGGGTTCTGCGCCCCGCGGCGTGCGACGGAGATGAAGGGCCCCTCGAGGTGGATGCCGGCGATCTCCCCGTCGGCCGCGAGCTGCGCGAGATCGCCGACACGCTGGCGCAGGGTGGCGGCGTCGGCGGTGACGAGGGACGCGACCAGGGAAGTGGTGCCGTGGCGGCGATGCTCTTGGACCGCCGTGAGCATCTCCTCCGCCGTGGTGGCGTCCGGGAAGGAGACCCCGCCGCCGCCGTGGCAGTGCAGGTCCACGAGCCCCGGGAGGATCAGGCCGTCGTGCGCGAGCGACTCCTGGGCCGCATACGCGGGGGCGTGGGCTGCGGGCCCCGACCAGATGATGTCGCCGCCGGCGAGGAGGATCAGGGCATCGGGGACCACGCCCTGCTCGAGCACCGCGGTGCCGTGCACGGCGAGCTCGACGGGAACAGCGGTGGGGGAGGAGGCCGACCGGCCTGGAGCGGAGGAGTGATCCGGGGACGCGGCGGTGGACAAGGGAACTCCTGGAGGGTGGGGTTGCCGGCGGGTCAGAACAGGCGTGAGTCGACGTCGTCGATGCCGCGCAGGGCGTCGTAGTCGAGTGTCACGCAGGAGATCCCGCGGTCGCCGGCGAGCACGCGGGCCTGGGGCTTGATGGCCTGAGCGGCGAAGATGCCGCGCACCGGGGAGAGCAGGGGGTCGCGATTGAGCAGTTCGAGATAGCGCGTGAGCTGCTCGACGCCGTCGATCTCGCCGCGCCGCTTGATCTCGATGGCCACGGAGCCGCCGTCGGCGTCCCGGGCGAGGATGTCGACCGGGCCGATCGCGGTGCTGTACTCGCGGCGCACCAGCGACCAGCCGGTGCCGAGGGTCTCGATATTGTCGGCGAGCAGGGCCTGGAGGTGAGCCTCGATGCCGTCCTTCTGCAGGCCGGGATCGATGCCGAGGTCGTGGGCCGAGTCCGAGAAGGTCTCGTGCAGGCGTACCCGCAGGCGATCGCCGGACTTGCCGTGGACGACGTCCCACTGCTCGAGCCACTCACCCTCGAGGTCGCCGGCGGCCTCCTCGGCACTGCGCGTGGTGGTGCGCAGGGTGCAGGGAGGGCTCATCCAGTTCAGAGGCTTGTAGCTGCCTCCGTCCGAATGGATCAGCACGCTGCCGTCGGCCTTGACGATGAGCAATCGTGGGGCCAACGGGAGGTGGGCGGTGAGTCGACCGGTGTAGTCGACGGAACAACGAGCAACGACGAGACGCACCCCGACAGGGTACGACACCTGGCCCGGTGGAACTGACGACGCGACCCCGGGGCGGAATCCGGGAGCAGGAGAGATGGGACGCGAACGCCCATGGGGCGCGGTTGAGGCCCTCTTTACCTGGGTGGACATGGTCACGCGGCCCTGTCGCGACGCTCCCCGCACACTTATCGTGGACAGGTCCACCGCTTTGGCCCGCTTCCGGGCCACCTTGAAGGAGCACCCCATCGTGCAACGACTCCTTGCCGTCCTCCTGGTCCTGATCGGATTGATCGGGCTGGTCCTGGGCCGCCTCGGCGAGACCACCTGGGCGCCGGCCACCGAGACCACCGCCACGGTCGAGCTCGGAGATCCCGGCGCGGCCGTGGTCATCGACCCGGGCGTGCTGTACGTCGGCGGCATGGAGGGTGAGGTGACCATCGAGGGTGCCTCGGACGTCTCCCTCATCACCGCGGACAACAGTGACATCGAGGCCTATCTCGCGGAGACCCGGTACACCCGGATCACTGGTGCGAGCGACTGGACCAGCCTCAGCACCCAGGAGGTCAACCCGGACGGCGCTACCGAGCTGAGCGATCCGACCGGCTCCGACCTGTGGCGCACCGTGGACACGAAGCCCACGCCGTACACGCTGGACGTCGCCGACTTCGCCGCGGGGGAGCATGACGAGAACAAGCAGGTCTACCGTGCGATCCTCATCGTCACCGACGGCACTGCGCCGGGCGCCGATTCCGTGACGATCACCTGGCCCGTCGAGGACGAGAACGAGTGGGTGCCGTTCGCCTACGCCGGTGGTGCCGCGATCGCTGTGATCGGCCTGGTCCTGCTGGTCGTCTCGCTCGGCGGTCGCCGCCGCGACGGCGAGGACGAGCCCCACGAGCTGGAGGACGGCGAGGGAAGCTCCGCCGTCGCGGTCGAGCACGCCGGTGACGACGCCGTGGCCGACGACGCCGTAGCCGACCACGCCGTGGCCGACAACTCCGTCGTGGATGGTTCCACCGGTGAGGACTCCTCTGCCGACGAGTTCGACACGGAGGACGACCCGGTCCACACCGTCCCCGGCGCCGCTGCACCGGTCGCCACCGCGGACCTGGACGACGGTGCCGCCGAGACGGAGCCCGCCGAGTCGTCTGCGCACTCGGAGGATGTCACCGAGACTCTCGACGTCGTCAGCGACGACACGGACCCGACGACGGATGAGAACGGCTTCAGCAGCGAGGACCCCCGATGACCCGCCAGACCCTGCGCCGGCCCGCGTGGAAGGACATCCAGATGACCAGCCGACCCGTCGCCCGCCGTGGCGTATTCCTCGGAGCGGGGACCCTGCTCGCCTCCGGACTGCTCGCCGCGTGCGCGTCCGAGCCGGAGACCCCGCCCGCGCCCCCCGAGGGGCCCGCGGCCGGCGAGCCGACCCCGGTGAACACCGCCGAGCAGTTCACGACCTCTGTGAGCGAAGTGAACGCCGCGGTGGTGGCGGCTGACAAGGCGCGTGACGTCAAGAAGCTCGCGCCCCGTGTCTCCGGATCCGCCACGGATTTCCGCAAGGCGGCCTACGCGATGATCGACGAGGCCGAGGAGTGGGCGACGTTCCTCAGCGTGCCCAGCGACACCTTGAAGGTGCCGATGACCACGGTCACCACCGAGTTCCCGCGCATGGCGATCGCTCTGGTCGAGGACTCCGCCGAGGACGGGGTGCCCTTCTTCATGGCCCTGCAGCAGGCCGATGCGCAGTCTCCGTACACCAGCTGGGGCTGGGCGCAGCAGGCCGTGGGCATCGAGATGCCCAGCGTGCCCAATGAGGTCGTGGGCGCCGAGAAGGTCGCGCTGGACGCCGAGGACCTGGTCATGGCTCCGGCTGCCGCGCTTGAGCTGTACGCCGCGGTGCTGACCGACGGCGATCGTGCCAATCCGGACGGCCTGCTCGCCGCCGACCCCTTCCAGACCGAGCGGCACAAGCAGATCCAGACCGAGCGCACCGAGTTGAACGGGGGCGTGGAGAAGGACGAGGCCGCGACCATCCGGGAGACGTACGCGGTCAAGGAGGAGGAGTTCGTGGGGCTGCGCACCGATGACGGCGGCGCGATCGTCATCGGGACCCTGCTGTCCACCCGCACCGTGTCCATCAAGGACGGCGCGACCATGCGGTACGGCGACGACAATCTGTACACCAAGGTGATCGGCAAGAAGGAGTTCACCAAGGAGTACATCCGCAAGTACGGCGCCCACGTGGCGCTGTTCATCCCGGCGAAGGATTCCGGCGAGCCGATCCAGCCGATCGCCGCCACCCTGACCACGCTGGGTGCCAGCGGGGAGTGATCCAGCACGCCGCGACGGCGGCTGCGAGCGCCGGTCGTACGAACTCCCTAGACTGTTCGCATCCCGACCTCGTCGAAGGAGCTTTCCTGTGACCGATCCGTACGGCATCATCGACCTCGCCGCGCTGAAGCAGCCCGCCGGCGCCTCGGCCGCTGGTGGAGGCACACCCTCCGCGCATGAGGTGGCCGTCACCGAACAGGGCCTCGAGCAGCTGGTCGCCGATTCGCAGCAGATCCCGACCCTGATGCTCGTCACCAGCTCGCGGGTCGCCGAGGGGGAGCAGTTCCTCGCCTCCCTGCGTCGCGCCGTCGACGCCCAGGGCGGAGCGATCCGCCTGGCGATCGTCGACGCCGACACCCAGCAGCGAGTCGCCTCCGCGCTGCGGGTCCAGCAGCTGCCCACCCTGCTGCTGCTGATCCTCGGCCAGATGCAGCCGGTGGTGCAGTCCGTGCTGCCCGACGCCGAGGTCGACAACCTCATCAGTCAGGTGCTCGAGCTCGCCCAGCAGCAGGGCCTGGACACCACCGGTGCCGGCGAGGCCGCGCAGGATGCGCCGGACGAGGAACCGATGCCTCCGCTGATCGCCGAAGCCTACGAGGCGATCGAACGCGGAGATCTGGACGCCGCCGTCGTCGCCTACGAGGCGCAGCTGTCCGAGACCCCGGCCGATGTCGAGGCCAAGGCGGGCCTCGCCACGGTGTCGCTGATGCGACGCACGCAGGGTATCGACGCGGCAGCGGTCCGCCAGGATGCCGCGCAGAAGCCGACCGACCTCGGGGCGCAACTGCTGGTGGCCGATCTCGACATGCTCGGTGGCCACGTCGACGATGCGCTCACCCGTCTGCTCGATCACCTGCGCGGTGCTGACCAGGAGTCGAAGGACGCCCTCCGCGCCAGACTGCTGGAGCTGTTCGAGGTGGCCGGGCCTGCCGATCCCCGTGTCCCCGCGGCCCGCAAGCGGTTGGCGAACCTTCTGTATTGACCGCGCCGGACGCCCGACCCGGGACGCCGAACGGCGGATCAGAGCACGAGCTGCTCTGATCCGCCGTTCGGCGTGCGCGGGTGTCTCGGTGCGAGACGGTTCAGCCGTCCCGCAGGCGCTCCGGGACGAGGATCACTGCCCCCAGCGGCGGCACCGTCAGGCGCACCGAGTGGGCGCGGCCGTGCAGGGGCAGAGCCTCCGCATGCACCCGGCCCAGGTTTCCGATCCCGCTGCCGCCGTAGTCCGGGGCGTCCGAGTTCAGCACTTCGAGCCAGCTCCCGGCCTCGGGCAGCGGCACCCGGTACTCGAGCCACGGCTGCGGGGAGAAGTTCAGGACCACCACGACCGGATCCCCGGCGTGGTTGCGCCGCACGAAGCAGATCGTGTTGTGGCCCGCATCGTCCCCGATCAACCACTCGAAACCGCCCGGCTCCTGGTCTCGCTCGTAGAGCGAGGTCAGCTCGGCCTGCAGGTCGTTGAGGTCCTTGACCAGCTGCTGGGTGCCGCGGTGGGTCGGGTACTCCAGCAGCCACCAGGGGAGGCCTGACTGCTCGGACCATTCGGTGCCCTGTGCGAACTCGCTGCCCATGAAGATCAGCTGCTTGCCGGGGTGGGTCCACTGCAGGGCCAGGTAGGCGCGCAGCGAGGCGGCCTGCTGCCAGTCATCGCCCGGTGCCTTGCGCAGCAGGGACCCCTTGCCGTGCACGACCTCGTCGTGGCTGATCGGGAGCACGAAGTTCTCGGAGTACTGGTAGACCATCGAGAAGGTCAGCTCACCGTGGTGGTACTGGCGGTTGATCGGATCCTGGCCGAGGTACTCGAGGGTGTCGTGCATCCAACCCATGTTCCACTTGAATCCGAACCCGAGCCCACCGGTTTCGGTGCTGCGGGTGACCCCGGGGAACGAGGTGGACTCCTCGGCGATCATCACGATGCCCGGCGCCCGCTTGTACGCGGTCGCGGTGGTCTCCTGGAGGAAGGCGATGTTCTCGAGATCCTCGCGGCCACCGTGGCGATTGGGCACCCATTGGCCCTCCTCGCGCGAATAGTCGAGGTACAGCAGGGACGCGACGGCGTCGACCCGCAGGCCGTCGACGTGGAACTCCTCGAGCCAGTAGCAGGCGTTGGCGACCAGGAAGTTGCGCACCTCGTGCCGGCCGGTGTCGAAGACGTACGTGCCCCAGTCCGGGTGCTCTCCCCGACGCGGATCGGCGTGCTCGTACAGCGCCGTGCCGTCGAAGCGGCCCAGGGCCCACTCGTCCTTGGGGAAGTGGGCGGGCACCCAGTCCATGATCACGCCGATCCCGGCCGAGTGGAGCATGTCGATCAGGTGGCGCAGCTCGTCGGGGGAGCCCAGGCGTGAGGTCGGTGCGTAGTAGCCGGTGACCTGGTAGCCCCAGGATCCGCCGAAGGGATGCTCCGCGACGGGCATGAACTCCACGTGGGTGAAGCCCAGCTCGGTGACGTAGTCGACCAGCTCGGTGGCCAGGTCCGTGTAGCGCAGGCCGGGCCTCCAGCTGGGCAGGTGCAGCTCGTAGATCGACATCCGCGAGGAGACGGCCTCCTGTGCGGCGCGCTGCGCGAGCCAATGGTCGTCGGTCCACTCGAAGGTGCTCGTGGTGACCACCGAACCGGTCGCGGGCGGCACCTCGGCCAGGCGTGCCATGGGATCGGCCTTGTCCCTCCAGGTGCCGTCTGCCCCCAGGATGCGGAACTTGTAGGTCTCGCCGTCGCCGATACCGGGGACGAAGATCTCCCACACGCCGGAGGCGCCCAGGGTGCGCAGGGCGTGGCCGCGCCCCTCCCACTCGTTGAAGGCGCCGATCACCTGCACGGCGCGCGCATTCGGCGCCCAGACGGTGAAGGCGGTGCCGTCAACCTCGTCCAGGGTGCGCACGTGCGCACCGAGGGCCCGCCACAACTCCTCGTGGCGGCCCTCGTGGATCAGGTGCAGATCCAGCTCCCCGATGGTGGGCAGGAAGCGGTACGGCTCCTCCAGCTCCACCGGGGCACCGCCGCTGGACCAGGTGACTCGCACCCGGTAGGCGGGGAGGTGGGCGACGTCGAGGGCGAGGACCCAGATCCCTTCGTACTCGTGCTCCATCGGGTGGATGGTGCCGTCGGGCAGGACCACCTCGACGGCGCGAGCGAAGGGTTTGAGCGTGCGTACGGTGACGCCGTCGGCGTACTCCTGAGCTCCGAGTACGGAGTGGGGATCGTGATAGCTGCCGGTGGCGGTCGCACCGAGCTCGTGCACCCCCAGCGGCATGACGGAACCGGGAACCTTCGCCGGGACGGGATCGGTCAGGTCAGCCATGTCAGCTCTCCTCGGGGTGGATGATCCGCAGGATGTGCGCGGGCCTGTCGGTCGCGGTGAGGATGACGTAGGGGTCCTCGCCCCAGGTGAACCGTTCACCGGTCAGCAGGTCCTCGACCTCGAACGCGGTGCTCCCCGCGAGCCCCAGGGCGTCGAGGTCGAGATGCACAGCGGTCCTGGCGTCCCGGTCGTGCGCCGTGAGCGAGACCACCAGGATCGTGTCCGGCTCGCCGGTGCCGCTGGCGCGGGCATCGAGATGCTTGGAGAAGACCAGCACCTGCTCGTCCTCGGCCTCGTGGAAACGGATCGTGGTCAGCGACTGCAGCGCCGGATGCTCCCGCCGGATGCGGTTGAGATCCGTCAGCAGCGGCTCGAGGCTCGCCCCGGAGGTGAGGGCACCGACGAAGTCGCGCGGTTTGAACTCGTACTTCTCGTTGTCGATCTGCTCCTGCGCTCCCGGTCGGGGCACGTCCTCGACCAACTCGTAGCCGGTGTAGATCCCCCAGGTGGGAACCAGCATCGCCGCCAGGATGGCGCGCAGCACGAAGGCGCGTCGGCCCCCGGAAGTCATGTACGGGGTGAGGATGTCGTGGGTGGTGGGCCAGAAGCTGGGGCGCATGTACGGCGCCGATTCGACCAGCTCCTCGAGGTACTCGCGCAGCTCCTCGGCGCTCTCGCGCCAGGTGAAGTACGTGTACGACTGGTGGTAGCCGACCTTGCCGAGGGTGTGCATCATCGTGGGCCGGGTGAACGCCTCGGCCAGGAAGATGACCTCGGGATGCTTCGCATCGAACTCGGCGAGCAGCTCTTCCCAGAATCGCACCGGCTTGGTGTGGGGGTTGTCGACGCGGAACAGCGTCACTCCATGATCGACCCAGTGCTCGAGCAGGTCACGGATCGCCGCGTACAGGCCCTCGTAGTCGGTCTCGAAGCTCAGCGGGTAGATGTCCTGGTACTTCTTCGGCGGGTTCTCCGCGTAGGCGATGGTGCCGTCGGCACGGACCGTGAACCACTCGGGATGCTCGGTGACCCAGGGATGGTCGGGGGAGCACTGCAGGGCGATGTCGAGGGCGACCTCGAGCCCCAGCTCCTGCGCGCGGCCGACGAAGGCGTCGAAGTCCTCCAGGGTGCCGAGCTCCGGGTGGATAGCGTCATGGCCGCCGTCGGCCGACCCGATCGCGTACGGCGAGCCGGGATCTCCGGGACGGGGATCCAGGGTGTTGTTGCGGCCCTTGCGGAATGTCGAGCCGATGGGGTGGATCGGAGTCAGGTAGGCGACGTCGAAGCCCATCGCCGCGATCCGGTCCAGGGATCTCGCGGCGGTGTGCAGGGTGCCGGAGACCCAGCCCTGCTCGGGATCGAAGTGCGCCCCCTCGGAGCGGGGGAAGAACTCGTACCAGGAGCCGTACAGGGCGCGACGACGGTGCACGATGAGTCGGTACGGCCCGGAGACGGTGACACCCTCACGAAGCGGGCGCTCGGCGAGCAGACCGCGCAGGTCCGCAGCCAGGGCAGGGGCGACACGGGCGGAGGCAGGCAGGCCGGGGGAGCGGAGGCTCTCCACCGCTGCCTGCACGAGGGGACCGTCGGAGGCGGGTCGCTGTCCGGCCTCGACCTCGGCGAGCACCCGCCGCAGGACGAGCACGCCCTCGGCGCAGACCAGATCGACGTCGATCCCGGCAGGGACCTTCACCTCGGCCGTGTGCGCCCAGGACTCGTACGGGGCGGAGTAGGCCTCGATGCGGAAGGACCAGTGGCCCGTGCGATCGGGCCGCACGACGGTCTCCCAGAGATCGAGACCCGGGTTGGTGGAGTCCATTCGCCGGCGTTGTTCGGCGCCCTCGGGGTCGACGAGGACGGCCTGCACTCCCATCGCGTCATGACCTTCTCGAAAGGCGTTCGCCCGGACCGTGATCGTCTCGCCCTCGACGCAGGAGGCGGGGAAGCGACCGCCGTCGATGACGGGCTGGACCTCCATGATCGGGATGCGACCCACACCTGACGCGAACGGGGTCGATGACTGCGTGGCGCGCGGCACGGCCGGAGTCGACGGAGCGGGGATCTCGCTGCGGTCAGTGGTCTCGGACATGGCCTCTCCTGCCTGACACCTCGGTGTCTGCGACGGTCGCGGTGATGGTCCTCACGATAGCCGTTCGCGCGCCTGAACCGGGCCGTCGGCCGCGATCGCGATCACGACCACGCTGCCCGCAGGCACCGGGACGACGCCGCCCACGACCGGCCCGACCGGGAGGTCGTCCTGGCGCTCGAGGGAAGTGTCCAGCGCGATGCGCGCCGCGCCCTGCGGCCAGGGTGCGGCGGGAAGGCGCACCGTGGCCGCCTCCGCCTGCGTCGACAGGGCCACCAGCAGGTGCTCGGAGCCCTCACGGCCAGGGACCGCGGGCCGCAGCATCACCAGCAGGTGCCGGGAGGGATCCATCCAATCGCCGTGGTCGAGGCCGTGCCCATCGGCGCCGAACCAGGCCACCTGCCCGGCGTCCAGGTGCTCCGGATCGGCAGGACGCAGGAAGTGGGGCGAGCGCAGCTGCGGGTGCTCGCCGCGCAGTCTCAGGATCCGCGCGACCGTCTCCCGCAGGTCCCGGCGGCGACGGTCCGTGGTCCAGTCCATCCAGGAGATCTCGTTGTCCTGGCAGTAGGCGTTGTTGTTGCCCTGCTGCGTGCGGCCCCGCTCGTCGCCCGCGGCGAGCATCGGGGTTCCCGAGGCGAGCAGCAAGGTGGCCAGCATGCTGCGGGCGGTGAGCCGGCGCGCGGCCTCGATCTCCTCTGCCCGCTCCGTGTCTCCCGTGCCTCCTGTGTCGCCTGCTCCGTGCGTGCCCAGCACGACCTCGCCCTCGTGCCCATGGTTGAAGGAGCGGTTGTCCGAGGTGCCGTCCCGGTTGTCCTCACCGTTGGCGTGGTTGCGCTTGTGGTCGTAGACGGTCAGGTCGCGCAGCGTGAACCCGTCGTGCGCGGTGACGTAGTTGATCGACGCCCAGGGGGAGCGCAGGCTCCGGCCCTCGGGAAGCTCGGCCGGGTCCTGCCCGGTCAGCAGGTCGCTGGATCCGGCCAGGCGGGTGGCGAGGTCACGGACGCCGCCGACGGCCTCGAGGCCGGTGCGCGCGCGGTGGGCGCGATCGGAGAGCCAGAACGCGCGCACGTCGTTGCGGAAGGCGTCGTTCCATTCCGCGAAGGGGACCGGGAAGTTCCCCGTCTGCCATCCGCCGGTGCCGACGTCCCAGGGCTCGGCGATGAGCTTGACTCCGCGCAGCACCGGATCGGTGGCGATCGCACGCAGCAGCGGATGATCGGCGCGGAAACCACGATCGTCGCGGCCCAGGGTGGCGGCGAGATCGAACCGGAAGCCGTCGATGTGGACCTCGCTGACCCAGTAGCGCAGCGAGGCCAGGATCAGATCCATCACGTGCACGGAGCGGGGATCCAGGGTTCCGCCGGTCCCGGTCACGTCCAGGAAGGTGCCGTGATCGGTCCAGTAGTACTCGAGGTTGTCGAGGCCGCGCAGCGACAGGGAAGGGCCGTCGGCCCCGCCCTCGGCGGTGTGGTTGTAGACCACGTCGAGGATGACCTCGAGACCGGCGGCGTGCAGGTTGCGCACCATGGTCTTGACCTCCTCGAGCACGGCCTGGGCGCCGGCGCGCTGAGCTGCGGGCGTTGCAAGGGCCGGGTCCGGGGAGAAGAAGGACAGCGTCGAGTAGCCCCAGTAGTTCGTCAGCCCCAGTCGGGTCAGGTGCGGCTCATCCATCGCGGCGTGGATCGGCAGCAGCTCGACGCTGGTCACGCCGAGTTCCCGGAGATATCTCGTCACGGCGGGATGGCCGAGGCCCGCGAAGGTGCCCCGCTGCTCGGCGGGAAGGTCCGGATGCGTCTGGGTGAAGCCCTTGACGTGCGCCTCGTACAGGACCGTCGAATCCCAATCGACCAGCGGCCGCAGGTCGTCCTGCCAGTCGAAGGTGTCCGAGACGGCGACGGACCACACCGCGTCCTCGCCGTTGTCGACCTCGCTCGGGATCGCCTCGTCGCCGGAGCGGTCGAGCATCGCGCCGACCTCGAAGGGGAAGGCCGAGCTCAGCAGCGGTGAGGAGTGCGACACGCCGCGGGCCCACGGGTCCAGCAGCAGCTTGCGAGGGTTCCAGAGCTTCCCGGCGGCCGGATCCCAGGGGCCGTGGACCCGCAGCCCGTAGTGCGTGCCCGGAACCATTCCGGTGACGTGGTCCCAGTGCAGACCGCCGTCGACATAGCGCAGCTGCTGCCGTCGCTCCGTGGTGCCCTGCCGGACGCACAGGTCCACGGCGCGGGCACGAGGGGCGGCCACCGCGAAGGTCCCGCGGCCCAGCTCGTCCACGCACAGCCCGGGGGAGGTGGGAGCGATCGGTGGCGTGGCACGGTCGAATTGGTCTGCTGGCACCCGCGTATCCTCCCACCGCGCCGGGGCGGAGTCGCACCCGAGGACCCGAGTGACGTTAGGATCGACGCGGTGCCACCGCAGCCCGTATCCCGGGAGCGCAATCGGCATCGCACGGTCACGCGGCCGGCCTCGGCCTCCGGCCATCACAGGGGAACAGGTCGGAGCGGGGCGAAGGTCCAGCTCGCACGAGCAGAACGAGTCGAACGCACGACGGGGGAGCCGCAGCGCATGAGCAATCCACCCAGCCAGCAGCCCGTAGCGCAGGGCCAGCCTGCAGGGCAGGGTCGTCCGGGCGCGCCCGCGGCGCCGGGTCCCGGGGGAGCCCACGGCGGCCAGCAGCGCCGTCCTGGGGAGTACGCCCCCTCGTCCTCGGCGATCCCGCCGGCGAGTCTGGAGCGCACGGCCTCGATCATCTCGACGATCACCCAGGTGTTCCAGTCCCGCGTGGTCGGGCAGGAGAATCTGCGCACCACCCTGGTTGCGGCACTCGCCGCGGGAGGGCACGTGCTGCTCGAGTCCGTGCCGGGACTGGCCAAGACCACCGCCGCGAGCGCGCTGGCGTCGTCGATCACCGGCTCCTTCGCGCGCATCCAGTGCACGCCGGACCTGATGCCGAACGACATCATCGGCACCCAGATCTTCAACTACGGCTCGGGAACCTTCACCACCCAGCTGGGACCGGTGCACGCCAACGTCGTGCTGCTGGACGAGGTCAACCGCTCCAGCGCGAAGACCCAGTCCGCGATGCTCGAGGCGATGCAGGAGCGTCAGACCTCCATCGGCGGTGAGGTGTACCGCCTGCCCGAGCCGTTCATGGTGCTCGCGACCCAGAACCCGATCGAGGAGGAGGGCACCTACGTCCTCCCCGAGGCGCAGATGGACCGCTTCCTGATGAAGGAGATCCTCACGTACCCGCGCCCCGGCGAGGAGCACGAGATCCTCGACCGTTCGACGGCGGGCAGCCTCACGGGCCCCCGCCAGGCCGTCGGCAACGTGTCCCTGGAGGATGTGCGGTTCCTGCAGGAGATGGTGGATGCGGTCTACGTGGACCCGGCCGTCAAGCGCTACATCATCGACCTCGTCTTCACCACGCGCGGCTCCGGCCCGCGCCCGGTGCCGAACCTGACCCAGTCCGTCCGGGTCGGCGCGAGCCCCCGCGGCTCCCTCGCCCTGATGCGCGTGGGCCAGGCCCACGCCCTCCTCCAGGGACGCGACTACGTCACGCCCGACGACGTGCGCGCCATGCGCTACGGCGTGCTGCGCCACCGCCTGGTGCTCACGTTCGACGCCCTGGCCAGCGGCATCAAGCCCGAGCAGATCATCGACGCGGTGTTCCACGCCGTGCCGATGCCCTGACCCGCACCCGTTCGACCCCCACTCACCACACCCATCACACCCATCCCACGAACGACACGGACGGAGCGCGGGAGAACGCCATGGCCACCTCGTTGCTGACCCGGGTCAAAGCCCGGGTGGACCTGCACACGTCGAACCGAGCACGCGGGCTCATCCAGGGCCGCGGCCGTTCGCTGTTCAAGGGCAGCGGTGAGGACTTCGACGACCTGAAGTACTACCAGCCCGGGGACAAGATCTCCGAGATCGACTGGAAGGCGACCGCGCGCTCCGGAGAGCCGCTGATCCGGCAGTTCAACGAGGAGCGCGTGCGCCACCTCTCGATCGTCGCCGACACCTCCTCGGCGATGGCTGCGACGGCCGCCGACGGCACCTCCAAGCGCGATGCGATGATCCTGGCAGCGGGGATGGTCTGCTTCCTCGCCCAGAAGAACGGCGACATGGTGGGGCTGGTCGCGGGTGGCGAGAACCATCCGATCCAGCTCCCTTCGCGCTCGAGCGATGGCCACCTCGAGCTGCTGCTGCGCAGTGTCCAGCAGGCCACGACCACGGCGGCGCCCGTCGCGGACAGCTCCTGGCTGCTCGAACGCGCGTTCCGGGTCACCTCCCGCTCCACGCTGATGACGATCATCACGGACGAGGCGGGCCCCGGAGTCGACGACTTCACTCTGCTGCGGCGTCTGACCACACGACACGACGTGATGGTGATCCGCATCGCCGACGCCGATCCGCTGCAGCGCACCGATCTGGACCACGACGTGGTCGATGTGAACCGCCCCCGCGAGATCGCGTCGTTGGCACGGTCCTCCAAACGTGTGGCCCATGACGTCGAGGCGTACCGGATGGCGCGCCGCGAGGGCATCACCGAGATGCTCGACCGCCTGCACGTGACCCACATGATCACCAGCGGCGAATCCACCGTGGTCGAGGACATGATCGCCATGCTGCGGTCGAGGGAGTACCGCCATGCCCGTGCCTGAGCTGCTCGCGGCGGGGGCTCCCTTCCTGACCGAGCCCGCACCGCCGGAGATCATCGACCCGCCCCAGTACTCCGTCGCGTGGGTGATCCTGGCCGTGCTGTGCGCCCTGCTGATCACGGGGCTGATCCTCGGCACCTTGAAGATCACCCGTGCGATCGAGAAGCGCATCGCCTACCGGGACCGCCCCAGCGACGTCGAGAACATCAAGGCCGAATTCCTGCGCGCCGTGAACGACATCGCCGACCGCCACGAGGCGGGAGAGATCGAAGCACGCGAGGGACACCATGAGCTCACCGGGGTCATGCGCCGCTTCGTGCGGCGCACCACTGGTCACGACGTGACCAGTCAGGACATGGCCACGCTGACGGCCGACCCGCGTACACGAGCCGTCGGCGAGCTCATCTCCGCCCTCTACGAACCGGACTTCGCCATGGCGTCGGATGCCGAGCTGCGGGACTCCGTGCGCCGTGCACGGGAGGTGATCCGCCGATGGTCATGACGTTCTGGTGGGTCACCGCGCTGCTCCTGCTGGCGGCCCTCGCCGTCTGGGCGATCACGTTCTGGAACCGCCGTGCGATGCGCAAGGCACCGGTGCTGGTCGCGAACTCCCAGTACCTGGACCGCATCCCGAGCTTCGTCCGCGCCCAGCGCGCCGCCAAAGTGGTCCGGGTGCTGCAGGTCGGCATCGCCGTCTTCGGTGTGATCGCTGGCTCCGTGCTGTCGGGGCGGATCGCGACCGAGCGCATCGAGACCCCGGACTTCGCCTCCCGTGACATCGTGCTGTGCCTGGACGTCTCCGGGTCGATGTACGAGTACGACACCGAGATCCTGTCGACCTTCGCGGAGATGGTCGACTCCTTCGAGGGGGAGCGCGTGGCACTGACCATCTTCAACTCGACCAGCCGCACCGTGTTCCCGCTGACCAACGACTACGACCTCATCAAGCGCGAGCTCGAGGCCGGCGCCGAGGCGATCGACTTCGACGAGTTCGGTTACCGCCTGGGGACGCGCAACTACCCCGACGAGAAGGTGCGCAAGTACGTCGACTTCGTCGAGGGCACCCGCGGCATCCCCGATGAGGCCTCCGTGGTGCCGGACGGCCTCGCCTCGTGCGGACAGGTCTTCGACCAGGCGGAGACGGACCGTTCACGCTCGATCATCTTCGCGACCGACAACGAGGTCAACGGCGAGCCAATCTTCACCCTGCAGGAGGCCACCGACGCGGTGGCGGCGCGCGAGATCGATCTGTACACCTTCTATCCCGGGGCGTACGAATGCGGCCCGGGGTGCTTCGAGGAGCTGAAGACCGCCACCGAGGACCAGGACGGAGAGCTCTACGAGTCCTCGGACCCTGAGGCGATCCCGTCGATCATCAACGAGATCCAGAAGACCCAGGCACAGTCGATGGGGGCGGAGCCGACCGTCGTGCGCACGGACCACCCGGGGGTCGGGTTCGTCCTGACGTTCCTCTCCCTGATCGGCATCCTGGTGCTGGGCTGGAGGGCCCGATGATCCGCCTCGAATACCTCATGCCCCTGTGGGCGATCATCCCGCTGTTCGGCGCGATGCTGATCATCTGCGGGGTGTTCCTGATCCGGCGGTCGAGGCAGCGCGCGGCGTGGCTGCGGCGACTGCTCATGGTCATCCTGCTGCTGGTGGTGGCGCTGCGCCCGGTGACGCCGCTGGACGGCGAACAGACCGAGCGGATGAACGCCAACGTCTTCTTCGTCGTCGACCGCACAGGATCGATGAACGCCGAGGACTACGACGGCGACTCGCCCCGCCTGGAGGGGGTCAAGGCCGACATGACCCGCATCATGGGCATGACCGAGGGATCGAGGTACTCGATCATCGCCTTCGACTCCTCGGCGACCCAGCAGCTGCCGCTGACCACTGACGCCGGGGCGGCCAGCGCCTGGATCGACACGTTGACGACCGAGCCCACGGCGTATTCGCAGGGCTCGAACGTGGACCGACCGCTGCAGTCACTCCTGGTCGAGCTCACGGAGACCCAGCGCGAGGATCCTGACTCCCAGATCCTGGTGTACTTCCTGTCCGACGGGGAGAACACCGATGACCAGGACTCGGAGTCCTTCGACCAGGCCGCCGGGTTCATCGATGGCGGCGGAGTGCTCGGCTACGGCACCGCCGAGGGCGGTCCGATGAAGGCCGTGGGAGGCGCCACGGACGGGGAGTACATCACGGGGCCGGACGGCCAGCAGGGCATCTCCACGATCGACGAGGAGCAGCTGCAGACCATCGCCGACCAGATGGCTGTGCCCTACCTCCACCGGGAGGATCCGGAGGCGGAGATCGAGGGCACCATGGAGGGGATCACGCTGAGGTCGATCCCGATCGAGTCGAGCCGCGAGGTGGCAAGCTTCGAGGACTGGTATTGGATCGCCTCGATACCGCTCGCGCTGCTCCTGATCTGGGAGCTGGGCGAGATGACCTATCGGCTCCCGCGGAAGCTGGATCGCCACGACATCTCAGGAGCGCAGAGATGAGCACACCACTGGCCGAGAAACCGCGCGCCGACGCGCCTGCGGCGGGCGATGGGACGACGTCGGCGCTTGCGCAGGACACCAGCGGCAGCCCGAAGAACTTCGGGTTGAACGTGCGGCGTCTGCGCCGCACCAGGATCATCGTGTTCGTCATCCTCGCCGTGCCGATCCTGGCGCTCGCCCTGCTCGCCGGCAAGTTCCTGTCCATGCCGATCACGCAGCTGACGCATCAATCGGCGTATGAGAACGCGGACTACCCGGCGGCGATCGAACGTCTCGCCCCGGTGGAGTTCGCGAACTGGTTCGAGCCGTACCTGCCGCACCTGTCCAAGGGGACCGATCTCCTCCAGCAGGGTCAGGACGCGGCCGCCGAGGAGGAGCTTCGCACCGCGATGAGCGAGTGGGACAGCCACAGCGACTTGAATTCGCCGCTGCATGCGCAGTGCAAGATCGCGAACAACCTGGCCATCGCCATCGAGCGCCAGGCCGACGCGATCGAGGACCCGCAGCAGCGGGCGGACCGGCTCTACGAGGCCGAGGAGATGCTCGCGGCGTGCGCTGCGAGTGGCGGCGGCGAGGGTGAGGACGGCCAGGGCGGCGGCACCGGCAACGAGGATTCCGAGACCACCGAGGACAACGGCGAGCGCGTCGAGGAGAAGCGTCGAGAGGCCGACGAAGAAGCCGGTAACGATCCGGATGAGCGCGGTGAGCAGGGCGGTACTCCGCCGGAGGCGGGTGAGCCGACCCGTGAGGATCCCGAAGGTGAGGGTCCCGATGAAGAGGCCCCGACCGAAGGGGACGGGGACCAGCAGGAGAAGGACGACGAGCTGGAGGAGCGCAACAAGGAGTCCCAGGGCGGCGAGGGGGAGACCGAGCCCGGTGGCTCGAACCAGGACCCGGAGAAGCCATGGTGATCCGTGATATGCAGGGCGAGGAACGTGCCTACCTCGACCACGCCGCGACCACTGTGCTGCGGCCGGTCGCTCGAGAGGCCTTCCTCGAGGCCTCTGCGGTGCGCGGCAACCCCTCCTCCGTGCACGCGTCAGGTCGCCGAGCTCGTGCGGTCCTCGACGACGCCATGGAGTCCATCGCCGAACTGCTCGGGGTCCCGCGCAGCTGGCTGATCATGACCTCGGGTGGCACCGAGGCGGACAACCTCGCGATCCGTGCGGTCGCCCTGGGAGCCGCGGCGGAGGATCCCGCACGCACTGCGGTCGCGGTGGCGGCCACCGACCATCCGGCCGTCCTGGCGACCGCGCGCTCGCTGGCCACTCTGACCCCGTCGATCCAGGCGCGCGTGCTCCCGGTGGACGCGCAGGGGGTGCTGCGACCGGATGCGGTGGCGCAGGCTCTTGCCGACGGCGCGGTCAGCGTCGTCAGTGCGGCGCTGGTGAACAACGAGACCGGGGCACGGCAGGATCTGGCCAGGCTCGCTGCCGCTGCCCGGCCCCATGGCACCCTCGTCCACACCGACGCGGTGCAGGGCGTGGGCCATGCGGACCGTCCGTCGTGGGAGGACATCGATCTGATGTCGTTGTCCGGGCACAAGATCGGCGCACCGGTGGGTGTCGGCGCCCTGGTGGCGAAGCCCGACGTGCCGTTCGGTGTGGCCAGCACCGGTGGGGGTCAGCAGCGAGGAGTGCGCTCCGGGACCCTGGATCTGGCCCATGCGGCCGCCTTCGCCGCGGCGCTGCGGGAGACCCTCACCGAGCGGGAGCAGGAGAGTCAGAAGGTTCGGGCGCTCGCGCGCCGCCTGCGCGCCGGTATCGAGGAGATCGACCCGACGGCCCGTTTCACCCTGCCGGCGGAAGCACCGCAATCCGGACACATCGTGCACGTCGTGTTCCCGGGAGCGAACTCCGACTCCCTGCTGTTCCTGCTGGATGAGAGCGGTGTCGATTCCTCGGCAGGCTCGGCCTGCTCGGCCGGCGTCACCCAGGCCAGCCCGGTGCTCGCGGCGATGGGCATGACGGACGAGCTCGCACGCGGGGCGCTGCGGCTGTCGATGGGCTGGACCAGCACCGACCACGACGTCGAGGTGTTCCTGCGGGCTCTGCCGGAGGCGCTGAGGAAGGCGCGAGCTGTCGGGGCGCTGTTCGGCTGAGAGCGCGCCGGCTCGCTGACCCCGCCTGAGCGTCGCCCGCCATCGTCGAGCGCCTCGGACTGGCGCGTGGACAGGCCCGGTAGTTCGCGCAGGTAGCTGACGACATCGAGGCATTCCTCATCCGTCGGAGGGATCTGCGCCAGGGTCGTGCCCATGACTGGGGAGGCGGACCTGGCGCCAGGTCGCACGTCGGCGGTGATCACGCACCCGCCGGCGATGAAGGATCGTGGTGCGGGGAGAGAACTCGATGATGTCGATCCGGCCCGGTCGTAGAGGCTGCCCCGGTCTCGGGCATGGCCGCTGCCTCTGAGGGACGGTCCCGTGGGCCGCGGGTTCGTACGCCAGAGAGCGAGGAAGCATCGCGGACAGCTCGCTCGGAGTGGGGACGACATCGACCACTGACCCGTACCGGGTCTCCCAGTGCACCCGGTGACGATTCTCCGCCCCGCCCGGGGGCCGGTTCGGGGCGCGAGCAATGACGCCCTGCGTCTCCTTGCCGTTGCACAGGGCGCACAGGCCGTTGCCGTTGTCGAGGCAGGTGTGGCCTCCACTGCTGTACGGGCGGATGTGATCGTCATGGCGGATATCTGCATTGCAGAAGGGCCCCGCACAGGTCATCGACCGCCACCGCAGGAAACGGGACAGAGCAGGCGGGAAGGCTCTGGCTCGGGACTCGACGGCCACCAGCTCGCCACTGGTCGGATGCGTGTACAGCCGTCGCAGGGTCGCCCGCAGCGCGGGCCGGTCGGGGCGATCAGGCTCGAAATCTCCGGTCGCGGCAGCGTCAGAGTTGGCACCTCCGGGGTCGGGCTCGCGGGTGGCGTTGCGCAGCGACTCGCTGATCTGATCGACAGGTACGGCCCCGTAGCCTTCGATGAGCGCCGGCTCGGCACTGTCGGGACAGAACAGGGCGCGGTCGGTGATGATCACCCCGATATCGAGAGAGACCGGGTCGATCGCCCCGTCCCGGCCGATCAGGGCATCGGCGGCGGTGTCCGCCATGATCGCGCTGTGACCCCTGCGATCGCCTCCGGCGCGACGCTTCTCCCCCTCGAGGCTGAGGCGTTTGCGGGCCAAGGAGGCATCCAGCGCGGGGAGGTTGATCGAGAGGGTTGCCATGCCGTGATCACGACGTCGCAGGGTCACGCTTCGGCCCCGACGGGCCACCTCGTGGCGACGCCGCTCCCCGTGAGGGTCCACCAGTTGCACCAGAGCATTGACCTCGCCCACCCACTGACGCTGCCCGGCGCCGGCTATATCGCCCAGTCGTGCCCCGAGAGCATGATCGACCGAGCCACGCTGGGCGCTGTCGAGCACCGACGTGGTCGATGCCGCAGCAAATGCCTTCTCCGGCCCGATCATCCCGGTCGCGAGCGCGCCGAGCAGGACGGGCATGTCGCGCACCAGGCGCCGGCATGCCTTCGTCCGGCGGGATGCCGTGGACGGAGATGTCCTGGTGACCACGGAGACCTCGCGCATCGAAACCCTGTCCGCCGTCGCGGTGGATTCTTCGCGATCCGTGCTGTCGCGGCGCACGGCAGCGTCGAGCGCGGCGGTCGCTCGGATCTCCACCGCTGCGATGGAGTCCGTGAGTTCGTGCAGGCGCTCCAGGAGATCGAGCAGGGAATCGGCATCGAGCGCCGAGGCGGTGCCGGGGGAGAAGGAGTCCGACCCCAGGGATCCCGTGCGGCGAAGCAGTTCGATAGCTTCTTCGAGGACGAGAGGACCGACCGAAGAGACTCCGGATCCGGCACGCACCAGCGGACGACCGGCATGGTCTGCCGTCGAGTCCTGGTCGTCCACGTGCTGGCCCATGGGTCAAGTATCGAACATGGATGCGAAAAAGCGCAAGTGGTTTCACTCGATCCGCGATGAATGTGGATAAGTGGGTCCGGTGGAGGAATGGTGCTGCGGCGAGGTTGTGGTTCGTGCGGGGTTGCCGAGAAGTTCGCCCGTGTCGAGACGTAGCCAATGCGCCTGGAAGGAGTGCTGGAGGAGGAACTCTCGACCCGTCCTCTCGGGTAGTGGTCAGGCGCGCAGAGAGTGGTTGTCGAGGGCGACGAGACGCACTATCCGGCGTCGCCCACAATGTGACGAGTGGAAAAATGTCAAGAGGTTCGTGGGAATGTGGAAAGAAGCCTGTGGGGAGGAAGCGCGGCCCTCCTGCAGGGGTCGGCGAACGGTGGGCTGATCGGCAGGATCGCCGGCTCCCGACGGTGTTCTCGGCTCTCGTCGAAGCCGGTTCGCAGCTCGGGCCGGGTCCAGCGAGCAGGGCGCATCTCACGTCGCAGGCACCTGACCAGAACCTCACCCGTCCGTACACTCGACGGGTGCAGATCAAGGAGGTGGCAGAAGGATGAAGGTGCTGGCAGCGATGAGCGGCGGCGTCGACTCGGCGGTAGCCGCTGCCCGGGCGGCAGAGGACGGCCACGAGGTCGTCGGCGTCCACATGGCCCTGTCCAAGAACCGCGATCAGCGCCGCACCGGATCACGCGGCTGCTGCACGGTCGAGGACGCCTCCGACGCGCGCCGCGCCGCGGACCGGATCGGTATCCCGTACTACGTCTGGGACCTCTCCGACGATTTCCACGACCTGGTGGTCGAGGACTTCCTGTCGGAGTATGCCGCCGGTCGCACCCCGAACCCCTGCGTGCGCTGCAACGAGCGCATCAAGTTCGCCTCGCTCCTGGAGCGCGCCACGCTGCTCGGCTTCGACGCCGTGTGCACGGGCCACTACGCCTCGATCCGCACCGATGGCCCGGGCGGCACACCCTCCCTGCACCGCTCGCGCAACATGGCCAAGGACCAGTCCTACGTCCTGGCGGTGATGGGGCCGGACGCCGTGGCCCGTTCCCTGTTCCCACTGGGTGAGTACGAGACCAAGGACGAGGTGCGGGCAGAGGCCCACGCCCGCGGACTCGGTGTCTCGACCAAGCCGGACAGCTATGACATCTGCTTCGTCGCCGACGGCGACACCCGTGGCTTCCTCGAGCGGAATCTCGGCGAGGCTCCGGGGGAGGTCCTCGACGACACCGGCGCCGTGATCGGCGCCCATCGCGGCACGCACGGCTTCACCATCGGCCAGCGCAAGGGCCTGGGCATCGAGCACCCCGCCGCCGACGGCGCCCCGCGCTATGTCGTCGACATCGACCCGACCTCCCGCCAGGTCGTCGTCGGCGCCGCCGAGCTGCTCTCCACGCGCGAGCTGATCGCGACCGATGTCGTCCTCTTCGAGCCGCTGCTCGTCGGCCGCGAGGTGCGGGCCCAGATCCGCGCCCACGGCGACGCCATCCCCGCGCAGGTCCTCGAGGTCCCCGCCGCGGCAGCGCCCGCCCCGGGTGATGCGGCCAGCGCGACGTCGACCGCTGCGCACTCCTCCACGGAGGCCACGGCCACCGTGACGACCCCGGCACCCGCATCCCCTCCAGGCTCACGCCTTCGCGTGCGCCTGGAGACCCCTCTCCGCGGAGTTGCTCCCGGTCAGACCGTCGTGCTCTATGACGATGACCGGGTGCTCGCCGCCGCCACCTTGGAGCATCGCGCATGACACCTCTGGTCACCCTCACGGGAGATGGCACGTTCCGCGCACCCACCTCCGCCGACGCCGCGCGCCACGACCTGCCGGACGAGCCGCACCTCGCCGCACTCCTGCGGCTGCGCGCACTGCTCGGCGACGACCTCGACGAGGACATCGCGACCAGGCTCTATCTGCCCTCCGCGCTCGGCATCGACGAGACCGACCACATGCTGCCGGCCACGCTCGCTCTGCTCGCCGAGACCACCGGCGACCTGGTCAGCTACGGCTGGCGGCTCGGACCCGGGATCGGCCGGGCCTGGCAGCACGCTCGGGAGCTGCGCGATCGCACGCTCGACGCCGCCCGCATCGCCCTGCTCGGCTACGAGGGCCCGGTGATGACGACGGCACTCGGGCCCGCGACCCTGGCCGGAGCCACCTTCCTCACGACGGGGGAGCGCACGCTCGCCGACCGCGGAGCCGTGCGCGACCTCCCGCTGCTGCTCGCCGAGGGCCTCATCGACCATCTCGCCGCGCTGCGCGAACGGACCCCGGGCACTCGGCCCCATCTCCTGCTGCGCGAGGACGCCGTCGCCGGCGTGCACGAGGGACGCATCCCCACGCCCTCGGGCCGACGCCGCTACCCGGCACTCCCGGCTCCCGAGATCGGGATGCTCTGGCGCAGCATGTTCGCCGCCCTCGAGGACAGCGGCCTGGGCGCGGACTCGATCACGCTCGGCGTCGGCGCCGACCTGCAGCTGCTGCGCGCCGCCCGTGACGCCGGCGCTCGCCGGATGGCCATCGGACCGCGTCGACTGCCGACCCTGGAGACCGCCGAGGGGCGTGCGCTCTGGGAAGGACTCGCCGAGGCGCACGACGCCGGCTGCATCTTCGAGCTGGTCGTCGATCCTCGCCCCGGGGGGCGTCTGGCACCCGAGCTCGAGAAGATGCTCACCATCTGGAATCGTCTCGGCCACAGCGACTCCGCCATGTCGGGCTTCACGTTGATCGCGCACACCGGCGCCTCGCACGACGTCCATGCCGGCCGCGTCGACCCCTCGGCGCAGCCTGATCGCGACACCCTGATCGACGAGTCCGCGATCGAGGCCCTGCTGCGCGTGGCGCCCACCTGGGCCGAACGCCTCGCCGGCTGACCCTCCAGGGACGCTGACAGGCGCTCGACGGGTCGATGCACTGGGAGATGTCCTGCCCGTGCGTCACAATGTCCTGGTGAGCGAGGACGAGCAGGATACCCAGGACACCCAGCACTCGACAGCCGGCGAGCAGCCTGAGAGTGATGCCGTCGCGGCGCAGCAGCGCATCGCCGAGCTGACCGCGCAGATCGAGAAGGCGATCGAGGACTACTACGTCCACGACGCTCCGACCCTCGCGGATGCCGAGTACGACGCGCTCGAGCGCCAGCTGCGGGGGCTCGAGGAAGATAACCCGCAGCTGGTCAGTCCCGACTCCCCGACGCAGACCGTCCACGGGGCGGTCGCCGCCGAGCTCGCGGAGATCGACCACGCGGAGCGGATGCTCAGCCTGGACAATGTGTTCTCCGTCCAGGAGCTGCGTGACTGGTGCGCGCACGCCGCCGCCGAGCTCGGCCAGGACGTGCGCTGGCTCACCGAGCTGAAGATCGACGGTCTGGCGATCAACCTCCGCTACGAGAACGGCGAACTGGCCACGGCTGCGACCCGCGGCGATGGACGCACCGGTGAGGACGTGACGGTGAACGCGCTGCAGATCGAGGGCATCCCGCAGAGCCTGGCCGGGAGCGGTCACCCCGCCCTCGTCGAGGTGCGCGGCGAGGTGTTCATGCCCACCGAGGACTTCGCACGGCTCAACGAGCTCCAGGTGGAGCTGCGTGATCGCGCGGTCGCCGAGAACCGCTCCCGCTGGGAGTCCCGGCAGGCGTCGGGCCGACGGGCCTTCGACGAGGAGAAGGAACAGCTTGCCGCGATCCGCCGCTTCCCGACGTTCGCGAATCCCCGCAACACTGCGGCGGGTGGCCTGCGGCAGCAGCTCGAGAAGAAGACGGGCCTCGAACGGGAGGCCGGCGAGGCGCGCCTGGGTTCCCTCCGCCTGACCGTGCACGGTCTCGGCGCGTGGCCGGACCCGCCTGTCAGCTCCCAGAGCGAGGTGTACGAGCTGCTGGCGTCGTGGGGCCTGCCCACGAGCAGATACATGAAGGTCATGACCTCGGCCGACGAGGTGGTCGACTTCGTCGAGCACTACGGTGATCACCGTCATGACGTCGAGCACGAGATCGACGGCATCGTCGTCAAGGTGGATTCCTTCGCGCAGCAGCGGGCCCTGGGCTCGACCTCGCGGGCCCCGCGCTGGGCGACGGCCTTCAAATACCCGCCGGAGGAGGTCACCACGAAGCTCCTGGACATCCAGGTGCAGGTGGGACGCACCGGGCGGGTGACCCCCTTCGGCGTCATGGAGCCGGTGAAGGTCGCCGGCTCCACGGTCGAGAAGGCGACGCTGCACAACCAGTTCGACGTGGAGCGCAAGGGAGTGCTGATCGGCGACACCATCGTGCTGCGCAAAGCCGGCGACGTGATCCCGGAGATCCTCGGCCCCGTCGATTCCCTGCGCGACGGCAGCGAACGTCCTTTCGTCATGCCCACGCAGTGCCCGGCCTGCGGCACCACCATCCGCCCCGAGAAGGAAGGGGACAAGGACTGGCGCTGCCCGAACCAGAAGAACTGCCCCGCCCAGGTCACGGGCCGCGTCGAGCATGCGGCCTCCCGCGGCGGCTTCGACATCGAGGCGCTCGGCGAGGAGTCCGCGATCGCCCTCACCGATCCCGACAAGCGTCGCAGCGAGGCGCTCGCCGCGCTGGGGTCCGGGCACAGCATCCACCTGCCGATCCGTGAGGCCTCCGATGCCGAGCTCGAGAACTTCGTGGTGCTGAAGAACGGCGAGGTCACCCAGGGCACAGACGGGGTACCGCTGCTGCGCATCACGACCGCGGAGGATCCGCTGCTGCCCGGTCTGCAGGAGCCCGTGGTCACCACGGGGAACGACCTGTTCGACCTCACCGCCGAGGCGCTGCGCGATGTGGTGATCTGGCAGCCCGAGCGTCGTGACGGCGAGCCGACGGGGGACTGGCGCGTCCAGCCGGCGTTCTGGTCCCGCCCGCAGTTCAAGCACTACAAGCGCGACGGGGCCTGGAAGCAGCAGAAGTCCCCGTCCGTGCTGAAGACCACCGAGACTCTCATCTCCGAGCTGGAGAAGGCGAAGGGGCGACCGCTGTGGCGCGTGCTCGTGGCCCTGTCGATCCGGCACGTCGGGCCGACGGCCGCGCGGTCGCTCGCCACCGCTTATGGGTCCATGGACGCGATCCGCGCGGCGAGCATCGAGCAGCTCGCCGAGACCGACGGGCTGGGGCCGATCATCGCCGAGGCCGTCATCGAATGGTTCGAGGTGCAGTGGCACCGCGAGCTCGTCGACGGCTGGGCGGCGTCCGGAGTCCGGATGGTCGACGACGTCGAAGACGGCTTCGTGAAGACCCTCGAGGGTCTGACCCTCGTGGTCACCGGCGGTCTGGAGGGCTTCAGCCGCGACGGTGCCAAGGAGGCGATCATCTCCCGCGGGGGCAAGGCCTCCGGGTCGGTCTCGAAGAAGACGGACTTCGTGGTGATCGGCGAGAACGCCGGGACCAAGGAGACCAAGGCCCGTGACCTCGGGCTGCGGATCCTCGACGAGGCAGGGTTCGTCGCGCTGCTCGAGGGCGGGGCCGAGGCCGTGGCGCAGGGTGAGGACTCGAAGGCCACCGAAGATTCTGCCGAAGAGACCGCCGCTGAGGCCGCTGGCGCAGGTGAATAGTCCGCCGCCTGCTCGGCCCGTGCTTCCGCTGACCGGAGGAGGGGATCCTTCCTCCGTTCGACGGATTCTGGGCTCGTGATCTGGACTCTTCCCGTCCGGGATGTCAGCGTGTGTGATGCACATCGCACCCGACAGGAAGGCTGCTCAACCATGAGCACCCGGCATCCCGCATCGTCCATGATCCCCAGCGAGTCCGTCGAGGGGTTGTCCCGCCGCGGCATCGACCGACGTGCCGTGCTGCGTGGGGCGGGTCTCCTCGGGGCCCTCACCGCGGCCGGCGGAACCCTGGCTGCTCCCGCCCAGGCTGCGTCCCCGGACACGCTCGACCCGAAGGACTTCACCCTCACGGCCGACTACGACGCCTATACGGCGAGAGTCGAGGCGCTGCTGGAGCAGGCCGGTTCGGCGAGCGTCAGCGAGGTCATGGACAACGCCAACCACGACCGCACCGAGGCAAGAGTCCTGGACGACCAGGTGCACGGCTTCCGCTTCGCCTCGAGCGATGAGAACGATCCCGATGCCTTCCCCCAGGGGATCACCACGAGCCGCGATGCGGTCGGCACTGCCGACAACGGCCGGTACGACGGTCGCCAGGTGATCGCCGTCAGCTTCTACAACAACTCGCCCAAGAGCAGCCGTATCAACCTCATCGACTGGGACGCGAAGCATCCGAACTCGTATCGGCGGATCCTGCTGGTGGAGCCCACTGGCACCGAGGCGGAGCCGAGCTTCCAGGACATCGGGATCCACGTCGGCGGGATCTCCTGGTACGGGGATCTGCTGTACGTCGCGGACACCGGCGCCGGGATGCGGGTGTTCGACATGAGCAGGATCGTCACCACCGACACCGGTGGCTCGAAGGACCAGATCGGCAGGGTGGGCGATAGCTTCTACGCCCACAACTACGCCTACGTGCTGCCCCAGGTCGGGACGATCAGTTCGACGGTCGCCGACGGGACGGAGAAGCTGGTGTGGTCCACGATCTCCCTGGATCGCGTGAGCCGATCGATCGTCATGACCGAGTACCGCTGCGTGGGCTGCGACACCTACCCCGAGGGATCCACGCGCGCGGTCCGCTTCCCCTTCGCCGACGGCGGGTCCCGGTTCGCCGCGACGACCACGGCCACCGAGGCTCTTGAGGTCCCTGTGCATTACCTCAACGGTGTGGCCTCCCACAACGGACGCTGGTGGTTCAACGACTCCCACCACAAGACGCTGCACCACTGGTCGGGTTCGGGCGCGATGACCTCGTACCCCTGGGTCTCGTGGGGTCAGTCCCTGAGCTACTGGGAGGACGCCGACGGACCGGATCTGCTGTGGTGCCTCAAGGAGAAGGAGGGCGACCGTCCGGTGTTCGCGGTGAAGCAGGGAGACTACAGCTGATGTCAGGCGACGTCAGCTGACCAGCGCGAGCGCCAGTGGCAGGACGGGGCCCGAGCCGGACCGTCGCAGCAGACGACCGGCGATGGTCACCGTCCAGCGGGTGTCGATCTCGTCATCGACCAGCAGGATCGGGGCGCCGTCCAATGCCGCGATCGACTCGGCGAGATCGGGCGTGATCACGAAGCGATCCCAGAGCGCGGCGACCCGGAACGCACTGTTGCGGGCCCCGTTCATCGGGGCCGCGTCCGGGGCGAGTCCGAGTGCGCCGAGATCCTGCATCTGCCCGATCCGCGCGATCCCTGCGCCGAGATCCCGTACCAGGGTGGGCCGGGTGGTGGAGGGGACGGCGAGCACCGCGGCGGGCCGCTGCCGCCAGTCCCAGTCCGTGAGGATCTCGATGACCCGATGCGCGATCGCCGGGGTGAGGGCGGCATCGACGCGACGTCCCTGCTCGTCGACCCTCAGCAGTTCTCGCAGGGGTACCGCCCAGCCCAGGTCGGACATGCGGGCGAGTGCGCGGCCTTCCTCGAGGCGCTCCCCGGCCGCGATGTTCCCGCGCAGCGGCGAGCCGGATTCCGCGGTGATACCGAGACGGTCCAGCCCCTGCGGCCACTGCTTGCGCGGGTCCACCGGAACTCCGACGCGGTCCAGGAGACGGGCGACGGCGTCCCGAGAGGAGGCGGCAGCGTCCGTCGCTCCAGAGCCGGCAGACGCCGCAGAAGCGTCAGCGATCGACGCGTCGGAGGTGGCGCCCGGGGCCGGGTACCAGGGATCCGTGCACACGTCGCAGCGACCGCAGGGGGCGGCGGTGTCGTCGTCGAGCTGGCGAGCGAGAAACATCATCCGGCACTGCTGCGGATCCCCGCTGCGCAGGCGCTCGTACTCGAGCATGGCCTGCTGCTCCTGGCGGCGCGCACGCGCGACGTTCTCGTAGCGCTGGGCATCGTACGTCCAGGAGGTTCCGGTGGCGACCCAGCCGCCGCGCACCGAGTCCACCGCTCCTTCGACGGCCAGCACCTTGAGCAGCAGTTCGAGGGCGCTGCGCTTGACGTCCACGCGTGCTTCGAGCGCGGGGGTGGACAGCGGGGAGCCTGCGGCGCCGAGTTCTGCGAGGACCGAATCGGCGGAGGCCTGCGCGGGCATGGAGGCGGTGGCGAAGTACTCCCAGATGGCGCGGTCCTCGCGTCCGGGCAGGAGCAGCACATCCGCGGTGTCCGTGGCGCGGCCAGCACGACCCACCTGCTGGTAGTAGGCCACCGGAGAGCTCGGCGCCCCCAGATGCACCACGAACCCCAGGTCTGGTTTGTCGAAGCCCATGCCGAGCGCGCTGGTCGCTGCCAGCGCCTTGACCTCGTTGTCCTTGAGGGCCTGCTCGAGGTCGGCGCGCTCGTCGGAATCGGTGCGACCGGTGTAGGCCCGCACCCGACGGCCGGGGCGATCGAGCAGATCCGCCAGGTCCTCCGCGGCGGAGACGGTGAGGGTATAGATGATTCCGGAGCCGGGCAGATCCTCGAGATGCTCGACCAGATACTCCAGGCGAGAACGGTCGTCCGGCAGGGTCAGGCAGCCCAGGCGCAGCGAGTCACGGGTCAGTGCCCCCCGCAGGGTCAGCACCGGCGCCGCCCCCTCGCCGTGCACGCCCAGCTGCTCGGCGACGTCGGCCACCACCCGGGAATTGGCGGTCGCGGTCGTCGCGAGCACCGGGACCTGGTCCCCGAGCTCCGCGACCAGGTCCCGCAGCCGGCGGTAATCGGGGCGGAAGTCGTGGCCCCAATCGGAGATGCAGTGCGCTTCGTCGATGACCAGCAGCCCGCAGCGCTCGATCAGGCGCGGCAGCTGCTCGGCCCGGAACCGGGGGTTGACCAGCCGCTCAGGAGAGACCAGCAGAACGTCGATCTCGTCGGCGTCCAGCGCCCTGTCGATGTCGGACCACTGGGTGGGGTTCGCGGAGCTGATCGCCTCGGCCTTGACCCCGGCACGACGGGCGGCCGCCACCTGGTCGCGCATCAGGGCGATGAGCGGGGAGATGATCAGCGCGGGACCGGCGCCCCGGCGCCGTTGCAGCAGGGCGGCCAGGAAATAGACCGCGGACTTCCCCCAGCCGGTGCGCTGGACCACCAGCACGCGACGCCGTTCCTCGACCAGGGCCTCGATCGCCTCGAACTGGCCGTCGTGGAAGTCCGCATCGGCGCGTCCGGTCAGCGCGCGCAGCGCGTCCTGCGCCTCGGCGCGCAGCGCGGAGCGGTCCGAGGTGGGGGAGGGATGCGAGGAGTCCATGCCCCCAGTGTGGCAACTGCGACCGACCGTCGAGGACACGGCGCGGCGGTGTGGACACGAGCGGGATGGGGAGGAAGCATCCCGTGACGAGGGGGCTCTGGATCCAGGGTGTTCTGAGAGGACTCTCATCGTCCTCTCATCCCGGGACGAATCGGTCTCATCGGGCCCCTCTACGGTGGTCGTCATGAGCAACGAAGCCGGTCCTCCGACCTCCTGCGACCGCGGTCCTCTCGGGGCCACGCTCCCCGACACCTCGGGGACCCGCCTGGTCGCCGCGGTGGTGACGGCGCTGCTGCTGACCGCCGTGTCTCTCCCGGCCCGGCGGCTCGGGCGCGACGACGCCCGGGATTCCTTCCCCTTCAGCCACTACCCCATGTTCTCCGCGAAGCGGAAGGAGCACTACTGGGTGACGCACCTCCTGGGTGTGCGGGCCGACGGATCGGTGGCCCCGCTGCACTACTCCTACCTCGGAACCGGCGGGCTCAATGCCGTGCGCCGACAGGTGCGGCGGCGTGTGCTGAGCGGAGACGGACAGCAGATCGCCGAGCGCGCGGCCGAGCTGCTCTCGGTGCGGGACCGGGGCGCTGATCGCGACGTGGTGCGGGTGCACATCGTGCGCGGGCGCTATCTCGTCGAACCGTTCATGACCGGCAGGGCGCGCGAGGTGTTCACCTCGAAGCTGGACGTGCGCGGCTCGGCCGACGTTCCAGGTCGAGCGATCCAGCGGGTGGGGCACGCCGGCGCCTCCTTCGGGACGGAGGCCGGACGATGAGCGGGGCCGGACTCACCGGCGCGCTGATCGCGGCCGCCTCCACCGCACGTCGGCACCTGGCACCGCGCACCGGGGCTGCCACCCCGGCCCTGCTGCGGGTGGCCGTCGGCGGGTACCACCTCTGGCATATCGCCCGCAGGCGGAAGCTCTACAAGGGCGTGCATCGCACCGATGCCGCGAGCTTCGACCCGGTCGGCCCGGCGCGCATCCTGCGCTCACCCCTGCCCCCGGTCGTGGCAGACCGGCTCCTGGATGCCTCCCTCGTCACCGGAGCCCTGTTCACCGCGGGAGTGGCGCATCGCATCGTCGGCCCGTTGCATTCGGCGCTGCAGACCTGGAACTTCTCCTACCGCAACTCCTGGTCGATGGTCTTCCACCACGAGAACAACCTGGTGCTGCACACGATGGTGCTCGGCGCCGCGCCGTCGGCCGACGCGCTGAGCCTGGACGCGCTCGTGCGCGACCGCTCCCTGCTGCCCGGGCGCCGCTCGTGGATGTACGGGGCGACGCCGACGGTGATGAACGCCGCGGTCGCGCTGACCTACCTGCTCGCGGGGCTCGCCAAATTCACCGGCGGGAACGGGATCAGATGGGTCGACGGCGGGAACATGCGCGGCCAGGTGGCCTTCGATGCCCTGCGCAAGGAGATGCTCGGGGAAGAGGCCTCACCCCTGGGGAAGCTGCTCTACCCGCATCGGGAGCTGTTCACCGCGATGGCGGTGATCTCCCTGATCGTCGAGATGGGTGCCCCGCTCGCCGTGCTCGATCACCGGGCAGGGCGACTGTTCGCGCTGGGGGCGTTCGCGATGCACTGGGGGATCAAGGCGATCATGCGGATCACCTTCCCCTACAACCTCTCAGGCGTGCTCTACCTGCCGTTCCTGCTGATGCCGCCGCCCGAGCCGAGGAACTGAGCGACGGCGGTCGGAGAACTACTGCGAGGATCCGTTCTCGCCGGCGAGCCGGCGCAGACGTTCCGAGGTGGACTCGTCGTCACGCAGCGGATCCTCCTTGGTGGCCAGGGCGCGGCGCATCGTCGCCTCGAGCTCCTGAGCCTCCTGGATCGCCGGATCCTGCGACGCCTGTGCGCCGTCCTCGGGGTCGTGGGAGGTGTAGTCGATGTTCGGGTCGACGGACATGGCGGGGTCCCTTCGTGCTGCGCTGGAGTGGGGAAGTCTACCGGGGTGTCCGCCCGACGGCGCCAGCCCGGCGGGCGGAATCGCTACGATCGGTCGGGTGACCCCACGCTCCCGCCGCGCCCCCGCGAAGAACTCTGCGAAGACCACCGCGAAGACGACCCCCCGCCCGCTGACCGGCTTTCGACTCGCCGAGGCTCTGATCGCTGGCTGGCGGCCTCTGCAGCGCCTCGATGTCGACGGTTTCGCGCTGCTGCGCTCACGAGGCGTCACCCGGCGCGCCAACAGTGCCCTCGCCCTCGAGGCCCCGACCGCCGACGACGCCCTGAACGGGGCGATCGAGCGGGTCGAGGCGCTGTACGCGATGGCCGGGGAACCGTCGACGTTCCGGGTCCTGGACATGCACGGCCCCGCCCAGCTCGACACCGTCCTCGCCGAGCGCGGCTACGAGAGCACGGGGCACAGCGCACTGCTCGCGACGACCCTCCGCGGCGCCCGATTGCCTGATCCCCATCCGTCGGCCGAGATCCGCACCGGCGCACTGGATGAGGACTGGTTCGAGGCGGCCTGGCTCCTCGCACCGCGCGACGGCGATCAGGCCCGCGAGACGATGCACGACATCCTCGCCGGCACGCCGGCGGTGCAGGTGCTGCTTCGGGCGGAAGGGGATCTCGAGGGAGGGACCGGAGCGGAGCCGGTCGCCGTCGGCCGCGCGGCGCTGGTCGAAGCGGGCCGGGAGACGGTCGCCGTCCTGAACATGATCGCGGTCGATCCTGCTCATCGCCGGCGAGGGCTGGGCCGCGCCCTCTCGCAGACCCTGCTGGCGATCGCCGCCGTCCAGGGCGCCGACCGCGTCCTGCTCGAGGTCGAGCAGGACAACGCTCCCGCACTGGCCCTCTACCGGGGCCTGGGATTCGAGCATCTGGGCGAGTATCACTACCGGGTGCGCACCGCGCCCAGCGACCCGACCTAGAATGACCCTCATGCCTTCGATCGGACGAGATGACGTCGCACGCCTCGCCGACCTCGCACGGATCCAGCTCAGTGATGAGGAGATCGACCGCTTCGCCGGCGAGTTCGACTCCATCATGGACGCTGTCGCCTCCGTCTCCGAGGTCGCCACCGAGGATGTTCCCGCGACGTCCCACCCCATTGCCATGACGAACGTCTTCCGTGAGGACGTCGTCGAGAACACCCTGACCCAGGAGCAGGCGCTCGCCGGCGCTCCTGAGGCACAGGACGGCCGTTTCGCCGTCCCACAGATCCTGGGAGAGGAGTGACTCCATGACCGACATCATCCGCCGCAGCGCCGCCGCCCAGGCCACCGCGCTGAGCACCGGTGAGGTCTCCTCGCAGGAGCTCACGCGTGCCCATCTCGACCGCATCGCCGACGTCGACGGCGACCTCAACGCCTTCCTCCACGTGAACCAGGACGAAGCACTGGCCACCGCCGCCGACATCGACTCCCGCCGCGCCGCCGGCGAGGAGCTGCACGCGCTCGCCGGGGTCCCGATCGCCGTCAAGGACATCGTGGTCACGCAGGGCCAGCCGACCACCGCGGGCTCCAAGATCCTCGAGGGCTGGATCCCGCCCTACGACGCGACCCTGGTCACGGCCCTGCGCAAGGCCGGCCTGCCGATCCTCGGCAAGACCAACATGGACGAATTCGCCATGGGTTCCTCCACCGAGACCAGCGCGTTCGGCCTCACCCGCAACCCCTGGGACCGGGACCGGATCCCCGGCGGCTCCGGCGGCGGCAGCGCGGCAGCGGTGGGCGCCTACGAGGCGCCGCTGGCGATCGGCACCGACACCGGCGGCTCCATCCGTCAGCCCGGCGCCGTCACCGGCACCGTCGGCGTGAAGCCGACCTACGGCTCCGTCTCCCGCTACGGCCTGATCGCCATGGCCAGCTCGCTGGACCAGGCAGGACCCGTCACCCGCACCGTCGAGGACGCCGCGCTGCTGCACGAGCTCATCGCCGGGCACGACCCGCACGACTCGACCTCCCTCACCGACCCCATCGGCGCCTACACCGCGGCGGCGCGCAGCAAGGACGTCAGGGGCCTGCGCGTGGGTGTCATCGAGGAGCTCGAGGGGGACGGCTTCGCCCCCGAGGTCCGGGCCCGGTTCACGGAGTCCCTCGCACAGCTGGAGCAGGCGGGCGCAGAGATCGTGCGCATCTCCTGCCCGAACTTCCGGTACGCCCTGGGCGCCTACTACCTGATCATGCCGTCGGAGGCCTCGAGCAACCTCGCGAAGTTCGACGGCATGCGCTTCGGCCTGCGCGTGATCCCCGAGGATCACCCCACCGCCGAGTCCGTCATGAAGGCCACCCGAGGCGCCGGCTTCGGCGACGAGGTCAAGCGCCGCATCCTGCTGGGCACCTACGCCCTGTCGGCCGGGTACTACGACGCCTACTACGGCAGCGCGCAGAAGGTCCGCACCCTCGTGCAGCGCGACTTCACCGCCGCCTTCGAGCAGGTCGACGTGCTCGCCTCGCCGACCTCGCCGACCGTCGCCTTCCGCCTCGGCGAGAAGGTCGACGACCCGATGGCGATGTACATGAACGACATCGCCACCATCCCCGCCAACCTCGCCGGCACCCCGGGCATCTCGGTGCCCAGCGGCCTGGCCGAGGACGGCCTTCCCGCCGGCATCCAGTTCCTCGCCCCCGCCCGGGCCGACGAGCGCCTCTACCGCGTCGGCGGTGCCCTGGAGGCGCTGCTCGAGGACGCCTGGGGAGGTCCCCTGCTGGCCAAGGCCCCCGAGCTCGCCGGGCTCACAGGAGGAGTGAAGTGATGACTGCGACCACCATCGAACCCGTCGACTACGACGAGGCCATCGAACGCTACGACCCGGTCCTGGGGATCGAGGTCCACGTCGAGCTCGGTACCGCCACCAAGATGTTCGACGGCGCGCCCAACGTGTTCGCCGCCGAGCCCAACACGGCGATCACCCCGACTTCGCTCGGGCTTCCCGGCGCGCTGCCGGTCGTGAACCGCACGGCCGTCGAGTACGCGATCAAGATCGGGCTCGCGCTGAACTGCTCCATCGCCGAGACCTGCCGGTTCGCGCGCAAGCAGTACTTCTACCCGGACCTGACCAAGAACTTCCAGACCTCGCAGTACGACGAGCCCATCGCCTACGAGGGATGGGTCGACATCGAGCTCGAGGACGGCGAGGTCATCCGCGTCGAGATCGAGCGTGCCCACATGGAGGAGGACGCCGGCAAGAACACCCACGTCGGCGGCGCAACTGGACGCATCCACGGCGCGACCCACTCCCAGGTCGACTACAACCGCGCCGGTGTGCCCCTGGTCGAGATCGTCACCAAGCCGATCCCGAACACCAAGGGGCGGGCCCCCGAGGTCGCCGCCGCCTACGTGCGCACCCTGCGCGACATCTTCCGGGCGCTGGACATCTCCGAGGCGAAGATGGAGCGGGGCAACGTGCGCGCCGACATCAACGTCTCCCTGCGAGCGGATGCCGAGGCTCCTCTGGGCACCCGCACCGAGACGAAGAACGTCAACTCCTTCCGCGCCATGGAGCGCACGGTGCGTTCGGAGATCTCCCGCCAGGCGGGCATGCTCGACGCCGGGCAGAAGATCGTCCAGGAGACCCGTCACTTCCACGAGGACACCGGCGATACCTCCTCGGGCCGCCCGAAGTCCGACGCCGAGGACTACCGGTACTTCCCGGAGCCGGACCTGGTCCCGGTCGCCCCGAGCCGCGAGTGGGTCGAGGAGATCCGCAGCGGGCTTCCCGAGCTGCCGGCGGCGCGTCGTCGCCGCCTGCTGGGCGAGTGGGGTTTCAGCGATCTCGAGATGCGCGACGCGATCAACGCCGGCGCCCTCGACCTGATCGAGTCCACGGTCAGCGCCGGCGCGAGCGCCCAGTCCGCCCGCAAGTGGTGGATGGGGGAACTGGCCCGCGTGGCCAAGGACCGCGACGTCGAGCTCGAGGACCTGTCGGTCACCCCGGTCCAGATCGCCGAGCTGCAGGGCCTGGTCGACGGGAAGAAGATCAACGACAAGATCGCCAAGCAGGTCCTTCTCAAGATCCTCGAGGGTCAGGGAGGCCCGGCCGAGATCGTCGAGCAGGAGGGGCTCGCGGTCGTCTCCGACGAGTCGGTGCTCACCGGCGCCGTCGATCAGGCCATCGCCGACAACCCCGACGTGGTCGCCAAGATCCAGGGCGGCAAGGTCCAGGCCATCGGCGCCCTCATCGGACCGATCATGAAGGCCACCCGCGGCCAGGCAGACGCCGGCCGCGTGCGCGAGATCATCATGGAGAAGCTGGGCGTCACCGGCTGACCGTCAGCGGCCGCCGGCGCGCGTGATCGGCAGATAGCTGATCACGCGCAGTTCCGGTGCGTCCTGCGGGAGGAGATTGACCTGCTCGTAGGCGACGTCTCCGTGCCGCGGGTGGGTGAACTCCCGTCGGCTCGAGGCGAATCGCTGGACCGCGTTCTCGTCCCACGCGCGGGCGAAGTCCTCGCTGGCCGAGCGCAGATGGGTCAGCAGGCGCACGTGCGCCGTCCCGCCGCGGCGCGCCCCCGTCTCCGTGCGGTACTCCGCGAGGAACCGGCGGCTGGTGCGCTCCCAGTCCGGCAGCAGATCCCGCACCCGCGGGTCCGTGAAGATGAACACCAGCAGGTTCCGCTGGGTGGGGTCGGCGTCGGCGACACCGGGGAAGAGATCCTGGTAGGCGGGGTTCCAGGCGGCGATGTCCCAGTGCGGAGTCAGCGCGAAGGACGGCGCCGGGTCCAGGGTGTCCAGCAGGTGCTGCACGTGAGCGGGCACCGCCGCCGGCTCCGACAGGGCAGGGCGCGGGTTCGGGGCGAAGCCCGCCAGCCCCAGCACGTAGTCGTGCTCCGCCTCCGTCAGACGCAGCTGCAGGGCGATCGCGTCGACCACCTGGCGGGAGGGGTTGATGTCGCGCCCCTGCTCCAACCAGGTGTACCAGGTCACCGAGACCCCGGAGAGGACGGCGATCTCCTCCCGGCGCAGTCCCGTCGTGCGGCCCCGCCCCGCTGGTGGCAGGTCGTGGTCCGCGCGCAGCGCGCGGGTGCGCTTGCCCCGCAGGAAGGCCCCCAGCTCGGTGCGCGTGGTCAGGTCCTTCGTCATCGCTGCTCCTTCCGTACGACGTCCACCCGGGCTCCCCTTGACGAAAACTATCAGTCCCACTACTAGTATTCGGACCGTCTTGGTGGGCAGGGGCCGCCCATGGCCTAATGGTCGTATGCCTCAGCTCCGTTCCCGCACCTCGACCCACGGCCGCAACATGACCGGTGCCCGCGCCCTGTGGCGCGCGACCGGCATGCAGAGCGGTGACTTCGGCAAGCCCATCGTCGCGATCGCGAACTCGTACACCCAGTTCGTCCCCGGTCATGTGCACCTCAAGAACATGGGCGACCTCGTCGCCAGCGCGATCTCGGAGGCCGGCGGGGTCTCCAAGGAGTTCAACACCATCGCCGTGGACGACGGCATCGCCATGGGCCACGGCGGCATGCTCTACTCGCTGCCCAGCCGCGACATCATCGCCGACTCCATCGAGTACATGGTCAATGCCCATACCGCGGACGCCCTGGTGTGCATCTCCAACTGCGACAAGATCACCCCGGGCCACATGATGGCCGCGATGCGCCTGAACATCCCGGTCGTCTTCGTCTCCGGCGGGCCGTCGGAATCGGGCAAGCCCATCGAGGGCGTCACCGAGAACCGCATCGACCTGGTCGATGCGATGTCCCTCAGCGCGGACGACTCCATCACCGACGCCCAGCTCGCGGAGGTCGAGGAGAACGCCTGCCCCACCTGCGGCTCCTGCTCGGGCATGTTCACCGCGAACTCGATGAACTGCCTCACCGAAGTGCTGGGACTGTCGCTGCCGGGCAACGGCACCACACTGGCCACCCATGCCTTCCGCAGGGAGCTGTTCCTCGAGGCCGGCCGGAAGATCGTGGACCTGTCCAGGCGCTACTACGAGGACGACGACGAGTCGGTCCTGCCGCGCTCGATCGCCACCAAGGCGGCCTTCTCCAACGCCATGGCCATGGACGTCGCGATGGGCGGTTCCACCAATACGGTGCTGCACATCCTCGCCACCGCGATCGAGGGCGAGGTCGACTTCGGCCTGGACGACATCGACCGCATCTCCCGCCTGGTGCCGACCCTGTCCAAGGTCGCCCCCAACGGCACTGCCCACGTGGAGGACGTCCACCGAGCCGGGGGCATCCCCGCGATCCTCGGCGAGCTCGACCGTGCCGGCCTGCTGGACCACACCGTCCACACCGTGCACTCCCCGGACCTCTCCAGCTGGCTGGCCGAATGGGACATCCGCGGCGGCTCGGCCTCCAAGAAGGCGGAGGCCCTGTTCCATGCCGCCCCCGGCGGGGTGCGCACCACGCAGGCGTTCTCCACCACGAACACCTGGGACGAGCTGGACACCGATGGCGAGGAGGGCGTGGTCCGTGCGGTCCCGCACGCCTACACCAAGGATGGCGGCCTCGCCGTCCTCAAGGGCAACCTCGCCGCCGAAGGCGCCGTGTTCAAGACGGCCGGCATCTCCGAGGATCTCTTCCACTTCGAAGGGACCGCGGTGGTCTGCGAGTCCCAGGAGGAGGCGGTCCAGAAGATCCTCGACAAGACCGTCAAGGACGGCGACGTGGTGGTGATCCGTTTCGAGGGCCCCCAGGGCGGCCCCGGGATGCAGGAGATGCTGTACCCGACCTCCTTCCTCAAGGGACGCGGCCTGGGGAAGACCTGCGCGCTGATCACCGACGGCCGCTTCTCCGGCGGCACCAGCGGTGTCTCCATCGGACACATCTCTCCGGAAGCGGCCGAGGGTGGCCTCATCGCTCTGGTCGAGGACGGCGACCGGATCATCATGGACGTCGACAAGCGCCTCCTGGAGCTCGACGTGGACGAGCAGGAGATCGCCCGCCGCCGGGAGGCGAAGGGTCCGCTGCCCTGGCGTCCCGCACAGCGTGAGCGCAGTGTCTCCCAGGCGCTCAAGGTCTACGCGCACCTGGTGCGTTCGGCCACCTACGGCGCCACCCGGCGGCACCTGGACTGATCCCGCCGGACTGATCCGGGTCGCGCTCAGGCGCCGAGGATCGAGCGGTACCGGTCCACGGCGACCTCCGCGACCAGGTGATGGTCGCCGAGGGGGGCGGAGACGAGGTCCGCCCCGGCGTCGTCGAGCTGGGAGTGGAACTGTCCGGGAGCGAGCAGGTAGGTCGCGACGGCGATCCGGTTCGCGCCCGCGGTGCGCAGGCGGTCGACGGCCTCGGCCACCGAGGGTGCTGCGGCCGAGATGAAGCCGACGGCCACCTCGCGGCCGAGCTGCGCCGCGAGCAGGCGGCCCATCTCCTGGGCCATCTCCTGGCCGGCCGGGTCCCGGGTTCCCGCCACCGCCATCACCACCGGGTCGGCGCTCGAGGCCCCGGCCTCCGTGAGCCGCTGCGCCATGACCTCCGCCAGCCGGGGGTCGGGGCCGAGCGGCCCGGCGGCGACCGCATCCCGGTCCGCGACGGCGGCTGCGATGTCCTGCCTGACATGGAAACCGGTCGAGAGCAGCAGCGGGACCACCACGGTGGCGGGCGGGACATCGTCCTCTCGGGTGCGCACGTCCGAGGCCACGGAGGACAGGTCGGCGACCACCTCGGCCACGTCGGGGGACTGCACGTCGACATAGGCCTCGCGCACCGGCACCTCGGGCACGAGCGCCGTGATCCGGCGCAGGATCGCCCGCACCATGTCGCGGCCTTCGCGCAGGCGGGTGCCGTGGGCGCAGCCGATGAGGGTCGGGACGGTCGCCGGGGGCGGGGTCTGCTCGGGACGCGGCAGGGACTCGCGGCCGGCGCCGTGGACCGGGTCGGCGAGGATCGGAGGCTCCAGGAAGCCCTTGGCGGCGGTGCGACCGACGGTGATCACGGCGGGGTGGGAGATCTCGGCGTCGGCGGCGACCTGCTCGATGGTGGCCAGGGTGCCGCGCACCACCTTCTGATCCGCCATCGTCGCACTCTGCACGATCGCGACCGGGGTGGCCGCGTCGACCCCGTTCAGCAGGGATTGCGCGACCAGCCGCGGCAACCATTCCACGCCCATCATGAGCACTGTGGTGGTGCCCGGGTCCCGCAGGGCGGCGAGGTCCGCCGGCCCCAGGTCGCCATGGGCGTTGACGATGTGGAGGGCGACGGCGGTGCCACGATGGGTGACCGGGACGTCCCCGGCGGTGGGTCCGGCGATCGACGAGGTCACGCCCGGGACGACCTGGACGGGGACGCCGACGGTGCGGCAGGCGAGCACCTCCTCGCCGCCGCGGCCGAGGACGAAGGGATCCCCGCCCTTGAGGCGGGCCACCCGATGACCGGAGAGTGCCTTCGACACCAGCAGCTCCTCGATGCCGGACTGGCGCAGGGAGTGCGCACCCGGTCGCTTGCCGACGTCGATCACCTCGACCTCCGCGCCGAGCAGCTCGGTGAGACCGGCCGGTCCCAGTCGGTCCACCACCACCACGTCGGCCTGGCGCAGCAGAGTCAGGCCGCGCACCGTGATGAGGTCCAGGGCGCCGGGGCCACCACCGATGAGGGCCACGGAACCCGGCTCGAGCACGGCGGTGGACAGGGCATCGCCCAGCGCAGGGTGGGGGGAGGTCATAGTGGACTCTCGATCAGGACAGCACTGGACAGGACAGGACAGGACAGGCGGGGCACAGCAGGAGATGTCTGCGCGGGCGCTCAGGGGGCCGGCGCGGAGAGAGGCCGGGGGCGGTCCTCCACGGCGATCACGGCGGGCTGTGTGCGTGAGGCCCGGTGTCGTCGCAGGGCGACGACGAGGAACAGCAGGCACAGCAGCGCCCCGACGATCTGCGCTGCGAGCCGCACAGGGGGTGCCACCGCGAGAGCGGTGAGCGTCGGCCCGAGGTTCAGGGTGATGATCAGGCTTCCGACGAGCACCCCCAGCATGCCCGCCGGAAGGCGGCCCGCCAGCCGTGCCGCGATCGGAGCGGCGAGGACGCCACCGATCATCAGGGCGAGGGTGAGCCCGAGGGACACACCGCCGAGGCCCAGACCCAGGAGGAAGCCGATGCTCGCGCAGACGGTGACCACGAACTCGGCGGCGGCGACGGAACCGATCACGGTGCGGGGCGCCGTGCGCGCCGAGGTCAGCAGGGTAGAGGTCACCACCGGCCCCCACCCGCCACCGCCCGTGGAATCGACCAGACCACCGACCAGTCCCAGGGGAATCAGCAGACGCCCGCCCGGGCTCCCGGGGGCCGTCGTGGTCGCCCGGTCGCGACGGGTGGTGAAGCGCAGCACCACCAGGATTCCCAGGGCGAGCAGCAGGGCCGACATCACCGGTGCTGCGGCGTCGAGGGAGAGGGCGGACAGCACGGTCGCCCCGACCAGGGCACCGATCCCACCGGGGACGGCGAGACGGGCCACGATCCGACCCTCGACATTCTTCGCCTGCCAATGACTGGCCCCGGAGGCGAGCGTGGTGCCCAGCTGGGCGAACTTCACCGTCGCGGCGACCACGGCCGGTGCCATGCCGGTCGCCAGCAGGAGCGAGGCCGAGGTGACGCCGTAGCCCATCCCGAGAGCACCGTCGACCATCTGGGCCAGGAACCCGGCGATCGCGGCGGGCAGCAGCTCCACGACCACGAGGCCCGACTCAGGACCGCACAGGGACGTCGACCATCCCCGCGGCGAGGGTGGTGGCGTCCTGGGGGTCGATCACGATGAATGCCCCGCCCTCGCGGGAGACGGAGTACGACTCCAGCGGCAGCGCCTGGGCGAGGTCCAGGTCCACCCGGACCAGGTCGTTGAGCTCCGCCTGCTCGGCCGGTGCGTGCTCGAGGGTCGAGATGTCCAGGCGATCGCGGACTGCGCCCACCTTCGCCTGCACGGTGCTGGTGCCGTGCTTGATCAGCACCCGGGCGCCCGGTCGCAACGGGGACTCGGACAGCCAGCAGAGCACGGCGGAGAAGCTCCGGCTGGGAGCGGGCACGTCACCGGCGGCGAGCAGATCGCCGCGGGAGAGATCGACGTCCTCGCTCAGACGCACCGTGACCGACAGACCCGCCTCGGCGCGCTGCACACTGGAGCGGTCGAGGTCGATCCCGGCCACCGTGGTGGCGCGACCGGAGCCGGCGACGACCACGCGATCGCCCACTTCGATCGCTCCGGAGGTGATGAGTCCCGCGTAGCCGCGGTAGTCGATGTGGGCGGCGTCCCGGGCACCGTGCTGGGGACGGATCACCAGTTGGACCGGCATCCGGAAGGCGTCGTTCCGCAGGTCCCGGGCGGCCGGCAGCGATTCCAGCAGGGCCAGCAGGGTAGGCCCGGTGTACCAGGGAGTGGACCCGGCGGCGTGCACCACGTTGTCGCCGCGCAGCGCCGAGAGCGGGACCACCGGCGGGACGGGCAGGGAGAGCGCATCGGCCACCTCGGCCAGCTGGGAGGTGACCTGCTCGTGCACCTGCAGGGGATCCTCGACCAGGTCGATCTTGTTCAGGGCCACGACCACGTGGGGGACCCGCAGCAGCGAGGCCACCGCGAGATGGCGACGGGTCTGCTCGACCACTCCGTTGCGGGCGTCGACCAGCACCACGACCACGTCGGCCGTCGAGGCCCCGGTGACGGTGTTGCGGGTGTACTGGACGTGCCCCGGGGTGTCGGCCAGGACGTAGGACCGCTCGGCCGTCGCGAAATAGCGGTACGCGACGTCGATCGTGATGCCCTGCTCGCGCTCGGCGCGCAGTCCGTCGGTGAGCAGGGCGAGCTCCGCCAGCTCGCCGGTCCAGCCGCGGCGCCGGCTCGCGTCCTCGACCGCTGCCAGCTGATCGGCCAGCACGGACTTCGTGTCGTGCAGCAGCCGGCCGATCAGGGTCGACTTGCCGTCGTCCACGCTGCCGGCGGTCGCCAGGCGAAGGAGGGTCGGGGTCGTGGTCGGGGCGATGGTGCTCGTCGTGGTGCTCATCAGAAGTAGCCCTCCTTCTTGCGGTCCTCCATGGCGGCCTCGGAGAGGCGGTCGTCGGCGCGGGTGGCGCCGCGCTCGGTGACGGTGGTCGCCGCGACCTCGGCGATCACCGCCTCGACGTCCCGGGCGGTGGAGGCGACGGCGCCGGTGCAGGACATGTCGCCCACGGTGCGGTAGCGGACGGTGCGCACGCTCGGCTCCTCGTCGTCGCGCAGCTGAACCCAGTCCCCGGGGGACAGGAGCATGCCGTCGCGCTCGACGACCGCCCGCTCGTGGGCGTAGTACAGCGAGGGAAGGGCGATGTCCTCGCGGGCGATGTAGCGCCACACGTCCAGCTCGGTCCAGTTCGACAGGGGGAAGACGCGCACGTGCTCGCCCGGGCGCCGCCGGGTGTTGTAGAGGTGCCACAGCTCGGGGCGCTGGTTCTTGGGATCCCAGTGTCCGAAGGAGTTGCGGAGGCTGACGATGCGCTCCTTGGCGCGGGCCTTGTCCTCGTCGCGCCGGCCGCCGCCGAAGACGGCATCGAAGCGATGCTCCTCGATCGCGTCGAGCAGGGGCATGGTCTGCAGAGGGTTGCGGGTGCCGTCGGCGCGTTCGCGCAGCCTTCCGTCGTCGAGGTAGTCCTGCACCGAGGCGACATGGAGCTGCACGCCGTAGTGCTCCACGGCGGCGTCCCGGAACGCCAGCACCTCCGGGAAGTTGTGCCCGGTGTCCACGTGCAGCACGGGGAAGGGGACCGGGGCGGGCCAGAGCGCCTTCTCCGCGAGATGCAGCATCACGACGGAGTCCTTGCCCCCGGAGAACAGCATGACGGGGCGCTCGAGCTCGCCGACCACCTCACGGATGATGTGGAGGGCTTCGCTCTCGAGCGCGTCGAGCAGATCGGGCGGGTCCGTCGAGGGGACCGTGGACAGGGCAGTGGCGGTCGCGGCGGTGGGCCGCGGGTCCGGGATCAGGGTCGTCATCGGTTCTCCTGGGCGGTGTCGACGGTGAGCAGGGACAGCGGGGTGACGGTGGACGAGGCGCCGCCGGAGAGAGTGTCGCCGGAGGGACTGTCGCTGGAGGAGTGCAGGCCGCACTCGGTCTTGGCGGAAGCCGCCCAGCGCCCTGCGCGGGGGTCCTCGCCGGGGGCGACAGCGCGCGTGCAGGGCGCGCAGCCGATGCTCGGGAACCCTTGCTGCAGCAAGGGGTTCTCGGGCAGCCCATGGTCGTGCGAGTAGCCCATGAGCTGTCCGAACGACCAGGTCACCAGCGGGTTGATCTTCACCAGGTCGAAGGACTCGTCGTAGGAGATCAGAGGAGCGTTCGCGCGGGTGGGACCCTCCTCTCGTCGCACCCCGGTGACCCAGGCGTCGTACCCGGACAGGGCCTTGCGCAGCGGGTCCACCTTGCGCAGCGCGCAGCAGGTGGCGGGGTCGCGGTCGTGGAGCCGGGCGCCGAGCGCGGTGTCCTGCTCGGGCACCGTGCGCTCGGGGAGCACGTCGACCACCGTGACGTCGAGTTCGCGGGCCACGCGGTCCCGGGTCTCGAGGGTCTCGGGGAAGTGATAGCCGGTCTCGAGGAACAGGACGTCCACCCCCTTCTGGTGACGGGCGACGACGTGCGGGAGCACGGCGTCGGCCATGCTGCAGGCGACGGCGAGGTCGCGGCCGAAGGTCTGCGCCGCCCAGGCGCTCGCGGCCTCGGCGAGCTCGTCGGGGCCGAGCTCGTCCTCGAGCGCCGCGAAGCGCTGCGAGGCGTCGTCGGCGAGGGCGCGCAGTCGGGCGGTGCGCTGAGCCCGATCGGCCGTCGCGGCGGTGGTGTCCTTCGTCGTGCTCATCGCAGCTCCTCGTCCTCGGCGCGGTGCGCCCACACGGCGAAGGATTCGCCGGGGGCTCGGGATCCGACGAAGCGCCGCACGACGCGTTCGACGTAGTCGGGCAGGTCGCGGGCGGCGACCTTGTGCTGGCGCAGAGTGCGGCCGAGCTGAGGCTGCTCGAGCTCGGGAGCTGCCAGTGACCCCCCGAGGTGCACCTGGAACCCGGGCAGCTGCTCGCCGTCTGCAGTGGTGATGATCTGGCCCTTCAGGCCGATGTCCGCGGTCTGGATCCGGGCGCAGGAGTTCGGGCAGCCGTTCACGTGCAGGCTGATCGACTGCTCCAGCTGCGGCGTGAGATCGCTCAGCCGCTCCTCCAGGACCGAGATGGTGTGGGCGGCGGTGTCCTTGGTGTCGACGATCGCCAGCTTGCAGAATTCCAGCCCGGTGCACGCCATGGTGGAGCGGCGGAAGGGGCTGGGACGAGCGCTCAACCCGAGCTCGTCGAGGCCGGCCAGCAGTTCGTCGACCCGGTCGGCGGGGACCCCGAGCACCACGAGGCTCTGGAACGGGGTCAGTCTCACGGAGTCGGCGCCGACGGTCTCGACGAGGTCTGCGAGTGCAGTCAGCAGACCACCGCCGACCCGGCCCACCGTGGTGGCGGCACCGACGTAGAAGCGGCCATCCTTCTGGGGATGGACGCCGACGTGGTCGCCGGGGCCGACGGGGGCGCCCGGAGCGGGGCCGTCGGCCAGGGCGTAGCCGAGATACTCCGTCTCCAGCACCTCCCGGAACTTCTCGGGGCCCCAGGCGGCCAGGAGGAACTTCAGTCGGGCCTTGTTCCGCAGCCGGCGGTAGCCGTAGTCGCGGAAGATCCGCACCACCCCGTGCCAGACGTCGGCCGCCTGCTCCTCGCGCACGAAGGCGCCGAGCCGCTCAGCCAGCCGCGGCGTGGTCGACAGTGCGCCGCCCACCCACAGGTCGTAGCCCGGGCCGAGCTCGGGATGGACCACGCCGACCAGGGAGATGTCGTTGATCTCGTGGACGACGTCCTGGCTCGGGTGGCCGGTGATCGCGGTCTTGAACTTGCGCGGCAGGTTGGCCAGCTCGGGGTCACCGAGGTAGCGGCGCTTGATCTCGGCGATCACCGGGGTGGGGTCGATGATCTCGTCGGCCGCGATCCCTGCCACCGGGCTGCCGAGGAAGCCGCGCGGGGTGTCGCCGCAGGCGGTCGTGGTCTCGAGGCCGACGGTGGCCAGGCGGCTCCAGATCTCCGGGACGTCCTCGATCCCGACCCAGTGGTACTGGATGTTCTGGCGGTCGGACACATCGGCCGAGCCGCGGGCGAGCTCGGTGGAGATGCCGCCGAGGACTCGCAGCGCCTGCGGATCCAGGGCGGCTCCGTCGGTGCGCACCCGCAGCATGAAGTAGCGGTCCTCGAGCTCGTGGGGCTCGAGCTGGGCGGTGCGCCCGCCGTCGATGCCGGGCTTGCGCTGCGTGTACAGGCCCCACCAGCGGAAGCGGCCGTGGAGGTCGTCCTCCGGGATCGAGTCGAAGCCCCCGGGAGCGTAGATCTGCTCGATCCGGTCGCGGACGTTCAGGCCGTTGTCGGCGGCCTTGAGCTCCTCGTTCCCGTTCAGTGGGGCCGGGCCATCGACCTTCCACTGTCCCTGCGGTTTCTCGGTGCGGGGTGGGCGCACTCGTGGGGGAGCGGCAGCTGGTCGAGCGGGACCGGCCTCGCTGTTCTCGACGGTCTCGGTACGCGGCATGCCTCGAGGATGCACGCTTATGTCGGCCATTACAAGCGCTTTGGGCGATTGTGACGGCGTGCGTCCCGGCGGTCATCTCGCGATCCGGACGGGTGGCGTGCGTCGCGGCGAAGGCCCTAGCATGTGGTGCATGCAGATGATTCTTCTCGTAGTTACCGAGCGCGGCTGACCCCGTTCGTTTCGTCGAGACGTCATCCGCGCCCCTCCCTGAGCCCCAGGCGGAGGGGCTTTTTCGTGTCCCGGTCATGGGTGCGGAGCGTGTCGGAGGGGGATCGCGGACTGCAGAGAAGGTGACCGCCATGCCCACCGTCCGAGACGACGAAGGAGTTCCGATGACCGGACAGCAGATGACCGGCGCGCAGGCGCTGGTCGAGTCCCTCAAGCACGCCGGGGCCGAGGTCGTCTTCGGCCTTCCCGGCGGTGCCATCCTGCCTACCTACGACCCTTTGATGGACGCCGAGGGCCTGCGCCACGTGCTGGTCCGCCACGAGCAGGGAGCCGGGCACGCCGCGAGCGGCTACGCCCACGCCACCGGCAAGGTCGGCGTGTGCCTGGCGACCTCGGGTCCCGGCGCCACCAACTTGATCACGGCGATCGCCGACGCCCAGATGGATTCCATCCCGATGGTCGCGATCACCGGCCAGGTCGGCTCCGCGTTCATCGGCACGGACGCGTTCCAGGAGGCCGACATCGTCGGCATGACCATGCCGGTCACCAAGCACAACTTCCTGGTCTCCGACGCCGATGACATTCCCCAGGTGATCAAGCAGGCCTTCCATATCGCCTCGACCGGTCGGCCCGGCGCGGTGCTCGTGGACGTCACCAAGGACGCCCAGCAGGCGCAGACGTCCTTCGTGTGGCCCGAGGCACTGAACCTGCCGGGCTACCGCCCCGACCCGCGACCTCACAACAAGCAGATCCGCGAGGCCGCCCGGCTCCTGATGGAGGCCAAGCGCCCGGTGTTCCTGCTCGGCGGTGGCGTGCTGCGCGGCCGCGCCAGTCAGGAGGTCGGTGAGCTCATCGATGTCTCCGGGGCGCCGTTCGTGACCACTCTGATGGCCCGCGGTGCGCTGCCCGACTCCCATCCCAGTCACCTCGGCATGCCGGGTATGCATGGCACCGTCTCCGCGGTCTCCGCCCTGCAGCGCTCGGACCTCATCGTCAACATCGGGGCGCGGTTCGATGACCGCGTCACCGGCGTCCTGGAGTCCTTCGCTCCCGGTGCGAAGATCGTGCACGCCGACATCGACCCGGCGGAGATCTCCAAGAACCGCGACGCCGACGTGCCGATCGTGGGCCAGGCCGCCGAGATCGCCCGCGCTCTGACCGCCGAGCTGCGCGAGAGCATCGCCGTCTCGGACGTCCGCGACTACGCGGCGTGGTGGAACACCCTGGACATGCTCCGGGACAACTACCCGCTGGGCTGGAGCGAGACCGAGGACGGCTTCACCGCGCCGCAGAAGGTGATCTCCCGGATCGGAGCCATCTCGGGTCCCGAATCGATCTTCGTCGCGGGCGTGGGTCAGCACCAGATGTGGTCCAGCCAGTTCATCACGTACGAGCAGCCCCGCTCGTGGATCAACTCCGGGGGCCTGGGCACCATGGGGTACTCGGTGCCCGCGGCCATGGGTGCCAAGGTCGGTCAGCCCGACAAGGTCGTGTGGTCCATCGACGGTGACGGCTGTTTCCAGATGACCAACCAGGAGCTCGCGACCTGCGTCATCAACGACATCCCGATCAAGGTCGCGATCATCAACAACTCCAGCCTCGGCATGGTGCGGCAGTGGCAGAACCTGTTCTACGAGAAGCGCTACTCCCATACCGACCTGAACACGGGGCACGGCACCCGTCGCGTTCCCGACTTCGTCAAGCTCGCCGATGCGTACGGCGCCGCGGGTCTTCGCTGCGAGCGCGACGAGGACATCGATGCGACCATCCAGCAGGCGATGGAGATCAACGACCGACCGGTGGTCGTCGACTTCACGGTCAGCGCCGACGCCATGGTGTGGCCGATGGTGCCGTCGGGGGTCTCCAACGACGAGATCCAGATCGCGCAGGGCATGAGCCCCGAGTGGGAGAGGGACATCTGATCATGACCACCACCAATTCCGTGAACCCCCCGAGCACCTCGGACTACGTGATGACTCCGGACAGCCAGACCCTCTCGGTGCTGGTCGAGAACAAGCCCGGTGTGCTCACCCGCGTCACCGCTCTGTTCTCGCGGCGCGGGTACAACATCTCCTCGCTCGCGGTCGGACCGACCGAGCATCCGGAGATCTCCCGCATCACCGTGGTCGTCGACGTGGATCAGCGTCGACTCGAGCAGATCACCAAGCAGCTCAACAAGCTGGTCAACGTGCTCAAGATCGTCCAGCTCGACGCGCGACAGACCGTCCAGCGCGAGCTCATCCTCATCAAGGTCACCGCGGACAACTCGACTCGGACCTCGGTGCTGGAGATCGTCCAGATGTTCCGGGCGAAGGTGGTCGATGCGGCCGCCGACTCCGTGACCATCGAGGCGACCGGTACGGAGGACAAGCTCACCGCACTGCTGGAGATGCTCGAGTCCTTCGGCGTCCGCGAGATCGTCAAATCCGGCGCGGTCGCCATCGGGCGCGGCGGGCGAGCGATCACCGACCGCAGCCTGCTGGGCTGACGCCCTCGGGGCATCCAGCGCGCCGTCCCATATCCGGAGACGCGCTCTCATCATGTAGGACAACCGGCGATAGGATCGTCCCGTCGCCCGGTGCGTCATCACGCAACCGGCGTACCGCACACCAACACGAAGGAGCACATCGTGGCTGAGATCTACTACGACGACAACGCTGATCTGTCCATCATCCAGGGCAAGAAGGTCGCGGTCGTCGGCTTCGGCTCCCAGGGCCATGCCCACGCGCTGAACCTGCGCGACAGCGGCGTCGAGGTCCGCGTCGGCCTGCGCGAGGGATCGAACTCCCGAGCCAAGGCCGAGGAGCAGGGCCTGGGCACCGGCACGGTCGCCGAGGTCTCCGAGTGGGCCGACCTCATCATGATCCTCACCCCGGACCAGGACCAGCGGAAGGTCTACGCCGAGTCCATCCAGCCCCACCTGACCCAGGGCAAGGCACTCGCCTTCGCGCACGGCTTCAACATCCGCTTCGGCTACATCGAGGTGCCCGAGGGCGTCGACGTCCTCCTGATCGCTCCGAAGGCCCCGGGTCACACCGTGCGCCGCGAGTTCGTCGCCGGTCGCGGCATCCCGGACATCGTCGCCGTCGAGCAGGACGCCACCGGCTCCGCCTGGGACCTCGCCTTCGCCTACGCCAAGGGCATCGGCGGCACCCGCGCCGGCGTCATCAAGACCACCTTCACCGAGGAGACCGAGACCGACCTGTTCGGTGAGCAGGCCGTGCTCTGCGGCGGCATGAGCCACCTCGTCCAGGCGGGCTTCGAGACCCTCTCCGAGGCCGGCTACCAGCCCGAGATCGCCTACTTCGAGGTCCTGCACGAGATGAAGCTGATCGTCGACCTCATGTTCGAGGGCGGCATCGCGAAGCAGCGCTGGTCGATCTCCGACACCGCCGAGTTCGGTGACTACGTCTCCGGCCCCCGCGTCATCACCGATGACACCAAGAAGGCGATGAAGGACATCCTGGCCGACATCCAGGACGGCACCTTCGCCAAGCGCTTCATCGAGGACCAGGACAAGGGCGCCCCCGAGTTCACGGAGCTGCGCGACAAGGAGGCGAAGCACGAGATCGAGGTCGTCGGCCGGGATCTGCGCAAGATGTTCTCCTGGAGCGCGCAGGCGCTCGACGAGGACTACACCGAGGGCAGCGCCGCGCGCTGATCCACCCTTCCTCACCGCGACGGCGGGCGCACCCCTCGAGGGGTGCGCCCGCCGTCGGCGTGCGGGGGCCGTGCAGACTGCGAGCTCAACGGTCCTTGCTGCGGGGCAGGGCGAGCGTGATCAGCACCATCGACAACGCGATGATGCCGCAGCTCCACGCCAGGGAAACCAGGGCAGGCGCCTCGCCGGCACCGGTCAGCAAGGCGCGGATGGCCTCGACCAACGGACCCATGGGCTGATGGGTCGCGATCGGCTGCAGCCAGGCCGGCATGGTCTCGATCGGCACGAAGGCGCTGGAGAGATAGGGCAGGAACAGCAGGATGAACCCGTAGCCATTGGCCGCCTCCACGCTCCCCGAGACCAGGCCGATGCACGCGAACAGGGCGGTGATGGCGAGGATCCACATCGCCACGAGTCCCAGGGCGCCGAACCACTCCAGGACGGTGGCGGAGGGGCGGAACCCGATCGCGAGAGCCACCAGGATCACGATCATCGTCGCCACGAGGTTCCGCAGGACGCTGGCGACCACGTGGCCGGCCAGCACCGTTGCGGAGACGATCGGCAGGGTGCGGAATCGTCGCATGGCGCCGAGGGTGATGTCCCGGTTCACGGAGACGGCCACCGAGGCTGCGCCGTAGCCGGCGCAGGTGAGGATGACGCCGGGCACGACGAAGTCCACGTAGCCGTCGGCGATGATCGCGCCGCCGAACACATAGGTGAACAACAGCAGCAGAATCACCGGCAGGGCGACGGCCATGAGCATCCCCTCGCCGTCGCGGAGGCTGTGACGCAGGCTGCGGCCGATGAATACACCGCTGGAGCGCCACGGCCCCACGCCGTGCGCGGAGCTGGGTCGGTCGGGAGCGAGAGCGGTCATGCTGCCACCTCCTGGTGGGTCTGGGTCAGGGCGATGAAGGCGTCGTCCAGGCTGGGGGAGCGCAGAGCGACGTGCAGTCCCTGCTCGTGCGCGTGCAGGGAGGACATGGCGTGGGCCAGGGAGGCAGCGGTGCCGTCGGTGTCGATGCTGCGCACCTCGTTCCTCTCGGAGTCGAGCAGGACCAACCTCTGACCGCCCACGGCGGCGATGAGCTCCTCGGCGGTGCCGTCGGCGACGAGCCGCCCCGCCCGCAGAACGGCGATGCGGTCGGCGAGCGCCTCTGCCTCGTCGAGCGTCTGGGTGGTGAGGAAGACCGTCGTCCCCGTCTCGGCCAGGGCTCGGATGTCGTCCCAGACCCGGTTCCTGCTCACGGGGTCGAGCCCGGTGGTGGGCTCGTCCAGGAAGAGCACGGCGGGCTGCGTGAGGAGGGAGGCGGCCAGATCGAGCCGCCGCCGCATGCCACCGGAGTACGTGGCGACCGTGCGACGCCCCGCGGGTGCGAGGTCGAACTGCTCGAGCAGCGCGTCGGCGCGCCGCGTCGCGCCCCGGCCCAGTCCCAGCAGTCTCCCGAGCATCACGAGGTTCTCGCGGCCTGTGAGGAGGTCGTCCAGGGTGGTCTCCTGCCCGGTGGCGGCGAAGAGCCGGCGTGCCTCGCGCGGTGAGGTCACGACGTCGACGCCCCCGATGCGGGCGTACCCGGAATCCGGCAGCACCAGGGTGGTGAGGATCGAGACCAGTGTGGTCTTCCCGGCGCCGTTGGGGCCGAGCAGGGCGAACACCCCGTCGTCGATCGTGAGGTCGAGGTGGTCCAGGACGGGCTCCCGATATGACTTGGAGAGCCCGGAGATCTCGAGGGTGCCGTTCATGGGCGTTCCGTTCCGTTCGTGGTGGAGTCGATGACCGCGTTGCTGTATGCAACATAAACAGTATGCATGGCACGCAGTGGACGGGCAAGGGTTCTCGGGAAGGAACTGTGTGTGACGTACGCTGTCGGGGAGTACGGCGGTGCGGCTCGAGGGAGTGCGTGCCGAGGATGACCAGGAGGCGGAGCGTGGCGCGACAGGATGAACGGCAGGGCGACGAGGGCGTCTCCAGACTGGTGGCCATGGCGTGGGGCGTCGCGGCCGCTCCGCAGCGCGGGCCCAAGCGGGAGCTGAGCCACGAGCGGATCGTGGAGGCGGCGATCGAGATCGCGGACAGCGAGGGTCTGACTGCTGTGACCATGCAGCGGGTGGCGCGAGTCTTCGACTTCACGACCATGGCGCTGTACCGGTACGTCTCCTCCAAGGACGACCTGCAGGGGTTGATGCTCGATGCCGCCATCGGCGACAAGGGGTGGGTGATCGACGACAAGGACTGGCGCGCCGGGCTCGAGCAGTGGGTGCGCACGATCATGGAGGCCTATCGGCGTCATCCCTGGGCGCTCGACATCCCCCTGGCGAGCGAGACCATGCTCATGCCGGGCCAGGTGCGCGCGGTCGATGCCGGGATGCGGGCCATGCGCACGCTCCCCGGCGCCGCGGAGGACAAGCTAGGGGTGCTGATGCTGCTGGCGGTCAATGCGCGCGGCTTCGCCTCGATGAATCGCGAGATGAACGTGGAGCAGGATGGCGGCGGTGAGGCGACCCAGCAGCTGCTGCGCGAGATCGTCGCCGAGGGCCGCTTCCCGGACGCTCGGGACCTCATCGACTCCGGGGCCTATTTCGGGGACCCCGCGGCGGGGTCGGAGTCGACGGGCGGGGACGACGATGTGGAGGTCGCGCTCTCGCTGCTGATGCCCGGTATCGAGCGGGCCTTCGAGGAGGGTGGGACCGCGAGCGCGCCGTCCTCGCCGACGGAGCCTGCACGCCCGGCGGCCGCAGCGCTCGTGGCGGCCGAGAGCGAGCTGGCGTCGATCATCGCGCTGCGCAAGGCCACGCAGCGCCGCGCGCAGGAGCTCGAGAAGCGCGAGGGGCGCCTGCGGGCGGAGCGGGATCGGGCGAAGGTGCTCGCGAAGGAGGCGGCGAAGAGTGCGGCGAAGGAGTGAAAGGCGTCACCTCGCACGCGCCGGCGGTGCCGCCCGGCGGTGGCGACGGATGGCTGCGGGCCACGATCTCCCGTCTCGAATCTTGGCCAGTGTGACCGTATGGCGGACACCGTCGTATTCTTTCCGTGGCCCCGGAGACGGCTTTTCCGAGTGCCGCCACCCGACCCGGAGGAACATCCCGTGACGCGACCCGTCGTGCTCTTCGCCGAAGAACTCTCGCCCGCCACTATCGAGGTCTTCGGCAGCGACGCCGATGTCCGCCATGTCGACGGCACCGACCGTGCCGCACTGCTCTCCGCCATCGCGGAGGCCGACGCGCTCCTGGTCCGCTCCGCGACCCAGGTCGACGCCGAGGTGTTCGCCGCGGCGAAGCAGCTGAAGGTCGTCGCCCGTGCAGGCGTCGGCCTGGACAACGTCGACGTCCCGTCCGCGACATCGGCCGGCGTCATGGTCATCAATGCACCCACCTCGAACATCGTCTCGGCCGCCGAGCTCGCCGTCACCCTGATCCTCACCTCGCTGCGCAACCTCGCGCGCGCCGACGCCTCGGTGAAGTCGGGTCGCTGGGAGCGCAAGCAGCTCACCGGTGTCGAGCTGCTGGGCAAGACCGTCGGCGTCGTGGGCTTCGGCCGCATCGGGCAGCTGGTCGCCGAGCGCCTCGCCCCCTTCGGCGTGAACCTGCTCGCCTACGACCCCTATGTCAATCACACCCGGGCCGCCGAGCTCGGAGCCCGGGTCGTCGAGCTCGACGAGCTGATGGGCGAGGCCGACATCGTCACGGTCCACATGCCGAAGACCCCGGAGACCACCGGGCTCATCGGGACGGAGCAGTTCGCGCTCGCGAAGCCGAACCTGCACATCGTCAACGCCGCCCGCGGTGGCCTGATCGACGAGGACGCCCTCTACGAGGCGCTCAGCTCGGACCGCATCGCCGGCGCCGGACTGGACGTGTACACCTCCGAGCCGCCCGCATCGTCACCCAGTGCGAAGCGACTCCTGGACCTCGAGAACATCACCCTCACCCCGCATCTGGGCGCCTCGACCGCCGAGGCCCAGGAGAAGGCCGGAGTCGCCGTCGCGAAATCGGTGCGTCTGGCACTGGCCGGAGAACTCGTCCCCGACGCCGTGAACGTCGCCGGCGGCGCGATCGACGACCTGGTCCGCCCCGGCGTGGCCCTCGCCGACCGTCTCGGCCAGCTCTTCACGGCCCTCGCGGGCGAATCGCCCGAGCTGCTCGATATCGAGGTGCACGGCGAGATCGCGTCCCGGGACGTCACCGCGCTCAAGCTCTCCGCCCTGCGTGGCCTCTTCCGCAGCGTGGTGACCGAGCAGGTCAGCTACGTCAACGCGCCGGTCCTGGCCGAGGAGCGCGGGATCACGGTGCAGCTCGTGACCGACGAGACCTCCGAGCGCTTCCGCAATGTCATCACCCTGCGCGGCACTCTGCGCGACGGGGAGGTCGTCTCCGTCTCGGGCACCCTGAGCGGCGTCGACCAGGAGCACAAGCTCACCGAAGTCGCCGGCCACGCCCTGGACGTGCCGCTGAGCGACCACCTGCTGCTGATCCGCTACGACGACGGGCCGGGCCTGATCGGCCAGTACGGCGTCCGACTGGGCGAGGCAGGCGTCAACATCGCCGGCATGCAGGTCTCCCGTGCGGGCAACGTCCGCGGCGCCGAGGCCCTCGTGGTCCTGGACCTCGACGAATCCGTGGACCGCGAGCTCGCCGAGCAGATCGGCACGAGCATCGGCGCCCACGCGATCCACGCGGTCGATCTCGTCTACTGACCAGCGTCCCGACGACCCCGAAGAACCGGAGTTCCCCATGAGCACCACCCGTGCATCCGCCTCGCCCGACGTCCTGAGCCTCGCCGTCATCGAGGGAGACGGCATCGGCAAGGAGGTCGTGCCGCAGGGCGTGCGTGCCCTGCGCGCCGCCCTCGAGCCGGTCGGCGTCAGCGTGGCGACCACCGACTACGACCTCGGAGCGGGCCGTTGGCACCGCACCGGTGAGACCCTCACCGACGAGGACATGATCCGGCTGGCCGAGCACGACGCGATCCTGCTGGGAGCCGTGGGCGACCCCGATGTGCCCTCGGGCGTGCTCGAGCGCGGACTGCTGCTCAAGCTCCGCTTCGGTTTCGACCACTACGTGAACCTGCGTCCCACCAAGCTCTTCCCGGGGGTGGCCTCGCCGCTCGCCGATCCCGGCGACATGGACTTCCTCGTGGTCCGGGAAGGCACCGAGGGCCCGTATGTCGGCAATGGCGGCTCCATGCGCACCGGGACGGCACTGGAGGTCGCCACCGAGGTCTCCCTGAACACCGCCGTCGGCGTCGAGCGCGTGGTCCGCTACGCGTTCGAGCAGGCCGAGCAGCGTCGCGGGAAGCTCACCCTGGTCCACAAGCACAACGTGCTGGTCCACGCAGGTCACCTGTGGCGCCGGATCGTCGAGGAGGTCGGCGCCGAGCACCCCGACGTCGTCGTGGACTACGCCCATGTCGATGCCGCGATGATCTACCTCGCCACGGATCCCGGCCGTTTCGACGTCATCGTCACCGACAACCTCTTCGGGGACATCGTCACGGATCTGGCCGCGGCCGTCGGCGGCGGCATCGGCCTCGCTGCGAGCGGCAACCTCAACCCCTCCGGTGCCTTCCCCTCGATGTTCGAGCCGGTCCATGGCTCCGCCCCGGATATCGCGGGCAAGAACCTGGCCGATCCCACGGCCACGGTGCTCTCGGTCGCCCTGATGCTGGACCACCTCGGACACGTCGAGCCCGCCGCCGCGGTGCGCGCAGCCGTCGAGATGGATCTCGCCGCACGCGCCGAGACCGCGGATCTCGCGGCCCGCGGCACCACGGAGATCGGCGACGCCCTGGTCGCCGCGATCTCCGGGCACTGACACACTTGCCCCGAACCCCACTGCCTCGAGGAGAATCCCATGAGCGCGCTCGCCTTCACCCAGTCCGACCTGACTCGCCGCATCGGCGAGGATGAGCGCGCTCGAATTCTCGCCGACCCGGGCTTCGGCCAGTACTACACCGACTTCATGGCCCACGCGACCTGGCGGATCGAGGGCGGCTGGAGCGGGGGGGAGGTGCTGCCCTTCGGCCCGCTGTCGCTGTCGCCGGCCGTCGCGGTGCTGCACTACGGCCAGGAGATCTTCGAGGGACTCAAGGCGTTCCGGCACGCCGACGGATCGGTGTGGACCTTCCGTCCCGAGCGCAATGCGCAGCGCCTGCAGCGCTCCGCTCGCCGACTCGCCCTGCCGGAGCTGCCGGTCGAGGACTTCCTGAGCTCGCTGAAGGCCGTGGTCGCGGCCGACGAGCCCTGGGTGCCCGAGGCCACCAGCGAGGAGTCGCTGTACCTGCGACCCTTCATGTTCGCGAGCGAGGAGTTCCTCGGGGTGCGGGCCTCCCACACCGTGGAGTACTACGTCATCGCCTCTCCCGCCGGCCCGTACTTCCCGCGCGGCGTGCAGCCGCTAGTCGTGTGGATCACCGACGAGTACGCCCGCGCCGGCGCCGGCGGCACCGGCGCGGCCAAGTGCGGCGGCAACTATGCCTCCTCGCTGCTGGGCAAGAACGAGGCCGCCGAGCACGGCGCCGATGAGGTCCTGTTCCTGGACTCCGAGACCCACACGAGCATCGACGAGCTCTCGGGGATGAACGTCTTCGCGATCACGAAGGACGGTCGTCTCCTCACCCCGACCCTGACCGGATCGATCCTCGAGGGCGTCACCCGCGAATCGATCCTGCGCCTGGCCGCCGACCGCGGGCTCGAGACCGTCGAGCAGAAGCTCGTCATGAGCGACCTCCTCGCGCAGCTGGACTCCGGGGAGATCACCGAGATGTTCGCCTGCGGCACCGCGGCGGTGATCAACCCCATCGGGGAATTCCGAGCCCACGGCGGCAGCTGGAGAGTCGGTGACGGCGGCTCCGGCGACGTCACCCTCGCGCTGCGCCAGGAGCTCACCGACATCCAGTACGGCCGCATCCCGGACCGTCACGGCTGGCTGACCCGACTGGTCTGAGAACACGATGAGTACACGAGCCACTGCGCCCCTCCACGACTTCCACGTCTACGACACGACCCTGCGGGACGGCTCCCAGCAGGAGGGACTGACCCTCTCGGTCGCCGACAAGCTCGCCGTCGCCCGACTCCTCGACGAACTCGGCGTGACGTATATCGAGGGCGGCTGGCCCGGCGCCGTGCCGCGCGACACAGAATTCTTCGCCCGCGCCGCCGGCGAGCTCGAGCTGACCACCGCACGCCTGGCCGCCTTCGGCGCCACCCGCAAGGCGGGCATCCAGGTTGCCGAGGATGCCCAGGTGGCAGCCCTGGTCGACTCCGGAGCTCCCACCATCACCCTGGTCGCGAAATCCGACCTGCGGCACGTCACCGGCGCTCTGCGCACCACCGGGGAGGAGAACCTCGCCATGGTGCGCGACACCGTGGCACACCTGGTGGGACTTGGCCGCGAGGTCTTCGTCGATGCCGAGCACTTCTTCGACGGCTTCGTCCACGACGCCGACTACACAAGTTCCGTGGTCGTGGCCGCCTATGAGGCGGGGGCCGAGGTCGTCGCCCTGTGCGATACCAACGGAGGGATGCTCCCGCATCAGGTCACCGAGATCATCGAGGACCTCCGTGCGCGTCTCGTCGCCGCCGGGCATCCGCAGGCGCGCTTGGGAGTGCACACCCACAACGACTCCGGCTGCGCGGTCGCCAACGCGCTGACCGCGGTGCGCGCCGGGATCTCCCACGTCCAGGGCTGCATCAACGGCTACGGGGAGCGCACCGGCAACGCCGACCTGCTCACCCTGGTCGCGGATCTGCAGCTGAAGATGGGGATGGATCTGGTGCCCCCGGGGACCTTCGGGGAGACCACCCGCATCGCGCACGCGATCGGAGAGATCGTCAACATGCCGGTCACCCCGCGGGCGCCCTATGTCGGTGCGAGCGCCTTCGCGCACAAGGCCGGTCTGCACGCCAGCGCCATCCGCGTGGACCCCGACCTCTACCAGCACATCGATCCGCGCGCGATCGGCAACGACATGCGCATGATCATCTCTGACATGGCCGGCCGCTCCTCGATCGAACTCAAGGGCCGTGAGCTGGGCTTCGACCTCACCGGGGACCCCGATCTCCTCTCGCGCCTGGCCGCAACGGTCAAGCAGCGCGAGGCGGAGGGTTACTCCTACGAGGCGGCTGATGCCTCCTTCGAGCTGCTCGTGCTCGATGAGCTCGGCCAGGTGCCGAGCTTCGTGCAGGTCGAATCCTGGCGGACGACCTCGCAGCAGGGGCGCGATGGCGTGCTCGAGACCGAGGCGACCGTGAAGCTCGCGGGAGATGCCCAGGGGGAGCGGGAGCGGAAGGTGGCGATCGCCGAGGGCAACGGGCCCGTCCACGCCCTGGACCTCGCACTGCGGGCTGCTCTGCGGGACCGATACCCGATGATCGACGACTTCGAGCTGCAGGACTTCAAGGTGCGGATCCTCGACGCGCAGCACGGCACCGATGCCACCACCCGGGTTCTCGTGCGCACCTCCGGTCGCGGGCTCGAGTTCCAGACCGTGGGCGTGGGGCCGAACCTCATCGAGGCCTCGTGGGAGGCGATCTTCGACGCGTACACCTACGGGCTGTACAAGGCAGGCGTCTGATCCCGCGTCGCGGCTCGTCGCACCAGGAAGGAAGCATTAGCCTGTGGCCATGACGACCTACCTGCTCACCGCCCTCGGAGACGACCGCCCCGGCCTCGTCGCCGCCCTCGCTGCCGCCGTCGACGAGCACGGCGGGAACTGGGTCGACAGCCAGCTGGCCCTGCTCGCCGGGAAGTTCGCCGGAATCGTCCAGGTGGACCTTCCGGAGGAGAACGTCGAGGGATTCCTGAACACTCTCCCCGCCCTGGCCGACGAGGTGGGCCTCGAGGTCGAAGCCAGCGCCGCTGCGACCGGTGCGGGCCGGGCCGCCACCGGCGAGTCGCTGCAGCTGCATCTGCTGGGGCAGGACCGCACCGGAATGGTCCGAGAGATCACCACGGCTCTCACCTCGCAGGGCGCCACGATCGACGGTCTGCGCAGCTGGACCCGCGCGGCTCCCGAGGGGGGCGGCATGCTGTTCGAGGCGGAGGCCGAGGTGCGTCTGGCCACCGGCACCGACGAGACCCAGATCCGCGACGCGCTCGAGCGGATCGCCGCGGAGCTCATGGTCGACCTGGAACTCGACGCGAGGGACTGACCCCGACGGGCCTCTGAGCACGGGCCTCCTGGGCTCTCCTTGATAGGTTCGGCGCCATGGACCGGATCCTGCTCGTACGCCATGCCCAGGCGGCCGCACACGACGACGCCGACCCCGCACTCAGCGAGGTCGGTGCCCGTCAGGCCCAGGCGCTCGCTGCACGTCTTCGAGGAGAGGACATCGATGAGCTGCGGCACGGACCGCGACGCCGCGCCCGGGAGAGCGCCGAGATCCTCGCACAGGGCATCGGCCTGGACTCCCGCCCGACCTCGCTCCTCGAGGACCGCACGCCGCGCCCCTCGGCCGACCGCTGGGGAGACTACCCGCGCCACCGCTGGGAGCGCCTGCAGCAGACCCCGGTCCAGGAGCGGGACGAGGATGCGGCGGCGCTCGGCCGGGCATGGGAGGAGCTCAGCGCGTCGGGGGAGCCCGGAACGCTTCTCGCGGTCACCCACGCCTTCGTGGTCGGCGCCTTCGTGAGCGCCGCGCTCGGAGCCCCGCCCGCCGCCTGGATGCAGCTGCCGGTGGCCGCTGCGAGCCTCACCGAACTGCGCATCCGTCCGACCGGAGAATGGTCGGTGCTCGCTGTCAGCGACGTCGGCCATCTCGTCGACCTGTGAGGAGCTTCGCCATGACTGCACGACGCTCGGAGGATCCCGCCGCCCGCGAACTGTCCGACGGTGTCGGGTCCGCTGCCGCCTATTGGACCGCGCAGCGGCGACACGCCGCACGGCCCGCCCCTTTCGAGAGAGAGCTTTCGGCGGATTCACCCGGTGCGGCGCACGGAGACGAGGCGGAGTCGCAGGAGCCGGGGGAGTCGGGACTCGGAGTGACGAAGGGTGGAGCGACCTGCGTTGACGGGGTGCAGGCTGCAGAGCGCGACGACTAGCGGAGAGGGCGAAGGGTGGCAGTCGGTCGCCGCGGCAGATGGTGACCCTTGGGTCACTTGATCGCGTCGAACCTCTGGTGTGAACGGCATCACGTCGCATAGCGTGGCACCGCGGTTCCTCAGACCGCGCCCGTTCCCCCGAAAGGATCCCCCAGTGATGCACTCCCCAGATCCCCAGGATGATTGCACCCCCTTCCTCTCCCGCCTCGGCCGCGGCGCCAGGGCGGCAGGCGGCGTCGCCTTCGCGGCAGCCCTGACCTTCGGCGGTGCCGGCCTCGCCACGGCCGACCCGAGCGACAACGATCTCGAGGCCACGACGCTTTCAGAGTCCTCACAAGGTGACGCCGTCGAGTACTGGACCGCGGAGCGCATGGAGTCCGCGACCCCGGCCGACGAGCTCATCGCCGAGAACGAGGCGCCGGATGGTCAGGTCGAGGCCTCCGACTCCGTGAAGATTCCGGCCGTCGAGGTGAACCCCCAGGCGGACGCCTCCCCACAGGCCGCGCCCGGTACCCACGACGGGTCCCGGACCGCCGCTGCCGCCGGCACCGATCACGTCGGCAAGGTGTTCTTCACGGTGAACGGCGCCGACTACGTGTGCTCCGGCAACGCGGTCGCCTCCGGGAACGGCTCGACCGTCTCGACGGCAGGTCACTGCGTGAACGAGGCCGGCACCTGGGCCAGCAACTGGGTGTTCGCCCCGGGATACGACAACGGACAGGCCCCATACGGTCTGTGGAGCGCCTCTGATCTCTTCGCCACTGACCAATGGGTCGGCCAGGAGGACATGAACTACGACATCGCCTTCGCGACCGTCGAGCCCGAGAGCGGAACCGCGACGCTCACCGACACGGTGGGCGGTTCCGGGATCGAGTTCAATACCGACCGCGGGGCGCTGTACACGTCCTTCGGCTACCCGGCCGCCGCACCGTTCGACGGCGAGACTCTCGAGCAGTGCCAGGGCACCGGCTTCGATGACACCCTGGGTGGCACCGATGACCAGGGGATCGACTGCGATATGACCGGGGGGTCGTCCGGCGGCCCATGGTTCGTCGGGGACGGCCCCGAGGGGTACCAGGTCTCGGTGAACAGCTTCGGATACACCTCGCAGCCGAACGTCATGTACGGCCCGTACCTCGGTGACGTCGCCGAAGAGGTCTACGAGGCGGCCTCCGCCGCGTGAGCCGTTCTGCTGCGTGATGTGCAGGAAGGACAGGCGATGGCGCCCCCTGGTGTGAAGCGGGTAACATTGCGTATTGTCGGACTTGTCCGTGCTGGTCCCGACGCCAGTCTCCTGAAAGGTGACCCGTGATGACTCAGAAGAGCCACATGCAGTCCGTCCGTTCCCCCGCCATGTCCTGGATGAGCCGAGGCGCCCGCGTCGTCGGCGGCGCCGCTCTTGCTGCGGGGCTGACTCTCGCAGGTGCGGGCTTCGCTTCAGCAGTCGAGGTGAATCCGCAGCGGGTCGAGGTCAACCCGCAGGTCGAGGTCAACCCGCAGTGGGTCGAGGTCAATCCGCAGGTCGAGGTCAACCCGCAGTGGGTCGAGGTCAATCCGCAGGTCGAGGTCAACCCGCAGCGGGTCGAGGTCAACCCGCAGGTCGAGGTCAACCCGCAGTGGGTCGAGGTCAATCCGCAGGTCGAGGTCAACCCGCAGTGGGTCGAGGTCAATCCGCAGGTCGAGGTCAACCCGCGGTACTAGTTGCGCGGCGGCGCTCCACGGCCGCCCGAGCAGCTCACAGTGACACAGGCCGGTGCCCGAGAGGGTGCCGGCCTGTGGCGCGTGAAGGGCATCTCAGCGGTCGGCGATGTCTCCGACATGGGTGATCGTGAGCACGGGTTCACCGGCCTCGTCGGTCGCCTCGAGGTCGAGCTCCGCCTCGATCGCCCAGTCGTGGTTGCGGTCAGGATCGTCCAGCACCTGCCGGATCCGCCAGAGTTTCGACTCCTCGGTGATCTGCAACAGCTGTGGTGAGCGGGCCGGGCCGTCGATGCCGACGTGGTCGTAGGTGTCGTAGTACGCGTCCATGGCTTCCGCCCAGCGAGGACGGTCCCAGCCCGATCCGGCGTCGAGTTCCCCGAGTCGTCCCTCGCGTTCGAAGGCGAAATGCTCGACCCGCTGCCACAGCGAGGCCCGCACCATGGTGCGCAGCACCTTGGTCTGGGCGGACAGTCCGCGGGGCGTCGTGGGGCGCAGGTCGCTGGCGACATCCCCGGAAGCAGGATCGCCGTCCTCCGGGTGGGACAGGGCCTCCCACTCATCCAGCAGAGAGGAATCGATGCCGCGCACCAGTACTCCGAGCCACTCGATGAGATCCTCGAGAGCCTCGGTGCGCAGGTCCTGGGGAAGGGTGCGGCGCATCGCCTGGTACGCGGCGGAGAGATACCGCAGCACGATGCCCTCGGAGCGCTGCAGTCCGTAGCGCTGGACGAACTCGCTGAAGGTCTGACCGGTCTCGTACATCTCGCGGACGACGGATTTGGGGGAGAGGTCCTCGATGCGCACCCAGGGTCGGGTCTTCGCATAGATCTCCAATGCGGCCTCGAGATCCTCGGCCAGCGGCTTGGGCCAGCCGACCTCGTCCAGGAGGGCCATGCGCTCGGTGTACTCCACCCCGTCGGCCTTCAGCTCGGCGAGCAGCTCCCCCTTGGCTGCGTTCTGCTGGGCCATCAGCACCTGCCTGGGGTCCTCCAGGATCGCTTCGAGGATCGAGACGGTATCCAAGGTCAAGGACTCGGAATCCTCGTCGAGGGAGTCGATCATGGCGATCGCGAACGGCGCCAGCGGCTGGTTCATCGTGAAGTCCAGCTGCAGGTCCTCGACCAGGGCGATGCGTCGGCCGAGATGGTCCGGGGCCTCGAGCACCTCGATGATCTCGGCTTCCCGCAGGCCCCGGAAGAGCTCAACCGCGTCCCTCACCAGCTTGAGCTTCTGGGTGCTGGTCTGGTGGCTGGTCATGATGAGGTGCCGGCCCGAGGCGATCGCATCCCCGGGGCGGGAGATCAGCGCGATCGCCATGCCTGCGGTGATCTTCAGATGCGGGCGCAGTGGCTCCGGGGCGTTCTCGACCAGTTTGGTCATGTTGGCCTCCGACCAGGAGACCGCGCCGTCCGGGATCCGGGGCTTGGGCTCCTTCTTGCGCTTCTTCGCACTGTTGGGGGCTTTGCCGGCCTCTTCGCGCTGGCGCTGCTTGGCCCGTTCGCGCTCGAAGTCGATGGTCCACGTCGGCGCCTGCACCACGATGTGACCGATCGTGTCGAAGCCGGCTCGGCCCGCGCGCCCCGCGATCTGGTGGAACTCCCGAGCGTTCAGCAGACGCATCCGCTTGCCGTCGAACTTCGCGAGCCCTGTCAGCAGCACAGTGCGGATCGGTACGTTGATGCCCACGCCGAGGGTGTCGGTGCCGCAGATGATCTTCAGCAGTCCGGACTGGGCGAGCTTCTCGACCAGACGGCGGTACTTCGGGAGCATCCCCGCGTGGTGCACGCCGATGCCGTCGCGCACGAGCTTGGACAGGGACTGCCCGAAGCCCTTGGAGAAGCGGAAGTCGCCGATGATCTCGCGGATCCGCTCCTTCTCCTCACCGGTGAGGATCTTCTGCCCGAGCAGGGCCTGTGCCTGCTCGAGGGCGTCCTTCTGGGTGAAGTGGACGATGTAGACCGGGGCGTCGCGGTCCTGCAGGATCGTCTCGATCGTGTCCGGCAGCGGTTCGAGCGACCAGCGGAAGTCGAGCGGCACGGGGCGCGGGGCGTCATCGATCACGCTCACGTCGCGCTCGGTGCGGTCCCGGAGGTCCGTCACCAGGCTGGTCACGTCGCCGAGGGTTGCGCTCATGAGCACGAACTGGCAGTCGGGCAGTTCGACCAGCGGCACCTGCCAGGCCCAGCCGCGCTGGGGGTCTCCGTAATAGTGGAACTCGTCCATGACCGCGAGGCCGACGTCGCTGCCGGGGCCGTCGCGCAGGGCGTGGTTGGCGAAGATCTCCGCGGTGCACACGATGATCGGGGCATCGTGGTTCACGCTGGAGTCGCCGGTCATCATGCCCACGTTCTCGGCGCCGAACTGCCCGACCAGGTCGAAGAACTTCTCGCTGACCAGCGCCTTGATGGGGGCCGTGTAGTACGAGCGCTCCCCGCGGGCCATGGCGGCGAAGAGCGCGGAGTACGCGATGGTGGTCTTGCCCGAGCCGGTGGGAGTGGCGGCGATGACGTGATCGCCGGCAGCGATCGCCAGCAGCGCCTCCTCCTGGTGCGGGTACAGCGTGCGGCCGACGGATTCCTGGGCCTCCATGAAACCGTCGACAACTGCGTCCTGACCGGCGGCGGTGTGGTTCTCGGGCAGGAACGGCGTCAGGATCGGCATGGGGCCAGTCTGCCAGGGGGAGCAGGCAGCACCGGCCCCGAAGGGTCAGCAGTCCAGCTCAGTGCTGCCGGCCTCGATCGGCACGGCCAGTCGCGTCGTCGAACGCGAGGACATGGTCCAGAACCCGCATGCGCAGCGCGTCGGCGTGCTCGGCGAGCACGCGCTGGCGTTGCACGTACTCGGCCTTGCCCTGTGAGGTCTCGATCGGCACGACGCCGTAGCCGAGCGGCCGCACGTCATACGGACTCGCCTCCATGTCCAGCACCCGGGTCTCGCGGGCATGCTCGAAGCAGTCCAGGACGAGTGCGGACGGCACCAGCGGGGTGAGCTTCATGGCCCACTTGTACAGATCCATCCCGACATGCAGGCACGCGGGGTTGTCGAGATCGACCTGGGTGGCGCGGCTGGGCTGCAGGGCATTGAGCGGGGAGGCCGACGGGGTGAAGAAGCGGAACGCGTCGATGTGCGAGCACACCAGGTTCTCCCGCTCGACGACCTGGTCGGTCTCGGTCGGGGTGAGGCGCAGCGGCAGGTCCTCATGGCGCTGCTGTCCCTCCCCGAGCCGGTGCACCATCGCCCACTCGTGCAGGCCGAAACAGCCGAACTGCGGCCGGCGCCTGCTGAGCGAGGACGCCGAGAGCAGGCGGGTCATGAAGGCAAGGGCCGAGGACCGCTCGGCCAGGTAGCGCTCGACGTCGGCCCGTCGCGTCGTCACGGCGCGGTCGGTGGACGTTCCCGCGGGAACGTCGAGGTACCAGGAGCGCTGCCCGGTGGTGTCGACGTCGGCGATGGACGGCTGTCCATGCACATCGAGATCGGCGCGTGCGTCGTAGGCGATCTCCCAGCCCGGATGCCAGCGGCGCAGCTTGGCAGGGGAGAAGGGGTAGTAGGTGAACAGGAAGTCCTCGACGGGATGCTTCATCCCGCGCTGCTTGCGCTCTCGGTGTGCGGCGGTCAGGGCGTCGGCGCGCGCTTCATGCTCCTGGCGGGCCCGCGCAGCCTCCTTCGCCGTCATGACGAGCCACGGAGCAGCGATGGACGGTGTGCTCACCTCGTGCTCCTTCTGCCGGCGGGATCGGGGTCTGACCCATCGTACGAGCCCGCGGCGTTCGTTCCTCCCCATGGTGCCGACGTCCACAGCCGTGCCCCGGCCCCCGCAGCGCGGTCAGGTGCTCACCTACGGTGAGCTCAGAGCACGAGACGCTGCGACCGGGCGAGGAGCATCAGGATGACCGGCATAGATTTCGACTGCGCATATTGCGGAGAGCACCACGAAGGCACCGACGGCACAGCGACCAGCCCGTGGCCCGTGCTCGCCTTCCGTCGGCCCGATCCGTATCTCGAGCTCGGCACGCACGCGAGGAGATTCCACGCCCAGGCCACCGACGACCTCTGCGTGATCCACCATGGAGGCCGCCCCGACTGCTTCGTGCGCGTGATCCTCTCGATGCCGATCATCGGGGAAGCCGTCACGCTCGAGTACGGGCCGTGGGCCGGCCTCAGCGGCGTGAGCTACGAGGACTACGTCGAGCACTACGACGATCCCGACCATCGTGAGCACTACTCCGGGCAGCTGGCCACGGCGATTCCCGGATACCCGAACCCCTTCGCCGTGCCGGTGCAGGTCATCACGCGCGGCATGAGCCGGCCCCTGATCGTGCCCGACTCGACGTTCGGGCATCCGCTGGTGCGGGACTTCTACGACGGAATCACGAGGAGGGAGGCGGAACTGCGCATCCGCTCGACGCTGCTGCCCGCGATCGACCTCTGAGGGATCGCCGCAGGGATCACTCGCGGCGGAACCGGGATCCGCTGTACTTGCGATGCGCTGCTTGCCGGGTGACGCCGAGCGCGAAGGCTATCTCCGCCCAGGAGAGGCCCTCCACCCGTGCCCGCCGGACGAGCGCGGATTGATCCTGTTCGAGCTGAACGCGCCGCGCGGCGCATTCACGCAGCCCGTCACGAGGGTCTGGATTCTCGGCCTGTTCCAGTGCGGTCTGCATGAGCTTCCCTCCGACAGCGAGTCGATGAACCTAGGCGTCAATATGTGTTGACACACTACGCGGCGCGCCCCCGTTCGTCAATAGATGTTGACGATCGATACGAAGCGGGCCTCAGGCCTCGTCGAAGGCTGAGTGCTGTTGGGGCACGGTGGCGCCCTGCTCGAGCAGCTCACGCACGCGCGGGATGACCTTCGTGCCGTACAGCTCGATGGATTCCGTGAGCTGGCCGTGCGGCATGGGGCCGCTGGCGTACTTCAGGTCGAATCGATTCACGTCGAGGGTCTGGAGGGTGGTGGCGATCTTCTGCGCGACGGTCTCCACGCCGCCGACGTACAGGGCGCCGTGATGCACCTCGGCCTCGAACTCGGCGATGCCGGCGGGCCCCCATCCTCGTTCCCGGCCGATCTCGTTGCGGTTGTGGAGCCAGTGCGGGGCGAGCTGGTTGCGGGCGGTGGCATCGTCGGCCGCGATATGGCCGGGGGAATGCACGCCGACCGGCAGGCGGTCGCGACCGAGCTTCTCGGAGGCCTCGTGGAACAGGCTCACGTAGGGCGCGAAGCGCTCTGCCGGGCCGCCGATGATCGCGAGCATCAGGGGGAATCCATGCCGGGCTGCTCGCACCACGGAGTTCGGGCTGCCGCCGACGGCCACCCAGGTGGGCAGCGTGCGCTCCATGCGGGGGTGGACCGACTGCTGCCTCAGGGGTGGGCGGATGCTGCCGGACCAGGTGACCGGCTCCTGGGGGAGTACCGCGCCGAGCAGGTCGAGCTTCTCCTCGAACAGGGTCTCGTAGTCCTGCATGTCGAATCCGAACAGCGGGAACGACTCGGTGAACGAACCCCGCCCGACGGTGAGCTCCGCCCGGCCGTGCGAGAGGGCGTCCAAGGTCGAGAAGCGCTCGAAGACACGAATCGGATCGTCGGAGCTCAGCACGATCACGGCGGTGCCCAGCGTGATGCGCTCGGTGCGGGTCGCGAGGCCGGCCAAGACCGTGTCCGGGGCGCTCACGGCGAAGTCCGGTCGATGGTGCTCGCCGATCGAGAAGTGGTCGATGCCCACCGCATCGGCGAGCTCACCCTGGGCGACGATGTCGCGAATGACCTGAGCGGCGGGAACGGGCTGGCCTGCGTCGTCGAGGGTGACGTCCCCGAAGGTGTCCAGGCCGAAGGTGACGGATCGTGGGTCGATGCTCATGCTGATGCGAGCCTCCTGGGTAGCCGGGGGAGCGGGATTCGCTCTCTCCAGTATTGTTGATGTTTCAAGTATGGGGCTGACGGGCCCTGGTGTCCAGTGGGTGAGGCGACCGAGCGTCACCGGATCTCCGTCAGCGGCGTGGCCGCGCAGAAGGTGGAGCGGACCGCCCGGCCGCGCGGTGACCTCGAACGGTGGGGACTTCTCCCCATCGACGGATCTGCCTCGTGCCCTGAGGATGGACCTTCATCGCTGTGCTGTGTCCGGTCGCCGTCATGGGCTGCTGCACCGGCAGATATCCAGGAGGAAACCATGTCGACCACCCGCCTACGCTCCGTCGTTCGCCCGCTCGCCCTCACCGCTGCGGCAACCTTCGCGCTTGCCGGGTGCGGATTGCTCGGCGCCGGCTCTCTTCCCGCCGACGAGGTCGAGACGAAGATCTCCGAGCAGCTCACCGCACAGGTCGGGCAGGAGCCCGACGAGGTCTCCTGCCCGGAGGACCTCCCGGCCGAGGAGGGCGCCGAGATGACCTGCGAGCTCACCGCGGACGGGGAGAGCATCGACGTGATGGTCACGGTCACCGCCGTCGAGGACGACACCGTGAACTTCGACATCGAGGTCGCCGACGAGGCCAACTGACCGGGGCCACGGACCGCGGCCGTCGACAGGGACGAACCCTCGTGGGACGTCGTCCGGCAGGGCTCAGAGGGCCCCGTGCAGCCATCGACGATGCGTGTCGATCGCGGCTCGCGTGGGACGAGCAGGCTGCAGCAGGTCGGATCCGTGGTCGTGGATGGACTCGCCGCGATACAGGGCGAAGCGGGATCCCGTCAGTGCGCTGCGGATGCGTCGGCCGTCCCGCAGCACGACCACGGTCGCACCCCGGTTCATGAGGGCACGGTCGATCTCCACGACGGCGATCTCCGCCCAGCCGAGGCGGTGGGCGACGAGGTACCCCCGCACCTCGATGCCGACGGTGGTCACGCGGAAGGCGGGGCGGAGCAGGAGCGCGACCCCGGTCCCGAGGACGCACAGCATCAGCAGGCAGACCGCCGCGAGGGGAAGGTGCGGGTCCTCCGGGACGAGGACGGCGAGCAGGACCCCGCTCGACATCGTGAGGGTGAGGATTGTCAGCTGGACCGCCACCAGCACCTTGTACAGCGTGGAGGGCCCGGCGCGATAGAAGACGCGCGGGTTCCGGTGGGCAACGGGTGCGGACACGGCGCGGGTTCCTTCCGACGGCGAGGATCGGCGCATCGCGTGACCCCCTTTACGGTCGAGGCGATCGTAGAGGACGCTCCGTCGGACTCCAGGAGGATCCGTCGGGACTCCGCCTCGGTTCCACGACCTCCGCCACCCCCGTCCCCGGGGAGCCCCGCGGCGACGGCGCCCCGGAGCACTCGCGATGGGCGGGCCTAGACTGGCGACCATGCGTATTGCTCGATTCACCACCGGCGAAGATCCCATGTACGGCATCGTCCAGGCGAAGGATGGCCAGGACATGGTCTACGGGATCACCGGGGACCCCCTGTACACCGAGATCAGTCCGACCGGAAAGATCGTCCCTCTCGAGGACGTCCGCCTGCTCGCCCCCGTCATCCCGCGCTCGAAAGTGGTGTGCGTCGGCCGCAACTATGCCGCGCACGCCGCCGAACTCGGCAATGAGGTTCCTGAGCAGGCCCTGTTCTTCCTCAAGCCCAACACCGCCGTCGTCGGCCCCGGTGATCCCATCGTGATCCCGGAATACAGTCACGAGGTGAGTCTCGAGGCCGAGCTCGCGGTGGTCATCAAGCGGATGGCCAAGAACGTCTCCCCGGAGGATGTCGCCGACGTCGTCCTCGGATACACCTGTGCCAACGACCTCACCGCGCGCGACGCGCAGCGCGAGGAGGACCAGTGGTTCCGCGCCAAGGCGTTCGACACCTCGTGCCCGATCGGTCCGTGGATCGAGACCGACCTCGACCCCTCCGCCGTCGCGATCACCTCGAGCGTCGACGGCGAGGTCGCGCAGAACGGCACCACCGCCGACATGGTCCGTTCCGTCGCCGACCTCATCGCCGAGATCTCCACCGTGGTCACCCTGCTGCCCGGTGACCTGGTCCTGACCGGCACCCCCGCCGGCGTGCGCACCGTCGAGGCCGGCTCGAGCATCGACGTCACCATCGCGGGAATCGGCACGCTGTCCAATCCCGTCGTGCGCCGCTGACCCGCGGCGCAGCCCCGCCCGCCCCGACATCATCCCCCCACCTCCAGGAGCATCCCGCGTGACGACCACCCCGGCACAGACCTCAGCACCCACCGACGAGGTCCGGGTGCGCTTCTGCCCCAGCCCCACGGGCACCCCGCACGTCGGCATGGTGCGCACCGCTCTGTTCAACTGGGCACATGCCCGGCATCACGGCGGCAAACTCATCTTCCGCATCGAGGACACCGATGCCGCGCGTGACAGCGAGGAGTCCTACCACCAGCTGCTGGACGCCATGCGCTGGCTGGGCATCGACTGGGACGAGGGCGTCGAGGTGGGTGGTCCCGATGGCCCCTATCGTCAGTCCCAGCGCGCCGATATCTACCAGGGCGTCATCGCGAAGTTGAAGGACGCCGGGCACATCTACGAGTCCTACTCCACCGCGGAGGAGATCTCCGCGCGCCATCGCGCCGCGGGCGGGGACCCTCAGCTCGGGTACGACGGCTTCGATCGGGACCTCACCGATGAGCAGAAGTCGGCCTACCGCGCGGAGGGCCGCGAGCCCACCTGGCGCCTGCGCATGCCCGATACGGATCTCACCTTCACCGACCTGGTGCGCGGTGAGATCACCTTCAAGGCCGGCACCACGCCGGACTTCGTCGTGGTGCGCGCCAACGGTCAGCCGCTCTACACGCTGGTCAATCCCGTCGACGACGCGCTCATGCGGATCACCCACGTCCTGCGTGGCGAGGACATCCTGTCCTCGACCCCACGTCAGATCGCGCTGTACCGGGCCCTGATCGACATCGGCGTCGCCGAGCGCGTCCCCGAGTTCGGTCACCTTCCCTACGTCATGGGCGAGGGCAACAAGAAGCTCTCCAAGCGTGATCCGCAGGCAGACCTGTTCCTCTATCGCGAACAGGGATTCGTGCCCGAAGGCATGGTCAACTACCTCTCGCTGCTGGGGTGGGGCTACAGCGCAGACGAGGACATCTTCAGCCGCCAGCAGCTCGTCGAACGCTTCACGGCCGAGGACGTCAACCCGAATCCGGCTCGCGTGGACATCAAGAAGGCCACCGCCATCAACGCGGACCATATCCGGCTGCTGCCCGAGGCCGATCTCAGCGAGCGACTGATCCCGTATCTGCAGCACGGTGGCGTGCTGGGGGAGACCGTGACGCCGGAGCAGCGCGCACTGGTCTCCGCTGCCACCCCGCTCGTGCAGACCCGCATGAACCTGCTCGGCGAGGCCCCGGACCTGATGGGCTTCCTGTTCACCGCCGACGAGGACCTGGTGGTCCAGGACGATGCTCTGAAGAAGCTCGGGGACGACCCGGTGGCCGTGCTCGAGCGGGCGATCTCCGAGGTCGAGGCGGTGCCGACCGAGTCCTTCACCGCAGCGCCTCTGGAGGGCGTCCTGCGCGAGGCGATCGTCGAGGACCTCGGCATCAAGCCGCGACTGGCTTTCGGGCCGTTGCGCAGCGCGATCTCCGGCCGACGCATCTCCCCACCGTTGTTCGAGTCCATGGAACTGCTGGGCAAGCCCTCGAGCCTGGCCCGCTTGCGCGCGCTGCGCGATCGGCTCGCCACGGCTCGGTGACCTGATGAGCGCTGTGGGGCGGCGTGCTCAGCCTCACAGCGCTCAAGGCCCTTCTCGCTTTGTCAAGGACGAGAAGACCCGGTAGTGTCTTACCTCGGTACGCCACTGCGGATCAGCTCGATAAGGCCTCGGATTCCACCGGGGAACAGATCGGGAAGAGACAAGGAAACGTGCTCTCACCATGGGGTATGGTGTAATTGGCAACACAGCGGTTTCTGGTACCGTCGTTCTAGGTTCGAGTCCTGGTACCCCAGCGCTTCACGGCGATTGTTCGCCGTGCGGTCCGCGCCCCGTTCGTCTAGCGGCCTAGGACGTCGCCCTCTCACGGCGGTAACACCGGTTCAAATCCGGTACGGGGTACGACGCGAGTGCTTCGGTTCTTGCGCAGGCCCCGTTCGTCTAGCGGCCTAGGACGTCGCCCTCTCACGGCGGTAACACCGGTTCAAATCCGGTACGGGGTACGACGCGAGTGCTTCGGTTCTTGCGCAGGCCCCGTTCGTCTAGCGGCCTAGGACGTCGCCCTCTCACGGCGGTAACACCGGTTCAAATCCGGTACGGGGTACGGACTGGAGTCGATGCCATAGGTATCGGCTCCTTTTCTGTTTCCCCGCAATGTTCTTCTGCCGCCTCCAGGTGTCCAGTTCTCCTGGGAATCGGGCGCCGGACGGAGTATCGTCGCGATATGACGCACGTCACTCCGCCAGCGCCGCAGAATACGCCGCCGATGATCACCGTGGGCGTCTTCGACGCCGACGAGTCGGACCTCGCCGTCCAATGGGCCGCTCGCCATGCCGAGCGGGTCGGCGGCACCTTGCACCTGATCCACGCCTTCGTGTGGACAGAGCTCGATGTGAACACCGATCCGATCCCGGGCATGACCGGATCGGGCATCCGCAACGCCGCGCACAGCCTGATCAAGGACGCCCTGGCGATCGCCCGGGAAGGGCATCCAGATCTCCCGATCACCTCGGAGATCGTCGACGGCAATGCCGTGCCGGTGCTGGTCGAGGCCAGCAGCGACTCTGACGTGATCGTCGTCGGCGGGCGGGGGATGGGCCGGTTGCTGACGCTCATCGTCGGCTCCAAGAGCCTGGCGCTTGCCGCCCGCTCCCACTGTCCGGTCGTGGTCGTGCGCGGCATGGTCGACAGTGACGGGCCGATCGGGCTGGTCCATCACGAGAGTGCGACCGAGGTCGTCACCCGCGCTGCCGATCTCGCCTCCGCGTATCGCCAGGACATCCAGCTCATCGTCCGCGCCGAGACGACCCCGGAGCAGGCGCAGGAGATCCTTGCGCGCACCAGCGAACGGATCGCGCTGTCGCACCCGAACGTGTACGTGCGCGATGTGAGCGTCGCCGCCACCGGGAGCGCGAAGGAACTCGTGCATGCCAGTGAGGGGGCGAGCATGATCGTGGTGGCGGGGGACCGCGTCCACGGGCCCGACAAGCCTGTCTCCGCGCCCCGTCAGCTGGTCACCGTGCTGCGATACGCCAATACGCCGGTCTGGATCGAACGGGACTGAGGAGCTCAGGCCCCTGCGCGGCGCAGCAGTTCGGTGAGGTGGTTCGCGGAGCTCATCACGGAGGCCGCGTGCAGTCGGCCCGGCTGGCGAGTGATGCGCTCGATCGGACCGGAGATGCTCAGGGCGGCCACGACACGGCCATTGGGGCCCCGCACCGGGGCTGAGACGGAGCCCACGCCGGGCTCGCGCTCGCCGATGGACTGCGCCCACCCGCGACGGCGCACGGCGGAGAGCTGAGTGGCTGTGAAGCGCGCCCCGAGCAGTCCGCGATGCAGGCGATCCGGCTCCTCCCAGGCCAGCAGGATCTGTGCAGCGGACCCGGCCTTCATGGTCAGCGCCGAGCCCAGCGGGACGGAGTCGCGCAACCCGATCGGGCGCTCGGCGGCGGCGACGCAGATGCGGTGGTCGCCCTGGCGACGGTAGAGCTGGGCGGACTCGCTGGTGTGATCGCGCAGGGCGGCCAGCACCGGGCCGGCGGCGGCGAGGAGTCGATCCTCCCCGGCGGCGGCGGCCAGCTCACCCAGGCGCGGTCCGAGGATGAAGCGGCCCTGCATGTCGCGGGAGACCAGGTGGTGGTACTCGAGCGCCACCGCCAGGCGGTGGGCAGTAGGGCGGGCCAACCCGGTCGATTGCACGAGCTGGGCGAGAGTGGCAGGTCCAGCTTCCAGGGCACCGAGCACGATGGCCGCCTTGTCGAGCACGCCGACGCCGCTGCCGTTCTCCTCCGAGATCTTGTCCATGCTCCGATACTGCCGTCTTATTTGGTGAGACGCAAGTGCGTCAGATCATGGACCGGCACACGATGGGACCTGCGCTTGCACCCCGAGCGCGTTTCAGCATGCAGACGCGCGTCCCCACGACGGACGCAGGGAAGGATCGACATGGCGGGGACCCTCGCGGAGAAGGTCTGGGCGGATCACGTGGTCCGTCTCGGAGAGAACGGCGAACCGGATCTGCTGTACATCGACCTCCAGCTGCTGCACGAGGTGACCAGCCCGCAGGCGTTCGACGGTCTCCGCCAGGAGGGCCGCACCCCCCGTCGCCTCGATCAGCAGCTCGCGACCGAGGACCACAACACCCCGACGATCGACATCGACAAGCCGATCGCGGACCTCACCTCGCGCACCCAGATCGACACCCTGCGACGCAATGCCGAGGAGTTCGGGGTGCGCATCCACAGCCTGGGCGATGTGGACCAGGGCATCGTGCACGTCGTGGGCCCGCAGTTGGGCCTGACGATGCCGGGCATCACCGTGGTGTGCGGGGACTCGCACACCTCGACCCACGGTGCGTTCGGCGCGCTCGCCTTCGGCATCGGCACCAGCGAGGTCGAGCACGTGCTCGCCACCCAGACGCTGCCCCTGAATCCGTTCAAGACCATGGCGATCACCGTCGACGGCACTCTGAAGCCGGGCGTGACCGCGAAGGACATCATCCTCGCGGTGATCGCGAAGATCGGGACCGGCGGCGGCGCGGGCTATGTGCTCGAGTACCGCGGCGAGGCCATCCGCACGCTCTCCATGGAGGGCCGGATGACGATCTGCAACATGTCCATCGAGGCCGGCGCCCGCGCGGGCATGATCGCCCCGGACGAGACCACCTTCGAGTACGTCCAGGGCCGTCCCCACGCCCCGCAGGGCGCGGACTGGGACGAGGCGGTCGAGTACTGGAAGACGCTGCGTTCCGAGGACGACGCCACCTTCGACACCGAGGTGCACATCGACGCCGATGACCTCGAGCCGTTCGTCACCTGGGGCACCAATCCCGGCCAGGGTCTGCCGCTGTCGGCCTCCGTGCCGGCCCCGGAGGACTTCACCGACGACAACGCCCGCGTCGCCGCCGAGAACGCCCTGGAGTACATGGACCTCGTCCCCGGCACCCCGTTGAAGGACATCAAGGTCGACACCGTCTTCATGGGGTCGTGCACCAACGGCCGCATCGAGGACCTGCGGGCCTTCGCCTCCGTGCTGGAGGGACGCCGGAAGCACCCCGAGGTGCGGGTCATGGTCGTGCCGGGGTCGGCACGGGTGCGGCTGCAGGCCGAGAAGGAGGGGCTGGATCAGATCTTCCTCGCCTTCGGTGCCGAGTGGCGCCAGGCCGGCTGCTCCATGTGCCTGGGCATGAACCCCGACCAGCTCGCGCCGGGGGAGCGTGCGGCCTCCACCTCGAACCGCAACTTCGAGGGCCGCCAGGGCAAGGGCGGACGCACCCACCTGGTGTCCCCGGTCGTCGCCGCTGCCACCGCGGTGCGCGGCACGCTGTCCACCCCGTCGGATCTGGGCGCCCCGACCGCGCCCTCCGATCTCCAGCCCGTCGCCTGATCAGGAGCATCGCCATGGAAGCCTTCACCACCCACACCGGCATCGGTGTCCCCCTGCGTCGCAGCAACGTCGACACCGACCAGATCATCCCGGCCGTGTACCTCAAGCGGGTCACCAAGACCGGATTCGACGACGGCCTGTTCCACGCCTGGCGCACGAACGATCCCGACTTCGTGCTGAATCGTCCCGCCTACACGAAGGGCTCCGTGCTGGTCGCGGGTCCCGATTTCGGCACCGGATCCTCCCGTGAGCACGCCGTGTGGGCACTGCGCGACTACGGCTTCAAGGCCGTGCTCTCGAGCCGATTCGCGGACATCTTCCGCGGCAATGCCGGCAAGCAGGGCCTCGTCGCCGGCGTGCTCTCCGAGGACGACCTCGAGCAGCTGTGGAAGATCCTCGAGGAGGCGCCCGGCACCGAGGTGACCATCGACCTCGAGAACCGTCAGGCCCACGCGGGCGAGGCTGGAGCCGTATTCCGCTTCGACGTCGACGACTACACCCGCTGGCGCCTGATGGAGGGCCTGGACGATATCGGCCTCACCCTGCGCCACGAGCAGGACATCACGGACTTCGAGGCGAAGCGCCCGGCGTGGCTGCCCAAGACGCTGCCCGCGCGCAACGCCGAGAGCGTCTGACCCACCGCCCGGTCGGTCGGCGCGGGTATGACGGGGATCGCGGTGTCCGCGCAGTGTGCTCCGGTATGGTGAGCTGGTCAGACACCGGGCGTCCGTGACGCCTGTCCAGCGAAGCAAGGACACTATGAGCTCGACATTCCACGTCCGCGGAGGGCGCCCCCTCGACGGTGAGATCACCGTCCGCGGGGCGAAGAACCTGGTCTCCAAGGCGATGGTGGCGTCACTGCTGGGCAACCGCCCCAGCGTGCTGGAATCGGTCCCGGACATCCGCGACGTGCAGATCGTCTCCGAGCTCCTGTCGATCCACGGCGTCAAGGTCGAGCGCGACGTCGCCGGCGGCACCCTGCGCATGGACCCCTCGAACGTCGAGCGCGCCCACGTGGCCGATATCGACGCGCATGCGGGCAGCTCCCGCATCCCGATCCTGTTCTGCGGTCCGCTGCTGCACCGCCTCGGCGAGGCGATCATCCCCGATCTCGGCGGGTGCCGGATCGGGGACCGTCCGATCAACTACCACCTCGATGTGCTGCGCAACTTCGGCGCGGTCGTGGACAAGCGCGAGATGGGCATCTACATCACGGCGCCGAACGGGCTGCGTGGTGCCAAGATCCACCTGGAGTACCCCAGCGTCGGTGCGACCGAACAGGTCCTGCTGACCGCTGTGCGCGCCCAGGGCATCACCGAGCTGGTCAACGCCGCCGTCGAGCCCGAGATCGAGGACCTCATCGCGGTGCTGCAGAAGATGGGTGCGCTCATCTCGGTCCAGACCGACCGCACCATCACCATCGAGGGCGTCGAGGAGCTGGGCGGCTACGAGCACGTGGCACTGCCCGATCGCATCGAGGCCGCGTCCTGGGCCTGCGCGGCGCTGGTGACCAAGGGCTCGGTGCTCGTGCGCGGCGCCCAGCAGAAGCCGATGGCGACCTTCCTGAACACCTTCCGAAAGGTCGGCGGCGGGATGGACATCACCGAGGCCGGGATCCGCTTCTACCACCCGGGCACGCCGTTGCGCGCGATCGCGGTGGAGACGGATGTGCACCCCGGCCTCATGACCGACTGGCAGCAGCCGTTGGTGGTCGCGCTGACGCAGGCCGACGGCATCTCCATCGTCCACGAGACGGTGTACGAGAACCGGCTGGGCTTCACGTCGGCGCTGAACGACATGGGCGCCCACATCCAGGTGTACCGCGAGTGCCTCGGTGGCTCCAGCTGCCGGTTCGGGCGCAGCAACTACAACCACTCCGCCGTGATCTCCGGTCCCAAGACCCTGCGTGGCGCGGACATCACAGTCCCCGATCTGCGCGGCGGCTTCTCGTACCTGATCGCTGCGCTCGGCGCCGAGGGCGTCTCCACGATCCGCGGCATCGACCTCATCGACCGCGGCTACGAGTCCTTCCGGGAGAAGCTCACGGCGCTGGGCGCTGAATACTGGGAGAACTGACGTCGCGGGAGCACCGACCACCCATTGCGAGCCGAGGGAGCACAGCTGACCATGAGCGACGACGTCCCGTCCGACGCGGATCTGCACACGGGTCCGGCCACGACCGCCGGCAGTTCGCTGGCACTGCGCGACATCCCGATCCCGGACTACTGCGATGTGGTCATCGTGCCCACCGCAGGGGTCGACGAACCCGATCCGCGGGTGTGGGCCGACGCGATCTTCTCCCACGAGAACACCCCGCTGTCCCAGCGGGGGATGAGGGCGCTGCGCGATGAGGCGATCCGCCTGTTCGACATGGTCCCGCCACCGAACAAGGAATACCTGGCCGACGAGGTGGTGGGCTCCGAGGCGCTGATCATCGACGACGACGAGAACATGAGGGTGCGCATCGGGGTGGCGCTGCTGCCGGGCGGTGACCTGCTGCAGGTCACCACCGCCGTGAAGTACCGCTCCGTGCGGGGCCGCCTGGCCTTCGCCCCTCGCAGACTCATGCATGCGGCCGCCGTGAACACTCTGGCCCGGCGAGCCCCGACCACGCTGCGCCGTCGCACCATGACCGGAGGCTCCGGCGTGCGGGCTCTGACCGGTCAGGCCACCCGCAAAGCCCTGGGTCGCACGCCCGCCACCGACCGGTGAGCGTATCGCTGCTGCGCAGCTGGGACGTCGGCACTGCCCGGGCCCCTTCCCGGCGGGCAGGGATCGTCGTGGCCCTCGCCCAACTTCCGCTGCGCCCGGCACTGACCCTGCTGGCCCGGCCCACCTGGATCGGCGCCGAGAACGTCCCGGCGAAGGGCGCCGTGGTGGCCTGCGGCAATCACCTGGGCCCGCTGGACGCCTTCGCCTACGGCCACCTCCTGCAGGCTCAGGGCATCGCCCCACGCTTCATGGCCAAGGACGCCATGTTCCGCGTCCCCGTCCTCGGGACGCTGCTGCGCCTCGCCCGGCAGATCCCGGTGAATCGGGGCACCTCCCGCGGCTCCGATGCTCTGGACGCCGCCCGGGAGGCCCTGGGCCGCGGCGAGGGGCTCATGGTGTTCCCCGAGGGCACCTACACCCGAGATCCTGAGCTGTGGCCGATGCGGGCGCGCACCGGCGCGGCCCGGCTCGCGCTGGACACCGGGGCTCCGCTGCTGCCGATCGCGAGCTGGGGCGGGCGCGCACTGTGGCCCGTGGGGTCACCGATCCCCCGCCCCGGCCGGGGCCGTCGCCTCGAGGTGCGGATCGGGGAGCCGTACACCGTCACCCGCCGCGAGGACGAGACCGTCCATCAGGCCGCATTCCGGGTCACCGAGGAGCTGATGGAGACCATCGCCGCCCTGCTGGGCGAGATCCGCCAGGAGCAGCCGCCGACCGTGCTGCATGACAGCCGCCTGGACACCCACCGCCCTGAAGCGGGCAGGCCGCAGCGCGGCTATCGAGCAGTGAGGCAACGATGACACGACTGAGCATTCTCGGGGCCGGCAGCTGGGGCACCACCTTCGCGCAGGTCCTCGCCGACGGCGGCGCCGACGTGACGCTGTGGGCGCGCCGCGAGGAGGTCGCCCGCGAGATCCGCGAGGAGCATCGCAATCGTGCCTACACCGGGGAACGGGAGCTGCCGCCGACGGTGACCGGCACGTCCTCCATCCGCGAAGCGCTCGACGGGGCCGACGGGATCATCGTCGCGGTCCCGGCCCAGTCGATGCGGGGGACTCTCGAGCAGTGGCCGGCCCTGCCACCCGTCCCGGTGCTCTCGCTGACCAAGGGCATCGAACGGGGCACGGACGCCAGGATCAGCGAGATCCTCGTCGACGCCGGGGGAGCGGATCGCGAGCGCGTCGGGGTCCTGTCGGGCCCGAACCTGTCGGCGGAGATCGCCGAGCGCCGCCCCTGCGCGAGCGTCGTCGCCGCCGAGTCCGAGGAGCTCGCCTCCGTGCTGGCCACCTGGTGCGAGGCGCCCTACCTGCGCGCCTACACCTCGACCGACGTCGTCGGCGTGGAGATCGCCGGAGCGGTGAAGAACGTCATCGCGATCGCGGTAGGTGCGGCGAGCGGACTCGGGCACGGCCACAACACCACCGCGAGCCTGATCACGCGCGGCCTGGCAGAGATCACCCGGCTCGGAGTGGCCCTCGGCGGCCGGCGCGAGACCTTCGCCGGGCTCGCCGGGATGGGCGACCTGGTCGCCACCTGCTCCTCTCCTCTGAGCCGCAACCACAGACTGGGCCTTGCGCTGGGGCGCGGGCTCGACGTCCGCGCCGCCGCCGCCGAGGTGGGGCAGACCGCCGAAGGCGTCGCGACCGCCCGGGCCGTGGCCGATCTCGCGACTCGACTGGGCGTGGACATGCCTATCACCGCGGCCGTGGTGGATGTCGTCGATCACGGTGCCCGGATCGATGAGGTCACCACGGCCCTGCTGGCGCGCGGCGTCCGGCCGGAATGAATATCCTTCCCTCATGAGAACCACCGTCGCCCTCCTGTTCGGCGGCCGCAGCGGCGAGCACGGCATCTCGTGCGTCACCGCCGGCGGCATCCTCGCTGCGATCGACCGTGAACGTTTCGACGTGATCGCCGTCGGCATCACCCGGGACGGCCGCTGGGTCCACGTCTCCGACGATCCTTCGGACTGGACCCTGGTCGACGGGAACGCCCCGGAGGTCGCCTCCGAGGGCCCCGAGGTGCTGCTGCCCGCCACCCGGCACCGGGCAGGGGAGCGCAGCGTGCTGCGCCAGGTGCGGGACGGAGCCGTCACCCCTCTGGCGGAGATCGACGTGGTCTTCCCGGTGCTGCACGGCGCCTACGGCGAGGACGGCACCGTCCAGGGCATGCTCGAGATGCTCGATATCCCGTATGTGGGCTCCGGAGTCCTGGCCTCGGCGTCCTGCATGGACAAGGCCGCCACCAAGCAGAATCTGCGCGCCGCAGGGATCGAGTGCGCTCCCGGCATCGTGGTCCACGAGGACCGCTGGGCCGCCGGGGCCGATCAGGTGCTGACCCACCTGGAGCGCCATCACCCGCTTCCGTGGTTCGTGAAGCCCGCGCGCGCCGGCTCGAGCCTGGGGGTGACCCGCGTGAGCGACCCGACCGAGCTCGACCTCGCCCTGAAGACAGCCTTCGCGGAAGACCCCAAGGTGCTGATCGAGGAAACCGTCCTCGGCCGCGAGGTCGAGTGCGGCGTCCTGCAGGGCGTCGAGGGCACTCCTGTGCGCACCACCGTGCCCGGTGAGGTCAAGGTGGGCGATGACCTCGACTTCTACGACTACGAGGCGAAGTACTTCGGCAAGGGCACCGTGAGCATCGACGTGCCGGCCTCCCTGCCGGACGCCGTGCTCGAGGAAGTCCGCGAGATCGCCTCCCGCGCGTTCACGGTGCTGGGACTGGAGGGACTGGCCCGAGTGGACGTGTTCGTCTCGCAGGAGGGTCGCGTGGTGGTCAACGAGGTCAACACGATGCCCGGCTTCACGCCGTACTCGATGTTCCCGGTGCTGTGGCAGAACATGGGCCTGAGCTACTCCGACCTCATCACGGATCTCGTCGAGCAGGCCCGCGGCCGCCGACTCGGTCCCCGCTGAGCAGGACCGAGGCAGCGCTCAGGCGGGTTCGTCGCCGGGACCGACGCAGTGGTCGGTCGCCTCGATGTTCCGGCTGACCACCTGGGACAGGTCGAGCGCAGCACCCGAGGGCTGATCGGGCGCGGCCGAGCGCGGCACGGAGACGTCGATGGCCGGCTCGCGCCCGTACGTCGTGTACAGGAACACTTCGTCCTCGAGCTCGCGGACGATCCAGTCGATCTGCACGCCGTTGCCGTCCTCGAGGGTGGTGCAGATGTCGGTGGTGGGCCCGGGTGGTGTGACGCCGCAGCGCATCACCACGGTGTCCTCGCCGCTTCCCCAGGCGGCGGTGCCCTGGCTGGAGGTCTCCGTCCGGTCCATGCCCAGCACCTGCGGCGGGGCGGCGAGGAGGATCTCTGCGCAGGTGGGATCCGTGGCGGCGGGACCGGCGGGCACCTGCACGGTTCCGCAGGCCGCCAGCGACACGGTCAGCAGGCCCGCGGCGGCCAGGGCGGGAAGTCGGAGGCGGGGCACGACTCGAGGGTACCCGTCCGGCACACTGGGGTGATGACCGGCGACACGCACCTCGGGGAGGCCGGGCTCCTGGCCCGGATGCTCCCGCACCTGTCCAGCGACCCCCGCGTGGAGGTGGGCCCCGGGGACGATGCGGCCGTCGTGCGCCTGCCCACCCCACGGGTGGTGGTCACCACGGACACCCTGGTCCAGGGGCACGATTTCCTGGCGCACACCACGACCGCGCGCTGGATCGGTCATAAGGCCGCCGTGCAGAACCTCGCCGATGTCGCCGCCATGGGCGCCCGCCCCGTTGCCCTGGTGGTCGCGCTGTCCGCACCGGCCGACACCCCTTCCCGGGTGTTCGAGGAGCTCACGATCGGGATCGCCCACCGCGCGCAGGCCGATGGGGCGCAGGTCGTCGGCGGCGACCTGGGGCAGGCCGAACAGCTCGCCCTCACCGTCACCGCGCTCGGTGCCCTCGAGGAGGGCCAGGAACCGGTGCTGCGCTCCGGCGCCCATCCCGGGGACGTGCTCACGATCGGCTCCCCGCGCCTGGGTCGCTCCGCCGCGGGCCTCGCCCTCGTGCTGTCCGGACGGGTCCGGGTGCAGGACGGAGCGGTCGACGGAGCCGGTGGGCACGGTGATCTCGTCACCTGGCATGACGCTCCCGATCCCGACCTCGCTCTGGGGTGGACCGTCGGCCGTACCGCGAGCGCGATGATGGACCTCTCCGACGGACTGGTGCGCGATGGCGGCCGGATCGCGCGAGCCTCCGGCGTGCGGCTGGACCTGGACCCCGCAGCTCTGGGACCCGATGCGCAGCAGCTCGCCGTCGTCGCTGCAGAGGTCGGCGCGGACCCCTGGGACTGGGTGCTGCACGGCGGGGAGGAGCACGCGATGCTCGCGACCTTCCCGGCCGGCTCCGTCCCCGCGGGGTTCCGACCGATCGGGCGGGTCCTGCCCGGCGTCGGAGAGAAGGAGCACTCCGTCCTGCTGGGGGGCGCCGAGATCGCCGGAACGGGCTTCGACCACTTCGGTCCGTCCGCCTAAGCTGAGGCGCGCCCTTCGAGGGCGACCCCCAGGAACTGAAGGAGACACCATGTCGATCACGGTCAAGGCACTGCAGAAGACCGGCCCCGACCAGCCATTCCGCGTCACGACCATCGAGCGCAGGGACCCGCGCCCCGATGACGTCGTCATCGACATCAAGGCCGCCGGGATCTGCCACAGCGACATCCACACCATCCGCAACGAGTGGGGCGAGGCACACTTCCCGCTGACCGTCGGCCACGAGATCGCCGGCATCGTCGAGGCCGTGGGTGAGAACGTGACCGGTTGGACGGTCGGCGACCGCGTGGGCGTGGGCTGCCTGGTCGATTCCTGCGGGCAGTGCGAGGAGTGCCGCGCGGACCAGGAGCAGAACTGCCTGCAGGGCAACGTCGGCACCTACAACGCGACCGATGTGGACGGCACCATCACCCAGGGCGGCTACGCCCAGAAGGTCGTGGTCAACGAGCGCTTCGTGTGCCGCATCCCCGACGCCATGGCGTTCGATGCCGCGGCCCCGCTGCTGTGCGCCGGCATCACCACCTACGCGCCGCTGGCCCGCTGGGGAGCCGACCAGGCGAAGGACGGAGCCCCCAAGAAGGTCGCCGTGCTGGGCCTGGGCGGGCTCGGCCACATGGGCGTGCAGATCGCCGCCGCCATGGGCGCCGACGTGACTGTCCTGTCCCGCTCCCGCAAGAAGGAGCAGCTGGCGATCGAACTCGGTGCGCAGCAGATGCTCGCCACCACCGAGGACGGCTTCTTCCAGGACCACCGTGGCCAGTTCGACCTGATCCTCAACACGATCAGCGCCGACATCCCCGTGGACAGTTACCTGGGCCTACTGAAGCCCCGCGGCGTCATGGCCGTGGTGGGCCTGCCGCCGGAGAACCAGTCCCTCAGCTTCGGCTCCGTGATCGGTGGCGGCAAGGTGCTGGCCGGCTCCAACATCGGCGGCATCGCCGAGACCCAGGAGATGCTCGACTTCTGCGCCGAGCACGGCATCGCTGCCCAGATCGAGACGATCGGTGTCGACGAAGCCGACGCGACCTACGACCGCGTGGTCGCCGGCGAGGTCTTCTTCCGTGCCGTCATCGACACCGCGACCTTCGAGGACGCCGAGGTCGCCTGATCCCGATGCGCGACGGTGCTGAGAACGCGGTGGCCGGGCGGAGCATTCGCCCGGCCACCGCGGCCGATCGAGGGCACGACGGCGCCCGCTTCAGCTGGCTGCAGCCCGACGGCTGGCGCGAGGGCTGCCGGGCCCTGGTGGTGACGGTCGAGGATCCCGACGTCCGGGAGGGCCTCGTGATCGGTGTCGGACGTATCGGCCCGAACCGCGTCCACCCCGGTCGCGACATGGCCGAGCTCGAGATCGACCCGGCGCACCGACGCCGTGGACACGGCACAGCGCTTTTGCGCGAACTCGGCAGGTTCAGCGGGAATCCTCTGTCGGACAGAGTGGTGCCCGGTTCCGAACGTGATCAGTTTCTGCGCTCGCTCGGCGCCCACGTCTATCTCCCGATCCCGATCCTCAGCGTCGACCTGACGGATACTCGCACCGCCGCGTGGTGCACCACGGTGCGTGCGGCCAGAGAATCGGACGAATCCGTCCGGGTCGCGCGCTGGACGGATCTTCCGCGGGAGCAGGTCATCGACGCCCTCACGGATCGCTACCTCTGGCAGCATGCGAGCTGGTCGCCGACGGCGTCCCGCAAGACCATCCGCCCAGTCGTCGGCGAGGAGTTCTACGACGAGGCTGTGCTAGAGCACTGCTGGGCAACAGTTCGAGAAGGTCGGATCACGGCTCTGGTCGATCTCTACGACGAACCGGTCGGTCCCCATCGTGAAGGCAGTGTCGAAGCCGTCGACTCTGCCGGCCCGCATTCCCGCACCGACGTCGCCCTCTGCCTCGCGGCGTTGCTGACGGACCTCCGCGGCCTCGGGGTGCACTCGCTGGATCTCGACAACCACCCGACGGACCCTCACGCAGCGCCTCTGCTGGCAACGCTCCCGCTCCTCGAGGCAGGGCAGGTGAATCTGGTCGAGATCCCGAATGGACTCACCGCCGCGCTGCGGGGCTCCGCCTGAGGCTCAGCCCAGCAGACGGATCGGGAGCTCGGTCTCGATGACCTGGCCGGAGGGATCGCGCATGATCCGGGAGGCCCTCGCGCCGTCCACCTCGGTGACCGCCTCGACCAGCTCCGTGCCGCGATACAGCAGCCCGGCGCCGTCATCGGTGCACACCGTGGCGCCGAGTGTTCCGGCCGCCACCAGCTCCCGGATCAGCGGGCGGCGCCGCTGTTCGGAATCCATATGCACACCGTTGGCACCGGGCAGGAAGCCCAGGCCGTTCGTGACCGGGGCCAGCTGGGGGCCGAATGAATCGGTCACCCCGCCCTCGAACCAGCAGATCGATCCGGCGGAGACCCCGGCGAGCACCACGCCGTCCTGCCAGAGCCGGCGCAGGATCTCCGGCAGGCCGTGGGCGCGCCACACCGCGAGCAGGTTCACCACCGAGCCGCCGTTGACCCAGATCACGTCGAAGCCGCGCAGGTATCCCTCGACGTCCTCCACATTCGGCATCGAGAACAGGCTGAGGTGGTGCAGCTCGTACCCTGCCTCCCGGGCGGCCTCCTCCATGTCCCGCTGGAACCCGGAGTCGTCCCCGCCAGCCGTCCCGATATGGCAGATCCTGGGCCCTCCGCCGCGGTCAGAGCGGGGGATCTCCTGCGCGAGCTGCACGGTGAAGGCCATCATCGGCCCGAAGCCGAATCGCAGTCGGGGATGAGGGCGATACCCGGCGCTGGTGGCCAGGATCGTCGGGGAGGACGCAGGCATCGGATCTCCTTGGAAGCTGGTGACCGCGAGGTTACCTCGGTGCGCCGCCATGGCGTGGCCGGACATGCATGTGAGCCCCCACCCCGAAGGGTGAGGGCTCACATGGATGTTCCTGGTTCGGTCCCGCTCAGGCGCCGAGCGTGCTGACCTTGCCTGCCTTGAGGCAGGAGGTGCACACCTTCACGCGCTTGCTGGTCCCGTTGATCACAGTGCGAACAGACTGGATGTTCGGGTTCCAACGACGCGAGGTACGGCGGTGCGAGTGGGAAACGCTCTTGCCGAAGCTCGGGTGCTTGGCGCAGATGTCACACGTGGAAGAAGCCACTGTCGTCTCCTGAAAAGTCGAATTCTGATCGGGGTGCCCGCCCATCCCACAATGTCGATTCGCAGGAGTCGGTGACCATGGGTGAGCGCAGGGGCGCTGGCCCCCGGAGGTCAGGGCAACCACGGAAGCATAGCCCAGAAACCCCTCGGACATGAAGGGGAGGGGCGGTGCGGCACGCTGTGGAGTCCGCCACAACGTCACTCCCGGGTGGCACGATGGACCCCGGTGCGCGCGCGACCATCATCCCACGTGGCGCCGCAGGCGCCCAGGGGTCGGCCGGAGAACACGAGAGAACGAGGAGGCGCCGCATGGCCAGGAGACGGGAAGCCGCCCGCGGGTCCATGCCGTTGACGGAGCTCCTCGAGGCCAAGGAGTCCAAGGCCATGTCCTCCTTCGGGGTCAAGGATCTCGACACGATGCTGCGCTTCGCGCCCCGCCGCTACACGATCCCGGCACCGCTGCGCTCCCTCCACGAGGTCCAGGTGGGGGAGGAGATGAGTGCGACCGTCTCCGTCGTGGGCGTCACGGAGCGCAGCATGCGCAGTCGCCGGGGATCCATCCTGGAGGTCATCGTCTCCGACGGCATCGAGGACATCACCCTGACCTTCTTCCTCGCCAAGCCGCACCTCGTGGCCTGGCATCGCAGCCGCCTGAGCGTCGGCAAGAGCGTGGTCGTGCGCGGGACCGTCGGGTGGAACACCTACGCGAACAAGCCCCAGATCACCCATCCCGACTACGAGGAGTACGAGGACACCCCCGAGGGCCTCGCGTACGCGCAGCGCCCGCTGCCCGTGTACCCGCTGAAGCAGAACATCGCCCAGCGGACGATGCGGGCGGCCACCGAGAAGGGTGTCGACTTCGCGCAGTACCTGGCCCGACCGGTGCCCGCCGAGGTGATCTCGGCACGAGGCCTGCTGCCGCTCCCGGCGGCCGTGGCGAAGGTCCACCTCCCACGGACGGCTCAGGACACCCGCGACGGCGTGGCGCACCTGGTGTTCGAGGAGGCCTTCGTGCTGCAGGCGATCTTCGCCCAGCGCCGTGCCCTGGACGCCCGCACCCCGGCTCCGGCGCTGCAGGCCGAAGGACCCCTCCAGGGAGCCTTCGACGAGCGCCTGCCCTTCGAACTCACCTCCGGGCAGCGCGAGATCGGCGGCCAGATCACCGAGCGGGTCGGCCGCGACCACCCCACCAGCGTGCTGCTGCAGGGCGACGTCGGCTCCGGTAAGACCGTCATCGCGCTGCGCGCCATGCTGCGCGCCGTCGACTCCGGTCACCAGGCCGCTCTGCTGGCCCCCACCGAAGTCCTCGCCGAGCAGCACTACCGCACGATCACCGATCTGCTCGGGGAGCTCTCCGGGGCCGGCCGGCTCGATGCCCACGCCGACGCCACCCGGGTGCGGCTGCTCACCGGATCCCAGAAGACCTCTGCGCGGCGCGAGACCCTGCTGGACGTCACCTCGGGACAGGCAGGGATCGTGGTGGGCACCCACGCCCTGCTCACCGAGAGCGTCGAGTTCGCCTCTCTCGCCCTGGTGGTGATCGATGAGCAGCACCGCTTCGGCGTGGACCACCGTCGGCGCCTGCGCACCAAGGGGCCTGCCGGGATGAGCCCGCACGTCGTGGTGATGACGGCGACCCCGATCCCGCGCACCGCGGCGCTGGCCACCGTGGGCGACCTCGACGTGCTCACGCTGCGCGAGAGTCCTGGCATGCGCGCTGGCGTCGACAGCTTCGTGGTCCCGGAGAAGAGCCCGAAGTGGGAGCAGCGCATGTGGGCGCGCGCCGGGGAGGAGGTCACCGCGGGCCGCCAGGTCTTCGTGGTCTGCGCGCGCATCGACGAGACGGACGAAGCTCCCGCCCCTGTGATCCTCGACGAGGACGGGCAGATCTCCGAGACCGCGCTCGAGGAGGCGCGCGGGGTCACCGCAACCGCCGAGCGCCTCGCCCAGCGCCCGGAGCTGGCCGGTGCCCGTCTCGGCATCCTCCACGGCCGCCTGACCACCGAGGAGAAGCAGCGCACGATGGATCGCGTGGTCGCAGGCGAGATCGATGTGCTGGTCGCGACCACCGTGATCGAGGTCGGCGTCGATGTCTCCAATGCCTCGGTGATGATCGTGCTGGACGCCGAACGCTTCGGCGTCTCCCAGCTGCACCAGCTGCGCGGCCGTGTGGGCCGCGGCGAGCACGCCGGCATCGCGTTCCTCGACACCCGCACCGAGCCGGGCACCGAGACGTTCCAGCGCTTGGAGGGCATCGCCTCCGCGGCCGATGGCTTCGCGCTGGCCGAACTGGACCTGCAGGTGCGCGGCGCCGGCGACCTGGTGGGGGAGGAACAATCGGGACTGCAGCGCACCCTGAAGCACCTCGACGTGATCCGTGATGCCCGCGTGATCGAACAGGCCCGCGAGGATGCCTTCGCCGTCATCGCCGCAGACCCCGATCTCACCGCCCACCCCGATCTCGCCGGCGCCATCGACAACCGCCTGCGCGACGCCGACCCCGACGTGGAGAGGAGCTGATATGCCCCGGATCATCGCTGGCACCCTCGGCGGCCGCACCATTCCCGGCCCGCCCGGCAAGGGCACCCGGCCCACCTCCGATCGGGTGCGCGAAGCCCTGTTCTCCCGACTGGACGGCTGGGACGCGCTCGCGGGTGCCCATGTGCTGGACCTGTACGCGGGGACCGGGGGCCTCGCCTTCGAGTCCCTCTCCCGCGGCGCCGCCGATGCCCTGCTGGTCGAGCTGCACGGCCCGACGGTGAAGCAGCTGCGACGCACCGCCGCCGACCTGGACCTGGCATCTCGCTGCGAGGTGCGCGCAGGGAAGGCCGAGACCGTCGGCGCCCAGCTCGGCGGGCGGGAGTTCTCGCTGGTCTTCCTGGACCCGCCCTACGATGTCGCGACCGACGCTCTCGAGATGCTGCTGGTCACCCTGCGACCGGCCCTGGCTGACGACGCCCTCGTGGTCATCGAGCGCTCACGTCGCTCCCGCGCGCTCAGCTGGCCGATCGGCTGGGCCGACGACGGCACCAAGGCCTACGGGGAGACGGTGCTCCAGTTCGGTGGGCCCGCCACCGACTGAGTGCCGAGGGCGGCGAGCAGGTCGAGCTTGCCGGCGTCCTCGCTGCGCGGGGGAGCGGTGAGCACCAGCAGCACCTGGGAACGATCCTCCGTGAACAGCGCCTGGCAGTCCACCTCGAGGCGGCCGATCTCCGGGTGCAGCAGCACCTTGTGGTCCTCGAATCGCCGGGCGACGACCTGCGAGTCCCACAGATGTGCGAACTCCGTACTGCGCGCGCTCAGCATCTCGGCGAGCTCCGCGGCCCGGGAGTTCGGCCCCATCGCCCCGTAAGCGGCCCGCAGCGAGGCCACCTGGGCGCGGCTGTGATGGGCATGATCCTCGGGCGGATATACGGTGCGGGACCGTTCGGGGTCATCGAACCAGCGGAAGATCGCACTGCGCTCCCACCCGCTGAGATGGTCGTCGTCACCGAACAGTGCGCGGGCCGGACCGTTCTGCACGAGCGTCTCCTCCAGCGCGGACAGGATCAGCGCCGGGGTATCGCTGAGGCGATCCATCACCCGCATCAAGGCGGGCGCCACATATCCGTCGACCGGAAGACGCTCCGGGGCGCTGTGCCCTGCGACCCGATACAGATAATCACGCTCGTCGGCCGTCAGGCGCAGCGCCCGCGCGACGGAGGCGAGCATCTGGGTGCTCGGCTGCGGGCCCCGACGCTGCTCGAGCCGGGTGTAGTAGTCGGTGGACATCGTCGCGAGCTGGGCGACCTCCTCACGACGCAGTCCCGGGGTACGGCGGCGAGCACCCGGGGCCAGGCCCACGTCGGCCGGGGTCAGGGCGGCGCGATGCCGCCCGAGGAAGTCTGCCAGCGCGTCCCTGTCCATCTCGCCAGTATCGACCTCACCGCGCCGGGGAGCCAGGGATCGGCGATCCCTTGATGACCGCACTCTGGTGGCGACCGCCGGGGAGTTCCAGACTCGAGGGCATGGACATCAGCGGACACACCCTCTTCATCCCCGGCGCCACCAGCGGTATCGGTCTCGCCCTCGCCCTGCGCCTGCACGAGCGCGGCAACCACGTGATCGTCGGGGGCCGGCGCACCGAGCTCCTCGAGCAGATCGCCGCCGAGCATCCGGGCCTCGCCACCGTGCGCATCGACACCACCGATCCGGCGAGCATCACCGCCGCCAGCCGCCAGGTGCTCGCCGAGCACCCCGACCTCGACGTGCTCGTCGCCATGGCCGGCATCATGCGGGCCGAGGACTGGAGAGATCCCACGGACTTCCTCGCCACCGCGGAGGTGACCGTCACCACCAACCTGCTGGGCCCGATCCGTCTGATCGCCGCGTTCATGGAGCACCTGCTCGCCCAGGACTCGGCGACGATCATGACGGTCTCCTCGGGACTCGGTTTCGCCCCGCTGCGCGCGACTCCCACCTACAACGCCACCAAAGCCGCGATCCACATGCTCTCGGAATCCCTGCGCCTCCAGCTGGCCGGCACCGCCGTCGAGGTCCTCGAGATCGTGCCGCCCTCGGTGGCCACCGATCTCATGCCGGGCCACGCCGAGGACGAGATGGCGATGGGACTGGAGGACTTCGCCGACGAGGTGATCGAGATCCTCCAGACGCAGCCCGCGGCGACGGAGATCCAGGTCGAGCGGGTGAAATTCCTGCGCTACGGCGAAGCCCGTGGTGACTACGACCAGGTGGTCGCGGCCCTGAACGCGCGCGATCCGATGAACGGGTGAGCGTCATAGGGTTCAGGCATGACGACCGAACTCACCGACCTCGATTGGCCGCAGCACACCGACCGCCTCGAGCTGCGCCTCGCCCGCGCGCAGGACGCGGACGAGATCTGGCCCTGGCATCGCTCTCCCGAGGTGCAGGAGTGGACCACGACCCTCAGCACCACGCTCGAGGACCATCGTGAGCGCTGGGACAGTCACCTCCCCGTCTCAGTGGTCGGTCTCCAGGGCGGCCACGTCGTCGCCGTCGGCAAGGTGGAGCGCCAGGACGCCTGGTCCCAGGCCGACATGGTCGGCCAGGCCCGCGGGCAGCAGGCCGAGCTCGGCTGGGTGCTGGACCCGGCCGTCCAGGGCCAGGGCCTGGGCACCGAGTTCGCCCTCGCCCTGCTGCGCGTTGCTATCGAGGGCCTCGGTGTGCGACGCGTCGAAGCGGGGTGCTTCGCCGAGAACCTCGCCTCGCGTCGCATCATGGAGAAGATCGGAATGCGCTGCGAGGGCGTGTTCGTCCAGGAATCTCTGCACCGCAGCGGGCGCTGGCTCGACGGGATGAGTTGGGCGATCCTCGCCAGCGAGTACGGGGCCCGGCAGAGCTGAGGGCTCAGCTCCCGGCGGCCGCCACGGGCCGCAGGAGCCTGGGACACTGGAGGCATGAGCACCCTCCGCGCCACCTTCTCCGTGCAGATGAGTCCCGGGGAGCCGATCCCCGGCGTCGCCGGACGCTTCGACCTCAGCAAGACCTGGACCGGCGAGGCCGAGGGCACCTCCCGCGGCGTCATGCTCACCGCGGGCGACCCCGCGAGCGGCAGCGCCGGCTACGTGGCGACGGAGACCTTCGAGGGCAGCCTCGGCGGCCTCCGGGGCACGCTCGCCCTCCAGCAGCTCGGCACCATCACCGCCGGCGAGCCGGCGCTGCAGTACGTCATCGTCCCCGGCTCCGGCACCGACGAACTCGTGGGCGTCAGCGGACTGCTCACCATCGGCACGATCCATGAGGATGGCCTCCACGAGGTGCTCCTCGAGCTCGCCTGAGCCAGAGGAGCCGGTCACGGAACGTTCGCCAGCACCGCCCGAGCGATCGGGGTCGAACCCTGGGTGAGCTCGAGGATCCGCTGGTGGATCCGAGGCTCGTGGAGCAGCTCCGCCAACGTGGCGGCCACGTCCTGACGTGCGATCTCGTCGTGGGGCTGCGCCGGACCGAGCGAGATCGTCCCGATCCCGTCGCGGTCCACCAGCAGGGACGGCCGCAGGATCAGCCAGTCCAGGTCGCTCATGCTGACCGTGACGTCGACCAGCTTCTTCACCGCGAAGTAGAACTCCACCTCCTCGCCGAGGTCGTGCCCGCGCCCGGCCTCGGGGAGCACGGACACCAGCACGAAGCGGCTCACGCCGGCGAGGCCGGCCGCCTCCAGGGCTGTCACCACCCCCTCGCCATCGATGGCGGCCGTGACCTCCCTCGTGCCGCCGTTCGACCCGGCGGTGTAGACGACCGCGTCCGCCCCGGTGAGCAGGGGAACCAACGAGTCAGCAGTCAGGTCTGCGAGCTCAGCCACGTCGACCTCGATGCCCCGGGCGGAGAGTTCCGTGCGCTGATCGTGGCGACGTACGAGTCCGGCGACCTCGTCGCCGCGGTCGATCAGGTTCCCCGCCAGCAGAGACCCGATCGCCCCGCTGACGCCGATGATGAAGACCTTCATTCCTTCTCTCCGGTTCGTGGACGGCCGCGCTGCTCGAGAGGAGTGAGTGCGAGACCGCTCATGCATGATGCCAGGCTGGTCCGCGCGGCCTGGCCGTCGCGTCGGTAGAACCCACCGATCTTCGGCCGGCCCGCCGCCGCCCGGTCAGGGCAGGGGGAGCGCTTTGAGCTCGCGGCGCGAGGTGATGCCGAGCTTGCGGAAGATGTTGCGCAAGTGGGCCTCGACGGTCCGCGGACTGAGGAACAGCTGCGCGGCGACCTCACGGGAGGTTGCTCCGGTGACCACCAGCCGTGCGACGTGCAGCTCCTGGGTGGTGAGCTCATCGGTGGGCTGGGCTGTTCGGGCGCGGGGGTGCTCGCCCGTCGCTCGGAGCTCGCGGGCGGCGCGGGCGGCGAACGCCTCGATGCCCATGGTCGACAGCAGCCGGTGAGCGGTGCGGAGCTGCTCCCGGGCATCCTGGCGGCGGCCCTCGCGGCGCAGCCACTCGCCGTAGACCAGATGGGTGCGGGCGAGGAAGACGGCCCACCGGCAGTTCGTCAGACGCACGATCGCCTCGCGGTAGTGCTCCTCGGCAGCAGGACCAGGAGTGGTCAATGCTCGCGAGCGCGCAGCCAGCCCCAGCGCGAAGTCCGTCCCGCTGGCGCGGGCCCGGGAACTGAGACGCTCCAGCGCGGCCGCTGCTTGCTCCGGCTCACCAGCGCGGGCTGCAGCTTCGACGAGCTCGGGAAGGGCAAGGCTGCTGTACGCCAGGTCGTCGTGCTCGCACGGTGGTCTCGCGGCGGCGAGGGCGTCGCCGTAGTTGCCCAAGCCGTTGTGCAGCACTGCCAGCGTGGCCTGGGCCAGGCTGACCGTCGCGCCCTCACCACGTTCCGTCGCCTCGTTGACCATAGTGCCGTACAGGTCCAGCGTTTCGGGCTGGCGGCCACGCCAGGCAGCCAGCATGAGCCGGGCATTCGGCAGCGGCGGGGCCCCGATCGCCTGCGTGATCGCGGCCTCTTCGGCGGCCAGCTCAGTGGCATGGGTGAGTTCACCGGTGAGCACCAGTATCGAGGCGACGGCGTTGAGCGCGGCGGGGAGTGTGGACAGCGATCCGGCGTCGCGGGCGAGGCGGACGGCGCTGGTGGCCAGTGTGTAGAGGGCCTCGTCATCCCACAGCATCGACGCGACATGGGAGGCCAGCCACAGCCAACGGCGGTCGTCGTCCTCCACACGGGACTCGTGGTGGAGAAGTGTCGCCAGTGACCGCTGCAGGGTAGGAACGCTCGCCTCGAACCCTTGCGTGAATCTCGCGGCCAGACCGTCCAGGAGCAGATCGACCGGTCGGGGCGGCGTCGGCGACGGGGGTGCGTCGACGGCGGCCTCGGCCGCCTCGGGCAACCCGCAGCCGCGGGCGAGGTGACCGGCGTGGATCGCGGCATCGAGCGCGTGCAGGGAGGTTTCGCGGGACAGCGACGGGTTCAGCGGGGCGAGTGTCTTGGCGGCGTCGAGCAGCATCCCGGGTATATCGCCGCCTCGTGTCAGGTGGAATGCGATCTGGGCGCGGAGCAGTTCGAGACGGGCGCGTGGCAGGGCGTCCATCGGCCCCGTGGCCGCGACGGCCAGGAGGTCCAGGGCGGCGTCGAATGCACCGGCCTCGTACTTGGCGTAGGCGGCCTCCAGTGCCCGCCTCGCCCGCACGGCAGGCTCCGGAGACAGCTCGGCGGCGCGCTGCAGGAAAGCGGCCGCGGCGGCCACGCCCCCACGGGCGCGCGCCCGCTCCGCCGAGTGCTCCAACCCCGCGGCGACGTCTTCGTCCGCCCCGAGCACCGCCTGCGCGCAGTACCACGCACGACGATCCGGGTCGGCCTGCGGGTCGCTCGCCTCCGCCAGGGCGCCGTGGACGCGGCGACGGTCCGATGGCATGGCCGCCCGGTACACCGCCGACCGCACCAGCGGGTGGCGGAATCGTACCCGGACACCGATCTCCAGCAGCCCGGCATCCTCCGCGGGCGTCGCAGCCTCGGGAGCGAGGTCCAGGTGCACGCTCGCGCGCCACAGCAGCGCTGAGTCGCCTGTCGGCTCGGACGCGGCGAGCAGAAGCAGCAGCTGCGTCTGCGGAGGCAGGCTGACTGAACGGCGCCGGAAGCTCTCCTCCACGCGATGCGGGACGCTCAGCGCGTCGGGCAGCTCGAACCCGCCGGCCGAGCGTGTCGGCTGCATGCTGCGAGGCAGCTCCAGCAGCGCCAACGGGTTGCCGCCCGCTTCGGCGAGGATCCGTTCGCGCACCCCCTCGTCCAGCGGTGTGCGCACCGCCGCCCGGAGCAGTGCACGGGCATCGGAATCGCCGAGCCGCTCCAGGCGCAGCTCCGGCAATCCGGTCAGCGGAAGGCGATCGCCGTCATCGGAGTCGCGCACGCCGAACACGAGGGCCAGCTTCTCGGCCCCCACCCGCCGGGCCACGAAGGCCAGGACCTGCGCCGATGCTTCGTCCAGCCACTGTGCGTCGTCGACGAGGCACAGCAGAGGCACCTCGTCGGCGACTTCGGCCATCAGGTTCAGGATGGCCAGCCCGACCAGGAACCGGTCCGGTGCGGCGCCACCGTGGAGTCCGAACGCCACTCCGAGCGCGGCCTGCTGCGGCTCGGGCAGGGAATGAGTGCGATCCAGCAGGGGAGCGCACAGCTGGTGCAGCCCGGCGAACGCGAACTGCGCCTCGGACTCGACGCCGGCCGAGGACTCCACGCGGAACGCAGAGAGGCCCGCCCTGCTCTGTGCGTGTTCGAGCACTGCCGTCTTCCCGATACCGGCTTCCCCGCGCACGACCAACGCTCCGCTGTGTCCCGTCCGTGCCAGGGCGAGGAGCTTCTCGATCACGTCGTGCTCGGAGCGCCGGCCCACGAGGTCCACCAGATCACGCTCCTGTCAGGAGTCCAAAAAGTAAGTAGTCGCCACCGTAGTCGTCCCTGATGCGGAACGCGATAGCCGCGGATCCTCTCCGGTCGACCCCGAAGTGCTCGGTGGCCTCGGGTGGTGACGAACTACGTGGTTGCCACCGACGCGAGGGCTCGGCGGCCGGTGCGAGGCTGACCACGTCGCGACAGCGTGGCACCCGACCGCCGTCCGGGAACGCACGGACCAACGCACGGACCAGTGGAAAGCAAGGAGACCTCATGGGCACGGATCGCGTGCTGGGCAGACGCTACGTACTGCACGATGTCCTGGGCCGCGGGGCCACGGCCGTCGTCCACCTGGCTCGCGACATCCACCTCGAGCGCTGGGTCGCGGTCAAGGTGCTTCACAGCGAGCTGGCCCGGGATCCGCTGTTCCGATCCAGGTTCCGGGAGGAAGCGCAGGCCGTCGCCGGCCTCAACCATCCCGGCATCGTCTCCGTGTACGACGTCGGTCAGGGGCCCGTCGGAGGCAGCCGGGCGGAGGAGCCGGGCGTCCCGTTCATCGTGATGGAGTACGTCGCCGGCCAGTCACTGCTGGCCCGCCTGCGCGAGGGCGCGCTCACGCTCGAGGAGTCGATCCGGTACCAGGCCAGGATCCTGTCGGCGCTCGAGTCCAGTCATCGCGCAGGCGTCGTCCATCGCGATATCAAGCCTGCCAACGTCATGGTCACGACCGACGGCAGGATCAAGGTCGTGGACTTCGGGATTGCGCAGGTCGAGAGTGATCCCGCTGCCACGCTAACCCGGACCGGAACGATCTTCGGCACTGCTGAATACCTCTCTCCCGAACGGGTACGCGGTGATCCCGTCGACGCCAGGAGCGACCTGTACTCCGCGGGGTGCCTGCTCTACGAGCTGCTGACCGGACGGCCGCCCTTCATCGGCGAGGATCCGGTCGCCGTCGCCTACGCGCAGATGCACGGGGACACCCCGCGGGCCAGCACCTACCGCACCGAGGTCTCCCCAGCGCTCGATGCGGTGCTCCTCACGGCGCTCGCCAAGGACCGGGAGGACAGGTTCCAGAGCGCTCGATCCTTCCGGGAAGCGCTCCTGACCGCAGCGCAGGGCCCGGCGGATGACCAGGTGCCGATCCCTCCTACCCGGCACACCACGACGACGGACGTCGCCGTCTCGCGGCCGGGTCGATCGCCTCGTCGATTCGACCGTGACGCGAAGAACGCCACCGCACGATTCGCCCGGGCGAATGGTTCGCACCGAACTCACCACAGGACGTGAAGACCATGGGATACATCAGTGTCGCCGCGGAGAACAGCACGCCGATCGTGCGACGCGGTCGCGTGGTACCCCACCTGAGAGGACAAGAGAGGAAAGGCCGAACATGAATCCCATCGAGCAGCTCATCGGCAGCTTCCAGGAGCTCGTCGCCCACGTGCCCGAGATCCTCCAGCCGTTCATCATCCTGCTCGCGGGCGCGATTCCGTTCGTCGATGGGGAGGGAGCGGCGATCATCGGGATCGCCGGTGGCCTTCACCCCCTCATCGCGGGCGTCGCAGCGGCCGTCGGGAACTTCCTGAGCGTGCTGGTGGTCGTCGCGGTCTCCTCACGCGCCAGGACGGCTGTCGTCGATCGACGGCGCAGCCCGGTCGCAGTGGGCGCCGGCGCAGGAGCGGGATCGAGCGTCGCTCAGGAGGCGATCCCGGAGCCGGCGGCCACGAAACCGGACTCCAAGGGACGCCAGCGCTTCAAGCGATGGGTGGTCCGCTTCGGCGTCCCCGGAGCGAGCATCCTCGGTCCGCTCGCCATACCCGCCCAGTTCACCTCGGCGATCCTCGTGGGCGGAGGAACCCCGCGCCGGTGGGTGCTGCTCTGGCAGGCCATCGCGATCGTCCTGTGGACGACGATCGCCACCGTCTCGGCGTGGGCCGCGCTCACCCTCGTCGTCGGAGTGTCGTGAGCCCTACGCCCTCCCACTCCTTCGCCCGACCCCTTCTGACTCCGACCCTCAAGGAACATTCACCATGAACTCCCGCACCCACACCATCGCCCCCGGGGTCGAGTATCACCGCGTGCTCGCCGGGGAGGACCGTCGCATCGTTCGCGGCATCCTCGCGATCGTGCTCCTGATCGGCGGGATGCTGTTCTTCAACGTCCTGTTCACCGTCGCGGTGTCGCTGGTGGAACCCGTGACCGGCGCCGACGGCCGCGCGGCATACACCCCTCTGTTCCACGCGGCGGGCCTGGCCTCCGTCGCGCTGCTCATCCCGTGGAGCATGCTCATCCAGCGCTGGCTCTACGGGGTGAAGGGCGCATCGCTGCACTCGGTGATCTCGCGCTTCCGGTTCGACATCTTCGGGCGAGCGCTGGTTCTCATCATCCCCGCGTGGGCCCTCGTCACAGTCATCCTGTACTGGTCCCCGCTGCCGGAGACCACCTGGAGCCACACGGATGTGGTCTGGTTCCTCCTTGCCACGCTGCTGCTCACCCCGCTCCAGGGCGCCGGCGAGGAGTACGGATTCCGTGGGTTGATCCTCCGCGTCGCCGGCGGGTGGACGCGGCGGGCACGGGCGGGCCTGGTGGTCGGCATCGTGGTCTCGAGCGTGCTGTTCGGTCTCGTCCACTTCTCGACCGACCTGCTGCTGAACCTCAACTACCTCTTCTTCGCCGTGGGGATCGCGCTGATCACCTGGCGCACCGGCGGTATCGAGATCGCAGTGGTGCTGCACGCGGGGTTCAACACGCTGGGCTTCCTCTTCGACACTGCGCTGCACGTCGACGTGACGGCCGCCTACGACCGCTCGGCGGGCGTCGGGACATGGACGACGCTGCTGCCCGCCGTGGTCATCGTCCTCACGACCGTGGTGGTCTGGATGCTGACCCGGCGCACCGGGCCGGCGCGGACACCGAGCACCGCCGGCTCGAGCGTCGAGGAAGGCCGAGCCGGGAAGCCCATCACGGTGTGACGGCCCGTCCGCTCGCCACTCGGGCCCAGTGCACCTCGGCGATCCTCGTAGGCGGTGGAACCCCACGCCGGTGGGTCCTGCTCTTCCCAGCCTGATCCGAAAGGAACACGCACCATGAACTCCCGCACTCACACCATCACCCCCGGGGTCGAGTATCACCGCGTGCTCGCCGGGGAGGACCGACGCATCGTTCGCGGCATCCTCGCGATCGCGCTCCTTCTCGGCGGCCTGCTGCTCATCAGCATCGTCGTCGTCGCCGCTGCGACAGCACTGGATGGCGCGATCGGCACCGACGGCGGTCCGGAGTACTCGCCTCTGATCCACGCCGCCGGCCTGGCATCCGTCGGGTTCCTCATTCCGTGGAGCATGCTCATCCAGCGCTGGCTCTACGGGGTGAAGGGGCCATCGCTGCACTCGGTGATCTCGCGCTTCCGGTTCGACGTCTTCGGGCGAGCGTTCGTTCTCATCCTTCCGACGTGGATCGTCTACCTGGCCGTTTCCTACTCAGCGCCGCTGCCGGAGGGCACCACCTGGCCGAACACGGACGTGCTCTGGTTCATCCTCGCCTCACTGCTGCTCACCCCGCTGCAGGCCGCGGGCGAGGAGTACGGATACCGCGGTCTGGTCTTCCGTGTCGCCGGAGGATGGGCGCGCGGACCGCGGGCGGGCCTCATCGTCGGCATCCTGGTCTCGAGTGCGGTCTTCGCGGTCATCCACTTCTCGACCGACATGTGGTTGAACGTCTGGTATTTCGTATTCGCCATCGGGACCGCGTTGATCGCCTGGCGCACCGGCGGCCTCGAGGTCGCGATCGTCCTGCACGCCGGACTCAACACGCTGACGTTCGTGATCGAAGCTGCACTGCGCCAGGACTTCTCCGTCCTGGCGGATCGCGCGTCGGGGGTCGGGGACGTGCTGTCGATTCTCGGGCCTGCCATCGTCGTCGTCCTCGCGACCGTGGTGGTCTGGATGCTGACCCGGCGCACCGGGCCGGCGCGGACACCGAGCGCCGTCGGGTCGAGCGTCGAGGAAGGCAGAGCCGGGAAGCCCATCACGGTGTGACGGGAGGCATCGGAGGGCAGGACATCCCCAGGCGGGGGTGAGCGCTCGGGACCCGAGTGCTCACCCCCGTCCCGGTGACGACGACGTCCTCTCCCGCACCTACTACAGTGGCGCCATGAGCACTGTCGTCCTTCCCGGCTCGTTCGACCCCTTCACACTGGGCCACCTCGATCTCACCCGCCGGGCCGCCGCGCTCGGCCACCAGGTGATCATCGCCGTCTCCCATAACCCGTCGAAGCAGGGGATGCTCGATCTGGAGACTCGGAAGGCGGCGATCTCCGCCAGCGTCGAGGACGAGGGCCTGACCGCCACCGTCGAGGTGCGCACCCTGCCCAAGGGCCTTCTGGTCGATTTCTGCCGGGAGATCGGAGCCGGGGCCGTCGTGCGCGGACTGCGCTCGCAGCTGGACCTCGCCTATGAGGAGCCGATGGCGCGCATGAATCGGCACCTCGCGAGGATCGACACGATCTTCCTGCTCACCGACTCCGCCAGCTCCCACATCTCCTCGAGCCTGGTCCGGGAGGTCCATGGTCTCGGAGGTGACGTCTCCGACATGCTGCCCGGGCCGTCCCTGGACGCGCTCCGGAGGGCTTCGCCCGTATCCTGAGTGGTCCCCCAGGCCACCGCGCATCACATCCGTCGACCCGAACAGGACCGCCACGCCATGTCTTCCGACACCGCTTCCGTCTCGCCGCTCGACAAGGACCTGCTCTTCGAGGCGGTCGACCTCGTCGGCCGCACCGGCTCGCATCGTCATGTCGAGCGCACCATCGCCGCCACCGCCCGCGAGGTCGGCGGCGCCGCGATGCAGGCCCCCGAGGGTCAGGACCTCGTCGTGCAGGCCGAACTCGAATCGGTCGTCGAGGGCGTCTACGTGCACGGCACCGTGACCGCCCACCTCGAGGGCGAGTGCTCCCGCTGCCTCGACCCGCTCGAGCAGGACGTCACCGCCCGCCTCGACGAGCTGTTCATGTACCCCGAGAAGGTCAAGGCCGACGAGCGCGAGGACACCGTGATGCTCGAGGGCGACGACGTCAACCTCGGCCCGCTGGTGCGCGACGCACTCGCCATGGAGGCCGACGAGCGCCCCCTGTGCCGCGAGGACTGCCCGGGGCTGTGCGCCCAGTGCGGCTTCCGCATGGAGGACGATCCCGAGCACCACCACGAGGTCCTCGACGACCGCTTCGCCGCTCTGCAGGGTCTGTTCGAGGAGGACGGATCCGAGGGCGGACCCGAGAGCAAGAGCGAGGACCGCTGATGGCGCGCAGGCGCCGTTCGACCGAGGCCGCCGACCCGCAGAAGCTCCTCGACGGGCTCCCGCTGGACGCTGCGCAGGCGGCCGATCTGCAGGCCTCCGAGCTGCTCGATCTCGCCCTGACCCATCGCTCGTACTCCTACGAGCACGACGAGATCCCCCACAACGAGCGCCTGGAGTTCCTCGGTGACGCCGTGCTGCAGCTCGCCGTGACCGAGCAGCTCTACGCCACCCACCCCACGCTGCCCGAAGGTGACCTGGCCCGGCGCCGCGCGGCGACCGTGAGCACCCGTGCGCTCGCCGTGATCGCCTCCAAGGTGGACCTGGGTGCGTACGTGAAGCTCGGCCGGGGCGAGGACCTCACCGGCGGCCGTGCCAAGGCCTCCATCCTCGCCGACACCACGGAGGCCGTCATCGGCGCCGTGCACCTCGCGCTCGGGCAGAGCGTCTCGCGTCGGTTCGTGCTCGACCTGATGCGGCCCCTGCTGGATTCCGACGAGTTCCTCGAGTCCAGTTACGACTTCAAGTCCCGCCTGCAGGAGATCGCGGCCGCCTCCGGGCTGAGCCCCGCGTACCAGATCTCCGAGGACGGGCTCGAGCACCAGAAGGTCTTCACCGCGACCGTGAGCGTCGAAGGCGTGGTCACCGCGAGCGGAGAGGGTGCCTCGAAGAAGGATGCCGAGCTCGCCGCGGCCCAGAGCGCGGTGCGCACCGTCCTCGCCGAGCGCGGCGAGACGCTCATCCCTCGGGGCTGAGTCGTGCCCGAGCTGCCGGAGGTCGAGGTCGTGCGGCGAGGCCTCGCGCCCCGCACCGTCGGCCGCACGGTGGAGGCCGTCGAGGTGCTCGATGCCCGGATCATCCGCCGTCAGAGCGGGGGAGCGGACCGCCTGCGCGGCGCCCTGCTCGGGACCCGGCTGAGCGCCGTGGTGCGCCGCGGCAAGTTCCTGTGGTGGCGTCTGGCCGACGAGGGCGGCGCAGACACCGGGGAGGCCCTGATGGGCCACCTCGGCATGAGCGGCCAGCTGCGCGTACGCGTACCGGGGCCGATCCACGAGCCCGCACCCTCGCAGGGCCCGGCGTCGGATCCCCTGCGCCACCGCCGCCTGACCCTCCACCTCGACAACGGCGCCGCGATCGACCTCATCGACCAGCGGCTCTTCGGCGGGCTCTGGACCAGCCCGTTGGAACCCGTCACGGACGGCGCCTTGGCGGGGATCGGCAGCCCGGACGCGCTGCTCCCGCACGACGCCGCCGGCATCGCCCGCGACCTCCTGGACCCCGCAGCGGACCTCCCGACGATCGCCCGCACCCTGCGCACTCGCCGCGCCGGGGTGAAGTCCCTGTTGCTGTCCCAGAACGTAGTCAGCGGCATCGGGAACATCTACGCCGATGAGGCACTGTGGGCGGCCCGCACCCGCTTCGACACCTCCGGTACCGCCCTCAGCCAGCGCCGCGCCCTGATGATCCTGCGCGCGGCGCGGGAGGTCATGGAGCGGGCACTGGCCCAAGGCGGCACGAGCTTCGATGCCCTGTACGTGAATGTGGACGGCCGCAGCGGCTACTTCGCCCGCTCGCTCAGTGCCTACGGTCGCGAGGGGGAGCCCTGCCCGCGGTGCGGGACGCCGATCCGGCGCGTGCTGCACCAGAACCGATCGAGCCACTTCTGCCCGTCCTGCCAGCGGAAACGCTGAATCTGTGCGCGCTCGGGACTCGCCGCGGCGGCAATGTCGCGGAGGTGAGGCTTCGACAAGGTGTACGTGAATGCATAGCGGTGAAAAGCTCACTTCCTAGATTCAGCGACATTGACGTACAGCGGTTCGAAGCGCGTCCCGCCGGCCCGCACCGGTTATGACCGGGTCGACCAGCACGCCGTGGGCACCGGGGCGGTTTCACCGTTGTGAGAAAGTTCGTGGTGTGCGGGGCGCGCACCGGACCCAGAAGGTGCGGCGATATGGCTGGGCCCTGGCTGTCTACTGAGGCTATTGCCGCCCACCTGCGCATCACGAAGATCCGCAGCGAGACGTAGTCGCTGTCCAGAGACAGTGTCTTCCCGGCGTGTGGAGCTGTAGGTTCCGAAGCATGTTGTCTTCAGGCCAAAGGCGCTTTTGAGTAGCGCGCGGTAGCCCTCCTCAGCGATCTGCGGGTGAATCCTCTGGTGGGGCCGTGTCGGCGGGCATCAAGATCCGACGGAATCCGTCCTTGACACAGGAGATGTCCACTCTGCAGCGTCGGTTGAGAAGAACTCATGGCGGACACCGCTAGGGTGTTTGAACGGATCGCAGCGCGCACCAAGATCGATGACGAAGAGAACGATGCATTCTTAATCGGCGACGAGTATTGGGGATCAGGTCGTCTTCGACCTCGACGAGTACCGCCAAGACGTGATCGACACTATGGACTGCTGAGAGCCGCTCGGGTCCGCTGCCTTGGCTTTCCTGCGTGCTTGGGCCGTCCGGGAGGCCCTGCAGGCGACTAAGCGTGTGCCTACTGCGCAGTCGCAGATCATCTGACCTGGATGCTCACGCCTCTGGACTTCTTGCACGCACCGGACTCCCAGGTCTCCCCGGATCGTGCCCAACTCGTGTACCGGTCAAAGGAAGCGATGCAATCGAGATGAGCTCGCGCTTCCGTTCCACCGGAGATCTTCCCGCACGAGATCGTCGACCGGTGATAAGTGGTCAATCCACCACCTGCCGAATTGCGCGCCTTAAACTCGATAATCTTTGCGGTGCATCCTTTTGACGAGACAGTCTTGATGACGCGTGGATCAATATCAGTCTTTTTCATAGGAGCAATAACGGCGTCTTCTGCGCCTTCGCTTGGAGCGGGCTCCTCGTTCGCCCATGCTGCTGACGATCCTGCAAAGATGCCGACACTAAGTGCAATCGCGGCAACGGATGTCGACATAATGCGTCTGGTGCTCATGGTGCGAACCCCTTGTTATGTTCCCTGTTGGTGCAGCTCATGAGTGCCACAGGATGTAGTCAACGATAAAGTACAGAATGCCTGGGGAGATAATCTCTACTATGCCGAGCGGAATAGTCCACCAAGAGCGCTTCGTGAACGACACAATTAAGGAAGCTACTCCCAGTAATGGCACAATTAAGTAGACCCCGCTGTTCATGAGTGGCGCGATCACGCATATTATGAGCGACGCAACGAAGATCAGTAGATTGATCGTCGTGCCTGAAAGCGGCGGCTTTGAATGGACTGCTTCGGTGGACATCGGCTCAGCACTTCACCTTGATTTGTGCAGAGAAGTATGCCTTTACGGCGGTGGAGGCGATCTTCTCTGTCGTGTGCATTCGGTTGTAGTCGCGCTTTATCGCTGAGATCAGGCTTCGGTCGCAGCTGCAGTTGAAGTACCCGTTGCTGGCATAGCACTTGTCGTGGGTGCGGCACGCTCTGTCGAGGAGGTCCACGGCGGATCCGCCCCCGTACCCTGGCCCGCACCAGTTTCCCCAAACCGGCAGAGACAGCTTCATCGTGGTCATGCCGTCTGTGCTGTCGCTCGCGCTTTCCGATGCATACGCGGATGCCATCTGGTTGTAGATATCGCCAGCCTGGACCAGTTCGTCGGATGCGCCATCGGCAAGTGCCCGATCGCGATCAAAGCTCGGCACGCTGGAGTCACTGACGGGACCCGTCAGGTACTGATCGAGCGCCGCCGAGAAGTCCCCCGATGAATCCGATGCTCCTATCGTCGTGACATCGACCTGGGCCTCTGTGCCTTCCGCGGATGCGGTGGCGATCGGCGCGAGCAAGATCGCCCCGGTGGCGAGAGCGATCACCAGGCGACTGTGCCGAGCGATGGATCTGTGCCTCATGTGCATCCCCTTGTGCATGCGAGTGTCCTGGTTCACACGATATGCCCTCGGTTACCGTTCAGCAACTTGCGTCTTGGGCATTAGGTGCGAAGACCGAGATGTCCGTGTCGTCGTGGGCCCGCGAGATATAGGTCCCCTCCCTGATTGTCCATCCGCCGGTGATCGACCGAGGGCGGTCGAAGCCCTGCATGCAGTTCGCGATTGAGGACGGGGCGAGCCGGTCCCAGCCCTGCACGTCGCCGGGGCAATCTTGGCGTACCTGCTTCCGGGTCTGACCGCCACCACCCTCCTCACCGGTGGATGTGTCCTCCTGGTCCTGTTCCCGGTGATCAGGCTGACGATGATGACTAGCCATCTCGCGAGGCTGGCCAATAAGGGCTTCGTCGCCATCACGCTCGGCGTGCTTGCCCTGGTTATCGCCGGCGGTGTCGTCGGGGTGATCCTGTGACGGACGGGCAGAGGGTCGCTGGTCGCTACCCTGGTCTCACCTCACGTCCGGCTGGACCAGCTGGACTACGCTGAGATGCAACCCTCTTTGAATAGCCATTCGGCTGACGATTCGAATGGTGATATGTGAACATGATTGACATGGCGAGTCGGGCTACTTCGCCCGCGGCCTCTCGGTCCACGGCAAGGACGGAGAGCCCTGTCCGCGTTGCGGTAAGGTGTTGCGGCGAGCTGTCCACCAGGCGCGGAGCAGTCATTACTGCCCCCGATGCCAGCGCCCTATCGCCCCTCCGAGGAAGGACGTCGCGTGAGCACTCCCGAGGAGCACCACCCGATCCGCGTGATGCTGGTCGATGACCATGAGGTGGTCCGTCGCGGGATCGTCACCGCACTGGATGCCCAGGAGGGCCTGAGCGTGGTCGGCGAGGCATCCTCCGTCGCCGAGTCGCAGCGGCGTCTGCCCGCGATCCGCCCCGATGTGCTGGTGGTGGATCTGCAGCTGCCCGACGGCACCGGCATCGACGTCATGAAGACGGCCCGCGCGCTGGAGCCCGATCAGGCGATCCTGGTGCTGACCAGCTTCGACGACGACGCCGCGCTGCGGGAGTCGCGCTCGGCGGGCGCTGCCGGGCTGATCCTGAAATCTGCGCGTTCCCAGGAGATCCTCGAGGCGATCCGGTCCGTCCACGCCGGGAGGACGATCTGGCCTGCGGACCGCGCCGCCGACGGCCCGCAGCTGTCGGTCTCCGATCAGCGCATCGTCGACCTCATCGGGGACGGGCACTCCAACCGCGAGATCGCCGAGGAGCTCGGCATCGCCGAGAAGACGGTCAAGAACCGCGTCACCGTGATCCTGCAGACCCTCGGCATGCAGCGCCGCACCCAGGTCGCCGCGCTGGTCGCAGCCCGCCGGCGCGCCGGCTGGAAGTGACTCAGCGGGCAGGCAGCGTCACGCGCCAGGAGACCATCGTGCCCGGTTCCAGCGAGAGGGCGTCGACCCATCCCGAGTGACGGCGTGCCCGGCTGGACATGTTCGCCAACCCGCTGCGCCGGCTCACTGCGGGGTCGATCCCGCGTCCGTTGTCGGAGACGTTGATCTGGACCACGCGGTCCACGCCCTCGGAGTACACGCTCACCGAGACGGCGACGGCGCTGGCGTGTGCGTGCCGGGCGGCATTGGCCAGGCACTCCCGCACCACGGCGACGACGTCCTCGGCGATCTCGGCGGGCAGCTCGGCGTCCATCTCGGCGGGATGCGGGGGCAGGCGCAGCGCCGGCACGAAGCCCAGGCCCGCGGTGGCGAGTCCCACCTCGTGGCGCAGCTGCTCGGTGAGCGTCGCCTCGAGCCGCTCCCGGCGCAGGGACTGCACGATCTGGCGGATCTGCGCGACGGCATTCTCGACTCCCTGCACGGAGGCGGCCACGGAGCTGCGGATACGGGTGTTGGATGGTGGCTCACCGGGGGCGGCCAGGGCGTCGGTGAGTCCTTCGAGCTCCATGCCGACGGCGAACAGCTCCTGGATGGCGAGGTCATGCAGATCGCGGGCAATGCGGCTGCGCTCGTCCTCGAGCTCGCCCGAGGAACCCAGGCTCGGCGCGCGCAGGGTCAGGGCGATGAGCCCGGCCAGCGCGTCGAGCCGTTCACGGTCCGCAGCGGTGAACGTGGCAGGTGGGGCCCCGGAGCACTCCCGCAGCACCGCGAGGAACCCTGCGCCGAACTCGGCGGCGTCGATCGCGGCCAGCAGCGCAGGCCGCGGCGTCCCGTCCACCCGGAGCGCGCCGATCCGCTCGAGGGCACCGACATCGGCGTCCTCCAGCGCGCGGCCCGCGGGGGAGCCCGGATCGACCAGACCGCCGAGCAGGCCGGCGGCGTCCGGGCCCTCGACCAGCTCGTAGGCCCAGGTGCCCGGCGCCAGGGGCAGCACCAGGACGGCGGTGCGGGCGTGGAGGTCGGTGCGCGCGGAGCGCACCAGCAGGCCCAGCAGGCCTTCGGTGTCGCCCCCGGCGAGGACGGCGCCGGCGAGGTCCTGCACCCGGGACCGGCCTGCCCGGGGCGGCGTGGTCGACGTCATCGGTTCTCCTCGTAGCGGGTACGAGCATTCTCGCCGATGTGCAGCACCGCGGTGCCCTCCGGGATCGCCTCGACGCGGTGGGTGACCACGACGACCGTGCTCGTGGCGGGCACGAGGGAGGTGTCCGCAGGGTCCAGCAGGGCGCGCAGCAGGGCGTCTCCGCGGGCGGTGTCGAGGTGCTCGGTGGGCTCATCGAGCAGCAGTACGGGACCGCGCCGGATCACCGCTCGGGCGAGCAGCAGGCGCCGGCGTTCCCCGCCGGAGACGGTGGTGCCGTCCGGGCCCAGCGCGGTGTCCAGCCCTCGCGGGAGGGTCGCCACCCAGTCGTCCAGCCCCACGGCCGACAGGGCGGCGCGGGCGGTCTCGTCATCGAGGTCCCCGCGCACCACCCGCAGGTTCTCCCGCACGGTGGTGGCGAAGACGTGGGCGTCCTCGGCGAACAGGACCACCCCGGACCGCAGAGGAGCACTGTCGTCGAGCACCACGTGGCCCGCGAGCGGTTCCAGCAGCCCGGCCAGTGTCGCCAGCAGAGTCGACTTCCCGCTGCCGGAGGCGCCGACCACGGCCAGTCGCGAGCCGGCCGGCAGGTCCAGGTCCAGTCCCGACACCCGCGGCGCCGATGCGCTCCAGCCCGCGCTGAGCCCCACGGCCCGCAGGTGCGCGGTCTCCGCCCTCTCGGGCCCGGGGACCGCGGTGGTGACCGTGGAGATCGGCGACCCGACGATCTCCGCCAGGCGTGCCGCCGCCGCGCGGGAGCGGGCGTACTGCGAGGCCGCGGCCGGCAGCGCTGTGGCCGCCTCGAAGGACGACAGCGGCAGCAGCAGGAGCACGCCGACCTGGCCCGCCGAGGCACCGCCGGTGACCCAGGCGGCGCCCGCCGCGAGCAGCGAGCCGGCGAGCGCGAGGATCATCGCCAGCGGCACCGCGGCGGAGGCCACGGCGGAGGGCAGCGCCGCCCGATCGATCGCCTGGTCGTGTTCGGCCTGGCGCTCGTGCAGCTCCGCCAGCGCGGCGTCCAGGCGCCCGTCCAGGCGCAGCGAGGTGGCGTCGTCGAGGATCTCCAGGGCGGGGGCGCTCACGCCGGAGCGGGTGGTGACCACGGCGTGCTCGGTCACCGTCGCGGCGCGATAGGCGGCCAGCGGGGCCAGCACGCCGGCGCTCACGAGGGCCAGCAGCATCGACGCTGCGGCGAGCAGTGACAGGGGGGTGATCGTGGCGAGCACCACGACGCCCATGAGGGCCGCGACCAGTCCTGGCACCAGCGCCTTGATCACGTGGTCGCCGAGCTCCTGGGCGTCGTCGCCCAGGCGTGCGAGCAGGTCGCCGCGGCGCAGGCGGGTCACCGCGTCGTCGGTGCGTGCGGCCAGCGCGGTGAACAGGTTCGTGCGCAGCGAGACGACCCCGCGGAAGGCGACGTCATGGGTGAGCATGCGGTCCAGCCACCGGAACACGCCGCGGGAGATGCCGAGGGCGCGCACCATCACCACGGCGACGGTCAGGTCCAGCACCGGCGGCATGGTCCAGGCGCGGGTGACGAGGTAGGCCGAGACGGCGGCGAGGGCGAAGGCGGAGCCGAGGGTGGCGCCGGCGGCGAGCACGGCGGCCAGCAGCCGGCCGTGGGGGATCTCGAGGGCACGCTCTGCGCGGCGCAGCGCTGTCGGAGCAGTCATGCGGAGGCCTCCACCCGGGCGATGTCGTCGGCGACCTCGGCCAGCCGGGAGCGGTGGGCGATGACGAGCACGGTGCGGCCCTGCTCGCGCAGGGTGCGGATCAGGTCCAGGACCACGCGCTCGGTGGCGCCGTCGAGATGGGCGGTGGGTTCGTCGAGCACCACCAGCGGTGCCGGGGAGAGCAGGGCCCGCGCCAGGGCGAGGCGCTGGCGCTCGCCCAGGGAGATGCCGGCCCCGGCGCGCCCGAGGTCCGCTTCCCAGCCGCGTTCGGCGACCACGAGGTCCAGACCGGTGGCGCTCGCGACGCGCGCGAGGTCTGCGTCGCCCGCCCCGGGCCGGGCGGAGGCCAGCACCGAGCGGATGGTGCCGGGCGGGAGCACGGGGCGCTGGGGGAGCAGGGCCACCTGGTCCCACAGGCTGCGACGCTGGAGGTCGCGCACGTCGGTGACGGCGCCGTGGACGTCGATCACCTCGGCGCGCCCCCGGTCGGGATCCAGCAGGCCCAGCAGCACGTGCACGGCCGTGGTCTTGCCGGAGCCGGAGGGGCCGGTCAGCGCGAGCACCCGTCCGGGGTGCAGCGTGAGGTCGGCGTCGTGCGGGGCCAGACCGTCGCGGGAGGCGACGGCGACCCCGCGCAGGGCCACGGTGGCGGTGCGCAGGTCCGGGGCGGGGAGCGTGCCGTCGGCCGCGGGCTGTTCGTCGAGCACCTCGAAGGAGGCGGTCACGGCGGCGAGCCCGTCGGTGGAGGCGTGGTACTGGGAGCCGACGTTGCGCAGCGGCTGGTAGACCTCCGGGGCCAGCACCAGCACGGCCAGCGCCGGGGCGAGGTCCATCTCCCCGTAGACCAGGCGCATGCCGATGCTCACGGCGACCAGCGCGACGCACAGGGTCGCGAGCAGCTCGAGCACCATCGAGGAGAGGAAGGCGAACTTCAGCGAGCCCATGGCGGAGGCGCGGTGGCGATCCCCGAGCTGCGCCACGACCTTCTCCGGGCCCTTCTCGCGACCCAGCGCCCGCAGCGTGGGCAGCCCATCGACGAGGTCGAGGAGCTGGGTCCACAGCGAGCGCATGTCCGTCAACAGCTGCTCGGAACGGCCCACGGTCATCGTCCCCACCAGGATCATGAACAGCGGCACCAGGGGCAGGGTCACCAGCGCGATCAGCGCACTGAGCGGGTCGAGGATCCCGATGGCGAGCAGGCACAGCGGGGTGACGGTCACCGACAGCATCAGCTGCGGCACATAGCCCACGAGGTAGGGGCGCAGGTTCTCGACGCCCGTGGTGGCGAGCGTGGTGAGGTCGGCGCCGCGACCGGCGCTCCCGCGCGGCCCCAGGGTCGCGGCGTGAGAGACCACCCGGCCGCGCAGCTCACCGATCGCATCGGTCGCGGCGCGGTGGGCGGTGCGCTGTTCGAGCAGGACGGCACCGGCGCGCAGGGCGAGCGCGGCGAGCAGGGCGAGCAGCAGGGCGGGGGCATCCTGGGGGAGCTGTCGTTCCACCAGGAGCTGCGCGCCGAGGCGCCCGATCACGAGCGCGGTGACGATCACGCACAGCGCTTGCACGAGGCCCAGGGCGACGGTGCGGGCGACATGGCGCCGGGCCGCCGTGACCTCGCGCAGCAGGCGGGGGTCCAGGGGCGCTCGGCGGGTGCGGCGCGTGGGACGGGGGCCCGCGGTGGTGGCAGTCATCGAGGCGCTGTCAGTCCTGCTCGAAGGCCTCGCGGTAGCCCCTCTTCGCCCGCTCGAGCAGCTGCGCGCCGGGGGCAGGAGCGTCCTCATCGGTGATGCGATGGCGGAAGACGCGATAAGCCCAGATGGTGTACGCGATGACCACCGGCATGATGAGGCAGAGGGCGATCAGCATGAGCGTGAGGGTGTGCTCCGTGGAGGAGGCGTTCATGACCGTCAGCGAGTTCGCCGGGTCGTTGACGGCCGGCATGACGTAGGGGAACAGTCCGCCGAACAGGGTGATCGTGGCGGCGCCGATCGCGGTGATCGTCGCGAGGAAGGCAGGGCCCTCCTTGCGCATCCGGTTCAGCGCCGCCACCGCGATCAGGGCGACGGCGGCGATCAGCACCGGGATCCAGGTGAGCCCGGAATGCGAGTGCGTCAACTGGTACCAGACCAGGAACGCAGCGCCGGCGACGATCGTGGGCCACACCAGGATGCCGGCGAGGCGGTTCGCCTGCTCGCGCAGGGCGCCGTCGACCTTGAGCGTGAGATACAGGGTGCCGTGCAGCCAGAACAGCAGCACGAACACCACGCCGCCGAGCAGCGCGAAGGGGTTCAGCAGGCCCAGCAGGGACGTGGTTACCCAGCGGTTCTCATCGATCCCGACCCCGGCGACGATATTGGACATCGCCACACCCCACAGCAGCGCCGGCGCGAAGCCGCCGACCACGTGCACGACGTCCCAGGACGTCCTCCAGCGCGCACTGTCGACCTTGTCGCGCCACTTGAACGCGCACACGCGCACGATCAGCACCAGCAGGAGCAGCAGCAGGGCGAGGTAGAAGCCGGAGAACAGGGTCGCGTACCACTCGGGGAAGGCCGCGAACAGCAGTGCACCGCCGGTGATGAGCCAGACCTGGTTGCCCTCCCAGACCGGCCCGACGGTCTTCAGGAGGGTGCCCCGGGCGTCGTCGCCGCGGCGCCAGAAGGCGGCCAGATTCATCTGCACGCCGAAGTCGAAGCCCTCCAGCACGAAATAGCCGAGGAAGAAGAAGGCGATGAGGGCGAACCACAGGGTCTGCAGCACCGTGGGATCGAGCATGGCATCCATGTTCTGGGGTCCCTTCTCAGTAGTCGAAGGAGAGGGTCGGGGTATCCAGCTCGTCTGTCGTCGCATCCCGCTTCGGCAGCGGTACGCCCTTCAGGGCCGCCTTGCGCATCATCAGGAACCAGATCACGGCCAGCACGCCGTAGACGAGGGTGAAGGCGATCAGAGAGGTCGCCACCATCCAGGCGGGATGGCTGGAGACCGCTTGGGTGGTCATCAGGCGGACCGTGGGATCGTCCGGATTCGGGTGGACGACCCAGGGCTGGCGGCCCATCTCGGTGAACACCCAGCCGGCGGAGTTCGCGAAGAACGGCATCGGGATCGACAGCACCGCGAACCATCCGAAGAGCTTCGAGCCGGTGGTGCGTGCGTTCTCGCCTTTGCCTCGGGTCAGCCACAGCGCCCAGAAGGCGAGGATGCCGCTGAAGGCGGCCAGGCCCATCATGAGGCGGAAGGACCAGTAGGTCACGAACAGGTTCGGGCGGTAGTCGGCGGCGACCTCGTTGCCGTGGATGTCGGTGACGGTCTCGCCGAACTGCTCCTGGTACTGGGCGCTCAGATCGTTCACGCCCTGCAGCTCCGCGTCGACGGTGTGAGTGGCCAGCAGCGAGGTGACGTAGGGGACCTCGATGAGGTGGGTGACGCCGTCGCAGTCGGTCGCGAAGGCGTCGGGCCCGCCGACGGCGAGGATCGAGAAGGCGGCGCCCGTCTCTGTATCGCACAGAGCCTCTGCCGACGCCATCTTCATCGGCTGCTGTTTGAACATGATCTGCGCCTGGAAGTCTCCGGAGATCACCAGCACCGAGGCGGAGACGAACATGGCGAGGACCCCGAAGCGCACGACGGGCCGGAACAGGTCACGGGCCGCCAGGTGGTGGTCGTGGCCCTCGGGGCTCTCCAGGCCGATCTCTCGGGCCTTGTTGTGGTGGCGGACCATGTGCCAGGAGGCGACCCCGGTGACGAACGCCGCGGCCACCAGCCAGGCACCGGAGACGACATGGGGGAACGCGGCCAGGGTGGTCACGTTGGTGAGCACGGCCAGGAGCGATCCCTGGGACGGGTCGAGCTCGGCGCGACCGGTCTCGGGGTTCAACGCGGCGCCCACGGGATGCTGCATGAACGAGTTCGCGGCGACGATGAAGTAGGCCGAGGCCGTGGTGCCCGCGGCGACCGCCCAGATCGTGAGGAGATGGATCCTCTCGGGCAGCTTGCCCCAGCCGAAGATCCATAGGCCCAGGAAGACCGATTCCAGGAAGAACGCCACCAGGCCCTCGAGGGCCAGTGGGGCGCCGAACACGTCGCCGATGTACCGGGAGTACTCCGACCAGTTCATCCCGAACTGGAACTCCTGCACGATGCCGGTGGCGATACCGATGCCGAAGTTCACGATCAGCATCGACCCGAAGAACTTGGTCATCCGCATCCAGGCATCCTTGCGGGTGGGGTCCTTGGAGGCCACCGCCATGGTCTGCATCATGGCGACCAGGAGCGACAGGCCGATCGTGAGCGGTACGAAGATGAAGTGGTACACGGTGGTGATGCCGAACTGCCACCGTGCGATATCGAGGGCTTCCATGAATCCTCCCGGGAGAACGGCTCGCTGTGAAGAAACTTAGGCGATGGGCTCCGGCGCTCTGGGGACCATGGTCCCCCTGTACGGGTGCAGCGGCCAGTGCCCGTGCCTGCGGAGTGCGGATCGAGGTGTGGGACACGTCGGCCGGCAGCACGCCCCAGGACGGCGGGCGAGCATGTCGTTCCCTGCGCGAGGTGCGTGCTGTGCCATACTGACCGCGGCACTCTCCTGCTCCGTACCGGGTGGGGGAACCTCCCGGCGTCGTGACGTCGGAGCACCGGTAACGCGACACGCGGCCGGGTGTGCTCCCGCGATCGGCATCGCAGCGCTTCCTCCGGGGAGCTGCGCGACGGTGAGGGCTTGAGACTTCCGTCCCCAGGGACGATGACCATACGGGGCCAGGGTGCGCTGGTTCCTTCAGAAGGAGACGGCCGCATGGCTGACAGCACCCATAATTCCGAGAACGATTCGTCGGAGACGACTGCCCCCGCACCCCCTGCGCGACGTCGTCGCCGGGCCGGCGCCCCTGCCGGAGCCCCCACTCCTGCGGCGGCCGCCGCACAGGTCGAGGCTCCTGAATCGACGGCGCCGCGCACAGTCGTGGCGCACCAGAGCGAGACCACGCCGGAGCCCGTCGCGGCTCCGACCACCACGAAGCGCCCGCGTCGTCGTGCCGGCGCCGCAGCCGGCGCCCCGGTGGTCCCGGCGCAGCCGGTGGCAGAGTCCGTGGCAGAGCCCGAGCGCGAGCCGGAGGTCGAGGCCGAGGAGCTGCCCACCCCGGAGCCCGCGACCGACGAAGTCGACGCGGGCGACAACCCCGTCGTCGGCGACCTGCGCGCCCTCGCCACCTCTCGCGGTGCAGCCGACGACGCCCACGACGATGCCCAGGATGATCGGGCCCGTCGTCGCGAGCAGGTCCAGATGGACTTCGCCTCGCTGCTCTTCCAGGCGCCCACGCCGCAGCCCCGCACCACCGTCGGCCCGCAGGATGCGCCCGTGGGCGATGCGGGTTCCGCCTTCGAGTCCGACGACGAGGACAGCAACGAGCAGTCCGAGCGGTCCGAGCAGGCAGAGCAGACCGAGACCGAGCAGTCCGGCCGCTCCCGCTCCCGTCGCAGCCGTTCGCGCCGCTCCTCGCGCCGCGGCTCCGGCGGCCAGGACGACAGCGCTGACGAGGACACCCCCGAGAGCAGCACCGACACCGAGGACCCCGACACGGAGGACTCGGACGATTCGGAGTACGCGGACGGCTCCGAGCAGTCCGGCGAGAGCTCGGCCAGTTCACGTCGCCGGCGCCGCCGCGGGGGCCGTGGCCGCCGTGGTCGTGGCCGCGGTGAGGACGACGAGGGCTCGGAGGACGAGGACGACGCCGCCGGGAGCGATGATTCCGCGGAGGGTCACGATTCCGACAGCGACCAGAGCGACGACAAGGACGACAAGGGCGGCGACCGCCACGAGGACGGCTCGTCCAGTTCGTCCAGCTCCCGTCGCCGTCGCCGTCGCCGCCGTTCCAGCGGCAGCAACGACGACCCCACCACCTCGGATGACCCGCCGAACACGGTGGTCAAGGTCCGCGAGGCCCGCGAAGCGCGGGAGGCGCGCGACGAGGTCAAAGCCGTCAAGGGCTCGACCCGTCTCGAGGCCAAGCGTCAGCGCCGCCGTGAGGGCCGCGACAACGGCCGCAAGCGCAACGTCATCACCGAGTCCGAGTTCCTCGCCCGCCGGGAGTCGGTGAAGCGATCCATGGTGGTGCGCGAGCGCGCCGGTCGCACCCAGATCGCCGTCCTCGAGGACGACGTGCTGGTCGAGCACTACGTCGCACAGAAGTCACAGACCTCGATGGTCGGCAACGTGTACATGGGCAAGGTCCAGAACGTGCTGCCCAGCATGGAGGCGGCCTTCGTCGACATCGGCAAGGGCCGCAACGCCGTGCTGTACGCCGGCGAGGTCAACTGGGACGCCGTGGGCCTGGAGGGACAGCCGCGTCGCATCGAGCTCGCACTCAAGAGCGGCGACCCGGTCCTGGTGCAGGTCACCAAGGACCCGATCGGACACAAGGGTGCCCGTCTGACCAGCCAGATCTCCCTGCCCGGCCGCTACGTGGTGTTCGTGCCCGGCGGCTCCATGACCGGTATCTCCCGCAAGCTGCCCGATACCGAGCGCACGCGGCTGAAGAAGATCATGCGCCAGATCATTCCCGAGGATGCGGGCGTCATCGTGCGCACCGCCTCCGAAGGGGCCAGCGAGCAGGAGCTGACCCACGACGTCGAGCGCCTGCGCACCCAGTGGGAGAAGATCCAGAAGGCGCAGAAGTCGAAGTCCGCGCCGGTGGCTCTCTCGCAGGAGCCCGACATCGCCATCAAGGTGGTGCGTGACGTCTTCAACGAGGACTTCACCTCGCTGATCGTCGAGGGCGGCAAGGTCTACGACGACGTCCACGAGTACGTCTCGGACGTCGCTCCCGATCTGCTCGAGCGCGTCACCCGTCACGTCAGCGAGAAGGACGTCTTCGCCAAGCACCGCATCGACGAGCAGCTGCTGAAGGCCATGGACCGCAAGGTCTACCTGCCCTCCGGCGGCTCCCTGGTCATCGACCGCACCGAGGCCATGACCGTGGTCGACGTGAACACGGGCAAGTTCACCGGCTCCGGCGGCTCCCTCGAGGAGACCGTCACCAAGAACAACCTGGAGTCGGCCGAGGAGATCGTGCGCCAACTGCGGCTGCGTGACATCGGCGGCATCATCGTCATCGACTTCATCGACATGGTGCTGGAGTCGAATCGCGACCTGGTGCTGCGTCGACTGGTCGAGTGCCTGGGCCGTGACCGGACCAAGCATCAGGTCGCCGAGGTCACCTCGCTGGGCCTGGTTCAGATGACCCGCAAGCGCGTGGGGCAGGGCCTCGTCGAGACGTTCTCGGCCACGTGCGAGCACTGCAACGGTCGCGGTCTCGTCGTCGACATCGACGGCGACCACCAGCACGACGGCAACTCCGGCAGCGGCGGAAGCGGCAACGGCGGCAATGGTGGTGGGGACGAGTCCTCGAAGTCCTCCAAGCGCCGCGGCCGACGCACCCGCAGCGGTGGTGCCAAGGAGGAGTCCGAGGGCGAGGAGCGACCGGCGGAGGATTCCGGGGCGGATGTGCATCGCCTCGAGGACGACGCCGACAGTCGCGCGCTCGCCCGCGCCACGATCGCCTCGATCGCGGCGGCCTCCGGGGGGCAGGCGAACCCCGAGGTCACCGTCGACGGGGAGGTCATCTCCGCGGAGGAGCAGGAGGCTCAGCAGGCTCAGGAGGGTCAGCAGACCCCGGATCACCCTCAGGCGTGATGCGTTCCACAGTGTGTGACCGCGTTCTCGCAGGTCGCACCGCCTGTGGTGGTTGACCCGGTGTAGCAGGGATCGTAAGCTGTTCCCTGGCGCAAAACGTGCCGCAGTCGTGTTCCCGGTGACTGCCGCGCGACCGCATCTCCCGCTTGCAGCTCCACGGGGCAGCAGGACCGGTTGACGGTCGCAGGTCCGTGGTGACACCGAGCAGGGCGCACGACTCGAAACGCAGATCGACTTACAAGATGGAGCAGTGACGTGGTGTACGCAATCGTCCGCGCAGGCGGTCGCCAGGAGAAGGTGTCGGTCGGTGACGTCATCGAGATCAACCGCGTGGCAGGCGGGGCGGGCGACAGCATCGAACTCGCTCCCGTGCTGCTGGTCGACGGAGATTCGGTGACCTCCGCCCAGGCCGAGCTGGCCAAGGTGAAGGTGTCCGCAGAGAAGGTCGAGGACCTCCGTGGTCCGAAGATCCGCATCCTCCGCTACAAGAACAAGACCGGTTACAAGAAGCGCCAGGGCCACCGCCAGGAGCTCAGCCGGCTGAAGATCACGGGCATCGCCTGAGCGATCCCTTCGAATACAGAGAAGGATTGATTCCAGATGGCATCAAAGAAGGGCGTTAGCTCCTCCAAGAACGGGCGCGACTCCAACTCTCAGCGCCTCGGCGTCAAGCGCTTCGGCGGCCAGATCGTCGGCGCGGGCGAGATCATCGTGCGTCAGCGTGGCACCAGCATCCACCCCGGAGACGGTGTGGGTCGCGGCAACGACGACACGCTGTTCGCACTGACCGCGGGCACCGTGGAGTTCGGTCGCAAGCGCGATCGTCGCGTGGTCAACGTCGTCGAGACGGTCTGATCACCCGCCCCGGATACCGGGGCACCAGCTGCCTTCGAGGGGCGGAGCCGACTGCTCCGCCCCTCGTTGCATACCTCAACCCCTTGGAGGAACCCCATGGCCACGTTCGTCGACCGCGTTGAGCTGCAGATCGCTGCAGGTTCGGGCGGCCACGGCGCCGCCTCCATCCGGCGTGAGAAGTTCAAGCCCCTCGCCGGGCCCGACGGGGCCAACGGCGGTCGTGGCGGTGACGTGATCCTCGAGGTCCACGCCTCCACGACCACGTTGCTCAGCTACCACCACCGGCCCCACCAGAAGGCCACCAGCGGCGGATTCGGCAAGGGCGACCTGCGCCACGGCGCCCGGGGCGAGGACCTGGTCCTGTCCGTGCCCGATGGAACTGTGGTCACCGCCGAGGACGGCACCGTGCTGATCGACATGATCGGCGTCGGCACCCGGTTCGTGGCAGCTCGCGGCGGCAACGGCGGCCTCGGCAACGCCGCGCTGGCCTCCACGAAGCGCAAGGCGCCCGGCTTCGCCCTGCTCGGGGAGCCCGGGGAGGAGCGTACTCTCGTGCTCGAGCTGAAGTCGGTGGCGGACGTGGCCCTGGTCGGCTACCCGAGCGCCGGCAAGTCCTCGCTGATCGCCGCGATGAGTGCCGCGCGCCCCAAGATCGCCGACTACCCGTTCACGACCCTTGTCCCGAACCTCGGCGTGGTCGAGGCCGGCGAGTTCCGCTACACGGTCGCCGATGTGCCGGGACTGATCCCCGGAGCGAGCCAGGGCAAGGGCCTGGGCCTGGACTTCCTGCGTCACATCGAACGCTGCCACGTCCTGGTGCACGTGCTCGATGCTGCCGCTCTGGAGTCGGATCGCGACCCTCTGAGCGACCTCGAGACCATCGAGAACGAGCTCGCCACCTACGCCGCCAGCCTTGACGAGGAGGCCGAGACCCGCGTGCCGCTCATGGAGCGACCCACGGTGATCGTGCTGAACAAGACCGATCTGCCCGATGGCACCGACATGGCCGACATGGTGCGCGCACGACTGTCCGAGCGCGATGTTCCGGTGCTCGACGTCTCCGCCCTGTCGCACAAGGGGCTGCGTGAGCTCTCCTTCCTGCTCGGCGGCCTGGTCGAGGAGGCACGCGCCGCGCTGCCCGAGCCGATCACCGCGCCCATCGTCCTCACTCCGAAGGCGGTCGACGCCCAGGAGTTCCGGGTGGTCAAGGAGCAGTTCGACGGGGCGACCGCCTTCCGCGTGCAGGGCGACAAGCCCGAGCGCTGGGTGCGCCAGACAGATTTCGCCAACGACGAGGCCGTGGGCTTCCTCGCGGACCGCCTGGCCACCCTGGGCGTCGAGAGCCAGCTGTTCACGGCGGGCGCGGTCGCCGGCTCCACGGTGCTCATCGGTCCGGGCAACGACGCGGTCGTCTTCGACTGGGAGCCCACGATGGTGGGCGGCGCCGAACTGCTGGGCGGGCGCGGCTCCGACCGGCGCGTCGAGGACAACCACCGCCCCACCCGCGACGAGAAGCGCGAGGATCAGCGCGCCAGGACCGAGGCCCGCATGAACCGCATCGCGGCGATGGAGGCGGAACGTCACGCCGGCCACTGGGCCGATCCCTCGAAGGATGGGCAGGACCACTGAGCGCGACGAGCACATCGAGCGGACACGGCGCCGGGCTGCGCCAGCCGGCCCGGATCACGCGGCGCGAGGATCTGGCCACGGCGACCCGGATCGTGGTGAAGATCGGCTCCTCGAGCCTGACGGACGAGCGGGGCCGGCTGGACCAGTCCCGCGTGGCGGACATCGCCGCGATCGCCGCGGACCTCGCCGGGTCCGGCACCGAGGTCGTGATCGTCTCCTCCGGAGCGATCGCGGCGGCGCTGGGCCCGCTGGGCCTGTCCGAACGGCCCACCTCGGTCTCACGGCAGCAGGCCGCCGCGAGCGTCGGCCAGGCACTGTTGGCCACCTCCTGGTCGTCGGCCTTCGGCGAGCACGGCAGGATCACGGGGCAGGTGCTGCTCACGGAGTCCGATGTGATCCGCCCGAAGACCTATCGCAACGTCCGCAGCGCCCTGGAGTCGCTGATGGATCTCGGTGCGATCCCGGTGGTCAACGAGAACGACACCACCGCCACCCATGAAATCCGTTTCGGGGACAACGACCGTCTCGCGGCACTGGTCGCGCAACTGCTCGGTGCCGATGCGCTGTTCCTGCTGACCGACGTCGACGCCCTGTACTCGGCGCCGCCGAAGGAGCCCGGCGCCAGGCGCATCGCCCTGGTCGAGGATGCCGCGCGACTGAGTGATGTGAGCATCGGGTCGATCGGGTCGAAGATCGGCACGGGCGGGATGGTCACCAAGCTCTCCGCCGCCCAGCTCGCCTCCACGACCGGTACCGCTGCGCTGCTGACCTCGGCGGCGCAGTTCGCCGCCGCGACCGCAGGGGAGGACGTCGGCACCTTCTTCCCGGGCCACCATGGCCGGCGCCGTTCGCGACTGGTGTGGCTGCGTTTCGCGACCCGCGGCGCGGGCACCCTGGTGCTCGATGAAGGCGCTGCGCAGGCGGTGCTCAGCCATCGGCGCTCCCTGCTCGCAGTGGGCATCACGGGCGTCGAAGGCACCTTCCCGGACGGCGTCCCGGTGGACATCGCGGCACCGGACGGGCGGGTCATCGCCCGCGGACTGACCTCCTTCAGCAGTGACGAGCTGGGGGCCATGGTCGGCCGCGGCTCCGACGAGCTGCGCGAGGTGCTGGGGGAGCGGTTCCGTCGGCCTGCGGTGCACCGCGACCAGCTGGTGGTGCTCTGAGGGCTCACCGGTCGGCGTGGACGACCTCGCGCTGCGGCGGGTCCGCAGCCCGGCGTTCGCGCGCTCTGCGCACCCGCTCCAGGGCGATTCCCACCACGAGGGCGAGACCGACTCCGATCACCACGCCCAGCAGCGGCTGATCGCGGAAGGCGAAGCCGCCGAGCATCCCGATCCCGACGTTGTAGAGCGCCCATGCGGTGCCGGCGAGCAGGGAGAAGGCGAGGAAACGGGGGCGCGGGTAGCCGATCATGCCCGAGGTGATCGAGAGAGCGGTGCGACCACCCGGGACGAACCGGGCGCCGACGATGATCATCCCTCCCCGGGTCATGAGGCCTTTCTCGGCCCAGACGAAGAGCGCATCACCTGCTCGGCTGCGTCGCAGGCGGCGCGCGATCGGCCCGGCACCGCGCCCCACGTGGTGGGCGGTGAGGTCTCCGATGACCGCTCCTGTGATGGTCACGAGCAGCAGCAGAACCGCGCTCGGAGAGTCCTGCACGACGGCGTAGGCGCCGGCGGTGATGACAGCGGCCTCCCCGGGGACCACCGGGAACACGGAGTCGATCGCGACCAGCAGGAGGACGACCAGATAGAGCCAGGGCGAAGCCATGACACCGTCGAGCAGGTGCATCACGGAGTCCATCGGCGGTCGCGTCTCCTCGGAGTGGGGGCAGGGCGCCGGTGGATCTGCTGAATCTGCCCGGCGAGGTGACGTTACGTGGGCACCCAGGACATTGCCTGGGGGAGAGCCTCGGATCCCCTGGACGCCCCGGTCGGGGTGGGCGTGGCGCCCGTAGACTCGGCCCATGACTGCTGTACCCCGGAACACTCCTGTCGAGCAGGCCGTGCATGAGGCCGCACGGGCCGCGAAGAAGGCCCAGCCGCGCCTGGCCCGTCTGCACCGTGACACGAAGGACGCCGTCCTGCACGCCATGGCCGATGGCCTGGTCGTGCGGGCCGAAGAGATCGTCGCCGCCAATGCGCGGGACCTCGAGGTCGCCGACGCCGCGGGCATCGCGGCCGGACTGCGGGACCGCCTGGCCCTGGACCCGCAGCGGGTCTCGTCGATCGCCCAGCAGCTGCGCGATGCCGCAGGCCTGCCCGACCCGGTCGGTGAGGTCATCCGCGGCTCCGTACTGCGCAACGGCCTCGAGCTGCGCGAGGTGCGCGTGCCCCTCGGCGTGATCGGCATGGTCTACGAGGCACGTCCCAACGTGACGGTCGACGCCGCAGGCCTCGCCCTGAAGTCCGGCAACGCCGTGGTGCTGCGGGGCGGTTCCGCGGCGCTGCACTCGAACACCGCCCTGATCGCAGTGCTGCGCTCGGTGCTCACCGCGCACGACCTGCCCGAGGACCTGATCGTCGGCATCGACGAGCACGGCCGCGAGGGCGTCGACGCCCTCATGCGCGCTCGCGGACTGGTCGACGTGCTGATCCCCCGCGGCGGAGAGGGCCTGATCCGTCGAGTCGTCGAGAACTCCCTGGTCCCGGTGATCGAGACCGGTACCGGGAAGACCCACATCCTGGTCGATGCGAGCGCCGATCTCGAGCAGGCCGTACCGATCGTCGTCAACTCCAAGACCCACCGGGTCGGCGTGTGCAACGCGCTGGAGACCCTGCTCGTGCACCGCGACATCGCGGGCACCGCACTGCCTCGGTTGGCCGCCCCGCTCGCAGAGGCCGGGGTGCGCCTCCACGCCGACGAGGAGTCCGCCAGGATCCTCACCGAGTCGGGCACCGCTGCCGAGGTGCTTCCCGCGACCGCCGAGGATTGGGACACCGAGTACCTCGCCCTCGAGCTCGCCGTGAAGGTGGTCGACGACCTCGACGAGGCGCTCGACCATATCCGCGAGCACTCCACCGGGCACACCGAGTCGATCCTCACCCGCGACCTGATCTCCCAGCAGCGCTTCCTCGCAGAGGTCGATTCTGCGGTGGTCATGGCCAATGCCTCGACCCGCTTCTCCGACGGCGGTGAGTTCGGCTTCGGGGCGGAGATCGGCATCTCCACCCAGAAGCTCCACGCGCGCGGTCCCATGGGCCTGGTGGAGATGACCACCGGGAAGTGGCTCGTGGTCGGGCAGGGCCACGTGCGTCCGTGACCGCGCTCCCATCGAACGCCGTCGGGCGTGACTGTGCTCCCCGCTGTGGGATGATGGGCCGGTCACTCGTGGAAAGGCTCTCCAGAACATGATCGACCAGCTCATGATCCTCGCCGAGACCGGCGAACACGCCACCGGTGGGGTCACCCCGCCGATGGTGGGTATCGGCGTCTTCATCATCATGATGATCCTGCTCGGGATCACCTACCTCACCGGCGGCACGCACCAGCGCAAGCGCGGGGAGTCCGACAAGCACGGCGATCACTGATCGACGTGGAGCAGCAGCGACGCCGGATCGGCGTGATGGGTGGGACCTTCGATCCCATCCACCACGGCCACCTCGTCGCAGCCAGTGAGGTCCAGAGCGTCTTCGGTCTGGACGAGGTCGTCTTCGTCCCCACCGGACGCCCCTGGCAGAAGGCCGATCGGGAGATCTCCGACCCCGAGCACCGGTACCTCATGACCGTGGTGGCGACGGCCGCGAACCCGGTGTTCACCGTCTCCCGCGTCGACATCGACCGCCCCGGCTCCACATACACGATCGACACCCTGCGCGATCTGCACCGCCAGCAGCCCGATGCGGATCTCTTCTTCATCACCGGTGCCGATGCGCTGCAGTCCATCCTCACCTGGAAGGACTCCTCGGAGATCTTCTCCCTGGCGCACTTCGTCGGCGTCACCCGTCCCGGCCACGAGCTCGACACCTCCGGGCTGCCGGCGGACGGGGTCACCCTCATCGAGGTCCCCGCGATGGCGATCAGCTCCTCGGATTGTCGCGTGCGGGTCGCCGCCGGAGAACCCGTCTGGTACCTCGTGCCCGATGGCGTCGTCCAATACATCAACAAGTACGCCCTCTACACAGGAGGTGACGGCGATGACTGAGTCCGACACCACCCCGCGGCGCGGCCGCCGCGCCCGTGCACTGAGCCCCGAGGAGACTGCCGCCCTGGAGTCCCGCGGCGCCGACGCGGCCACCGACGATCCCGCGCCCGTCCCCGGGGTGCGCGGCGCCGTCGCCCCGCCGACGGCCGAGGCCCCCGTGCCCACGCTGCGCAAGTTCGGCCGTCGCGCGCGCATCATCGAGCTCAGCGAGGACCCCACGGATCCCGAGGCCACGGCGGCCTTGGCTCCGGTCCCCGACGAGAAGCCCGCGAGCGATGCGTCGATCGCGCCGGCCCCGGCCGCGGGCCCCGCGCCCCGGACCGCGGTCGTGGACCGCGACCAGGACGGTGTCGAGCTCGGGGAGCTCTCGGTGGGAGACGCCCCTGATCCCCGCCCCGCTCCGCGCTTCGACGGGAAGGTGCTGCATCGACCCGAGCGTTCCGGCAACCGCCAGCTGCTGTGGCTCGTCTGGATCCTCATCGCGGTCGCACTGATCGTGCTGATCGCCCTGTTGCTGTCCGGGGTCATCGGCCCCGGTGAGGCGTCCGCCCTGGATGCCTCCGTGCATGACCTGTTCGCCGACCGTCTCGTCCTGGAGGTACCAGCCGCGTGAGTGCTCCCGAAGAATCCCTCGACCTCGCCCGGGTGGCCGGTCAGGCCGCCGCCGACAGGCTCGCCGGCGAGGTGATCGGCCTCGATGTCTCCGAGCAGGTGGTGATCACCGACGTCTTCCTCGTGTGCAGCGGTGACTCGGAGCGTCAGGTCTCCGGCATCGTCGATGGCGTCGAGGAGGCCCTGCTCAAGGAGCGCCGGCGCAAGCCCCTGCGCCGTGAGGGACAACGGGACGCGCGCTGGGTGCTGCTGGACTTCGGCGACATCGTCGTGCACGTCCAGCACGCCGAGGATCGCGCCTTCTACGCGCTGGAGCGTCTGTGGCGGGACGCCCCCGTCATCGACCTGCAGATCGACGCGAACCGTTCGGCGTGACGCCCTCGCATTCCCCGGGTGACCATGTGCGCACCCGCCTCATCCTCGTGCGCCACGGGCAGACGGACTACAACCGTGATGGCCGCCTGCAGGGCCAGGTCGACATCCCGCTGAACGACACCGGGACCCGGCAGGCCGCGACGCTCGCCGCCTCGATCGCGGTGATTCCACCGGACCTGCTCGTGGCTTCCCCGCTGCAGCGGGCCGAGCGCACCGCGAGCATCGTCGGCGAGGCCAGTGGCCTGGACGTGACCACCGATGCGGCGTTCCTCGAGCGCGGCTTCGGGCGCTGGGAAGGTCTCACGGGCGAGGAGATCCGCCGGCACTGGCCGACGGAGCACGCCGACTGGCGCGCTCACCGCCCGGTGGTGGGCCTGGACGTCGAGGACCGCCCCGAGGTGGGCGACCGCGTGGCGGCAGCCTGCCATCGACTGGTCGCGGAGAACATCGGGCGCACGGTCATGGTGGTGGCGCATGGCGCCGCGATCACCCTCGGCATCACCACCATGCTGGGGCTGGACGCCGACGGGTTCCGCGGCATCGCTGGACTGGAGAACTGCCACCGTTCAGTGCTGGAGCCGCTGCAGTCCGACACCACCGGACGGCTCATGAGGTTGGTGTCACACAACCTGGCTCCCGATTTCATCTGAGCTCGGGATCGGGGTAATATCGACGAGTCGCCTGCTGAGGGCGGCGCCCGATACGGGGCTATGGCGCAGTTGGTAGCGCGCTTCCATGGCATGGAAGAGGTCGGGAGTTCGAATCTCCCTAGCTCCACTCGAGAAACCGTGAGACAGTGACTCGTCGAGAAGGCCCCACCGCGAGGTGGGGCCTTCTTGCTGTGCCCTGACGGTATGGACGCCACCCGCTTGTGACCGTTGAGCGGTCTTGAAGGCGTCATGCCGTGCCGAAGGTCGCAACAGTTCCACTCAACTCGGCCGTGACGTGCGCACCAGGAACAGCGGAGCCGCGAGGGCGAGCACGATGCCGCCCACGGCGATCGCGAGGCCGGTCGATGCCCCGGTGGCGATCGCCCCGAGGACCACGGCTCCGAGCGACCCGGCCGGCTGCATCGCCATGGAGGCAAGGGAGAGCACCGTGGCGCGATGAGGGCCATCGACCTGCCGATGCAGGAGCGACTCGTACGCCACTCCGGCAGCCATGTGCACGACGTAGGTGGCGAGATAGCCGACGATGAGGCCGGCCGCTCCCCAGGCCAGGCCCATCGCGATCACGGTGGCGCCCTGGACCAGTCGCAGTGCGACGGAGATCGGGACCAGCCCCCACCGACGCGTCAGGAGAGGCAGCGCCGCGGCGCCGAGGGCCGAGACGCCCCAGCCCAGCGCCACCACCGGGCCCATGGTGGCGGCGGCGAGGTCGCGATCGGCCAGCAGCTCGGCCAGTCGCACCGGCATGAGCGTCTCGAAGGAGACCATCCCGAAGCCCCAGAACAGCTCGACGGCGATCAGTGCCCGCAGCACCCGGGAGCCGGCAAGCAGGCGGATGCCGTCGCGCACCGCCACGAGGGTGTCCACGACAGGGGATACCCTCCGGGACGGGCCCCCGCGCGGAGGCTCGTCCATGAGTGCTCCGGTCGCCACGATCTGGGCGACAGCGAGGGCGGCGGCCACGAGGAACGGCACCACCAGCGCCGAGTTCGCGCCCCACGGCGCCCAGGCGACCAGAGCGGCCGAGAGCACGGACCCGGCGGCGATCGACCCACCGATCACGCCGCTCGCTCCGCCCAGCCCTGCGGTCACGGCATCGGTGCGGTCGGCGGGCGCTGTGGACTCATGCACCTGGTCGACGAACCAGGCATTCAGCGCTCCGCTGTCCAACGCGCGGAACACTCCGGACAACGCCGCGGCCAGGGCGAGCGCGAGCGGTGCGGTCGCCGCGGCGAAGGCCACATAGGAGCTCAGCGCGACCATCGCGGAGAGGGCGAACAGCGGCCGCCGCCCCACGGTGTCGGCCAATCCGCCGGTGGGAAGCTCCAGGCAGAGCACGACGATGCCCTGCACGGCCAGGGCGGCGCCCATCTCGGCGACGGTCATGCCGCGCTGCAGCGGCAGCAGGGCCATCACCGGGATGATCAGCCCAGTGGGCAGCCACCGCAGGGCGGTCAGGAGCCAGAAGCGCGAGCGCAGGCTCATGAGGAGCGGGGCAGCGCCAGGACGTGCAGGGAGACCGGGTTGGAGCCCGCCTTTGTGCGGTACCGCTCGACGAGGGCGGAGATCTCCTCGGTCAGCTCGCGCAGGTCGTCCGGGTCGAGCTCCAGCAGGTAGTCGCTGTGGCCGTATCCCTCACCGGACCCGGTCGCACGCCAGGTCTCGACCCCGTCGGCCAGCACGCGCAGCTGTCGGTCGTGGACCTGGTCGAGGGCTTCGCGGGCTCCGGGGAGCTCGGCGAGGGAATCGGGGAGCGTGGTCATATCGTGGACCGCGCGCCAGCGGCGCTCGCGTCCCGAGGGCTGCTCCACGGCATCGGCGACGAACCCGTAGCGCTCCAGCTGGCGCAGGTGGTAGGACGTCGACCCGCTCGATTCCTCGAGGGTGCGGGCGAGTTCCGTCGCCGTCGCGGGCCCGTCGCTGCGCAGCATTCCCAGCAGGCGCAGACGGATCGGGTGGCTGAGCGCTTTGAGGGTCTCGACGTCTTCGACGACGCGTCGGGTCATGGACATGCGGGCACCCTACAACCGCAAAGCATCCGTTGCAAAGAATGCTTTGCGGTTGTAGCGAGACGTCAGCGCTCGCTGTCGAGCTGCCCCATCAGCGCGGCGGGGTAGCGGTCGCCCTGGGCGGCGCCGACGGGCAGGGCCGCGTCGATCCGTGCCAGGTCCTGAGTATCGAGGTGGACCTCGGTGCTGCCGAGCATCGAGGTGACCTGGTCGATCCGTCGGGCGCCGACGACAGGGACGATGTCCTCGCCCATCGCCGTGACCCACGCGATCGCGAGCTGAGCCATCGAGACACCCTTCGCCGCCGCGATCCCCTGGATCTGCTCCAGCAGTTGACGGTTGCGGGCGAGGTTCTCGCCCTGGAACCGCGGGAACATCTCCCGCGACCCTCCGCTGCGACCTGCCACCAATCCCTTGGCCAGCACCCCGTAGGCGGTGACGCCGATCCCGAGCTCACGGCAGGTCGCCAGGATCCCGTTCTCCTCGATCCCACGGGTCAGCAGCGAGTACTCGATCTGAAGATCGCTGATCGGCGCGACGGCCGCCGCCCGTCGGATCGTCTCCGCGCCGACCTCGCTGAGGCCGATGTGGCGCACGTACCCGGCATCGACGAGCTCCTGGACGGCGCCGATGGTCTCCTCGATCGGGACGTCGGGATCCAGCCGCGCCGGCCGGTAGATGTCGAGGTGGTCGGTGCCCAGGCGGCGCAGGGAGTACGCCAGCGAGGACGCGACGTGCTCCGGCCGCCCATCGAATCCCAGCGGCATGCCGTCGGCGGTGAGGGTGGCGCCGAACTTCACCGAGAGCACGACGTCCTCGCGGGGGCGTTCTCGCAGGGCCTGGCCGATGAGCATCTCGTTGTGCCCGGCGCCGTAGAAGTCGCCGGTGTCGATCAGGGTGCCGCCGGCGTCGAGGTAGGAGTGCAGCACCTGGATGCTCTCGGCGTCGTCGGTGGGGCCGTAGGCGCCGGAGAGGCTCATGGCGCCCAGGCCCGGCGAGCTGACGGTGGGGCCTGTGGCCCCGAGGCGGCGGGTGGTGGGACGGAGGTCAGTTCCTGTGGTGGTCATGAGAACAGCGTGCCCGCGCTCGGGCCCCGGGACGAGGCCCGGTTCATCCAGGGAGAGCCTGTCCCTGGCTACGGGGCCGATGAGGGAGCAGGATGGGGCGATGATCGATAGAGAAGGTCTCGCGGACTTCCTGCGCCGTCGTCGTGAGCTGCTGAGGCCCGTCGATGCCGGGCTTCCACCCGGCGCCCGGCGCCGCACGCCGGGGCTGCGCCGCGAAGAGGTCGCGATGCTCGCAGGCGTCTCGGTCGACCACTACGCGCGGCTCGAGCAGGGCCGCGGCTCGGCGCCGTCGGCAGCGGTGGCCACCGCGATCGCTCGGGCGCTGCAATGCGACCGCGACCAGGGCGATCATCTGCTGCGTCTCGCCGGCCATCCCGCACCGCCGCGGCGCGCAGGGAACCACGTGCGGCCCGGTCTGATCGCCCTGGGCAACCGACTCACCGACATCCCGGTCCTGATCTCGACCGATCTCGGGGAGATCCTGTGGACCAACCGGCTCGGCCATGCCCTGGTCGGGGACCTGATCGAGGATTCCCCGCGAGGTCGCAACCTGTTCTGGCAGTGGTTCGCGGATCCATCGGCCCGGCCGATGCCCCGGGAGCACTGGGAGCGGATCTCTGCTGCGCATGTCAGCAGTCTGCGAGCGGCGTTCACCCGGCGCGACGGCGACCGCGAGGTCAGTGCACTGATCTCGGACCTGCAGGCGCACAGCGATGAGTTCGCACGGCTGTGGGCGCTGCACGACGTGGCCGGGCGGCAGTCGGACCTCAAGGTGATCGTGCATCCCGAGGTGGGGGCGATCGAGATGCGCTGCGAAGAACTGCTCACGCCCGACGAGGACGTCTCGCTGCTCGCCTTCTTCCCGCTCGAGGGCACCGACGCAGCCGAGAAGCTGGAGCTGCTGCGCGTGATCGGCACGCAGGTGTTCCAGGACAGCTGACGCTCAGATCCCGGTGGCCAGGTGGTCGATCACGGCGCCTGCGGGCCCCTCCGGAGCGCTGCGCCACCCGGTTCCGGCCCAGAGATGGAGCCGGTCGAGATCCCCGGCCTTCGCAGCCGCCCGGCGCAGCTCGCGGGTGAGGTGATGGACCGCCGGGTAGGCGGTGGGGGCGGTCTCCTGGTGACGGTCGATGAACCCGTTGCGCAGCGCACGCGCGGGCCGACCGGTGAACGCCCGGGTCAGAGTCGTCGACGTGAAGGAGCGATCCGCGAGGGCAGTCCGGTGCGCCGGTGAGGTGCCGGCCTCGTCCGTGCGCAGCAGTAGGGTGCCGACGGCCACCGCCTGGGCGCCCGCAGCAAGGAGGCGCCGCACCGCGGCAGGTCCGTCCACGCCGCCGGCCGCGATCACCGGCAGATCCACGGCGGCGAGCACCTGGCGCACGAGCTCCGATGTCTGGATCGGATCGGGGCAGCGGGAGGGGTCGTGGGTGGCGCTGTGGCCGCCGGCCTCGGGCCCCTGGACCACGAGACCGTCCACACCCAGCCGGACTGCGGCCCGTGCCTCCGCCAGGGACGTGACGCTGGCCAGCACTGTCGAACGCACGGCGTGCAGCGCGGCCACATGATCCGCGGACGGCAGCGCGAAGGTGAAGGACACGACGGGGACGGGGCTGCTCGTGAGCAGCTCGAGCTTGTCGTCGAAGGAGTCGTCGTCGCTGTGAGGCGCGGGATCCAGGGTGATCCCGTGGGCCTCGGCCTCCGGGGCGAGCTCAGCGGCATAGGCCGCGAAGGCGGCCTCGTCGATGCTGCGGGGCGGGAGGGCGAACAGATTGACCCCGAAGGAGACGTCGAGCCGGCGGACAGCGGCGATGTCCGCGCCCAGCTGGTCGGCGGTCGTGTTCCCGCCCGCGAGGAACGGGAAGGCACCCGCGGCGGCGACTGCCTCGGCGAGGGCGGGCGTCGAAGGGCCGCCGGCCATCGGTGCGGCGACGAGGGGGAGGCGGGAGTCCAGCAGAGCAGGGGTCATGCCGTCGATCCTCGCAGGCGCACCACGCCGCAGGCCACCATGCCCAGCAGCGGGAGCAGCGGCCAGATCCAGTTCAGCCCGCCCGGCCCCACCATGCCGGCATCGGCCATGACCGCGAGACCGGCGCACACGAGCACGGCGGCGAGGACCGGCTGCCACAGCGGCGGGGCGGGCCTGTCATCCGCACGCGGGTCCTCGAATCGGCCGAACACCAGCACCAGCGCTGCGGTGACGGCGAGCAGGACCAGGGCCCACAGGGGCCGGGTCGCCCACCACAGCCCGCTCAGCGGCGTCGGCCCCAGGCCGATCCCGCCCAGGGCGAGCAGCAGATGGGAGAGCCCCACGAGCGCGGTGAGGTGCCACAGGAACCAGGTCATGATGCGCTGGTTCACCAGCACGGTGACCAGCCAGACGCGGGGACGACGCAGCCAGGAGGTCAGCGGCCGCTCGGCCAGCAGCACCAGACCGGCCTGCAGCATGCCCAGGAACGCCATCGTCACGCGGGTGGGGCTGGAATTGCTGATCTCCTCGGAGCCCGCGGTGATCATGGAGATCGGGTACGGCCCGATCCCGACGAGCACTCCCAGGCCGACGGCGCCGATCCCGGCCAGCGCCAGTCGCCTGCCGGAGCCGGCCAGGCGCCCGTCCAGCCAGGCGAAGCCGACCAGATGGAAGCTCGCCCACACCAGCACATAGTTCGGGTATCCCAGTAACGGCCGGTGCGCGGCGATGCTCACGGCATCCACGAGTCCCGCCAGTGCGACCCCGACGACGACCGACCACCAGCCCCAGCGCTCCCACAGCACCAGCAGGGGAGGGGCGATGACGATCACCAGCAGGTACGCGGCCAGGAACCAGGTGGGCACCAGAGCCATCTGGGTGGCGAGCTGCAGAGCGGCGGTCGGGGCTCCGGCGGCCAGGGCGATCGCGCTGACCAGGAGCCACACCACCAGAAGCGGCAGCAGCGGGATCCCGAGCCGGCGCAATCGGGTGCGCAGCCACGCCGCATAGCCGATGTCCTGGCGTCGTGCGGAGCGCCAGGACAGGGCGTTGGAGTAGCCGCCCACCAGGAAGAAGATCGGCATCACCTGGAACACCCAGGTCAGAGGGTGGGTCCACCGGGCGGCGTCGAGGACGCCGTGGGGGGAGATCCCCCCGTCGGCATCGACCGCGACGATCGTCCAGTGCCCGAGGACCACCACGGTGATCGCGGCGGCCCGCAGGAGGTCGACCACCCGGTTGCGGGTCGCGGGGGTGGCGGCATCGACCTTCTGCGCACGGGTCTGCGGTGTCGTCGTCACGGATCGCATCATCTCACCGAGACCGGCTGGCGCAGGATCGTGCGAAGGCGCTCCGGGGCGGCGCGACGCGGATCGCCGAGATAGATCTCGTGGTGCCGTCCGGTCATCCTCAGGCCCTCCTCGGGGATCACCTCGTGATGCATCCGTTCCAGCACCGGCCCTTCCGCGTCGTACGGCCCGACGTGCAGGGTCTGCACGCAGCGACCCTCGTCGAAGAGCTCCCACCGCACGTCACCGGGGGTCTCCACCAGTTCGCGCGGGATCCAGTCGGGGGTCATGAGCATCAGCCGCCAGTGCCAGCGGTCCTTGTCACGGGCGGCGGTGAAGGCCTCCATGTCCTCGGCCCACCACAGACCCTCCAGCGGTGGCACGACATAGTCGCGATCGAGCTCGCCCCTGCTGCGGAACTTCAGCGCGTAGGCCAGCGGATAGAGCGTCGCGAGGGCAGCGGCGTACTGCGGCGAGGTGTTCGGATCGCCCTGTCCGTCGATCAGGAGGAAGGTCATGGCCGGGACGTCGAGCACCCGGAACTGCCCGCGGCGGGCCCGGTACGCGTCGATCTCCTTCTTGGCGTCGAACGGCGTGGGGGTCATGGTCGTCCTTCCTTCTCCAGCTCGAGCAGTGCGAGGTCCATGTGGTGGAGCACCCGCAGCGTCGCGTCGAGCTCGACGTCGGTGAGATCCCCGCCGACCCGACTCATCAGCTCATGCTCTCGGTCGATGACCCTCAGGATGGCCTCCAGCCCTCTCGGAGTCATCCGCACCAATCGGGAACGGCGGTGCGCCGGGTTGTCGATCAGCTCGACCAGACCGGCCTCCTGCGCCTCGTTGACCATGCGCTGGACGAACTGACGACTCAGCTCCTGCGACCGGGCGAGCTGGGGCACCGTGCGCTCTCCGTCCCGTCGCAGCTGATCGAGCACATTGCGCACGCCGACGGAGAGCCCGCTGAGCGCCTCGTCCCGCTCCACGATCCGCGCGACCCGCCGATAGACGGGCCCCAGCGCCACGTACACCGCGGCCAGGTGGTCCGCCAAGGAGTCGGGGTCCAGGGGAGTGCTCATCCACCAAGTATGACACCTAGGTTGTCACAGCATTCAGGGCATGACACCCTGGGTGTCATGTTAGCGACGACGCACTACCTCGACCTTCCCGACCAGCGCATCGCCTACCTCGATGTGGGGCAGTCCCACTCGCCCCCGCTCGTCCTCCTCCACGGTGGGGCGGTCGACAAGCGCATGTGGCATCCCCAGCTCGACGCCTTCCCCGATCACCGCCTGATCGTCCCGGACGCCCGCGGTCACGGCGAGTCCTCGGACGCACAGGCTCCTTACCGCCTGGGCGACGACGTCGTCGCGCTGCTGGACGCGCTCGAGATCGAGCGGGCCGTGCTCGTCGGCGTCTCCATGGGTGGCGGCACCGCCTGCGACGTCGCCCTCGAGCACCCGGACCGAGCCGCAGCGATCGTGGTCAGCGGCGCTGGAACCAGCGAGCCAGAATTCACCGACCCCTGGACCGTGCAGGCCTTCGCCGATTGGAGGGCCGCCGAGCAGGCCGGTGACCTCGAGGCGTGGCTCGAGGTCTTCCGGCGCTTCACCGTCGGCCCTGAGCGCCGGTTCGAGCAGGTCGATCCCGACGTCCGGGAGCTCATCGCGACGATGGGCCGCGACACGGTCACCGGCCATGTCCGGATGACCTCTGACGGCACCCCGATCCCGCCTCACCCGGTCACGCCGGTCACGCACACCTGGGAGCGGCTCGGTCAGCTCGAGATTCCCGTCCTCGCCCTGTGCGGAGCTCTCGACGCCACCGATCTCCGCGCCAACGGGCGCCGGCTCGCCGCCACCGTCCCGGACGGACGATATGTCGAGGTGCCCGGATCCGCGCACTACCCCAACCTGGAGAACCCCGGGGCCTTCGACCGCGAAGTGCAGGACGTGCTCAGCGCGGCAGGGTGAGGATCTCCGCGCCGTCCTGGGTGATCGCGATGGTGTGCTCGCTGTGGGCGGCGCGGGCCCCGGTCGCGCTGCGCAGCGTCCATCCGTCGGGGTCGACGACGAGCTCGGCGGTATCGGCCATCACCCACGGCTCGAGCGCCAGCAGCAGTCCGGGGCGCAGTCGGTAGCCGCGGCCGGCACGACCGGTGTTGGGGACGTGCGGGTCCTGATGCATCGTGGATCCGATGCCATGGCCGCCGAACTCGGTGTTGATCGCGTACCCGGCGGCGCGCAGCACGGTGCCGATCGCCGCGGAGATGTCGCCCAACCGTGCCCCCGGCCCCGCCGCCGAGATGCCGGCCGCCAGGGCCTGCTCGGTGGTGTGTATCAGCGCCGTGTTCGCCGCTGGCTGCGAGGCTCCCACGGTGAAGCTGATCGCGGAGTCCGCGGCGATCCCGTGGCGCAGCACGGCGAGGTCCAGGGTCAGCAGGTCACCGTCGGCGAGCGCCTCGTCGTGCGGCATCCCGTGCAGGACGGCGTCGTTGACGGCCGTGCAGACGTAGTGGCCGAAGGGCCCGCGACCGAAGGACGGTGCGTAGTCGACGTAGCAGGACTCCGCGCCGGCCGCGAGGATCAGCTCCTTCGCCCATCCGTCGATCTCCAGCAGGTTCGTGCCGACCGTGGTGCGGGCGCGCAGCTCCTGCAGGATGTCGGCGACCAGGGCACCGGAGGTCCGGGCGTGGGCGAGTTCGGCGGGACTGAGGATCTCGATCATGGGGTGCCTCTCGGGCGTGGCCAATAACTATCCCGGTAAGAGTATCCCGGGATTACTATCGGTGTCATGGTCAGACTTCCCCTCACTCCCGCCGAGATCGCCCGCGGAGAACGCCTCGGTGCCCTGCTGCGCCGCGCCCGCGGCGAGCGCCCGATGCTCGAGACCGCGCTCGCCGCCGGCGTCTCCCCGGAGACGCTGCGCAAGATCGAATCGGGCCGGGTCGCCACCCCGGCGTTCCCCACTGTCGCCGCGCTCGCCGACGTCCTCGGTCTCTCCCTCGACGACGTATGGGCCGAGATCAGCGAAGCAGCGCAGCGCGCGGCCTCCTAGCCGACTTCCCCTGCTCGACGATGAGCCCGTGCAGCTCTGCGAGCTCGGCGACGCTGAAGCGCCCCTGCTCGAGGGCTGGGGCGATGGCCCGACGGAAGGCCCGGTAGGACGCGGGCACCACTGCGCCGCGCTCCCGGAGCAGACGTCGTGCGTACTCGTCGCAGATGAATGCCGGGCGGCCGAAGCAGTAGAGGCCGATCGCGTCGGCGGTCTCCTCGCCGATGCCCTCGACCCCCAGCAGTTCCGCGCGCAGCTCCGCATCGCTCAGGGCCGTTGCGGCCGTCCCGCGCTCGAGCACCCAGCGCGCGAGTGCCTGCAGCCGTCGGGGCTTGGAGGTCGGGAACCCGGAGCCGCGCACCAGCTCCCGCACCCGCGCCTCCTCCGCTGACGCGAGGGCCGCCGGCTCGAGCAGATCGGCGGCGCGCAGAGCGGAGATCGATACAGCGGCCTGCTCCCAGCGGCTGCGCTGGACGAGGACGGCCCCGACAGCGATCTCGAAGGGCTCCTGGCCGGGCCACCACCAGCCCTGCGGGCCGTGCCGGTGCAGCAGCTCGGCGTGGAGTGCGCGCAGGTCGACATCCATCGGTGCCTCTCCGTCCGTGGGCTCAGTGTGCAGGATAGATGCTCACATCCTCCGCCCTCACGCACAGGGCGACCGTGTCCCCGGGCCGCAGGGGCAGGTGTGCCAGCTGATGGGGCGTGAGGTCCGCCGCGATCCCGCCGGCCCGCACCCGCACCAGGTCCCCGAACGGCTCGAGCCCGGTCACCACACGTCGCAGAAGAGTGGCCCCTGGGGGAGCAGCGCCGCCCTCCTCCACCACCCCGACGCGCGCGGGCCGCACCGCCGCGCGCACCCGGCTGCCCGACTCCAGCGGACCCACCGGGCAGCCCGCAAGGGCGTCCGCCGACCTGTCGGATCCGAGCCGCACCACGCGCCCGTCCCAGATCCCGGTGAGCAGGTTCAGCCCTGCCAGGCGCGCTGTGAACGATTCCTGCGGCCGCGCCAGGACGTCCTGCGTCGGGCCCTGCTCGAGGATCCGCCCATGCTCGAGCACAGCGACCCGGTCGGCGAGAGTCACAGTGTCCAGGACGTCATGGCTGACGATGATCGCCGTGCGCTCGGCAAGGGACCGACGCAGCTGCTCGCGCAGCGCAGGCGCGACGTCGATGTCCAGCGCGGCCATCGGCTCGTCCAGCAGCAGCAGTCGTGGCCCGGCGGCCAGCGCGCGGGCGATCGCCACGCGCTGTGCCTGCCCGCCGGAGAGCTGGGAGGGTCGACGGCTCGCGAGCTCGGCCAGGTCGATCTCGGTGAGCCATTGCGAGGTCGCCGCACGGGCTTCGCGGCGCGGCACGCCGTGGGAGCGCAGCGCGAACATGATGTTCCCGGCGACCGTGAGATGCGGGAACAGCACCGGGTCCTGGGTGAGTGTGGTGACCGCGCGATCATGCGGCGGCACCCAGGTGCCCGGGGCCGTCAGGACGCCGTCATCCAGCGTGATGCGCCCCGTGGCCGGTCGCAGGGTCCCCTCGATCAGCGAGAGGATGCTCGACTTCCCGGCGCCGTTGGGGCCCACCAGCGCGAGGGTCTCGCCGTCGGCGACCTCGAGGGCGACATCGAGGTCGCGGTCGGGCACCGTTGCGCGCAGGGTGAGGCTCATAGGGGCACCCGGCGTCGGGCCACGGCGATGATGAGGACCGCGACGATCATGAGGACGACGGAGAGGGCAATCGCGGCCTGCGGGTCGCTCTCGCGCTGGAGATAGATCTCCAGCGGCAGGGTGCGGGTGGTGCCCTGGAGGCTGCCGGCGAACGTGATGGTCGCCCCGAACTCCCCGAGCGCCCGCGCGAAGGACAGCACGGTGCCGGAGAGCAGGGCTGGCAGCGCGAGCGGCAGCGTCACCCGCGACAGCACCCTAGACGGCTTCGCCCCGAGCGACGCCGCGGCCACCTCGTACCGGGTTCCCGCCGTGCGCAGCGCCCCCTCGAGGCTGATCACCAGGAACGGCAGCGCCACGAAGGTCTGCGCGAGCACCACCGCGGTGGTGGAGAACGCGATCTGCACGCCGAGCACCTCGAGATGGCGACCGATCAGGCCCTGGCGCCCGAAGGTGTACAGCAGGGCGATGCCGCCGACGACCGGGGGCAGCACCAGCGGTATCAGCACCAGTGAGCGCAGCAGGGAGAGGCCGGGGAAGTCCGAGCGGGCCAGCAGCAGTGCCATCGGCACTCCGAGGATCACGCAGGCCAGAGTGCTCGTGGCGGAGGTCTGCAGGCTCAGGCGCAGTGCCGCGAGTGAGGATTCGCTGGTCAGCAGGGCGCCGAAGCTGTCCCACTGCACGCGGGCCGCCATCGCGACCAGGGGGAGGAGGACCAGGAGTCCGCCGAGCAGGGCAGGGATCAGCACCCAGCGGGGAAGGGTTCTCATGCTTCGGCGAATCCGTACTCGTCCAGGACGGCGAGACCCGCCCCGCCGGTGACGAGGTCGACGAACTCCTGGCCGAGCTCCTCGTGAGCACTACCGTCGACGGTGGTGATCGGATAGGTGTTCACGGCGTCGGCGGCCTCGGCGAACTCGATCCCCTCGACGGCATCGCCGGCCCTGCGCACATCGCTCACGTACACCAGCCCGGCGTCGGCCTCCCCGCTGGTGACCTTGGTGAGCACGTCGGTGACGGACTGCTCCTCGCTGACGGGCGCGAACGTGAACCCGGAGGAGTCCTCGACCTTCGCGCTGGCGGCGCCGCACGGCACCTCGGGCGCGCAGACGACGAGATCGACGCCCTCCCGGGCCAGGGACGCGAGGTCCCTGACGTGGGCAGGATTCCCTGCGGGCACTGCGATCATCAGCGTATTGCTCGCGAAATCCACCGGCTCGGCGGACGTGAGCCTGTCCATGGTCGCTGTATCCGCCGAGGCGAACACGTCGGCCGGAGCGCCCTCCTGGAGCTGCGCGACCAGCGTGGAGGAGCCAGCGAAGCTGAACTCCACCTCGACGTCCTCGTGGGCGGCCTCGAACTGCTCGCCGAGCTCCTCGAACGGCGCCTGCAGGGACGCCGCGGCATAGACGACCAGCGTGGTGGACGCATCGCCGCCGCCGCAGCCGGCAGCACCGAGCGCGAGGACCACTCCGGACGCAGCCCCAGCAAGGCGGACGCGGGCTCTCATGCGCTCTCCGCCTCGATGACGACCTGGGTGGCTTTGACGCTGGCGGTGGCGACCTTCCCGGGCTCGAGCCCCAGTTCGCGGGCGGCTTCGCTGCTCATGAGCGAGACGACGCGGAACGGTCCGCACTGCAGCTCGACCTGGGCCATGACCGTGTCCATCACGACGCTGGTCACGAGGCCGACGAAACGATTGCGGGCCGAGGACCGCACGCTACCGGCGAGCTCCGGGGCCACTGCGATCTCGCGCGCCACCCGGGCGACCTCCACCCCCTCGAGCACCCTCCTGCCGGCGGCGTCGGTGGTTGCCTCCAGCGTCCCCCTGTCGATCCAGCGGCGCACGGTGTCGTCGCTGACTCCGAGGAAGGTCGCGGCCTCACGAACTCGCATCTGCGTCATAGATGCCATGATAACGGCGCAGATGCGGGCATTGGGGGCCTATCCCGCGAGAACCACTCCGAGCAGCGCGAGGGTGGCCATCAGCAGGGTGGACAGTGCGGCCAGGGCGAAGGGTCGTGCTCCGACGTGGAGCAGCATGCGGACCTTCACGCCGGTGCCGAGCGCGAACATGGCGGCGGCGAGCAGGGTCGACTGCAGCACGGACCCCGCCCCGAGCACCACGTCCGGCAACGGCACGAACGAGCGCAGCAGCACCATCACCAGGAAGCCGAGGACGAACAGCGGCACGAGCGGCGGGCGCCTCGCATCGACGGCTCCGCGACGGCGCTCCCGTACGCTCAGCACGGCCATCACCGGGGCCAGCATGAGGACGCGCGCGAGCTTCACGACGACCGCGACCGCGAGTGCGCCGCCGCCGAGCACGCCGCCGGCCGCGACCACCTGGGCGATCTCATGGATCGACGCGCCGGCCCACAGTCCGGAGTTCTCCGTGCTCAGCCCCAGCACGGCGGCCGTCGCCGGCACCAGGGCGATCATCAGGGTCCCGAAGATGACCACCAGGGCGACGGCGGTGACCGTGTTCTCCTCGTGCTCGTCGTCGGGATCGGTGACTCCGGCGGCGGCGGCCACGGCGGCGGCACCGCAGATCGAGAAGCCGCAGGCGATCAGCAGGGACAGGCGCGGCTCCACCTTCAGCAGCCGCCCGAGCGCCACGGTGCCGAGGGTCCCGCACGTGACCACGAGCACCACGACCAGCAGCATCGGGGCGCCGAGCGCGAGGATGTCGCCGAGCACGAGCTGCAGGCCGAGCAGCACGATCCCGGCCCGCAGCAGCTTCTTCGCCGAGAAGTCCATACCCGCCCCGAACGACGGCGGCAGAGTCGCCGCGTTGGCCAGGACGATGCCCGCGACGATCGCGAGGATCAGCGCGCTCACCCCGGGAACGAAGGGCGCGAGGACCTGTGCGAGCACGGCGACGGACAGCGTGAGCGCCAAGCCGGGAGCGAGCTGAGGCCGGCGCCGCGGGGTAGCGGTGGCAGCGGTGTCGACAAGATCGGTCTCTGGCATGCGAAGAAGCCTTCCATCGCCGTTCCCCCTTCGGTAGACGGCAATACTCGAGCAGGGCATATCCTTCTGATATGCCCGATGCTCTCCCGAACCTGCAGGCCCTCGCACTGTTCATCGCCGTCGTCGACGAGGGCGGGCTCGGCGCGGGCGCCCGGCGGCTCGGCATGTACCAGCCCAACGCGAGCCGCATGATCGCCCAGCTCGAGGCCCAGGCCGGCATGCCGCTGCTGGACCGGGACCCGCGCGGCTCGCGCCCGACCTCGGCCGGGCTGCTCTATGCGGCCCATGCTCGCGAACTGCTCGAGGCAGCCGACGACTTCTCGGCCTGGCTGCGACACAGTCGCGACGACGACACGCTGGATCTGCAGGTCGGTGCCTCGATGACGATCGCCGAGAACCTCATGCCCGCCTGGCTCACCGATCTGCGCCGCACCAGCCCACGCGTACGGGTGGACCTGCGGGTGCTGAACTCCACCCAGGTGCTCGAGGAGGTCCGCAGCGGGCAGCTGCAGCTCGGGTTCATCGAGACTCCGCATGTGCCCCGGTGGGTCCACGCCCACACGCTGCGCGAGGACGAGCTCGTGCTGGTCGTCGCCCCGGGCCATCCCTGGGGGGATCGCGAGCAGCCGGTCGGGCTCGAGGAGCTCGCGCAGACTCCACTGGTGGTCCGCGAGGGAGGGTCAGGAACCCGGGACGCCTTCGAAGAGCTGGTCCCCGACGCGGCCGGTACCCCACCGGTGCAGGAGCTCAGCAGCAATGCGGCGGTACGGGTCGCCGTCGCCTCCGGGGCAGGGCCCGCGGTGCTCAGCATGCTGGCCGTGCGTTCGCAGCTCGAGACCGGCCAGCTGCATCGGGTGCCGGTCGCAGGAGCATCGCTGCGCCGGCCCCTGACGGCCGCCTGGAAGGGGCCGAGTCGACTCAGCGGGGCCGCGGCAGAGCTCGTCGCCGTCGCCACAGGACCCCTGCGGCCGGCGCTGTGATGGTGCCCCACGTCGACGACGGACGGAGCGCTATCCCGCGACCGGCTCCTGACGCCGCCGCAGCAGCGACAGGGCCCACGCGAGCAGGCCGGTGAGCGCCCCGATCACGACACCGGTGACGAGGCTGGAGATCGCGGCGAAGCCCCGGATGATCACGGACTCCAGGGTCGGGTCGAGGCCGGCGAGGTTCCCGCCCAGCTGCGGCACGTCGCCTGCGAGGCTGACGTTCCACAGCAGCTGGTGGGTGAGGGCCAGGAGCACCCCGTGGATCGCGCCGACCGCGAGCAGAGTCAGAAGCGGACGGGGCACCCGCCGCCACAGCACCACGGCGATCCAGATCAGCAGCGGGAGGGCGACGAAGAGGGCGTTGGGCAGCGTGCCCTCCTGGAGGATGTCCAGGTCGTGCAGCACGACCCGCGGCACGCCCAGCAGGGCGAGGCCGACGAGAGCGAGCAGGGGAAGGCGTCGGGTGGTCGTCATGGTGTCCGTCATGGCCACGACGCTAGGGTGGCACCGGGTCGCTGCACATCCGCCGGGAAGCGGGTTCCCTGTACGTTCAGAGGCGACGACGAGAGCCGGGAGACGACGACATGCCGATCCTCACCAACACCCACGACCTCCCGGACGACCCGCGCCGCGGCGCGGTGTGGTCCATCGCGGAGCCGGACCGCCAGCTCGACACCAACGTGATCCGGCTGCCCGCAGGCGACGCGATCCAGGCGCATGTCGGCGCTGAGGTGGACACCCTCGTCCACGTCCTTCGCGGGGGCGGCACGCTCGTCACGGAGGCCGGGGAGCAGCCCTTGCGTCCTGGAGACATCGCGTTCCTGCCGCGACGCACGCTGCGCGGGTTCCTGGCGGGGGAGGACGGCTTGGAGTACCTCACGGTCCATCGCCGGCGGCAGTCCCTGCAGATCCAGAGTGGCCCGAGCACGATGAGCAGTTGACCTTCCTCAGAAGGGTGGAGGATCGTCAGGATCCCAGGGGCCGGGCGGAATCTCCGGTGCCGCAGGACGATGCTCATCCGGTGGTCGAGGGATGATCGGTGGGCCAGGGGCTCCGCCCGGCTCCGGATCGTGTCCCGGAGGATCCTCGCCAGCAGCAGGGCCGGGCGGCGAGGGCGACTTTCCGGCAGTATTCCTGTCCGCATGGAGTACCCACGCCTGCTCGAGCTGCCTCACGGCGATGCGCGTGGCGATGTCGATGTCGTCGGTGGTGACGACGTGATCGCCCGGGGCGCCGACACGCCAGGTCGTCCGTCCGGGGTCGTTCCGCGGTGTCGGGAGCCGCGTCGGGTCCAGGAGGCCGAGGGTCTTCTCGAGGTGGTGCTGCCAGCACAGCAGGTGCAGGTTCTCGATCTCGGTGCGGCCGCCGCGTGAGGGCTCGACGTGGTTGTACTCCTCGATGTGGTCGCCCTCCGCAGCCCACGAGGTGGACCTGGTGCACCCAGGGACGGCACAGGTCGAGTTCCGCAGTCGCAGATGCTCGAGCATCGCTGTGTCGGGCTGGTACTTCTCGGGAGGGCAGGGCAGGAAGGCGCCGGTGGAAGGTTCCGTCAGGACGCGGAACCAGGTCGACGAGGTCCCGGCGAGCGAGCGTGCCATGCCCGGCGGGATCGGGTGGCGACCCTCGACCATCCCGGGTGCATCGGAGGCGCCGAGCAGGGTCAGCGCCGGCACCGTGACGTTGAGGCGGAACCGCTCCGCGGGGACCTTCGCGCCGTCGGCGTCGAGGTGAGCTCCGAGCGTCAGTGCGTAGCGCAGTCGAGCCAGGGGGATCGGCCGGCCCGTGCGGGTCGCGATCTCGTCCATGTCGAACGGAATGTCGCCACCTTCCTTCAATGCTTTGCGCTGGGCGGCCTGGATGCCCTGGGCGGATTCCTCGAGCGATTTCCAGTACGCCAGGATCTCGGGGATCGGGCCGCGCACGGTGATCGACCCGATCCCCTGGAGGGCCTCGGGGGCGAGTTCGACGGTGCGGACGGGCTCGGCCCGCTCTTCCTCCGGCTCCTCCTCTCGCCGTGCCATGAGCTGCACGAGGGCATTGAGGAGCGTGACGAAACGTTCCGCGGTGATGTCCGTGGACCAGGTGGCGATCGCCATGTCGATCAGGCGGCGCGACTCATCGGTCAGCGACCGCGCCTCGCGGAGCATCCGCGAGAACCACCAGGAGGGGAAGCGGCCGGTCCCCAGAAGCTCGAGGGTGCGGGGGAACTGGTCCACGGCCTGGTGTGCGGTGCGGAGTTCCCAGTTCGCGACACCGTGGGTGACGCGCAGTGCGAGGGCGGTGCGCACGGTGTCGAGATCGTCCTCGTCCTCCGGCACCTCACCGTCGACCTCGCACGAATAGAGCGCAGCCACGGCGCGGTACCGCTCAGCGAGGGCGAGGGCGCTGTTCTTCTCGGCGTCCCACGCGCGTTGGGCGGCGGCGCTCAGCACGGGATCGCCCGTGCTCTCGCCTCGAACCGGGAGGGCCGCCCGCGTCAAGGGTTTGCGGGCGTTGACCTGGCGCAGGCGCCGCGGAAGCGAGTCGAGGAAGGCCAGGACCGAGGGGTCCACACCGCGGCCTTCATCGCCGCTCTCCGCAGAGGAGCCGCACGTGACTGCGCTCATGGCCATCCACCCCCAGCTCCCGGATCCCGGGTGCGTCTTCGCACCCCGCACGTGTGTTCGATAGCTCCGACAGTAGCGAAGAAATATCTGCGAGGGAAGAGGTGTGGACAACGTCAATATCGTTTCCGACGTGTATCCACAGAGTGTGGAAAAAGGGGGTCCATGGAGGAAGGAGGAATGGCTCCTCCTCCGGGGTTGTTTATCCACAATTGGAGTGGAGGGGGTTGACGGGTGACGACACGCTCTTGATGCGGGCCGCGCCTGCTGCTGCACTCAGAGGCCAGGGGCGGGTGCAGGACCGTCGAACCGTAGGCTGATCGCGTGGAGAGAGAAGGCATCCGGGTGCTTCTGGGGAATACTGCGAAATAGAGGTGCGCCCGCCTCGATCGCGCTGCGTGACGCCGCCCACATGTGCGCACCGCAGGGTGTGAGCCGGGAAGGTGTTATGGATTTCTCGCGATGCCGATCGGCGGAGCATCGTGACGCGCTGGCGTCTCTCCCGTCCGCCATCCCTGCGGCGACCAGTCAGACTGGACCCATGGCAGAACCACAGGATCCCCGCGTCGCCGTCTACCTGGACTTCGACAACATCATCATGTCCTGGTACGACCGCGTCCACGGACGCAATGCGTACAGCCGCGATCGCCAGCGCATCGCGGAGGACCCCACCGAACCGGAGATCGCCGAGCGCCTCGCGAAGGCCACGGTCGACGTCGGCGCGATCATCGACTACGCAGCCTCCTTCGGCTCCCTGATGCTCACCCGCGCCTACGCCGACTGGTCCGCCCCGCTGAACGCCGAGTACCGCTCGCAGCTGGTCTCCCGCGCCGTCGACCTCGTCCAGCTGTTCCCGGCCGCGGCCTACGCGAAGAACGGCGCCGACATCCGCCTGGCCGTCGACACCGTCGAGGACATGTTCCGCATCCCCGACCTGACCCACGTGGTGATCGTCGCCGGCGACTCCGACTACGTTCCCCTGGCCCAGCGCTGCAAGCGCCTGGGTCGCTACGTGATCGGCATGGGGGTCGCCGGTTCCACCGCGAAGTCCCTCGCCGCGGCCTGCGACGAGTTCGAGTCCTACGACAACCTACCCGGCATCGAGCGGCCCGAACCCGCCCAGCGGACCCGCTCCCGACGGGGCCAGGGCAGCGCGGGCACCACCACCGGGAACGAGGGCCGAGGTCGTGGCAAGGCCCCCGACACGAGCTCCGCTGATGCAGCGGTCGACGTTGCCGCGCAAGCAGCTCAGGACGCCGCTGACGCCGCGGACGCTGCGGAAGAGGCCGACGAGGTCACCGAGGATCCGCGGGAGGCGGCGACCCGTCTGCTCCAGCGCGCGCTCCAGCTGGGTGGTCGCGGCGACAGCGAGTGGCTGCACAGCTCCGCCGTGAAGTCCCACATGCGCCGCATGGACCCCTCGTTCAGCGAGAAGTCCCTCGGCTTCCGCTCCTTCTCCGACTTCCTGAAGTCCAATGCGGATATCGCCGTGCTCGAGGAGACCGGGCACGAGCGGCTGGTGCGCGCGAAGTACTGATGCTCCACTCCTGAGACGGCACGTCACGAGAAGGTCACGCAGCCCCCTGGGCCTAGGGGATCCCCGGCTCCGCCCATAGTTTGGCGGCCAGCCGGATCCCCGACTCCCCAGGAGCGTCCATGTCCTACGTCAAGCCCGCTGACCTCGTCGGACGCATGATCGACGCCGGCGCCGGCAAACTGATCCTCTCCACCCGGGACACCCTGATCCGAGGATTCATGGGCGGTGCGCTCCTGACCCTCGGTGCGGCCTTCGCGATCACCGTCTCCACCCAGACCGGCGAACCGCTGCTCGGCGCTCTGCTGTTCCCCGTCGGATTCATCCTGCTCTACCTGCTCGGCTACGACCTCCTCACCGGAGTCTTCACCCTCGCCCCGCTGGCTCTGCTCGCGAAGCGCCCCGGAGCGAGTGTTCGAAGCGTCCTGCGCAACTGGGGTCTGGTGTTCGTGGGGAACCTCCTGGGAGCCGTGACGGTCGCGGTGGTGATGGCCATCTACTTCACCTACGGCTTCACCACCGAGCCCAGCGCAGTGGGCCAGGCGATCAGCGAGATCGGGCACGGCCGCACCGTCGGATACGCCGAGCACGGCGCCGGCGGCATGCTGACCCTGTTCGTCCGTGCCGTCCTGTGCAACGTCATGGTCTCCACCGGCGTCGTCGGGGCCCTGATGTCCGACAGCATGATCGGCAAGATCGTCGCCATGTGGATGCCGATCATGCTTTTCTTCTACATGGGCTTCGAGCATTCCATCGTGAACATGTTCCTGTTCCCCTCGGGCCTGCTGCTCGGCGCCGACTTCACGCTCCTGGACTACCTGCTCTGGAACGAGATCCCGACCGTGGTGGGGAACCTCGTCGGCGGTCTGGTCTTCGTCGGCCTCGCGCTCTACTCCACCCACGGCCGCACGGCCCCGTACCGGATCCCCGCCCCGGTGAAGGGCGCTGCGATCCCGGCCGAGCCCGCCTCCGCCCCTGAGCCGGTCGGAGCGACCCGATGAGCGCCACCCGCGTCGTGGTGGTCGGCGCCGGCATGGTCGCCCACCGCTTCCTCGAGAGCCTCCTGTCCCGCGCCGAGACCCCCCTGGACGTCGTCCTCCTCGGCGAGGAGGACCGCCATCCGTACGATCGCGTGGGCCTGAGCCGGTTCTTCGCCGGCGACGATGCCGAGGCGATGACGCTGGAGCGCTCGGTCCTGGACGATGCCCGCGTCCGCTTCGTCGCCGGGGACCCGGTCGAATCCATCGATCGCGGAGCCCACCTGGTCGTCACCCGCAGCGGTGAGCGGATCGGGTACGACCGCCTGATCCTGGCGACCGGATCCTCGGCCGCGCGCCCGCCGATCGACGGCGCCGACCTCCCCGGCGTGTTCGTCTACCGCACCCTGGACGACGTCCAGCAGCTGCGCGAGCATGTCGAGGGCATGTCCCGGCAGATCGAACGGCCCCTGCGCGGCTGCGTGATCGGCGGCGGCCTGCTCGGGCTCGAAGCGGCCGGCGCCCTGCAGGGTCTCGGCGCCGAGGCCACCGTGATCCAATCCAGCGACCGCCTGATGTCGGCCCAGTTGGATCTGCCGGCGGGGGAGTCCCTGCGGCGCCTCATCGAACAGCGCGGCATCACGGTCCGTACGGGAGCACGCACCACCCGACTCGTCGCCGGGCCGGCCGGCGCCGTCATCGGCCTCGAGTTCACCGACGGCACCGCCGAGCCCGCAGACCTCGTCGTCCTCACCGTCGGCGTCCGGCCCCGCGACGAGATCGCCCGCGCTGCGGGTCTGGACTGCGGGGACCGCGGCGGCGTCGAGATCGACGCCACCTGCCGCACGAGCGACCCCGCCGTCATGGCGATCGGGGAGGTCGCCAGCTTCGAGAACCTCTGCGTGGGTCTGGTCGCGCCCGGCTACGCCATGGCCGAGGTCGCCGCCACCCGGCTGCTCGGCGGTGAGGCGATCTTCGGCGGCTACGACCTCTCCACCAAGCTCAAGCTCTCCGGGGTCGACGTCGCGAGCTTCGGTGATGCCTTCGCGACGACGCCCGGGGCGCTGGACGTGGTCTACTCCGATCCCGTCGGCGGCGTCCACAAGAAGCTCGTGCTCTCCGACGATGCGACGACCCTCCTGGGCGGCATGCTCGTCGGCGACGCCTCCGCGTACGGTGCGCTGCGTCCCCTGGTCGGCAGCGTGCTGGGGGCCGACCCCGCCGCTTTCCTGCTGCCCGAGGGCGGCGTCACCGCACCGACCGGCGAGCTGCCCGATGAGGCCGTCGTCTGCTCCTGTGCCGGGGTGACCGCCGGCGGCATCCGCCAGGCGGTGCACGAGCAGGGCTGCGAGGACGTCGCCTCGATCAAGACCTGCACCCGCGCCGGCGCCACCTGCGGCTCCTGCGTGCTCATGGTCAAGGGGCTGGTCAGCGCAGAACTCACCTCGATGGGCCGCACCGTGTCCAGCGCCCTGTGCGAGCACTTCGACATGCCGCGCCGGCAGCTGTTCGACGCCGTGCGGGTCTCCGGGCTGGGCACCTTCAGCGCGATCATCGAGCGCTTCGGCCGCGGACGCGGCTGCGACACCTGCAAGCCGGTGCTCGCGAGCATCCTGTCGACCCTCACCGGCGCGCACGTGCTGGACGGAGAGATCGCGACCCTGCAGGACACGAACGACCACGTCATGGCGAACATGCAGAAGGACGGCACCTATTCCGTCGTCCCCCGCATGCCCGGCGGAGAAGTCACCCCGGAGGGTCTGATCGTGATCGGCGAGATCGCCCGCGACTTCGGGCTGTACACGAAGCTCACCGGCGGCCAGCGCATCGACATGTTCGGGGCTCGGCTCGAGGAGCTCCCGCTGATCTGGCAGCGACTGGTCGACGCGGGATTCGAATCCGGACAGGCCTACGGGAAGTCCCTGCGCACCGTGAAGTCCTGCGTCGGAACGGCCTGGTGCCGCTACGGGGTGCTCGACTCGACCGCGATGGCCGTGCGGCTCGAGCTGCGCTATCGAGGGCTGCGCGCCCCGCACAAGCTCAAGATCGGAGTCTCGGGCTGCGCCCGCGAGTGCGCGGAGGCCCGGGGCAAGGACGCGGGCATCATCGCCACCGCCCAGGGATGGAACCTGTACGCGGGCGGCAACGGCGGAGCGACACCCCGCCACGCCGAGCTGCTCGCCGAAGGGCTCGACGACGAGGCGCTGGTGCGGATCATCGACCGGTTCTTCATGTACTACATCCGCACGGCCGACAAGCTGCAGCGCACCGCCCCCTGGCTCGAGGACCTCGACGGGGGGATCGACGGACTGCGCGAGGTGGTCATGGAGGACTCGCTCGGGATCTGCGAGGACCTCGACGCGGCGATGGACCTGCACGTGGAGCACTACGAGGACGAGTGGGCGGCGACCCTCGCCGACCCCGTGAAGCTCAAGCGCTTCGAGTCCTTCGTGAACGCCCCGACGACGGCGGACCCGTCACTGGCCTACACCCCCTCGCGGGGCCAGGCACGCCCGGCGAGCACCGAGGAACGACGATCAGGAGAGGTCCTGATCGCCGGCACACGACTGGAGGTACGACGATGAGCACGCAGACCCTCGATCGCACGACGACGACGGCCGGACCCACCTGGCGACGGGTGTGCTCCGTGGACGACCTCGAGGTCGAACGCGGCCGCGCGGCGCTCGTCGACCACGCGCAGATCGCCCTGTTCCTGCTGAGCGACGGCACCGTCAGGGCGACCTGCAACCGCGACCCGTACAGCAGCGCCTACGTGATCTCGCGCGGCATCGTCGGCTCCCGCGAGGATGCTCCGACGATCGCCTCCCCGATGTACAAGCAGGTGTTCGACCTGCGCACCGGCTCCTGCCTCGACACTCAGGGAAAGGACCCGGCCCGCCTGCGCACCTGGCAGGCACGTCGGAGCGACGGCGACGTCTACCTGCTGTGGGGGAGGGCGTCATGAGCGGCAGGGTCGCGCTCGTGGGCGGCGGGCCCGGGCCAGTGGACCTCATGACCGTGCGGGCGCATCGCCTGCTCTCAACGGCCGACGTGATCGTCGCCGACCGTCTGGGTCCCGGGCCCGAAGTGCTGGCCGAGCTCGGCTGGTGCGCCGACGTGATCGACGTCGGCAAGCGCCCCGGCCACCACCCGGTCCCGCAGGAGGAGATCAACGCCCTGCTCATCGAGCACGCCCGGGCCGGCCGGCACGTGGTGAGGCTCAAGGGCGGCGACCCGTTCGTCCTCGGACGCGGCGGCGAGGAATACACGGCCTGCGTGGCCGCCGGCATCCCGGTCGAGATCGTCCCCGGGGTGAGCAGCGCGATCGCCGTGCCGCAGGCCGCCGGGATCCCGGCCACCCACCGAGGCATCGCCTCGGCACTCCACATCGTCCACGGTCAGGGGGAGCCGACCCCTGCGACCCTTGCGGCGCTGACCGAGGACACCGTGACCACGATGGTCCTCATGGGCGTCGGCGGCCTGCCCCGACTGGCGCAGGCGGCACTGGCGCACGGCGTCCCCGCCGAGCGCCCGGTCGCGATCGTCGAGAACGGCCACACCGACCAGCAGCGGACCACCTGGACCACGCTCGCGGAGGTCGTCGGGGACGCCCGTGCGAACGGCGTGCGCAGCCCCGCCGTGATCGTGATCGGCGAGGTGGCCCGCGAGGGGCTGCTGCTGCCCGAGCCCGCGCTCGCTGCAGAGCTCGTGCTGGACAATGCTGGGGTATGAGCACTGTTCCCCTGCTGTCGACCGCCCTCGCCGACCGCACCCTCGTGATCGCCGTCGACCGTCGGGCCGATGAACTCGCCGCAGCCCTCGCCCGCCATGGCGCGCGGGTCGAACGTGCCCCGGCCATGTCGACCATCCCGCATCTCGATGACGATTCCCTGCTCGAGAGCACCCGCGCGCTGATCGCGCAGAGACCGCAGGTGGTCATCGCGCTCACCGGCATCGGCTTTCGCGGATGGATCGAATCGGCCGACGCCGCCGGGCTGGGTGAGCAGCTGCGTGCCGCGCTCGCCGAAGCGACGATCCTCGCGCGCGGGCCCAAGGCCCGCGGCGCCGTGCAGCAGGCTGGACTGAAGGTGGCCTGGGTGGCTGCCACCGAGACGGCGGCCGAGGTCGGCGAGCACCTCCTGTCCGGCGGCGTCCAGGGGCAACGCATCGCCGTGCAGCACCACGGTTCCGGATCCGACGGACTGGACGATCTCCTGACCGGGCACGGGGCGGACGTCGTGAGCCTGACCGTGTACCGCTGGGGGCCCACCCGCGACCCCGAGGCGCTGCGACGCTCCGTGGTGCGTGCGGGGCAGGGCGAGATCGACGCGGTGCTCTTCACCGCGGCACCCGGCGCGGCCGCCTGGCTCCAGGACGCGGACCGGGCAGGCACCCTCGACGCGATCCGGGGCCACGCCGAGACGGGCCGTCTGGTGATGGCGGCCGTCGGCTCGGTGACTGCGGGCCCGCTGCTCGAGCACTCACTGCCCGTCCTCCTGGCCGAGCGGGGTCGTATGGGTTCCCTCGTGCGCACCGTCGTCCAGCACTTCGAGGAGGCTCGATGAGCACGCCCCCCACGACGCCCACCCTGATCGCCTGCTCGCACGGGACCCGGTCCGCCGAGGGGCGTGCCACCGTCTCCGCGCTCCTGGACCTGCTCTCCCAAGAGCTGCCGGAGACCCGCATCGTGCAGACCTTCGTGGATGTCGAGGAGCCCGAGGTGACCGACGTGGTCGCCCGGGTCGCGCCCGACGGCCCTGCCGTGGTGGTCCCGCTGCTGCTGTCCACGGGACATCACACGAAGGTGGACATCGGTGGCGCCTGCGCCCGGTATCCGCAGCTCATCGCTGCTGCTGCGCTGGGCCCGCATCCATTGCTGGTCCGGGCACTGCTGAACCGACTGCACGAGCTCCCGGGCGGGACTGCCGGGTTCCTGCCCGGTGACCATGTGGTCCTCGCCGCGGCAGGGTCCACCGATCCGGAGGCCGCCCTCGCCGTGGAGCGCCTGCGCGCCCTGCTGCAGGAGGAGATCCCCGCGCCGATCTCCGTGGGTTACGGGGCCGGTGCCTCTCCTCGCCTCCCGGAGGCGGTCGCGGCGGCCCGGGCCACCGGGGCACGGCGGGTGATCGCTGCGAGCTACGTCCTCGCCCCGGGTCATTTCGCGACCCTCGTGCAGCGTGCCGGCGCGGATGCGGTCTCAGCTCCTCTGGGGACGGATCCCGCCGTGGTCTCGCTGATCGCCGAGAGGTACCGGGAGGCCGCGCTGGTGAGCGTGTGACAGGAACCATCCGGGAGAGGGATACTTGAGAACCCGACGAAGGAGACGCCGACATGAACATGTTCCTGTGGATCCTGGCCTTCCTGCTCGCTGCCGTCTTCATCGGCTCGGGCGTCGCGAAGCTGATCACCCCGCGCGAACAGCAGATCGACCGCACCCCCTACGCCGAGGACTTTCCGCACAGCGTGATCCTCGGGATCGGGGTGCTCGAGATCTTCGGGGCGATCGGGCTGATCCTGCCGGCGCTGACGGGCGTCGCCACGGTCCTGGTGGCCCTCGCCGCAGCCGGCCTCGCGATCACGATGGTGTTCGCGGCGCTCGTGCACGTCCGTCGCGGCGACGGCTTCAAGGCCGCGCTGCCCTCGATCCTGCTCGCGATCGGCTCGGTATTCATCGCCTGGTCGAGGTTCGGGCCCTACCCCCTCTGATCAGGCGCGGATCAGCGTCCGAAAAGGTCCCCGAGGTTCACGTTCGAGAGGCCCTCGCCGAAGCCGGAGACCCGGTCACCGGCGTCGGAGACACTGCCTCCGAGACCGTCGGCGGCGCCGGACAGATCGCCCCCGAAACCTTCGATGCCTTCCGTCACGCCTCCGAGATCCATCTCGAGCCCTTCGGTGAGGCTGTCCACGTCGATCCCCGAACCGATCGCGTCCTGCAGGAGGGAGCCACCTACGGCCGTGGCGATCGCGCCACCGGCGACGACGCCGAGGAGCCCGCCGGCCGCACCGATCGCGAGCCCGCGACCCGATCCGCCGCCCGAGCCGCCGGAGCGGGAGAGCAGTCGGGTGAGCTTGCGCGGATCGAGGGCGCCGAGGCGCGTGGCGGAGCGGGCCAGGTCCTGGGGAGCGTCCGTGCGGGGACGCTCGGACTCGGGCAGCTCGGAGCGCATCGTCGCGGTCAGCTGGGCGCGCTGGTGCGGTGTGAGCCGCTCGAACGCCTCACGGTGGACCTGCTCAAGCTGGTCCGGCTCCGCAGTGCGTACGAGGTAGTCGTAGCGGGCGATCGCGCGGCGGTCGGTGTCGGAGAGGTCCGCGCCGGGGGCCGGTGGAGAGGCTGGCGGCGCGGCCGACGGGTCGGACTGCGGCCTCTGGCCGCCGCCCTCGCCGGTGATGGCGTCTGCGGCGCTACGGACCATGGAGCGCCAGTCGGAGCCCTGGCCCGCTGCGGGGCCACCGGAGCCGGTCGAACCGGTCGTCTTCGTCTCGAGCGCCTTCTTCGCGAGGCCGAACATGCGGTTCAACGTGCTCACCACGGTCCTTCCGATCGTCGTCGCGCCCGGAGGAATCAGGGCGCGGTCCGAGGATGCGGCACGAACCTCCGTGCTGCCCGAGAGTCCGCCCGAGGGCACCTGGAGTGGGAGCGCGGCCTGGCCACGAGCCACCAGGTGAGGCAGGATCTCCCCATGTCACCCACCGATGTCATCGCCTGGCTCCTGGACACCGACCCCGCCCTGCGGTGGCAGGTCGAGCGGGATCTGCTGGACGCTCCGCCGCAGCAGTGGGAGGCGACCCGCGCCCGCATCCCCCAGGAGGGCTTCGGGGCCGCCCTGCTGGAGAAGCAGGACCCGGACGGGCAATGGGCCGGAGGGGCCTTCTTCCCGAAGGGGTTCTTCGAGGACCCCGCGAACCAGGGCCTCCCTGGCCAGCCCTGGACCGCGACCACCTGGACGCTGACGACCCTTCGCGAGTGGGGCATGGACCCCGCGCCGCTCATAGAGCGCGACACCGCCGCCCTGCTCGCGAAGAACTCCCACTGGGAGTACGACGAGACCCTCCCGTACTGGGGCGGCGAGGTCGACTGCTGCATCAACGCGATGACCCTCGCCAACGGGCTCTGGCTGGGGGCCGATGTCGAGTCCCTGGCCACCTGGTTCGTCGAGCATCGGCTTCCCGACGGCGGGTGGAACTGCGAGTGGGGGAACGGCTCGGTCCGCTCCAGCTTCCACTCCACGCTGAACGCTCTGCGTGCCCTGCTGATCCACGAACAGGTCACGGGCGGCACCGAGGCCACCCGCGCCGCGCGGGCTTCCGGCGAGGAGTACCTGCTGAAGCGGCAACTCACGCGGCGCCTGAGCACCGGGGAGATCGTCGGCCCATGGGTCGACCACTTCCTCTACCCGCCGCGCCACATCTACTCGGCTCTGCGCGCGCTCGATCACTTCCGCCTCGCCGGCCAGCGGGATCCGCGGATGGAGGAAGCGGCCCAGATGGTGCGCGACGCCCAGCAGGACGACGGCACCTGGCTCCAGCAGAAGGTGCTGCCCGGCCAGGTGTGGTTCGAGATCGACGTCCCGGAGGGGGAGCCCTCGACGTGGCTCACCTTCGAGGCGCTGCGGGTGCTGCGCTGGTGGAACGAGGGGTAGTGGCCCCGGGCTGTCGAGGCAGCCGATGATGAGTTAGCATCTGCAAATACCCCAGGGGGAACCGCGGGAGCGGCTGGGGTGACCGCAGATGACGGATCAGGGGGGGGCATCATGGGGGAGAAGACACATCGCAGGTGGCCGCTGATCGCGGCGGCAGCCGTGCTCGTGGCTGCGCTGGTGATCGCCGGGATGGTGACGATCTTCGTGCGCGGCGGGGTCGCACATCCGGCGGACCGGGCCCGGGCAGGTCCATCAGGAGTGCTATCTCTCGGTGCTCACGACGTACGCGGCAGCATGGCCGGACCCTACCGCCGGTATCGACGACTTGATCGCTGTGCTCAAGGGGACGGCAACCGTCACGGGGCCGGGCGAGAAGTGGAGTCCTCGCGCGGACGAATTCGGCGGGCCTCTTGGGGCCATGGTCGCGACGGCTGGGAAGCGCGGGTCCGTGGTCGTGCACGAGCCGGGGAGAGGTCCTGCTCTGATGAGGGAAGTCGGCGAGCCGGACGTGTTCCCCGGCAGTTCGCTGGAGAAGAGCACGATGGAGCTCGCCGAGACCCCGGAACAGTCATGGACCGTGGAGGTCAAGCGCACCGTGAAGGTCTCCAGGACGAATGTCGGGTGCATTCCGGTGCCGGTGCGGGGATGCGAGACCCTGATGCGTGAGGCGGCGATGCCGCAGATCGAGGGGTTCAGCTGACCAGATGTGGATATATGGCGTCTTGTCTCAGGGGGAACCGCGCACGCGGCTGGGGCGGGAAAGAAACGAGCAGGACGAGGGGGAGTTGTCATGGGGGAGAAGACACGCAGGACGTGGGTGATCGCGGGAGCCTCAGGGGTCGCCGTGCTGGTCGTGATCGCACTCGTGGTCGTCGTGGCGGTACTGATCCAGCGAGACGGGCCCACGCCGACCGGGACCGCGACGGCGCCGGAGGCGGAGGCCCGTGCGATCGCCGAACGGGCCCGGACCGAAGCCGAGGCCGGGTACGAGGAGCACGCCAAGCCTTTCGAGGAGCGCGCTGCAGACCGGCAGACGGCGCTTGAGACGGTGCTCGGGGCGTCGATCGACCGGACCTGGTACATCGAGTGCTCAGGCATCCCGGGCAAGGACGGCGGCCCCGCCGAGCAGCTCTGCTCGCTGACCGAGGTCACGACGTACGCGATGGACTGGTCGGACCCGACGGCATCGGTCGACGAGATGGTCGCTGCGCTCGAGAGCACCGACGACGGTTCATGGACGCTTCTGTCCACGCCGAAGGGCGAGGACCCGCACGGCATGGTCGCGGAGAGCGACGACGGGTATGCCTACGTGCGGGAACCGGGGTTCGCATCCGAGGTCGGCCATACCCCTGTGGCCGGTCTCTTCCCGGACGGGGTCCTCACGAAGCAATCGGTCGCCGCGCAGGAGCCTCCGCGCGGATCGGGCACCGCGGAAGTGCGCGTCAGGACCGACATCTCCCGCAGCGACATCGGCTGCGAACCGCTGGAGGACGGTCGCTGCGGGTCTCCGCTGGAGGAACCGGCCATGCCGCAGATCGACGGGTTCTCCTGATGGCGACGAAGACCGGGAGCAAGCCGCTGATCGCCGTCATCGTGGTGATCGCGCTGGTGGTGGTGATAGGCGTCGTGCTGTTCGTGCGCGGCGGGGTCGCGCACCCGGCGAACCGTGCCCGGGTCGAGGCGGAGGACGGGTACGCGCGGTGGTCCGGGCCGTTCGGTGAGGAAGCCGCGGCACGCCAGGCCGCTCTGGAGCCGGTGCTGGGGGAGCCTATCGGGGAGATCTGGTACATCAGCTGCGACGGCATCGCGCGGGGAGGCCCGGTGCCGACGGCGCAGTACTGCGACCTCGGAGTGCTGACCACTTATGCGGTGGACTGGTCGGATCCGCACGGCGAGATCGCCGAGATGATCATGGTGCTCGAGGGGACCGAGGCCACCACAGGGGATGAGGCCACCGCAGGCGACGGCGCTCCCTGGAGGGCGCTTCCGCCGATGGAGCCGGGCGGGGATCCGCGCGGGTTGGTCGCCGAGGCCGGCAGCAACGGCACAGCCTACGTGTTTGCCCCGGGTGTGGAGCAGATCGAGACGGGCGAGGCCTTTCCTGGGCCGCTCTTCCTGGACGAGTCGATCACGCAGCAGACGGTCCCGGACACTGAGCCGCCGTCGGGACATGGCCACGTGAAGATCCGCCGCGAGGTCGGACTCTCGCGCACCAACATCGGCTGCCTTCCGAGTTCGACTCTCGGCTGCGGGACCCTGCTGGATGAAGCGTCTATGCCGCGCATCGAGGGGTTCAACTGACCGTCACGCGGTGTCGTTCACCGCTCCACCAGCCACTTGATGAGGAAGGCAAGCGGCACCAGGGGGATCGCGGACAGCCCGAGGATGCCCATCACCAGCGCACCCTTGGACTCCGCATCCAGGGTCTGCCCCAGCCGGCCATCTTCATCACGTGATCCAGCGGCACGTTCACGTCACGGGTGGAGAACCGGTAGTCGACGACCTTGTGGAAGCCGTACCGGTTCAGCGCCCATTCCTTGCGCCGGGAGAAGTGCCAGCTGCATCCCGACGACAGTGCGGCGACGGCGCCCAGCCCGGCCGGCCCGGCGGCGAAGGCACCCCGGAGCCACTCGTCCAGGAACCCGAGGACGACGAGCAGCGTCCCGACGCCGAGGAAGACGGCCGTCAGGGCGCTCAATCCGATGAGCTTCAGGGCGAATAACCTGCTCGGACTCGCCCTTACCTCGATCATGGGGCCGGGGCTACCGGCGCCGTCGCGCTCGCATCTCGCGTGATGGTGGCGATCCGGTACACGCTCGAAGTGGCCACGATGTACAGGGTGCGGCCGTCGTCCCCGCCGAAGCAGAGATTCGCGGTCTTCTCCGGGACAGGGAGATCCAGCAGGCGCTCGCCTTCAGGAGAGAAGACCTGCACACCGGACAGGCTCGAGCTCCAGATGCGGCCCTCGACATCCACCCTGATCCCGTCGGGCAGGCCGGGGGAGACCTCGACCAAGGGCCGGCCGTTCTTCGCGTGGCGTCCCTCGACGACGTCGTACACGTGGATCGCGCGACCGCGCGGGCGGGCCGTGCTGGTGGTGTCGGGGTCCGCCGGGGACCGCGAGGAATCCGCGACGTAGAGCAGCGTCTCGTCGGGGGAGAAGGCGAGGCCGTTGGGTGCCTCCACATCGATCACCACGGGGGTGAGGACGCCGGTGGCCTCGTCGAGACGGAACACGTATCGATCCCCGTACTCCTCCTCGCCGGCATGGCCTTCGATGTCGCGCTTGATGCCGTAGGCGGGGTCGGTGAACCAGATCGCGCCGTCGGAGGCGACGACCACGTCGTTGGGGGAGTTCAGGCGATGCGCGCCGAAGCGGTCCACGAGGGTCCGCGGGGCGGGGGTGTCCCCGGGGCCGACGGCGGTGTCGCGCTGCACGGCGCGACGGCCGTGGGAGCACTCCACGACGTGCCCGTTCAGATCCAAGGTGCGGCCGTTGGTGTACTCGGCGGCGTCGCTGAACACTGTGAGCTCGCCGGTCTGCTCCGAGTACTCCAGGATCCGATTGGTGTGGATGTCGCTGAAGCGCAGGGCGCGGCGTTGGGGCACCCAGACCGGGCCCTCGGCCCAGGTGGCGCCGGTGGCGACCTTCTCGAGCTGTGCGCCGTCGGCCAGCAGCGGGGACTTTTCGTCGTGCATGAGGATCTCCTTCGACCGGTCGGGGCAGTCCGCGTGAGGCGGGCGGGCCGCTGCGAGCAGTATGGCGTGCCCACGGGGCGCTGAGGGCCCCGATGCCCCGCCGAACCACCCGTCGACCTGAGTCACGTTTCCATTACAGGTCCTCAAAATGCTCCCAGGAACCGGGGCCCGGCGCGTGACGCTGTTACGTTGCATGGCGCACCATCAGTGCGTCGCGTCACAACGAGGCGTCCTGGTGCATCACAGAGCCGTGATCCCGCGGACCGTTTCATCTTCTGGAGGAATCCATGTTCGAGGCCGCATTCACCCCCAAGCGACGGACGGTCCTGCTGTCCCTGGCCGGGGTCCCTGTTCTGCTCACCGCCTGCGCGCAGACCACTGATGACGGTGGGGGCAGCGATGGTGGCGGTGAGAACGCCCTGACCGTCGGCACGACGGACAAGGTCACCGCGCTCGACCCGGCCGCCGCCTACGACAATGGGTCCTCGACGGTGTGGACCCAGGTCTTCGGCTATCTCATGAACACGAGCATCGGCTCGACGGACGGCAAGCCCGAGCCCGACCTCGCCGAGTCGGCCGAGTTCACGAGCGAGAGCGTGTACACGGTGACCCTCCAGGAGGGCCTGACCTTCGCCAACGGCAACGAGCTCACCAGCGAGGACGTCAAGCACACCTTCGATCGACAGCTCACGATCGCCGACCCCAACGGACCCTCGAGCCTGCTGGCGAACCTCGAGTCGGTCGAGATCGTCGACGATCTCACCGTCGAGTTCCACCTCAAGGAGGCCAACGACCAGACCTTCCCGTACGTGCTGTGCAGCCCGGCCGGTCCGATCGTGGACGCCGACGTGTTCCCGGCGGACGCCGTGCTGCCCGATGACGAGATCGTCTCCGGCAACGCGTTCTGCGGCCCCTACCAGATCACTAGCTGGAAACTCAACGAACTGGTCTCCTACCAGGCCTTCGAGAACTACAAGGGCCTGTTCGGCACCCCCGCCACGGCGAACGTCTCGATGTCCTACTACGCGGACCAGAACAACATGAAGCTGGACATCCAGGAGGGCAATATCGACTGCGTGTGGCGCTCGCTGTCCGCCACCGACATCGAGGATCTCTCCGGAGACGACGCCGTCACCGTGCACGAGGGGCCCGGCGGCGAGATCCGCTACATCGTGTTCAACTTCCACACCATGCCGTACGGCGAGAAGACCGAGGATGCCGACCCGGCCAAGGCGAAGGCCGTGCGTCAGGCCGCGGCCGATCTCATCGATCGCCAGGCGATCGCGACCTCCGTCTACAAGGACACCTACACGCCGCTCTACTCGTTCATTCCGGAGGGCCTGCCCGGCAACGGCACCCAGTTCCAGGACCTGTACGGCGACGGCAAGGGCGGGCCCGACGCCGCCAAGGCGAAGAAGCGGCTCGAGGAGGCGGGCGTCGAGATCCCGGTGCAGCTGAGCCTCCAGTACAACCCCGACCACTACGGCAACTCCTCGGGAGACGAGTACGCCGCGGTGAAGTCGCAGCTCGAGGAGGGTGAGCTGTTCGTCGTCGACCTGCAGTCCACCGAGTGGGTGCAGTACTCCACGGACCGCACCACCGACGTCTACCCCGCGTACCAGCTGGGGTGGTTCCCGGACTACTCGGACGCCGACAACTTCCTGTCGCCGTTCTTCCAGACGGAGAACTTCCTGGTCAACCACTACTCGAACCCCGAGGTGGATGAACTGATCGCGAAGCAGCGCGGCACCCAGGACGCCGCCGAGCGCGAGGCGCTGTTCGTGGAGATCCAGGACATCGTCGCCGACGAGATCTCGACGCTGCCGTTGCTCCAGGGCGCTCAGATCGCCGTCTCCACGGCCGAGGTGCAGGACGTCACCCTGGACTCGTCGTTCAAGTTCCGCCTCGCTCCGCTCAGCAAGTGACCGCGGAGCTCGACTCCGCGGTCGAGACTGCCCCCCGACCGGCGCGCAAGCGCTCCTCGGGGGGTCTCGGCCGTTACATCCTGGTGCGGTTCCTGCTCATCATCCCGACCGTGTTCATCCTGATGACGGTCGTGTTCTTCCTGATGAGGATCACAGGGGACCCGATCACGGCGGCCCTGGGCGGTCGCCTCACCCCTGATCAGCTCGCGGAGCGCCGCGCCGAGGCCGGCTACGACCGCCCGCTGATCGTGCAGTACTTCGACTATCTCGGCGGCGTCGTGCGCGGCGACTTCGGCATGTCGTACACCGACCGCACCCCGGTCACCGAGATCCTCACGACCTACGGTGGTGCCACCTTCGAGCTGGTCGCCTACGCGGTGGTCGTGGCGCTGGTCGTCGGCGTGCCGCTGGGCATGATCGCCGCGCGCAGCCGTGACCGCTGGCCCGACGCGGTGCTGCGGATCATGGCGATCCTCGGATACGCGACCCCTGTGTTCTTCGTGGGCCTGCTGCTGAAGCTCGTGTTCTCGGTGGGCCTGGGCTGGCTCCCGGTCGCCGGGCGCATCTCCACCCGCGGTGAGCTGACCATGGGCACCATCCTGAACCCCAGCCCGTTCTACCTGCTGGACGCCCTCCGTCTCGGTCGGGTGGACGTGATCGTCGACGTCGCCAGTCACGCGGTGCTGCCGGCGATCGCACTGGGCGTGCTCACCGGCGGCATCTTCCTGCGCCTGGTGCGCACGAACATGATCGGCACGCTGGAGATGCAGTACATCGACTCCGCACGCTCCCGCGGGGTCGCCGAATCCCGGCTCACGACCCGGCACGCCCTGCGACCCGCCTTGATCCCGATCGTCACGGTGATGGGGATGCAGCTCGCGATGATGCTCGGCGGGGCGGTGCTCACAGAGACCACCTTCGAATGGAACGGACTGGGCTACATGCTCGCCGAGTACATGAAGGCCCGTGACTACGTGGCCGTGCAGGGCATCGTGATGATGCTCGCGGTCATCGTCGCCGTCTCGAACTTCCTGGTCGACGTCGTCGCGGCCCTCATCGACCCGCGAGTGAGGTACTGATATGACGCTCTCGAACCCTGTGCCTCCCGGCGACAGCGGCAGCGCCGACGCCGACCTCGCCGCGTCCTCCGAGACGGTCGCCACCACGGCCCGCTCTCCCTGGTACCTGCAGCTGCCGATCATCAGTCATCTGCGCCGCAGCGTCGGCCTCCAGCGCGGCATGCTGATCACGGGCCTCGTGCTCGTGATCGGCCTGCTGCTGACGGCCCTGTTCGCACCGCTGATCGCCCCGTACGGCTTCGCGGCGACCGGGGCGGACGGCGTGAAGTTCGGCGGGCAGCAGCCGCCGTCGGCCGAGCATCTGCTCGGCACCACCGTGACCGGCTTCGACGTTCTCTCCCGCGTGATCTGGGGGACCCGTACCGCGGTCGCCGTCATGGTGTGCGCGGTCGTGGCGTCCTTGTTCCTGGGGGTGGCGCTGGGCCTGCTGTCCGGCTATGTCGGCGGTTGGCTCGACCGTGTGCTGGTGATGCTGGCCGATGCGATCTACGCCTTCCCCTCGCTGCTGCTCGCGATCGTCATGTCGATCGTGATCTCCGGCGGGCAGTCCAACGCCTGGGGCGGCATCCTCGCCGCCGCACTCTCCATCACCGTCGTCTTCGTCCCGCAGTACTTCCGGGTGATCCGCGCGGAGGTGGTCCGGCTGAAGGCCGAACCGTTCGTGGAGGCCGCGAAGGTGATCGGCACCGGGCACCGCCGCATCATGGGTACCCATCTGCTGCGCAACTCGACCCGCACGCTGCCGCTGATCTTCACCTTGAACAGCTCCGAAGCGATCCTGACGCTCGCCGCGCTCGGCTTCCTGGGCTTCGGCATCGAGCCGACCAGCGCCTCCGAATGGGGCTACGACCTCAACCGCGCGATGGCCGACGCGACCAGCGGGATCTGGTGGACCGGACTGTTCCCGGGCCTGGCGATCGTCGCCGCAGTGCTGGGCGTGACCCTGGTGGGCGAGTCCATCAACGACCTCAACGACCCGCGCCTGCGCACGCGCAAGAAGCGATCGCGCGCCGCGAGAAAGGTGGCGGCATGACCGACACCCGGAGCCCGCAGCGGCTCGCCATCGAGGACCTCGACGTCCACTTCGCCACCGACGGCGGCGATGTCCACGCGGTCGCCGGAGTGAGCCTCGAGGTAGCGCCCGGGGAGATCCTCGCGATCGTCGGCGAGTCGGGGTCGGGCAAGTCCGTCACTGCTCGCGCGATCCTCGGGCTGCTGCCCGAGACCGCGGAGGAGTCCGGGGCCATCCTGCTCTCCGGCACCGACGTGGTGGGGCTGTCCGGGAAGCGACTGCGCGCCCTGCGCGGCGAGGACGTCTCGATGATCTTCCAGGAGCCCTCGAGCGCGATGAACCCGGTCTTCCCCATCTGGTGGCAGATCGGCGAGGGTCTGAAGGCGCATCGGCCGAAGATGACCCGCAAGGAGATCCGCGCGGAAGCCATCGAAGCCCTCGAGAAGGTCGGCATCCCCGATCCCGCCGAGCGCATCGACCGCTACCCGCACGAGTTCTCCGGTGGCCAGAAGCAGCGCATCATGATCGCTATGGCGCTCGCCCTGGGCGCGGAGCTGATCGTCGCCGACGAACCCTCCACCGCGCTCGACGTCACGGTGCAGGCAGAGATCCTCGACCTGCTGCGGGACGTGCGGGACCGCTTCGGCACCTCCATCATCATCATCACGCACAACATGGGTGTGGTCGCCGATCTCGCCGATTCCGTGGCGGTGATGTACCGCGGCAGCGTCATCGAGCGGGCCGGGGTGAAGGAGCTGTTCGCCAGCCCCCGCGAGGAGTACACGCAGAAGCTGCTTGCCGCGGTGCCTCACCTGGGCCGCAACTCCGCCTGGACGGCATTGAGCCAGGAGCAGCAGCAGGAGATCGAGGACGCAGCGCCCGTCGTGGTCGCGAAGGACCTGGTCATCGAGTACCCGGGCCGGCTCGGTCGAGCTCCGTTCCGCGCCGTCCACGGCGTGGACTTCACGATCCGCGCCGGCGAGGTGTACGGGCTGGTGGGGGAGTCGGGCTCCGGCAAGACCACCATCGGGCGCGCCATCGCCGGGCTCGAGCGCACCACGGCGGGCAGCCTCCAGGTGCTGGGGCACGAGATGAACGGGGTGCGCGAACGGGACTTCAAGCCCGTGCGTCGACGCATCGGCTTCGTCTTCCAGGACCCGGCGACCTCCTTCAACCCGCATCTGACGATCCAGGAGTGCATCGCGGAGCCGCTCATCGTGCACGAGCCCGGGCAGAGCCCGGCACAGCGCGCGCAGACCGTGCGGTCCCTGTTGGAGTCCGTCGAGCTGCCGGGCACGTACGCGGGCCGCTATCCGCACGAGCTCTCCGGCGGGCAGCGCCAGCGCGTGTCCCTCGCCCGCGCCCTGGTGCTGGAGCCGGAGCTGCTGGTCGCCGACGAGCCGACCAGTGCGCTGGACGTGTCCGTGCAGGCGACCGTGCTCGAGCTCTTCCGTGAGCTGCAGGAACGTCTGGGTTTCGCGGCACTGTTCATCAGCCACGACCTCGCGGTGGTCGACTCCCTCGCCCACCGGATCGGCGTACTGCTGCGCGGGGAGCTCGTCGAGGACGGCCACGGTCCCGATGTGCTCCATCGACCCAGCCACTCCTACACCCGCAAGCTCATCGCGTCCCTGCCCGTGCCGGACCCGATCGAGCAGGCGACGCGGCGTGCGGCCTTCGCGAAGGAGTGGGGCCGCGACGCCGCGACCTGACGGGGACTTCTCCCCATCGCCGCTCGGTGCTGAGCGGGGCTGCCTTATCGATCAGGATGTCGGCGGTACCGCGGCCATCCAGGTGGGCGGCGACGAGCCGGACTGTGCTCAGGGTGAGAGCTTCACCGTCGAGGACACCACGTTCACCTGCACCGAGGTCGGTGACGAGTCCATCGTGCTGGACACGGTGCGAGGCTGAATCCTGCCCGAGGTTCACCGAGTGTTCGGGGAACGGACCGCCGCTGCTCACGGCGGGGACGACGGCAGGGGCAATCGGGTGCGTACCGTGCTGGTGGTCCGCAGTCCCCTCGGAGAATCAGGCCCCACGCGTCATGACCCATGAGAAGCTGAACCGTCCCGACAGCAGCCGCAGGGATCTCCTGCGATACACCACGGCGGCCGCCACCGGACTCGCTGCAGTGGGCTCGATGGGTGCGGCCTCGGCCGCACCGGCCGAGGGCCGGGGACACGGCCGGCAACCGAAGGACGGGATCGTGCGCGGAGACCTCCGCTTCCGGGACGACGGCACGTTCACCGTCGTCCAGTTCAACGACACCCAGGACACCCACCGCACCGACGTGCGCACCACCGCCCTGCAGGAGGCGGTGCTCGAGGACGTGCAGCCGGACTTCGTGGTCATCAACGGCGACGTCATCAACGGCTCCCCGGCCACCGCACTGGAGGCCAAGCAGGCGATCAACAACGTGGTGCGGCCGATGGAGGACCGCGGGATCGCGTGGGCGCTGACCTTCGGCAACCACGACGAGGACTCCACGGAGAAGACCGGTCTCGACGAGAGCGACTTCCTCGACTTCGTGGGCCAGTACCGCCACAACGTGAACACGCGCGGCGCCGAGGGCATCACCGGCACCGGCAACCAGGTGCTCACCGTGGCTTCGGCGACCTCGAAGGCCGATGCCTTCGCCCTGTGGCTGCTGGACTCCGGTCGGTACGCGCCCGAAGAGATCGCCGGCCAGGACTTCGAGGGCTACCCCGACTGGGACTGGCTGCGTCCCGACCAGATCCAGTGGTACCTCGAAGCCTCCGCCGAGCTGGAGAAGAAGAACAAGGACCTCGTGCCCGGCCTCGTGTTCCAGCACATCGCCCTATGGGAGCACCGTTTCATGTGGTTCGCGAGCGTCGATTCCCGCACCGACGCCGATCATGCCCGGGCACTGGAGAAGCACAGCATCGTGGGGGAGCGCCATGAGGACGAGTGCCCCGGCCCGCTGAACTCCGGCATGTTCGCCGCGATGCAGCATCGCGGTGACGTGAAGGGCCTGTTCGTCGGCCACGACCACATCAACACCTACGTCGGGAACTACTACGGCATCGAGCTCGGGTACGGGCCGGGCACCGGCTTCGGCACCTACGGGCTGGGCGGCGGTGAGGACCACCGCCTGCGCGGCGCACGCGTGTTCCACCTCGACGAGAACTCCGAGGACGTCTACGCGGGCACCGAGCTGCGCTTCGCCGCGGAGTACGGCATCGACCTCGCAGAGGGCGCCCAGCCCGGCGAACCAGCGCAGTTCCCGGACGGGGTGCGCTGAGCCGATCCATCGGGCATTGTCGATCCTGGCGTTCCTGTTCGACAACAGGGTGAGGACGGCGAGAGGCGCCGCCCCGCAAGGAGGATGATCCCTATGGCTCGGTACACCGTGTTCCTGTACCACCCCACCGACCAGTGGGAGACGGATCCCGACGTGCTCAGCGCACAGATGGCCGAGCACGATGCGCACGGCGAAGAGCTGGTCCGGGAGGGCGTGATGCTCTTCGGCAGCCCGCTCGAGGACCACGACGCCACCACCTCGATCCGTGCCGACAGCCTGGTGGACGGCCCGTTCGTGGAGGTCAACGAGGTGATCGTCGGCTTCTACGTGATCGAGGTGCCCGACCTGGACGCGGCGATCGCCGTGGCGAGACGCAATCCGATTCTGCACCAGGGCGGCGGCATCGAGCTGCGGCCGATGGTCTCCGAGAGCGATCCCGGCACGCACGGGGCCGTCCCGGAGTGAGGACGTCCGGTGCCCGCGAGGGCATTGCCGCGGCCGTCGCCGCCGCGCACCGTGCCCACTGGGGATCGGTGCTCGCGGCGACGGTCGCCCTCACGCGGGACCTCGACCTGGCCGAGGACTCGGTCCAGGAGGCGTTCGCGCAGGCGCTGACCGCGTGGGCAGATGCCGGAGTCCCCGCGAACCCGGCCGGGTGGCTGGCCACCGCGTCCCGCCGTCGCGCTCTGGATACGATGCGCCGACAGCAGACGCTGAACCGCAAGCTCCCGCTGCTGGTGTGGGACGAGGGACCCCCACGGGACGAGGCGTCCGTCGAGAGCCACCGCATCGCCGACGAGGAACGGGCGGTCGTGCTGGATGAGCAGTTGCGTCTGATCTTCCTCGCCGCGCATCCTGCCCTCGCCCCGACCTCCCGCATCGCGCTCACCCTGCGGCTGGTCAGCGGGCTCCCCACCGCGGTCATAGCCGCCGCGTTCCTGGTCCCTGAATCGACCATGGCCGCGCGCCTGACCCGCGCGAAGAAGCGCATCGTGCTCAGCCGCATCCCGAGCCGCGTCCCCGATGCCGAGGAGATCGGGCAGCGCCTGGTCGACGTCCTGGACGTGCTCTCGGTGCTCCTGACCACCGGTGGCCGCCCCGGCGCCGACAGCGCAGAGGACGCCAGGCTGGGACGGGATCGCGTGCTCGAGGCGGCCGTGCACACGCTCGAGGTCCTCGTCGAACTCCTCCCTGCTCAGACCGAGCCGCGAGGTCTGCTCGCCCAGGCCCTGCTGCTGCGGGCACGCGCCACGACCTGGACCGACGAGCAGGGCCGACCCGTGGCGATGGCCGAGCAGGACCGCACCAGGTGGGACCGAGCCCTGATCGATCGCGCGGACCGCCTCGTCGTCGATGCTCTCGCGCGCGGCGGGCGCGGTCCGTATCTGCTGCAGGGCGCCATTGCGGCCGCAGTCGCCGTCCCGGCCCGCCACGAGGACATCGACTGGCGCGAAGTGGTGCAGCTCTACGACGCGCTGCTGATCCACTGGCCCACTGCGATCGTGCGCCTCGGGAGGGTCGTCGCAATCTCCGAAGCGGTCGGAGCCGACGAGGCGCTCGGCCACCTGGGACCGCTCGCCGAGGAGCTCGCGACGCACCGCCGGTTCCACGTCATCCACGGGGAGCTGCTCAGCCGGCTGGGCGAGCATGCAGCAGCGGCCGCAGCGTATCGGGCAGCGCTCGCCTGCCGGGGAGAGGAGGGGGAGTCGGAGCTGCTGCGCGAACTGGTGCGGCGACACGTCCCCCGAGGGAACGGGGCGCCGGACCCGACTGCGAGCTGACCCGCGAGACGGCCGCTGCCGCCGAGATGCGCCCGGGCTCGAGCAGAAGCTCGTCGGCACACGAGGCTTGCGAAGCGGGCGCTGGCTTCGTAGCGTCCGGGGTACCACCGAGGAGAGGAAGCGCGATGTCTGACGTCACCACGCATGACGGAGTCACACTGCACGTCGAGGACAGCGAGGGTACCGGCCATCCGGTGGTCCTGATCCACGGCTGGCCGCTGTCGGGCGAGTCCTGGGCCCACCAGACGGGCGTCCTCCAGGAGAACGGGTATCGGGTGATCACCTATGACCGTCGTGGGTTCGGCCGCTCGGACAAGCCCCAGGGCGGCTTCGACTACGACACCCTGGCCGCCGATCTAGCGACCGTGCTGACCCAGTTGGACCTGCAGGACGTGACCCTGGTGGGCTTCTCCATGGGCGGTGGTGAGGTGGTGCGTCACCTCGGCACCCAAGGCTCACGCGGCGTGCGCGACATCGTGCTGGCCGCTGCGGTGCCACCGTATCTCCTGCAGGCCGACGACAACCCCGACGGCCCCCTGACCCGTGACGCCGCCGCCGAGATGCGCGCCGGGCTCGACCAGGACCGCGACGCCTTCTTCCCCGAGTTCGCGGCCGGTTTCTTCACCGCGGGTGACCAGCTCGCAGTGGACCAGGCAGAGGTCGACGACGCCGTGCGCCTGTCGCAGCAGAGCGATCAGGCGGCGGCGCTGGGATGCATGGAGTCCTTCGCCACGACCGACTTCCGCGCGGATCTGACGGCCATCGACGTGCCGCTGCTGGTGATCCACGGCGACTCCGACGGCACCGTGCCGTTCGAGGGGTCCGGCAAACGGACCCACGAGTCCGTTCCCGGCAGCCAGCTGGTGGTGATCCCCGGAGGACCGCACGGCATCAACGCCAGTCACCCCGAGGAGTTCAACACGGCCCTGCTGAAGTTCCTCGGGCGCTGACCGCGCATCGCAGGGGCGGCGTCAGCCGAGGTCGAAGATCGGCTCGGCGCCGCCCAGGATCTCCTCCAGGACCGGGACGTCGGCCTCGGCCCATTCCCGGTCGGCGAGGTGTTCCCGGCCCACCCATTCCAGCTGGTCGTGGTCCGTGCTGGAGACGGGGCCCGAGGCGTCCAGGCGGGCCCAATAGCAATCCAGGTGAAGGACGCGGTCACCGGCCCGGGCCTGCCCGCGGCCGATCAGTCGGCCGACGGTCACCTCGACGCCCAGCTCCTCCTGCAGCTCCCGGGCGAGTGCCTGCTGCGGGGATTCGCCGAGCTCGATCTTGCCGCCGGGGAACTCCCAGAGACCGCCGGAGCTCTTCCCGGGGCGGCGCCGGGCGGTGAGGATCTGCTTCTCGCGCACGATGACCGCGCCCACGACGCGCAGGGGAGCGGGCGCCGCGGCGAAGCCGACGTCGTCGGACCACCAGGCGTATTCGCAGCGACGGCATTCTCGGTCGGGGCCGAGGCCTGTGCAGCCCTCCCATCGCACCCATGGTGGCGACGACTGCATCGACTCCGCCAGCGGCATGCCGAGGACGTGGTGCAGCACGTCCTGGCTTCCACAGCGCGCGCAGGTGCCGCGCACCCACTCGGTCGCTGGCACGTGCTCCTCGGCCTCGGCTCGGATCATCATGGGACCAGTGTCCGTCACGGGTCGGACAGGCGGTTCAGCTCCAGGTCACCGGCAGCTCAGGATCGGCCATGTCCACGTTCGGGATGCTCATGCCGCCGCCGAGCCAAATCTCGCAGATGCCGTTCTGCCCGTTCTTGGTGCACTCCATGGTGGTGTCCAGGGAGCCGATCGAGTCCCCTTCGACGTAGGTGGGCTCGTCGTAACTGGGGGTGCCCTCCATGGTGTCGATGGTGCGCTGGGTGTCCTCGGACATCGTCCGCTTCACGGTGTCCTCCGTGACAGTCCAGCCGTCGGAGGACTCCGCGGGAACGGACTGCATCCCGCATCCGGCCTCGAGGGTGGTCTGGGCGATGCAGTCGTCGACGGCCTCCTGGACAGCGCCGCGGAACGTGTTCTGGCCGTCCTCGGACAGGACCGGGTCCGGGAACGAGAGGCTCTCCTCGCCGTTGGCGACCAGCAAGGGCTCCTCGCTGGACAGCGCGAAGTTCTCGAGCTCCGTTGCCACGGTGTAGGCGCCCGGGAGGAGGTAGACCTGCTGTTCGTCCTCCACCGCAGCGCCGTTGATGGTCACGCCGAGGCCGGACAGCGACTCGGGCACGTTGGCTGTGGCACCCAGTCCGATCAGCGACCAGGTGTCGTCGTCGGAATAGTTGAACAGCGTGAATTCGTGCTGCATGGGCTCGCCGCCCACGGTGTAGTCAACGCTGACCGCACCTTCGCTCTCATCGGCGGAGTCGTAGACGGGCTCGGCGATCGCGGTGACGACGACCGGTGCCGCTTCGAGGGCGGCGGCGTACGCGTCATCGGGGAGCTGTGCGGAGGCGGACTCGAGCTCCGGCTGTTCGATCTCGAGGGCGCCGGCCCCGTCACCCGCGGCCAGCGCGTCCATATAGTCGGTGACCACGGCCGTCATCTTCTCTTCGGGGGAGGGGCCCGCGACCGAGCCGCCGTTGCGCACCGCCAGGAAGATGACCAGGGCGATCACCACCAGCACCGCGAGCAGTACGAATACGCCGCCGGCGATCAGACCGATGATCAGGCCGGTGCGCTTCTTCTTCGGGGGCGTCTGGAGCGGAGGTGTCGGCATCGAGCCGCCGTAATCGGGCATGGGGGCGAACTGCTGCGACAACTGGTGCTCCTGAGTGATCTTTGACGGATGCGTCCAGAATATCCGGATCTGTCCACGGGACCGGCGGTCGATGCAGGATCGAGACCGGGGGATCTCAGGCGGCGGATCCCCCGAGTGCCGCCAGCACGCCCTCGCCGTACTCCGCGAGCTTCTTCGCGCCCACGCCGCTGACGCCGCTGAGCGCACCGACCGAGGCGGGCCTGGTCTGGACGATCGCGACCAGCGTGGCATCGGAGAACACCATGTACGGGGGAATCTGCTTCTCCGTGGCGACCGAGGTGCGCCACTCGCGCAGGGCCTCGAACCTCTCACGCTCGGCGATCTCGAGACCGTCGGCCGCGCGGGAGGCGCCTCCGCCGCGGACGGAGCGCGACCGCGAGGGCTTGGCAGGGGTCCGGTCCACGGCGAGCTCGACGGCGGCCTCGCTGCGCAGCACCGGCCCGGCCTGGGCACCGGGCACGAGCACGCCGTAGTCGCCCTCGGCGTCGACGATGCCGCGGGCCAGCAGTTGCCGCAGCGCGGAGCGCCACTCCTTCTCGCTGAGATCGCTGCCGATGCCCCACACGCTGAGCTCCTCGTGGCGGGACTGGCGTGAGCGGTCGTTCTCGCGGCCCAGCAGCACTTCGATGATCTGGCCGGAGCCGAACTTCTGGCCCCGTTCGCGATCCAGGCGGATCAGCGCCGAGAGCACCTTCTGCGCGGCGACGGTCGCGTCCCAGGTCTGCGGCGGGTTCAGGCAGATGTCGCAGTTCCCGCACGCCGTGGAACCCATGTCCTGGCCGAAGTACCGCAGCAGCTGCACCCGGCGGCAGGAGACCGTCTCGCACAGGGCGAGCATTGCCTCGAGGTGGGAGCGTGCGTTGCGCTTGAACTGCTCGTTGCCCTCCCCGGAGTCGATGAACTTGCGCTGGCTGACCACGTCACCGAGGCCGTAGGCCATCCACGCGGTGGCCGGCTGACCGTCGCGGCCGGCGCGCCCGGTCTCCTGGTAGTAGCCCTCGATGGACTTCGGCAGGTCGAGGTGGGCGACGAACCGCACGTCGGGCTTGTCGATGCCCATGCCGAAGGCGATGGTCGCGACGATGATCAGACCGTCCGCGCGCAGGAACCTCTCCTGGTGGTCCTGGCGCACGCGAGCGTCGAGGCCTGCGTGGTACGGCAGCGCGGGGATCCCGCGGTCCGAGAGCCATTTCGCAGTCGTCTCCACGCTCTTGCGGGAGAGGCAGTACACGATGCCGGACTCGCCCTCGTGCTCGGCGCTGATCAGGCGCAGCAGCTGCTCGCGCGGGGTGGCCTTCGGCTCGATCCGGTACTGGATGTTGGGGCGGTCGAAGCTGGAGACGAAATGTTTCGCCTCCTCCATCCGCAGCCGCTCGGTGAGCTCCTGGTGGGTGGCCTCGGTCGCCGTAGCGGTCAGCGCGACCCGGGGGACGGTGGGGAAGGCGTCCGCCAGCACCGACAGGCCCATGTAATCCGGGCGGAAGTCGTGGCCCCACTGGGAGACGCAGTGGGCCTCATCGATCGCGAACAGGGAGAGCTCGGCGCGATGCAGGAGATCGATCGTGCGGGGGAGCACGAGACGTTCCGGAGCCATGTACAGCAGATCGATCTCGCCGGCGAGCAGCTGCTGCTCGACGGCCTGCGCCTCGTGCCGCTCCAGCGTGGAGTTCAGGAACGCGGCCCGGATGCCGACGGCCTCCAGCGCCGCGACCTGGTCCGACATCAGCGCGATCAGCGGGGAGACCACGACGCCGGTGCCCTGCCGCAGCAGGGCCGGGATCTGGTAGCACAGCGACTTGCCGCCGCCGGTGGGCATGAGCACCACGGCGTCCCCGCCGGAGGCGATCTGCTCGATGATCGCGGCCTGGTCACCGCGGAAGGAGTCGTAGCCGAAGACGGTCGAGAGCACCTCGAGGGCCGCGTTCGCGGGGCCGTGGGGCTCGGCGGTCGGCGGGGCAACGGGGTGCGGAGAGGTCATGGTCGCCACTGTAGGCGCGGCCGCCGAAGGGCGGCGACTCGAGCTAGGTGATGTGGACGGCGCCGGAGGGCGCCCCGGCACAACCCCTCGAGCTCATCGAGGCACGGCCCGGAACTCGGCCACCAGAGTGAGGGCGGTCAGGCGCGCCCGTCGTGCGCCAGAGCCCACAGCTGCGTCGTCTCCTTGCGCCATGGTGCGGCGCTCCTCACCTCGGGTGTCGGCGAGCTTCCGGTCTCAGCGGGATGTCAGATCCGCTGCTCCGAGTCCGGACAGCAGCTGCGGCGCGAGCGAGCGGCCCGAGACGGCCAGCAGCAGATCGATCGACGCGCCCTGCACCTCCGGTCCCTCGCCCCAGGACGTCCCGTCGTCCACGTCGACCAGGCGCAGTCCCGCGGCCCGCTCACGACCGCCGTCGAAGGAGAGTGGGGTGCGCAGCTGGTGGTCGAGCGCCGCCTGCACCGCGGCGCGCGGGTACTCGCCCGGGAGTCCCAGGGGCCGACGGATGTCCTCGCCGTGGACGATCGCCTCGACCAGACGGGTGGCGCGATGCGCCGGTGGTGTCCGGGTCAGCGAGCTCGCCTCGTGGAGGTCCGCGAGGGTCTGCAGCGGGTCCTGGCGCCGGCGGTGGTGCACGCCCGCCTCGTTGGCGCGGTGGAAGTCGCCCCGGGCGCGGACCATGCTCGCCACGAAGGCGAGGCGGCTCATGTGTGCGGTGTCGACGAGGTGGGCGAGCACGTCGTGGACCGTCCAGTTCTTGCACAGCGATGCCGTGTTCCAGTCCGCGCCCCGCAGGGGTGCGAGATCGTGCACCAGGTGTCGCCTTTCGGCGTGGACGAGGTTCCAGACCTCGGCGGTGGGCAACGTCATCGCTGGACCCTCACAGACTCTCGCTTCGTCATGCCCTGGTGGTGAGTGCTACTATAAGAGTAGTGCGTAGTAGTGGTCAAGTAGTCATGGTCGTAGTATGGAGGCATGAGCATTCGACGGTCCTATGGTTCGTACAACGATGGGTACGCCTCCGCCCACGCGCTCGACCTCCTCGGCGAGCGTTGGACCTTGATCGTGGTGCGCGAGCTCCTATTGGGCCCCAAGAGATTTGCTGACCTGCAGCGGGACGTCCTCGGCATCAGTCCCGGGGTGCTGTCGCGACGTCTGCAGGAGCTCGAGTCCCGCGGTATCGCGGTGCGTCGCACGCTGCCGGCACCGGCCCGTGTGGACGTCTACGAGCTCACCCCGTGGGGCTCGCGCCTCGAGGCGGTGAACACCGCGCTCTCGCGATGGGCTGTCGATTCCCCGCAGCTCCCCTGGGAGGCGGACATGAGTCCCGATACCCTGGTCCTGGCCATGCGCGCCCATGCCCGCCCGGTGGCGAGTGCGACGGTGCCGATCACGGTGGCCCTATCCCTGCTCGACTCCCGGCTCGAGGAGTCGGAGCCGGTCGTCTACGCCGCACGGATCAGCGCTGAGGGGACGACGATCGTGCGTGACCCAGCCAACCCGGCCCCCGGCCCCGCTGATGCCCGGGTGGCCGCGACGACCGCCGACTGGAAGGCCTGCATCCTCGCCGGCGTCGCGCCCGGCGATCTCTCGGAGCTCGAGATGGCCGGCAGCGATGCGGCCGTCGATGCCCTCCTCGAGGGGACCGCACTCACGCACTGACCGTCACCCGTAAGTGGGAACACCTCGTCCACTATTCCAGGTAAGCTGAGTAACCTGGAATAGCGAGAGTCGTGTTCCCGCTTCGAGGAGGTGCGTGATGATCAATGACGTGCAGTCACCGTCGGATCCTGGGCGAATTCCGCCCCATCATGCAGAGGTCCGCCCCTGGCGGCAGAAGGCTCGTGCCGGTACCCGAGCGGATCGGATGATGGACGCCGTCACCACGCAGATCCCTCCGCAGATCGCCGCGTCGACGGTGGGGTTGAGCGCCGAGATGGCCGCGCAGGGGGAGGAGGCCGTGCAGAGGATCGCCCGTGCGGACGGCGCGGCCGGCCCCGGGTCGTCGGCCTTGGCGCGTTTCATGATCCGCAGCGAGTCGGTGGCCTCCTCGCGCATCGAGCACCTGGAGGCGAGCGGCGAGGATCTCGCGCGAGCAATCGCGGGAAGCCGGGCGAACGCGAGCGCGCTGAGCATGGTCGCGGCGTCGCGGTCCTTGCAGGACCTTCTGCGCACCGTCGGCGCGGATCGCGTCATCACCCTGGAGAATCTGCGTACCGCACATCGTCGCCTGATGGAGAACGACGAGCACCTGGGCGACAGGCAGTGGGCAGGAACAGTTCGCGAGGACCAGAACTGGATCGGCGGAAGCGCGTTCTCGCCGCGCGACGCGCTGTTCGTACCGCCGCCGCCCGGCCTCGTGAAGGGGCTCCTCGAGGATCTCGAGGAGTTCGTGAATCGAGACGACGTGCCGCTGCTCGTGCAGGCGACCGTCGCCCATGCCCAATTCGAGTCCATCCACCCGTTCACGGACGGGAACGGCCGCATCGGGCGGGCGTTGATCGGTGCGGTACTCCAACGCCGCGGGGCAACCTCGAATGCCGCAGTGCCCGTGGCGAGTGGTCTGTATGCGGTGAGGGACCAGTACTTCGCAGCGCTCGGCAGTTATCGCGAGGGGGACGTCGGCCCCCTTTTCGATGTGCTGTGCCGGACGGCATCCGCTGCGGCAGACGAGTCGGTCACGTCCTTCGTGCGGCTCCGGGCCATGCCGGAGTTATGGCGGGAGGAAGCGGGCGGCCGACGGGGCTCGGCGACCTCACATCTGCTGGACGCGCTCTTCGAGCATCCGACGCTCACCGCCGAGGAAGCAGTCGAGCTCAGCGGCGGGTCGACCTCGGCGGCCTACACCGCGCTGGAGAGGCTCGAGACGTTCGAGATCCTCCGTGAGGTCACCGGACGCAAGCGCGATCGGATCTGGGTCGTGGCGGACGTCGTCGATGAGCTCGAGGACCTCGACCGGCGGATCCGGGCACGGATGCACCGGCGGACCGTCTGAAGTCGTTCAGACGGCGAGCGTCACCAGCAGCACCGCGAGCGACAGCGCCAGCATCCCCAGGCAGTTGACCCAGAACGCCGAGCCGAAGAATCGGGCACGCAGGTGTGCCACCACCGCACAGCCGAAGTAGGCCACCACCCCCACGTTCGCGGCGACGGCGACGCCGGGCACCCAGATGCCGACGAGCAGGCCCGCGGCCGCGAGCGTCTTGACGACGATCAGCACCCACCACCACTGTCGCGGGAATCGGACGCCGTCCAGGCAGTCGCGGATGAAGGCGGGCGGGCGCAGGGACAGCGCGGCATCGACGGACAGAGCCAGGGCCAGCAGGGCCAGGGGCCACCATAGGGTGGGGTCGAGGATCAGCATGAGGGCTCCGGGGTGTGGAAGAAGGCGGCGAACACGGGCAGCAACGTCTCGGGGAGCTCGTGCGGCTCGGCGTCTGCACGGGCGGCCCAGCTGAACAGCACGCCGACGTAGGCGAAGTAGATCGACCGGGCGGCGGGGGCGGCGTCGTCGGCGCTGCGGACTCCGCTACGCAGGAGAACCTGCTCGATCTCGTCGATGAGCTCCCCCGCAAGCTGGGTGAACAGCGTGGACGAATGGCGCGCCCGGACCAGGATCGCGGCGTAGGCGCGCGCGAGCTCGGCGCGCTCGGTGAACAGCTGGATGAAGGGGTCCACGAGGGCGAGGATCTGCTGCGCGTGATCCGCAGCAGTTTCCGATGGCGTCGGCGCTGCAGGAGCTGAAGAGCCTTGGTGCTGGTGGGCCGCGATTAGGCCGTCGAAAACCCGGACCAGCAAGGCGTCCTTGTCTCCGACGGCGATCACGGTGCCGACGCTGACGCCGCCCTCGGTGGCGATATCGCGGATGGTGGTGACCGCGAATCCCTGCTCGGTGAAGAGTCGATCCGCTGCGGCGAGGACCCGGGACTGTGTGGCACGACGGAGTTCTTCGCGACTCATCGTGGGCACCCCTCTCGGGTGAACAGGTTCAGTGAACGCGTTCAGCGTAGCAGGGGGTCCTGTACTCCGGGCCCCTGGGTGCGGACGTGATGTCCGGCACTAAGAAGCCCTCGCGTGGTGTGAAACGCCTGGTGGATCAAGATCCATGGAGGGCAGTTCGCCGTTTTTCCGGACAGGTGGCGTCGACTGTCTGACGGATAGCTTAATCTTCCATCAGATCGGCGCGGCAAGATCCTGTGCGCTTCGGAACGACCCGCTGATCCCGCCCTTTTTCGCTGGTCAGGCGCATTCGCGCGCAAAAATCCTGAAGGAGCACCATGTCTTCCTCTCTCCCGCCGCCCTCCGGCGATCTTCCTCCTCAGCCCGGCGACGGCCAGTTCACCCCGGGCCAGGGGCAGCCCTACGGGGCCCCGCAGCAGCAGTCCATGCCGGGAGGCCCGGGCATGATGCCCGGATACGGAGCTCCGACGGCCCCGCAGAAGGACTTCGTCGTGGCGTGGCTGCTCGCGATGTTCCTCGGGTTCCTCGGCGTGGACCGCTTCTATCGAGGCTTTATCGGCCTGGGCATTCTCAAGCTGATCACCTGCGGCGGCGCCGGTATCTGGACTCTCGTGGACCTTCTCCTCATCGTATTCACCGGAGGCCGGGACAAGTCGGGCCAGCGGCTCGCTGGCTATGACAAGCACAAGAAGGTCGCGTTCATCGTCACGCCGATCGTCCTGCTGCTCGGCCTGATCGTGGCCATTGTCAATGGGGCGACCGTCGGTGTCGACTCGGCGGCGCCCGTGCCCGAAGAGGTCGTCGCCGCGGCGCCGGCCGATGGGGAAAAGGACGCCGAGAGCGCTGTCGGCGACGAAGCTCCCGCTGACGACGCGGTCGAGGAGGAACCCGCAGAGGCTCCTGCGGACGAGGCTCCGAAGGAGGAAGCACCCGTGGAAGAGTCTGAGCTCGGTCTGGAGATCACCGAAGTTGAGCGCACGTCGCAGATCGGAGACCAGTACCTCGCCTCCGATGCCCAGGGCGAGTACGTCGTGGTCGGCTACACCTTCACCAACAACTCCGATGAGGCAATCGATCTCACGTCGAGCGAGATGATGCTCCTCGGGGCCGACGGTACCGAGTTCGCCGAGTCGACCGACGGGGTCATGGCCTACCCCGACCAGTACGCGGTGTTCGAGACCATCAACCCGGGCAACACATTCCAGGGAGTGGTCGTGTACGACATCCCCGAGGGCACAGAGGTGACCACGCTGTCCTACCAGGCGTGGCTCTCCTTCGACGACCCCATAGAGGTCGCTCTTCCCTGATCAGCGACGGCGGATGAGAAATCGAGTGACCCCGCCGGTCATCCGATGAGGGCGGGGCTGCGGCATCGTGCTGCGGCCCCGTCCTTTCGTTCTCAGGCGTCCTTCGCCCACGCCCCGGAGTCCACCGGCTTGCCGATGAAGAAGGCGGCGATGACGCCGACCAGGGACAGCAGTACCGGCAGCAGCATCGCATCGGCCATGGCCACGGCGAAGGGGGCGTGGAGGATCTCGGGCAGGTCCGCCGGCGCACTGCGCTCACCCCCGAACCCCACCATCGGGCCCGGCGCTTCGTGGATCGTCTCGGAGATCCGCGCGGCGATGCGGTCGTTCATGATCGTCGCGATCGCGGCGGAGCCGAGCACGGATCCGATCTGGCGTGTCTCGTTGTACACCCCGGATCCGGCGCCGGCCCGGGACGGCGGGAGATTGCGCGTCGCCGTCAGCGACAGTGGCCCCCAGATCAGCGCATTGCCCAGGCCCACCAGCACGAAAGGCAGCAGGAGCAGCACGATCGACGCGTCCGGCATCATGAGGCGGCTGAGCCAGAACAGGCCGGTCGCGAGCGAGACGAAGCCGCCCACGGCCATCCAGCGCGGGTTGTATGTGACCATCCACTTCCCGACGAGCGGGGCAAGGCCCAGGGAGACCAGCGCCATCGGCACTGTCATCAGCGCCGCCTGGGTGGGGGACATGCTCAGGACCCTCTGGAAGTACAGGGTGATCGGGAAGGACAGAGCCATCACGGTCGCGCCCATCATCGCGATCGCGATGTTCGCCACCGAGAAATTGCGGTCGCGGAACAGCGACAGCGGCACCAGCGGCTCGCGCCGGTTCTTCGCCTGCCACACCACGAAGGCACTCAAGATGAGTGCTCCGGCGATGATCAGGCCAGGCACACTGATCGGCACGTGGGTGTCGATCGGGCCGATCTGGAGCGAGTCGGTGACCGTGCCCCAGTTGTAGGTGTTGCCCTCCTGGATTCCGAACACCAGCAGGAAAAGGCCCACGGCCGAGAGCATCACCCCCAGCCAGTCGAAGGAGTGGGCGCGCCGGGAGAACCGGGGCACGTTCTTCCAGGCCAATGCCAGGCCGATCACGCCGACGGGGATGTTCACGAAGAAGATCCACTCCCACCCGGGGCCGTCCACGAGCAGGCCGCCGGCGATCGGGCCCACGAGAGTGGCCACCCCGGCGGTCGCGCCCCACAGGGCCATCGCCTGGCCGCGATCCTTCGGTGCGAACATGCGCGTGATCATCGACATGGTCTGCGGAGTCATCATGCCCGCGCCCAGTCCCTGCACGATGCGGGCGATGATGAGCATCTCGACGCTGCCAGCCAGCCCGCACCACAGGCTCGAGGCCGTGAAGACCGCCAGGCCCGCCATGTACATGGTCTTCATACCGAAACGGTCACCCAGGCGTCCGGTGATCAGCAGCGGCACTGCATAGGCGAGCAGGTAGGCACTGGTGACCCACAGCAGAGATGCCAGGTCGGTGCCGAGGTCCGCCTGCATGCGGGGGATGGCGACGGTGACGATGGTCGTGTCCACGAGAATCATGAAGAACCCCAGGACGATCGACCACAGAGCCGGCCAGGGCCGATCCAGGCGAGGGTCGTGAGCGGGCTCCCCGGCGCCGGGAACGGCGGGGGTCTGGTCGGTGGTGGACATGCAGAAGCCTTCGGTGCGCAGCAGATGACGCCCCGTGGTGGAGCACAGAGCGAAATCTACGCCTGTCGGGTCTGCCGGCGTCCACCGGGCAGGAGCATGAGGTGCTCGGGGGCGACGCAGTACCAGTCAGGTGCGGGCGGCAGTCGTGTGCGAACCGGGGTCATCGGCCTTCGACGTCGGCGACGAAGTCTGCGACCAGGGCAGCGATCTCGTCGGGATACTCGCCGGAGACCGCGTGTGAAGCATCGGCGAATACCTCCACCCGTGCGTCGGGGAGAGCGGCTCGCGCGGTGTCGGCGGCTTCCTGTGCGTCATGAATCACTGATCGACCGGCGATGATCGCGAGGAGCGGGGCGTCGAGCCCACCGAGGTTCTCGGGGGTGATCCGTGCGGTCGGGGCCGAGGCCATCCGGAAGTGATGCATCCCCGCTTCGATCATGCGAGCCACCGGCACGTCCTCGACCGGGGCCCCGCCAGCGGTGTAGGAGGTGAAGGAGTCGCGCCAGGAGCTGGGCAGCCAGGGCAGGACGGCGGGGGCTGAGCGGAGGAGGGTGCTCCACGGGATGTCGGCGAAGCAGAGCACCGCCTCGAGGGCGACCACGCTCGCGACGCGTGCATCCTCATGGAGGGCCAGGTTGATCGCGGTCCACCCGCCGAGCGACATGCCGATGAGATGGAACCTCTCCTCGGGGAGGGCGGCGAGGACCTCATCGAGCCATGAGGCCTTGTGTGCGGCCTCCGTGATCGGTCGGTCCTGGATACTGCGACCCGGCTCCCCGAGCAGGTCGAGGGTGTAGACATCGCCGACCTCCAGCAGTGAGGGCATGTTGCCGGTCCAGACGGGAGAGCCCGATGTGGTTCCGGGCAGGAGCAGCAAGGGGTGCTCCGACTCGCCTCGGCCGGTGAATCGGTACACGCGGACCACTCCATGACCGGTGCGTACATCCAGCGTCTCGGCGGGATCGGGAAAGTCGGCGAACGCTTCGTCGTAGGCCTCGAGGTAGCTGGAGCGGCCCGTCGCGGAGCGCCAGTACCCCACCGGCGCCGGGTTGCGGGAACGCAGCGCCGCTGTCAGGGCGGCGCCGCACAGCAGGCCGGTGGTCAGGAGGAGGCCGGACCGACGCTGTCGGCGGGCAGTCGTGTGGTGGACCATGGTGTTTCCAATCATCCGATCGGTCGATTCTCTTAATCGACCATGCGGTATATTGGCGGTCATGTCAAGCAGACGAGGCCCAGGGCGCCCAGCTGGTGCCCCCGCACCGCGCCGTGAGCAGCTGATCGACGTCACCATCGACCTGGTCTCCGATCAGGGCTACGCAGCGGCCACGCTGGGGCGCATCGCCGCAGCGGCGGGCCTGAGCAAGGCGAGCGTCCTGCACCACTACCCGTCGGTGGTCGAACTCGTCGGCGCCGCCTACCAGCACGTGCTGGCATCGATGGTCTCGGTCCTCACCGCGGCGCTCGAGCCGGCGGCCCCGGCCGACAGGCCGCTCGTCTACGTGACCGCGACGGTCGGCTACTTCCGCGACCATCCGCGGCACACGCGCATGATCTCCGAGGCCCTCGTCCACCTGGAGGAGCCCGGAGACTCCCGTGGACGACAGGAGGCGCTGGCAGAGCTGCTCGACGAAGCGCGCGCAGCCCGCGGTCTGCCCACCGGCCAGGATCTCCGGACCGCGGCCGTGATCACCGGGGGCGCGATCGATGGGATCGTGCGCGAGCAGCTGGCCGACCCGACCTTCGACACCTCAGCCGCCGCCGCGGACCTTGCCGCCGCGCTGGAGATGACCGTTCTCAGCCCGCTCGAACAAGCCCTTCGCTGATCCGCAGGGCGTTCGCGTAGATCGTCAGCACGGGGTTCGCGCCGCCGTTGGTGACGTGGGTGGAGCCGTCGGCGACCACGATGTTCTCGTGCCCCCACACCCGCCCATCGGGCCCGACGACCGACGACACCGCGTCGGTGCCCATGCGGCAGGTCCCGGCCTGGTGCTGGCCGCCGTTGGGCGGGGTCGGCAGACGCATGGGGCCCATCGCGCGCACCTCGCGCGCGCCTGCCTCCCGCAGCCAGTCGGCGGCCCGGGCGGAGAGCAGGTCCCTCCCGCGCAGGTCCTCGGGGTGGAGACTGCCGGAGAGTCGCACGATCGCCCGCCCGAAGCGATCTCGCCGGCCCCGGTCCACCTCGACCCGTGAACTGCTCGTGGTGACCTCCTGGATGGGCCCGACCACGCGTCCGAGCCGAAGCATCGCCCGTTCCATGACGGAGGAGCCGACCGGGGAGTCCGGAGCGACCAGCCCCGCCTCGCGCAGGTACCGCTGGCTCCCGGCGGGGGTGGGTACGAACTCGTCGGCCAGGATCCCGCCGCCGACGATGCCGTCGTTGCCGTGGCGGAAGTCCGCGGTGGAGACGTCCGGGCCAGGACCGTGGAGATCGACGACCTCGTCCTCGAACAGCGCCGTGGCACCGCCGTAGGCGTGGCCCTGAAGGTGTCGTCCCACCTGGTCCGTGTCGTTGCCGAGGCCCTGTGGATGCGTGTCGCTCGCGCTGTCCAGCAGCAGGCGCGCGCTCTCGATGGTCCCCGCCGCGAGCACCACCAGGTCGGCGCGGACGGTGCGTCGCCAGATCGTGCCGCCCACCTCACCGACCAGCTCGACCGCGCGAGCGCGTCCGTTCGCTCCGACCTGGATCCGGAAGGCCTGCGCAGCGGCCAGCAGGGTGGTGTTGCCGGTGGCGAGAGCCGCCGGGAGGGTGGTGTTGTGGCTGCCGGCGCGGGCGCCGACGGGGCAATCCAGTCCCACGCATTGCGAGCAGCGGATGCATGCGGGGCGTCCGGCGTACTGGCGGGTGTTGATCAGCAGCGGCACCGGTTGGGTTCCCCATCCCAGCCGCGTGGCCGCGGCGCCGAGCAGCTGGCCCAGCGGGGAGCGGGCCAGCGGACCCATCGGCAGCTGCGCGCTGCGCGGGCCGTCCCAGGGATCCGTCGACGGGCCACCGCTGACCCCGAGCAGGGACTCGACGCGCGTGTAGTACGGCTCGAGCTCCTCGTAGCTGATCGGCCAGTCCGCGAGCGAGCTGCCGTCGGGCACCCCGTAGGTGCTGGCCATGGCGAAATCCGTGGGGCCGAACCTCCAGGCCTGCGCCCCGTAGACGCGGGTGCCGCCGCCGATGGTCATCGCGTTGTTGCCCCACAGGCCATCGCCGGCGGTGACGTCGCGCAGCGCAGCGTCTCCGATCCGCACCTCGCGGGGCTCGGCGTCGGGACCGGGGCCGGAATGCGGGAACAGGCCCAGGCCCGCGCGGGGCGAGCGCAGATGGTCGGCGAGCAGATCGCGACGGCCCGGGAGGTCGCCGCGCTCGACGACGAGCACGCGTCGACCGGACTCGGCCAGGGTCTGCGCGGCGATACCTCCGCCGGCTCCGGAGCCGATCACGATCGCGTCATACTGCTCGGCGATCGATTCGGGCGCGGCGAAGGCGGCGTGATCCAGCAGCAGCGGTGCGACGTGCTCCGGGGACGGCGGGGACCAGGCGTCGACGTGCGGAGCGAGGGTGGGGCCGACGGTGTGCGGGGCAAGGCCTCGCTCGTAGAGCAGATCGCCGACGATCGAGCGCAGCGCCTGCTCGGAGGTTGGATCGCCGGCGGTGGTTCCCATGATGGTGTCGATCCAGCTGACAGGGGACGTCGCGTCGATCGACTGGAGCCGCGAGACAAGGCTGTCGAGGAGCGCCGGGGTGACGAGAGTCGGATCGAGAGCGCGGGAGAGTCTGGAACGCAGGGCGGATGGCATGGCGCCTTCAGCCCTGGCGGCGGAGAGTGGCAGGCCTGCCACGTGGGGACGGTTCATGGCAGTCAGAGTAGTGAGGTTACGTCCGGGCGGCAGGTGGTACGGATGATGACTGCGCATGCGATCGTCGCGCGAGAACCGGCAAGGGCTGAGGCGCCGTGGCCTCCCTTGACGGAGAAGTGCAGGATGAGTGCCTGGCGCGAGCGTTCTGGGAACGGGAACCGTGGTGCGAGAATCTGCTGCCGGGTTAGTCGCCACTGCGCTGTGCGCGAGAGCTCGTCCATGCTGTCCCCTCGGACGAACGGATACAGACCATGACCGCTGCTGGGCCGGCACCGCACACTGTGCGTGATGATGTCGTGCACGGTACTGAGCCGACGTCGCTATGAGGCGTCCCCTTCGAGTCGCTCTCGCGGCCTGCCTCGTGCTCGGCGGCTGCACGACTGCTTCCGACGGTCCCGCAGTTGTTGCCCTCCCGCCCCACGAGGGCGGGTTCGACTACCAGCTCGGCGGGGCGTACGCCGCTGACGTGGCGGTGGTGGTTCGAGATGCGAGCGCCGACCCGCAGCCGGGCGCGTACAGCATCTGTTATGTCAACGGCTTCCAGACCCAGCCGGACGAGGCCGAACTCTGGCTCGACCACTCGGAGCTGCTTCTGCGGGACGACGCGGGTGACCCGGTGACCGATCCGGACTGGCCCGAGGAGTACGTTCTGGACCCGTCGGCCGCCTCGCAACGCGAGGGCATCCTCGAGATCCTGGGCCCCGTGATCTCCGGCTGCGCCGAGGCCGGCTTCGAGGCCGTGGAGATCGACAACCTCGATACCTGGACCCGCTTCGACGGCATCGACGAGGACGGAGCCTCCGCCCTCGCCGCCGAGTACGTCGAGCTCTCTCACTCCGCGGGGCTCGCCATCGCCCAGAAGAACGCCGCAGAGATGGCCGAGCATGCGCACGGCGAGCTCGGCTTCGACTTCGCCGTCACCGAGGAGTGCGGGCGGTACGACGAATGCGCCGCCTATACCGATGTCTACGGAGACCACGTGCTGCAGATCGAGTACCCCGGCAGTCTCGCCGAGTCCGGGGTCTCCTTCGCCGAGGTCTGCGCCCTCCCGGACCGAGCGCCGCTGACGATCCTGCGCGATAGCGACCTGGTTGCCGGCGGCGAGCCAGGGTATGTGTACGGGTCCTGCTGAACAGCAGCGCCCGCCGGGCTCCGAGGTGCTCAGAATCCGGGCCCGCGAGGCATCCCCGTGGCGTGGACCCAGGTCAACCGGGCATCTGCGTGGGGGTGGGGAGTTCTCCCCATCGCAGTGGACTCCCGTTGTCGTTACGGTGAGTTCGTTCACCGAGACACCTGAGGGGGAGTCGTGGCCATTTCCTACGGCGCGGACACCGAGGCGCTGCGCACACTCGCGGATCGATTCCGCGACGGCAGCCGCCGTATCGACGAGATCCGCTCGAGGCTCGAACCCACCGTGATGGACGAATCGATCTGGCAGGGCGGGGACGCCGATACCTTCCGCACTACGTGGGCCTCCGGGGTCTCGCCCTCGTTCGGCTCCGTCGTCGAGGGCGTCGTGAAGCGCCAGGGTGACCTCGATCAGCAGGCCGAGGAACAGGACAGGACCTCGGAACCCGGAGACGGGAGCGGCGACGGCGGCGGGGGCGTCTGGGACACGATCATGGACGTCGCCCGCATCGGGTCCAAGGCATTCAGCCTGTACAAGGCAAGCACAACGATCATGAGTGGCATCGACGACATGAAGCGCCTCGCGGATGCGGCCAAGCTCGGGCCCGAGGACTATGCGCGCGTCATGGAGTCCCTCAAGCTGCGCAACGCGATGAAGTTCGCCTCCGAAGGCTTCTCGAAAGCGTTCAAGACTGCAGGTGACGTGTCTGGCCTTCCGGGCCTAAACCACCTGGGGGAGTGGGCGGGGAAGAAGCTCGACGCTCTCCCGGCGAAGCTCGGTGAGGGCAGCAAGATCCTCGACAACATCGGTGCGAAGCTGGGCCCGGAGGGCCTCTCGGCGCTCGGCAAGGGGAGCAGGGCCCTCGCCAAGTTCGTCCCCGGCGCCGACATCCTGCTCGGCGGCCACCAGATGCTGACTGCCGACGATGGGTACGGGAAGGTCTCCGGTGGACTTGCCGTGGCGGGCGGCGCGCTGATGGCGGCCGGTCTCGTGTTCCCGCCACTGGCAGTCGTCGGAGGGGTGCTCTCCGGCGCGAGCCTCGCGATGGACCTCATCGATATGGGCGGTGAGCTGTTCGGTGTCGATCCCTCCGAGGCAGTCTCCGATGCCGTCTCCGCGGGGGTCGAGAACGTCTCCGACGCGGTCTCGGACGGAGCCGACAAGGTCGCCGACGCCGCGGGGGATCTCGCCGGTGGCATCAAGGACGGTCTGGGTAGCATCTTCTGATGACGCCCGCCGTCGACGTCTGAACCGCCCGTACCGATCATCGGAGAGAGCGCATGTCCTCGAGCAGTACCCCGCCCCCGCAGCCCACCGAGGCTCGGGGCGACAGCACCTATGACGACCGCTCCCTCGCCAGCGCGGTCGGCCTCCTGGATCGTGGCCGGGAGGGCGTCCAGAGCGTCGCCGTCCTCACCGACGAGGAACTCATGGCACTGGATGGTGTGGAGACCGCTCAGCTGACGGCGATGCCCTTTCTCGACGAGCACGCCCCGGATCTCGAGTCCCGCGTGCTGCTCGCGCGCACGGCGATGCGCTCCCTCATGACTCGCAAAGAGGTCGCCACCGAGATCGAGGTGGCGGAGTTCGAAGAGCGCCCCTTGGCCGACGAGAAGCTCCTGGACGTCACGGTGGATCCGACGATCCTGGGTGCGCTCGTGCTGCGCCGCACCAGCCGTGACCTGGTGTGGTTCGAGCGCGAGGTCTCCACGCAGACCCACCGCTTGTACTACTACCCGCACGATTCCGACATCGTGCTGGAGGAGGAGGTCACCGCCGACGGCGTGCACATGTTCTCGATCATGCCCCTGCCCACCGTCGCGGCCCGCGTGCGCCATCTCATCGATCAGCCGGGTGTGGGCGGTCAGGACGGCCCGGTGAGCACGCTGGCCGTCACCGCTCTGGAGGACGACGCGGATCTGGGCCCCCGGCTCGGCGACACCCGTGCGCTGACGATCGGCACGATGGTCAGCCGCGTCGACGACACGGCGAAGCGGGTCACCTTCCACATGACAGGATCGGAGGTCATCGCGGGCCAGCCGTCCTCGGACGGCGAGGAGATCTCGCTGATGGCCGTCTCCCCGACCTCGGTCGAGGAGATCGTGCGGGACCTCTTCGATGACGGCAGCGAGGACGACGCGGAGGGCGACGCAGCGGACGGGACCCGATGATCCCCCTGCGTGCACGGCTGCTCGCGTCCCGTCACCGCGACATCGTCGGAAAGCCCCTGCGGTCCTGGCGCATCGGCGCCGGGCCGGCGCTTCCCCTCCTCCTGCTGGGAATCCTGGTGCTGCTCGGCATCCTGCTGGCCCTGAACCCGAACGGCAGCTGGGCGGGCAATGTCGCGTTCCTGCTGTTCTTCGCGATCCTGCTGGGCCTCGCATATCTGTTCACCGTCGATGCACGCCTGGTGGTGTGCGAGCGCGGTGTGCTCATGGGGCGATTGATCCCCGGCCTGCCGCTGAGCCCCACCTACGTGATCGGTGGGCGGGAGATCGACCCGCGCACGGTGTGTGTGGTGAGCAATGGCGTCAAGGCTGCGAACGAGGTCGGCATGGGTCCGCTGTTCCCCCAGTTCTTCATGTTCCCGCCCGCGGCGCTGGGGCAGAGAGCGGTCAGCTTCAACGGGCCATGGGGCAACGACATCGCCGCGAACCGCGAGATCACGCCGCACCGGCCCGTGAGGAAGTCGCTGTTCATGTTCTCGCGCCGCAACGCCGGCCGCATCGCCGATGAGATCCTCCATGCCATCGGCCGCGACGGCGCCATCCCCGCGGGGTTCCGCCCCCACCAGGGGCTGCAGGTGATCGCGGTGACGGGCAACCGGCAGGACGCCATGCAGCAGATCCCCGGCGCCTGGCCGCCGGGCTCAGCTCCGCGGCGGTGAGACCGCCGCCGGGGCGGGAGCGTGCCGAGCGCTGGCCCGTGGTCGCGTGCCCCGTCGATACCGAGTGCTCACCCGATATCGAGTGCCTCCGCGGTGCAGGGGTCGGCCTCCACCGTCGCGTCCCAGATCCGGACCTCGCCTTCCGCAGTGATCCTGAGCGTCGCGCCGTGCTCGTCCTGTGATTCCAGGACCGTGCGGGAGCCCTGCTCGGTCACGTCCTCGATCGTCTCGAAGCCGTATCCGGCGATCACCGTGTTCACGGTGTCGGCGCGGGCTTGCCAGGCCTCGTCGTCGGCCGGCTCGGGCAGTGCCGATTCCGGGGTCCAGGTGCCCGGGGTGAAGAGGCAGGCGTCCTCCGCGGTCTTCACGGTGCGGGTGTCCTCGGCGAGCTTCCAGGAGGTCCCGTCGACAGCGAGGGCCGCTTCGAGCTCGGTGGCGAGGTCGTCGTACCGGGCGTCGGCGTCGGCGCCGGGGAGCGGATCGGTGCCTCCACCACAGGCGGACAGCGGCAGGGCGAGGCACAGGAGGAGAAGCGCAGGGGTGATCCGGCGGCCGGTACGACGGGTCATGGGTCCTCCCGGACGATGGGTCCTTCTCCCCATGGCCGAGTGCCGTGGGGTCCTCTGCTGTCCACCGTATCCCGCGCCGGCGCGGGGGCGGGTTGGGGACAGGGGAGTTGGGGATGAGCGGATTCCAGGGCGCGGACATCGAGCAGATGCTGACCCACGGTGACCTCACCGAGGTGTCGGGGCAGCGACTGGGGGAGATGGCCGAGGAGTTGGTCTCGAACGCGTCGGGCCTCAGTTGGGCGGGCCCGGATGCGGACGCCTTCCATGAGCAGCTGACGCAGCAGGTCGCCTCGACGCTGCGGGAGGTCGGCGGGAAGCTCGGCGCAGGGGCGAGAGCGCTCGCCCAACATGCCGCCCAGCAGGATCTCGCCTCCGATCCCGACGGTTCGAGCAAATCCTGGGGCGACGACCCGATCGCCTACATGTCGATCTACGAGCAGGCTGCGATCAACCACCTCGGGCCCGACTATGAATCCGTCATCGCCGACACCCCGGTCGCCGGCCTCGAGCTGATCACCGGGGAAACTTCCGGGGACGATTCGTTCTTCGGCGGCAACCCGTCGATCGAGGAGTTCGAGTCTGCGCTGGCCGAGAATCGACCGATCACGGTGATGTCCGACCCGATTCATCCCTGGCGCAGCGACATCTCTGCCGCCCACGTCTATCAGGTCCAGGGTGTCGACCCGGACAGCGGAGAGCTCATCCTGGTCAACCCCTGGGGGAACAGCGGCGAAAGCGCCGACGACATGACCCACACCGTGCAGGTCTCGATCGAGGACTACAACGCGAACTTCGTGATGGCCGGGGTGGGCGCGAAGCCCGACAAGTTCGGAGGGGACCGATGAGCACGGTGGGGACGATGACGATCCGCCTGGCCGGACGGCGGGCGATCGGTGACGTGGTGGTCGGTGTGCTGCGCGCCGCGATGGATGAGGAGCTGGGGAGCCGGGTGGCCGAGCTGCAACCTCGCCCGGGAAAGTCACCCCGGGCGACGCCTCGAGGTTCGTGAGGGGCAACTGGTGGACGTCGGCGACGGTGCGCTGCGGGTGGAGTCGATCCATCCGTACACCGGGCAGCGACCGGCCGGCATCGTGGTCTCGAGGGTTGCCAGCGGCAGCGCCGTCAGCGACGACCTGGGCTGACGGAGATCCCCGCGCGAACGTTCCCGCGGATCAGCCGCAGGTGTCGCACACCCCGGTGTACGGCATCGCGTAGAAGCAGGACGGGCAGATCGTGAGGACCTCTTCGCCCTTGATGGGGAGCTTCTCGCGGACGGTCGACAGGTCGAAGCCTTCGACCTCGGGGTTCTCGCGTCCCTCCGGGGCCAGGCCCTTGTTGAAGGTGACGTGGCCCGGGTGGACGTACATGAGTACCCGGCCATCCTTGTCCTGGGCGGTGATGCTGCCGTTGGACTGGGTGCGGTAGAAGCTCTGGGCTCCGAGGCGATCGAAGTTCTCCCCGATCGCCGTGATGTCGGCGGGGGACCAGTCGGAATTCCAGGCAAGCGCCTCGTCACGGGTCATCGTGCGGCGAGTCGAGGAGAGAGTGTTCATCCCTCCAGTAGAGCACGCATGTCCAGAGCCGTCGTCCTGGTCATCTGGCGCTGATTGACGGATCAGGCCGCGCGTGCGGTAGCAATCGGCCTGGTCACGCGGCTGTGACGAAATGGGTCGGCGAGCCGCGGCGCAACCAGGGCGACGAGGCTGTTGAACCCGCGCGGAACGGCGACTGACCCGATCGACCCCGACGGTGGAACAGCAGGCCGGAGGCCACTCCCGCGACGAACGGCGTGGGAAGCTCAAGGCCGATTCAGGGGGTTGCGGAGAGGGCCGCGGCACCGAGGGGATCGCGGTTAAGGGCGTGGTGTTCCCGAGCAGCGCGTCGGCGAGCGCTCCCCGGGAGAAGGCTTCGTCCCCGTGCGGTGTGATGATCGCCCCGGCTGCGGGTGAAAGCATCGGGCTCAAGGCGCCGAAAGCGACCAAGCTGCGGTTGGTGGTGACCAAGGCAATCATGTCCATCCGTACGGAGGCACGGAGGCACGGAGGCACGGAGGCCGGCGCGAGTGCCGGATGGCCGATGCGCAGCAGCAGGTGGGCGACGAGCCCATGTGCCTGGGCAGGGGAGCAGGCTCCGCTGAGGAACTCGGGCCATCCAGGACTGGTCGGGCTGGACCGCCACGGGGTGTTCATGCCTCGAGTGCGAACCTGGCGCCCGTCAATCGCTCGGAAGACTCTGGTGGCCATCATGCAGAACCCGCTTCGGACAGTAGTTATCTACGGTTAGTACTGATACAGCGTCGTCAGTGCGTGACATGTGATCCATGGGGCCTTTGCGAAGAGAGTCCGGGGCCGGATGGACTTCTCCGCCGCCGGGAGGAGGGAGAAGATCCCGAGAAACTCACGACTCATGGGTCGTAAGGCCCGAAGGCGCTGAGGCAGCAAGGCGACGCCACTGCTGGTGCCGAAGCCGACTATTGCGCGTACTGCTCCAGCACCGGCCCCGCGACCAGCGATTTCACGAGTTCACGCGGCGCTTCGCGGCCGGAGACCGCGCACAGCGCGCCGTAGACCGCACCGATGGAATCGGTGTCGCCGCCGGCCGCATTGATCGCGTCCATCCCGTGAAGAAACGAGGTCGAGGTCTGCAGGGCGTATTGCGCCAGATACAGCGTGGACTCGCTGAACCCCGTCGGTTCCATGGCCGGAAGCAGGGACACGTCGACCTTCGGCACTGCCTGAATCCCGTCGCGAGCGTTGTCGAGGATCTCCAGCATCCGCCCGGCGTCATGGACCGCCTTGTCACTGTGGTGGGTGGAGCGGACCAGGCTCTCCAGGTGCTCTGCACCATTTCCTCGCGCGAACACGCCGATCGCGACCATGAGGCAGGCGTTGCCGGAGGAGTTCGTCGGCGCGGGGTCGACGCCGTGCTTCAGATCCGCGATCGCGCTGCTGGTCTGGATCCCCACGTCGAGCCGCACGCCGGTCGGTGTGAATGCCCCGCGTTCCCAGGCGATGAGGTTCTCGCGGTAGGCCGCGACCGGATGCGAAGGTGCACGGCGCAGGGCGTCCAGCACCATCAGCACGATCTGGGTGTCGTCCGTCCAGGTCCCGTACGGTGCCTCACCGCCGAGGATCCGGACCGTCGGCCGCACCGGAGAGTTCGGACCGTCGAGGGTGAAGGAGTTCGACGGCAGCCCCGGCCCGGGATGCAGGCCCAGCTCGTACGGCGCCCCGAGAGCATCGGCGACGGCAACGATCTTGACGATGTCCAGACGATTCATAATGCCCACCTCTGCGAGAGAATCTTGCGGTTCATACGTCGCTGCCTGCGTATCGCGGGCACCTCATCAGGGACTCAGCGGCCCGCGAACGTCGCAGTCACCACCCTGGTGCTCTCGGGTTCTCCCTTGTCCACCGAGCGCTCGGAAATCCACAGGTCACCGCGTTCGAAGGTGGCGTCGATACTCTCCTTCGTGAGCAGCTCGGAGTTGTCGTCGCAGCGATACCAGCTGAACATGCTGTTCCAGTGCTGGTCATGGTCATGGGTGACGGTGGAGCAGATTGCACCGTCGGGCAGCTGCGCGTGCAGCGGTACGGGCTGCTGCTCGGAGGGCCACACCTCGGCGTCCGGGTCGGCGGCGGTGGGGGAGTCGAAGCGGACCGCCTGCTTGTCCAGCGCATTGACGATGCACAGCACCTCCTCGTCGTCCTCGAGTGCGCAGGCGTCCGCGCCCGCAGCATTCGGGCCGCAGGTGAACATGTCGTCCTGCTCGGAGTAGATGGTCTCGCTCATGCCCATGGAACACAGGTCCTCGTCGAGATCCTCCACGGTCCAGGAGTCATCGATCCACAGGGTCTCGATCGCGGTATCTTCCGGTTCCTGCGGGGCTTCGGCGACCGGAGGATCCGAGGGATCCTCTGATGGAGAGTTCGACGCACAGGCAGCGAGCGTGACCAGGAGCAGGGGAGCGGCGAGGGCGGCGACGGTGCGGCGCATGATGATCCTTCGGCACGGAGGAGCGCGGCTCTCGCACCGGGATGTCGACCCCCGGCCCCGTGCGTGATGCCGCAGTAGTGCTCCTATTCGACCTGGACGCATGGCCGTTCGCAAGCGATCCTCGAATTCGAGGGTCACGAGGTGCCACGCAGCGCACGGGGATTGAGTCGTGCATCACTGGTTCAGAAGTCAACGACGTCGCCTGTCATACCCCTTTCGTACTTTTCTTCTACAGGCCCCACGCGGTAGTTGTTCCCCGCTTCGATCATGGAGCGGACGCCGACGCTCAACGCAGATCCACTGCAGCTCCAGAGTTCACGCACCTCGCACAAGGCCTCTCTTCTCAGCAGTAGCCCTGGCACGCCTGTGTTCAAGGGCCCTCGTCCCCCACCCAGAACGGAGTGCAGCTGTGAACAGCAATGCGCCCTCTCCCCAGGATTCGGGCTCTCCGAATCTTCCTCCTGCCCCGAACTTCGGCGGCCCCCCGCACGGCGACCCCCAGGGCGATGCCTCGGCCGGTTCGCCGATGGTCCCCGCCAGGAACGGCAAGAAGAAGGGGCTCATCGCCGCCGGCTGCGGCTGCGTCGTGCTCTTCCTGATCCTGGTGGGAGGCTGCTCCGTGTTCGCCTTCTCGGGCAGCGACGATCCCAAGGCCGCCGAGACCACTGCCGCCGAGCCGGCCGAGCTGGACGGCGAGGCGGAAGAGGTCGTAGACGCCGAGCCCGCCGAGGGCGAGGAGCTCGTGGAGGACGAGGCGCCTGCCGAGGAAGAGTCCCCTGCGGACGAGGCTCCCGCTGAGGAAGCCCCCGCCGAAGACGCTCCGGCCGAGAGCGAGGTCCCCGCCGAACACACCTCTGCACTGAACAGCGCGCAGAGCTACTCCGATCTCATGCACATGTCGAAGCAGGGCCTGTTCGACCAGCTGACCTCCGAGTACGCGGACCAGTTCTCCGACGAGGCCGCGCAGTACGCCGTGGACAACGTCGACACGGACTGGAACGAGAATGCGCTGGCCTCCGCCGAGAGCTACTCGGAGACCATGCACATGTCCAAGGCCGGCATCTACGGCCAGCTCACCTCGGAGCACGGGGAGCAGTTCCTGTCGGAGGAGGCCCAGTACGCCATCGACACTATCGAGGTGGACTGGAACGAGAACGCACTGCAGAGCGCCCGCAGTTACCGGGACACGATGGACATGTCCCCGGAGGCGATCCGCGACCAACTGACCTCCGAGTACGGGGACCAGTTCACGCAGGAGCAGGCCGACTACGCGATCGAGAACCTCGACGGCTGACCCACCGCGGCCCGGCGCCGCGGACCAGGAACGCGGGACCTCTGTTGTGCACAGGGGTCCCGCGTCCTCGTGCGGACGTCGGCCCCCGGTGCCGCGAGGGGAGGCGCCGACGTGCTCCAGGGGCCCTTGACCATCACATGCTCTCGGTCGAGACTCTGCGATGCTGCGCCACCGTGCTCGCCGCCCTGTTGCTGTCCGCCAGCATCACCGTCCCGTTCCTCGGGGATCGGACGGTCGACGTCCCCTGGGTTCCCGTCGGCGGGGCCGGGAGCTGGCACGCCTGCGCATCCAACTGATGATCGTGGTGCTCGCTGCGGCGCTGTCCGCCGTGCCGTTCCGGGCAGGAACTGCGCACCGCGCCGCTTCGTGAATGCTCTGGTCGCTGGGGCGGTCGGGCATCGTTCCGTGTCGCGCTGGCTACGCTGGGAGGCACTGCGCTCCGAACTCGGCGCGAACCACTGCGGAAGGCGGACCCATGACCCTCACCGACTTGCTGGTTGCCCTCGATTCCGGCGAGACGATCCCGGCGAACTCCCCGCTGCACGCAGTCATGCACGAGACCAGCCAGGAGGCGCTTCGAATCACCGGCGAGCTCAACGGCAGCTACCACGAGCCCGCCCGCGTGCGGGAACTGCTGGCCGAGCTCACCGGGAGAGTGGTCGACGAGTCGGTGACTCTGTTCCCGCCGTTCACCTCCGACTTCGGCAAGAACATTCGACTGGGCAAGCGCGTCTTCCTCAACGCCGGGTGCCGCTTCCAGGACCAGGGTGGGGTCGAGATCGGCGACGACTGCCTCATCGGGCACAACACCGTGATCGCGACCCTGAACCACGACCTCGCTCCCAGCAGTCGCGGAGACCTGATGCCGGCGCCCGTGGTCGTCGGACGCAACGTGTGGATCGGTGCGAACGTGACCATCCTGCCCGGCGTGAGCATCGGCGACGACGCCGTCGTCGCCGCGGCCTCCGTCGTCACCAAGGACGTGCCCGCCAGGGCCCTCGTCGTCGGCTCACCGGCCAGAGTGATCCGTTCCGTCGAGGACTGAGAGCGAAGCAGTAGCGCGTCGCTGAGTGTGCTCCGTGGCCCGTCGGGGCGCTGACATGTCCGAATGAGCAGTCGAGCGAACCGAGACAGAACAGCCCGATCAGCGGTGAACGGGAGAGAGCCCGGCCCGGGCCGCAGAGCGATAGCGGGACGGCGCCACACCGACCTCGCGGGTGAACGTGCTGCTGAATGCTCCCTCCGAGGAATACCCGAGGCCGGCTCCGACCTCGCCGATCCGCGCATTGCCATCGGTGAGGTCACGCTGGGCGAGCAGCATCCGCCGGCGGATCAGGTACGCGCGCGGCGGCAGTCCGACGACGGCGCGGAACCGTTGGGCGAATGTTGTGCGCGACATCGCGCAACTCCTCGCCAGCTCTGCCAGGGTCCAGGAGACTGCAGGGCGCTCGTGAAGGAGCGCGAGAGCGGGTCCCAGCTGCGGGTCGGCGATCGCCGCCATCCATCCCGGAGGCAGGTCTGGATCCTGAGAGACGGCGCGCAGCACGTCCAGAATGAGGAGCTGGGCGTGCTGGCGCACCGCGAAGATCTCTCCGGTGCGCCGTTGCGCCATCGTGGCCACCGATCTCAACGGCCACCGGGGCGTGCTGACCCCGGCAGAAGGTGCGCGGCAGGCCGTGCGGATGACGACGATCCCGTCGGACGGCCCGACGGCGACGTTCACCGACGTGAACGGCCCGGTTGCCTGGTGAGCGTTCCGATGCGCGTCCTGACCCGCGCGGATGCGGCCGCTGAACTCGCAATATCCCGCGGTGCGGAGCCTGTCCGGAGTGCTCTCCGGGCTGTCGCACCGAGAGGTCGGACGGCCGCCAGACTCCGTATCGGCCCCTATCCGACCAGCTCCCGGCACCCTCGCTGGTGGCCGCTTCGATTCGGTGGTCAGACAGCTCTGACCTCGGCGAGCTGCTCGAGGGCGAACTCGTGGCCCCAGCAGCGAGCGGCGTCCCCCATCCCGCGAACGCCTGCGCGGCGACGTCGTGCGCATCCTCGTCGAGGTCTGCGGCGTTGTGGGGCAGCAGGAGGTCGAAGTCCGCGGGCCCGACGTGCGACTCGTCCCAGTCGATCAGCGCGACCCGATCGGCGGTCATGCGGATGTTGCCCGCCGTCGGGTCGCTGTGGATGACGCAGGACGGAGTGTCGGCGAGTCGCGCCCAGGCTGCTCGGCATCGGGCAACGCCTTCGGCCGGCATCGCCCGAAGGTCGATCTTCGTCCCTGTGTCTGCGTGAAGCAGATCGGTCGCCGACCGCCAGCCCGGGCGCTGCGGCCAACCCTGCGTTGACCGATGCAGCTGGCGGAGGGTGTCGGCCACGCGACGCCAGTCGGACTCTGTCCCGGGCGGTTCGCCCTCCACGTAGGTCGTCACGACCAGACCGTCCGCGAACAGTCGGCCAGAAGTCGTGGCGAGCGGTACCGGCACCGCCAGACCCTGGCGATCGAGATGCCGCAGCAGATCGGTCTCCCACGCAAGATCAGCGTCGCTGCGGGAACCGAGCCGGGCGACCGCTGACTGCCCGGCGACACGCACGCTCCACACCTCGTTGACGCCTCCGCCGGTGAGCGGTTCGATCCGAGCGGCCTCGTCGCCCCACTGCCTCAGTGCTTCCCAACCCATGGCTCGCACCCTCTCATGGCGCGGTGGACGTGTCGCCAGAAATTCCGGCGCTGCTCGAGACTCTCCCGGAACTTCCGTCCGCTGGGATCCACCAGCACCGATCCTGCCAGGCCGGCCGCCATGAACCAGCGCGCTCACCGAGGTCGTCTATCGGCCATGTCATGACAAAAAAGCAGATCGTGGGCATCAGGTCAGCGCTGCGGACGACAGTGGTCGACCTGGATCGAAAGTGGCACTTCGCCTACCAGCAAGAGCGTTTGATCTGCAGCGATAGACGCAGTTCCGATGGACGTGCCGGCGGAGGTGGGTGACTCGTGCTCGCAGCATTCGCCATCTGCTGGAAGTGCACTCGATGGATCATGGCCCTGGCTATACAGTATGTTCCGACATGCAAGCGACGGAGGGGTGCTGATGAAACTCGGTCTCGTAGGGTTCGGCAACGGCGGACGATACTTCCACGCTCCGTTCATCGACGCGGCGCGCGGCGTCGAGCTCGCCGGCGTCGTGGCGCGTGCTGAACAGACCAGGCAGCGCGTGCACGAAACGTATCCGGACGTCCCGATCTACGCGAGCCTCACGGAGATGCTCGCAGCGGGCGTCGACGCCGTCACGATCACCACCCCGCCGAGCACGCGGCGAGACCTCGTGCTCGAGGCGATCGCCGCCGGTGTCCACGTCGTCGCCGACAAGCCCTTCGCGCCATCGGCCGAGATCGCCCAGGAGATGACCGACGCCGCCCGTGAGGCCTGCGTGGTGCTCTGCGTGTTCCACAACCGTCGGTTCGACGCGGACCTGCGCACTCTCAAGACTGTCCTGGACTCCGGTCGTCTCGGTGAACTGTGGCGGGTTCATTCGCGCTTCGACCTCGACCAACCCGAACAGCTCGAAGCCGGCCCGGACGGTGGGCTGCTGCGAGACATCGGCACCCACGTGGTCGACCAGCTGATGTGGCTGTTGGGGCCTGTCGTGGAGATCACGGCGCAGATCGACCACCTGGACCTGCCCGAGGGCCGCACAGATGCCTCGTTCCTGATGACGCTGCACCATCGCTCGGGCGTGACCTCCTATGCCTCCTCGACCAAGATGAACCACCTGCACGAACGCACGCTGCGGGCGTACGGGTCCCTCGGCGCCTACGAGGCGCACAGCACCGACGTCCAGGCCGACGCCGTCTTCGCGGGCTCGAGCCCCGCGGCGGGTCGGGAATCCTGGGGCTACGAGCTGCCCGAGCGCTGGGGAACGCTCCACACAGCGGATGGGGACGAGAAGGTGCCGTCGGCCCAGGGTGCCTACTTCGAGTTCTACGAGGAGTTCGCCGCAGCCTGCGCCGGCCGGGGCGTGCCGCCCTCGACGGGCACGGAGGGCGTCGCCGTGCTCGCCGTTCTGGACGCCGCTCGTCGCAGCGCGTCCGAGGGGCGAGTGCAGGTGGTGCACTGAGCGGCGCGGGACATGGTGCGCGTCGGCCGACGGGGGCCGCCCGGTCGACGTCTATCGGGTCTGTCGCCGGTAGTCCTTCGGCGCCATGCCGCAGGCGGCGGTCACATGCGAGTAGAAACTGCTCAGTGATCCGAAGCCGCTGCGCTCGGCGATCTCCGTCGTGGTCAGCGACGTGGTGATCAGCAGTCGCTGCGCCTCGGCGACCCGGCACATGGTGAGGTACTCGCCGATGGTGGCACCCACGGTGTCCCGGAAGACGGTCATCGCGTGCGAGGGCGTCAGGTGCGCCGCGCGGGCGATGTCCTCGACGCTCAACGGGGAGCGGCAGTGCTCGACCACGAACTGCGCCATGGTCATGGTGTGGCGGATCCGCTCGGGCCGGACCCGGCGCGAACCGGCGCCGCCGCGGAACACCTCGGAGCCGGGGTCGATCTCCGTGAACGGGGAGCAGGAAGCGTCGTCGGTGAGCCCTGCTCGGAGGATCCGGCGCACGGTCGCCTGGATCTCCAGCAGCGCCACCCCGGACTCGGCGGCGTCCTGGACCTCCTCGAGCCAGGAAGGCACCATCGACTCCATCCGGGCGCGGACCAATGGGGAGGCGGTGACCACGGGTTGCGGGCGCAGCAGCACGCTCAGTTCGACCTCCGGCAGGTTCCACGCCATCACGGTGGGCACGGGTACATGCACCCAGCACACATCTCCCGCGCGCGAGTCCACCAGCCCGTGTGGCTGCGCGGCCCAGAACATCGCGGTCTGGCCCTCGCGCACCACGAACGCGCGCCCGGCGAACACGTAGCGCAGCTCGCCGCGCAGCACGATGTTGATCTCGATGTCGTTGTGTCGGTGCATCGAATGCATCTGCGGCGGGTCTCCGCGGCGGCACCACAGCGCGGGTGCCACCGTCTCCACGTCGGGCGCTGAGTGCGGGAGGGCGGGCATCGGCATAGCGTAAGTCAGAATCGAAGGATCCTGGAAGAATTCCGCATGATGGGGCGAGACCTCCACCCTTCGTGGTCCCTAGCGTGGCGTCATGACCTCCCATGCCTTCGTCAGCCATCCCAAGATCACGATCATCGGAGCCGGCGGCTTCGTGTTCCCCTTCCGCCTGATCGGCGACATCCTCAGCTTCCCCGCCCTGCGTGACGCCACGCTGACCCTGATGGACGTGCGTCCCGACAAGCTCGGCCCCGTCGCGAATGCGACCCGCGAGCTGATCGCCCACCACGGCTTCGGCGCCACCGTCGAGGAGACCACCGACCGTCGCGCGGCCCTCGACGGAGCCGACATCGTCATCATCACCTTCCAGGTGGGCGGCGTCGCCTCCTACGAGCACGACGTGATGATCCCGCGCAAGTACGGCATCGACCAGGCCGTCGGCGACACCGTGGGACCCGGCGGTGTGTTCCGCTTCCTGCGTTCGGTCGCCGCCTACGACGCGATCATCGACGACGCCCTCGAGGTGTGCCCCGACGCCGCGTTCATCAACTACGCCAACCCCATGGCGATGGCCACCGCCTACCTCAACGCCCGCGGCCTGAACTGCGTGGGCCTGTGCCACAGCGTGCAGGGCACCACCCGCATGCTGGCCCGCACCCTCGGCGTCCCCTACGACGAGGTCCGATACCGCTGCGCCGGCATCAACCACCAGGCCTGGGTGCTGGAGTTCTCCCACGGCAAGGAGGACCTCTATCCACGGCTGCGCGAGGCCATGAACGAGCGCCACCAGCGCGGACGAGGTGGCGCCGAGCTCGCCGGGGACGACGGCGACCACAGCGAGGCCGCCGAGGAGTTCAACGTCTACGAGGGCGGCAACGAGCAGGTGCGCACCACGATCATGAACGCCTTCGGCTACTTCGAGACCGAGTCCAGCCACCACGCCTCGGAGTACCTGCCCTACTTCCGCAAGACCCCCGAGCTCACGGAGTCCTACATCCCTGAACGCTGGGACTACTTCGAGATCTGCTCCGCGCACGACGACCAGGGCGACATCGACACCCAGCTCCAGAAGCTCAAGGCAGAGCTGGCCCCGTCGGTCGAATACGGCGCGAGCATCGTGAACTCGATCGTCACCGGCATCCCCAGCGTGGTGCACGGGAACGTCCCCAACGCCGGCGCACTGATCACGAACCTCCCGGCCGACGCCTGCGTGGAGGTGCCCTGCCTGGTGGACGCCAATGGGGTCCAGCCCACCGCTGTCGGAGACCTGCCCCTGCAGCTGGCCGCCCTGAACCGCACCAATGTGAACGTCCAGACCCTCGCGGTGCAGGCGGCGCTGACCGGGAGCCGGGAGCACGTCCACCACGCCGTGGCTCTGGACCCGCTGACGGCCGCGCAGGTGACCCTCGAGGATGCCCGCGCGATGACCGACGAACTGCTGGAGGCGCACGCGGAGCTGCTGCCGGCCAGCTTGCAGATGTAGGCGCACCGCACTGCGCGCCGTGACTCAAAGGAGAGTGACCGCATGAGACGCCCCACCGTCGGACGCCGCCAGATCCTGGCGGTCGCAGGGATCACGATGGCCGGTGCTCTCGCCGCCTGCAACGGCGAGAGCACCGACACCCAGCACCTGCGCCTGTCGTCCTGGAACATCCCGCCCGACCTGGTGTCGTACCAGAAGATCGCCGACGCCTTCGTCGCCGACCATCCGGGCACCTCGGTCTCGGTCGAAGTGACCACCGGCCAGTTCCACCAATGGTTCATCACCCGATTGGCAGCGAACCTGGCTCCGGACATCATCCGGATCACCCCGCAGCAGCTGGGCCGGTACGCCGCGAACGGAAGCCTCGTGGATCTCACGGGATCCGTCCCCGAGGATTACCGCGACGACTGGAGCGAGCCTTTCTGGGCGATCGGACAGCGCGAGAACGGGCTGTACGGGATCTTCCAGCACACGGACAACTTCATCACCTACTACGACAAGCAGGTGATGGAGCAGATCGGCGTCCAGCCGCCCACGCGGCTCGAGGACGCCTGGCGGTGGGACGAGTTCCTCGAGATCGCCCAGGAGGTGAAGGCAGCGACCGGCCACTACGCGTTCTCCTACGGGTGGAGCGGATCCGAGACCGCCTACCGGTGGATGCCACTGATCTACCAGAACGGCGGGGCCTTCCTCGGGGAGGACGGGCTGACACCCTCGATGGACACCGCGGAAGCGATCGGCGCGCTCGAGTTCGGGCGCAGCTGGTACACGGAGGGTCTGGTCAGCCCCAGCAACATGAGCAAGTCCGGAGGAGGACACGTCGACTTCGACCTGTTCAACACCGGGCAGGTGGGCATGGCGCTGACCAATCCGGAGGCCATCGCCTCCTTCGACGAAGCCCGGCCCGGGGAATGGGGCGTGGCGCCCATGATCCGGAATACCGGGGAGGCCTCGGACCTGGGTGGGAACACTCTCGCGGTCACGAAGTCCTCGAAACACCCCGAGCTCGCCGCCGAGCTGGTCGCCTACATGACCAGCCGGGAGAACATCCAGACCTTCTGCCACGACGGGAACTGGATCCCCTCCCGCAGCTCGTTGGCGGCCGAGGACATCGGCTACGCCGACCACGAGGACGTGATGCAGCTGTTCATCGACCAGGGCACCACGATCCCGCTGTCCATGGTCAAGGCGCAGTCCGGGGAGTACTTCAGCTCCCTGAACGCCGTGTTCGCCGACTATCTGGACCTGTGCCTGCTCGGCGAGCTCACGCCCCGAGAGACCTCCGAGCAGATGATGGAGGCGATGCTCAGTGTCACGTCCCGCTGAGACCCCCGTTCCTACCGGCCGGCGCGGCCGCCGGCTCACCCCGTACGTCTTCCTCGGTCCTGCCGCGCTGCTGTTCCTCACCTTCTCCCTGGTGCCGATCGTCATCGCGATCGCGCTGAGCTTCCAGGACACCCAGACCCTCGGTGAGGGGCAGTGGGTGGGAACGCAGAACTTCGAGGAGCTCGGTTCCGACCGGTTGTTCCGCACCGCGCTGCTCAACACGGTCGTCTTCGCCGTCGGCACCGTCCCCACCTCGATGGCCATCGGGCTCGCGCTCGCGACGGCCCTGAACCGCCCCCTGCCGGGCCGGGGCCTGTTCCGCGCCCTGTTCTTCGTCCCGATGGTCGCGGCCGGCGTGGTGGTCGGCGTGGTCATGTCATGGATCTTCAACACCGACTACGGGGTCGCGAACAATGCGCTGGAGATCCTGGGCCTCGGCCGCATCCCCTGGCTGACTTCGCCGAGCATGGCGATGCTCACCCTGATCCTGGTGGTGGTCTGGACCCGCGTCGGGTTCTGCATGGTGATCTACCTCGGGGCGCTGCAGTCCGTGCCAGCCGAGATCGTCGAGGCCGCGTCGATCGACGGCGCCGGCCCGTGGGCCCGCTTCCGCCGCATCACGCTCCCGATGCTCGCGCCCACCACGTCGATCCTGCTGATCCTGAACGTCGTGTTCTCGCTGCAGGCCTTCGACATCATCTACGTGCTGACCGGCGGTGGCCCGGGCTTCTCCACCACCGTGCTGATCCAGTACGTGTTCCGATCGGCCTTCCAGGACGGCCAGATGGGATACGCCGCAGCGCTGGGACTGGTCCTGGTCGCCATCCTCCTGCTGTTCACGCTGCTGCGTCAGCGCGCCTCGAAGAAAGCGGAGAGCTTCCTATGAGCACCGACACCGTGACCACCACGACCCGCACACCTCGCTCCGCGACCCGCGTGCGCCGTCGCTCGACCCCGCCGCGTCGCTGGTTGCTGGTCGCCGTCCTGGCGATCCTCGCCGCGTTCGTGGTGTTCCCGCTGTACTGGATGGTGGTCTCCGCCCTGACCTCCGGTGGCCAGTCCCAGAGCACCGAGTTCTACCTGTGGCCGAAGGAGCCGACCTTCGCGAACTTCACGGAGGTGTTCTCGACCCAGCCGGTGTGGCGCTGGATCGGGAACTCGGTGCTGATCTCGGTGGTCACCACCGCCCTGTCCGTCGTCGTCTCGCTCGGCGCGGGCTATGCGCTGGCGAAGTACCGATTCTGGGGGCGCGGACTGTTCTACGCGGCGTTCATGCTCACCATCATGATCCCCATCCAGGTCACCATCGTCCCGTCGTTCCTGGTGGTTGCACGGATCGGCCTGGTCGATTCACCCTGGGCCGTCATCCTGCCCACCGCGTTCGACGTGGTCGGCATCTTCATCGCCCGACAGTTCATGCTCGGGGTGCCCGACGCGATCGTCGAGGCCGCTCGGGTGGACGGCGCCGGCGAGTATCGCGCGTTCTTCTCCGTGGTGCTCCCGACCTGCGGGCCGCTGGTGGGGGTACTGGTGATACTCGCCTTCATGGCCCGCTGGAACGACTTCCTGTGGCCGATGGTGGTGCTGCAGGGCGCCGAGAACCTGACCGTTCCGGTGGGCCTGTCGACACTGACGAACAATCCTGCTTTCGCGTCCCCCTGGGGCGCGGTGATGGCCGTCGCGACCGTGACGGTGCTGCCGATCCTCGCGGTTTTCCTGGTGTTCCAGAAGCAGTTCGTGCAGGGGATCTCGAGCACCGGGATCAAGTGATCCGGGTGACGGCGAGGGCCCACCCGTCCCGTAAATCAGTGGAGATCGCACGGACGGTCGGCGCAGGATCGACCCCATGAGCACCCCGCAGAGTCCTCCCGCCGCCGGCAATGGAGCGGCACTGAGATTCAACTCGCCGCTTTCGGACGAGCGCGCCGCCCGACTGGTCACGCAGCTCGCCGCATCCGCCCCGACGGACGTTCTCGACGTGGGGTGCGGGTGGGCAGAGCTGCTCCTCACGCTCCTCGACACCGTCCCGTCGGCCCGGGGCAGAGGAGTCGATCTCCACGCCCCGGACATCTCCCGGGCCCGGACAGCCGCACGGCAGCGAGGACTCCACGAGCGGGTGCAGCTCGAGGCGAAGGAGGCCGACGACACCCTCACCCAGGCGGACCTCGTGCTGAACATCGGAGCCTTCCAGGCGTTCGGTGATATCCGCACGGCGCTGACGAAGCTGCGGGGACTGGTCCGTCCTGGAGGAAGACTGCTGTTCGGCTGCGAGTACTGGGAGCACGTCCCCACCGAGGAAGAGCTCGCCGCGCTGTGGGAGGGCATGAATGTCGAGGACTGCCTGCTGCTGCCTGATCTGGTGGATGCCGCGATCAGTGCCGGCTTCCGGACGCTCAGCACCGCGACCGTGACCCGACAGGAGTGGGAAGCCTACGAATCGGGGCACATGGCGCCTCGGGAGGAATCGCTCGCCGCCCACCCGGAGCATCCCCAGGCAAAGGAGGTCCGCGAACAGCTCGACCAGCAGCGCACGATCTGGCTGCGCGGCCACCGCGACCTCCTGGGGTTCGCGTATCTGACGCTGCTGCCGGTGCAGACCGCCCGCTGAGCAGAGCGCGTCGATTTCCTAGTGCAACCAGTCCTCCTGCGGTGGGACGAGCTCTTCGAGGCAATCCCAGAGTTGTTTCGGCACGTCGGTGTTCAAGGCGGTGAGGGTCTGTTCAATGCGCGACTGCTTGCTGAAACCGACTGCCGTGGACGTGATGCGCGGATCCCGCAGCGAGAATTGGATCGCCAGGGTGGACAGAGGGATCCCCTCCGCCGATGCTGCCTCCTCCATACGCCGAGCGGCGGCGAGCACGCCCTCTTCGATGGGCAGGTACCCATACAGGGAGTGATCTTGCTGGGGGCGGGAGAGAACCCCGGCCCCGAGCACCGCGGCATTGACGATGCCGACGCCTTCGGCGGCCGCCCGGTCATACAGCTCGTCCGCGCTTCGATCGAGGAGTGTGTACCGCGAGTGCATGAGCAGTACCTCGAACTGGCCTGTGTCGAGGAAGCGGTGGGCGAGCTCGATGCTGCCGGTGGCGATCCCCAAGTGCTGCACGCACCCCTCCTCCCGTGCCGCGACCAGAGCCTCCACGGCGCCGCCCGGGGCGAAGAAGTCCACCTCCGGGTAGTACTCGGGGTCGTGCAGGTGCAGCAGCGGAAAGGACTCCATGCCGAGCCGGTCGGCGGATTCCGCGATCGACGCACGGACCCGCTGCCCAGAATAGTCGCCGGCCTGACCATCGACCTTCGTGGCGATCACGAAGTCGTCCGGAACGCCCCCTCGAGTCCTCAGCGCCGCACCGATCCTCCTCTCGCTCTCCCCACCCGAATACCCGTTCGCGGTGTCAAGGAACGAGATCGGGGACTCGAACAGCGCCGCGAGCAGCTCGGACGCCGCATCGGCCGTGACCTCGTACCCGAAGATCTGGGGCACCGATCCGAGCACGCCTCCACCGGCGCAGATCGCGGAGACCTGGAGACCGCTGCGACCGAGGGGCCGGATCCACCCCGGGGACCGGGGGAGAGGGACCGCCGTGCTGCTCATGCCTCGGCCCGCCGCAGGGCGAGACCGTCCGGGTCCAGCGCCACGTCCTCTTGGTGGGCCGATCGCGCCGGCGGCCACTGCTCGCCGCCGCCCAGCACGATGCTGTCGAAGCCCGGGGCGCCGGGCACGCGCTGCGTCGGGACCTTCGGCGTCGCGTACGAGAAGATTTCGAGCACGCCGTCACCCGCCTTGAGGAAGCGGATGCGAAAGCCCCGTGGATCCTGCGCCTGTTCGATGGTGCCGTGGTGCCGGAACCCCAGGGGGGAGTAGAAGTCTCGCGTCGTCTCGAATTCCTCGACCGTCTCGGCGACGTGGTCGAAACGAGGGCGCTGCGGGATCCCGAGCGCGTACTCGGCGTCGACGAGGTCCTGGTCGACGACGTCGTGGTACTGCAGATCCCCCTGGACGAACTCCAGGAGGGTGCCGTCCGGATCGAAGAAGAACGCGATCCGGACCCCGCCCTCGGCATCGAGCGGGGCGAGATGGACCGGCACCCCATCAGCGGCGATACGGGAGAAGAGTGCGTCGGTGTCGGCGACCTTGAATCCGATGTGTCGGAATCCGCGATGCAGATCATCCGTCTGCCAGGACGACTCGACCGCGCCCTCGACTCGCTGCAGACGGATCGTCGCCGTGACCATGTCCAGCAGGGCGTGGTCCGGGCTGACTTCGAGGACGTGCGCGGCAAGGTAGGTCTCGTAGAAGGCGCGCGAGCGCGCGACATCGCGGACGTTGATGGTGATCGTGGTGATGCTCATGGGGACTGCTCTCTCAACTCTTGACGGCGCCGAGCGTCATGCCGGCGATGAACTGTTTCTGGAGGAAGACGTAGACGAGGATGACGGGGATGGCAGACAGGGTCAGTCCCGCACTGAGTGTGGTCCAGTCCGTGGAGTACTCGCCCTGGAGCGAGAACAGCACAGGTTGCAGCGGCAGCTTCTCGGGAGTCTGCAAGATGGTGTTGGCCATGAGGAACTCGTTCCAGGTCGAGAGGAACTGGAAGATCAGCACGGTGGCGATCCCCGGCCTCGCCAGCGGGAGCACGATGCGTAGGAACACGCTCAACTCGCCCGCTCCGTCGACCCGCGCGGCATGCACGAGTTCGTCCGGGAGAGACTCGAAGAACGCCCTCATCAGGAACATCGAGAACGGGGCCGCGCCCGAGGCATAGACGAGAATGAGCCCGAACTGACTGTCCAACAATCCGAAACTGCGCAGCTGCAGATAGACCGGGATGATGAGTGCGGTTCCTGGCATCATCAACGTGGCCAGCAGGGCGATGTACAACGTGTTCTTGAAGGGAAAGCGCAGCTTGGCGAACGCGTACCCGCACAGCGTCGACAGAGCGAGGACGATGCCGCAGGTCACCGTTGTCATCCACAGGGAATTCCAGTAGTGGCCCATGAACCCGGTGAACTCGAGGACCCGGGCGTAGGCGTCGAAGGTGATCCGCTCGGGGAAGAAGGACCCGCCGAAGACGGAGTTCGACTCCCGGATCGAGGTGAGGATCATCCACACGAACGGGTAGACGGTCGCGATGCTGATCAGCAGCAGCACGGCGCTGTTACCCCAGCGAACTGCCCGTGCTTGCGTGCGCATCGACGTGGTGGGGGTGCTCATCGGCCGGCCCTCCTGCTCAGACGCATCTGGAACAGCACCGCGACGGTGCACAGCGCCATGACGACCACGGACAGGCTCGAGGCGTATCCGAGCTGCGGTACCGACCCCGACGCGGATCCGAAGGCGAGGCCGTAGAGATAGGTACCCAGCACCTGCGTGCTGTTGTTGGGCCCGCCACCGGTCATGACGTAGATCAGGTCGAAGACCTTGAAGCCGTTCATGAGGTTCAGCGCGAGCACGATCGCGGTCACGAAACGCAGGCTCGGCAGGGTCACGTGTCGAAACCGCTGCAGGACCCCAGCGCCGTCGACCATCGCTGCCTCGTTCAGGCCGGGATCGATGCCCTGGATCCCGGCGAAGAAGATGAGCATGCTCATGCCCACGCCCTGCCAGACCGCGACCACCAGGAGCGCCGGGATCGCCGAGTCGGCGGACCCGAGCCAGGGATGGTTGAAGTCCTCGAAGCCGAGCTTCTGGATCGCGGCGTTCAGAGTGCCGAAGTTCGGGTCGTAGATCAGCCGCCAGAGAACCCCGGAGACGACGAACGAGACGATTCCCGGCATGAAGAGCGCTGTGCGCACGACCACCGAGACGGGGCCCGGGACAGCTGCGACCATCGCCGCGATCACCAGTGGCAGGGCGGTCTGCAGCACGGTCGTAGCCAGCGCCCATCCCACCGTGAGCAGGAATGCCCGCTGGACGACGGGATCGCCGGCGGCACGGACGAAGTTGTCCAGCCCGATGAACGACGCCTCGCCGAAACCGCTCCATTGGGCGGTGCTCAGATAGAACGTGTGAAGAATCGGGTACCCGACGAAAAGAACGAACAGCACCATCGTGGGCAGGACGAAACCGTATCCGGCGACCATCTCCCGACGCCGGATCGGAGGGACGCCCCGGCGCCGACGCACAGGCCGCGCATCAGGAGGCGACGCAGGGCGCGCCAGAGTGGGAGTCATGAGGTGGCACCCCGCGCATTCATCACGGCGTCCTGCATCGCCTGGGCCGCCTGTTCCGGGGTGCCGGACCCATTGAGGATCGTGGCCAGCGGTCCGCCGGCTTCGGAGGATCCGGGGCCGAAGGGGATGTGCGGGCAGCCGTCGCCGTCGAGCAACCAGGACGTCATCTGCTTCATGATCGGGTCCTCGATCTTCTCGGCGGCCGCCTTGGTCGCGGGCATCGAGCTCGAGTCGTTCATGAGCGAGGAGTACTGCTCATCGGAGTACAGGAACTGCAGGAACTCGAGCGTCGCGTCCTTCGTCTTCTCGGCCGAGGAGAGGGACCATCCTGCTCCGGCCTGGTTCGCGGTCCAATGCCGTTCTCCGCTGCTGATCGCTGGGGTCTTCATGACCTTGTAGGTCTTCACGAACTCCGGGTCGGCGTCCTGGCCGAGGCCCTGCGGGGTCCACGAACCACTGAAGAGCATCGCGGCCTTCCCGGTGTAGAACAGCTGGGTCGCGGCGGGGCCCTGGGTGGCACCGGCGCCGTCCTGGAAGACCTTCCCCTGGACGATCTGCTCGAAGAGCTCGAGCGCTTCGACCACCTCAGGGGACGAGTAGTCGTAGCCCTCTTCGCCTCGGTCGAGCTTGAGGTACCAGGTGGGGTCATCCGTGACCTGCGTGAGCAGGGGGAGGAAGAAGTCCAGACCGCTGGTGCCCGGGTTGAACGGCGCTGCCAACGGGGCGGTGCCTGCGGCGCGCAGTAGCTCGGAGGCTGCGATGAGGTCCTCCCAGGTCTCCGGTTCGCCGTCGACCCCCGCCTCGGTGAGCAGTTCGGGGTTGTAGAACACGCCGAAGGTCTGGGCCATCCATCCGATGCCGTACTGCGCGCCGTCCGCCGTGTACTGGTTGTTCGCGGATTCGAAGAACTGGTCGGTGAACTCGGAGCCGAGCTCCTTGGCGATGTCCAGGCTGATCCCGTTCTTGCCGTACTCCAGCGCGCGGGTGTGGGGCGCGAAGATCTCCGGCAGATCGCCGCCGGAGACGGCGGCCTGGAGCGCCGGGAGGTATTGGTCGGGGCTGCCGAAGATCCTGTTGGTGACCGTGATCGACGGGTTCTTCGCCTCGAAGTTCTCGATCACCTTCGGGAGGAGCTCCTGCTGCTGGCTGTACCAGGACCACATGCGGACCTCGGTCTTGCCTCCGCTGCCGCCGCTGCTTCCACACGCGGCCAGACCAGCCGCTGCAGCCGCCGCAGCGGAGGTGGTGGCGCCGACCTTCAGCGCAGTGCGTCGGGTGAGAGTCGATGTGGTGGACGTTCCCATGGTGAAGCTCCTCGTTGAACTGGCTGCGATCGCCGTGATGGGGATGGACGACTCCCTTTCTAAACCTGAGTAAGTAGAACTGTCAAGGGTGCTCCGCCTGGCGTCGACACCAGCCGACCACGGGTCCGGTGGGGAGGTTGATTCGCTGCGGGCACGTCTATCGGCGACCCTGGTGATCAGGGTCGCGCAGCCATCGATCGCGGTGCTACCTGCGCGATCGGCGAAGAAGGATGGGCGTGGTCAGAGTGCGGTGACCTCGGATCGGAGCACGGAGATTGCTGCACCGAGCGCAGCGCCGTCCAGGCCCAGCCCGGACAACCTCACCGATACGCCGTGGACCGGGCGCATGAAGGAGCAGCGGTCCACGGCGTCCTGGATGGTCGTCGTGAAGATGTCGCCGACGAGCTCGAGCGCCGGGCCGGCCAGCACGATTTCACTGGCGTCCAAGGTGTTGACCAACCCCAGGATCGCCTGTGCGAGGCGGTCCGCGGCTCCGGAGATCAGTCGCAGTGCGCCGTCGTCCCCGGCGACTGCCGCGCGGGCGATCTTCTCGAAGTCCGCACGGATGGTGTCGCGGGCACCGGTCAGCCCGAGCCGCGCCGCCAGGGCGGTGTCGGAGACCGCGGCTGCCACCAGGTACTGAGGCGCCGCGATGCGCTCGAGGCAGCCTCGGTTCCCGCAGCGGCACTCCGGCCCGTCGGGATCGAGAGGGAGGTGGCCGATCTCGCCGGCGTTCGACGAGCTGCCTCCGTACAGCTCGCCGTCCACCACGATGCCCGCCCCGATGCCGTTGGCGATATAGACCGTCACGAAATCGGAGGGAGTGTCGCGCGCGACCCAGTGCTCTGCGAGCGCCGCGCACCCATAGTCCTTCTCCAGCCTGGCCGGGATCGACGTGAGCTCGGTGAACTGCTCCTGGACGTCGAAGTCCTCCCAATCGGGGGCGATGCTCGACAGGCGCAGCTCCTTCTTCTCCTGGTCCATCCTGCCGGGGCTCGCCAGGCATGCCCCCGCGACATCCGCTGCGGCGATCCCGGCAGTGGAGAGCATGCCGAGCGCGGCGGAGGCGATGCGCTGGGTGACCGAGTGGGGGAGTTCTCCGCGCGTACCGGTGAGCTCGTCGGACGCGAGGATCGCCCCACTGAAGTCGGTGAGCACGCAGGTGATCCGCGTGTCGTCCAGGACGACGCCGAGCGCGTACATCGCGGTCGGGGCGAGCCGCAGCATGGTGCGCGACTTACCGCGTCCGCTCGAATCGCGACCGGCCTCCTCGACGAGCCCGGCTTCCAGTAGGCGGCGTACAGTCTTCGAGATCGACGTCTCCGTCAGGCCCGTGGTGTGCGACAGCTCGACGCGGGAGATGGGTGACTCGCGCCGAACGAGGTCCAGCACGGCCATAGCCGTGTCGGCGGCCGTGCGAGTGCGCAGTGGGTTCACGAAGGGCTCCTCGGGAGTGCTGAAGGCATGCGTCGAATTCTTCCTTGCCGCGGCGGGCTCCACCTACCATACTTACTGAACGAGAGTAAGTAGTGCAATCGACTCAGGAGGACGACGATGGCTGACAAGGGACTGGCTCTCTACGCCGTACGGGACGCGCTCGCGCAGGACCCGGATCGCACGCTGGAGCGGGTCGCGGAGATCGGCTTCACGGGGGTCGAGCCGTTCGGGCTGGGCAATCCGTCGCAGTATCGGGGGGAACGTGTCACTGCGGCGAAGATGCTGCGCCGCAGCATCGACCGTGCCGGCCTCGAGGTGAGTTCGGCGCACACCCGGTTCCCGGCGCCCTCGGAGATGGACTGGCTGCTGGAGGAACTGGCGATCGTGGGCGCTCCGGTCGCGATCGCGAGCATCCCGGAGCACGTGTTGGGCTTCGGTCGGGACGTGCTCACCGACCGGGACGGCGTGCGGAGGTTCGCCGAGGCCTTCGGACGTCTGGCACAGATGGCGGCCGAGCATGGGGTCCAGGTCGGCTATCACAACCATTGGTGGGACTGGCCCGAACTGGAGGACGGAACTCGAGGACTCGACCGGTTCTTCGAGGATCTTGACGCCTCGGTCGTCGCCGAGGTCGATCTCTACTGGGCGCACACCGCCGGTCGGGATCTCCCGTCCCTCCTGCGTCGTCTGGGGGAGCGTGTGCAGCTCGTGCACTTCAAGGACGGCCCCGGGTTGTCCGAGGATCCACTCGCTGATCAGGTCCCGCTCGGGTTGGGGAGCGCGGACCTCGAAGGCGCGGTGGCCGCATTGCCCCCGCAGCTCAGGTGGAATCTGGTCGAGCTCGACCGCACCTCGCTGGACCCTTTCGAGGTCGTCTCCGACGGCTACGCCTGGTTGGTGGCCCACGGTCTGTGAGCCGAGACCATTGCGGTCAAGGGCCGCACTAGTATCTTCCCGGACAGAGTGGTCTAGATGTCTAGATTTCGGGGGTGTTCTATTGTGATGAGTTGCCGGACGCGATATTCGTTAACGCATCGGCCACCCAAGACTCGAGTTGGATTTGTGCGGGGCCCAACATGACCATCTCGCTGACCTCTACCGCCTGGCGCCCGTCGATTGTCGTGGAAGCGTCGGTGCCGATCGCAGAAAACAGGACGATGCCGGAGTCCCCGTCGAAGTACTTCTCGGGAAGGCCGCTGACGTCGATCAAGATCGTGACCGACCCGCCAGATCCACGCACTGTTAGCAACACGAACCAGGCGATGGGTTTAACTTCTGGAGGCCCAACCAGCGGACCGATTTGCGATAGAGCAGTCATATCCCACGGGGACAGCACGATGGTCCGCAGAGAGCCACTTCGATTGATCGCCAGAGCCTCGACAGCGTGTGGCCGCTCCGACCACCGGTATAGGGCGTCGAAGGTCAGCGTGGTCGCACGGAGGCTGACGGACTCCTCCTCGGAGAGGCGATCCGCGTTACCGTCGAGTGCGGTCTGTGCGCGGTCCAGCAGTCGTCGCGCATCGGACTTGGCTGCCAAGACGGCATGCACCGCGAGGGTGATGTGTGTACGCACCTGATTCCCGGGGAGACCCTCGATCCGTTCGGGATCTGGGAGAAAGGGGAGGAGCGCCCCGATCGCTGCGGCGTGCTCGTGCCGATCACGAATGACGGCGCTGTAACCCTCGGTTGCACCGCTTACGAGGGCGCGGGACCACGCGGCGTGTGCACAGTCCACAGTGGCACTCGCGACGTGCGTATGGCCCGCACCCAGCGAGTCCGCGATGTTGGTGGCTAAGGCGAGGATCTTCGGAGCCGAGGGCGGGTCGCGGTGTGCGGCCAGCTCAGCGCGATGTGCTTGCATTTGCAGTTGGACGAGGAGGTCGGCCTCCTCCTCAAGGCAGGTCGCGATCAGGTTCTCTGCATCGTCGAGGCGGCGTTCCCGCAGCGCTATCTCTACCTGCTCGAGCGGATGCGACGGGAGGTCCACTGTGGCTCTTCGAATCGTCTTGAGAAGGTTGTCCCGCCGGCTCCGGAATTCTTCGTGGCGGATCGATCCGACGGCGATCTCTACGGAGCGAAGGAGCTCCTTCTCCTTCAGGCGCGTGAAGGTTCCCGGATTCGCCGTCAGTAGTCTGACGACGATCTCCGCCGCGTCGAGCGCGACGCTCGGGCTTCCTGCTCGGCAGGACATCATGATCAGCTGGACGTAGGTGAGCAGAGCCATGCTGGCGGCTGCGCGACGCGCGACTGGCGGAACGTCGTCATTCGCGGCGATCGTGTGGGCGAGGTCAACCTCCCACAGAAGCAGGGCTTCGGCCTCCTCATACTCTCCTCGCTCGTCGTGGAGAAGGGCAAGATTCCCGTGGAGCGTAAGCCCCGGAAGCGATGTGGGCCGGTTCCCATGATGGGTCTCGTCCAAGATTGCCGAGACGATCGGGCTGAGCGAAGCAGTGTCATGGAACTGGCGGTTATCGATGCTCGTGCGGAGGGCGACGTCGAGCACCTCCCAGGCGCGGATCTCCGAATCGTCGTCCGAGAGGGCTAGTTCCAGGGTGAGCCGACCGATGATGTCATTGACGACGAGGCGATCACGCCATTGTGGCCGAACGGGAGCCTCGAGCTGTTCTCGGCGCACTAGAGAGCTTTCGCGCAAGGCTGCGATGGCGGCGTCAATAGCTGTCGTCTGCGGTGGCGGTGGCGTGAGTGCCTGGGTCAACAGGTGAACGGGAACGCTCCGCGAGCCTAGGCGCGCGCAGGTGAGCAGAACGTTCCAGGCGAGGGGATCAGGCCCTGCTTGCACTGTGTCCAGGGCATCGATCACCGCAGCGACGACGGTGGCGGGGTAGCCGCTCGGCACGAGCTTGTCGTGGTCAAGGAGAACTTCGGAGAGGTGATCGAGATGGACGTGGATGTCGGTGATCGGGCGACCGGTCCGTGCGAGCCACGCGATGATCATTTCGATCGCCAGCGGCCACCCTGCGGTGGCGATGGTCAGCCGTTCCAGTGCCGCCTGGGCTCCTACAGCATCTATCGTCAGCGACTCGGGCCCGAGTCGTCTCGCAATCAGCGACTTGATCTCGGAGGCGCCCATTGCCGGAACCTCGATCGATTGTGCCGAGCTTGGGGGCCAGGTGGAATCTGTCGTGGTGATGAGTACATGTCCGAAGCCACGCGACGGCAGCCATCGCCGTATCACCTTCGACGATGAGGCATCGTCAAAGACGAGGAGCCAGGAGAGCGGGGTACGCCCAAGAAGGTCCAGGAAGGCAACGCGCACTTGCTGCAGGTCCCAGAGCAGCACATCGTCTCCGAATTCTGCAGAGAGCAGCTGGCGCACGGAGTCAGCAAGTGGCTCCTCGTCGGAGGCGGTAAGCCACAAGACCATTCCGTACCGTTCCTGGTGGAGGTCCGCCCACCCGGCGGCGGCGGAGGACTTGCCGGCACCTGAGAACCCGGTCAGGCACGCGTACCCGGGAGGGCCGGGAAGGGCTAGCGCAGACTCCGGCAAGGTACCGGAGAGCCAACTGAATACGTCCTCTCGGGGAACACGGTTCGTCGCCGGAATAGCCCAGTGCCTACCCCAAGGAACGACGCCGAGCAGGGAGGCGATCTGCTGTCCTGAGATATCGAGCAGCTCGGCCCACTCGGCCGACGTCATGACCCGTCGAGCGGTCGATCCTGAGGGGAATGGTATGGATCCCAGTTGAAAAAGCTTGGCCTCAAGCACGAATGAGAGATGTCGGATGCTTGTCGGATCTGTGGTGATGCCGCTTTGAAGGCGGCTATTGCGCAGTGCGGCGGCGATATCGGCCTCGACGTCTTCGATCTGCCGACCGTCGTGCTCCGCTGTGAGAGTCGGTCCCGATTTCCCCTCGGACGTTGAGCACTCTGCCTCAAGTTGAGCCCAATCTCCCTCTCGCCGTCGGTTGCTCTCTAGCACGACGACGTCCGCGCTCGGATTGCGGCGAGAGAGATGGTCGAGGATTTCGCGCGCGTCGCCGGGATAGAGACGGGTCGACGAGGTCGGCGCTGACGCCTTGACCTGCACAGCGCGAGTCAAGCGCTGGGAATGCCATTCCGCGTAATCGACCTTCTCATCGGTGGCTGACTCGATCTCCACCTCCCATGGTCCGGAGGGAGACGTCCGATGGAGCTCGAGAAGACGCTCAATAGTGCGGAGCATCTGATATCGGAACCCGAAGAGTGCGATGGGCCCACCGTTCACGAAAACCCCTTCCCTGCCGCATCGCCATCTGCCGAGCTCCTCGCTTCGACGTCGCCCATCTTTGCACCGCGAGCCGTCGTCGGCCAAGCGCGACGAAAGACTCGTGGTGGCCTTATACATCGGCATGGGACACGAGAGCTCGACGAATCGTAGGGCGATGCCGACCACTAACCGAAGGACGGGCACGCGGCGACCTTCTAAGAGGGAGCCCTTTCGAGGTGCTCGCCGAGGACCCGCTCTGGCCCTCGGACATCCTCGACGTAATCGGCTCCGCCACCCGGGTCGAACAAACGGTACGTGCGGTTTAGTTGCGCCTCAGCGCTTGTGGTATAGCGATCTGCGCTGGAAGCGCGGCTCCGAAGTGACGAAGATGCCGAGGTTGCGGAAGATGTCCTCGTCCACGGTGCCCAGGATCGTGGTGGTGTGCACGTCGCAGCCGGCGAGGCTGCGCAGCTCGTCCAGTGCGCGCCGCGCATGCGCATCGCCCGCGGCGGAGACCGACAGGGCGATCAGCACCTCATCGGTATGAAGGCGCGGGTTGCGCGAGCCCAGGTGGCCGGTCTTCAAGGTCTGGATCGGTTCGATCGCGGACGGCGAGAGCAGGTGGACGGTGTCGTCGAGACCGGCCAGATGCTTCAGGGCGTTCAGCAGCATGGCCGCGGAGCAGCCCAGCAGCGGTGAGGTCTTGCCGGTGATGATGGTGCCGTCGGCCAGCTGGAGCGCCGAGCCGGGCTCGCCGGTGCGTTCCTCGATCGCGAGCGCCGGGCCGACCACGGCGCGGTCCTCTACGCGACAGCCTGCCTTCGACATCACCATCGCCACGCGCTGGGAGACGACGTCGTCATGGTCGTTGATCCGCTCGTCCACCGCGGCCTTGTAGTAGCGGCGGATGATCTCCTGGCGAGCGGCTTCCCGGCACACGTCGTCATCGACGATGCAGCGGCCGGCCATGTTCACGCCCATGTCGGTGGGGGAGGCATAGGGGGAGGCGCCGGTCAGCTTCTCCAGCAGCGTGCGCAGCAGCGGGAACACTTCGACGTCCCGGTTGTAGCTGGTGACCTGTTCCCCGTACGCGCTGAGGTGGAACGGGTCGATGAGGTTGATGTCGTCGAGATCTGCCGTGGCGGATTCATATGCGAGGTTCACCGGGTGCTCCAGCGGCAGGTTCCAGATCGGGAAGGTCTCGAACTTCGCGTACCCCGAACGGATCCCGCGCGCGTGGTCGTGGTAGATCTGCGAGAGGCAGGTGGCGAGCTTGCCGGAGCCCGGTCCCGGGGCGGTGACCACGATCAGATCCCGCTCGGTCTGCGAGTACTCGTTCGCGCCCAGACCCTGCTCGGAGACGATCCGGGCGGTGTCCTGCGGGTAGCCGGGGATCACGCCGTGGCGAGCCACCTTCAGGCCCAGCCGCTGCAGGCGCTCCGCGAAGGCGCGTGCGACGTGGTTGGTGTCCTCGAGTTGGGTGAGCACCACGTTCTCGACCAGGAATCCGTGCTCGCGGAACACGTCGATCAGGCGCAGCACATCGTCCTCGTAGGTGATGCCCAGATCGGCGCGGACCTTCTGCCGCTCGAGGTCCTTGGCGTTCAGGCACACCAGGATCTCCAGCTCGTCCTTGAGCCGTTCGAGCATCGCGATCTTGTTGTCCGGGGTGAATCCGGGCAGCACACGGGAGGCGTGGTGGTCGTCGAAGAGCTTCCCGCCCATCTCCAGGTAGAGCTTGCCGCCGATCTGCTCGCGGCGCTCCTGGATGTGGCGCGACTGGAGCTCGATGTACTGCTCCGGGTCGAAGCCGACGACCCCTCCTCCGCGGGCCCCCGAGGAGGGGGCGGTGGTCGAGGCGGGGGAGCGGGTATCCGAGTCGGTCACTCCGGCACGCTAGCACCGACGGCAGCGGAACCGTCGATGTCTGGACGAACCTCGCCGTCGGTGTGGAGGAGATCGCAGGCCAGGTCGGGTGAAGCGGGTGACGGAAGAGTCGTGGCCGATGACGTCCTGGCCGCCGATCTCGCAGAGCCGCATACAGCGGGCCGCCTCGCTCCGGTGCTCTCCCGACGGGCTTGCACTTCGCGCCGGTGATACGAATCGATGACATTCGGAGGGAGATTGCGCAGTGACGTGCGACCTGCGCGAACGGCTCGGATGATGGTCGGCCCGATCGCCTGCCGCTAGCGCCGCAGGAGGGGCGAGCCCTTGCTTCCCTGCAGAACCTGGGCCATGATGGCTCGCGACGCCGCGAGCGGCCCGCACCATCGCCGGTGCGCGGAGATCGCGTCGAACACCACCGACCACCCTGACGCCACCGTCGATGACAGCTCACCGGATCGATACGTATCGACACGGACGGGCAGACCAGAGGAAGCAGGACGACGATGCCTACGACCCCGATGCCGGACCGCCCCGTGGTGGACGCCGGTCGCCGCACCCCACCGGAGCCGAATCAAAGCCTGACGCGACGCGCCCTCGGTCTCGGGGCCCTGGCCGCACCCGGCCTCCTGGCTCTGGCGAGCTGCGGCAGCTCCGGGTCCACCGGCGGGCCGAACGCGATTCGGGTCGTGGACTACTACAACACCCCGGCCGATGACGTCGCGATCAACGGGACCTTCACGAAGTGCGCCGAGGAGCTGGGCCTGACGTTCTCGCGCGAGCGGGTCCCCGGCGACCAGCTGATCGCGAAGGTCCTGCAGATGGGCTCCTCCAAGACGCTTCCGGATCTGCTGATGCTGGACAACCCCAACGTCCAGCAGGTCGCCGCCTCCGGGGCGCTGGCGCCGCTGGAGCAGTACGGGATCACCACCGACGGCCTCACCCCGGCGGTCGCGGACCTCGGCATGCACGACGGCACCCTCTACGGCATCGCCCCCACCGTGAACACCATCGCCCTGTTCTACAACGTGGCGATGCTCGAGGAGGCGGGCGTGACGCCGCCGACCACCTGGGACGAGCTGCGCGCGGCCGCCGAGGCGCTGACCACGCCGGACCGCTACGGCTTCGCCTTCTCCGCGATCGCCAGCTACGAAGGGACCTGGCAGTTCATGCCGTTCATGTGGTCCAACGGAGGAGAGGAGACCGACCTCTCCGGTGAGGGCGTCCTCGGCGCCAGCCAGCTGTGGTCGGACTTCGTGAGCGCGGGGCTCACCTCCCGCTCCGTCGTGAACTGGGGTCAGGGCGATGTCATGGACCAGTTCAAAGCCGGCAACGCCGCCATGGTGATCAACGGCCCCTGGAACATCGCCGGCCTCGAAGCAGACACCCCCGATCTCGACTGGGACGTGGTCACCATCCCCGTGCCCACGCCCGGAGGGGAGTCCGTGGCCCCGCTGGGCGGAGAGGTCTGGACCGTCCCGGTGACCGGAGACGAGGAGAAGCAGGCCAAGGCGGCCGCGCTGCTGAAGGCCTTCGTCGCCCCCGAGAACCAGCTGTTCATGGCCGCCGAGCGCTCCACCATTCCCGGAGACGCCGAGGCCGCCATCCAGTTCGCGAGCGAGAACCCGGACCTGGGCACTTTCGTCGAGCAGGTCTCCACCGCCCGATCCCGCACCGCGCAGCTCGGCCCCGACTGGCCGCGCACCGCGAAAGCGATCTACACCGCCAACCAGCGCGTCCTCGTGGACGACACCGACCCGGCCGAGGCGTTCGACGAAGCCGCCAAGACCGTCCGCTGAGCGAGAGAGACGACATGACCACCACCCAGCCCGCCGCCACCCGGACCGGGATCCCGGCCCTGCCGCCGACCCGCCGTCGTCGACGCCTCACCGGCGACCTCCTGGTCCGCTACGCCTTCATCGCCCCGGCCGCGCTCTACATGATCGCCTTCTTCGGATACCCGATCCTCAAGAACGTCGTGATGAGCTTCCAGGCCTACGATTTCGCGACCTTCTTCAACGGCAAGGCGCCGTTCGTGGGATTCGCCAACTACACCGCCACCTTCTCGGACCCGATCTTCCTGCGGGCCCTCGGCAACACCGGATTGTTCACGATCGGGTCGATCATCGGGCAGTTCGTGATCGGCATGGGCCTGGCGCTGTACTTCCGCAAGAAGTTCCCGCTGTCCGGCTTCCTGCGCTCCCTGCTCCTGCTGCCGTGGCTGCTGCCGATGATCGTCTCGGCCGCCGTGTGGCGCTGGATCCTCGAGCAGGACAACGGCGCCCTGAACCAGTTCCTGGCAGGCATCGGACTGATCTCCGATCCGATCCCATGGTTGAACAGCTCAGACACCGCCCTGATCGCCGTGATCATGGTGAACATCTGGCTGGGGATCCCCTTCAACGTGGTGCTGCTGTACAGCGGCCTGCAGTCCATTCCCGACGAGCTCTACGAGGCCGGCCAGCTCGACGGCGCCACCGGCTGGAAGTCGTTCTGGAACATCACGCTGCCGATGCTCCGGCCGGTGGTCTCGGTGGTGCTGCTGCTGGGGGTGATCTACACGATCAAGGTCCTGGATCTCATCATCGGACTGACCGGCGGCGGCCCCGCCAACGCCACCCAGACCCTCGCCACCCGCAGCTACGAGATGTCGTTCGTCGAGTTCGACTTCGGGCAGGGCGCCGCACTGAGCAACGTCCTGATCCTGATCGCCCTGGCCTTCAGCCTCGTCTACCTGCGCGCCAACGCCCGCGCCGCGAAGAACGGATGACCCGATGAGCACCGCCACCCACGCCGCCCCCGCCCTGCTGGGCGCTCCCCGCCGCACGCGCACGGGCCGCTCCTGGATCCACACCGTGATCGGCATCGTCCTGGTCGCCATCATGCTGTTCCCGGTCTACTGGATGCTCAACGCCTCGCTCGCCCCGGCGGGCAACAGCCTGAACACCCAGTGGCTGCCCCTGAACCCCGACTTCTCCGGCTACTCCCGCGCCATCGCCGACCAGGGGCAGAACCTCATCACGTCCCTGATCGTCGCCGTCGGCGCGTGCCTGCTGTCGATCACGATCGCCGCACCCTGCGCCTACGCGCTCGCCCAGTTCAAGATCAAGGGCACCGCCGCACTGCTCTTCCTGGTGCTCATCAGCCAGATGATCCCCGGCATCGTCATCGCCAACGCGCTGTACACCGTGTACACGCCGCTGGGGCTGATCAACTCGATCCCCGGACTGATCCTGGCCGACGCCTCCCAGGGGATCCCCTTCGCGATCCTCATCATGCGCGCCTACCTGGAAACCTTCGAGACCTCCATCGTCGAAGCGGCCCGCGTGGACGGCGCCGGCCACGTGCGGGCCTTCTGGTCGATCGTGCTGCCGGTCTCGAAGAACTCGTTGATCACCGCCGGGATCTTCTCGTTCCTGTTCGCCTGGAGCGACTTCCTCATGGCGCTGACCCTCACCACCGGGGAGACGATCCGCCCGGTGACACTGGGCCTGTACACCTACATCGGCACCAACGACACCGACTGGAGCGCCGTGATGTCCACCGCGGTGCTCTCCTCGCTGCCCGCGGTGGTCCTCATGATCGTCGCCCAGAAGTACGTCGCCGCCGGCGCCACCGGCGGAGCCGTCAAATGACCCGCGGGCGCCAGACGCCCGGCACCCAGACCCCCGGCCCGCAGACCTCCGTCAGCCGGAATCCGCTCGACCAGCACGTCCCCGAAAGGACCTCCACCATGACCAGCACCACCACCGCGGCACCGCTGCGCGTCACCGTCTGGGGCGAGAACCGCCACGAGCAGCGCGACCAGCGCGTGCGCGACCTCTACCCCGACGGCATGCACGCCGCGATCCGTGACGGCATCGTCGAGAACCTCGGCGAGAACGTCACCACCCGTTTCGCCCTGCTCGATGATCCCGAGCACGGACTGAGCGAAGAGGTCCTCGCCCAGACCGACGTCCTCACCTGGTGGGGCCACATGGCCCACGACGAGGTCTCCGACGAGGTCGCCGAGCGCGTCCAGAAGCACGTGCTGGCCGGGATGGGCCTGATCGTGCTGCACTCCGGCCACTGGTCCAAGCCCTTCACCCGCCTCATGGGCACCACCTGCACGCTGCGCTGGCGCAATGAGGCGGATCGCGAACTGGTGTGGACCGTGAATCCCTCCCACCCCATCGCCGAGGGAGTCCCGCACCCGATCGTGATCCCCGAGCAGGAGATGTACGGCGAGCACTTCGACATCCCCGTGCCCGACGAACTGGTCTTCGTCTCCTCCTTCAGCGGGGGAGAGATCTTCCGCTCGGGCTGCACCTTCCGCCGCGGCAAGGGCAAGATCTTCTACTTCAGCCCCGGCGACCAGGACTACCCGGTCTACCTGCACACCGACGTGCGCCGCGTGATCGCCAACGGTGTGCAGTGGGCGCGGCCCGCCGTCGCCGACCGCGAGGTTCCGTTCCTGGACCGCTACGAGACGAACTGGTTCGTCACCGGTGCTACCGGGCAGGGCGTGGGGGACGCGGCCGCAGCGGGCAAGAGCGCATGAACGTCGCTCCGCAGAATCCGCAGACGCTGCACACTCCCCGGGCCCCGCAGAACCAGCCGGGCCCCCTGAAGGTCGTCGTGATCGGCGCCGGCGGCATGGGCCGGGCCTGGATCGCCACCGTGCTGCGCAGCGCCGACGCGCAGCTGGTCGGTGTGGTCGACGTGATCGACGGCGCCGCCGCCCGTGCGGTCGACGACGTCGTCCCCGAGGCGCAGCGCCCCGAGATCGTCACCGGCACGGACACCGTCGTCGTCGCGCAGCGCGCGGGGGCCGACGCCGTCATCGACGTCACCATCCCCGCCGCCCACCACGCGGTCACGGCCGATGCCCTGCACGCCGGGTTCCCGGTGCTGGGGGAGAAGCCCTGCGCGGCCACCCTCGCCGAGGCCGTCTCGCTCGCCGGGCACGCGGAGACCACCGGGAAGCTGTTCATGGTCTCCCAGTCCCGTCGCAACAACCCGCACCTGCACGAGACCCGGCGCCTGGCCGACTCCCTCGGTGGCGCCGGCATCATCGACACCCGCTTCTACAAGGCGCCCCGCTTCGGCGGGTTCCGCGACGAGATGGAGCATCCGCTCATCGTGGACATGGCCATCCACGCCTTCGATGCCGGGCGCGTGCTGCTGGACGGCAATCCCGTCTCGGTCACCGCCACGTCGTACAACCCCACCTGGAGCTGGTACGCGGGGGACGCGGCGGCGACCGTCGCGATCACCTATGACACCGGCGCCGTGCACACGTTCTCCGGGTCCTGGTGCGCCCCGGGTCGCGAGACCAGCTGGAACGGGGACTGGTCGCTCAGCTGCGCGGGCGGCTCGGTGCAGTGGGACGGGGAGACGCCGCCGACAGCTCAGCCCGAGGGTGGTGACGACGTGGTCGGACGCGATCCCGCTGCGACGGAGCTGTGGGAGCTCGACAGCTCCCTCGCCCAGTTCTGCGCTGCGCTGCGCACCGGCAGTGCGCCGGATTCTCACGTCCACGCCAACGTCTGGACCCAGGCGATCGTCGAGGCCGCGGTGCGCTCCGCGGACACCGGCCGACGCGTGACCCTGGCGGAGGTGCTCGATGAGGCCCTTGCCACCGGGCGGGAGTTGGATGTGACCGATGGGCGCAGCCAGGCGCTCGCCTCGTGGAAGACTGGGATCTCGGGGCTGACCATCGCATAAGCGGCTTCGGGAAGGGGGAGGGAGCTGTGACCGTGAGGAAGAAGTCGCCGACGAGTCAGGACGTCGCCCGCCTGGCGGGTGTCTCGCAGTCCACCGTGAGCTATGTGCTCACCGGCTCTCGCCCCATCTCCGAGTCCACTCGCACGCGTGTCGAGGACGCGATCGACAAGCTCGGCTACCATCCCAACTCCGGGGCCCGCACCCTGCGCTCCCAGCGCAGCGGCGTGATCGGCCTGATGGTCCCCGAGGCTGACGCCGACGACGGTGTGCTGATGGTGTTCATCGGCGCCATCGCCCGCGAGGCCCAGCGCTTCGGCTATGACATCCTCCTGGTCACCGCCCAGGAGGGCGCCCGCGGCATCCACAGGGTCGTGCGCACCGGGGTGTGCGAGGCGCTGATCCTCATGGAGCTGGGTCGGCACGACGAGCGCGTCGCGCCGGTGATCGACTCCGGACTGCCCTTCGTGACCATCGGCAAGCCCGACGAGTTCCCCCAGGGCTCCGTCGTGGATCTCGACTTCGAGATGCTCGGGCAGATGGTGGTGGAAAGAGCGCTGGAGGAGCAGTGCGATCATCTGCTGCTGTTCGGTGCCCCCGACCGCAAGCGCCATCGCAATGATGTCTCCCGGTTCCTGGCCGGGGTCGAGGACGGCGCGGACGAGGCAGAGCTTGACGTGGTGCTCGACGGCGGGCCGCTCGCCGACGTCCCCGATCAGGCGCTGCGCCTCACCCTGCCGAGCCAGCGCACCGCCCTGTTCGGCATCACCGGAGTGCGGCAGGCGCTGTTCGCCATGGCCGCCACCGGGGCGCTCGTCGACGAGTCACGCCTGCTGATCGCGCTCAGCGGGGAGGACCTGGTGGACGTCAGCCCGCTGCTGGCCAGCGTGCCGCAGATCGATCCCCGCAGGGTCGAGATCAGTGAACTGGCCGTGCAGGAGCTGGTGCGCCTGCTGCGCGTGGACGGCGCGGGACCACGGATCACACTGGTCGAGCCGCGATGGGTCGAAGGCTGAGCACGTCGTGAGGAGAGATCCGTGCCCAGCAGGTATCGATCTTCCTGGGGGAATCGTGAAAGACTTCTGAGGAGATTCGAGCACTCCTCTTCTCGAGTCGCACAATTCCCTACGTACGGATTCCCCCTGAGGTGCCCGAGACCGCAGTTTCGGCCCCTTCCCTCGCCTCCCGCCTGGCCGCCGAGGCTCTCGGCACGTTCTGGCTCGTCTTCGGTGGCTGCGGCGCGGCCCTGTTCGCCGCGGGATTCCTGAACGCCGACGGAACCCATCTCGGCATCGGTTTCCTCGGTGTCGCCCTCGCCTTCGGCCTGACCGTGGTCACCGGCGCCTACGCCGTCGGTCACATCTCCGGCGGCCATTTCAACCCCGCTGTCACGCTCGGCGTGTTCCTCGCCGGCCGCCTCGAGGCCAAGGCGATCGCCCCGTACATCGGCACCCAGATCGTCGCCGGCCTCGTCGCCGCCGTGGCTCTGTTCGTGATCGCGAGCGGCCAGAGCGACTTCGCGATCGACTCCTCCGCAGCGGGATCCTTCGCGACCAACGGCTACGGGGATCTCTCGCCCGGCGGCTATAACCTGCTGTCGGCCCTGCTCATCGAGGTCATTCTGACCGCGGTGTTCCTGTGGGTGATCCTCGGAGTGACCGACGGGCGCGCCCCCGTCGGCTTCGCTCCGCTCGCGATCGGCCTGGCGCTGACGCTGATCCACCTCATCTCCATCCCCGTGACGAACACGTCGGTGAACCCGGCCCGCTCCATCGCGGTCGCAGTGTTCAACCCGGCGGCCCTCGCTCAGGTGTGGCTGTTCATCGTGGCCCCGCTGATCGGTGCCGCCATCGCAGGCCTCACCTACAAGATCCTGTTCACCGAGAAGCACTGAGCAGTTCCCCGGCCGCCCCGCATCGGGGCGTGCTGCGCGCCGTCCGAGGATCCTTCGGGCGGCGCGCTCTGGTGCGGGGTGCACGGCCGCGATCCCTCCGCCGGCCGAGAGTGCGGGGACCGTGCGGGCGAGAGATGTGACGAAGCATGACCCACCATCAGGTCATCTTTGCGCTGTCAGCGAGCAGGACGATCTACGTCCTGATCCGTCTGCCGTCGCGCGCAGGTGACGTTCCTTCGCAGTTCACAGCGACCGGGGGAGCCCCGAGGACGGGGCCGTCCGCGAATTTTCGCGGGTTCACCATGGCGTCGCCGTGACCCCGAACACACCGCTGACCAGCAAAGTTCGACTTGGGGCACGCATAAGATGTCTGTATGTCTCACGACCTCAGCCCTGTCGATGCCCACCAGATCCTCGCCGCGATCCTCACAGAGGCCCCGGACGCACCCGAGGTGCTCTCGGCGCTGCGTCCCGAGGTCCTCGCCCCCACCCGCGAGGCCTACGACGCGCTGTACCGGCACGCGCAGCCCCTTCCCGCACCGGTGCTGCATGCGTTTGCCGCGATCACGGCGGACTGGCAGGGGAGTCGCCCCCTCGCCGACTGGCACCGTGCCCAGGGTGCCGATGCACAGATCGCCGCCGCCGATCCGGTCGCCGCGGATCTCCACGGTCTCGATGCCGCCGCCCTGAACGCCCTGCGCGACCACGTCGACCTGCTGTCGATCTCCCCGGCGCTGACCACTCGCGAGGACCAGGACCGTCTCACCGCCGCCGGCATCACCTCGCCGGTCGCCGTCCTGATCAGCCAGCTCGTCTCCTACGAGAGCTACCTCCAGCGTCTCCTCGTCGGCCTCGCCGCCCTGCAGGGGACCGACGTCCCGTCGGCCGACGCCCCCACCCGCGCCCCGCTCACCCGGGGTCGGACCGCCGAGCACGGTGGCGCCACGATCACCGGCCGCACCCGCCCGTCGGCCTTCACCCGCGAGATGCTCCAGTGGGAGCCGTGGGTGACCGTTCCTGCCGAGGACGAACTCACCGAGGAGCAGCGCGCCTCGTTCGCCTCCAAGGCCAGCACCAACAGCGTCTACTTCCGCATGCTGTCGCAGACGCCCGGCATCACCACGGCCCGCAGCGCGCTGGACAACGCGATCTTCCTGCCCCGGGACGGCCTGCCCAAGGCCGAGCGGGAGCTCGCGGCCGCCGCAGCCAGCAAGGTCAACGACTGCATCTACTGCGCCTCCGTGCACGCCCGCAAATCCGCCGGGTTCTCCAAGCGCGAGAGCGATGTCGACATCCTGCTCGCCGTTGCTCTCGACCGCAACGAGGACTGGGTCTCCGCGAACCTCGCCCCGCTGGCCGAGGAGCAGAACCCGCGCTGGGCCGCGGTGATCACGACCGCCGCGGAGCTGTCCCGCCCGCGCCCGCAGTTGGGCAGCGCCACTCTCACGAGCCTGCGTGCGCTCGAGCTGAGCGATGCGGAGATCGCGGACCTCCTGACCGCCGCGGCCTTCTTCGCCTGGGCGAACCGCCTCATGCTCAGCCTCGGGGAGCCCTCGCTGCCCGAGGCCGATCGCGCCGCCGCCTGAACCCCGTCTCCTCCCGCCCCAACCTCACCACCCATCGAGGACCCATGACTCCTGTACTTCGCCGCCGCACCCTGCTCGGCGCCGCCGTCGCCACCCTGCCCGTCCTGGGGCTCGCCGCCTGCGGCGAGGTCACCGTGGAGGGGGAGACGGGCGCCGAGGCGACCGGTTCGATCACCGTCGTCGATGACCAGGATCGCGAGGTCGTCCTGCCCCGCGCCGCGACGCGCGCCGTGGTCGTGAACAGCTACGCCAACGAGTTCGTGCGCGCCATCGGCGCGGGCGACACGGTCGTGGGCGTGGATCGGGCCTCCCTGGACCGTCTGCCGTACCTCCCCCTGGAGGAGAGCGAGGTCATCGCCGAGGGCCTGGACCAGTTGAACTACGAGGCCATCGCTCAGCTCGAACCAGACGTGGTCATCGTGCCGCGCAACGCGGTCTGGCAGGAGGCCGTCGAGCAGCTCGAACCCTTCGGCATCCCGATGATCGTGGCCACCGCCTGGGACACCGAGGTCGTCGACGAGACCATCACCCTGCTCGGGAAGGTCTTCGGCGCCGAGGACGCAGCCCGGACCGTGCTCGACTTCCGCGCCGAGATCTCCGGTCTCCTCGAGGAGCGCCTGGCCGGCGTCGAGCCCGTCCCGGTGTACTTCGAGACCGTCGAGCCGTACCTGACCACGTTGCCCGGGTCCGGTTTCCACGCCATGATCCTGGCCGGCGGCGGCAGCAACATCTTCGACGACGCCTCCGGCGGCGACGCCCAGGAGGAGCTCACGGTCGACCCCAGCGAGGTCGTGCTGCGCGATCCTCAGTTCATCGTCCACGAGTTCGAGCCCTCCGCCGAGCCCGTCGACCGTTTCGAGGACCTCCGCGCCGATCTCGCCGCCCGCCCCGGCTGGAGCGACATGACCGCCCTGACGGAGGGCAACGTCGCGATCGCCAACGGCTGGGCCACCAGCGCGCTCGGGAAGTCCCTCGGCGCTCTCTACCTCGGCTCCTGGCTGCACCCGGCCGAGCTGGACGGCGTGGACCCCGACGAGTACCTCACCCGCTGGGTCACCGAGTTCCAGGACACCGAGCTGTCCGATCCTGCCGACTTCATCCAGGGACCGCTCTCATGACCGCCACCCTCGAGCAGCGCACCGGGGCCGCCGCGCCCGGGCCCGAGAGCTCCGGTGCACGGACCGCGCGCAGCCACGAGCTGCGCAAGCGCATCTTCCTCGCCGTCGGCCTCGTGATCTCCGCGCTCGCGCTGATCGTCTCGGTCACCATCGGCACCGCCGGGGTCGGCATCGCCGATGTGGTCCGCTCGATCCAGGTGAGCATCTTCGGCGGCACCATCAGTGCGGACTTCTCCTCGACCTACGCGGTGATCACCCAGCTGCGCCTGCCGCGGGTGCTGCTCGCCTTCGCCGCGGGCGCAGCCCTGTCCGTCTCCGGCGTGCTCATGCAGGGCCTGCTGCGCAACCCCCTGGTGAGCCCCTTCACCCTGGGGGTCTCCCCGGCGGCCGCCTTCGGTGCGGCGCTGGTGATCACCCTGGCGGGCACCAACCAGCTCCCCACCTGGGCCACCATCGCCGGGGCGATGATCATGTCGCTCGCGGTCTCCGCTCTCGTGCTCGGCATCGCCACCGCCCGCCGGATGGCGGTCGCGACGCTGCTGCTGCTCGGCATCGCGATGACCCAGATCTTCGAGGCACTCACCTCGGCGCTGCAGTTCACCGCCAACGAGAACACGCTGCAGGCGATCATCCGCTGGACCTTCGGCTCCGTCAACGACGCCACCTGGCAGGACGTGATCATCGTCGGAGTGGTGGCGCTCATCGCCATCCCGATCACGCTGTGGTTCTCCAAGGACCTCAACGCGATCGCCTTCGCCGGCGACGACGCGGCCCGCAGCTTCGGCGTGAACGTGGGCCCGCTGCGGGTGGGCCTGATCGCCCTGTCCGTCACGCTGGCCGCGGTCGTGGTCAGCTTCTGCGGGATCATCGGGTTCGTCGGACTGGTCGGCCCCCACATCGCGCGCCTCGCGATCGGCGCGGATCACCGCCACCTGCTGCCCTTCGCGGCACTCTCCGGCGGGCTGCTGCTGCTGGTCGCCGACGCCGTGGGCCGCACCGTGATCGCCCCGGCGGTCGTGCCCGTCGGCATCGTGGTCGCCTTCATCGGCGGCCCCGTGTTCATCTACCTCATCCTCACGCGAAGGAACACCCTGAAGTGAGCCTCACCGTCGACCACCTCTCCTTCTCCTACGGCAAGCGGCAGATCCTCGAGGACATCTCCTTCGAGGTCGCCCAGGGCACCTTCTGCGCGCTGCTGGGACCCAACGGCTCCGGCAAGTCCACCCTCGTCAAGGCGATCGCCGGGGTCCACCGCGCCCGAGCTGGCCGCGTCACCGTCGAGGGGCAGGACACCGCGACGCTGGGTCGTCGCGAGCTCGCCAAGGTGGTCGGCTACGTGCCGCAGGCCGGCGACGCCCCCTTCGACCTCACGGTGCGCGAGGCCATCATGCTGGGGCGTACCCCGCACTTCGGGCTCGCCCCCGGGGCGCAGGACCGCGCGACGGTGGAGGACGCGATCGTGCGCATGGGCCTGGAGGATCTTGCCGAGCGCAGCATGTCCGAGCTCTCCGGTGGGCAGGCGCAGCGCGCGCTGATCGCCCGGGCGCTGGCCCAGGAGACCCGCGTGCTGCTGCTGGACGAACCCACCAGCGCGCTCGACCTGCGCTACCAGATCGAGACCCTGCAGCTGGTCCGCCAGATCACGCGCGAGGAGGGCATCAGCGCCCTGATCGCGATCCACGACCTCAACCATGCCGCCCGCTATTGCGACCAGGTGATCGTGCTGCACGGCGGCCATCTCACCGCCGACGGCGCCCCCGCCCAGGCGCTGCAGGCTCACACCCTGCGCACCGTCTACGAGGTGGACGTCGAGGTCGCGACCCGTGATGACGCGGTCGAGGTGCGTCCTCGCGTCGATGCACACGGCTTCACCCGCACCGGGGCGCGACTGGACGAGCTCGACGCCGACGGCCACGTCCGCGAAGCCGACCTCGCGCCTGAGCTCGCAGCACCGGTCAGCGCACGATGACCAACGGCTCGATGCCCGACCTCGCGAGGACTGACTTCGACGCGATCGTGGTCGGCGGCGGACCCCGCGGCGTCGCCACCGTGCTGCGCACCGCCGCCCGCGTCGCCGCCGGTGGGGGAGCGCCGGTGCGGATGGCCGTGATCGACGCGCTGGCCGTGGGCTCGGGGGCGACCTGGCTGATCGACCAGAGCGAGCATTACCTCAACAACACGCAGTCCGACGCCACCACCATCCACCCCGACGACTCCACCCCGATGAGCGGCCCCGCCGATCCCGGTCCGGACCTCGTCCAGTGGGCCCAGATGGTCACCGCCTCCGGGGGTCACCCGCGGGGGCAGTGGGTGCTCGAGGAGGCCCGGCAACTGGTCGGCGCCACCTTCCCCACCCGCCGTCTGCAGGGCGTCTACTTCCGCGACCAGCTCGACGCTGCGATCGCCTCCGGGCACGTCGTGGTCCAGGAGTTCGAGGGACTCGTGGTGGATCTGGAGCGCGCCGGAGAACTGGCCGTGGTGGTGCTCGCCGACGGGCAGCGTCTGGGCGCCCCCACCGTGGTGCTCGCCCAGGGAATGGTTCAGGCGCGCCGTACTCCCGACGTGGACGCGCTGGTCGGGTCCGCCTCTCGGTGGGGTCTTCGCTACGTCGAACCCGGCATGCCCGCCGAAAGGGACTACACCGCGCTGCCGGCGGGGGAGCCCGTGCTGGTGCGCGGCCTCGGCGCGAACTTCTTCGACGTGATCGGTCAGCTCGCCGCCGAATGGGGCGGGCAGGTGGTGCCCGTCGACGGCGACCCCACCGGGCGTCTGCGTTATCTGCCCAGCGGCCGGGAGCCACGGCTCGTGGCCGGGTCCCGGCGCGGGGTTCCCTACCGCTCCAAGCCTGATGGCGGCCGCGCCGTGCGTCCCTTCACCGCCCGCTGGGCCACGGCAGGCTGGTTCGGTGAACTCGCGGAGCGCTCCGACGTGGACTTCGCTGCCGAGGTGTGGCCGCTGCTCGCCCGGGAGTTCGCCCGCGTGTACCTCGAGGCCCTCGTCGAGTGCGCCCCCGACGCCGTCACCGGGCAATGGAGGGCGGCACTGGACGAGGCGACCACGCAGGACGAGGTCGACGCAGTGCTCGAGGCCGCGATCGGTGATCCCCGCTGGACCTGGACCCTGGAGGAGCTGCACCGCCCCACCGTCGGAGAGCCGATCCCCGGTCAGGCGTGGGACGCGATGGTCGAGCGCCTGATCGAGGACGAGCTCGGCTCGCTGTCGGACCCTTCCCACCACCCGCGCGCGGCCGTCAACGGCGCCATGGGTGCCCTGCGCAAGCAGGTCGGTCGCCTCACCCGGCTCGGAGCCTTCCACGGCGAGTCCTTCGCCCGCGACGTGCTGGGCTGGTTCGACGGCGACTCCCTGGCACTGGCCTCCGGCCCGCCGGCGGACCGGGTGCGCCTGGTCCTGGCCCTGCTCGACGCCGGAGTCATTTCGCTGCTCGGTCCGGGCTGCGCGGTCGAAGTCGACGAGGAGCAGGGCGTCTTCCGCATGGCGTCGCCGCTGACCGGCCGGGTCGCCACCGCGCGCGTGCTGCTGGAGACCCGCATGTCCAAGGGTCGGATCCCGCAGACCGATGATCCGCTGCTGCAGTCCCTGCTGCGCGACGGCCGCGCCCGCATCCACACCGTCGACGGTGTTCGGACCCAGAGCCTCGAGGCCACCGGAGCGGAGATCAGCGAGAGCGCCGTACCCGGCCACAACCTCATCGCGGCCGACGGCACGGTCGACCCCGCGGTGGTCGTGCTCGGAATCCCCGCCGCGAGCACGCAGCCGGGCAGCGCGATCGGTGCCACCCCCGGCTTGCCCTCTCCACTGCTGGCCGGGGCGGACGTGGCCGCGAAGCAGATCATGGCGCGGGTGCGGGCTGCGGTCGCCGCGACCAGCTGAGCTCCGGACATCCGGTCTCCAACCACCTCCACGACTCCCGCGAAGGGGCGGGCCGCTTCGCGAAGAGCCTCAGGCGTCGGCGCGCAGCCCGGCCCCGTATCCCTCGTCCGGGTCCGCGACGGCGACGGCGAGGGTGGTATCGGACTGCCCGTAGTAGGCGAACCACTTTCCGCGGAACTTCACGAGACCCTCCACGAAGGTCACGTTGGAGACCAATCCGTGGGTGTCTTCGAAGGTCTGCGGGCGCAGCCACGGTTCCTGGAGGCGGGCGAGGACCATGGTGGGGTTCGCGGGGTCGATGACGATCTGGCCGCAGCGGTAGTCCACCTCTCGGGTGCCGTCCTCCAGGTCGCGGCGGGTGGCTCCGTTGATGAGCATCAGGAGGAGGCCGTTGTCGGTCAGCACGGGCGAGGTGCCGATCTCCACGAGCGCTTCGTCCCAGGTGCCTGCGGTCGGGGAGTACATGGGCTCCTCGTCGGTGGTGCCCGGGGTCCAGTGGATCAGGTCGTCACTGGTGGCCCAGTAGATCCCGCCCTCTCCGAAGTACATCCACCACTGGCCGTCGATCCGCTGGGGGACGATCACGCCGGCCTTGGACCAGTTGAAGCCTCGCGGATTCATGGTCTTGAAGGTGTCGAAGTCGTCGAACAGAGGGCCGTGCTTGGTCCACGTGCGCAGATCCGCTGAGGTGGCCAGGCAGAGCTGGGCGGAGCGCCGGTCCCACCCGGTGTAGGTGAGGTAGTAGGTGCCCTCGATGAACGCGATGCGCGGGTCCTCGCAACCGAAGCGCTCGTAGTCGTGCTCGGGGGAGAGGATCGGGGCGTCCTCGCGCTCGAAGTGGTAGCCGTCGTCGCTGAAGGCGATGCCGACGTGGGAGATGATGTCCTCCGCGTGCGCCCGGTACAGCAGCACCACCTGGTCGCCGACGACGAGGGCCGCCGGGTTGTACAGGTTGGAGGATTCCCAGGAATCGCCCTTGGGGCGCAGGATCGGGTTGTTCTCGTACGGGGTGAACGGGCCCAGCGGGAAGCGGGCGTCGCCGAAGAGGCTGGCGGTGGTCATGAGGTTCCTTTGCGAGATGGGTCGGGAAGGGCAGGTCAGGGGTGTGACGCGGGAAGCGGGGCTCGGTCGGGGCGGGCGGTCACCCCTTCACACCGGCGCCGATGTCGGAGGCCGTGAAGTACTTCTGGAACAGGCAGAACAGGAGCACGACCGGAAGCGCCAGGGCGCAGGCTCCGGCGAGGATCGCACCATTGGGGTTGGCGACGGTCTGGGCGATGTTGGAGATGTAGTTCGCCAGCGCCACTGCCAGAGGTTGCATCGAGGCGTCCTTCGTGATGAGGAAGGGCCACAGGAACTCGTTCCACGGGCCGATGAAGGTGATCAGCACAACCGTGGCGATCGCCGGGCGCACCAGCGGGATCGCGATGGACCAGAGCACGCGCAGCTCACCGGCGCCGTCGATCCTGGCCGCCTCGAACATCTCCTCCGGCAGTGCCAGGAAGAACTGCCGGAAGATGAACACCGCGGTGGTGTTGATGAAGAACGGCAGGATCATCCCGGCGTAGGTGTCGCCGAGCCCATAGGAGCCCGCGACCTGCACGTACAGGGGGATCATCAGCAGTTGGAAGGGAACCATCTGCACGCCGAGCATCACCACGAAGAGCACGCCGCGACCGCGCCAGTGCAGGCGCGAGAGGGCGTATCCGGCAGCGAGGCCGAAGGTCAGGGTGCCCAGCAGGACCCCGGCGGTGAACACCACCGAGTTCAGCAGTGCCCGCAGCAGCGGGAGCCGTTCATTGATGTTGGCGAAGTTCTCCAGGGTCCAGCCGCCGGTGGGGAACATGCCGGCCGGGGTGGTGGTCGGGTTCTCCTGCAGGGCACCGACGATCATGAAGTAGAAGGGGAAGATGAACACTAGCGCCGCGAGCGCGAGGAGCACATACAGGGCGATACGAGTACGGGTGCGGGTCGTCATATCAGCTCTCCTTCGTCAGGCGGGTCGAGGCCAGCGACAGCGCACCGACGAGGATCACGAGCAGCACACCGATCGCGGAGGCCACGTCCGGGTTCCCCTGCTGGATGCCCTTCTGGTAGATCATGAGCACGGGTGAGGTGGAGGCGCCGTCGGGGCCTCCGCCGCTCGTGAGCAGGTAGGGCTCGGTGAAGAGATTCGCGCCGGTGATGATCGAGAGGATCAGCACGAGCATCGTCGTCGCGCGCAGGCTCGGAACGGTGATGTGGCGGAAGCGATGGACGATGCCGGCGCCGTCGGTCGAGGCGGATTCGTACAACTCCTTCGGCACGTTCTGCAGCGCTGCGAGGTACAGCAGGATGTAGAACCCCAGCTGCTTCCAGGTCACGTACAGAGCGATCGACGGCATCGCGAGCGCGTCGTTGACCAGCCAGGACGGATCCGGAGCGAGCGGCCCGAGGATGGTGTTGACCAGACCGCTCTGCGAGAACAGCAGCATCCACACGCCGATCAGGGACACGCTCGCGGTCACGTAGGGCACGTAGAACGCGATGCGAAAGGCCGCCGCCCACCGCGTGACCGCGTTCAGGGCCGAGGCGAACACCATCGAGAGGATCACCGTGAGGGGCACATTGATCACGAGGAACACGGCGATGTTGCGGAAGGACTCCAGCACTCGGGGGTCGGTGAGTGCGGTGCGGTAGTTCTCCAGCCCCACGAAGGGGTGGTCGATGTGCATGCCGGGGGCGGTGAACACGTAGTCGAAGAACGAGATGTAGACGGCGTAGATCAGCGGGTACGCCATCACCGTGGCGAGGAAGATGATGTACGGCAGGGCGAGGCCGAGACCGAAGGGCTGCTTGCCGAGCAGGCGGCGCAGCGGACCGGGCGGGGCCTGGAGGCGCGGGGTGGTATCGGTGATGGTCATCGTGCTCCCTCCTGGACCAACGAGTCGATCTGTTCGGCGGCATCGTGCAGGCCCTCCGCGACGGTCTTCTTCCCGAAGATCGCGGAGGCGGAGAACTCGTCGCGAAATCGCTGCCAGATCTCGATGGCCCCGGACAGATAGGGGACGTCGGCGACGCGGTCGGCTTGGTCGGCGAAACTCGAGTAGTCGGGGTTCTCGGCGAAATAGTCGGGGTAGGTGTGCAGCAGATCGGTGCGCAGCGGCATCTGACCGGACAGCTCGAGCAGCTTTCCGTCCGCTTCCTCGCTCGTGGCGTACTTCAGGAACTCCCAGGCCGTCAGCCGGTTCCGGCTCGAGCTGAACATCGCGACGTTCTTCGCGTCGGAGAAGGTGATGGTCTCCTCGGGCGCGATGCCGTCGGCGCTGGGAACCGGCATGAAGCCGTAGTCGAGCTGGTCCTTGTAGGTGGCGATCGCCCAAGGGCCGGCGAGCTGCATGGCGGTGGTGCCCATAGTCATAGCGTCGTCCGTGGACTCCTCCTTCGGGGCGAGCCCCTCCTCGTACAGCGCCCGCCAGAGCTCGGCGACTGCCAGACCGTCGGAGGAGTCGAAGGTGGTCGCGCCGTCCTCTACCAGCAGGGTGCCGCGGGTCTGGGCAAGGTACATCGGGTAGAAGTCGAACCACGGCTGGTAGAAGTCACTGGTCGGGGCGGGCCAGAGGGCCGAGTGCGAAGCGCCCGAGCCGACGATCTGCCGCGCCCCCTCGAGGAACGACTCGAAGGTGTCCATCCCGGGGGAACCGGGGTCGATGCCCGCGGCGTCAAAGATCTCCTTGTTGAACATGACCATGACGGGGTTCGACTTCCAGGGCAGCTGGTAGTAGCCGCCCTCGCCGTCGTCCTCCGCGTAGTTGCGGGCCCGCTCGCCAGTGCGCTGTTCGATGTGCTCGCGACCGCCCTCGAAGGTGGTCAGGTCCACCAGGCCGCCGGCGCGCACCCAGTCGGGCAGCGCGGCGGGGGACGCGTTGAAGACTAGATCCGCGGTGGTGCCGGCCACGATCGCGGCGGAGATCGCCTCCTCGGAGCTGGCCCCGGCCGGGACCTCCTGCAAGGTGACCTGCTCATCGGGATGCTCCGCGTTCCAGGCGGCCGTGACCGCCTCGCCCCAGGCGAGCTCCTGCTCGTTGTTGGAGACCCAGATCCGGATGGGGCCGCGGGAGGTCGCCGCCTGCGTGGCGTCGACCGCACTGCGTGAGCAGGCGCCGACGGCGAGGGCGAGAGGAAGTGCGAGGGTGGTGGCTCCGAGAGCGCGCCGGGTGAGGGTCATCGTCGATCTCCTCGGTCGTGGGCAGGTGGTCAGGGACGGGGTGGCGGAGCGATGCTGCCGCGCCGCACGACGACCGTGCCGTCGACGAGCACCGAAGCATCGGCCTCGCCGCGGAGCGCGGCCAGCAGCGTGTCGGCCGCGACGGCACCGCGCACGTCGGCACCGGTGGAGACACTGGTCAAACCGGGGGAGAGATGCGCGGAGAGCTCGCTGTCGTCGAAGCCCGTCACCGAGAGGTCCTCCGGGACCCGCAGCCCGGTGCTGCGCGCGAAGGAGAGACCCGCGATCGCCATCACGTCGTTCGCGTAGACGATCGCCGTGGGACGGTCGGAGGCATCGAGCAGCCCGGCCGTCGCGTCGCGGCCGGAGGCGGCGGTGAAGTCGCCTTCGACGAGCCGGTCTGCGGGCAGCTCGTGCGAGGTCATGGCGGCGATGAAGGCATTGTGGCGGGCTGCGGCGTGCACGTACCGCAGCGGACCGGAGACGTGGGCGATGGAGGTGTGACCGTCCTCGACGAGCAGGTCGACGAGCTCGCCGATGGCTGCTGCATCCTCTGTGTAGACCACGGGGACGTCGGTGGGGGAGTCATCGCGGGGAGCCTCGGCGCTGAGCATGACCGAGGTCAGGCCCAGCTCGCGGACCAGCTTAGGGCGCCGGTCCCCCTGCTGGACGTCCAGCAGGATCACCCCGTCCACCCTGCCAGCGGCGTACCGCTCGTAGGCGGCGGTCTCGTCCTCCTCGGAGGCGACGACGTTGAGCATCAGCCCCATACCGGCCCGGGCCAGGACGGCTTCGCAGCCGGCGATGAAGCGCGGGAAGAAGGTGTCGGTCGCGATGATCTCCGGGCGGCGTGCGATCACCAGGCCGATGGTGCTGGTGCGCGAAGTGGCCAGTGCCTGGGCGCTCGAGCTCGCGGTCCACCGCAGTGACTCGGCCGCCGCGAAGACTCGTCGACGGGTCTCCTCCGCCACCGGGCGCTTGCCGGAGTAGGCGAGGGACACTGTGCCCTTGGAGACCCCGGCGGCCCGCGCGACGTCGCCGATGGTGGGTCGTGAACCGGCCATGGCCTGCCTCCTAAGGATGGAATGGGGTGCGATCGCTTCGGGTGCGGCCGCGTCGAATCCGCCCACATCAGATGTGCTCAAGCCGGCAACGGCACGCAACAGCAAACCGGTTTGAACAGAGAGCAGTCAAACCGGTTTGCTCCGTTCTGTCAATCGGCCCGGGGCGGAATGTTGCTCGCGAGCGGATGACCACGCCACCGCCACCCGGGGTACTTGTGCGGGCCGGTCGGCGTCGCTAGTGTTGCTGATCACGTACAGAGGGGGGAGCGCTCCCCTGTACGGTCGGAGTTCACCGGGCGAGGTCCAGGGACTCGAGCAGCCCTCGGTGCCGCCGGGGCGACAGTCGTCGACCAGGAAGTCCGTTCATGACCACTTCTGCCCCCGCCTCTCCTGAGCCCCGCTCTTCCGGTCGCGTCCGGCTGGAGGACGTCGCTGCTGCAGCCGGGGTCTCCCGAACCTCCGCCTCCCGTGTGATGCTCGGACAGGGCAAGGTCTCCGAGGAGACCCGTCGTCGGGTCCACGCCGTCGCCGAGGAGCTCGGCTACGTCACCAACGTCGCCGCCAGCGAACTCGCCTCCGGGGGGTCCTCCACGGTCGGCCTGCTGCTGCGCGATGCGTCCAACCCCGCGTACGGACTGCTCTTCACCGAGCTGCAGAAGGCGGCCCATGCCGCCGGGGTCACCCTGCTGTCGATGACCATCAAGGACGACGACCAGGGCCGACAGCAGATCGCGAGCCTGCACCGGCTGATGGGTATGCGGGTCGCCGGGCTGATCGTCGCCACCGGCGGCGTCACCAGCGAGCAGCTCGAGCCCTTCCGCAGCCGCCTCCCGATCATCCGCGCCGGCCGCCCCGAGAGCAGCGGCCGCATCCACGCCGTCTCCTACGACGAGGCAGACGCCGCACGGCATCTGGCCGAGCACCTCCTGAACCTGGGCCACAACGCCGTCGCCGTGCAGACGGCCCGCGCTGTGGACTCCTACCCGGAGTTCGTGCGCAGCAGCGTCATGGCCGAGGTGCTCGAGGAGCGCGGCGCCACCGTGCACCGGCTCGAGTACGGTCCCGCCGGGGACGCGATGAAGGAGTCCGTCGACCTCGTCCGCTCTGGCCGGGTCACCGCCGTGATGGCGCCCTCGGATCTGCGTCAGCTCAACCTCATCCGCCACCTGCAGGCGGCGGGGCTGCGCACCCCCGAGGATGTCGCCACCACCGGCTGCGACGGCATCCTGCCCGGCGTCGACCTGCTGGGCCTGACCACCATGCGCATCGCCGTGGAGAACGTCGCCGAGCGGACCATCGCGAACATCGCCCGGATGATCGGCGTGGCCGGCACCGGGCACGACGCGAGGGGGAACGGTGAGACGGCGGAGCGCGGGCCAGAGGGGCCCGGGCCGGAGGACCCCGCGGGAGGCAGAGTCGTGCACGAGCGACTGCCCGGTCGATTCATCCAGGGGCGCACCGCCGGGCCGCCCCGCACCACCGGAAGGAAACCCACATGAGCGCACTGCGCGCCGCCGAGTACCCGAGGGCGAACCACACCCTGGTCCACCTCTCGGACACCCACTTCGTGCCCCCGGGGGAGCTGCTGTCCGGGGTCGCCCCTGTCCGCGAGCACCTTGAGGGTCTGCTCGAGGACCTGGTCGCCACCAATCTGCGACCCGAGGCCCTGATCTTCACCGGGGACCTCGCCGATCGTGGGGAGGCCTCCGCCTATCGCCAGCTGCGCGAGCTGGTCGAGCCGCTCACCGAGCGCCTCGGCGCCGAGCTCATCTGGGTGATGGGCAATCACGATGATCGCGCCACGATGCGCACCGAGCTGCTCGACGCCGAGGCAGACGACGCCCCCTACGACCGGGTGGTCATGCTCGGCGGGCTGCGGATCATCGTGCTCGACTCCACCGTGCCCCGCGAGGCCTACGGCGAGATCCGTCCCGCCCAGTACGCGTGGCTGCGCGAGGTGCTCTCCGAGCCCGCCCCGGAGGGGACGATCCTCGCGCTGCACCACCCGCCGATCCCGTGCGTCCAGGATCTCGCGATCACCGTCGAGCTGCGAGACCAGGCCGCACTCGCGCAAGTTCTGGCCGGCAGTGATGTACGTGCGATCATCGGCGGTCATTTCCACTACTCGACCGCCGCGACCTTCGCCGGTATCCCGGTCTCCGTCGCGTCGGCGACCTGCTACACCCAGGACCTGCAGACCCCCGACCGTGGCACCCGCGGTCGAGACAGCGCGCAGGCCTTCAACCTGGTCCATGTCTACGACTCCACGATCATGCACTCCGTGGTGCCGAAGGGCGGAGGGGCGAGCGTGAGCCGCCACGTCGACGGAGCCGCCACCGCCCGCAAGCTCGCTGAGAAGGGGCTTTTCATCCCCGATGCCCCGGCCACCCCAGGATGGACCGGGACCAGGTGATCCTGGAGCAGGGACGCCGCATCGTCTTCCTCGACGTCGACGGCACGATCATCGCCCACGACGGCACACTCCCCACCTCCACGATCGACGCGATCCGCTGCGCCCGCGCGGCCGGACACCGAGTGCTGCTGGCAACCGGTCGCTCGCCGAGCGAGCTGGACCCGCGCCTGGCAGCGATCGATTTCGACGGCGCCGTCCTGGGAGCAGGTGCCTTCGTGCGACTCGGCGAGGACTGGATGATGCAGCGCACCATGAGCGAGGAGCAGGCACGTCGTATGATCGACGTCTTCCTTCGGCTCGATCTGGATTACGTGCTGCAGGCTCGCGACGGCGTGTACCCCGTCTCCTCACGGCGGGAGGAGATGCGCAGGATGCTCGGCATCGAGGACCGTCCCGGCTTGCGGGCCGGGGAGCAGCTTGACGCCGAGCACGTCGCCGAGAAAGCCCCCTTGGACGCGATCGCCAAGGCGATCTTCCTCGGCCGCTCCGCTGACGCCTTCGATCAGGTCCACGCCGCTCTGGCCGAGGACGGCTTCACGGTGATCACCGGGACTATCCCGCACCTGAGCACCGGCGGGGGAGAGGTCTCCCTGGCTGGGGTGAATAAAGGCGCGGCGATACGTGACCTGCTCGCATACCTCGAAATCGGGCTCGAGGCCTCGATCGGGATCGGCGACAACAACAACGACCTGGAGATGCTCCAGGTCGCCGGGGTCGGGATCGCGATGGGCAACGGCACCTCGGCGGCGAAGGCCGCTGCCGATGAGGTCACCGGGACGGTCGCCGAGGGCGGGCTCGCCCAGGCCTTCGCGCGTCACGGCCTGGTGTGAGGTGCCGACCGACGGACGCCAGGGCGCCGGGCACGACGCGCTGACATGATGCGCTGGTGCACCGGGCCAGCGGGTTCGATGCGTTCGATCTCAGGAGCCTGCCCATGTCCGTCGGTCTCGCCCTAACTATCAGCCTCGTCGCCATGTTCCTCGCGCTCCCGATGGGGATCGCCGCCGCGGCCTGCGCCGTGGTCGCGCACAAGGAGCGCCGGCGCGACGTCGTGCTGGTGAGCGCAGGCGCGGCGCTGGTCTCCGCGATCGCCACGCTGCTGCTCCCGCTGGGGCTCACGCAAGTCGTCGGGACCGCGCTGCTGCTGATCGGGGCGGCCGGCGCGGCGGTGGCCGCCGCGCTGATCCTGCTTCGCCGCGGCGGCGCGGCCCCCGGGACCGTCGTCGGCCTGGTCGGGGCCCCGCTCGCCACCGCCGGGCATCTCATGGAATCAGCCCCGGCGCTGGCCGGATTGGTTCCTCTGGCGACCCCGGGCGGCGCCGCAGTGCAAGCGGACGGACTGGACCTCGTGCTGGGCAGCGGACTGGCCGTCGGGGCCCTCACAGTCCTGGCCGTGATCGTCGTGCTCCTGCTGCTGCGACGCCTGGGTGAGATGGTCACGAGCGGCATCGCCGTGGGCGCCGGCGCTGCGGGGCTCGCCACGATCGCGCAGGTCGTGCTGCATCTGCTGCGCAGCCAGGTCCCCCAGATGCCTGCCTTCTCCCCAGGGACCACACTCATGCTCACCGTCCTCGGCCTCGTGATCGGGACGCTCCTCGGGGCGATGCGCGCCGATCGCTCCGGTGCGCTGGCCGGGATGCCGCCCGGCAACCACTGAGCTCTGCTCCCGAGCCCAGTCGCCGAGCCGAGCTGCAGAACCCAGCTCAGTCGCTGCGGGCACCGCGCAACGGGGAGGCAGCAGCGACCACGACAGCGGCCGCGAAGATCCCCGTGACCACTGCGAACGTCGGCCGGAACCCGAGCGAGGCTGCCAGGACACCGCCGAGAACCGCGCCGAGGACGGCGGCAGAGCGGTTCGCCGAACGCTTGGTGGCATTGACCCGCCCGAGCATCGCCCTGGGGGTCACGGACTGCTGATAGCCCATCTCACTGGGGTCCTCGATCCCCATCGAGAAGCCATAGACGAGCTGCACGCCACACAGGTACGCAGCCGTGATCCACGGCGCAGCCTCGGTCGGGGTCAGCGCGGTGGCGAGCCAGGTCACCGCGCACACCGTCCGGGCCGCGATGATCACCGTGCCTTCGCCGAGATGTGCGGCAGCGCGGGTGGCGCCGAACGCGCCGAGCAGGCCACCGACGCCGGCCGCGGCGAGCACCAGTCCGTAGACGAGGGCGGACAGACCGAGCCCGCGCAGGACGAACAGCCCGAGCACCGTGAGCGCGATGCTGTTGGCCAGGAACCACAGATGGGTCGAGATCGCCAGCGGCGCCAAGGTGCGATGGCTGTACATGAAGGCCAGGCCCTCGAGGATCCCCCGCCACAGCCGTGGATGCGCGGGATGCGGCGCCGGCTCGGGGTCGTGGATCCGAGCGATCGTCCCCGCCGTGATCAGACGGGTGAGGCTGGAGACCAGCAGGGCTGCGGGGGCGCTGACGACAGCGACCAGCAGACCGCCCAGGGCTGGGCCGGAGGACTGGGCCACTGCCATCGACTGGCCCAGACGGGCGTTGGCCAGCACCAGGGAGCGACGAGGAACCAGATCAGGCAGGTAGGACTGTTCGGCAGCGACGGTGACCACGGCGCAGCACCCCACCGCGAACAGGATGATCCCGGTCGTCGTGATGGTGAGAAGGTCTGCCAGGACCAGGGCAGGTATCGCCAGCAGCAGGAGGGCGTGAGCGAGGTTCGCGACGATGAGAGTCGGCTTGCGTCGCCATCTGTCCACGTAGGCGCCTGCCAGGAGACCGATGAGCAGGTACGGCAGGAACTGCGCACCGCGGACGAGACCGACCTGCACCTCCGACGCATCAAGGACCTCGATGACCAGCACGTCTACCGCGACTGTCGTGATCGCGAGCCCGAGGAAGCCCACGGTATTGGCCAGCCAGAAACTGCGGAATCCCGGGAGACCGAGTGGCTCGCTCATAAGTCGGCCTCGCGCGCAGCGCCGCTGGGACTGGCCCGGGACCAGTGGAGTCGACACGCCTCGCTCGGCTGATCGGCGACCGCACGTCGTCTCATCAGGCCACTATGCCTGCCGGGCCGTGACGACGTCGAGAGTCCGGGCGAGGACCGAGGTCTCGCAAGTGTGAGCGGGTTAACAAAATGTTTCGACGGATTGTTATCCGAACGTAACGCCTACCAGTGGATTGTTTCTCCTCCAGCGATGCTTCAATCTGTCCAACGGGTCGAAGGCGATCCGGCGCTCCAACGGAGGGGCGAACACAGAGAGGCAGGTCTGCCATGACCGAACTTGAACCGCGTCGCATCTCGGACAGAACCTCACGCCGCCGCTTCATGGCGGCCACCGGGACACTCGGCGGCGCCGCGGCGCTCGCAGCCTGTGGCGGTGCCACCGGCGGAGGAGGCGGGCAGAGCGACTCCGGCGACCTGGTCGGCGTCGGCAACAACGGGCAGGCCGGCACCGGTCGCAGCGGCGACGGCGCCGATCAGCTGTTCATCGCGGGTTTCCAGTGGGGCCCGCCCACCAACTTCAACACCTTTGCCGGTGCCCCCGCCTGGCCCGCATCCTCGAACGTCGCCCAGTACGTCTACGAGACGCTGCTGCGCTTCCACATCGTCTCCGGTGAGCTTCTCCCGGGTCTGGCGGCTTCCCACGAGATCACGGGCAACGAGTCCATCTCGCTGACCCTCCAGGAGGGCATCACCTGGCACGACGGCTCGGAATTCACGGTCGATGACGTGCTGTACACCTTCGAGCTCGGCAAGATCGACCCGGGTCTGGGCATCGCCTCGTTCTGGACCGAGGTCGACGAGATGACCGCCGAGGGAAGCACCATCAACATCTCGCTCAACACGGAGCGCAAGAACGTCGGCGCCGTGCTCGCGCAGCTCGCTCAGCAGTTCATCGTGCCCAAGGCCGTCTTCGAGAAGGCCGCCGAGGAGACCGGTAACAAGGTGGCCAGCTGGGAGACCGACGAGGCGATCGGAACCGGGCCCTTCACACTCGAACTGGCCGATCAGACGCAGGTCATTCTCGCCCGCAACGAGGACTACTGGGGCGAGGACTTCTACGGTGCCCTGCCGGCGATGACGAAGATCATCCATCCGATCTTCAAGTCCAACGAGGACGGCAACCTCAAGTTCCAGAACGGCGAGCTCGACGTCATGCAGCAGTTCGTCCCCCAGATCTCCAAGATGTGGGATTCGGGCAAGCCTGTGGGCACCTACCTGCAGGAGGAGCCCTACTTCGTCCCCGGCTCCATGCCGATGTTCCTGATGAACACCACCAAGCCCGGCCTCGACGATGCCGCGGTGCGCAAGGCTCTCGCCCACGCCGTGGACTACGCCTCGATCGCCGAGACGGCCATGTCCGGGTACTCCTCCCAGGTGCTCGCCTCTCTGGTGATCCCGGACGGCGCCGAGGACCAGTGGATCGACCGCGACAAGGCGGATTCCGACGGGTGGACCTTCGACGCCGCCAAGGCCGAGACCCTCCTGCAGGAGGCCGGCTACGCCAAGGGCGACGACGGGTTCTACGCCAAGGACGGCGAGAAACTCGGCCCTTGGAAGCTGATCACCCCGCAGGGATGGACCGACTGGAACGCAGCCCTGGAGATCGTGGCCAAGAACTTCCAGGCCATCGGCGTCGATGCCGCGACGAACTTCCCGCAGGAGGCCCAGACCTCCACCGCCATCCAGAACGGCGACTTCGACATGGCCTGCTGGTATGTGGCCGGCACCAACCCCTCCACCCCATGGCAGCGGTTCAGCGACGTGATGAGCAATGTCGAGATGGTCGACCTCGGCCAGACGGCATACCGCAACTTCGGTCGCTGGGAGAACGCTGAGGTCAACGATCTGCTGGAGGTCGCTGCCGCTGCACCGGACGACGCCTCCAAGAAGGAGGCGATCACGGCGCTGGATGATCTGTACCGCGTCGAGGTCCCCGCTTTCCCGCTGATGTACCGCCCCGACGAGTTCTTCGAGTTCAATGCCTCGAACTGGTCGAACTGGCCCACCGAGGACAACGACTACGCCCCGCCGATGTTCCGCGGCGCCGGCAACGAGTGGATCTTCCAGCTGAAGAAGATCGGCGCCTGAGGCACCTTCGTGAATCTCGGTCGCTACATCGCCCAGAAGACGGTGTGGTACCTGGTCGCGCTGGTGGCAGCAGTAGGTCTGAACTTCCTTCTGCCCCGGCTCGTCCCAGGAAACCCCGTCGACGTCATCGTCTCCAACCTGTCCCGCGGAGGCAGCGTCACCAGTGAGCAGCAGAAGGAGGTCTACGAGAGCTACGTCCAGGAGTTCGGTCTCGATCAGACCCTGTGGCAGCAGTTCTTCACCTACCTCGGCAAGGTGTTCACCGGTGACCTGGGAACGTCCTTCGCGTACTACCCGGCCAGCGTCAACGAGCTGGTCGGACAGGCGCTTCCCTGGTCCATCGCCGTGCAGCTGCCCGCGATCCTCATCGGCTGGGTCCTCGGCAACATCATCGGCGCGATCGCCGCATTCCGCGGTGGCAACTGGGACCGCTCGGTCTTCACGACCTCGCTGTTCCTGTCGGCCATGCCGTACTACTGCTTGTCGATCATCCTGCTGTACGTGCTAGCGGTGGTCACCGGGATCTTCCCGGTGGGAGGCGCGTACTCCCTGGGATTGACCCCTGAGTTCAGCATCTCCTTCCTGTGGGATGCGCTGAGCTACTACTGGCTCCCGTTCCTGTCCCTGGTCGTGGTGTTCATCGGCGGTCAGGCCGTCGGCATGCGCTCCATGGCCATCTACGAGCTCGGCGGCGACTACGTCAACTACGCCCGAGCGATGGGCATCGGGGATAACAAGATCACCCAGTACATCTTCCGCAACGCGATGCTCCCGCAGATCACGGGTCTGGCGCTGGCCATCGGTACGTTGGTCGGAGGCGCGCTGATCACCGAGCTCGTCTTCAGCTACCCCGGGGTCGGGACGCTCCTGTTCAACGCGATCGCGGCGAACGACTACCCGGTCATCCAAGCCATCACGCTGATCATCACCGTGGCCGTGCTGCTGGCGAACTTCGGCGTGGAGATCGTCTACGGCATCGTCGATCCGCGCATCCGTGCCGCCAAGTCCGGGGAGAAGTGACATGTCCACTGTGAACTCCTCCATGGCCGAAGAGACGGCCGCCCCTCGCGCGAACACGCTGCGCTCCTTCAACTTCTCCGCCCGGTTCTGGGTCTCCCTGGTCCTGGTCGCCTTCGTCATTGCCATGGGCCTGTTCGGGCTGGTCTATCCGACCGGACCGGGGGAGAAGGTGGGCTCCCTCTACGACGCACCGGGCAACGGTCTGCTGCTGGGCACTGACAACTTCGGGCACGACGTGCTCGCGGTGCTCATGGCCGGCACGCGCACCTCGCTGATCATCGGGCTTGTCGCCGGGACCGTCGCAACCACCATCGGCGTGAGCGTCGGTCTGCTGGCCGGGTATGTCGGCGGCTGGTTCGAGGAGCTCCTGATGGGCGTCACCAACGTGGTGCTGGCCATCCCTTCGATCGTCGTGCTGATCCTCATCTCGATGTCCCTGCCCGAAAGCACCATCTGGTCGCTCGCCATCGTGATCGGGATCACCTCGTGGCCCTGGACGGCCAGGGCGGTGCGCGCCCAGGCCTCATCGGTCGCCACCCGTGAGCACATCGACGTGGCCCGGCTCTCCGGGGCGAGACTGCCCGGGATCCTGCTCAAGGACGTCCTGCCGTACATCCTGTCGTACGCCGTGATGGCCTTCGTGCTGCAGGTCGCCGGCGCGATCCTCGCCGAGGCAGCGCTGTCGATGCTGGGCCTCGGCCCCTCCGGGGCCAACTCCCTGGGAACCCAGCTGCACTGGGCACTGGCCTTCCAGGCCGTCGCCAGCGGCGCCTGGTGGGCGTTCCTTCCGCCGACGATCGTGCTGACCCTGGTCTCCTTCGGGTTCCTGCTGCTGCAGGCCAGCCTCGACGAGGTGTTCAACCCGCGACTTCGTCGGGGCAAGCGCAAGCAGATGAAGCAGGCCGCGGCCCGCCGCGCCGAGGAGGCGCGTTCGCTGGCGCAGCACCGCACTGTCGACGCCTCGACCGTCTCCCCACCCGATCGAACCAGAGCAGGAGGCCCGTCATGAGCACCGAGGGTATGAAGCCGTCCACCTCGGCGCCGGGAATCCTGGCCCGCGCCCGGGACATCAGGTGCGTCTACGGGGGTGGTGAAGAGGACTTCACGGCCGTCGACGGGGTCTCGATCGAGCTCGGCGAGGGACAGATCCTCGGCCTGGCCGGGGAATCCGGCTGCGGCAAGACGACGCTGGGCAATGCATTGGCGATGATCGCCACCCCGCCGCTGTACGTGCTGTCCGGCAGTCTCGAGATCGACGGGGAGACGATCGACCTGTCGACCCTGTCGACCGCCGATCTCAAGAGGCACCAGCCCTACCGCGGCCGGACCGTCTCGATGCTCCCGCAGGGCGCGATGAACTCGATCAGCCCGACGCTGCGGATCAGCAGCCTGGTGCGGGATGTGATGCGCGCCCACGACCCGAAGATCACCAAGGACGAGTCGCTCGACCTGGCTCGGGACCGCTTGAAGATGTTGGAGATGCCGGTGCGGGTGCTCGATTCGTACGCGCATCAGCTCTCCGGGGGGATGAAGCAGCGCATGATCACGGTGATCTCCACGCTGCAGAATCCCCGTCTGCTGATCGCGGACGAGCCCACCTCAGCCCTGGACGTGTCCAGCCAGCGCATGCTGGTCGAGATGCTCCTGGCGATGGTCGAACAGCGGATCATGTCCGGCATCGTCTTCGTGACCCATGATCTGCCGGTCCTCTCACAGGTCTCGGACAAGCTGGCGATCATGAACGCCGGCAGCATCGTCGAATCCGGCCCCACCCGGCAGCTGGTCGAGAACGCCCAGCACCCCTACACGCGCACGCTGCTGTCCTCGGTGCTCGACCCGAGCCAGGAGACCCGCAGACGCGGATTGGCCCGGCGCTCGGCCGCGCAGGCAACGACGACCACGGCCGAGGAATCGGCCACGACCACCGAGGAGGTGGGGAAGCCATGAGCCAGCCGAACACGGGCACACCCCAGGAGCGCACGCCCCAGGAGGAGATGATCACCCGCAGCACGACGGAGGGCAAGATCCTTCTTTCCTGCCAGAACGTGACCAAGGAGTTCAGCGTCGCGGGGTCGAAGATCACGGCGGTGGACGATGTCAGCCTCGAGTTCCCCGAATCGAGCGTCCTGGCCGTGGTGGGGGAGTCCGGCTCCGGGAAGTCGACGCTGGCGAGGATGCTGCTGCGCCTCATGCCGGTCACCGCCGGCACCATCACCTTCCGCGATCAGGACGTCACGCACCTGAAGGGGAGCGGGCTGCGGAAGTACTGGACGGAGGTGCAGGCGGTCTTCCAGGACCCCTTCGCGTCCTTCAACCAGTTCTACACCGTCGGGTCCCTGCTGCGACGTGGCCTGTCCCTCGCCCAGGTCCCGAAGGACGAGGCGGACGTCCTCATCGAGGAATGCCTCGGCTATGTCGATATGAAACCCAAGGAGGCGCTGCACAAGTTCCCCCACCAGATGTCCGGCGGTCAGCGCCAGCGCATCATGGTGGCGCGAGCGCTGATGATGCGCCCCACGGTGCTGTTGGCCGATGAGGCCACCAGCATGCTCGATGCGACGCTGCGGGTGAACGTGCTCAACGTGCTCCACGACCTGAAGAACGACCTCGGCCTGACGGTCCTGTTCATCACGCATGACATCGGCCAGGCCTCCTACCTCGCCGACAGGGTCGCGGTGATGGAGCGCGGCAAAGTCGTCGAGCGGGGCACCACGGAGGAGGTCATCTTCTCCCCGCAGGGCGACTACACCCGGCGCCTGCTGTCCGACGTGCCGGATCTGCGGGGCAGTCTCAAGTCGTAGGTGCCAGCAGGACCGCGAAGGTCTCCAAGGTGCGCTCCAGCTCGACCGAGGGCTCGAGGAGCCATTGGATCTGCAGTCCGTCGGACGCCGCGATGAGCAGGGCCGCCATATCGGCGGGATCCACATCCTGACGCAGCAGGCCGGCGCTCTGCTCCGCGCTCAGACGGTCAGTGAGCTCCTCACGGATGCGGGCGAAGCGGGCGGAGAAGAACTCGTTCGAGGGGGTGCCCTCGGCCGCGAGCGAGGAGGCGACCAGCGTCGTGTACAGCTCCACCATCCCCGGGACCTCGACATTGATCATGGCCGCCTTGACCAGCACGTCCAGGGCGGAGATGTCGGTGTACATCTTGGCGGTGTCCCGCTTGGACTCGGCATGTTCGTAGACCGCGACGAGCAGCTGCTCTCGGGAATCGAAATAGTGCAGCAGCGCGGCGTGCGAGACGCCGATGGCTGTCGCGATGCGGCGCAGCGACGTCCCGTCGGCCCCGCGTTCGCGGAACACCTCGATGGCGCGGTCGAGGATCTCCTGGCGTCGAGCCACGCCTTTGGAGTACGAGCCGGCGCGGCCGATGACGGCGGGCTCGGCGACGGCGCTGGCTTCATCGGGGGACATGTGCAGATGCTACCGGGACAAAACCTCCATGTGGAGGCTTTGCGTGCTAGCGTTTCCCCAACGCCCCCACCGTGACGTGCGGCATAGCGGGTGAAAGACGCCAGAAAGAAGGTTCGCCGTGGCCCTGCCCATCGCCTCCATCCAGCTCTACTCCTTGGCCTCCGACTTCTCGGCGGACATGAACGGATCCCTCGACAAGCTCGCCGGCATCGGCCTGCGCACCGTCGAGGCCTTCGACTTCGTGCGCCGCCCGAAGGAGATCCGTGCCGCCCTCGACAAGGCCGGCCTGACCTCGCCGACCGGCCACGCCCCGCTGCTCTCGGACGAGCTGTGGACCCCGGACGGCTCGATCCCCACCCCGGCCAACGAGATCGTGTTCGAGGCCGCCGCCGAGATCGGCATGAAGACCGTCATCGAGCCGATGGTCGCCGCCGACCGCTGGCTCACCGAGGACGGCGTGAAGGACATCGCCGATCGCCTCAACGCCGCTTCCGAGAAGGCCAAGGAGTTCGGTCTGAGCGTCGGTTACCACAACCACGCCCAGGAGTTCGTGGCCTCGTTCGACGGCCAGACCGCCTACGAGCTCTTCCTGGACCTCGTCGACCCCTCCGTCGTGATCGAGCTGGACCTGTTCTGGGCGCTGGCCGGCCAGCAGGACGCTGTGGCCCTCGTGAAGAAGCTCGGCGACCGCCTCGCCGCGATCCACGTCAAGGACGGCGTTGCGCCCGCCTCGAACCCCTTCGCCCCCGATGCGCCGAAGTTCGACTCCTCGAGCCTGGACCAGCGCCACGCCGGCGACGGCGAGGTGCCCACCATCGAGGCGCTGCAGGCCGCGACCGCGCTCCAGTACGCCGTCATCGAGTACGACAACGCTCCCGGCGACGTGTTCGAGGACATCGCCGACAGCTACACCTTCCTCATCGAGAACGGCCTCGCAGCATGAGCGCCTCCACCGGACCCGTCGGTATCGGTGTCATCGGCGTCGGCGTCATCTCCGACACCTACCTCGAGCATCTCGGCTCCTTCCCGGACGTCGACGTGCTCGTGCTCGGGGACATCGACACCGATCGTGCCCGCAGCCAGGCCGAGAAGCACGAAATCGCCGCCTGGGGCACCGCGCAGGACGTGCTGGACCACCCGGGTGTGCAGGTCGTCGTGAACCTCACGATCCCTGCCGTGCACGCCGAGATCTCCGCCTCGGCGATCGCCGCCGGCAAGCATGTGTGGACCGAGAAGCCGCTGGGCCTGGACCGCGAGTCCACCTCGGCACTGCTCAAGGCGGCCGATACAGCCGGGCTGCGGGTGGGGTGCGCGCCCGACACCGTGCTCGGCCCGGGCGTCCAGACCGCCAAGCGCGAGATCGCCAAGGGCACCATCGGTCGCCCGCTGTTCGCGCAGACCTCCATGCAGTACCAGGGTCCCGAGGTGTTCCACCCGAACCCCGGCTTCCTGTTCGCCAAGGGCGCCGGCCCGCTGCTCGACATCGGCCCGTACTACTTCACCACGCTGGTGAGCCTGTTCGGCACCGTCGAGAAGGTCGCGGCTGTGGGCCTGAAGGCGAAGGAGGAGCGCGCGATCCAGGTGGGCCCGAACGCGGGGGAGACCTTCCCCGTCGAGGTGCCCTCCACGATCTCCGTGCTCACCCAGTTCGAGGCCGGCCAGACCGGCACCTCCCTGGTCAGCTTCGACTCGCCGCTGGCCCGCCAGGGCGTCGTGGAGATCCACGGCACCGAAGGCTCGCTCGTGGTACCCGACCCGAACATGTTCGAGGGTCGCATCGCCTACGTGAAGCCCTTCGACTCCTTCGGCGAGCAGCCCCCGGAGCAGGAGTGGATCGAGATCCCGCAGGAGGGTGTCGTCGCAGGTCGCGGCACCGGTCTGCTGGACATGGTCCGCGCGATCGCCGAGGACCGCCCGCACGTGGCCAGCGGCGAGCTCGGCTACCACGTGCTCGACGTGATGCTCTCGGCCGAGGAGTCCGCAGCCTCCGGAGAGTTCGTCACCGTCAACAGCTCCGTCGCCGAGGTGCCGCTGGTCCAGGAGGGATTCGACCCCTTCGCCAGCACACTCTGACCGACGCCTCACGCGCGGCAGCCCCCGTCACCCCCGCTGATCCGGGATGGTGGCGGGGGCTGCTGCGTCGGACGGCCCGCAGAAGGCCCTCAGTCTGACTCGTCGTCATCGTCGACGGCTTCTTTCAGAACGACCCGCTCCACGCCGTCCAGGGAGATCAGCTCCGGGATCAGAGCGCGCATCGGAGGCCGGCCGATGAAACGGATGTCCATCACCACCAGGCGGCGCGAATCCTCGACGATGCGTCGGCTGCTCTCGAAGGAGCTGGTGAAACCCGTGGCGGTGGCGGTGGAGAGGACGTCACGAAGCACGCCGGCGCCGTCGGAGTAGGTGATCCGCAGCAGTCGCTTGCGATCAGGGTCGGGCAGCCGTCGGATCAGGGGCGCGACCAGGAACAGGGTCACCAGGTGCAGTGCCGTGAGCACGATGGCCAGAGACAGCATCCCGGCGCCGCAGGCCATACCCACCGCCGCCGCGACCCAGATGGTCGCCGCCGTGGTCAGTCCGCGCACGACATTACGGCCCTTGAAGATCACCCCCGCGCCGAGGAAGCCGATGCCGGAGACGATCTGGGCGGCGATGCGCGAGGGGTCGAGCGTGACCTCGCTGCCGAGCACCGCGGAGAACCCGTAGGCGGAGACCAGCGTGAAACTGCACGACCCGAGGCCCACCAGGACATGGGTGCGGTACCCGGCCGCCTTCTGGCGGAACTGTCGTTCGACACCGATGAAAGAGCACAGGACGAAGGTCGCGACCAGGAGCTGAGCTTCGACCGCGCTCGAGGTCGTCAGGAGACCGACCAGCGGTTCCATAGGGTTGCTGCCTCCGCGTATCTTGTCGCGTCACTCCTGGCGAGGACTCGAGAGGACGTGTTCGCGACGCGGTCAAGCGTACAGAGGGGTGGCAGGAATCTCACGACGAGGCAGCGGATGGCGCGCCCTGAGGGTGTGCGAATGCAGCAGATTCAGAGGGCTCAGATGCCTCAGAGGGCTCAGATGTCTTTGAATGTCTCGATCCGGGCACCGAGCTTGTTCAGACGCGCGGCGAGATCTTCGTAACCGCGGTTGATGACATAGACGCTGCGCAGCACCGAGGTGCCCTTCGAGGCGAGCATCGCCAGGAGGATCACCACGGCCGGGCGCAGGGCCGGCGGGCACACGATCTCGGCCCCGCTCCAATGCGTGGGCCCATCGATCAGCACGCGGTGCGGATCCATGAGCTTCACCTTCGCGCCCAGCTTGTTGAGCTCGGTGAGGTAGATGGCGCGGTTCTCGTAGACCCAGTCGTGCAGCAGCGTCTGGCCCTCGGCGGTCGCCGCGATGACCGCGAAGAACGGCAGGTTGTCGATGTTCAGCCCCGGGAACGGCATCGGGTGGATCTTGTCGATCGGAGCCTTGAGGTCCGAGGGGTGCGTGGTGATGTCCACCAGGCGCGTCTGGCCGTTGCGGGCCACGTACTCCTCAGAACGGTCGTAGCGGAATCCCATCTCCTCGAGGATCGCCAGCTCGATCTCCATGAACTCGATCGGCACCCTCTGCACGGTGATGCTCGAACGGGTCACGATCGCGGCGGTGATCAGGCTCATGGCCTCGATCGGGTCCTCGCTGGGCGCGTACTCCACGTCCGTGCGGATCTCGGACCTCCCGCGCACGCGCAGCGTCGTGGTGCCGATGCCGTCGATCTCGACGCCGAGCTTCTCGAGGAAGAAGCACAGGTCCTGGACCATGTAGTTCGGGCTCGCATTGCGGATGACTGTTTCGCCCTCGGACAGGGCTGCGGCCAGCAGGGCGTTCTCGGTGACGGTGTCGCCGCGCTCGGTGAGCACGATGGGCCGACGCGACTCGGCGATGGCAGTGGCAGTGACCTGGTAATGACCCTCGGCGGCGACGACGTCGAGGCCGAAGGGGCGCAGCGCCGTCATATGCGGCTCCACCGTGCGGGTGCCGAGGTCGCAGCCGCCGGCGTAGGGGAGCTGGAACTGCTGGGCGCGGTGCATCAGCGGCCCCAGGAACATGATGATCGAGCGGGTGCGGCGGGCGGCCTCGGCGTTGATCGAGGCGATGTCGAGCTGCTCGGGGACCTGCAGCTCGAGATCATTCTCCTCGTTCAGCCAGCGGGCCTTGACCCCGATGGAGGTGAGCACCTCCAGCAGACGATTGACCTCCTCGATGCGCGCAACCTTGCGCAGCACGGTGGTGCCGGTGTTCAGCAGCGACGCGCACAGCAGTGCGACGCCGGCATTCTTGGAGCTCTTGACCTCGATGGAGCCGGAGAGCGTCGCCTGCCCTTCCACGCGCAGGTGGCTGGGGCCGGAGGCGCCCATGCCGACCAGTTCGGAGTCCAAGGTGGTGCCGATCCGCGAGAGCATGTCGAGAGTCAAGTTCTGCTGTCCTTTTTCGATCCGATTGATGGCGCTCTGGCTAGTGCCCAGATCCGCGGCAAGTTGAGCCTGCGTGTACCCGGAATGATGCCGGGCATCCCGGATCAGGCTTCCGATGCGGGCCAGATAGTTCTCGTTCTCGGTCATGGACCGAACGTATCTCACATATGAGATAACGACTCCCAGGGTGGGTGCGGCGCTCGTCACGTCTCGTGGCTGCGCCACGGTGTGACGACCTCCTGGGGAGCGTGCGGCCGGCGCCGAGATCGAGGAGGATCCGGGATCGGTCCGCAGGTCTCCAGCGTCGCACCAGGCAGGGCGGGTGGCTACTTCCTGCGTCCAGTGCCACATGGTCCAGCGCGCGCGAGTGCCCACGGCCGCCTCCGGGCCGGTACCGGGATGAGGTCAGACCGAGGCCGCCGCTGTCAGGACCGGCAGGAGCTCGACGTACCCGCCGATGCGGTAGGCGCGCGCCGGGTCGTAAGGCTCGAAGCGCAGGTCCATACCCGCTTCCTGGGGCGTGCGATCTGCCTTGCGGTTGTTGCACTCCTTGCAGGCGCAGACCAGGTTCAGCCAGGAGGATTCGCCTCCGCGGGAGATCGGCTGGATGTGGTCCACCGTCGCCAGAAGGGCTTCGCAGGCGGGAGTCTTCGAGACGCTGCGGCCGCAGTAGACGCAGGTCCAGTGGTCGCGCTCGTGGATCGCCCGGAACGAGAAGCCGACGGACCGCTGGCCGGCGCCCTCGACCCACGCGCCGCTGAGTTCACGCGTCAGCTCCAGCGCCGTGGGAATGATGCGGTCCTCGACCAGAGTGAGCTCGACGGGATCGGCCACCTCGCGGCGGATCATCCCGAAGGCATGGCGCACGGTGGTGGTGTGCAAGAGCTCGCCGATGCCCGTCTCCAGGTCGTATCCCAGGTTGTACACCTTGACCGAGGACATCTCTGCCACCTCCTTCCGCCGGACGCGAGGTCACGCGTCGGCCCGGTCGCCAGGAGGAGCTCGAGGACCGAGCAGTTGCAGTCTTGCGCCCCGAGCGACGAGATTCCACTGTTTTGTCCTCCATGCATCGTCCACCGACTGCTTGACATCGAGGTGACCTGCACCTGCACAGTCCAAGAATTCGATGTGCCACAGATCTCACCGGGCGCGTCGCCGGTAGCTCAACCGACGCAGCAGCACCTCGGCGGGGCCGCGCCTGCCGCCGCGCTCGAGCGCGAGCGCCGTGGCGATGCTCAACAGCCAGACGGAGATCGCGATCACCATCACCGACCAGCTCGACAGGTGAGCCCCGAGCCCCAGTCCCCAGGCGGCCAGCAGTGGTCCGTAGACCAGGGACTGTGCGAGGTAGCCGCTGAGGGACCTCCGTCCCAGGGCGGTGAGCCCGCGCACCGGGAGGCTCCGGCGGGCGGGATGGTTCCGGAGACGGTGGGCGATGAGGCCGAAGAGGGCGGCGTAGCCCACGCCCGCGAAGATGCCCACGAAGAAGTGCAGGGGTGCGATGACCGCGGCCGTCCGCGGTTCCAGGACCCCGATGTGCGCGAACGCCTGGACGCCTCCGACGAACCATCCGGCTCCGATGCCCGTCCCGGCGACCCAGCGCAGCAGGGACAGGTGGCGCTCCGGCTCCTCGAGGACTCGATGCCGGGCGCCGAGCAGTCCGATGAGGAACACCGTCGGCAGCGCGAGGGTCGCGACCCCGGAGATCAGGCCGACGAGCCACTGAAGGATGCGCACACCGCCGGCCAGGAGGTAGTTCGGCTCGGCGAGGCTCGCGCGCTGCATCTCGGCGGCCATCGCGCCGGCGCCCTCGGCCGGTGCGTACAGCGCGCTCACGGTCGAGACCGCCATGGCGGCGGCGCCGATCACCAGCAGGACGCCGATCCAGATCCCGAGGGTCCGATCGGAGCGGCGGAAGAACAGCGGCATCATGAGCAGGCCGATCAGCCCGTAGGTGCCCAGGATGTCGCCCTGCCACAGCAGGGCCGCGTGCACGAGGCCGAAGACCAGCATCCACAGATGCCTGCGGCGCAGGGTGCCGCGGATCTCGCTCTCCGGGCCGCCGCGGGAGGTCTGGCGGGCGTACATCTGCCCGATCCCGTACGCGAACAGCAGACCGAACATCGTGTGCGTGCGCCCGTCGACGATCACGATGTTCACCGCCTGTGCGAGGCGATCGGCGAGGTTGCCCTCGGCCGGATGCATCTGGCTGTCGCCCACGCGGGACAGGTATAGGAACCACGGTGCGTGGGCCAGGGCGATGAGCAGCAGCATCATCCCGCGGGCGAGATCCGGGGCGAGGGCACGCTGGGCGAGCGGAGTCGGTGCGGCGGCCTGCGTGGGCTGGGTGGGCAGCACGGCGACGGGTGGGGAAGCTGGAGCGGAGGTCATGACGGCTGTCCTTCCTGAGTGGTGCGTCGTGCGGGGCGGGGGTGCGGGGAGCCGATCAGCCGACGAGCACGGTGAGGACGCCGGTGGTCGCCAGGGTGACCGCCGCGGTCCACAGGACGATCGCGATGACCTGCCACAGCAGTACCCAGTTGCGGCGAACTCCGGAGGCCACGAGCGTCGCGGCGGTCAGGTGGGTGGGCAGGGCGAGCGGCCCGATGAGGCTCGCGCCGGGGACGCCGAAGCGCACCACCCAACGCATCAGCCGGTCACGACCCTTGGAGGGCGTCGTCGCCGGGGCACGGTCCTGCTCGTCCGCGGTGATGCCGCCCGTGGAGTGGTCCGCCGGAGCACCGGCGAGTACCTCGACACGGGAGCCGACGGTGGCCTTCCGGGCCCGTCGGCCCACGATCGCGGACCGCAGTCGGTCTCCGAAGTGCACGATGATGAACACGATGAGGATGTTGCCGGCGGCGCCTGCCACCGCGGCGATGACAGGGTTGAGCCCGGCGAGCACTCCGAGGGCTGCGGAGCCCTCTCCTTCGATGTACGGGACCATGCCGGCCAGCGCCACGATGAACGGCTGGATGAGTGCGGGCACCTGGTCGACGAGGTTCTGGAGGCCTTCGTAGGGGTTCATGCTGTCTCCTTCAGGAGCGGTGGGCCGTCTGGCGACCCGGTGGATTCGATGTACTCAGCCTGGTCGTCCCGCACTGCCCGCAGTAGAGCGGTCTCTCAGCACTTCCCGTGACCGATTCACGGATTCGATCTGACAGATCTCATACGAATCGGTGAGAGCGACCCCTTCTGCGCGGGGTCACGGTGCGAGCGTGTCGCCGAGTTCGCCGCCCTCATCCACCTCGTCCAGGGGGGCGATGTGAAAATATCTGTCCGACGCCGCTGCGAAGCTGGGCGTCACCACCGGGCACGCCGCCGCTCGACCGGCTCGCGCGCGCGGCTGGATCCGAGAGCGAGCGTGAGGACACACCGTGGGACTGGAGCAGTTCGAGATCGTCGCCGTGCTCGCCGTGCTGATCATCGTCGCGGCGTCGTACTTCTCCAGCAGGTTGGGCCTGGCGACACCGATCATCCTGGTGATCGTGGGCCTCGCCGTGAGTCTGATCCCGGGGACGCCGCCGATCGCGCCACCACCCGAGCTCATCCTCGCCGCCGTGCTGCCACCGTTGCTGTACTCCGCGGCGGTCAACATGCCGGTGATGGACTTTCGTCGTGATCTCAAGACCATCGGCGCGCTGTCCGTGGTACTCGTGCTGGTCTCCGCGTTCGGCATCGGGGTGCTGCTGTGGGCGATCTTCCCGAAACTGAGCTTCGCGGCCGCCGTCGCTGTCGGAGCTGTGGTCAGCCCGCCCGACGCCGTCGCCGCCACCTCGATCGGCAAGCGCCTCGGCCTGCCCCCGCGCCTGCTGACGATCCTCGAGGGCGAGGGTCTGGTCAACGACGCGACGGCTCTGGTGCTGCTGCGCACCGCGGTGGCGGCGACTGCCGGTGCCTTCTCGTTCTGGCAGGCCGCCGGGGACTTCTTCTACGCCGTCGTGGTGGCGATCGCGGTCGGAGGCGTCGTCGGTGTCCTGTCGGTGCGGATCCGTTCGAAGATCGACCAACCGGCGCTCACCACCGCGATCTCCTTCGTGGTCCCGTTCATCGCATTCCTGCCGGCCGAGCTCGCCCATGCCTCCGGCGTCCTCGCTGTGGTCGCTGCGGGACTGGTCACCGGCGCGAGCGGAGTACGACGCCTCAGCGTCCAGGACCGCAACGCCGAGCGCACCAACTGGCTGACGGTGCAGCTGCTGCTCGAGAACGGGGTGTTCCTGCTGATGGGCCTGCAGCTGCGCACTCTGGTGGCCGACGTCGAGAACGTGGGACTGTCGGTGTGGAACGCGGTGTGGGTGGGCTTGGCCGTGACCGTTCTGCTCGGCATCATCCGGGTCGGCTTCGTCATCCCCGTGGTGTTCACCGCGCGAAGGCGCCGGCCCGACCACGAGAAGAAGGCTCAGCGGTTCGGGGCGGCCCTCGATCATGTCTCGACCGACGAGCGGTTCCAGCAGCACCCTCGCGGGGTGCGCATCGAACGCTGGCTGCAGCGCCGCCACGCGGACGCACGCTTCTATGCCGGCAACGGACTCGGATGGCGCGGCGGAGCCGTGCTGGCCTGGTCCGGTATGCGCGGGGTGGTCACCCTCGCCGCCGCCCAGTCGCTGCCCACCGACTTCCCCTATCGCACGCAGCTGATCCTGGTGGCCTTCGTGGTCGCCCTGGTGACCCTGGTGGGGCAGGGCGGCACCCTGCCGATGCTGATCCGGGTGCTGGGCATCCGCGGCACCGATGAGGAGAAGGCCCATCGTGAGCTGAGCCTGCTGCTCCTGGAGGTCAACGAGGCAGCCGTCGGCCAGGTGCTGGGGAACCCCGATCTGCGCCGTCGTGACGGAGAACCCTTCGCTCCGGAGGTGCTCGAGAGAGCCCGCCAGATGCACGCTCGGATCACCGATCCGCAGAATCGCGAGCGGGACGCCGACCCAGTAAGAGCGCAGTACCCCGAACTCATGCAGCTGATCCTCGATGCCCAGCAGGACGCCCTCAACGAGGCGCGCTCCACGGGCTCGTACGATTCGACCACGATTCGCACGGCGCAGAAGAGGCTGGACCAGGGGAGCGTGCGGTTCACGCAAGCGTGACGCACTCCTCAGAACGTCCCGCACGGCGCCCGGGGACGGTGCTCGAGCGCCGCCCGGATGCGGTATCGGTCATGTCCGCTCCGGCTGATAGCCGCTCCACGCGGCACGACGAGGCACAATGACCGCCGTCCCCACGAGCCCACAGGCCGGCACCGCCGTCGGCATGATCCGTGTGCTCTCGACGTCGAGAGGCCCTCATGAAGTTCTTCCAGCGACTCGGTAGATCCCTGATGCTGCCGGTGGCCGTCCTGCCCGTCGCCGCGATCCTCAGCGGCATCGGCTACTGGATCCTGACCGCGACCGGCAACGAGGAGAACCTCGTCGGTGTGATCTTCAAGGTCGCCGGCGGGGCACTCCTGGACAACCTGCCGCTGCTGTTCGCGATCGGTGTGTCGATCGGTATGGCCAAGAAGCCCGACGGTACCTCGGCCCTGGCCGGCCTGGTCTCCTGGCTCATGGTGACGACCCTGCTGAGCCCCGCGAACGTCGCGCTCTTCCGGGGGATCGAGGAGGAGGCCGTCAACCCCGCCTACACCAACCTCGAGAACGTCTTCGTGGGCATCATCTGCGGTCTCATCGGCGCGTGGGCGTACGACCACTTCAAGGAGACGGAGCTGCCCGACGCGCTCTCCTTCTTCTCCGGTCGACGCTCCGTCGCCATCGTCACCGCAGGGGTCTCGATCCTGGTGGCGCTGGTGCTGTTCTTCCTCTGGCCGCTGGTGTACACCGGCCTGGTCGGCTTCGGCGAGTTCATCCTGACGCTCGGCCCGCTCGGCGTGGGCATCTACGGCTTCCTGAACCGTCTGCTGATCCCGCTGGGCCTGCACCACGCCCTGAACTCCGTGTTCTGGTTCGACGTGGCAGGCATCAACGACCTCGGCAACTTCCTCGACGCCACCGGCACCTACGGCGTGACCGGCCAGTACATGACCGGCTTCTTCCCCGTGATGATGCTGGGCCTGCCGGGCGCCGCGCTCGCCATGTACGTGACGGCCAGGACGACTCGCCGCAAGGTCGCCGCCGGTGTGCTGCTCTCCAGCGCCATCGCCTCGTTCTTCGTGGGAGTCACCGAACCGCTCGAGTTCTCCTTCATGTTCCTGGCGCCGGGCCTGTACGTGGTCCACGCCCTGTTCACCGGTATCTCCATGGGCATCAGCGCACTGCTGCCGGTGCGTATGGGCTTCGGCTTCTCCGGCGGTTTCATCGACCTGGTGCTGGGCTGGGTGAACCCGATGGCACAGAATCCGTGGGCAATCCCGCTGATGGGCATCTTCTGGTTCGTCGTCTACTTCCTGGTGTTCCGCGCGATCATCCTGCGGTTCGACTTGAAGACCCCTGGCCGTGAGGACGGCGAGATCGAGGACGACGAGGCCGCCACGCCCAACGGTGAGGGCAAGTACCTCGCCACCGCGACCGCGTTCCTCGTCGCGCTCGGCGGCAAGGAGAACATCGTCGACCTCGAGAACTGCGCGACCCGACTGCGCATGGAGGTCGCCGATACGACGAAGGTCGACGAGTCCGCGCTCAAGCGTGCCGGCGCCGCCGGCACCATGAAGCCCGGTGGCCAGTCCGTGCAGGTCATCTACGGCACCAGCGTCCAGTTCGTGAAGGATGCGATGGAACGGATCATCACCGGGAAGGCCGAGCCGGTCACCGATGCCACAGCAGTGGTCCAGGAGCAGGCTGCGTCCGAGGGCGGCACCGCCACCGCGGTGCGCACCACCCACCTGGTGCGGCTGCGTCAGCCGCTGGCCGGCGCCGTCGTCCCGCTGTCCGAGGTCCCCGACCCCACGTTCGCCCAGGGGATCATGGGACCGGGCGTCGCGATCGAACCGACCGGCGGCGAGGTTGTCGCCCCCGCTGCGGGCACCATCGGGCACGTGTTCCCGACCGGTCATGCCGTGGCGCTCGTGCTCGATGACGGCACGGAGCTGCTCATCCACGTCGGATTGGACACCGTGCAGATGAAGGGCGAGGGCTTCACCACGCTCGTCGAGCCCGGTCAGCGCGTGGGCGCAGGGACGCCGCTGCTGCGCGCGGACCTCTCGGCCATCCGCGTTGCCGGGCACCCGACGATCACTCCGATCATCGTGCTCAATGACAAGGACGCGCAGATCGAACTGGTCTGAGTCCCTTCCTCGTGCAGCGGCCGCCCGGAGTGATCCGGGCGGCCGCTGTCGTGTGCACAGCCTCGAGGTCAGAGCAGGACGACGAGCCCGCGCCCCAGCGCGAGCAGTGCGCCGATCATCGCCAGCACCATCACCAGGCGCATCGCGGTCTCCGGTTCGATCTTCGGTGCGACGTGGTTGCCGAGCAGCAGGCCGATCAGCAGGGCTGCCAGAAGCACTCCCCATTGGCTGAGCGCGAGGGTGGGCAGCGCGCGCTTCGCCCCCAGCGAGACGAGGCTGAGGACCAGGAACTGCACCTGCGCGGTGGCCGCGAAGTGGTGGTGCGACCAGTTCGTGGCGCGGGCATAGACCACCACACCAGGGCCGCCCACGCCGGCCGTCACGCTCATGAAGCCGGAGGCCAGGCCCCCCGCGGCGGCCAGGGGCCGCGAGTTCGGCAGGGAACGGCCGCGCAGCGCCATGGTCGCCGCGAGGCCGACGACGACCACCACGCTCACCGAGATCATCAGTGGAGGGGCCGGCAGCAGCTCCACGGCGATCGCCCCGGGGATGACGCCGACCACGCCCATCGGCACCAGGACCGCCGCGCGCGGCCAGTCGATGTCCCGCCACACCAGAGCGAGGTTCAGCAGGGCCGACAGCGCGCCGCACACATTGGTCACCAGGATTCCCTCGAGCGGCCCGAGCGCCAGCACGAGGAACGGGGAGGCGAGCAGGGCGAAACCCATCCCCGTGGAGCGCTGGGCGATGGCGCCCACGAGGGTGGCGAAGGCCAGACCGAGGGTGATGAGGATGCTCGGTTCGGTCATCGGCCCAGGCTACGGCTCGCCGCGCTCGGTGCCTGCGAGCCTCACCGGCGGCGACGTGCGAGATACAGCGCGCCGCCGCCGAGCGCCATCAGAGCGAGCGCGCCCAGCAGCACCGGCCAGGCCTCCGCGCCGGTCCGGGCGAGTGGGCCGGCGCTCTCGGCGGATACCGGGGCGTGGGATCCGTCGCCACCGTCTGTCTTGGCGCCGGCGTCGTCGGATGCATTGTCGGAGGCGCCCGCGGGGAGGCCCGGGGCGGTGCCGTCTCCCTCGTCCGGCTCAGGTGCGGTCGAGGTGCTGTCCCCGGGGTCGCCGGCGCCGCCGGAACCGTCGTCCTCGCCGAGGTTCCCCCCAGCGTCGGGTGACTCCCCATCTCCGGGTGCTTGGTCGTCGCCAGGTGTCCCGCCCTCGCCGGGCGCCTCCTCGTCGCCGTCGCCGGGTTCCTCGGGCTCGGGCTCCTGCGGAGTCGGGCCCGGCTCGTCGCCGGCGACCACGACGGTGCTCTGAGCAGTGCGGCCGTTGACGGTGACCTGGACCGTCGCGGTGCCCGGGCGCAGCCCCGTGATCTCCCCGGTCATCGGGTTCACGCGCACCACGGCGCTGGAATCGGCCTGTTCCGGGGCATCCCCGGCCGAGACCGCCCGGATCTGCGCGCCGTCGGCCGGAGCGGACGGGGACCCGCCGTCGACCTGGACGCCCTGGCCTCCCCATTGAGCGGTGACCGGCCAGGCGACCGGTATCGTGCGGTCGTCCTGGGTGAAGGTCGCCGACACGTCTGCGACCCCGCCGACGCTCAGCTGCTGCGCAGCCGACAGGGAGATCTCGTCGACCCACGGGTGAGTCTCCGCAGCGAGCCAGTCCACCCGATCCTGCGGGGAGGGGTTCTCGCCGACCGTGCCGGCTCCCGGGTTCACCCCGAGCATGGTCCAGCCGGTGAAGCCCCCGGTCTCGGGGGTCCCGGCCGGATCCTTGCCGGAGTTTCCGTTGATGAGGGTGGTGACCCCCTCGACGGCGGCGCCGTGGAAGACGCCCACGTGCCCGTTGATCAGCGCGGCGGACTTCCCGGAGGAGCGCCGGAACTCGGCGAGGGTTTCCTCGAGGGCCCGTGCCTCGCGCTGATCGCCGAGCTGGCTGGTCTTGCTGGCCAGCGGGTCCGTCGGCGGGTGGTGGAAGAACACGGTGATGCCGGTGAGGTTGTCGGACTGCGCGACCTCCGCCAAGGTGCTCTCCAGCTCGGCGATCTGGTCGATCCCGCCTCCTGCGAGGGAGCCGGTGGAGGTGTTCAGGGTGACCACCTTGGTGCGGCCCAGGTTCCGCTGCGTGGTGACGGGGCCGAAGGCGGCCTCGAAGGTCGAGATGTCCCCGCCCATGATCTCGTGGTTGCCCGGGACATAGACGTAGGGGATGTCCGTGCCCCATTCCTCGTCGAGGATCCGCTGGGCGAGCTCGAAGTCCTCCGAGGAGGCCTCGTCGACGAAGTCGCCGTTGATGACCAGCAGATCGGGTTCCGCGTCCTTGATCTCGCGCAGAGTGCGACGGGCTCCGTCGACGGCGCCGCTGGTCGGATCGGCGGCGATGAACTGGGCATCGCTCATCACGGCGATCTGCTGCGGACGCTCCTCCACGCTGCCCTGGGCCAGCAGTGCCGCATCACGGACCGGAGCCTGGGCCGGGGTCTCCGCCTCAGGGGTGGTCATGGCCTCGAGGTTCGCGATCGCGATGTCCCCCTCGTACTGTGCTTCGGGTCGGGTCTCCATCATCCGTACCCGTTCGACGGTCAGTGGCTGCGCGAGCCCTTCCGGGACGTTGAACTGCACAGTGCGCCAGCCTTCCTCGGTGATGTGGTCCCCGTCGAGGTTGGTGACCGTGCCGTGCGCATCGGTGACCTGCAGACGCGGCCAGACGCCGCTGGCGTCGCCGCGCACGTCCATCGAGAAGGCGAGCGCGGTGCCGTCCACGGTCACCGGATCATTCGCCACCAGGTAGAAACCTCGGGTGGCGGTGGCGGAGGCGAAGTCGTAGGCCATCCCGATCGCCGGGGAGGGAGCGCCGTCCACGCCCGGCGGGCCCTCAGCGGCAGAGATGGCGCCGGTGGCCCGAGCGGCGTCAGTGCTGAAGGCAGTCGGATCGGAGAGATCGAAGACCTGCTGGACCTCGATGCCGTGCGTGAGTGCGACGGTGGTCGACAGATCGCCGGCGGTGAAGGTGACTGAGCCGGTCTCGGAGTCGCCGGTGGCGGTGAGGGACCAGGTGCCCAGGCCGTCGTCGGAGACCGTGAAACCACCCTCGACGCTGACCTCCACGTCGCCGGCCTCGATCCGGGTGCGCTGACCGTCGGCGTCGTACCCCGACAGCGTCAGCTCCGCAGAATCCTCGGTGCTGGGCAGGTTCAGCGAGCGCTCACTGGCCTGCAGACCGACAGGGTCACCGAGCACCCGCAGCTGCGTGCCTGCCTCATGCCCGCCGGCCGCGTAGGTCAGCGTGCCCGTGCCCCGCTCGGTGCCTTGCACGATCGCGCCCTCGGTGTCGGAGGCGACGATCTCCAGCGGTCCGTCGGCCGTGAAGGACCCATCGGCCATCACCGGCTCGAGATTCGCGCCCAGGCCGGTGCCCTTCAGGGTCCGCTGCATGCCCGGGAACACCGCTGCGGAGTCCTCCTCCTCGAGGGAACGGGTGATCTGCACGTCGCCGAGCTCCTGCGTCGGGGCATCGGAATAGAAGACGAGGGCGTTGGGGACCTCTCGCACTTCACCGTCCGACGGGCTGTTCCAGATGGCCGAGCTCTCGGCACCGGCAGTGCGGGCAGCCAGCGCCGAGGAGCCACCACCATCGAGGTTCAGCGCATTGTGGGCACCCATGTCTCGCAGGATCTTCCCGGCCTCAGGGAGGGTCATGCCGCGCGAGGCGGTGGTGCGACCATCGATGACCATCACGAACAACTGCGAGCCGTCCTTCGAGACGCCCACCGCGGTGCGAGGATGCTCGCCGGTGACCAGGGAGTCCTCGCCCATCTCGGGCACCTCGCCGTCGGCGAGGATCTGATGGGACCCGGCGATCCCGAGATCCACGTCCTCGCTGGGGCCGACCTCGATCTGAACCTCCTGGCCGACCTCGAGCGCAGCGACTGCCTCGGCCCCGCCCTCTCGACCCAGCAGCACCTGCTCGCCGTCGGCGATCTCGGGATCTCCGGCGATGTCCTGGAGGCCGCTGACCTCGGTGACCACACCGTCGACCACGGTCGCGCGGGCCACGGTGGTCGCAGGCGACTCGGGGGCGCCGACGGGCCGATCCAGTGTGTAATCGCCCCAGGCGGCGGTGTACAGGCCGATTCCGCCCTCCGAGATCGACGGATTGTTCACCCCGGCCAGCTCGTGGGCGGTATCGCCTTCGACAGTGAGGGTGCCGGTCGCGGAGAGGGCCTGCACGGCGGCCTGCCCGTCGGCGACCGTGAAGGCGGGACGCGGGGTGGGTGAGCCCATCTGGACGCCGTCCTGGGAGACCGAGGTGTAGATCGGTGCGTCGGAGTGGTTGATGTCGAAGAAGGTGCCGTTGACGGCCGCGACCGCCTTGTCCCCGCTCGGTCCCGAGGCCATCACGTCCTGCAGCGGGGCGCGGCCGGTGACCTGGCCGCCGTGCGCCACGTCCATCGACAGGCTCGATTCGCGCAGGTCCGCGGTGAGCACGCTGCCCTCGTTCCAGCCCCCGGATTCCAGGCGGGAGAAGTTCGTGAGGTCCAGCCCGGGGGCGACTCGGTAACTGCGGGAGTCGCGCAGCACACCGCCTTCGGCGAGCTGCGCGTCGGTGACTTCGGCAGCGGCGGGCGGCGCCTGCAGGCTCTGCAGCGCGAGCACCGAGGGCGTGAGCAGCGCGAGCGCGGCGAGCAGTGCGAGGAGTCTCGCCGGGCTGCTCGGGTGGATCGAGGCGGTCTGGGCGGTCGGGGCGGCGGGCGAGGCGGGGACGGCCATCACGAATCCAAGGGACGAGGGAGTGGGAGCGCTCTCACCCTAGAGGGCCGAACGCAACGGGGCAGGGGTATCCGGTGAATTGCCGATGAACCTGTTCGGGGCGCCGTGGTGGCCGGATGGGCCCGACACCGTCATGCTGGAGGGATGTCGCAGAAGAAGCATCATGGACGCTCCTCGCGGGAACCGGATCCGGCCACCAGGCAGAAGTGGCAGCGGGACCGGGAGCTCGTGCTGTCCGAATACGGGACCTGGCGCCTGACTGCCGACGAGGACGCGCCGGCCGCCACCGAGGTGCAGACGCTGGAGACGCTGCTGCGCCTGAAGGCCGAGCAGCAGGGCAGTCCGGAACCGGGGAGGTGGACCGAGGAGCAGACCACCGCTCTGCTCACCGAGGTCGTGCCGCGTACGGTGATCCAGGCGCGTGAGCAGGCGATGGACATGGTCCCGACGCTGGGTCGCTTCTTCACCTATCTGCGGGAGACCGGGCGCTGGGACTCCGAGGCGATGAGCCCTCAGACGGCGCCCATGATGCTCGATGCCCTGGAGTTCGCCACCCTCGAGGCGGCCGATGACCCCTCCCGCCGCTCGTTCTCCACCAACATCCTCGGCCACGGCCTCACCCTCGGGATCGACCTCGAGGACGACGAGGAGCTGGCTGGGTACATGCACTGGTACAACTCGCTCCCCGACGACGAGCGGGTCGAGCTCAGCGACACCGGTCGCCTGAGTGCCCCCACCGTGCCCTTCGACCGTGACGCAGCCGTCAGCGCAGCCCAGGCCGACGGGCACGCGAGCACCTCCTGGCCCTGGTTCCTTCCCGATCCCGAGGACGATGAGGGGATCGCGCTGGCAGACCTCGACGTGAGCCAGGACCCTCATGCCTACACGGACAACGCCTTCGTGCGTCACGCCGTGGAGATCCTGGAGTTCCTCGGCGAGGACGAACACCGGATCACCGGCACCGGTGCGCTCGGCCGGAAGGACGTCGCATTCCTGCTCGTGCAGATCGGCACCCCGGGGCCGGTGCGCAGCATGTGGGATCACCCCGAGATCGCTGGGCCCTGGATGACTCTGCTGGACGGCGGCTGGCTGGAGAGCGACGGCGGGAGGGTGCGCCGCGAGACAGGCCCGGTGCCCTTCGTGCCGACCGCCTCGAATCCCGAGGGCTTCGTCGAGTTCGGCCACGCCGTGCTGACGGCGGCCCTGTTCGGCAAGGATGCCCGTGACGCGGAGGACGGTGGATTCCGCGGAATGCCCGACACCATCGCCGCGCTCCTGGCGGCGTGCGGGCCCTCGGGCCTGAGCCTCGGCGCGGCGCTCACCGATGACACCGCTGGACCGCAGATACCGCTTGACCCGGCCACGGGGGAGTGGGACCGCGACGAGGTCACGCGACTGTTCACCGTCCAGCACGACCTCACCGACCTGGCTGACATCGGCGTTCTCGAACGCGATGGAGAACGCTACCGGGGCTCCTCCGCAGTGATGGTGGCGCTGATCGCGCTGATCAAGGACCAGGGCTCGCGCGGCGCCGCGAGACCCTGACGAGAGACCAGAACCAGACGAGAGACCAGTAGAGAGACGTCGTGATATGACGCGGATCGGTGAGACGACCCCGTACCGGAGGAATGATCGAGTGCTGAGCTTCGCCTTCCTCGCCAAGACGCCGGCCTCGTGGCCGGCACGCCATCAGGACCTTCCTGGAGCGGGGGAGTAAGGCGTGCGAGCAAGTACCGCCCGAATACTCGACGCAGTTCAGGCCTTCTTGGTGGCCGGCGTGGTGATCCTCCTCGGCCTGGCGTGGGCTCTCGACGGGATCCAGCTTGAACAGAACACTCTCGCCGGTTTCGGAATCGTGGTGATCGGACTTGCCCTGTGCGGCGACGCTGTCCGCCGGTTCCTACTAGCTCGCCGGCTGCGTCGAGGAACAGCGCCCCGCGACGGTGGGCGCTGACTCGTGACAACCCCACGACCAGGGCACACGCGGTGCTGAGCAGCCCTGGTCGCCCGGACCACGACGTGGACGGGACGGCAAGGCGCCAGCTCCTGCACGGCACCATGGCTGCATGAATGTCGTCCACTCAGATTCCTCGTATGAGTTCTCCACCGATACTGCCCGGCTCGATGCGCCGTGGATCCATCGACTGCTGTCCACCCAGACCTCGTGGGCGCAGGGTCGCGGGCGCGCCGCGCAGGACCGGATCCTGGAGACCTCCCGGAACTACGGGATGTACGAGGTCGCGACCGGATCACAGGTGGGCTACGCCCGCGTCGTCACCGATGAGGTGACCTTCGCCTGGCTGGCCGACGTGATCGTGGACCCCGCCCACCGCCGACAGGGGCTGGGCCAGGCACTGATCGAGGGGATGCTCGATGACCTCGCGACGATGGGACTGCGACGCATCGCGCTCAAGGCCTCACAGGAGGGCCGCAGGCTCTACGAGGCGGCGGGATGGGAAGAGCTCGAGGGGGCGGACGACTGGCTGGAGCTGCGCCCTCGATGAGCATGGAGCGTGAACCGACCCTGCATCCGGGGCGGGAGGTCGGCCGGCCCGACTCGTGGGACTGGGAGCAGTTCCCGTGCCGAACCGCAGAGCCCGACCGGCCGATTCGTCGTGCGGGGCGCGATTGATCGATGACGTCTCGCTCCTCTGGCCCCTAGCTGTGATGTCCAGGGAGGTTGTCCCGCCGCGAGGCGGTGAGTCGAGATGACAAGGGAAGACCCCCGGTAGTGGAGTGGAGCTGTCTAGTTCACCGCTCCACCGACCGGAGGTCTTCATGTCCCACGCTAACGCTGTCCTGACCCCTCGCACACGCCTGAGGCTGGCTCGGTTGGTCGTCGAGGACGGGTGGACCTACGCGACCGCGGCGAAGATGTTCATGGTCGCGCCCCGTACGGCGAAGAAATGGGCCGACCGCTA
>NZ_JABUXV010000038.1 GCF_014897705.1 Brachybacterium sp. FME24 | reverse complement strand
CTTCCCCAGCAGCAGATGCTGGATTCAGCGTGTCCAAGAACCGGGGTCAGGCCCCCTGCACCGACGAGAAGGCAGCGACCGCGGTCGGAGTTCTCTACCGGGCCAGGGCCTGGTTCGCCGCTCGGGGGGTCGTAGTGCAACGGGTGCTTTCGGATAACGGGGCCTGCTACCGCTCTCATGCCTGGCGGGACGCCTGCGCCGAGTTGGGCATCAAGCACAAACGCACCCGCCCCTACCGACCCCAGACCAACGGGAAGATCGAACGATTCCACCGCACCCTCGGGGACGGCTGGGCTTACGCGCGGTTCTATGACTCAACGGCAGAGCGAAACGCCGCCCTGCCGGACTGGTTGCACTTCTACAATCACCATCGCGCCCACTCCGCTATCGGGGGCCACCCACCAGTCACTCGACTGACCAACCTCCCTGGACATCACAGCTAAGCGGCCGTACCCCCGACGAATGTCCAGATCTGGACCGCACCCAATTCGCCCACGACCTCGGAGCCTTCCTTCGCACACTGCGCGAGGCTCCGACCGACGGCGGGCCGTGGGCCGGTGGACATACCGCCTTTCGCGGCTGCCACCCCAGCGTCTACGCCGATGAGGTGCAGCGCACGCTAAGCCGCGAGCTACCGATAGACACCACGCAGTGCCGCGCCTTGTGGTTGGCCGGCATGGACTCCGCCTGGGAAGGCGAGCCGGTCTGGTTTCACGGCGACATGGCCGTCGGCAACGTGCTGGTCGACAGCGGGAAGCTCAGCGCTGTCATCGACTTCGGGCAGTGTGGCGTCGGCGACCCTGCCTGCGACCTGACCATAGCCTGGACCTACTTTCGAGGCACAGAGCGTCAGGTCTTCGCCGAGGCGGTCAATCTGGATGCGGGCACTTGGCGTCGCGCCAGGGCGTGGGCTCTGTGGAAAGCATTGATCCAGCTAGAGAGTCCGGGCGACGCGTTGTACTCGATCCACAACGATGCGCTTCTCGAGATCCTCGCGGACCCAGTGGCCCCCCGACGAGGCTTGGCGACTCCACACCGCTGAGGATTCTGACAACTTAGCGAGAATCGGGGCACCTGGCCCGTGCCTCACACCGCAGGTCACAGCACTGCACCTCTGACAGCTCGCGCGAGAACCTACAGTTGTCGGTTCCGAGACAAGTTGGCCAGGTCCGAGTTTTCAGGCCTGCCCAGATCTGCCGCGACCGCGCGCCGTCGTGCGGTCAACGATCCGCCAGGGCTTCACGTCAACCGCAGGAGGAATGACATGGACGGCATCGCACTGCAGGAGGTTGCCCGAGCCCGCGCCGAGGAGCTGCCTGCCGCCGCGATGACCCACCCCTTCGGGTCGGAGTACGACGTAGCAAAGGTCGTCGGCCGAATGTTCCTACTGCTCACCGAAGTTCGCGGGGTCCCGGTGGTGGTGGTCAAGGCGGAGCCGCGAGACTCCGAGGCGTTGCGCCAGGCCCATCTGGACATCACCCCCGGCTATCACATGAACAAGCGCCACTGGATCACCCTCGAACCCGGCGGCGGCCTCGACGCAGAGTTCGTGCGGGAGCTCGTGACCGACTCTTACCTGCTGGTCGTCGACGGCCTCCCCCGCGCGAAGCGCCCGGTGGATCCAGAGTCATTCCTCTCGTCCGAGCCAGATCACGCGTGACGAAACGGCGTGGGCGCAGACCAGGGAAGCCCTCCCTTCCCGTCGGCGTGATCGCGCCCCGAGCTACCTGAAGAAGATCCGTCGAGTCGGGCGGAACCGGAAGCGCCTGGGAGGCGATCGCTGGAAGCGCGAGCGGCCGAGCAGTCGGCCTGGGGTGGAAGTCCAGCGGGATCCTTACACTCACCGCACTGCCGAGCATCCGTCGCGAGAGCTGCCCCCCTCGGGAGGCCGACGTCCTCACTGTGCGGGAGGGGACGTGCTCACCTGATTCATGCCGGCATGCCGGACACCACTGTCGAGAACATCGGGCACTGGGCAGCAGGTATCCCGGCGCCCACCTACGCGATCGACGGTGGCACCGCCCTGCGGATCATCGATCGCGAGGTCGAGACCATCTCCGAGGAAAGCTGGAAGCTCTTCACCTCGTGACGAACAAGGGGTGTTATTCACTAACTGTGAGGGAGTAACATCGCGTCGTGGCCATCTCGTCGACAAGCACCCGCGAACGCCTCCAGCAGTGCGCCCTGGCACTGTTCGAGGCGCACGGCTTCGCCGAGACCCCCGTGGCCGCGATCGCGCGGGAGGCCGGGGTCTCACACATGACGTTCTTCCGGCACTTCCCGTCGAAGGGGGACGTGGTGGTCGGTGACCTGTTCGATCCGATGATCGCCGCGGCGGTCGCGAGCGAGCCGGCCGAGCTGCCGGCCCTCGAACGGGCAGTGCGAGGCCTGGTCTCGGCCATGCAGCACGAGGAGGCGACGGCGGAGATGCGATCGCCGCAGTTCCGTCAGCGCCTCCGACTGATCACCTCGACGCCCGAGCTGCGCTCGGCGCTGTGGAGATCCGGGCAGGCGAGCCAGGACGCGATCGCCGAAGCCCTGGCCACCTCAGGGACGTCCGCCGTGGCCGCGCGCACCGCAGCTGGAGCAGTGATGGGTGCGGCCACGGCTGTCCTGATCCATTGGGGCACCGAGCCCGACCGGACCTTCGCGGACGAGGCCTTGCGCGAGAGCCTTCTCAGCCTGCTCCAGGACGCAGGATGGTGAGCGCCCTGGAGATGGTCGCCGTCCGGCGCACCCTGCGGGCCCGTCCGGTGCTGGAGGGACTGAGCCTGACTGTGGACGCCGGCTCGTGCCGAGCCCTGGTCGGCCTCAACGGTGCGGGCAAGACCACCGCCCTGCGGGTGATGCTCGGCATGCTTCGCCCAAACAGCGGATCCATCCGGATCCATGGCCGGGACATCGCGTCCGCTCGAGGCGACCTCTGGGCCCGCGTCGGCCATCTGGTCGAGATGCCGTTCTCCTATCCTGAACTGACGGCCCGGGAGAACATCGCCGCAGCAGCACGTCTCCATGGCGCCTCCGACCCGATGATCCAGGAGTCGATCCACGAGCTCGGTGGAATCCTGAGGATGACCGCATGGCTCGACGTCCCGGCAGCGCGGCTGTCGCTGGGCACCCGGCAGAAGGTCGGCCTGGCGGCCGCCTTCGCCCACCGGCCGGACCTGGTGGTCCTCGACGAACCGACGAACGGCCTGGACCCGCTGGCAGTCGTGGGACTGCGCGAGCTCATCACCACGTTCACCCGTAGCGGCGGCGCAGCGCTCGTCACCAGTCACCACTTCGACGAGGTCGCCCGGATCGCCGACCAGGTCGACATCCTGCACCGCGGACGCGTCCTCGACTCCCTCACCCCGGGTGGACCCGATCTCGAACGCCGCTTCTTCGAGGTCGTGCTGGCCGCCGACATCGCCGAGGGCCGGTCATGACCTCGCCGAGGCGGGCAGCGTACGCGCTGGAGGCGCGGAAGCTCTCCCGCGCCCTGGTCTCTCGCGTCGCTACCGCAGCAACCCTGATCCTCGTGCTCGTCACGACCGCCGGAGGATACGCCGCAGCCCGATACTCGGCGGAGACCGACATGGGGCGCCAAGCGGCTGCCCTGGTCACCGCTCCCGGATGGGCGGGCTACACCGCCCTGGCCACCACGAGCGTCGGCATCACCTCCCTCCTCGCGGTCGGCATCGTCATGGCCTGGAGCGTCGGCAGGGAGTTCACCGATGGCACCATCGTCGGCCTGTTCGCCCTACCGGCCCCGAGATCCACGATCGCCGACGCCAAGGTGTGCGCCGCCGCCATCTGGGCAACCCTCCTGGCCGCCGCCGAGAGCATCCTGGTCACGGCCGCCGGGCTGGCACTCGGCCTGCCCTGGGACGGGGCCGTACGCAGTGTGCTGGCCATCTTCCTGGTCGCCGCGCTCCTCGGGCTCAGCGCTCTGCCGGTCATGTGGATCGCCACCGTGGGACACGGATATCTCGCCGGCATCGCCGCCACCCTGGCACTCGTCGTGGTCACCAACATCGCCGCGGGCTTCGGCCTGGGCCTGGTCATCCCCTGGGCGATTCCCGTGCTGTGGGCGGCTCCCGACAGCGCCGTCCACCCCGCCCTTCTGCTCGCACCTTTCGCAGCCGCCGTCGCCGGGGCGCTCCTCACCCGTCGTGCCTGGGCCAGGCTGGAGCTCGGGAACGCCTGACGATCGCCACGTGCTTGACTGACCATTCAGTCAGCTCTAGGCTGACTGTGCATTCAGTCCGACGAGGAACCGGAGTGCTGACAGGCCCACCGCGGCTCCTCACCAGTCGGCTCCTGCAGCGCGACCAGAAGGAGATGCGCGTCGTGAAAGTTCTGATCCTGACGTTCGGCACTCGGGGCGATGTGGACCCCTACATCGCGCTGGCAGCGCGCTTGTGCGTCGAGGGCCACGAGGCAGTCGTCGGTGCACCGGAGGAGTTCCGCCGCGACGTCGAGGCCTGCGGCGCGGGATTCGAACCGATGGGCACCGAGATGCTCCGCCTGGTCCGCGGCAGCATGGCCGAGATGGCCGGGCCGGCCGATTCCGTCCGACTCATCGCTCGCATGAATCAGGCCATGAAGGCGTCGCTCCTGGAGCAGTGGCGCGCCGCGCAGCGGGTCGAACCGACCCTGATCGTCGCGCACCCCAAGGCTCTCGGCGGCGTCCACATCGCGCAGCGACTGCGGATCCCCGTCGTGGCGTCGATTCCGCTGCCGTTCCTCACCCCCACGGGCGACTTCCCGGTCCCGTTCATCAGCCGTTCGCTGACCGGTCCCGTCAACCGAGCCAGCTACCACGTCAACCGATTCAGCGCGATCGCCTACGGCGGCATGATCAACAGGTTCCGTCGACAAGTCCTCGGCCTCGACCGGATCACCCGGTTCTCCGACTATCTCCACACGGACGACGGGTCGCGCCTGCCGGTGCTGTACGGCTTCAGCGAGCACGTCGTCCCGGTGCCTGCCGACTATCCCGGCAACGCGCACGTGACCGGTTACTGGCACCGCAGCGGCAGCGAGTGGACACCACCGGTCCACCTGGCGGAGTTCCTGCACTCCGAGGACCCGACCGTCTACATCGGATTCGGGAGCATGGGGTTCGGCAAGCACGCCGCCGAACGCGGCCGGCTCATCGCCGAGGCGGTGGATCGCGCCGGGATCCGAGCCGTCGTCGCCACCGGCTGGGGAGGAGTGGACCTGCAGGAGGCATCCCCGCGGATCCTCACCCTCGACGAAGCCCCGCACGACCACCTGTTCCCACGCGTCAGCGCCGTGGTGCACCACGGCGGAGCCGGGACCACCGCTGCCGGGCTGAGGGCTGGCAGACCCACCCTGGTTGCTCCGGTGCTGGGCGACCAGGCGTTCTGGGGGCAGCGGGTGGCAGCGCTGGGAGCCGGCCCGGAGCCCGTGGCCCTGCGGACGCTGACCGTGCAGGTGCTGGCCGATCGCCTGCGTCAGCTCGTCGTCGACCCGCAGTTCTCCCGACAGGCGACCGCCGTCGGAGAACGGCTCCGGCAGGAGGACGGCACCGGCACCGCCGTCCGCGTCCTGGAGAACATCTCCACGGAGCACGGATAGGCCGCTGCCCCATCGCCCCACCCTCGGTCAGCACACGCCGATCGAGCAGTCACGACCACCGAGGAGACCACGCATGGAGACGCCGACGGACAGAGCACCCACCGGGGCGGAGCGGATCCTGGAAGCCGCGATCGACCTGTTCGGAGAGCACGGATTCCGGGCGACGCCCCTGAAGGCGATCGCCGCCCGGGCGGGCGTCTCCCAACCGCTGATCGTGCATCACTACCACTCCAAGGCGGGACTGCGCGCCGCCTGCGACGAGCGCGTGGCGCACATGGTCCGCGTGCGCAAGGAGGAGACGGTCGACGAGGAGAACCAGTTCGACCCGTTCCTCGCCCTGCGTCGCATGCAGGACGGGCGACCGCTGCTGCGCTACCTGACCCGCGCTCTGACCGAAGGCGGGGCCCACACGTCGGTTCTGATCGACGACATGATCGACGACGCCGTGGGCTACCTCGCCCAGGGCGAGCGAGCCGGTCTGATCAAGCCCAGCGCCGTCCCCCGCGACCGCGCCACCTTGCTGGTGATCTGGTCCCTCGGCGCCCTGACCCTGCACGAGCACGTGCATCGGCTGCTCGGAGCCGACTTCCTCGCTGACAGCACCCCGCCGGAGAGCCTGCACCGGTACCTGCGCCCGGCGGTCGAGCTCTACACCCAGGGACTGGTGGAGCAGGGCAGCTTCGACCGACTGACCGCGGTCATCGATGACCCCGCAGCAGCGGGCGCCGAGGCAGGCAGCGACCGCGAGCCACCCGACGTCGGCGACACCAGCCCTGCACGAGACGACGAGAAGGAGCAGTGAGAACACCATGAGGACACCCCCGTGGTCTCCGCGCGAGGCTTGATCAAGACCTTCGGCAGCACCCGTGCACTGGATGGCCTGGACCTCGAGGTCGCGCCGGGCGAGGTGCACGGCTTCCTGGGTCCCAACGGTGCCGGCAAATCGACCACGATGCGCGTCCTGCTGGGACTGCTGCGCGCCGACGGCGGCACCGTCCGTCTGCTGGGCAGCGATCCCTGGGACGACGCCGTCGCGCTGCACCGGCGGCTCGCCTACGTGCCCGGTGACGTCGAGCTCTGGCCGAACCTCACCGGCGGCTAGGTGTGATGTCCAGGGAGGTTGTCCCGCCGCGAGGCGGTGAGTCGAGATGACAAGGG
>NZ_JABUXV010000037.1 GCF_014897705.1 Brachybacterium sp. FME24 | reverse complement strand
TTTCTCTAAGCCGTCCGCCGGTCGGGACCACACCCCCATGAAATCCCGAGGCTAACAAACCCGGGATGATTCAGAGGCGGCAGGACCGCCAAACGCAAGCTCAGGCCGAGGCCCGCCGCTCGAGATGGTAAGGCACGACACGGTGCGCAGAAGGCCCCTGCAATGGCAGCGAACTGTCGAGCATCCCGGCCACCAGCATGACGGTCTCCCGGGCGATCTCGTCGATGTCGATGCTCAGGGTAGTCAGCTCGGGACTCACGAGAGACCCAATCTCCAGTCCGTCGACGCCGGCGACCCGGACACGCCCCGGCACCTCAATGCCCATCAGCCGCAGTGAGCGCAACAGCCGCACCGCGAGCTCATCGTTGAACGCGACGATGGCATCGGCACCTCCGTTGAGAATCGTTTCAAGAGCGGCTCTGTGCCCGGTGTGAGCGTCAACTCTGTGGATCGAGACTTCGCCCCCGCCCGTCAGAGGAGCCAGCGCCCTCGCCAGCGCCCGCGCCCGGGGGCTGGGCGCCTCCCTGGCCAGGTCCAGCACAACGGGCCTGACGACCCCGGCGGCCCTCAGATGCGCCGCGAGGTCGCTCATTGCCTCGGTAATCGCTAACTCCACTACCCCGACCGCACCGAACTCCTCCACCGAGTCGCCCAGCGCCACCACGGGCATGTCGCCTGCGCCGCGGATGCCGTGGGTGGGCACGCCGTAGCCGACGATCGCATCGACCCGCCGGGCGAGCTCGGTGGCGACCTGCCCGGGTCGGGGGGCGTGTTCTGCCTCAGCGAGGACGACGTTCCAGCCGTATGGCGCACACGCTCGGACCACCGCTGCGCCGAGCTCGGCGAAGTATGAGTTCGACAGATCGGACACGACGAGGCCGAGAGTGGTCGGCCCCTGCTCGACGAGACCGCGGCCGAACCGTGACGGACGGTAGTTGAGCTCCTTCGCGGCCTCGAGCACCGTTGTCCGGGTGGCAGTGCTGATGCCGGGCATGCCGTTCATCGCGCGAGAGACCGTCTGACGGGAGACGCCGGCGCGCTCGGCGACGTCGATGATCGTCGTTCGGCGGCTCGCCACGCTCATCGCCTCTCGCTGCGCAGATCGAGCCAGGCAAGGTCGCCCTCGGAGAGCTCGACACCCAGTCCCAGCGTCGACGAGCGCATCTCGGCGATGCTGCGCGGCCCGAACAGCGGGAAGGTCGGGTACTTCTGGTGCAGCACGAAGGCCAGGGCGATCGCGGTGGCCGGGACACCGCGTTCCTGCCCCAGGATCCGGGCTCGGGCCAGCCGCTCGAAGTTCTCCTCGCTGTAGTAGCAGCGCACGAGCTCGGCGTCGGAGCGGTCCTCGGGGTGCGCCCGGCCGGTGAAGAAGCCGCGCGCCTGCGAGGACCACGGCAGCAGGGCGATGCCGCGCTCCTGGAGCCACGCCTTGGAGTCAGGATCGGTGGCATGAACGCAACCGGCCCACGGGACGTCCAGCGCCTCGGCCAGTCCGAAGTGGTTCGAGAGGATGGTGAAGCCGGTACGGCCATTCGCGCGGGCGTAGGCGTTGGCCTCGTCCACGCGCGCCGGCGTCCAGTTCGAGCCGCCGTAGGCGCGGATCCGGCCCGCCCGCAGGTGCTCGTCCATGACGTCGACGAACTCCCCGACCGGGATCTCCAGATTGTCGCGGTGCATCATGTAGAGATCCGCGTAGTCGGTGCCCTGTCGCTCCAGGGACTCCTCGAGCTGACGCGTGATCGACTCGGGATCGCAGTGAGGGGTGTGGGCGCCCTTGGTGATGACCACGACGTCCTCGCGCACTCCACGGTTGCGGACCCACTGCCCGAAGAGCTTCTCGACATAGCCGCCGCCGTAGATGTACGCGGTATCGAAGGTGGTGCCGCCGATCTCGTAGAAGGCGTCGAACATCGCCGAGGCGTGGGCGAGGTTCATCTGGTTGTCGCAGCCCATCACCAGGCGCGAGACCTTCTTGTCGATGCCGGCCAGCTCCCCGTACGCCATCGCCGGCCCGGTGCGGACGCTGCCGGCCGCGAGCGGGCGGCCGGTGAGGGTGGGGATGGACGCGTCGTCGGCCTCGAAGGGGTAGCGCAGCCCGATCTGCTCGCGCCAGGCGTCGAGGGCACGGGACTGTCCCAGGGAGTTCTCCGCCGTGAGCTCGGGGACCTCGCCGCCGTCACGGGCGGCGCGGGCGAGGGCATCGGCCTCGAGCGCGTAGGCGGAGGCCGCGGGGATCTCGAGCCGCTGCGGCTCCTGGCCGACGACGTCGAGCTCGATGACCTGGGCCTCTCCGAGACCCCAGGGGTCTCGCAGACGGAGCACGCCGCGCGAGCCGGTGATCGTCGCGGATTGCGGGTCGGACAGCCGCACCCCGGTGCGCAGGCTCGCGGTGATCCCGCCGGGCAGAGCGACCTCGGCGGTGGCCCACTCGTCCACGCCGGTCTCCCCCAGCGTGCCGCTGCCGGTCACGGACGTCGGGTCGACGAAGGGCCTCCCCTGGGCGGCGCCGGCGACGAAGCGGGCGAAGGACAGCGGGTAGCACCCGACATCGAGGATCCCGCCGCCGGCGGTCGCGGTGTCGAACAGGCGCCCGCTGCGCCCGCCGGTGTCGAAGGCGAAGGAGGCGTCGATGTGGGTGACCTCCCCGATCGCGCCCTCGGCGACGAGCTCGAGGACCCGCACCGTCTGCGGGTGGAAGCGGTACATGTAGGCCTCGAGCAGGACCTTCCCGCTGCGCGCCGCGAGATCGGTAAGCGCCATGGTGGTGCCCGAGTTCGGGGTCAGCGGCTTCTCGCACAGCACGTGCTTGCCGGCCTCGAGAGCGGCCGCGGCCAGGCGTGCATGAGCGGTGTGGACGGTCGAGATATAGACGGCGTCGACGTCGTCGGAGGCGAGGACCTCCTCGTAGGAACCGATCAGCGCGGGGCCGGCGAGGGGAAACTCCTCGGCGAAGGCCGAGGCGCGCTCGGGAGAGGAACTGCCCACGGCGACCAGGACGCCCTCGCGCGAATCCGGTAGCTGCGAGGCGAAGCGGCGGGCGATGGAGCCGGGACCGAGGACGGCCCAGCGGAACGAGGAGGAGGTGGTGCTCATGGAGACGTCGTTGTCCTTCACAGTCGAGATCTACAAGGGATCGTGAACGTTCACGCACGTTCCACGCTACCCCGCTCCGCTCCTACTCGCAAGCCCGCGCCACGGCGTGAGGCATGGCGTCGCGTCGCGAGCACTCCTCACCCTGTCACGGACGAAGTGCTTGACACTACAAAACCACGTTGAGATACTTCAACCACATCGTGAACGTTCACGAACCGCCTATCGCCACTCGACGAGGAGGGCACCGATGAGCATGGAGTTTTCTCCCCGGTCCGCACGACCCGATCCACCGCGAGCGCGGCCGACCCGCCGTTCGCTGATGGCCTCCACTGGAGTGCTACCCCTACTCCTGGCCGGCTGCGGCGCCGACCCGCGTGTCTCCGAGGACCCACAGGAGCTCGCCATGTGGTACTGGAACCGGGGGGCGAGTCCCCAACTGATCGAGCAGCTAGCCGAGCAGATCCCCGGGACTGACAAGCACTTGCTCGCCGACATGATCGGCACCACCTTCGACACCAAATTGCGCACCTCTCTGGCAGGCAACGCGTACATCCCCGACATCACCTACATCAACTCCAACAACGCCCTCTACTTCACCAACGAGGACCTCTTCCTGGATCTCTCCGAGCTTGGCGCGGACAGCGTGAAAGAGGACTACTACGAGTGGAAATGGAACTTGGGCATGACACCGAAGGGGCGTTTCTGCTTCTTCCCGGTGGACATCGGGCCGACCGGCTTCTTCTACCGCCAGGACCTGTTCGAGGAGGTCGGCCTGCCCAGCTCCCCCGAGGACGTCGCCGCCGCGACCAGCACCTGGGAGGACTGGATCGCGCTCGGCGCCGAGCTCAAGAGCGCCACCGGGTCCTTTTTCGTCAACGACGCCCAGAGCATCTACCTCGCCGTGCTGGACTCCAGCCCCGAGCGCTACTTCGACAAGAACGATGCCCCGCTCTACCTCCAGCCCAACAGCACCGTGCGCCACGCCTGGAACCTCGCGGTCGCGGCGATCGAGGCCGGGATCACCGCGCGCATCCCCCAGGAGCTGGAAACCGACCGCAATGCCGCCTGGTCCAGCGGCCTCACCGCGGGGAACCTCGGGGCCGCCTGGTCGACTCAGATCCTCGAGGAATCCGCCCCGGGGACCGCGGGCAAATGGAGGATCGCCTCCCAGCCAGTCCGCGCCGGCAACAACGGCGGCGCCTTCATCGCCCTGCCCTACACCTGCAAAGACCCTGAGGCGGCGATGAGGCTCATCACCTGGATCACGTCCCCGGAGAATCAGGCGGTCGCCTACGAGGACGTGCAGTTGTTCCCCTCCACGCCCGAATCATTCGAGCAACTCACCTACGAGGGCGACTTCTATGGTGACCAGGACCCGCTGGAGTTCTTCTCCACCGCGGCCAAGACGGTGCCCACGTCCTTCATCAGCGCCCTGGAGACCAGCATCTCCGGCGCGTTCTCGCGGGAGCTTCTCAACGTCGAGACAGGCGGCAAAGACCCGGAGCTCGCCTGGAGCCACACCCTCGCCCAAGCCGAGAAGGTTCTGGCCAAACGGGGAGTCGAAGTATGAGCACCGATACCCCGGCTCGACCGGACACGCGGGCTACCTCGGTGCCCCGTGCAAAACCCCACCGCCGGTTACGGGCGACGTTCCCGATATACCTGGCAATCTCCCCATTTTACGTGCTGTTCGCCATCTTCGGCCTGTTCCCCATCGTGTTCTCGATCGTGCTGTCCTTCACAGACTGGGACGGGATGGGCGAGATGTCCTTCGTGGGGCTGGCCCAGTATCAGTATCTGCTCACGGACACTCGTTTCTGGAACGCAGTCGGGAACACCTTCATCATCTGGTTCCTCTCAACCATCCCGATGCTCTTCCTCGCGATGGTCATCGCGTTCCTGCTCCACCAGAACATCCGCTTCACCGGCTTCTACCGGGTGGCGTTCTTCCTGCCCAATGTGACCTCCATGGTCGCGATGGCGATCGTGTTCGGCTCCGTCTTCTCCGACACCTTCGGGCTGATCAACTCGGCGCTGACCGCGCTGGGACTCGACACGGTCCCCTGGCTCTCGAGCAGCTGGGGCATCAAGATCACCATCGCCGTGATGGTGATCTGGCGCTTCACCGGGTACAACGCGATCATCTACCTCGCCGGCCTGCAGTCGATCCCCACCGATCTCTACGACGCCGCGAAGGTGGACGGCGCCAACATGGTCCAGGTGTTCTTCCGGATCACGGTGCCGATGCTGCGCCCCATCATCCTGTTCACCGTCATCATGTCGACCATCGGCGGACTGAGCCTCTTCACCGAGCCACAGGTGCTGCTAGGCGACAGCGGCGGAGCCGGCGAAGCCGGGATGACGATCGTGCTCTACCAGTACAACCAGGCGTTCACCGAATTCGACTTCGGGTACGGGTCAGCGATCGCCTGGGCGCTGTTCCTCATCGCGGCGATCTTCTCGATCATCAACTGGCGCCTGGTCTCCGGGCGCAGCGAGCGCACCCCGCGCCGTCGGACCGCAGCCAAGGAGGCCCGCCGATGAGCACCCTGACCCCGGTTCCCCGCACCACCGCCGCCGCCGATCCTGCCCTCGGGGGCGACAAGCATTACGTCGCCCGCGGTCGGATAGCACGGCTGGTCACCCACTTGTGCGTCATCGTGGGCGTGCTGTTGTCAATTTTCCCCTTCTACTGGCTCGTTGTGATGTCTACCTCCACCACGGCCGAGATCTTTGGTTACCCGCCCAAGCTCACCTTCGGCAACAGCTTCGTCGAGAACATTCGGAACGTCGTCCAGAGCGTCGACCTGATGCAATCGCTGCTGAACACGATCATCGTCTCCACCGCCTGCGCGGTGCTGGTGATGTTCTTCGACTCGCTGGCAGCCTTCGCCTTCGCGAAGTTCGACTTCCCCGGGAAGAGGCCGCTGTTCATCCTGCTGATCGCCACGATGCTGGTCCCGGGGAGCCTCTCCCTGGTGCCGAGCTTCATCCTCATGTCCACCCTGGGCTGGGTGGGGACGCTGCAGGCTCTGATCGTCCCCGGCGCGGCCAACGCCTTCGGTATTTTCCTGCTGCGGCAGATGGCGGCCGGCTCGATCCCCGACGATCTGCTGGACGCCGCACGCATCGACGGCGCTGGCTTCTTCACCACCTACTGGCGAGTGGGAGTGCCCCTGCTACGCGGCGGGCTCGCATTCCTCGGCATCTTCACGTTCATCACCGCATGGAACGACTACATCTGGCCGCTGATCATCCTCGTTGACCCGGAGCGTCAGACGCTCCAGACCGCGCTGCAGAACCTCAACTCGGTCCACCTCACCGACTACGGGATGGTGATGGCCGGTGCCCTGATCAGCGTGGTCCCACTGATCGGCGTCTTCATCATCGGCGCCCGACACTTCATCTCCAACATCGCCGCAGGGGCGATCAAGGGATAAGCATTCATTGCTGGCAACGTGGAGTGGCACTGGTCGTGTGAAGGAAGTTCGCCCGCCCGTGCACCGCATACCCGGAAGGAACCCCATGCAGTTTTCAGTCCAGATGTACAGCGTCCGCGACGCCCTCGCGGCCGATTTCCCCGGCACCGTCCGGCGCCTGGTCGAGCTCGGATTCACCCACGCCGAGCCGTACAACCTCGTCGAGTTCCGCGAGGAGCTGGTACGTGCCCGCGCCGAGTTCCCGATCGCCTTCCCCAGCGCCCACCAGTCCTTCCTCGGCGAGGACACGGACTTCGAGCAGGTGCTCGAGGCCGCCCGCGCCGTCGGCGTCCACTACCTCATCGACCCGTCCTGGAACGCGCAGGACTGGACCGACGCCGGAAAGGTCCGCGCCCTGGCGGCGCGGCTGAACGAGCGCGCCGCGGCGGCCGCGGCCTCCGGGATCCGCGTCGGATACCACAACCACCACATCGAGCTGGCCTCCCAGCTCGAGGGCCGCAGCGCCCTGGAGCTCTTCGCCGACGAGCTCGATCCGCAGGTCGTCCTCGAGATCGACACCTACTGGGCCGCGGTGGGAGGGGCCGACGTCCCCGCGCTGCTGGGCACGCTCGGCGACCGCGTGCAGCTGGTCCACCTCAAGGACGGCGACCTCTCCGAGGACCCCGCCGCGCAGCTGCCGCTGGGCACCGGGGCGATGCCGCTGGCCGCGACCCTGGACGCCGCAGCAGGCGCCGCCTACGGCGTGATCGAATTCGACGACTACGCCGGGGACATGTTCGAGGGCATCGGCGCCTCGCTCACCCACCTGCGCAGCACGGTCGCCGCCTGACCCGGCGTGGGCGGCCCGACGGTCCGCCCGACCACCGCGCGTCCCGCCCCCGGGACCGCTCCCCCGCACCACGAAGGAGACACCGTATGACCCCCCAGACCCAGGCCGGCCCCGTCGGCGTCGGCATCATCGGCGCCGGCACCATCTCCGCCGAGTACCTCACGAACCTCACCTCCTTCCCCGACGTCACGGTCCACATCATCGGAGACCTGTTCCCCGAGGCCGCCGCGAAGCGCGCCGAGGAATACGGCATCGCGGCCTCCGGCACCACCGAGGACGTGCTGGGCCACCCCGACGTCGAGATCGTCATCAACCTGACGATCCCCACCGCGCACGCCGAGGTCTCCCGTCAGATCGTCGCCGCCGGCAAGCACGTGTGGACCGAGAAGCCGATCACCACCGCCCCGGCCGACGCGACGTCCCTGCTCGAGGCGGCCGACGCCGCGGGCGTGCGCGTGGGCGGCGCTCCCGACACCGTGCTCGGCGCTGGCATCCAGACCGGTCTGCGCACCCTGCGCGACGGGTCGATCGGCACCCCCGCCAGCGCGCTGACCCTGTTCCAGTCCCCCGGCCCCGAGTCCTGGCACCCCAACCCCGCCTTCCTGTTCCAGGAAGGCGCGGGCCCGCTGTACGACATCGCCCCGTACTACACGACCACCCTCGTGCTCGCCCTCGGACCGGTCGTCTCGGTCAGCGCCGTCGGCTCACGCGCCCAGACCCAGCGCACCATCGGCTCGGGCGCCAAGGCCGGCGAGGTCTTCGACGTCACGGTCCCCACGCAGGTCTCGGCGCTGCTGCGCTTCGAATCCGGCCAGAACGCGACGGTGCTGCTGAGCTTCGACTCCCCGCATACCCGCACCGGCTTCGTCGAGGTCTACGGCACCGAGGCCACCCTCGCGTTCCCCGACCCCAACGTCTTCGACGGCGATTCGGCGCTGACCGCGTACCGGGGCGATGCGGCGACCGACGTGCCCGCGACCGGTGCCACCACCGGGCGCGGCCTGGGCGTGCTGGAGATGGCCCGGGCGATCCGCGCCGGCGTCCCCCACCGTGCCCAGGGCGAGATCGCCAAGCACGTCCTGGACATCATGGTGGGCATCGAGACCGCCATCGCCGAGGGGACGATCGTGGACATCGACTCCACGTTCGCCGAGGTCGAGCCGATGCCGGCCGACTTCGACCCATTCACTGCGACACTCTGAGGCGCTAGCCTCGATGTTTCATCGGGCTGGTGAGCGGGGGCGTTCGGCGTCGTTGCCGGCGTTTAGCTGCTGATTCTGGCATGTGGGCGTGACAGATCGGCGCGGTGTCTGTTGCGGGCGGTCGGGTTCCACTCCCGAGAAGGTGCTGGGGGTCGTAGGGACGGGTGGGCTCTCCACTCAGGTCTGCGTGACGGCGGTGCGGATCCGGTTGACGCCGGTCAGGACCCTCACGGCTTCGGGAGCGTGTTGGGCGAGGTGGAGGACCTTGTGCCGGCAGCGGCGCACCAGGGTCGCAGGGACCTCGAACAACCGCGCGCGAAGCCGTTTGGGCTCCCACTTCCTGGCGTCGTCACTGGTGAAGGCGATGGTCTGCATCCAGGCAACAAGCTCGGAGGCGAGCTGGACGACCTGGCACCAGATCTGGTTCTGCGTGAAGGACTGCAGCGGGAACTTCAGCAGGCCCATGTCCTTGGCGTTACGGATCCGGTCCTCGCACCGGGCGCGGCGGCGGTGACGCAGCTCCAGGGCGGGCAGCTGTCCGCGTGGGGTGTTGGTCGCGAATGCGGTGATGCGCATTCCTTCGTGATCGGTGATCCGCAGCTGCGCCCCAGGATGAGGACGCTCCTTGCGCACGA
>NZ_JABUXV010000036.1 GCF_014897705.1 Brachybacterium sp. FME24 | reverse complement strand
CACGACGACCGCGCCCGCGACCGTCTAACCACGGAACGAAACCCAGGGCGCTTCATCGAACGCTTCCACCAGACCCTCAAACGTTGGCTGACCGCGCAACCACCGGCCCGAGACATCCCGACGCTTCAGGAGCAGCTGGACGGTTTCCAGGCCTGGTACAACACGCAGCGACCCCACCGAGCTCTGAACCGTCACACCCCAGCCGAGGCCTACACCGCCACCCCGAAAGCGCGCCCCGCCGCGAACTCCCGGCCCGGCGGCTTCACACTCCGCACCGACCGCGTCGACCAGCACGGCAAGGTCTCCCTCCGACACGCCGGACGGATGCGCCACCTCGGCCTCGGACGAGCCCACAAAGGCAGACCAGTTCGCCTGCTCATCGACCACGACGAGGTCATCGTCGCCGACCTCGACACCGCCACCATCCTGGCCGAGTTCACCATCGACCTCACCCGCGGCTACCAGACAAAAAAGCAGGGCCCCGGTGAAAACCGGGGCCCTGCTTCATGAACCATGTCCCGAGACATCTGCGAACGATGTCCCGAGACTTCACATGGGGTGATCGACGGGATTTGAACCCGCGACCGCCTGGACCACAACCAGGAGCTCTACCAGCTGAGCTACGACCACCATGTGCGAAACGAAGCCCGCAACGAGAGATAACCATACCGTCTGTGCGGCGCCATCTCGCCCAAAACTGCGCTGCCGGGAGTGTGAGACGCGTTGCACCTGGCATGTGCGACGGAGGAGACTGGCCCGATGATCGCAGCCTTCTCGCTCCAGCCCACCGGTGAGCCCTCCGACCCCGCCCTCCTGCGCGAGCTCGCGCAGGGTGCGGACAGTGCAAGCGTCCACGACGCGGTCGCCGCCGCTGTGCGGATCGTCCGGGACTCCGGGCTCCCGAACCGCACCTCGGCGATGTTCACCGAGATCGAGGGGGAGTGGGAGGAGGTCATGGACGTCGTCCGCCGAGCCACCGCCGAGGCCGGCCGCTACGGCTCCCGCGTGTCCCTGGTGCTCAAGGCCGATATCCGGCCCGGCCACAGCGGAGAGCTCGACGCGAAGGTCGAGCGCATGGAGGCCGCGATCGACGCCGGTGCCGAGCCCCAGCAGTAGCAATCGCCGCCGGGCACCGCCCCGGCACCATCGCCCCGACCCCGACCCCGACCCGCCGTGCTAACTCGGCCCCGGCCCGTCGCTGTCGTTCTGCGAGCGGCCCGAGACGAGAAGCGCACCGACCAATGCGACCATGGGCACCTCAAAGTCGTCGGAAAACAGCTCGTTGGTCACAGCGACGATCGGACCGGAAGCGTGACCGAGTGACCGCGCGGTGGCTGGACCGTGCGAGCACGGTCCCGCGCACGACTCAGAGGTTCGTGTCGAGCAGACCGTCCCGCAGCGCCGCGGCCAAGGTCGGGGTGACCGGGAGGCGCGGGATGAGGGTCGCCTGGAAGGCGTGGTAGATATCGGGCTTGCCCGGCCAGGTCACGCCCTGCGGCTCGTTGTTCTGGTCGAGCTCGTGGAACCAGGAGCCGCCCTCGGCGTCCAGCAGATAGGTCGAGATGTACTCCCACCACTGCTCGTAGCGCTCGGCCCACACACGATCCCCCGTCACCTGGTACATGACGGCGGCGGCGCCGACGGCCTCGGCCGCGACCCAGTGCATGCGCTCGCGCGCGACCGGCGCGCCGTCCCAGTCCACGGTGTAGACGAAGCCGGGGGCCCCGTCGGTGCCGAAGCTCGCCGCGGACTTCTCCATCAGTGCGGTGGCGGCCTCGAGCATCCAGTCCGGTGCCTCGCCGTCGGCCGCGATCAGTGCGGCGCGGCCATGCAGCACCAGGCGGGACCACTCGATCCAGTGGCCCACCGTGGCGCCGTAGGGGCGGAACGGGTGGTTGGGCTCCTCGCGGTTGTAATCCAGCAGCGGGTTCCAGTCGGTGTCGAAATGCTCCGGCAGGGCCCAGTCGTTGCTGCGGGCGAACTCGTCGATCGCACGGGTCATGATGCCCACGGCGCGATCCAGCCAGCGGCGCTGACCGGTGACGTCGGCAGCAGCGAGCAGTGCCTCGACCGTGTGCATGTTCGCGTTGATCCCGCGGTAGTCCTCGCAGGTCGTGAAGGTGCGATCGAAAGTGTCCACGCTCATGCCGGCGGCCTCGTCGAAGAACGACGTATCGAGGACGGCGAGCGCCTCGTCCAGCAGCTCCTGCGCGCCCGGTCGGCCGGCGGCGAGCGCCGAGGACGCCGCGAGCACGACGAAAGCGTGCGCGTACGCCTGCTTCGAGTCGTCAACCGCTTGCCCGCCTGCGACGGAGGCATACCAGCCGCCGTGCTCGGCGTCGCGGAACACGCCGCGCAGGGAGGCGATGCCGTGATCAGCGAAGCGGCCGAAGTCCGGGCGACCCAGCAGGTGGCCCAGGGCGAAGCTGTGTGTCATCCGGCAGGTGATCCACAGTTCCGAGGGGCGGGAGAGGTCCGGGGTGCCGTTCTCGTCCAGCCAGGCGAAGCCGCCGTCCTCACGGACCGCCTCGGAGCCGAACATGAGCAGCTCGTCGCCCTCGCCTTCGAGCCAGGTGCGATGGGAGGTCCGGTCGAGCCAGGGCAGGTGCGGTCCGGGAGCAGGGGCAGCGACGATCGGGGTCTCGTCGCCCCGGAGCACGAGGGCGCGGGATGCTTCCTGCGCCTGGGCGGTGGTGGGCCCCGGCAGATCGACCAGCAGCACCTCCCGGTAGTACTTGAGCTCCTGGATGGATTCGCGGATGTCGGCGAGTGCGCGGTGGCCGCCGTTCTTGGCAGGGATGTTGTAGTACACCCGGGGGAGCCAGCGCTTGGCGAGCTCCTTGAGGCTGGAGACGTCGATGGTGCGGTACGACAGCCAGCTCGCGAACTCCGGCACGTCGCGGTCCAGGAACACGCGGTCGGTGCCGACGCTGTTGCCCGCCAACGGTGCTTTGCCCGGCTCGGGGCAGAACTGGCGCACGTACGCGAGGCACTGCGCCTGCGCCTGTTCGAGGGTCATGCCGTCGTCGAGCTCGTCGAGCAGGCCCGAGGTGGTGTGCATGTTCACCACGAAGGGGTCCATGCCGGTGAGCGAGTCCGCCGGTGGCTTGATGACGACGTCGACACCGTCCCCGAGGATGTTCAGATCGGCGTCGGTCACGAGGACGGCGATCTCGACGAGCGCATCGCGCTTCTTGTCGAGGCCGGTCATCTCGCAATCGACCCAGATGATGCGGTCGTTGATGGCACGGGAGGAGCTGGAGGTCACCGGGTCACACTATCGCGGGTGCGCCGGGGACCGGGCGGGCGGTGGCAGGGCCCGCGTGGAGCGGCTGCAATTACCATGCAGTCACCCAAGCTCGGGGATGAGCCCTCGCGCGACCCTCGAAGGAGTCCGACGTGAACCTTTACTTCCGCCTGCTGGTGTTCATGATCCGCATACGCTTCCGCAGCCGGCTGAGCATGTGGGACACCTCCCACACGCGCTTCCGGGTGAATCCGGCAGACCTGGACCTGCAGCGACACATGAACAACGGGCGCTATCTGACTCTGATGGATCTGGGGCGGATGGACCTCATGCTGCGCTCGGGCTTCTGGAAGCGCATCGTGGAGGAGGGCTGGTACCCGGTCGTCGCGGGACAGTCCATCACCTATCGCCGATCCCTCCAGCTGTGGCAGTCGTTCGACCTGTCCTCGAGGGTGCTCGGATACGACGAGCGTTGGATCTACATGGAGCAGGTCTTCCGGGTGGGGGACAAGGTCTACGCCGATGCGGTCGTCCGCGCGCGCTTCCTGAAGAAGACCGGTGGATCGGTCGATATCGAGGAGGTGCTCGCTCTCGTCGGAGAGGTTCCCGACGACATGCAGGTGCCCACGTGGGTCACCGCGTGGAATGAGGCGTCCTCTCAGCACGGTCGGGAGCTCTGAGCACGCACCGGCACGCTCCGGCCGGACGACGTCGACGAGGCCAGGACCGAGAGCTGATGGCGAGCGCCGGACCTGCCGAAGAGCACGTGATCGTCGGTCCCGCGGAGCTGGGAGACGGGCCGGGTGGGTCACCTCACCGCTGGGAGTCGGAGCGAGATCGACCCGAGTGATGGGGCTGCGTGCCCCGTTTCAGCGCTGCGTGCGCGGACGAGGTGCCGGCGTCTTCTGCGCGGAGCGCCTGCGGATCTCCTCCACGCCGCTGAGCGCGAGCAGCGCCACGACGACCCCGAGCAGCACCCACTGCTCGAACACTCCGGCCAGGATGCCCGTGATCAGGAGCAGCGCCAGGTAGGCGATGTTCAGCACGCGGACCGAGACGCCCAGGAGCGTGGCCCCGAACTTCCCGCGCAGCAGTCGCATCGCCAGCAGGAGTGCGATCGCGCCGACGGTGATGATCTTCAGCATCAGACAGATTGCTCCAGATGACGTGGTGGGTGACAGCACCCTCTGGTCGGAGGGCAAGGGGGATGGCTCTCCGTGCGGGGAGGTCGGGATGATGCGCGGGACGGGCACTCGTCCCAGCGTAGCGACCTGTGAGGTCCCGGGGTCGACCCGGCGGGCGATGCGCCCGAGAGGCGGGAGGTTCCGCTGACGGGGCCGGTCGGGCAATGCCAGACCGTCGGCGCGGCGTGATGCTCGAGGATCCGGAGTTGCCGGATCCCGGCGTGTCTTCACCTCGCCGAAGGGTGGGATGCCCGATCTTCACGGCGTACGGGGACCGCAGCTTCGATCAGGCCCGGCGGGCGCGATGACGGGGCTGGAGGGGAAAGAAGGACACAGCTCAGCGCAATGAACACGTCGCCCTCCCCTCGCTGACGGGTCAGCTTGGGAGTATGGGCTGCTCAGTGCCCCCAGCAGGACTCGAACCTGCAACCTACGGTTTAGAAGGCCGTTGCTCTATCCATTGAGCTATGGAGGCTGACGGGTCCTGAGTCTACCGAGGTTTCGGGGGTGCCACGGCGCGCCTCGCGTCCCTCACCCGTGGAAGCGAAGGCTCTTGGGCGAACGCGAGAACCCGGCCCGGTGCAAGGACTCCACGGCCCGTCGCATCGACGGCGGCTGCTGCGTCTCGGGTGTCGTGAGCAGCACACCGGCGATCTTCTCGATCGAGGCCCGCCCGAGCCGGCCCCCTGCCGCGGCGATGGACAGGGCCGACGCCGCTTCGTCGTCGGCCCCGCTCTCGTGCCCCGGCCACCACAGCAGGGACTTCCCTCCGGCCTCCAGATAGGCGACTGCGTGCCCGCCTGCGATCACGACGTGCGCGCCTGCGCGCCGCTGTGGTCTGCCGGCGCCGTCGGACTCCGGCCACGGCAGGACAGCACCGAAAGGGTTCGCCGGATCGATCGCGGAGAGGACCACTGCCGGGCGGTCGCCGCGTTCGCCGCCGTCCGGGGAGCGGAGCCGGTCCACGGCAGCGCCCTGTGCGAATTGCGCGGCACCGAGCCCCTCGACGAAGTATCCGCGGCGCACGGCTCCGGAGTCCTCGAGATCGGCGAGCTCGCGGAAGACGGAGGACCAGCCGCCCGGCAAGCCCTCATGGGTGACCGCGCCGCGGGTGAGCAGACCGTGCCGGTCCACCAGCAGGGCCACCCGCGCCGCGCGACGAGACGCGGGATCCACCGGCTCCACCCTCACCGCGCTCCAGCGTCCGAGCGCGGCCGGGCCCGTGAGCGAGGCCAACGCAGAATCGTCGGTCTCGGCACGCAGCAGCGACGCCGACAACCGGGCCGCGCCGCGTCGACCGCGTCGGGCAGCTGAGGCGCCGCTGCGGCCGGTCGGCCGCGACGGTGCAGATCGAGACGGGGCGGAACGACCGGGCAGGGCCATGAGGGAGTCGGGGCTCGCGAGGCCAGCCAGGGCCAGTTCCTCGAGCGCGCCGGCGACCTGTGCGAGGGAAAGAGAGACATCGTCCCCGCGCCGACGGCGGACCGCCGCGGTCAGATCCGACAGTCGCACCTGGCCCACGGCGCCCTCGAGCGCCTCGAGCACGTGCAGCGCCAGTGACTCGTCAGGGAGGGCCGCGCGCGCTGCTGCCACCTCCTCGCCGTCGAGGCCGAGTGCCAGAGCGTCGGCGAGATGCAGCCGTCCCAGCGGCTCCTTCGACCCGCTGCCGCCGCCACGTGCGGTCAGGAGCACCTCTCCGCGGGCCAGTGCGTCCTCCAGCAGTCGCCCGGCGCTCGGGCCCAGTCGCACCGGCAACAGGTCCTCGCGCCAGACGCCGATCGGTGCTTCGAGCCCTGTGAGCTGGTCGATGACATCAGCAAGGGCCTCGGTGCCGGCGAATTGCGGATCCTCGAGAGCGGCCGCGTTCGCCGGGACGCCGCCGGCGAGATCGTTCCCGATCCCATGCCAGTCCAGGAGGAATCCCGTGAAAGCCTCGGGGGAGACCGGCGCGATGTCCTGCCGGGATTCGGCGAGTGAGGCTCGACGCAGGCGGCGCAGGATCCCGGCGTCGACCCATTCATCGCTCTCCCGGCCCGGGAGGAAACCGCCCTTGGAGAGCACGCGGCGTGCGGACAGTTCCGTGAGGGCGGCCCGTGCTGTCGCGGGCGGGACGGGGAGGTCCTCGAGGAGCTCCTCGGCGGTGAACGGTCCGCGCGAGCGCGCCCACCGGGCCACCACCTGCACCGCGGCATCCGGGACGGGCTCCAGGACGGCAGCAGGGAGCATCGCCTCGGCGCCGGGCGGAAGCACTTGTGCACCCGCGGCATCCCGCCACAGCCCGGCTTCCTCGACCAGGGCAAGGTGCTCGTCATCGTGCCACCTCAGGCGCAGGATCCGGCCCGACTCCTCGAGGCCCTCGATCGCTGCTGCGACGACGGCCGGATCCACCAGTCCGTTCTCGCGAGCGAACCGCGCCAGCACCTGCGCCGGCGTGAGGGGGCCCAGTCGCCGCACGGCGTCGGCGAGATCCTCCCCATCGCGGATCGCCCGCTCCGGGCTCAGCAGCTGAGCGTCCGCGCACACCCGCGCGATCGCCGCCGGCATCAGCAGCTCGCGCAGCGAGACCGTGCCCAGCAGCTCAGCGAGCACTGACTGGTCCAGAGTCAGCGCCGCGGTGCGACGCTCGGCCAGCGGGGCGTCGGCGTCGTACAGGAACGTCCCCTCATAGCCGAACATGACCGCGCGGGCGATGGGGCTCGGCTGGTCGACGTCGACCTCGAGCACCTCGACCCGGCCCGCCTCGAGATCGTCGAACAGCCGGGTCAGGGAGGGCAGATCGTATTCGTCGAGCAGGCACTCGCGGGCGGCCTCGAGCATCATCGGGAAGTTCGCGTGGTCCCGGGCGGCGTCCAGCAGCGACGCGGCACGCTGCCGCTGCTGCCATAGCGGAGCCCGCGAGGTCGGGACCCGGCGCGGCAGCAGCAGCGCCCGGGCCGAGCACTCCCGGAACCGCGCGGCGAACAGGGCGGAGGACCCCACCAGCTGCTGGACCGTCTGCTCGATGACCTCCGAGGAGAACAGCACCAGCGCAGCCGTGGGCACAGCGGCCCCTTGGGGCAGGCGCAGCACGATCCCGTCGTCCGAGGCCACCACCTGCACCTGTGAACCGCCCGTCTCCCGCAACCGATCGCTGATCGCCAGTGCCCACGGCCCGGTCACCCTCCGGCCCAGGGTGCAGTGCACCACGATCCGCCAGTCCCCGAGATCGTCCACGAACCGTTCGATGACCAGGCGTGAGCTGCTGGGGACAACCCCGGCGGCCTGCATCTGCCGCTCCAGCAGCAGGTGCACCTGGGCCCGGGCATCGGCGTCGAGCCCCAGTTCCCGCAGCCCGTGCTCACGCTGGTCCGGAGACTGTTCTGCGATCTCCTCGAGGTAGTCCCCGATCGCGCGACCGAGGGTCGGCGGGCGCGTCGCCCCGTCGCCGTGCCAGAAGGGGAGCCGTCCGGAGAATCCAGGTGCGGGGGAGACGGTCACCCGCTCATGGGTGATCTCCTCGACCCGCCAGCTCGACGTGCCCAGCGTGATCACGTCGCCGCGACGGGACTCGTAGACCATCTCCTCATCGAGCTCGCCCACGCGCCGGGCCTGCTCCTGGCCGGCGACCAGGAACACCGGGAACAGACCGCGATCCGGGATGGTCCCGGCATTGGTGACCACCAGGCGCTGCACGCCGGGGCGCGCCGTGAGGATGCCCCGTTCCCGGTCATGGACCAGGCGCGGCCGCAGCTCGGAGAAAGCGGAGGAGGGGTAGCGGCCGGTCAGCATGTCCAGCACCGCACCGAAGGCACTGCGCGGCAGGTCCGCGAACGGGTAGGAGGAATGCACCACCTCCAGCCACCGCTCGACGTCGAGGTCGTCGAGGGCGGCGGCCGACAGGGTGTGCTGAGCCAGCACGTCCAAGGCATTGCGCGGCACCTCGAGCGGCTCCAGGCGGCCCGCCCTCGCCTCCCGCACCATCAGCGCGCTGTGCACGACGTCCAGGGAGTGCAAGGGATGTACCCGCCCGCGCGAGACGTCCCCGACGCCGTGCCCGGCGCGGCCCACCCGCTGGAGCAGGGATGCCACGGAGAACGGTGAGGAGACCTGCACGACGCTGTCCACGGCGCCCATGTCGATCCCCAGCTCGAGGGTCGAGGTGGCCACCACGCAGCGCAGCGCCCCGTCCTTCAGCAGATCCTCGGTCTGCCGGCGGGCCTCCTTGGACATGGACCCGTGGTGGACGCGGGCGATCTCCTCACCGCTCGAGCTCGGCTCCTCACCTGCGCCGTGGAGCCGTCGATGCAGCGTGTTCAACCGCTCGGCGATCCGTTCCGCCTGTCGCCTCGAGTTCGAGAACACGATCGTCGATCGACGCGCCTCGACCTCGGCGAGCACGGCCCGTTCCACATGCGGCCAGATCGTGCCGCTGACGTCCTCCTCGTCGACCGCATCCGGAGGGGGCGCGACATCGTCCATGTCCGCCACCGGTACCGTCACGCTGAGGTCCCACTCCTTCGCCCCGGCCGGGGCGACGACCTGCACGCTCGCTCCGGTCGAGGAGAGGAACCGCGCGACCTCCGCAGCGGGCTCCACTGTCGCCGACAACCCCAGACGCTGCGGCCGACGGTTCTCCCCCGGAGCACCCGAGCCCGTGATCAGCGCGTCCAACCGGGCCAGCGACAGAGCCAGATGCACCCCGCGCTTTCCCCCGGCCACTGCGTGGACCTCATCGAGGATGACGGTCTCGACGTCGAGCAGAGTTGCGCGGGCGGCCGAGGTGAGCATGAGGAACAGAGACTCGGGGGTGGTGATGAGGATGTCCGGCGGGTGGGCGATCAGGCGGCGGCGCTCGGACGCGGTGGTGTCTCCCGATCGCACGCCCACCCGCACCGGCGCAGCCGTTTCTCCGCTCGCTGCGGCGCAGTCGGTGATCCCGGCCAGTGGCCGACGCAGATTGCGCTCGACATCGATGCCCAAGGCCTTCATGGGCGAGATGTACAGGACCCGGGTGCGCTCACGGGGCGTGCCGGGCCCGCGGGGCGTGCCGACCTCCGACGGCGCGAACATCAAGTCATCCAGTGCTCGCAGGAACGCGGCCAAGGTCTTGCCCGAGCCGGTCGGGGCGATCACCAGGGCGTCTTCACCCGAGGCCACGGCGTCCCAGGCCCCGATCTGCACGGGCGTGGGGGAGCCCAGATCACGGGAGAACCAGTCCCGGGTCGCCGGGTGCAGGCTCGTCGGCAGAGCAGGAGCGGTCGGTGTGCTCACACCGCCATTGTCCCGCGACCGGGTGACGAACGGGGCGGTTCGCCGAGGACGCCCATGCCACGCCCACCGAAAGGTGGAAGGATGGACACGTTGCGCTTCGGAGACGGAGCGCGCGAGGACGACCTGATGTCTACCGAAAGGGAATGCTATGGCTGACTACACGCTTCCGGATCTCGACTACGACTACGGGGCGCTGGATCCTT
>NZ_JABUXV010000035.1 GCF_014897705.1 Brachybacterium sp. FME24 | reverse complement strand
CGCTGCCGACCGCTGCGTAATCACACCCCGTGTCCAAGATCCGGGGGTAGGGCCCACAACGTGAATGAACGTTCAGGCCACCCGAGTACACGAACGTGTCGACAACCTCATGACCTCATACATCTAGCAAGAAGAGCTCGAGGTCGTGCTCAGCTCGCCCTCTGCGAGGGGAAGTCCTCTGCGTCACAGTTGCCCCAGGATCCTCGGTTGTGGTCGAGTGCGATGACTGTGGCGTGGTTGTAGTCCTCGAAGCGGTCAAACGCCGGGTCTGCCCTGGCGTTCCAGTTGGTCCCATTGCCCTCGGAGAGAAGCAGGTGGCCGACGTCGGTACCGTCTTCGGTCTCGACGTAGCGCAGGAGCCGGCCATGCTCATCCTTGTCCTGCGCAAGGCTGTCACTGACGAGGTAGACGGTCGCGCCGACCGGCAGCAGCTCGGCGACGAAGGCGGTGACCTCGCGTGCACCGCACTCGGGCTCCTCGGCCTGCTGTCCAACCAATGGGGCGTAGATGCCGATCAACCGCACCCGCGACACACTGCCGCGCCCGTCGCTCACTTCGATGGTCTCGGCGTCGATCACGCCGTCCACTGTGCGCAGCTCACGGTTCGGAGGAATGATCAGCTCGCGGAGCCAGCGGAAGTCGCGCGGGCGGTCCAGGTCTCCGCCGCGACCCAAGTACCTCGCGTGACGACCCAAGTAGTCGAGGAAGGTGGGGTCTCGCGCGATGGTGACGGCGCCCGCGGTGACCGCGCCAGAGGTCAGAGCGAGGATGATGTCGCGGCGGGTGAAGGTGCTCATGATCGGGCCCTTCAGAGAATCGGGAGAGAGCCGCGAAGTGTTCGCGGTCCCAGCGGACACGAACAGAGTGTCACTTCTCGAGCTAGCCGCGCGAGTCGGGAGACTGAACGAAGATCCCTGTCAGCTTCGGCATCGACGGGTGTGCACCAAACTGGGGCGCCCCACCAGGACAGTTACTCAGCAGTCGCTTACGGTTCCCAATAGGGTCCAGGAACGCACTTTTGCGACAGGTCTGTCACACTGAGTATACCCCAAAGCGACAGTCGTTAACGCCAGATCAGATGTAACCTTTCGTTGCGGCAGCCCCTGACGCCAGTTTCACACGCTGCACCACAAGTCCTGCAGCAATTCGGAACGCACCTCGTGACGCTGCGCGTGGCACCTCTCTGCGCGTCAGCCCCTTGGCGCCCTTGGCGTCCGTACTGCTCGGGCGATCGAGAGTCCCGCCAGCGCCAGAATCGACAGCGTGCTAGCAGCGTGCAGGATGCTCGCCCAGGGGGCATGGTCCGCGCCGCCGACCATAAAGGTGTCGGCCAGTGTCATTCCGGCCGGGAAGGACGCTACTAAGTAGCCGGGAGAGCCCAGCGATAGCAGTCCCAGCATGATCATCAATACGGTTCCGGCGTGGAGTCGGCCGCGCACACCGAGGGCCGCCACGATCAACGCGATCACAGGCCCGATCGCGAGTGCCACACTCATCAGGCCCCAGCCCATTGTGTCTGCGGAGTCCCTCTGCACGACGGCGGCGTGGATCTCTTGCAGGGTATATCCGGGCATCGTGGCGAGCGGGTTGAGTACCTGGATCTGGACTGCTGCGAAAACCGCATATGCCAGCACGGCTGCTGCCCCGATCGGCCCGATCAAACGGCCGGCGAGCGATGGAGGAGGGGTCATGCGGAAAGTATGACGCCAATGGCCGTAGCCCTTATGGAGGTTCTGTATCGAAGACGGGGAGCTCCAGGGTGAGTGTGGTGTGGGTGGCCCGCGTTCTGTGCAGAGGGGGCGTAGCGATCTTCTCGCGTGCAGCGCCACCCGCCCCATCGAGACGCTCCTCGGCGGCATCTGCTGACGTGTGCGTCTGGGTGGCCGCTAGCCTGGGGCGGGGAGGCCTGATGAAGCACCGATTGATCGACGAGCGAGACACTGTCGCCGAGGATGAGGCGACCCAGTTCCGAGTCGCCTTCGCGCACCCGGGTAACTACGTACAGATGCACGACGTCGAGAGTGACGACGTGCGTGATGTGCTGCGGTGGGCGGAAGAGTTCAACAAGTCCTCGGAGACCCCCGAAGGAACGCAGTACTTCGTCGCATTCCGCAGCGCGCACCCAGTCGAGTTCCCTGGCGACAAGCCCGGCACGGATATTGTCTGGCTCACCCCACCACCCGAGAGCATCTTCGATTGAGCAGCGCTCGCATCGGGGAGTATTCCGGAGCCTCCTGGCCTCGATGAAACATCGAGGCGAGCGCCTGCGCGTGGATGTGTCCGCCGAGGTACGAAGTGGAGGCGAAGGCTCGCGAGAGAATCCATGCGGCGCGAGGGATGTCGCGCAACCGCGCCGGCCGCGGCGCAGGCAGCGTTGACACTAGCCGCGCTCCTTCAGTCTCTCCTCGAACTGACGGATGTCCTCGAGGTGAAGCGTGAGCTGGCGCGTGCGACGCTCCGCTGCGCGAAGGTTGTGCTCTGATTCCGTCAGGTTGTCCGCGACGCAGACGCGGAGAGCTCGCGTCGCTTTACGCAGGTCCGCCAACTCCGCTTCGTCGGAGGGGAGACCGTCCTTGTACTCCTTGAGGTGGCGGCCGAATGCGGCTGCCTGCTGGCGCAGACGCAGTTCCCCATCGCTGACACCGGGGACAAGGAGCGCATACCCCATGAGTCCCAGCACCAGGAGGATCGCGACGGCTGCGACGATGAGGGCTGCGAGGCCTTGCGGGGGTCCGGTCACGTAGGCACCGAACACGGCGCCTACAAAACCGGATCCGACTGTGGTGACAAGGGTCGTGAAGTACATGCGGACGGCAAGCGCTGTTGTACGAACCAGTTTCCCGAACGCTCTCATCGGCTTCCTTTGCTTGCAGTGAAGTCGGGGCAAGTTTCCCAGGAGCCACCTTGGGCCTCTTGGGCTTCATTGGTGGCGGCTTCATAGTCGTCCCAGCGGTCCGGGCGCGGGGCGCTGGCAGGTTTCCACGCGTAGGCGTAGCCGTCTGCGATGAGCTGCGCACCCACGTCGGTGCTGTCGTTGGGGGTCTCGACGTAGCGCAGGAGCCGGCCGTATCGGTCCTCGTCGTCAGAGCGGGAGTCTCCGATGAGCTCGACCTCGGTGCCCTTCGGGAGCAGCTTCTCGAGCTGCTTGGACGCTTCGTCTCCCCCGCACTGCGCCGACTGGCCTTGGTGTGCGACCTCGGGGGTGTTGATGCCGAGCACGCGAACCCGCTGCGGCTTTCCTCCCCCGCTCCCGGTGACGTCGATCGTGTCTCCGTCGATCACTCGGTCGGGACTGATGCGCGGGTAGGTGTGCCACGTGGATCCCCCAGGCCGGTTACAGAGACTCAGGTCACTGTACCGACGGGGCTTGATCCAGCGCGGTGCGCTGTCACAGTTCGGCAGGCGGGGCGTGCGGTCCATGAGGAAGCCTCCTCCGAAGAGACGGTGCCAGTTTGCTGGTTTGCCAGCACGTCAGCTTTGGGCGGTGAGGGGTTCAGTCGGTGGCGCTGATGCGAATCGGTTGCGGCCGCATGTTCCCCAAGCATGCTGGCATGCTGGGTTGTCAGCGTGCCGGGTTGTTGGCGAGCTTCTGGTTGATGGCGTCCTGGATCCATTCCTGGACGCTGACGTCCTCGGCGAGGGCGGCGGCCTTCACGTCCTTGTGCAGCGACTTCAGGAGGCGGATGGTCAGCTTGCTCATCTCGTCGGCTGCCAGCGAGGACGGGTCGATGAAGGCATCCTTGGCGCTTCCCGTCGAACGGGCGTTGGTCCGGGGGCGGGCGGCGAACCGGTCTGCGGGCTTGGTGGCCATGGTCAGAGCACCTCCAGGAGCTCGGTGGTGAGGTCGTCGAAGCGGAACTTGCTGGGGTCGGGGACGGTGCCGCGCAGTCGCCCGATGGAGACGCTGGCTGGGATGACGGTTTCGAACCGGCCGACCCCTCGCTCATCGAGGAGCGAGGCGAAGTCGGCGGCGTCGTTGGTGCGGCCATCGAAGCGGGACAGGAGCACATACGTGGGGACCTGGGAAGCGGTCACCTCGACGGTGCTCCAGGCGCGGTCGGTGTCCATGAAGCCTGGCGGCGTGGGGACGATGATGAGGTCGGCGACCTTCACGGCTGCGTCCACGACGCTGGGGTCGGTGGGGGGTGTGTCGATGACGGTGAAGTCGGCGGTCTGCTTGTAGCTGCGGAGGCTGGCGTGGTTGGCGGGGCGAACCTCGAACGGCAGGGGGGCGCCGTCCTCGTCAGCGATTCGCGCCCAGTCTGTGGCGGACCCCTGGGTGTCCATGTCGAGCACGGTCACGGTGTGCCCGAGATTGGCGAGCTGGGTCGAGATGAGGAGGGCGGCCGTGGTCTTGCCGACGCCCCCCTTGAGGTTCACGACGGCGACGGTCTTTCGCGGTGTCATCACTTCTCCCCTCGTCGCGAGAGCCAGAGCGGGAGTCCGCCTCCGGCGATGGCCGTCACCGGGGGTCTTGGATCGGTGGGGTGTCGAGTGTCCATGCCTGCAAGCTACTGGCGTGCCGGCGTGCCGGCAAGACGGCATGCCGTCACGCTGGGGTGTCGTCACGCTGGCGTGCTGGCGTGCCAGGTCGTCCTGTGTTCTGTCGTCGGGCGGCGAGGAGCGCGCTGCCGAGCAGGATCGCGAGGAGGAGGCCGGCTGTGGCGCAGAGGGTGAGGACGCCTTGTGATGCGCTGAGGAGGGTGGTGGCTGCGCTGGGGTCCCTCTCGTGAATGACGTAGTAGAGCGAGGCGATGCCGTTGTTCATGGCGTGGGCGAGGAAGAGGGGCCAGATGCGGGCGGTCGCGATGTAGAGCAGTGCGAGGGCGAGCGCCCAGATGAGGTGGCCGGGGATCGCGATCGCGCCGTAGTAGACGTGGAACGCGGTCCGAAGCAGGACGGCGGTGATGAGGATGGTCGGCCAGCGGTGGCCGGCGGCGCGCAGGGCGATCACGGGGATGGCGAGGACGATGATCTCTTCGACGGCGCCGCTGAGCATGCTGTCGTAGACGAAGAAGGCCGCGGCGTCAGGGCTGCTCGGGGGAGTCCAGGGGAAGGAGTTCTGGTCCGGCAGTCCGGGGACCGCTTCCAGTGCGGTGGTGATGACGCCCCGCATCTGGAAGATCAGCGTCGCGAGGAGGAAGGTGGCGACGCTGCCGCGCCAGCCTGCTGGCATGCCGGCACCGATGGTGGATGGAGGGGTGTCGGTGGTCTTGGCGAGGAGCTGCAGTATGGCGAGGCCTGCGAAGGTGAGGGCAAGGGCGGGAACGAGGCTGTTGAAGAGTGTCCACGCGTCCTGGGTGCCGACGGGGCCGGGTGCGGGGTAGAGCGCCAGGATGAGTGCGGCGATGGTGGCTGTGAGCCACGTGGTGCTGTAGAGCCCGCCGACGAGCGCTCATGCGGTGCTACGCGGGACAGCTCCCGGCGTGGTGAGTCGGACGGGTCGCCACAGAGCGCACAGCACTCGGATGCTTCGTCGGCGGCGTGCGAGGTGGGCGCGGTGTCTCCTCGCTTGGGTGGAGGTCATGCGACACCTTCCAGTGTGTGCTGGCGTGCTGGCCTGCTGGCGTTGGGTGGGGGTGGATCGAGGTCGTTGAGGCGCATTTCGTCGAGGAGGGCTCGGATCTCGCGGTCTGCTTCGAGGTCGTCGGCGTGGAGGGCGATGTGGTGGCGCTCGAGGTAGGCCCACCAGATGCGGCGGTGTTCGCGGTAGGCCGCGATCTTGGTGGCGCGGGCGTGGGTGACGCCGAAGCGTTCGGCGAGTCGCTCGAGCTCGCGGTCGTCGCTGGTGAGCCAGTAGCCCTCGTCGGCGTGGCCGTCGATGAGGTTCCAGCCGGTGAGGGTGGCGAGGGCGTCGGTGACGGCGGTGCGAGAGAGGCCGGTGCGGGCCTGGATGGTCGCGGGGGAGGAGCCATGGCCGTGCTCGATGGCTTCGTAGGTGAGGGCTGCGGGCGCGCCGAGGCGTTCAAAGACGGGACGGAGGGCGTGGGCCTTCCCGCGGATCCAGCGCACGGTCTCGGCTGTGGCTGCGTGGCGGTCGGGGATGCGGAGCTCGTAGGCGGCGGCGTCGCGGCCGTGGGCGCGCAGGGTGAGGGTGATCCAGGGGTCGTCCTGGGTGGAGAGCTCGCGGAGGAGTGTGGCGACGGTCTGGATGCTGAGCCCGGTGGCGAGGGAGAGACCGCGGATGCCGGTCGCGGTGAGGGTGGAGCCGATCTCGTGGGACTGCTTGGCGATTGCGCGGAGGAGGAGGCGGCGGGTCCAGCCGTGGGCACCGGGGAATTCTCGGGTCTCCACCTCGTGGAGCAGGCTGCGCCAGGTGCGGATCATGCCGTGGGTGTCACGGACGGAGGGCTCCCCCGTGTGAGAGATGGCGCTTGTGTCAGATGTATGGACGGAGTCCCCCTGCGCTTCGTTCTTGGCTCTGAACAGGGGCTCCATGCGGGTCCAGTCGCCGGCGAAGGAGCGCCAGGGGTGTGGGCGGTGGGCGTGGAGTGCCCAGAGGCCGGGCCAGCGTCCGTCGCTCATGCGCGCGGCGACGTCCTCGCGGCTAAGGCCGGTGGCCATGGCGGACCAGAGGACGGCCCAGCGGGCTTCTGAGGGGCTGTCGTAGCCGTAGGCCGCCCAGTCGCCCTCGAGGGCGAGGGAGAGGTACTTCTGGCCCATGACGCGGCCGGCGCCGGCTTCGTAGACGACGGGGGTGCTGTGGGGCTCGGCCGCGGCGGTCGCGGCGCGCTTGGCCTGCACGAGGCGGATCTCGTCGCGGAACGTGAGGCGGAGCCGGCGGACGGCGCGGGCAGGTGTGCGGAGTCCGTCAACGCGCTCGCGCAGGGAGCGTTCACTGATAGTGAGCTGGCGGTGGCCGCCGAGCTTGTGGACGCTGCCGGGGACGGTGATGCAGCCTCGGGCGATCGACTGGTGGGGGGAGGGGTCGAGCGTCGCCCAGCGCTGGGCCATCGCCTCGACGAGCTCACGCGCTTCGAGGAAGGCCAGCGGCTGCTCGAGAAGGACGTAGACGTGGGAGCCACCGTGAGCGTGGTCCGTGAGGAACCAGGCACCGGCCTGGTCGAGCATCGCCTCGGTCTGGAAGACGTCGTACGCGACGTCGGCGATCTGCTCGGTAGTGCGGTCCTTCGCATCGAAGTCGAGAGCGAGAACGTTGCACTGTCCGGCGTCGCTGTAGAGGCGGACAGCGGCCGGCTTGGACGGCAGATCAGTGGTGAGGGCTTGCTCGGTCCTCGCGGGGTAGCTGACGCGGTTCTCACGCTGGGGCTTACCCAGGCGCATGCGGGGCTGGCCAGCGATCACGGACGCGGTGAGCGACCAAGAGGCCTCGGGGGAGAGGGCCGTATAGGGGGGGGTAGACACGCCAGGCTCACCGTACTTGCCTACGGCGGCGCGCCCCCCGTACTCTGGGGGTACCAAGTAGAGATACCTCCTTTCATCTCACCTCGGGGATCACCAGCGCCAACTGGCCCCCAAGACTTCTTTCACCACCCCCGGACCTGCGCCAACAGGTTGCGGGGGTGAAGTCTTTATGCGGTCTTTCGATCTATCTCCAGGCTCTCTTGAGCTGCGCCTAGGCGCGCCTTCTCCAAGTCCAGACTGGCGATCCACGGCACGAGCTGGGCAGCGGTAAGGTCCGTCACTGACTCTCCAACCAGCTCCGCATACTCGTACAGCTTGTCGCGGCTGGTGGTCGGGATGCGGGTCTTGATATCCGCACGGTCGCCCTTGCTCGGACGACCTCCACTTCGCTTCTGTGCCATGCGGATCACGTTACACGGAGACCAACGTTCCTGGAACAGAACCAGGCGGCGTGTCGCGCCCTGCAAAGCAGGGAACGCCCTATACACATCCTTCCGGTCCACCCAGCAGGCAAGCCAGATCAGCTACGCCGGTCCGCTGCAGCCCTGCTGCCGAGTGGTGCTGCATGCTGGAGGTATCTGTCACGGAAGGGCGGTGTCCATGTTGGCATTCACGGGGTACACGACGGACCCGGAGACGGGGGAGCGGCTGCCTCCGATCGGCACGCTCTTGGATGTCCGGGGGCTCGATGCCCTGGTCGAGGGCGGCATCCTCGAGCAGACGAACTGGAGCGGTTACCCCCTGACGTATGTGGGGCCGGCGCAGGCAATCGCGGAGTGGCTCGAGCAGCTCCCGCCGCATCTCTTCCGAGTTCGCGGCATTGGAGCGGAGCGTACTCAGGAGCATCCACAGGGGATCCGTCTAGTAGATGGGGAGGAGGCTCAGCGCCTCGCCGTCGAGGGGCTGCGAGGCCTGGATCCCGAACGACGAATCCAGGTCGATCTCTGGGATCAGAGCTGAACTCTGCCGGTCGACCACGTCACCGACCATGGCGCTTCAGCTGCCGTACGGGGAGGGCTTCGGTGTGGTGCCGGTGACCGCCGTGATGGCCTCGAGCAGTGGGGGCGCCTCGGACGCCGCGAGGAAGAGTGCGTGCCCCAGCGCCTGGTCCAGGCTCGTGAAGCCTGGGTCCTGTGTCCAGAGCTCGTCACGTTGGAGACGTTCGATGCGGTCTCTCATCTGACGCGAGAGGCCTGCGATCTGGGCTGAGATCTCGGCTAAGTCGTAGAGCTCGTCGTGCAGCTCTTCATGCGTCATGGGCCGGCCGCGGGCTGCTTGCAGGTCCTCGGGCAGGCCGTCGACCCAGCGCTGTGGCCGGGGCACCGCGACGGGGGCCTGTGGGGTGCGCGAGGCGGCGGGAAGCCGCCCCGCCTGGCGGGCGCGGTAGCGGCGCATCTGTGCGCGCTTGCGGCACTGATCGGAACAGTAGGTACGGCGCCCGGCAGTGAACTGCCCGCCGCACACAGGGCATCTCACGCGGCCTTGTCGACCCATCTCTACCTCCTCGAGCACGCCCGCTAACACCCTACACGGGGGTACTACGTTGTCCCTCCGGGGACGCATTGGTGCCAGAGGTCCGTCGTCCTGTTACTTCTGAGCTTCTGCGTTCTGGGGGCGTGCCTGATGCTGGGGATCGTGTCTCTGCTTGTGGGCGTACTGAGGATGTTTTCGGCGGGATCTATCTCGGGGGTGTTGAGCTGATGCTTCGTGCTCTGTCTGGCTTCTGGTCGGTCCTCTCTGGAGCTCGTGCCGTTGGTCTGGATGGAGTACTCGCGCTGCCGCTTCGGCAGTTCGTGTGGGCAGCTCGGCTGCAGGGCTCATCGCGCAGGGGCCGGGCCTCTGCGGGGCGTCGTTTAGCAACTGGTCCAGATGTGCCAGTTGCTAAGCAGGCAGGTTCAGTGCTGGCTCGGACGGTCCCGAGCCCTAACGGAAGCTCTGCACGAGGCCGTCCGGCGCCGCAAGGCGTACCGCCGCGACGGAGACAGGCCTGGAGCTGACCTGACGAATGCTCGGCTCCAGCCTGGATCGATCAGCGAGGTGGAGACGCGGTCGCGCTTCAGAGGCAGCTGACGCGATCTGCGCTGGAACGTCTTGCCACCGGATGATTCATGCTCGGTTCAGTGACGCGGCGGTGATGAAGATTCCGCGCTCACGGAACGCGCGAGGGCTCTGCTGCTGCGCCTCGTCTCGGAAGATCGCCGGCACGTCCGAGAACCATGGTGGCGTCACCCGCGCCCCCGCGCCGAGTCCCTCACCCACTCCGGGGCAGTCCACCCATCACGCCCTGAGAGGTGGTCCGCGAGTGCCGCGAAAGCCGCGTTGATCTCGTGCCACCCAGTCGGTTCAGGCTCGCGCGCAAAGACCATCGTCCCAAGATCCAGCCCCCTGCGTCGGATGGCCGAGGTGTAGTCATCGAGGGACTGGAGGATCCCGAAGCGTCAGCACGCATCGAGGGAGTCGCCCTCCAAGAGGAGGAATGATCAGAACCTGTGGATGACTCCCGGCGAGGGGGCGTGCAAGGGGCGCACCTTCCCGAGGATGATCTTCTAGACGAAGCAGTTCTGATCAAGGACCGGCGTTGGCTCGCTGGTTCGGGAAGGTACGCCCGATGCTCAAGATAGTCCCCGACTCCGACGAGGCCAATCAGAACGGGGCGAATCCGTCCGGCGAGTCGGTGCTCGACGCGCTTGCCCGTGACGGGGCGCGGCAGATGCTCGCGGCGGCGCTGCAGGCCGAGGTCGCCGCCTACGTCGATGCCGCGGCCGACGAGGTCGACGCCGACGGCCACCGGCTGGTGGTCCGCAACGGTCACCACGAACCGCGCGAGGTGACCACCGCGGCGGGCGCGGTGCCGGTCCGTGCTCCGCGGGTCAACGACAAGCGCACCGACGAGGCCGGGGAGCGACGTCGGTTCGCCTCGGCGATCCTGCCCGCCTGGGCCCGCAAGTCGCCGCAGGTGGCGGAGGTGAAGCCTAACGTGAGGAGGGGTGATGGATATAGCGGTCCGAACAAGATTGTCTTTGAGTGTGCTAGCGTGGTTAACGATTATCGTATTGATGTTGGCGCTAGCGCCATCGCGGGCTGACGCGGAAACTACCGAGCACAGTTATACGCGCGACGGACTGACAGCAACCTGGAACTCAAGCGATTTTTCGGATCTAACTGTTACGGACACCCCCGCTACGGCCGAGTCCTCTGCCAGCAGTAAAGATAGCTACGTTGGTAATGCAATTATCGATGCATGGGAGTATTCTACATCTGCGCTTCAAGGTAGCGACCACAAGATAACCCCCTACGCACCCCCTAATGGGTGCAGCTATTCGCCGGACAGTTGGGGGGCAGCGAATTTTCGGCCCACATGTGATTCGCGCGATATTTGTTACTCGAGCACCTCGGACCTTTCTCGTAAGCTTTGTGACCAGCGACTTCGTTATGGCCTTAGGGCCGCCTGTGATGCCGCATACCCGGACGGGAATCAGCAAGAGACGGCATGTTTGGGGGCAGCCAACACCTATTATCGCGCCGTACGCATATTTGGTAGAAGTCACTACGAGGGTACTGGAGACCCTGCTTGAATGGGGTGGGCATGAAGGCTGCGACCAACGCTGGTTTGGTAATTCTTATTTTCGGGCTCGTCCTGGCACTCGTATCATGCCTTTTCAATATGGTCACATCGGCCGACGGTGGCGGAGCCAACATAGGCGCGGGTATAGGCTTCATTCTGGGTCTCGCGTTAACTGTGGTTGGAGTGCTTTGCATTGGTGGTAGCGCAATTGCTTCCAAGGCGAGGCGGAAATAAGTGCTACCTCGTGCCTTCTCGTGATCGTCGGCGCACCATGCGGAGTCGCCCCTATCTCTGGATTTACTCTGAGGCAACCGCGCGGGTGTTTCGGAAAGAAGAAGTAATTGGTTCATGAGCACTCCAGCAACTTCAAAGAGCTCCTCTAGCCTCGAGATTTCACGGGGGCGCAGTCTTGGAGGGTGGACCAGATAGCGAAAGGCGCTCCTGGCCAGGGATAATACGGGTTGTCGAGACTCGCATTCATCCGCTGGAAGGAGCACCTTTCAGGTGTCCCACCCTACCTTGTTCTTCTACCCTCTTCCGCGCGTGGACATCGCTGAGGTCCCTGCGGTCTCGCACGCCGGCGCGGTGCTGCTGACCGACACGATCCACGCCACCGGCCTGGCCGGTTCACTGCGGGAAGCGTTGACGCCGTGGACGAAGCCGCTGGCCGAGCATCACGCCTCGAAGGTGCTGCTGGATCTTGCCATGACGCTCGCGGTGGGCGGGGAAGTCGCCCGCGACACTGACCTGCTGCGGTGCGAACCGGGCCTGTTCGGCGACGTCGCCTCGACGCCGACGATCTCCCGCATGCTCACTACACTCGCCGAGGACACACCTGCCGTGATCGAGGCGATCTCGACAGCCCGTCGGACCGCGCGTGAACGGGCCTGGGCCCTTGCTGGCGACCACTCTCCAGCCACAGGGGCCAGTGCGAAGAACCCGCTGGTCATCGACCTCGACGCCACCCTGATCAATGTCCATAGAGAAGGAGCAGGCCGCCCCGACGTTCAAACGTGGCTTCGGCTACCACCCCTTGTGCGCGTTCCTCGACCACGGCCAGACCGGGACCG
>NZ_JABUXV010000034.1 GCF_014897705.1 Brachybacterium sp. FME24 | reverse complement strand
TCTCCTCGAATCAGGCGGCTTCAGAAACCAGCTACACCCTCAGATGCGATGAGCCGGTTATGAACGGAAACGGGCCGACCGTCACTTCATCCCGGGCGCTGGTGCAGGTGATCCATGCGCCCTCGGCGTTCGTGGTAATCGTGAGCGCGTCACCATCGCGGTCAGTGAACTCGCTGATGATCATGGATCCTCCGGGCAGCGCTCATAGATTCGAGCAGGTGTCATAAGGGCGGCGGCGAAACTCCACCACCCTGGTCGCCGACCATCGACCTGCCAGTTCGGGGCGAACCACCATTCGGATTGCGACAAAATCTGCCGACTCCCGGCAGCGCGAGGCCGCCCGGAGCATTAGGACCCCTCACGGCCAGCGGGGCGTCAGGACCGTGCTCGGCGTACTGTCCCGGAAGGGTCGACAACCTACCTATCGGTGCACGCCTTCGTGCAACGCGTCGGAACGTCAGAGCCAGAATCGCGGCCATGAAAACGCCGAGCGACCCATGGTTCGAGAACGATGCGCCGACGCAGTCAATGCCGCGTCGCCACCAGGGTGGCGTCTGACCGGCGCGCGAGACTAGTGTTGCCACGACCCGGCAGCCTTTTGATCCCTTTGCATTCGAGCGTATTCCTTTATACTCTTTGGATGTTGCGAAACTTGTTCAGGCCATCGTTCGGCACCTACCCCCACCTCCTGGTAGGCCGCGATCAGCTGCTCGACGAATTCGAGGACACCTTCGACGGGCTCCTCGATCCCGCCGGTCTGACGATCCTCCTGTCCGGGCAGCGAGGGATGGGAAAGACCGTGCTGCTCGACTCATACCGGCGAGCCGCTGAGACCGCAGGCTGGCTGGTCATCACCGAGAGCTCCAGCAACGGGCTCCTCGAGCGCCTCACCCGAGACCACCTCCCGCGCCTGCTCCAGAAGCACTCCGACAAGTTGCCGTCGCAGCTCGAGTCCGCGAGTGGCACCATCGGTCCCCTCGGAGGCGGTGCGTCCTGGACCGAGCGCTACCCCGCTGAGTCCACCCTCCGCTCCCAGATCACCGAGCTCACCGATGCCCTCCAGCCCTCCGGTCGAGGCCTCGTGATCACGATCGACGAGGTCCAGGCCACCGATATCGAAGATCTCCGCAAGCTAGGCGAGATCATCCAGTACGGCCGTCGAGAGGAACGACTGCTCGCTTTCGCGGCCGCGGGGCTCTCCACTCCCATCGAGGAACTCCTCGACCATCCCGGGGCGACGTTCCTGCGCCGCGCAGAGCACCACCCCATCGGCCGCGTGAGCCGCGCTGATGTTCGAGCCGCCCTCGCGGGAACGATCGCCGATAGTGGCCGCGAGATCGACATTCAAGCCCTCGACGTCGCAGCTGACGCCGTCGACGGATACCCGTTCATGATCCAGCTGGTGGGCTACCACGCCCTCAAAGCCCACCAGACCGCCGACACCGTGACTCCCGAGGACGTGACCGCCGGGATCACAGCCGCCCAACGGCGCCTCGGCCGACACGTCCATACCCCCGCCCTGCGGCCGCTATCGAGCGTTGATCGCACATACCTGCTCGCCATGGCCCAAGACAACGGCCCATCCCGCACCGGGAAGATCGCTGAGCGCATGGGCGTGAGCGCCCAATACGCCGGCGAGTACCGCCGACGGCTCATCCGCGACGGCATCATCGAAGCCGCTGGCCACGGACAAGTCCGCTTCACCATCCCCTACACCGCCGACCACCTACGCGAGCACGCCGCCCACAACGCCCTGGAAGGCCTCACCGACGAGGACGCCTGACCCATCCCAGCCAGCCTCCCCTCCCATGGTGCGAAGAGACCCTCAAAAACCCGCTGAACTGCAACCGACCAGGAAGATCGCATAACTTCTATTATGAGCACCAAGAGAATCATGAACACCAAGACGGACGACACTCGGGAACGTCGCTCCTGTCGCGGCCAGCATCGCCACCGGGGTCGGTAATGTCATCCCGGTCTCAGTGTGATCGTCTCGGGCGCACTCACTTGACGCAGGCAGCGGAAGGAGGCCCGCGCAAGCAGCGCCCTAACGCGCCGAGAGCGCCGGGACGTGTCGATCAGCGCCTATCAGATCTCCTGATCGAAGCTTCTTTCTACGCGCCCGCGAAGAGTCCGCCCATAAGCGGACATGCCGTCCCAGTCCACCACAGTTTCGTCGCGCTCGTCAGTGGTGACGGGCACCATGATGCGGGTCTTCCTCAATCGGCCGAGCGTGGCGCCGTTCCCTCCCCAGCTGAACTTTCCCATCTGCTGGCGGATAAGCGCTGCAAGCACGAGACCGGAGTCTTCGTCCAATTTTTCGTGGCGCAGCACCTGGATGTTCTGGCTGGTGTAGAAAGGCACCGGCTGGTAACCAATAGTCTGGGTGTCCAGGCCAATGGTGACGGCATTACCGCGCTCCGGCTCCTTCGCTTGGCGAGGGAAGAACCCATCCACGCCATTATCAACTTTCGTGCGCGAGACGTACGGAAATTCGACCTTGCCGCGGGTATCCATTTTCGAGCGGTCGTACCACGCGTTAGAGGCCTTCATGCTGTCGACGACCTCAGGGATCATCATTGGTTCGAAGATCAGATCCGGGAAGGCCTCACTACTGGACGGGTTGTCCGCGCGAAGGAGGTTCCGGGCGTTAGCCGTGGCTGTGGTGAGAAGCTCACGACCCAGTGCATCGAGAGTCGTCCAGTCCACGGTGGAGCAGCCATCCTCTCCAGGCCGGGTGGGAACCATAATGCGGGTCCGCGCGAGTCGCTGCATGGACACTCCGTAGCCCCACGAGAACTTGGTCAACGCATGGCGCATCGCCGACACGAGCACCAGGCCGTTAATGCTGTTCAACCGGGGATGCCGGAAGATCAGGAAGTTCTGCGCGGTGTAGAAAGAGCGAGGCTGGTAGAACGTGGATTGCGTCTTCAGCGTGACCGTTATGCAGTTCCCGGGCTCGGGGGGACGTTGCTGCTCCCCCACCAACGCCGCGATTCCGTTGTTGCCGTGAATCTGACTGAGATAGGGGTAAAGGCCGGGGCCATCTTGAAGATTTACCCTGTCATGCCAGGAAGTCGAGGCTTTCATCGACGCGAAGACGTCGGGAATTAGCATCGACTCGAAGGAGACGGTTTCATAGATTCCCATTAACCGACCTGCTGCTCTTCTTTGCCGTTATCGGCGACGGGCGTGACGAGCTCCCCGAGTCCGTGCGAATGCATACCGACCTGCCAGGTGACGTAGTCCGCCACTGTGCCGAGAAGGTCCTCGTAGGTCGGAGGCTGATCGTTGAAGTAAAAGTACGAGTGCTGCCACTCGTCGTCGGCCGTGATCTCGGAGCGCACAATGAACGAGGTGTCGTCCTGGGCGTCGCCGCTCAGCACCTCAAAGAGGTGCTTGCGGCGGGCCTCCACAGTACCGTCGGCTACGAGCCCGCGATGCTGAGCGACGACCCAGCCGTCCTTCTCGAAGTTAACGAACTTGACCTTGGCGTCAGCCCTGTGTGGCCGCCCAGCGGTGAAGATGGCGATCACAGTGTGCGGGGTGTGACCCGAGTTGTGAAAGGTCATCGGATTCATGGTGATGACGCTTTCCAGCGTGTTGTGGCGGAGGATACTCTTCTTGCGTGCGCGGTCTTCTTTCGTCTTCCCCACCATGGCCGACTGCGGGACAATGGCCGCGAGCCGGCCGCCCGGATTGAGGAACTCCAAGGCCTTCTCAACAAAGGCGATCTCGGAGAGATGGCGCGTATTCTTGTCTTTGGACTGGGAGTACGGCGGGTTCAGCAGCACCTTGGTAAAGCCGTGGCCGGGTTTCACGGTGCCGTCGCTGAGCACCTGGTCGTCACGCATCTCCGACATGGGCGCCTCGAAGATTGAGTCGCGGCGGAAGTTCGCGCGGCCGTCTCCGCGCAGGATCATGTTCGTCGTTCCGATGGCGAACAACTTGTCCTGAAGCTCGATGCCATGCAAACGGTGCTCACGGATCACGTTCTTCAGATGAGCGTCGTCGCCTGCGTCCGTGAACATACGCTGCATCGCCGCGATGAGGAACGATGCCGTGCCAGCGGTGGGGTCGAGCACGTAGTCACTAGCGCTCACGTCGATGAGCTCAGCCATCAGCGTGGTGATGTGCTCCGGCGTGAGCACAATCCCGAGCCCTGCACCGTCGCCGCCGCCGTAGGAAATGAACTCGTGGTAGAAGTTACCGAGGACGTCGAAGGCGCTCATCGAGGGATCGACAACGACGTGGAGCACCTCATTCTTCAGAATGCGGGTCATCCACTTTAGCGGCGACTCGTCGAGGTCTCGATGCCGACGATTTAGCTGAGGAGCGTTCTTAATGAAGGCGAACTGATCTAGCAAAGTGCCGATCTTCTGGTTCGGCATGAGCGCCTCAGCTCGCATGTACTGCTCCGCCGCATCGTAGATGATCCGCCCGTCCCACACTTGGCTGTTATTCCCTGGGGTGCGGGCGTGGAGCTGCTCGACGTCAAAGAACTCGTTGCGTAGCGCCAGCAGGATCGCAGAGACCAGTGGCGCCTTCCGATCGTTCTCGACGCTGCCGTAGTTCCGCATACCCTCATGGAGCTTGCGGGCTACCGATCGGAGATCATCGAGCCGGGCTTCGGATTGGGGCCGGCGCTCGAGCACCTGCACTGAGTGGTACTCGCTGATCTGATCAACGGCGAAGACTTCTAGATTGCTTAGTTCATCGAGTTGCTTGGTGATTCCCTCGTTCACGTAGACCACAGAGATCTCGTGATGGACTTCTTCGCCGCCGATGCCGACTGCAAAAATTCCCTTGGTGTGCGGGATGCCGTTGTCGATCATCGTCTTGGCGTAGTGGACAGCACCATTAAGAGCGTAGTCGGAGCGGAACGGGAACGCGGTCGTCACCTCGCCCCCATCCAGGTAGCGGGTGCGGCCGACCTCGCGCTTGTCCTCGATGACAACCACGAAGCCATCGACCTCGAACACGAACTCTGGCTTGCCCTCTGCGGCAGACGAGGCTGACTTAGAGCCACCTTTTAGTGCATCGCGCTTCCATCCCGGACCGCCATCCTGCTCCCACGGACGGTGCACATTGATGTCGCGCAACATGTCGCGAACGAACTGGTCGGTGGACTTCTCGTTGAGCATGGTCTCTCTACTCCGGTGTTGAATGATTACGCACTGCACATTATAGAGTTACATAGACGTTCCTGATCAGCAGGGACGCACGACGTTCAGTGTGGCGCATGGAGGCCCCTAGTCCGCCATCGGCAGGGTTGGCGCGTTGAGGTAGCGGTACAGCGTGGATCGGCTGATGCCGTGCTCACGCGCTATTTGGACTTTGGGAGTGCCGGCGAGGGCCGCCTTGCGCACGGAGCGGATCTGGTCGCCCTCAAGGCTGCGGGGCCGGCCCTTGTAGATGCCGCGCTTCTTCGCGGCGGCGATGCCCTCGGTCTGTCTCTGGCGGATGAGTTCGCGTTCGAACTGCGCGAACGCACCCATCATGTTCAGCTGGAAGGATGCCATCGGGTCCGTGTCGCCGGGGGCGAAGGTCAGCCGTTCCTTGAGGAACTCGATGCTCGCGCCTTTCCGTGGCTGCTGCTCGGTGTGTTCAGCGGGGTCGCCGGTGATCTGCTGGACGATGTCGTTGAGATCGATGACCGACCGGGCGAGGCGATCCATGGAAGCGACGACGACATGGTCGCCATGGCGGACGTGCCGGATCAGCGCCTGCAGTTGCGGGCGGTTGGTCGCGCTCTTGCCGGATTGCTTCTCGGTGAAGGTCTGGTCGCACTCCCCTACTGCTTCGAGCTGCCGAGTGAGGTTCTGGCCGGCGGACGAGACCCGCACGTACGCGACTCGCTGTCCCGAGGGGCGAGCGTTGACCCTCACTCGTCACCCCCGCCCGCGTGCAACAGAGCCGTGACCGTCAGAGCGCTAGTTGCAATGAGGAGGAACAGCCCTACGAAGGGGTTCTGTGGGATCCCGAAGCCTCCACGGACTGCGGCGACCCCGATCACGACGAAGAAGATGGGTAGCAAGATGCGGGCCGGTCGTCGCAATGCGACACCTCGAGGCTCAGGTGATCCATTCACGTCTTAGACCCTAGCCGAGACATGCGCCAAAACCCGCTATCCGACCCTATGGAACAGGGACGATGCCTCGCGGGCGACTGTCACTTTTGGGTATACCCAAAAAGGACAGCAGGATCTCTATCCGCTTGACGAGCGAGCCCTCCGGTGGCGCCAAGGAGGCAGACGGCGCGGCGGCAAAGGCTCCTTCGGAGCGCAGGTCGCGACTGGGGACCTGGTAGCGCAAGCTCCACTCGAGATGCCTGTCAGCAAGGGGTTCGACGGGCACGCGCCCCAGAAAAGAAAGCGCCCCCGCCGCAATGCGACGGGGGTTGGCTCTATGTCTGTGCGAGGGTCCCGCCCCCGCTTCTGCCCTCTAGTGTAGGGCCATGACGAGCACAACGCAACCGACGGTCGAGGCCGTCCTGGTCTCACACTTATCCCCCGCTCGGTTTGCGCCCTACCTCGCCGAAACCGGCTCAGTAGCGGCAGCGATCAAACTTTATCGCTGGAACATCGAGTTGTCCGGCGCGATCCACGAGTCTCTCGCCATCGTCGAGGTTGCGCTACGTAACGCGTTGGACAGGCAGCTCCAGGTATGGAACCAGTCGCGACCGGCGCCGGCCGGTCAGGCGCCCTACGGCACCAACTGGGTGGAGCGGCCAGCGGCACCCCTCGGCGCGCTTCTCAATCCGACGCCTCACAAGTCGACGTACCTCTCCGCCCGCTACCGGGCGATTGCCGACTCGAACCTCCGGGACCCTTCCCATCCTCGACACGGCGCTGCTCCCAATCACGACGATCTCGTGGCCCACATCACCTTTGGGACATGGGTGAAGCTTCTGCCGAGCAAGAAGGACTCCCAGTACGGGTTCGGACCGAACAAGCAACGCGGCCTTTGGGTGAACGCGCTGAAGGATGCCTTTCCGCACCATCCTGACCCCCTGGTCGTCCATCACTGGACGCAACGCCTTCACCAGCTCCGCAATCGCATCGCACACGTCGAGCCGTTGATCGCCACCGACGTCATCAGCTACCACCGATCAGCAGCTCGTCTGCTGCTCTCGATCGATCCGACCGTGGGGTCCTGGTACGCAGGCGTAAGCAGGATCCCGAGAATCTGCAAGGAGCGTCCCTAAAACGGCACGCCGGGGCCCTACCCCCGGATCTTGGACACGGGGTGTGATTACGCAGCGGTCGGCAGCGTAGCGGCCCGGCGGGCCTCGTAGGTGGACGGGGACAGGTAGCCGCACCAGGTGTGACGGCGCCGGGTGTTGTAGCGGACGAGCCACCTGAAGACCTGCCGGCGACAGGTCGGCTCGTCGCTCCAGCAGGCGGTGTCTTGGAGGACCTCACGCTTCATCGTGGCGTTGAACGACTCCGCCAACGCGTTGTCGGCCGACGAGCCGACCGCACCCATTGACTGGGTGACGCCGAGTCTCTTGCAGAGCTTGGCGTAGTCCTTCGAGCAGTAGACCGACCCATGGTCGCTGTGGAAGATCGCTCCCTTGAGGCTGCCGCGGGCCGCGGCAGCGGCCTTCAGTGAATCGCCCCGGGTTTGTTAGGGGCTCGCAAGTGCCGTGTCGGCGGGTGCCGGTGCGGGGTGGTTGTGATGGTAAGTGTCCTCGAGCTCGACGGGCGGGATCATGCCGATCTCGCCGTGAAGTCGCCGGTGATTGAACCAGTCGATGTATTCCGCGGTCGCGATCTCGAGGTCGTCGATGTTCTTCCAGGGCCCGCGGTTGCGGACCAGTTCAGCCTTGAACGGCTCTTCACGGTTCGTGGTGATGGAGAGCGTCGCGTCGCTGGCGTAGAGCGGCTCGTGGTCCTGCTGTGATGGGTGTTGTCAAGACATCCATATCTCAGAGGACCACGAGCCTGTGTATGAGAGTACTGGTCCGCAGCGTGATGCTGCGAGCACGATCTTCAACCTGCCCAACTACCGCGTCGTTGACGCGATCGACCTGTCCGACGGAGGGCGTCAAGTGGTGATCGCCTCGAGCGTCCCACCCGGGTGCCCGTCGTGCGGGGTGATCGCGACGAAGGTCCACTCCCGCCGCTCTCAGCAGGTGCGAGACGTTCCCGTGGCCGGGACGGTTCAGGTGGTGTGGGCCAAGCGGCGCTGGTTCTGCCTCGAGCCGGCCTGCGCCCGGCGCACGTTCTGGGAAGCAACCGACCAGGTCCCCCGATACGCACGCTCGACCACCCGGCTGCGCGATCAGGTCGTCTCTGCGGTGATCACCTCGGGCCGGGCGGCCTCGGAAGTCGCTCAGGCCCATGGCGTCTCGTGGTGGCTGGTCCAGGCCGCGCTGGCGGCTGCCGCCGTGGCCCTGCCTGCCGTTGACGAGGTGCCGGTGACGCACCTGGGCATCGATGAGCACCGCTACCGGTCGGTGCGCTGGTTCCGCACCGACGACGGTGCCTGGAGACGGTTCGAGCCATGGATGACGACCCTGGTCGACCTGACCACTGGGCAGGTCCTCGGCATCGTCGATGGCCGGGACTCCACCGCCGTCGGTACCTGGCTCGCCCAACGCTCCGAGTGCTGGCGGGAGCGGATCGAGGTCGTCGCCATCGATCCCTCAGCGGCGTTCCGCAAAGCACTGCGGACCTACCTGCCCCGCGCCGCGGTATCGGTCGACAAGTTCCACCTCGTCAGCCTGGCTGGTCTCGGTGCTCACCGATGCGGTCCCCGAGCTCACCGAGGGCACCGCCGTCGGGAAGGTCGCGAAGTCGATCGAGTACCCGGTCTACGCGATCGCGCTCGGCTTCCTGGGCAACGCGGTGCTGTCCCTGACCGGGGTGCGCCGCCGCATGGCCGCGGCCTTCCGCACCGAGCTGTTCATCAAGGTGGGCCTGGTGCTGCTGGGCGCGAGCGTGAACTTCGCGATCGTGGTGCGCGCGGCGGGCCCCGCCGTGCTCCAGGCGATCCTGCTGATCACCGCCGTCTTCGCCTTCACCTGGTGGTTCGCCGGACTGCTGGGGCTGGACGACAGGCTGCGGGCGCTGCTGGCCACCGCCCTGTCGATCTGCGGGGTCTCCGCCGCCGTCGCGGCCGCCGGCGCCGTGGAGGCGAAGAAGGAGCAGCTCGCCTACACCGCTACCCTCGTGATCGTCTTCGCGGTGCCCTCGATCTTCCTGCTCCCCTGGCTCGCGGACCTGATGGGGCTGTCCCCCGCGGTCACCGGCGCCTGGATCGGCGGCAACATCGACACCACCGCCGCGGTGACGGCCGCCGGCGCGGTCGCCGGCGAGCAGCCGCTGCAGATCGCCTCGATCGTGAAGGTCACCCAGAACGCGCTGCTGGGCATCGTCGCCGTGCTGCTGACGCTGTACTTCTCCTTCAGGGTCGCCCCCGCAGCCGGCCGGGCCGTCGCCGGCTCCGGCACGCGCCGCGTGGGAGATCGCCGCTCGCTGGCGATGCTCTGGGAGCGGTTCCCGAAGTTCGTGCTCGGCTTCCTGCTCGCCTCGGTCGTGGCGACGGTGCTCGCGGAGTCGGTCCCGGAGGCGGTGCTCGAGCCGCGGCTGGATGCCGCCAAGGAGCTGCAGACCTGGGCGCTGACCCTCGCCTTCGTCTCGATCGGCCTCGAGTTCAACGCCTCGAGCATCAGGGAGTCCGGCTGGAAGCCGATCGTCGTGTTCGCGGCGGCGACCGTCGTGAACCTCGTCGTCGGCCTGGGCCTGGCGCTGCTGCTCTTCCGCGGCTTCATCTTCTGAGCCCACGCCCCGGGCCCGGCTACCGTGGCCCCGTGCCCCTCGACTCCCCCGGCCCCCACGATGCCGCCCTGCGATGGTCGGCGGCGGTGGTCGGCTCACGTCCCGCCCGCCGCCGCGCCCTGCCCCGGCATGCGGCGGGGGACGTCGAGGTCCCGTACACGATCCTCGCAGGCCGCGAGGAGATCGGCGCGGACACCTACTGGGCCGAGCACTCCCATCCCACGCACGAGCTGCTGTGGAACGAGCGCGGCGCGTCGACCGCTCGGATCGGGTCGCGCGTGCACACGATCTCCCCGGGCGTGGGGCTGTGGATCCCGGCGGGCGTGCCGCACAGCGGTTTCACCCCGGCGGGGGTCCGTCACCTCGCCGCGCAGTTCTCGATCACCCGCGTGGAGCCCCCGTCGGGCGTGCCGGTGACCGTGGAGATCACGCCGCTGCTGCAGCTGCTGCTCGAGAGGTCCCTGGACGCGGACCTGTCGGAGCGCTCGCGCGAGCTGACCGACGCGATGATCCTCGACGTGCTCGCCCCCTCCCCGCGCGAGCTGCCGCTCACGGTCCCCGACCACCCGCTGCTCGCGCCGATCGTCGAGGCGCTCACCGAGGACCCCGCGGACCCGACGACCCTCGAGCAGTGGGCGCGACGCCTGGGAGTGAGCTCGCGCACACTCACGCGCGCCTTCGTGGCGAGCACCGGGCGGGGCTTCCGCGACTGGGCGGCGACCGCCCGCGCCCAGTGGGCCGTCGCACTGCTCGCCGCCGACGAACGGATCGAGGACGTCGCCGGACAGGTCGGCTACCGCTCGGCGAGCGCCTTCACGGCAGCGTTCCGGCGGGTCACGGGCATGACGCCGGGCGCCTACCGCCACGGCGACCTGCCCTCGACCCCTCCCGCCCCCGCTCGGGCGACGGACGTCCGCGCCTCCTGAGCCACCACCCCCGAGCACCCCCGGGAGAACCTCCCTCCTGCGACTGCTTCGCACGGCCTGTCCGTTCTGCGACAGAGGCTGTCGTCTTCACGTGCTTGCGGACACCTGCACCGCCTCGTAGGTTTGGTGAGGCAATCCTAAGTTCGCATCGTGGCGGCCGCGGGGCCCGCCCGGGCCGCCCGGCCGCCGTCCCGTGCGCGACCCTCCGCGCCGGCCCGTCCCGAGAGGCCCCCATGCCCCGTCTGTCCCGCCGCGCCCTCGCCGGCTCCGCCGTCGCCCTCGCCGCCGCCCTGGCCGCCTGCTCCTCCGAGAGCTCGACCGGCTCCGGCGCCTCCGACGGCGGCGGCAGCGGCAGCGGCGCGGACGGCGCGACCACCCTCGAGCACGCCTTCGGCACCACCGAGCTCCCCGCCGAGATCGACGTGGTCACCACCGTCGCCTGGGCGAACCACGAGGTCCCGCTCGCGCTCGGCGTGGTGCCCGCCGGGATGGCGGCGGCGAACTTCGGCGACGACGACACCGACGGGCTGCTGCCATGGGTCGCGGCGAAGCTCGAGGAGCTGGGCGCCGAGCCGCCCGTGCTCTTCGACGAGTCCGACGGCATCGACTTCGAGGGCGTCGCCGACACCGCCCCCAGCGTCATCCTGGCCGGCTACTCCGGCCTGACCCAGGAGGACTACGACACCCTCACCGCGATCGCCCCCACGATCCCGTTCCCCGAGGTCGCCTGGGGCACCTCCTGGCGCGACATGATCACCGCGAACGCGGCGGGGATGGGGCGCGCGGAGGACGGCGCGGCGCTGATCGCCGAGCTCGAGGGCGAGATCGAGGAGGCCGTGGCGAAGCACCCGGCGATCGCGGGGAAGTCGGTCATGTTCCTCACCCACGTCGACACCACGGACCTCTCGACCGTGAACTTCTACACCGCCCACGACACCCGCACCATGTTCTTCGAGGACCTCGGGATGACGATCGCGAAGAGCGTGCAGGACGCCTCCGCGGAGACCGAGGAGTTCTCCTCCTCCGTCAGCGCCGAGCAGGCCGACGTCTTCGACGACGTCGAGATCATCGTGACCTACGGCGACGAGACCCTCGTCGAGGCGCTGAAGGGCGATCCGCTGCTCTCGCAGATGCCGGCGGTGGCGAACGGGGCCGTGGTGCACCTGCCGAGAGACAGCCCGCTGGGCACGGCCGCGAACCCCACCCCGCTCGCGATCTCGTACATCCTCGAGGACTACCTGGTCGAGCTCGAGCGCGCCGCGAACGCCTCCGTCTGAGCCCCGCGACCGGATCCGCGACGACCGCCCGCCCAGGATGACCACCGCCCTCTGATGACCACCACCGCACCTCCCGGGCACGGGAGCACCTCCGGCCTGCTGCGGCGTGCCGCTCGTGCCCGGCTGCTCCGGCTGCTCGGCCTCGCCGCGGCCCTCGTGCTGATCGCCGCCTGCTCGGTGACTATCGGCTCGCGGGACGTGGGGGTCGCGGACATCCTCGCCGCCCTCGGCGGATCGACCGACGGCTTCGGACCGGCCGCGGTCGCCAAGCGGATCCCCCGCACCCTGCTCGCCCTCCTCGCCGGTGCCGCGCTCGGGATCTCCGGCGCCGTGATGCAGGGCGTGACCCGCAACCCGCTGGCCGATCCGGGCATCCTCGGGATCAGCACCGGCGCCTCCCTCGCCGTGGTGGTGGGGATCGCCTGGTTCGGACTGACCGTGGCCTCGACCTTCATCTGGGTCGCGATCCTCGGTGCCGCCCTGACCGCGGTGCTCGTCTACACGCTGGGGTCCCTCGGCCAGGGCGGCGCCACCCCGCTCAAGCTCGCCCTCGCCGGCGCCGCCACCGGCGCGGCCCTGACCTCGTTCATCAGCGCCGTGGTGCTGCCTCGCTCCGACATCGGCGATAGCGTGCGCTCCTGGCAGATCGGCGGCGTGGGCGGCGGCACCTACGCCTCCCTGCAGCAGGTCGCCCCGTTCCTCGCGGTGGGAGCGGTGCTCTGCCTGCTCAGCGCCCGCGGCCTGAACACCCTCGCCCTCGGCGACGAGCTCGCCGCCGGCCTCGGCGAACGGGTGATGGCGACACGGGCCCTCGCCTCCCTCGGCGCGGTCGTGCTGTGCGGGGCGGCCACCGCGGTGACCGGCCCGATCGGCTTCGTGGGGCTCGTGGTCCCCCACGCCTGCCGGCTCCTGATCGGCTCGGACCATCGCTGGCTGCTGCCCTTCAGCGCCGTCGCGGGCGCCGCGCTGCTGACGGCCGCGGACGTGGTCGGCCGGATCGTCGCCCGGCCCGAGGAGCTGGACGTCGGCATCGTCACCGCCCTGCTGGGCGCCCCGGTCTTCATCGCCATCGTGCGCCGTCAGAAGCTGGCCCACCTGTGAGCGCCCCGGACCCCCGACCCGCGAGCGCGCCGAGCACCCTCGGGCGCGTCGTCGCGGTGCGTCGTCGGCGCACTCGTCGCACACTGCTGACCTGCGGCGTGCTGGCAGCGGCGATCCTCGCCGTGTTCTGCCTGAGCCTCATGGTGGGCCGCACCTACTACCCGCCCTCCGACGTGCTGGCCGTGCTCCTCGGGCAGGACGTCCCGGGGGCGAGCTTCACGGTGGGCACGCTGCGCCTGCCCCGTGCCGTGCTGGCCGTGCTCGCCGGGGCATGCTTCGGACTGGGCGGGGTGACCTTCCAGACCATGCTCCGCAATCCGCTGGCGAGCCCGGACATCATCGGCATCTCCTCGGGGGCGAGCGCCGCGGCGGCCTTCGGCATCGTGATCCTCGGGCTGTCCGGCACCGCGGTCTCGCTGCTGTCGATCGTCGCGGGCCTGCTGGTGGCGCTGCTCATCTACCTGCTGTCCTCGCGCGGCGGGGTCGCGGGGACCCGGCTGATCCTGGTGGGCATCGGCATCTCCGCCATGCTCACGAGCCTCACCGACTGGGTGCTCTCGAAGGCCGGCCAGTGGGACCTCCAGGAGGCGCTGCGCTGGCTGACCGGGAGCCTGAACAACACCTCCTGGGAGCAGGCGCTGCCGGTGCTGGCCGCGCTCGTGGTGCTGGGGCCGGTGCTGCTGAGCCACAGCGGGGAGCTGCGCATCACCCAGCTCGGGGACGACGCCGCCCAGGCCCTCGGGGTGCGCACCGGCCGGACCCGGCTGGTCGTGGTCGTCGCCGCGGTGGGCCTGATCGCCTTCGCGACCTCCGCGAGCGGGCCGATCGCCTTCGTCGCGTTCCTCTCCGGACCGATCGCCGCGCGGATCGTGGGCCCGGGCGCCTCGCCGCTGCTGCCCGCGGCGGCCGTCGGCGCGCTGCTGGTGCTGGTCGCGGACCTGGTGGGACAGTTCGCGACCGGGACCCGCTATCCCGTCGGCGTCGTCACCGGCGTGCTCGGCGCGCCCTACCTGCTGTATCTCATCGTCCGCGTCAACCGTCGAGGGAGCTCCCTGTGACCGCCGACCACACCCTGCAGGTCCAGGACCTCTCCCTCGGATACGGCGAACGGACCGTGATCGAGGGGCTGGACCTCGACCTGCTGCCCGGGAAGGTGACCGCGATCGTGGGCGCCAACGCCTCGGGGAAGTCCACCCTGCTGCGCTCCATGTCGCGGCTGCTGACCCCGCGCCGCGGCCAGGTGCTGCTGGACGGCGAGCAGGTGCACCGCCTGCCGGCCAGGCAGCTCGCCCGGGTGCTGGGCCTGCTGCCCCAGTCCCCGCTGACGCCCGAGGGGATCGCCGTCGCCGACCTCGTCGGCCGCGGCCGCCACCCCCACCAGGGGATCTTCTCCCGCTGGTCCGCGGCCGACGACGAGGCGGTCGCCGCGGCCCTGGACGCCACGCGCACCGCGGAGCTCGCCGAGCGCCCGGTGGACGAGCTCTCCGGCGGCCAGCGCCAGCGCGTCTGGATCGCGATGGCCCTCGCGCAGGACACCGACCTGCTGCTGCTGGACGAGCCCACCACCTTCCTCGACGTCGCCCACCAGGTGGAGGTGCTCGACCTGCTCACCGACCTGAACCGGGAGCGGGGGATCACGCTGGTGATGGTGCTGCACGACCTGAACCTCGCCGCCCGGTACAGCGATCGGCTGGTCATGATCGCCGGAGGCGCCGTGGCGGCGAGCGGCCCCGCGGCGGAGGTCCTCACCGAGCAGCGGGTGCGGGAGGTGTTCGGGCTGGAGAGCCGGATCATCGCCGATCCCGTCTCCGGCACCCCGCTGATGCTCCCGATCGGCCGCCATCACGTGGCCTCCGGCGGATCCTCGACCTGACGGGGACGGGCCGCACCGCCCGGCCGCGCTGTCCGGCCGCACGGGCCGTCCGCACGGGCCGGCCCGCTCCCGTGCCCGTCGGCCCGATCCCGCTTGCGATGCCGCACCCCTCGTGCCAGGGTTGAACGGACCCAGGCGGGGCGAAGAGGCCGAGCTGGGAGCACGGTCGTCCCCGCACGTCGAGCACCTGGAGGTCCACTGTGAAACTGCCCTGGCTCACGCCCGTCCTCGAAGCGACCGGCCCCGTCGTCTCGGTCCACCTCGACACCACCCGGACCGACCCCCAATCGGCCGGCGAGCTCGAGGCCCGCTGGGCGCGGATGCGCTCCACCCTCACGGCCGACGGCGCCCCGCAGGCGCTGCTCGCCCAGATCGAGGAGACTGTGCTCAGCCCCTCGACCCTCGGCGGACGGCAGGGCCGCTCCGTCTTCGCGAACGACGACGGGATCCTCGTGGACCGGGTCCTTCCGGCGCCTCCGCTGCAGGAGTCGGCCCACCGGGGCGAGTTCCCGCAACTGCTGCCGCTGCTGCAGCTGATCCCCTTCGCCGTGCGACAGCTGCTGGTGGTCGTGGACCGGGCCGGCGCCGACCTGCACCTGCGAGCGCCGGAGAACCCGTCGATCGCCCACGGCCCGAACGGTCTGGGAGAGGACGCGACCGTCGAGGGCGGACACGACGTCGGGGCCTGACCCCGGTTCTTGGACACGCTGAATCCAGCATCTGCTGCTGGGGAAG
>NZ_JABUXV010000033.1 GCF_014897705.1 Brachybacterium sp. FME24 | reverse complement strand
CACGACGACCGCGCCCGCGACCGTCTAACCACGGAACGAAACCCAGGGCGCTTCACCAGGCACCAGGCACCAGGCACGAAAATGTCCCCGCAGGACCGATCCACCCAGCAACATCGGTCCTGCGGGGACATTTGCGTACCACCGGGCCTCGGGCACGGGGCGGCCAGGGCCGCGGGGCGGGCGCGGGGCCTCGGGTGCGGCCCCGAACCACCCCGGGCAGGGCGCGGGCCCGGCGACTCCGCACCCCTCGGGCGAAAATGTCCCCGCACGATCGATCCACCCAGCAACACCGGTCCTGCGGGGACATTTTCGTACCACCGGGCCGCCGGACCGGTACGCGGCGCGGGCACGGCGCAGGCGCAGGCGCGGGGCTGCTACGGGCGCGGCTGGGGCGCGGGGTGGTGAATCCGCGCACCACGGGCCCACGAGCCCTGGCCGGTCCCGCCGCCTGTCCCTAGAGTGGTCCTGTCAGATCGGCCCGGTCGCCCGGGCCCCCGCATGTGCATCTACCTCGGGTCCCTCAGCGGATCGTCCAAGGCGGCACCCACCGTCCGGAGTTTCGATGTCCACGCCGCAGACACCAGCCACCGCCCCGCAGCAGGCGCCCACCACCCTGCGCAGCGTCGCCGGTACCGCGTACTTCCCGATCGCCTTCGTCGCCCGGTTCCCCTTCGCGATGATGGTGGTCGGCACCCTCACCCTCGTCGTCTCCGCCCGCGACTCGATCGCGCTCGGCGGGCTGAACTCGGCGGTCGTCGGGCTGGGGGCGGCACTCGTCGGCCCCCTGCTCGGCGCCGCCGCCGACAGGATCGGCCAGCGCAGCGTCATCCTCGTCTCCGGGATCGTGAACTCCCTGGCGCTGCTGGCGATGGCGGCGATCGCCTTCAGCTCTCTGCCCGATGCCGCCGTGCTCGCGGCCGGCTTCCTCATCGGCGCCTCGTCCCCGCAGATCGGCCCGTTCTCCCGCAGCCGCCTGGTGCAGCTGATCCTGACCCGGCTGCCCTCGACCCGTCGGGCCCGCAGTCTGAACGCGACCATGGGCTACGAATCCGCGGCCGACGAGACCGCCTTCGTATTCGGGCCCGTCGTGGTGGGCCTGCTCGCGACCACGCTGAGCCCGGCGGCCCCCATGATCGGCGCTGCGGTGCTGACGCTCCTGTTCGTCACCGCCTTCGCCCTGCACCCCACCGCCACGGTCTCCGCCCCCACCGCTGAGGAGGCCGTGGCCCAGGCGCCGGCCCGGGAGCTGCGCACGCTGGGAGTGCTGGTGGTCGTCGCCGGAGCCCTCGGCGTCGGCCTCTTCTTCGGGACGGTCCTCACCTCGCTGACCGCCTTCCTCGCCGACACCGGTCACGGCGACTCCGCGGGGCTCGTCTACGGGGTGATGGGCATCGGCTCGACGATCCTCGCCCTGAGCATCACCCTGTTCCCCGAGGGGTTCCGCCTGCCTGCGCGCTGGCTGGTGTTCTCCGCGCTGATGCTGGCGGCGATGCTCGCCTTCGGTCTCGCGGGCGGGCTGCCCGGGATCATCGCGGCGATGGCGATCGCCGGCATCGGGATCGGGCCGACGATCGTGACGCTGTACAGCCTGGCCGCGGAGCGCAGCCCGCGAGGACGCTCGGCGACCGTGATGACCATGCTGGGCTCGGCCACGATCGTCGGCCAGTCCGCCGCCTCGGCCCTGACCGGTGCGGTCGCCGAGGGCGCCGGTTCGCAGGCAGCCATGTGGATGCCCGTCGGCGCCGCCGGCCTGGTGGTCCTCGCGGCTCTGGTCAACGCCCTGGGATGCCGCGATGCGACGGCCGCACCTGTCGAGGAGGCGCCCCTCCTCGAGGAGGCCCGGAGCCTCGCGGAGCATCCCGCCGAGCACCTCTGAGACCACCCGCGGCGAGGCACCGTCGGGAAGGTCCGGCACAGGTCATCGTGACGAATCCTGTGCGTCGGCCGGTCCCTCCGGAGCGTCAGCGCCGCAGCACGTGACGCAGAGCGTGCTCGAGCGTGGGGTGCGCGGCCTCGAAACCGCTCGCCTCGAGGCGGGCGTCGGAGACGTTCTGATCGGTCTGGACCAGCTCGTCCGCCCCGTCGGCGCCGAGCACGAGTCTCGGCCCGAACGCGGGCACCGGCACCAGAGAGGGGCGGCGCAGCACCGCGCCCAGGGTGCGGGCGAAGTCGCGAGCGGTCACGGGTTCCGGGCCGACGCCGTTGAGCGGGCCGTGCACGTCGGTGCTGAGCGCGGCGTGGGCGAAGACGCGCACCACGTCGTCCAGCGTGATCCAGGAGGTCATGGCGCCTGCCCGGGTGAGGCGGCCGCCGACGCCGGCGAGGAACATCGGCAGCTGGGGCAGGAGCGGCCCTCCCCCGTCGGACAGCACCAGCCCGGTGCGGACGAACGCGGTGCGGATCCCGGCGTCGACCGCGGCGTCGGCGGCGTGCTCCCAGCCGCGCACCACATCCGCGAGGAAGCCCTCGCCGCCTGGGTCCGCCTCGGTGAGCAGCTCACCGGACCGACGAGGACCGTAGTAGCCGATGGCGCTGGCCTGCACGAGGGCCGAGGGGCCGTTGTCCATACCGGCGAGGGTGCGCGCGATCAGCGCCGTGCCGCTGAGTCGGGAAGAACGGATGTCGCGGCGCACGACCGGCGTCCAGCGGGTGGCGAGGGAGCGGCCGGCGAGGTTGATGACGACGTCGACGCCCTCGAGGTCAGCCGGATCCAGGCGGCCCGCCTTCGGATCCCAGGAGATCTCCCCGGGGCCGACGCTCTCCTCGCGGACCATGCGACGCACGATATGCCCGCCGGTCTCCAGCAGCGCGGCGAGCTGCGTGCCGATCAGACCGGACGATCCGGTGATCGCGATGGTGCGGCGCGGGGTGTCGGCGAAGCGGGCGTGGAAGGTGAGGTCGTCGTGCAGCTGCCGGTCGCGGAAGGCGAGCAGGCGCCGCACCTGGGTCTCGACGAGGGGTTCGAACCGCTGGAGCCGGCGCGGCAGCTCGAGGTCGATGGTGTCGTGGACGAGAGTGCCGTGCCCGTCCGCGGCGAAGGAGTGCTCGTGGCGCCAGTCGCGCCATGGGCCGTGGACCTGCTGGTCGACGAAGCGCCCGGCGGTCTCGTCGTGCTCCCGATGGCGCAGCACCCAGTGGGGGCGCAGGAGATCCGGCAGCAGGGGCGGACCGAGGCGGGCACCGACGACCCGGCCGGCGTGCAGACCGCCCGCGGAAGGGTCATCGGCGCTGGCGAGGCCCGGCGGGGTGAGTCTGACGAGAGCGCCCGGCCTTTCGTGCCAGGCCAGGACATCGGGCTGTGGGAAGGGCACCCGATGAACGGTCTCGATCCTCACGAAAACTCCCTGCCTCGGCGGTGGTGTGCCGCCACGCTACGCACCAGCGGCCCGCACGGATAGCCCCGCACGACGATCGTGGGCCCCCGGCAGGGCGCGGCGGAGGGCAGCTCCGGCGTCGGCGGGCCGCGCGGGATGCTCGGCATCCGCGTCTCCGCCGGCGCCGGCATCGGCATCGGCATCGGCACCCGCGTTGGTGTCTCCGTCGGCGCCTGAGTCCACGTCCGCGTCGGCGCCAGCGCCGGAACTGCCATCATTCCCGGGCCCAGGAGCGACCCCGCCCGCGACGCGCAGCACCATCCAGGCCACCGCGATCCACAGCACCCAGGAGCTCAGATCCAGCACCCAGGCGACCCCCGGGCCCACTGGATCGAGCACGTTCTGCTCGATGGCCACGCGGACGCTGTTGAACAGGCCGTGGCCGATCACCGCGGCCCAGGCGGTGCCGGAGATCTCCCGCAGCGCCGACAGCAGCGGGGCCACCGCCACGATGGTGCCGAGGTACGTGACCGCCTCCCGCGGAGCCAGGCCGAGGGCGAGCACGATCGGCAGGTGCCACAGTGCCCACATCACGCCGATGATCAGCGAGGTCACCCAGAATCCGAGGGGAGCGAGCTCCCTGTGCAGCCAGCCCCGCCACCCGGCCTCCTCCCCGATCGCGAACGCGGCCTGCATCACGAACACGGCAGGCACTGCGGCGGCGAGGCCGAGCACGGGGATCGCGTCGGCCATCGGGGCGGCGCCGGCGCCGAGGCCGATCAGTACGCGGGCGAGCGGGACCAGGCTGAAGGCGGCGACAGCGCCGAGGGTGGCGATGCCGAGCAGCTTCCACGACGGCACGCCCAGCCCGAGCTCGCGCCACCAGGGTTCCTGCCGGCGACGGACGACGAGGGCGGCGAGGAGCGGGGACAGCTGGGCCAGTGGCACGAGGAGAACCACGGTCGCCGGGGGCAGGAGCCCGGTGGCGACTGGTGCTGAGAGGGCTAAGGTCACCGCGAGCGCGATCGCCAGGAAGGCGCCGACGCGAGGGAGATCAGGGGAGGTCGAGGAGGTGGCAGCTGGGGACCGGGACATCATGTGCTCCTGAGGGCCGTGCGCGGTGCACCGGAGCACCTGCGCGTCGACCTCCACCGTAGGAATCCGCCGCCGCCACCGGAAGGAGGATGTCCGCCTGACCGGGTAGGGAAAACCCCCAGGAACGACGCGCGTGACTGCGCCGGGCCCGCGCTCCCCATCGCGGTCGGCGTCGGCGTCGGCGTCGGATTCAGGCCGTCAGGTCGCCGTCCTGCCGTCGGGTCGCCCCGCTCCAGGGCATGAAGCGACCCCTCGTGCACCTGCCAGAGCTCACCTGCCCTTGCTGCCGTCAAGCCCTGGGGGAGTTCAGCAAGATGACACCGCACGAGGGGTCGCGACAAGTGTACGGGGTGGGGCGGCCTTGTTTCCAACCCGCCGGATGCACATCACCTCGCGGCTCCGCTCGGCGCAGCGGAGAGGCCCGGGACCACGTCACGACACCGTAACGAGGCTCACGAATGCGCAGTCCCCGACCGATGAACCGCTAGTGTGCCGTCAGCACTTGTCGGTGACCGCGCTCACACCCCGCCTATTGCCAAGGATGCCACCTGAGCGGCCCGCGACCACCGGCACCCTGTCCTTACCGACACGCCTGTCCGACAATTCCCACCCCAGGAGCCACTATGAGCATCGCCGATCTCGTCGGTGCCGCGAACGGGCTGATCTGGTCGATCCCGCTGATCGCCCTCTGCCTTCTCGCCGGCCTGTACTTCACCATCCGCACCGGCCTCCTCCAGGTGCGCAACCTCCCCGACATGCTGGCCCAGCTCAAGAAGGGCGAGAAGTCGAAGGACGGCACCTCCTCGTTCCAGTCGTTGATGATGTCGCTGTCCGGACGCGTCGGCATGGGCAACATCGGCGGCGTCGCCACGGCGATCGCCTTCGGTGGCCCCGGCGCCGTCTTCTGGATGTGGGCCTCCGCCTTCCTCGGCGCCTCCACCTCGTTCATCGAGTGCACCCTCGGTCAGATCTACAAGGAGAGGGATCCGGACACCGGTGAGTACCGCGGTGGCCCGGCGTACTACTTCGAGAAGGCCTACAAGCACAAAGCCCGTGGTCTGTCCGTCGTCTACGGCATCCTCTTCGCGGTCGTCACCATCATCGCGATGAGCTTCTTCCTGCCGGGCGTGCAGGCCAACGGCATGGCCTCGGCGATCCAGAACGCCTGGGAGATCCCGACGTGGGTCACGGCCATCGGCCTCGTGATCGGGCTCGGCTTCATCGTCATCGGCGGCGTCAAGCGCATCGCCCACTTCGCGGCCTTCGTGGTCCCCGCCATGGCACTGCTCTACGTCCTCATCGCGCTGGTCGTGTTCTTCCTGAACTTCTCCGAGATCCCCCGGGTGTTCAGCCTCATCTTCGCCAGCGCCTTCGGTGTCCAGCCGGTGTTCGGCGCGATCCTCGGCCTCGCGGTCAAGTGGGGTGTCCAGCGCGGCATCTACTCGAACGAGGCAGGTCAGGGCACCGGCCCTCACGCCGCTGCTGCCGCCGAGGTCTCGCATCCGGCCAAGCAGGGCTTCGCACAGTCCTTCTCGGTGTACGTCGACACCCTGTTCGTGTGCAGCGCTACCGCGTTCATCATCATCTCCACCGGCATGTTCAACACCTTCCAGGGCGAGTCCTGGCCGGGAGAGCTGATCTACGAGGGCAGTGGCGGCCTGAGCGCCGACGTCGAACCCGGCCCGGGCTTCGTGCAGGCGGGCCTGGACTCGGTCTTCCCGGGCGCAGGCCCCTCGTTCATCGCCATCGCCCTCTCGTTCTTCGTGTTCACGACGATCGTGGCGTATTACTACATGGCCGAGACCAACCTGAACTACCTCACCCGCAAGATGAAGAACCGCTTGGCGGCGCGGGCGATGCAGCGCTTGCTGCAGGCACTGGTGCTGGTCTCCGTGGCGTACGGCGCAGTGACCACCGCCGGTGCGGCCTGGGGCCTCGGCGACATCGGCGTGGGCTCCATGGCCTGGCTGAACATCGTCGGCGTCCTGTTCCTCCAGGGCCCGGCCCTGAAGGCTCTCAAGGACTACCGCCAGCAGAAGAAGCAGGGCCTGGACCCGCAGTTCGACCCGCGGAAGCTCGGGATCGAGAACGCCGAGTTCTGGGAGCTGCGCGCCGACAACCGCGTCCGCCCGGGCGAGGCCGGCGGGGAGCGCGAGAAGCAGCTCGACCGCGACTGACCCGTCGCCCCGCAGACAGCAGCGCCCCCCTCCGGATACTTCCGGGTGGGGGCGCTGCTGCCTGCGGCGACCGTCCTCAGTACTTTCGTGACGTCGCCGTCACGGGAGGAGGGGTGCCCGTCGGCCCGCATCTGCCGGCCCGCATCTGTCGGGCCGGCGACTCCGCCTTCAGGCCAGGCGCTGCGCCGGCGAGAGGGTCTTGGCGGGATCGGTCTCGGGGATCTCGCCGAGCACCTGGTCGATGCGTGCCTTCACGTCCGCCTCCAGCGTGACGCCCGCTGCCTTGACGTTCTCGGTGACCTGCTCCGGGCGGGAGGCGCCGATGATCGCGCCGGCCACGTTCTCGTTGCTGAGCACCCAGGCCACCGCGAGCTGCGCCATGGTCAGGTCGAGCTCGGCGGCGATCGGCTCCAGGCCCTGGACCGCCTCGAGCACCGGATCGTGCAGGAAGCGCTTGATCATGTCGGCGCCGCCCTTCTCGTCGCGGGCGCGCGAACCCTCGGGAGCCTCGGCACCGGGCTTGTACTTGCCGGTGAGGATGCCCTGCGCGATCGGGGACCACACGATCTGGGAGACGCCCAGCTCGCGGGAGGTGGGCACCACCCGCTCCTCGATCACGCGCCACAGCATCGAGTACTGCGGCTGGTTGGAGACCAGCTGGATTCCGAGATCGCGCGCCAGCTGGTGGCCGGCGCGGATCTGATCCGCGTTCCACTCGGAGACGCCGATGTACAGCGCCTTGCCGGAGCGGACCACGTCGGCGAAGGCCTGCATCGTCTCTTCCAGCGGGGTGGCGTAGTCGTAGCGGTGCGCCTGGTAGAGGTCGACGTAGTCCGTCTGCAGGCGCCGCAGCGAGGCGTCGATCGACTCACGGATGTGCTTGCGGGACAGGCCGGTGTCGTTGTGGCCCTGCGGGCCGGTCGGGAAGTAGACCTTGGTGAAGATCTCCAGCGATTCGCGCCGTTCGCCCTTCAGCGCCTCGCCGAGCACGACCTCCGCCGCGGTGTTCGCGTAGGTGTCCGCGGTGTCGAAGGTGCTGATTCCGGCGTCGAGCGCGGCGCGTACGCACGCGGTGGCGCGCTCGTCCTCGACCTGGGAGGCGTGGGTGAGCCAGTTGCCGTAGATGATCTCGCTGATCTTGAGGCCGCTGCGGCCGAGATGACGGTGTTCCATGCGACTCAGCCTACGGCCACCGGCGAGGGCCTAGGATGGTGGTCCACGTCACGACGCGGCCTGCGGCTCACCCCGACCGGCGGCCGACCCGACCGCGTTCCCGTCTCGATGAAGAGCACTGAGGAGAGCACATGAGCGTCTACGCACGTCCAGGCACCGAGGGCGCGAAGGTCACCTTCAAGTCCCGCTACGAGAACTACATCGGGGGCCAGTGGGTCCCTCCCACCAAGGGGGAGTACTTCGAGAACCCCACCCCCGTGACCGGTCAGATCTTCTGCGAGGTGGCCCGCTCCACCTCCGAGGACATCGAGCTGGCCCTCGATGCCGCGCACGCCGCGGCACCGGCCTGGGGAAAGACATCGGTCGCCGAACGCGCCCTCATCCTCAACAGGATCGCCGACCGCATCGAGGAGAACCTCGAACTCCTCGCGGTCGCCGAGACCTGGGACAACGGCAAACCCATCCGGGAGTGCCTGAACGCGGACCTGCCGCTGGCCGTCGACCATTTCCGCTACTTCGCCGGCGCGATCCGGGCCCAGGAGGGCGCCCTCTCGCAGCTCGACGACGACACCGTCGCCTACCACTTCCACGAACCGCTCGGCGTGGTCGGGCAGATCATCCCGTGGAACTTCCCGATCCTCATGGCCGTCTGGAAGCTCGCCCCCGCCCTCGCGGCCGGCAACTGCGTGGTCCTCAAACCCGCCGAGCAGACCCCGACCTCGATCCTGGTGCTCGCGGAGCTGATCGGTGACCTCCTGCCCGAGGGCACGCTCAACATCGTCAACGGCTTCGGCGCCGAGGCGGGCAAGCCGCTGGCCTCGAACAAGCGGATCGCGAAGATCGCCTTCACCGGCGAGACCACCACCGGCCGACTGATCATGCAGTACGCCTCCCAGAACCTGATCCCGGTCTCCCTGGAGCTGGGCGGCAAGAGCCCGAACCTGTTCTTCGAGGACGTCGCCTCGGCCAAGGACGACTACTACGACAAGGCCCTCGAGGGCTTCGCGATGTTCTCGCTCAACCAGGGCGAGGTATGCACCTGCCCCTCCCGCGCGCTCGTGCAGGAGTCGATCTACGACTCCTTCGTGGCCGACGGCATCGCCCGGGTGGAAGCGACCAAGCAGGGCGATCCGCTGGATACCGACACCATGATCGGTGCGCAGGCCAGCAACGATCAGCTCGAGAAGATCCTGTCCTATCTCGACATCGGCAAGCAGGAGGGCGCGAAGCTGCTCACCGGTGGTGAGCGCGCCGATCTCGGCGGGGACCTCAGCGGCGGCTACTACGTGACGCCGACGGTGTTCGAGGGGAACAACTCGATGCGGATCTTCCAGGAGGAGATCTTCGGGCCGGTGCTCGCCCTGGCCCGCTTCTCCGACTACGACGACGCCATCGCCCAGGCCAACGACACCCTCTACGGGCTCGGCGCAGGTGTGTGGAGCCGGCAGCAGAACACCATCTACCGCGCTGGCCGTGCCATCCAGGCCGGTCGCGTCTGGGTGAACAATTACCACTCCTACCCGGCGCACGCCGCGTTCGGCGGCTACAAGTCCTCGGGCTTCGGCCGCGAGAACCACCTGATGATGCTCGACCACTACCAGCAGACCAAGAACCTCCTGGTCAGCTACTCGGAGAAGAAGCTCGGCTTCTTTTGAGAGATGCGGCCGACGGGCCGGGTCCGCGAGCATCGCGGCCCGCCCGTCGCCCCCACCGCGGAAGGAAGGACCATGTCCGATCACCCGACCGCTCGCGACGCGACGATCCCGCCGCCCAGCGAACCGCCCATGACGCCGCCGGGGCAGCCGCCCACGGCGCCGCCCACCATGCCGCCGACCGGTCCTCCCGGGCCCCCGCCCACCGGGCCGCCGGCGCCGGAGCCCGGCCGCCCGCCCGCCCCGGATCCCGGCCCTCTCGAGCCGCCGGAGACCGAGCCGGCGCCCGAGCAGCCGCCACCGGACCAGCCGCCGCCCGGCGCGCCGCCGCGGACGTCTCTCGGACGGTACGACGCGCGACTGTCGGACCGGGCTCCGGCGCTCGACGCCGAAGTGCCCGCTCCGGTTCCAGGACAGCCGCCCGCGCCCGACCTGCCGGAGCCCACCCCGGCCGACGACACCCTCGAGGCGGAGCCCACCATCGAGGGCGAGGACTTCTCACGGGTCGCGTTCACCCAGGACGCGGTCGCGATGCTGCACCGCCTCATCGACCGCAACGGCCCGCTGATGTTCCATCAGTCCGGTGGCTGCTGCGACGGCTCCTCCCCCATGTGCTTCACGGCCGGCGACTTCATCACCGGCGACGCCGACGTGAGGATGGGCCACGTCGAGGTGCCGCTGCCGGACGGCTCCACCTCGCCCTTGGATTTCTGGATGAGCCGGGAGCAGTTCGCCTATTGGCGCCATACGCACCTGACCATCGATCTGGTCGATGGTCGCGGCGGCGGCTTCAGCCTCGAATCCCCCGAAGGAAAGAGGTTCCTGACCCGCTCACGGATGCTCGAAGCCTGAGCACCGCCTGGCGCCCGGCTGCCCGCTCGAGGCGCCGCCGGCGAAGTGCAGCAGTCCGGCCCGCACCAAGGGCCTCGCGCTCACGCCTCACCTCGCGTGACGTGCTCGGCGAGGAACTGCTCGAAACCGATCGTGCCCACGGCGTTCGCCGGTGTCAGGTTCCAGCCCGCAGCGAATCCGGTCGCGATGGAACCGGGCAGCGGCACGCGCACCACACGCCCACGCCCACGCCCACCATGGGCGTCGTGGTGCATCCGGGCCAGCCGATCCATGCCGATCACGTCAGGACCCCCGATGTCCGGGGCCATGCCGACCGGGTCCCCGGCGACCAGTTCGCCGAGGCGTCGCGCGACGTCCCGGGTGTGGATCGGCTGGAACCGGAATCGCCGGGCCACCACCGTGACCGGTGACCACCGTTGCACCGCGAAGAATCGTGCGATCAAGTCATGGAACTGGGTGGCACGCTGAATCGTGTACGGCAGCCCCGACGCGGCCACGACCTGCTCGGCTGCGAGCTTGGTCCGGTAGTACGGCAGGCCGATGTGGTCGATGCCGACGATGGAGACGTAGACCAGGTGCGGATTCTGACCGGAGCGTCGAGCCGCAGCGACGAGTCGTCGGGTCGCTTCCACATCCCCTGTGCCGGTGGCGCAATGCACGATCGCCTCGACGCCTTCCACGGCGGCTGACAGGCCCATTCCGGTCGTGAGGTCACCGACCTCGCGGAGAAAGGGCCCCGGTTCGCCGTCTGCTCGGCGAGTGAGCACCGTGACCTCGTGGTGCTCGTCGGCGAGTCGCCGCACGACGTCTTTCCCGAGGGTGCCGGTTCCGCCGGTCACCAGAACTGATCGCATCCGTCGTCCTTCCGTCATCCGCCCGTGCTCGGTCGCGCCCCCGAAACGGCCGGGGCCTCCCGTTCACGGTGACACCAGCGGCGACACGACGCCAGGGCATTTCTCCTGCAGCGGCGCATGGGGCAGCTGAGCCGGAGGACTGCGGCGTGTGCTTCTGCGGCGTTCACCCTCGCAGGGGAGAGGAACCACCCTCGCGAGGGAATGCACCTGATGCCATACCGGAGAGAGTCGTGGACATGACCACCGAACGTGCGCCATCCACCACCCAGACCATCCCGGGGAGCGTCTCGACGCGCTCGGACCGACTCACGATCACCGCCGGAGCATTGTTGCTCGCGATCGCCGCGCTGCACACCCTCGCGTTCGCGTTCCACCCGTACTGGGGTGCCTGGCTCGCCGGCCCCTTGCGAACCGGCACCGACTCGCTGCATTCTGCGGTGCAGTTCTGGGGGCTTCCGGGCGGGTTCGTCGTTCCTGGGGCGCTCCTGGCACTGCTGATCATCCGTCTCGGCCGGCGCGGGCAGACCCCGCCTGCGTACACCGGCTGGACTCTTGGCCTGTGGGCGGCACTGTGCCTCTGGATCGTGGGACCGAGCGGATTCGTCTTCGTCCTTGCGCCGGCCATACTGCTGATCATCGCGAGTCGCCGGGCACGGCGACATCTCCTGCACGTCGAGCAGGGTGACTGACTGACCCCCGAACCGTTCACGGATTCTCACCCCTGGACAGAGATCGCGCGCTGGGCGAGAAGGCGCAGGGCGGAGAGCACCGGCTCCAGCATGACCGTGCCGACGACGACGCGGCGCACCGCGTCGTCGGCCCCCGGAGGCACGGCGGCGACGTCCACCCGGGCCACCTGCTCGACAGCATCGGCGTAGTCATCCATCATCGAGTCCTCCACGTGGACCCCGGCCTGCTCACAGGCCTCCCAGGCCCGCTCGAGGCGCTCGACGACCCGGTCCCCCGGCCCCGTCGGCCAGCCGCGCGCGGCCACCCACGAGTGCGCACGGCCGACGGACGCGGCGCTGTCGTCAGGCTCGGGGTCGACCCTCCCGGTCAGCGCATCCTGCGCGGTGGCCAGCACATCCAGCCGCTGCGGATCGGGCGCGTCGATGACGGCGATGATGCGACGCACGGCGGCGATCCCCAGCCCGCCGGCGTCGGTCAGAGCCCGCACCAGGCGGATCCGCTCGACGTGGGACTCGTCGTACTCGGCCGTGGTGCGGGAGGTCTGCCGGCCGGGCGGGAGCAGCCCTTCTCGCAGATAGAACTTGATCGTGCCGACGGACACCTCGGTCCGTGTCGCCAGGACAGAGATCCTCATCCCGCCTCCTTCCCAGGGGCAATGCTCGATTCGGGGCTGGGAGCCGATTCCTCTCCCGGGCGATCCGACGCTCGAGAGCTCTTGACTTCCGAAGCGGGCGGACCGACGCTTAGAAAGTACCACTTTCTAGTCAAGGAAGGACCCATCGTGGCGACTTCGATCCGCACCCACCGCAAGAAGCCTCCGACCCGCCCGCCGAACCTGACCCACTCGCCGGTGGACGGCCTGGTCGTCTTCCACATCGGAATGACCGTCCACAAGCCGCTGCGCGCCGACCTCTGGCTGCCCGTCGCGGCAGCGATGCCCCGGATGCTCGCAGAGCTGTATCGCAACAAGGCCGCCCACGAGGAGGAGGGATCGGAGGATCTCGGCTTCCTCAGCGCAGAGACCTTGATCGGACCGAAGGGGCCGTGGGTGGTGCAGTACTGGAAGAGCATCGAATACCTCTACTCCTACGCCAGACTGGGCTCGAGCGAGCACCTGCCCGCATGGAAGGCGTTCAATGCGACGGCCCGCAAGAACCCCGGCGCGGTGGGGATCTGGCACGAGACCTACGCGGTCCCGGCCTCGGGCATCGAGTCGTTCTACGGCAACGGCGCGAACCTCGGCCTGGCCGCGGCGGTGGGTTCCGCGCCGCTCGCCTCGCGTGGGCGCACCGCCCGGGAGCGCCTGGGCACCGTCTGATCCCGTCCGCCCGTCCGCCCGCCTGCCCATCTCGCCGTCCGTCCGCCTACCCGTCTGTCCGTTTGGCGAACATGCGCGTCCGCCCCTGGCATGGCCCACCCTCGAGGGTGTTTCCTAGGCTCGAGCGAGCAGGATCCGATGACCACTCACCCCGACGGAAGAGTCGACGATGACAACCCTCTCCACCTCCCCCACCGACCTCGACACCCTGGCCGACACCTACGAGGAGCAAGGTTTCGTGCTCGTCAAAGGCCTGCTCAGCAAGGAGGAAGCGGCTGACTACCGCGCTCGCAGCCACGAACTGATCGAGCGTCTCAGCCGCGGCGACGACCCCACCTGGGATGCCGCTGAGGGCGTCGCCATGGGGCAGAAGACCAGTCTCCAGCACCTCCACGACGCCCAGTTCTACGATGCCGCGTACACGCGACTGCTCACCGATCCGCGGTTCACCTCGGTCGCCGCGGCCGTTCTTCGCACTCCGGGCGTGCAGCTGCATCACACCAAGATGTTCATCAAGCCGCCCGAGAACGGGTCCCCGTTCCCGCCGCACCAGGATCACCCGTTCTTCCCCCACACGCATCACCGGGTCGCCGCCGCGATCTTCCACTTCGACGACGCCCCGGACGCGAAGGGATGCGTGCGCGTCGCGCCCGGCAGCCACAAGGAGGGGCCGCGAGAGCATGATCCCAAGGGCAGCTTCCACCTGCCCGACTTCCCGCTCGATCAGATGGTGCCGCAGGAGGCCGAAGCCGGGGACGTCCTCTTCTTCACCTACTTCACGGTGCACAGCTCCGGCATCAACACCAGCGACGAGGCGCGCACGACCTGGCTGGTCCAGTTCCGCGACCCCGCCGATCCGCCCCTGACCGACCAGCACAACCACTCCCTGGGCCAGGGCCTCATGCTCGCCGGCAGCGACCCGACCGGACGCGCGCAGCAGGCGTGATCCTGAACCAGGTCGCCGAGGCGACCGCCTTCGTCGACCTCGTCGGGCTCCTCGAGTCCGGCGAGGTCGACGGGTTCGACGTCGACTTCCTCAGCTGGGGATTCTACGAACCCTCGTACTGGCGCAACTACGCCCACACGCACTCGTACTTCGAGGTGTGCCTGGCCTATTCCGGTCAGGGCACATTCACCCTCGGCGAGGCCACCCACCCCGTGAGCTCCGGAGACGTGTTCATCGCCCGCCCCGGTGACGTGCACGAGATCGTCTCCAGCCGCACCTCGCCCCTGGGCATCGCGTTCTGGGGATTCACCCTCCAGCAGAGCGCCGCCACAGCGACCTCCCGACGCGGCTGGTGGACCGGGCTCGTCAGCGCGGACCGGCCCGACGTCTCCACGTCCCTCGAAGGCCTGCCCGAACTCGTCGTCGCCCTGGCCGCCGAGGCCAGCGCACCCCGTTCCGGGCACCAGAACGTGCTCGCGGCGCTCGGAGCGGCGCTCGTCGTCAGGACCGGCCGGGCCTTCGCCTCCGCCGACGACCTGGCGATCGACGTCGTCTCCACCGACCGCACCACCTCGACGGTGGCGGCGATGGAACGCTATCTCTCGGACAACCTCGGCCGGACGATCTCCGTGCGGGACGTCGCCGCGGTCGTCCACCTGTCGACCCGACACGCCGAACGGCTGTTCGCCCAGCAGACCGGCTCCTCACTGATGGCGGCGCTGCGTCGGCTCCGGCTCGAGCGCGCGGCCCATCTGCTGCTGGAGACCGAGGATCCCGTCGCCCACGTGGCCCGGGCCTGCGGGTACCCCGAAGCCCGGGCGTTCATCACCGCCTTCCGCCGCCACTACGGGCAACCTCCCGGCTCCTTCCGCTCCCATGGGGGCACCCTGCACCTCTGAGGCGCAGCGATGTCACAGGATCGCTGCCGATGGTGTCCTCTTTCTGACGGGCCCTGTTCCGGGGTCCACCGAGCAGAGGAGACATCATGTCCGCCATCGCGCCGCTGCACCCACTGCCCCCGCGCCGCCCCACGGCCCGCGTCCCCCTGGACCGTGACGGTCGGTTCGAACGGGCGGCCAGCTGGGCCGTCCGCCGGGTCTACGGGAAGGTCCTGGATCCCCTGAAGGCAGCCTTCCACCACCGCCCCGTCCTGCTGTCCATGCTCGCACTGGAGGGCACCGCCTCGCGGTGGAAGACGCTCTCACCGACGCTCCAGGCTCTGGCCGTGATGGCCTCCGCACGCGAGATCGGCTGCTCGTGGTGCATGGACTTCGGCTACTGGGAGTACCACCACCAGGGCGTGGACCCGCAGAAGCTGCGGGCCATCTCCGACTGGCGCAGCAACGAGGCATACTCCCCGCTCGAGCGGTCCGTCCTGGAGTACGCGGTCGCCGCGACCGCGACTCCGTCGACTGTCACCGACGAGTTGGTGGCACGGCTGCGCGAGGACCTGAGCGACGCGCAGGTGGTCGAGCTGGCGAGTCTGGTCTCGTTGGAGAACTACCGCTCCCGCACCAATGCCGGGTTGGGACTGACCAGTCAGGGCTTCGAAGGCAGCTGCGACGTATCCTGACCGCAGGCGGACCGAGCACAGGAGCACGGGAGCACATGGGCGTACACCGCGACGATGAGAGCCGACCCCTCACGCACACCGCAGCGTTCGAGACGAACCGCGGCGCCATGTTCGGCGTCGCGTACCGCGTGCTCGGCACGGTGCAGGACAGTGAGGACGCGATCCAGGAGACCTGGCTGCGCTGGCAGGACGTGGATTTCGCCGGTGTCCGCGAGCCGCGGGCATATCTGCTCACGGCCGTCACCCGTGCCGCCCTGAACACGGTGCGCTCCCATGGTCGCCGTCGCGAGGAGTACCTCGGTCCCTGGCTCCCGGAGCCCGTGTCCACCGGAGTCGGTTCCGATCCCGCCCGCGCCGCGGAGCTGGCCGACGATGTGTCGCTCGCCCTGCTGGTGGTCCTGCAGTCCCTGTCCCCGCTCGAGCGCGCCGCCTTCGTGCTGCGGGAGGTCTTCGGCACCTCGTACGCCGACGTCGCCGAGACCCTCGATCGCTCCGAGCCCTCAGTGCGTCAGCTCGTCCACCGCGCCCGCGCGCACGTCCGCGACAATGCCCCGCGCCACCCGGTCGACACGGCCACGCACGCGGCGGTGACCGAAGCGTTCCACAGCGCCGCGTTCGGCACCGGGGACCTGAAGGACATGATCGCCGTCCTCTCCCCGGACGTGGTCCTGACCACCGACGCGGGGGGACACGCGAAGGCTGCGTTCCGCCCCATCCGAGGCGTCGACAAGGTGCTGCGGTTCGTGGCAGCAATTCTCGTGAAACCCGAGGTGGTGGCACTGGCGTGGGTGGAGCGCGAGGTCAACGGGCGCCCCGCCCTGGTGGGATACGAGGGCCCGCGCATCGACTGCGTGATCTGGCTCGAGATCGATGCCGCCCTGGTGACCCGCATCGACATGGTGCGCAATCCGGACAAGCTCGGCGCCGTCCGGCTCTGACCTGTCATCCCGCGGCGGCCACGTTCAGGCCGCGATGAACTGCCTGGAGACCAGCCTGCTGACCCCGGGCAGCCCGATGGCCCGTCGCGCCACCTGCTGGACGCGCAGCTGCAGCGGGGTCGCAGGGATGAACGCGGAGGCGCTCAGACGTCCCGAACGCTGGGTCCTCTCGACCGTCGGCCGCCACCGTCGTTCGTACTCGGCGAGACCCACGTCGATATGCGGCCCCGCAGCGCGCAGGCTCCTGGCCAGGGCCTCGGCGCCGGCGATCGCGAGGGAGGTCCCCTGCCCGGCGAGGAGCGACGGGGCGTGGGCGGCGTCCCCGGCCAGCACCACGCGGCCCCGGCTCCAGCGGGGCGCGACGCTCTGGGCGACGAGGTCGTCGTAGAAGGATTCCGGGGCATGCGAGAGCGCCTGGTCGATCTGCGGGTGCAGGCCGGCGAATTCCGTCTGCAGGCGCGCGCGATCTGCGGTGGGTCGTTCCGTGATCGCCGGATCGACCCGCTCGGAGAACATCACGCCGACCCTGGCGGCGTCGGCCGCATACAGCCAGCCGACGCGCTCGACAGTGTCTGTCATGAGCATCCGCTCCCCCAGCTCCCCGGCGAACTGCGGGTCCTCGAAGAGATAGCTGGCCGCGCGGTATCCCATCGGCAGGATCGCGCCGTGGCCGGGGGCGACATGCTCCCGAACCGGGGAACGGACTCCGTCGCAGGCGATCACGAGATCCGATTCGAGCACCTCGCCCCCCTCGATCTCGACCGCAGCTCCTTCCCGGCCCAAGTCCCGATTCGGCCCAGCGCCCGCCGCGGTATCGGCGTCCCGCACACCCGACGCGATGCCGGCGTCCCGCACACCCGACGCGGCGCCGGCGTCCCGCACGCCGGACGCGGTGCCGATGTCGCGCACGCCGACCACGCGGGCGCCGTAGCGGAGGTCCACGGAGGCCGGCAGCTGCGCGAGGAGCCCGAGTTCCACCTCGGGGCGGAGGATCGAGAAGTAGCGCCCGCCGGCGGCCTTCACCAGCGGAGCCACGTCGATGGTCCCGCTCTGGGTGCCGTCGGGAAGGCCGTAGCGAACGCCCTCGAACGCGTGACCGCGTGAGCGCAGCTCCTCGATCACGCCCATGCGCTCTGCGGCGAAGAATCCAGGGCCGAAGAAGTCGATCATGTAGCCGTCGCCGCGCGGGCCCGGCGAGGATTCGAGCACGGTGACGTGGTGGTCGGAGGCAAGCTCATGGGCCAGCGCGAGCCCGCAGACTCCACCGCCGACGATCGTGACATCCATGCCGCCGAACCTACCCGCTGCATGCCCGCCGCCGCATCCAGAATGCGGTGGTGGCGACGGGGACAGCGCCGCGCGGCCCCCGCCCGTCCGCAGCGGCTCGCCGGTCGCCGGTCGCCGGTCGCCGGTCGCCGGTCGCCGGTCGCCGGTCGCCG
>NZ_JABUXV010000032.1 GCF_014897705.1 Brachybacterium sp. FME24 | reverse complement strand
TACCGCCTGACCCCTCTCATCGAAGGACCGCTACACCACTTCCAGGGACTTGACCATCCGCCGAGAAGTCCGAGGGCTACCTTCGCTCTTGCATCCATGCGGACTCTCCTTAAGAGAGGGGAACCACCAGTCAGGGATGGTTTGATCCAGTCTCACCCTCGGCTTACGAACGGTCAACGAATCCGCGCGAGGTGGGCGCCGCAGCAACTCGACCACCGGTGCTCTGCTCCAGGTGGAGACGCCATTTCGGTCCGCCAGGACACGAAGCGAACGCCTGGTCGGGAAGCTCCTTCGTCGCAAGGCCTGGTGAGGTGGGACCGGGTGCTGAGCCCATCGATCCGCCGACCGTGCGCCGCTCCTCGAGGTCCGCTCACTTCAGGCCCGCGCGTGTGTCAGCGCGAATTCCAGTGCCTTGCCCTCCAGGACCTTCACCAACCCGTTCCCGGCGCGCGAGCACCCTGGTACGCCGGGTATGCGGCGACTGTTCGAGGAATGCTCTCGTCGATCACGGACCGCTGATACCGTACGAGCCATGGCTCGCCCACACTTCCTGGATTGGCCGGTCCTCCGGCAGCTGCGCGGGGCTGATCCGACAGGTCGCGGCGCCGCGGTCACCTCGGCGAAGACCCACGAGATCACGCCGCGCACCGCCACTGCCGACGGCGTCGCCCAGAGCATCTGCCCCTACTGCGCAGTGGGCTGCGGCCAACGAGTGTTCCATCAGGACGGCAAGGTCATCCAGATCGAAGGCGATCCGGACTCACCGGTCTCGCGCGGCCGACTGTGCCCCAAGGGTGCCGCGAGCGAGCAGCTCGCGAACTCCTCGCTGCGCCAGACGAAAGTCCGCTATCGCCCGCCGCACGGCACCCAGTGGCAGGACCTAGAGCTCGATACCGCGATGGACATGATCGCCGACCGCTTCCTCGAGGCGCGTCGGAACCATTGGCAGGACGCCGACGAGCACGGTCGGCCCCTGCGGCGTGCGATGGGTATCGCCAGTCTCGGCGGTGCGACGATCGACAACGAGGAGAACTATCTGATCAAGAAGTTCTTCACCGCGGCGGGCGCGATCCAGATGGAGAACCAGGCCCGCATATGACACTCCGCCACGGTTCCCAGTCTGGGAGCCTCGTTCGGACGTGGCGGTGCCACGCAGTCCCTGCAGGACATGGCCAATGCGGACCTCATCGTCATCGAGGGGTCGAACATGGCCGAGGCGCACCCGGTGGGATTCCAGTGGGTGATGGAGGCCAAGAAGCGCGGGGCCCGCGTGATCCATGTGGATCCGCGGTTCACGCGTACTTCGGCCAACGCTGATCGGCATATCCCGATCCGCAGCGGCACGGACATCGTGCTGCTCGGCGGGGTGATCCGGTACGTGCTCGAGAACGAGCTGTGGTTCGAGCAGTACGTGAAGGCGTTCACCAATGCCTCGACGATCGTCTCGGAATCCTATGGGGACCCCGAGGATCTCGACGGTCTGTTCTCCGGCTACGACCCGGAGAGCGGAACCTACGACAACGGGACCTGGGCCTACGCCGGGGATGAGGAACGGATCGCGCGCGGCCTGCCCGAGCGGGACGAGACGCTGCAGCACCCCCGCACCGTCTTCCAGCTCCTGCGGCGACACTATGCGCGCTACACGCCGCAGATGGTGCAGGACACCTGCGGTATCGCCCCGGAGGACTTCGAGTACCTGGCCCGCTCGGTGGCCGAGAACTCCGGACGGGAGAGGACCACCTGCTTCGCCTACGCGCTGGGCTGGACCCAGCACCAGGGCGGCGCGCAGATGATCCGCACCGCAGCCGTGCTCCAGCTGCTGATGGGCAATATGGGCCGTCCGGGCGGCGGCGTCATGGCCCTGCGCGGTCACGCCACCATCCAGGGCTCCACCGACATCCCGACGCTTTACCACATCCTCCCCGGTTACCTGCCGATGCCCTTGGTCGGTCAGGACGACTTCGACGAGTACACCCGCGCCATCGGCAAGAAGGAGCAGAAGGGCTTCTGGGCCGACGCCGACATCTACGCCATCAATCTCTTGAAGGCCTGGTGGGGCGATTCGGCGACCGCCCAGAACGACTGGGGCTTCCATAATCTGCCGCGACTCACGGGCGCCCACGGCACGTATCAGACCACCATGCGGATGCTGGAGGACGGGGTCGACGGATTCTTCCTGTTCGGCCAGAACCCCGCGGTGGGCTCGGCCAACGGACGGATGCAGCGCTTCGGGCTGTCGCACCTGAAATGGATGGTGGTGCGGGACTTCTACATGATCGAGTCGGCCACCTTCTGGAGGGATGGCCCGGAGATCGAATCCGGTGAACTGGTGACCGAGGACATCGGCACCGAGATGTTCTTCCTGCCCGCCGCCAACCACACCGAGAAGGCAGGGTCCTTCACCCAGACCCAGCGCATGGTGCAGTGGCGCGATCAGGCCGTCGAACCTCCTGGTGACGCGAAGAGCGATCTCGAGTTCATGGTCGACCTCGGGTGCCGGATCCGCGAGAAGCTCAAGGACTCCACGGATCCTCGGGATCGTCCCATCCTCGACCTGACCTGGGACTACCCGGTGAAGGACAACGGCGAGCCGGATGCCGAGGCGGTTCTGGCGGAGATCAACGGTCGCCACCTCACGGGGGAGAAGGCCGGGCAGCCGCTGGCCTCCTTCGGGGAGATGAGGGCCGACGGCTCGACCATCGGCGGCTGCTGGATCTACACCGGCGTCTATGCCGACGGCATCAACCAGGCGCGTCGGCGCATGCCGGGGCCGGACCAGGACGAGACCGCCGCCGAGTGGGGCTGGGCCTGGCCCGCCAATCGCCGGATCCTGTACAACCGGGCGTCGGCCGATGCGCAGGGCAAGCCCTGGAGCGAGCGCAAGAAGCTGGTCTGGTGGGACGAGGAGACCGGCATCTGGACCGGGCACGACATCCCGGACTTCCCCCTGACCAAGCGCCCCGACGACCCGGGCGACCCCGACGTCGGCGGTGCCGGAGCGCTGTCCGGCACGGACGCCTTCATCATGCAGGCCGACGGCCGCGGCTGGCTGTTCGCCCCGACGGGACTCGTGGACGGCCCGCTGCCGACCCACTACGAGTCCCCGGAGTCGCCCATCCGCAACCCGCTGTACGAGCAGCAGTCCAACCCCACCCGGGTGACCTTCCGCAGCGAGGACAACCTCAGCTCTCCGGGTGCGATGGGCCCTGGCGGCGAGGTGTACCCGTACGTGTTCACCACGTACCGGATCACCGAGCACCACACCGCCGGCGGCATGAGCCGTTTCCTGCCCTACCTCTCCGAGCTGCAGCCGGAGATGTACTGCGAGGTGTCCCCGGAGCTCGCCGAGGAGATCGGACTGGAGCCCTACGGCTGGGGGACCATCATCTCCGCGCGCTCCGCCATCGAGGCGAAAGTTCTGGTCACCGAGCGGTTGGCGCCACTCCAGGTGGGGGATCGCACGATCCATCAGATCGGACTCCCGTTCCACTTCGGCCAGGGCAGCGAAGCGTTCATCCAGGGTGATGGCGCCAACGATCTGATCGGCATGAACCTGGATGCGAACACGCAGATCCAGAACAGCAAGAACAATTCGTGCACGATCATCCCGGGGCGGCGCCCCCGCGGCGCCGCTCGCCGTGAGCTGGTGGTGGAGTACCGTCGCCGGGCCGGGCTCGTGATGTCCGAGCACCCGGCGGTCGACGGCGCCGAGGGTGCGCCCGGCGCCGGTCCCGTCAGCGATTCCAACCACATGGAGGATCGTGGCCCGCAGGAGGCTGCGGCCATGCCCGATGGCGAGTCCACGATCAAGGAGATGAAGAACCGATGACCTTCCTCGCCGGTCCCGAAGGCCCCGCAGCCGAATCCGGCTGGGGTCACGAGCATGCCCGCAAGGGGTTCTTCACGGACACCTCGATCTGCATCGGCTGCAAGGCCTGCGAGGTCGCGTGCAAGGAGTGGAACAGCAACCCGATCGACGGCAGCTTGGAGATCCTCGGATCCAGCTACGACAACACCGGGGCACTGGGCGCGAACACCTGGCGTCACGTGGCCTTCATCGAGCAGGGCCAGGAACGGATCGACGAGGCTCGCGAGTCGGGCCGCAAGCTCGTCAGCCTCGGGATGCCCGGCATCGGCCCGAAGACCTCGGGTCCGCGGGGCGCGCTGCCGGCCGGGGATCTCTCGACCGCGGACCGCACGGCGCCGGATACGCCGGAGTTCCGCTGGCTGATGTCCTCGGACGTGTGCAAGCACTGCACCAACGCCGGCTGCCTGGACGTCTGCCCGACCGGGGCGATCTTCCGGTCCGAGTTCGGCTCCGTGGTGGTCCAGGAGGATGTCTGCAACGGCTGCGGCACCTGCGTGGGCGCCTGCCCGTTCGGCGTCATCGAACGGCGTGACGACGGGACGGTCTCCCCGCGCGCGGATCGCAGCGAGGGGATCCCGCATGAGGGCACCGCGAACAAGTGCACCCTGTGCTACGACCGGCTCGTCGACGGCGAACAGCCCGCCTGCTCCGCGACCTGCCCCACCCAGTCGATCCTCTTCGGCGACCACGAGGACCTCGCCGTGGACGCTCAGGAGCGGGTGCGCGACCTGCACGGGCGCGGCATGACCGAAGCCCGCCTGTACGGAGCGAACCCCCGCGACGGGGTGGGGGGCACCGGATCGATGTTCCTGCTGCTGGACGAACCCGAGGTCTACGGGCTCCCACCGGACCCGCAGGTCCCCACCAAGTCCCTGCCCGCGACCTATGCGCAGGCCGGGATCGCTGCGGCCGGCATGCTCGCGGTCACCGCCCTCGCCTTCCTGGGAGGGCGTCGATGAGCGTCACCGATTTCGATGCCGACCGCCCGCCGCAGCCCCCGCGCCGGCGTCGTCGTGGCGGTACGGGTCGTCGTCGCCGCTCCCTGTCCGAGGTCGGGATGGGTGACGGATCCCGCGAGGGCGCGCTCGTGGAGGACGTCGAGTTCGAGCGGTCCGAGGAGTTCGACTCCTACTACGGCCGTCCCGTGGTCAAGGCCCCGCCGTGGCGCGGCCCGATCGCCGTCTACCTGTTCCTGGGCGGGGTGGCGGGTGGTTCGGCGCTGCTGGGCTTCGGTGCGCAGCTGACCGGCAGGCCCGCACTGCGCCGCAATGCGCGCCTGACCGCCCTGGCCACGGTTGGTCTGGGCACGGTCGCGCTGGTCGAGGACCTCGGACGCCCGGAGCGGTTCCTGAACATGATGCGCACCGTGAAGGTGACCTCGCCGATGAGCCTGGGCACCTGGATCGTCAGCGGCTTCGCGACCTTCTCGGGGGTGCTCGGCGCGCTCGAGGTGGACCGCCTGGCAGGGCAGAGGCTCCCGCTGGGACCCGCGCGAGGGCTGCTGCGGATCTCCGAAGGGCCCGCCTCCGTCGGCCAGCTGGTCCTCGCGCCGCTGCTCGCCTCGTACACCGGAGCGCTGCTCGGCAACACGACGGTGCCGACGTGGGAGGCCTCCCGCGCGCACCTGTCCTACCTGTTCGTCTCTTCGGCGAGCCTGGCCTCCGGTGGGGCCGCGATGCTCACCACGCCGGTCTCCGAGACCCGCCCGGCCCGGCTGCTCGCCGCGGCCGGCGTGGTCGGTGACCTCGTCTCCATGAGGGCCATGAAGGAGTCGATGCACCCGCTGGAGTCCGAGCCGCTGGAGACCGGGAGGCCCGGAAGGATGCTGACCTGGGCCGAGCGCCTCGCGATCGCCGGCGGCCTCGGCGCGATGCTCGGCGGCCGCCATCGGGTGGTCGCCGCCGCGAGCGGCGTCGCCCTGCTCGCCTCCTCGGCGCTGACCCGGTTCGGGGTGCTCGAGGCCGGTCTGGAGTCCGTGAAGGACCCGCGCCGGGTCATCGAGCCGCAGAAAGCGCGCCTGGCCGCACGACGGGCCGCCGGGATCACCGACGACTCGATCACCACCGCCGGCTGAGCCGGCGAGCCGGACAGGGACGGCAGAGCCGGCCAGGAACGACCCAGGGACGACAGGGACAGCCCCGGGGCGCGCGATCGATCGGGTTCAGCGCACGTCGATGCCGTCTCCCGCGACGGTCTCACCGATGATCGGATACCCGGGGACCTCGCCGACCACCAGCAGACCGCCGCTGGTCTGCGCGTCGGCCAGCAGCAGCAGGTCCTCCTCGCCGATGCCGGCGCCCGCACGCACCTGGTCCCGCACCCAGTCGAGGTTGCGTCGGGTGCCGCCGGAGACATAACCGTCCCGCAGCGCCTCGGCGGCGCCCTCGATCAGCGGCACCGCGGCGCGGTCGATGATCGCGCCGATGCCGGAGGCGCGGGCCATCTTGTGCAGGTGGCCCAGAAGTCCGAAACCCGTCACGTCGGTCGCGGCCCGCACCCCGGCGGCCAGCGCAGCCTTCGAGGCGTCCCGGTTCAGGGCGGTCATGGTCTCGACAGCGACTGCGGAGGCCTCGCCGGTGGACTTCATGCGGTTGTTCAGCAGCCCCACCCCGAGCGGTTTGGTGAGGGTCAGGGGCAGCCCCGGGCGTGCGGCATCATTGCGCAGCAGCCGGTCCGGGTGCGCCGTACCGGTGACGGCCATGCCGTACTTCGGTTCCGGATCATCGACCGAATGACCGCCGATCACAGGGACCCCTGCTTCCTGCGCGACGGCGAGACCGCCGGCGAGGACCTCGCGCAGCAGCTCGTAGGGCAGCACCTCGCGCGGCCATCCCACGAGGTTGATCGCGACCACCGGGTCACCGCCCATGGCGTAGATATCCGACAGGGCGTTGGCCGCGGCGATGCGGCCCCAGTCGAAGGGATCATCGACCACGGGCGTGAAGAAGTCGGCGGTGGACAGCACGGCGGTGTCCCCGGAGATCCGCACCGCGGCGGCGTCGTCCCCGTCCTCCAGGCCCACGATCACGGAGTCGTACTGCTGACCGGCCAGGGCCCCGACGACCTCCTCGAGCTCGCCCGGCGGGATCTTGGAGGCGCAGCCCCCACCGTGGGCCATGGTCGTCAGGCGGATCGTCGGCGTCGTCAGAGGCGTCGAGACGGGAGCGTGAGGAGTGTCGTCCATGACAGCGAGCCTACTCAGTCGCTGCCCGAAGCGCCTGGTCCCGCGGTGATACGTTACCGGTGGAGGCGTACGTGTCCTGGTGGGCGCCCCGGTCTTCAAAACCGGTGAGACCGAGCATCTCGGTCTGGCGGGTTCGATTCCCGTCCGCCTCCGCCACGCACCCGTCGGCCCGAACGAGGAGGTTCCCGTGCCCGAGACCCCGGAGCAGCGGGAAGGGACCACGGATCCGCGCCGCCGCATCCCTCGCACCGATCTCCTGCTCGCGCACCCGCAGGTCGAGCGGGCGAGTAAGGCGATGAGCGAGCGCGTCGTGCGGGAGATCGTGCGCGCCGCGCAGGCCCGGGCACGGACCGGAGCGATCGATCCCGAGCAGGTGCTCGACGAGATCCTCGCCGCGATCGGGGGCCGGCCCGCGGCCTCGTTGCGCCCGGTCCTCAACGCCACCGGCGTCATCGTGCACACCAATCTCGGTCGGGCCCCGCTGTCGCAGGCCGCGCGGCGCGCCCTCCAGGACGCCGCCGGGTACACCGATGTCGAGTTCGACCTGGGCACCGGAGCTCGAGGGCGACGCGGTGCGGGAGCCCGGGCGGCACTGCTGGCCGCCTGCCCCGAGGCGGAGGACGCCCTGGTGGTCACCAACGGCGCCGCCGCCCTGGTCCTCGCCACCACCGCCCTGGCCGGGACCGCCGAGGTGCTCATCAGCCGCGGCGAACTGATCGAGATCGGTGCTGGTTTCCGCCTGCCGGACCTCATCGCCTCCACCGGCGCACGGATCCGCGAGGTCGGCACCACCAACCGCACCCATCTTCGCGACTACACCGACGCGCTCGGACCGGATACGGGATGCGTGCTGCGCATCCATACGAGCAACTACCGCATCGTCGGGTTCACCAGCGACGTCGGCGTCGATGAGCTCGCGGGGCCCTGCCGGACGGCGGGCGCGCCGCTGGTGGTCGACCTCGGCAGCGGCCTGCTCGGCCCCGAGACCCGGCTTCCCGACGAACCGGATATCGCCGCCGCCCTGCGCGACGGCGCTGATGTCGTCCTCGCCAGCGGGGACAAGCTCCTGGGCGGACCTCAAGCAGGGATCCTGCTGGGCCGGGCCGACGTCATCGCGCGCCTGGCCCGCCACCCGCTGGCGCGCGCCGTGCGCGCCGACAAGCTCGCCCTCGCGGCGCTCGAGGCGACCCTGACCGGCCCCACCCCACCGGTGCTCGAGTCCTTGCGCCTGGACCCCGACGAACTGCGCGAGCGCACCGCGCAGCTGGCCGCATGCCTCGGCGGTCGTCTCATCGAGCACGAAGGACGGGTCGGCGGCGGAGGCGGGGCCGAGGTGCCGCTGCCCGGCTGGGCGCTCGCCCTGGAGGCCGAGCTCGCCGACCCGCTGCGCACCGGAGAGCCCGCCGTGGTCGCCACGGTGCGCGACGGCGCGTGCCTCCTGGATCTGCGCTGCATTCCTCCGGCCGACGACGGGCGCCTCATCGCCGCCGTCGAGTCCGCTCGCGCCGCGCTTGCAGCACCAGCATCACCGGACCTGAGTCGATGATGCAGGTCATCGCGACCGCTGGGCACGTCGACCACGGGAAATCCACCCTGATCCGCGCCCTCACGGGCATCGAGCCCGACCGTCTGCGCGAAGAGCGACAGCGCGGACTGACCATCGATCTCGGCTTCGCGTGGACCACTCTGCCCTCGGGCCGGGAGGCCTCCTTCGTGGACGTGCCCGGGCACGAACGTTTCCTCGCCAACATGCTCGCCGGACTCGGCCCCGCCCCGATCGTCTGCTTCGTGGTCGCGGCCGACGAGGGCTGGCGGGCCCAGTCCTCGGACCATCGCGACGCCATCGCCGCGCTCGGGATCGACCAGGGCCTGATCGTGGTCACCCGCGCCGACCTCGCCCCCGACCGCGTGGGTTCGGTGATCGCCGAGGCCCGCACCGAACTGGCCGGGACTGGACTGGCTGACGCTCCCGCGCTCGGCGTCTCCGCCGTCACCGGTGAGGGACTCGATCAGCTCCGAGACCTGCTCGACCAGGCTGTGCGCACTGCGCGTGAGCCCTCTGCCGTCCAGCGGGTGCGCCTGTGGGTGGACCGCTCCTTCACCATCTCGGGGGCGGGGACGGTGGTCACCGGGACCCTCGGCGCCGGCACTCTCGTGCGCGAGCAGCGGCTGGAGCTGTGCGGCGCGATCCGAGGGGGAGAGGTCGTCGTACGCGGATTGCAGAGCCGCGGCGGGTCGCAGGCCTCGATCGGCCCGGTCAGCCGCGCGGCAGTGAATCTGCGCGGCCTCGGCGCCGACGACATCAGCCGCGGGGACGCACTGCTCACCCCGGGGACGTGGGAGATCACGACCGTGATCGACGTGCGCCGCCGGACCGGGGCCGGCTTCGCAGAGTCCCCCGGGGAGCTCATGGTCCATATCGGCACTGCGGCCGTGCCTGCGCGGGTGCGGCCGTTCGGCGAGGACCACGCCCGTCTCACCCTCGCCCGCGCCCTGCCGCTGCGCGTCGGGGACCCGCTGGTGCTGCGAGGCAGCGGGAGCCACTCGGTGCGCACCGGGGCGCACGTGCTCGATGTCGACCCGCCCCGTCCCGCCCGGCGCGGCGACGGCCACCGCCGCACCCGGGCTCTGGAGGCCATGCCGCTGACCGGCGACATCGCCGCCGAGGTGGCGCGTCGTGGCGCCATGCGAGAAGATGCCCTGGAGCGGTTCGGGGTGGCCGTTCCCATCCTGCTCCCGACGACGCTGAGCCGCCACGGAGGCTGGCTCGTGGAAGCACCCGCGCTGCAGCGGTGGTCAGAGCACCTGCGAACGCTCGTCGAGACCGACCGCCGTGCGGACGCCCTGTCCTCCGGGATCCCGCGGAAGGCCGCGGTCGACGCCCTCGATCTGCCCGCTGCGACACTGCTGGACGTCGTGGTGGCCGCTGCCGGGCTGGATCAGAGCGAGGGGCGCGTGCGTGACGCCGCGGCCACCGAGACGCTGGGCGAGGCGGAGTCGTCCATCACGCAGCTGGAGGAGCGACTGCGAGGAGCGCCGTTCCGCGCGCCCGAGGCCGATGACCTGTCGGTGCTGCATCTCGGCGCCCGCGAACTCGCGGCGGCGGACCGGCAGGGACGGCTGCTGCGATTGGACGACGGGGTGATCCTGCTGCCCACTGCACCGGCGCTCGCCATGCGCGAGCTGGCGCAGCTGCCGTCGCCGTTCACCACCAGCGACGCCCGCCAGGCGCTCGGGACCACGCGCCGCGTCGCGATCCCGCTGCTCGAGCATCTCGATGCCCGCGGCTGGACCCGCCGTCTCGATGCGGGACACCGGGAGATCGTGCGCTGAGCGTCCCGGTGCGAGGCACCTTCAGCCAGAGGTCAGCGACGCTCGGCGAGCCACGCCCGGTGGGCAGCCAGGAGTGCGTTCTGTGCTTCGCTGTGGTCCGATCCGCCGAGCAGGGAGGCCGGAGACGTCGCCGACTCCCACAGCGCCCTCACCTCGACCCGATCCCCGTCGCGCAGTTGCGCGATCGCAGCAGTGCGTGTCGCATCCGGCGGAGGCGGGAGGAGCTGGTGCAGCTGCTCCCAGCGCACCGACTGCTCTCGCCCGACGAAGCCGCACCAGCTGAACCCGCGCCCGTCGATGCGCAGCCGCGATCGGTGCGCGCCCCACAGGATGAAGGCCCCGCCGCCCAGTGCCAGGACCGCGGGGACGAGCAGCGCGAGGAAAGCCGGTGCCTCGAGCGCGATCGCCAGCACCACTGCCGTGATCGCGGCCCCGACCCCGATCAGCATCACCATCGGCCCGATGACGTGATTCATGCGCGATCCTGCGCTGCGGATCGTCCGCTGCATAGGCCTTCCTCCGGGTGGTCAGGTGTACCGGCGATGTGGCGGAGGGCTCGAGAGCCTGGGGCGGCCGGATACTGGCACCCACTCTATGGCGGACTGCTCTACGGCGTGACCACTCGATGGGGAGTACTCCCCATGGGCACGAGGGGGTGCGCCGCCGTACCCTGGTTCACACGTCAGGGACAATGGGTGACGACAGAGGAGCAGCTGTGGCCGGATTCTTCGGGGGAGATACCGACCAGTTGCGAGGCCAGGCGCAGGCATGCAGGAACGGTGCGCAGCGGCTTTCGGACCTGGTCACCGTCGCCTCGATCGCGATCGACAGTGCCGCCTGGGAAGGGCCCGACGCCGACGCCTTCCGCGACCTCTGGCACAGCACCGTCAAAGCAGATCTTCTGGCCCGTGGAGCGGACGTGCAGGAGCGGGCACGCGCGCTCGAAGCGCACGCCGACGAGCAGGATGAAGCCTCCAGCGCCGGTGATGGCGGGTTCCTGGACATCATCAGGGATCTTCTGCCCGCCCCGCTCCCCTTCCCCGGACCGCTGCTCCCGCTGCCCCAGCCGATCCCCGGGCTCCCCCTGGGCCCCTCCGTGATCGACGGGCTGGAGAATGCTCTGGGAATCGGCTCCGGCGAGGACGGATCGGCCGGGACCTCCGAGTTCTACGGTGATCCGGGCTACGGGACCGGCAATGCCGCCTCAGGGGATCGTCCGGTCGGCGAGAGCGATGCAGGCGGATCGCACTGGGACGGCCGCGAGATCGAGAACGACCGCGGGTACGTCGACGGCTACGCGAACACGCGGGCGAGCGCGGGGACCAACACCACCGTGGACGACTACGGGAACACCACCCGCACCGCCGGTGCGCGTGCCGGGGCGGAGATCGGCTACGACGAGATGCTGAACGGGCCGGGAGGCACCTCGCTGCAGTCCACAGGCCGTGCCGGAGCCGAGGCCTATGCCGAGGCCGGTGTGACCTATGGCGATGGCTTCAGCGCCGGCGCCTCGGCCGGGGCCGGCGCGTACGGGGACATCAATGCGACCGTCACCGGCCCCTTCGGGGCGAGCAACACGCTGGGAGTGCGAGGCTTCGCCGGCGCCGAGGCTCACGCCAATGCCTACTCGCATGCGACCCGCAATGAGGACGGAGACATCAACGGCTGGACCTTCGGGGCCGATGCAGGAGCCTTCGCGGGGGCCAAGGCCGATGCAGACTTCGCAGCGACCTCCCCGGGCGGATGGCTCAGCTCGTCCGCCTCGATGGGTGTCTCGGCGGGCGCCGGCCTCGGGGGAAGCTTCGGCGGCACTGTCTCGACGGACGAGGTCGGATTCGCCGTCGGCGGTGATGTCGCCGCCGCGCTCGGCGTCGAGGCGGACCTCTCCCTCTCCGTCCACCCCAACGAGATCGTCAACGACATCACTCCCGGGGACTACGACCTCGACGATGCGATCGGGGACGCCTCCGGGGCACTCGAGGATGCCGGTGGTTGGATCTCCGACCACTCACCTTTCTGATCCCCGTGCTGGCTCCGGCCCGCCGAGCACCATGGCGGGAACCACGACGAGCACCCGACCCGCATCAGGGTCGAGTGCTCGTCGTCGGTGGGGTTCCGATGTGCCCCGCGTGACGTTCAGTCCGTGGCGCGCGGCTTCTTCACCGGAGGTTCGCCCAGCTCGACGTCCTCGGTGAGGATGTCGTCGCTCTCGCCGGAGACCAGCTCGAGGGCATCGATCCTTCCCAGAGCAGTGAGATCCGCCGCGGCGGCTTCGAGGTGTGCCAGCGCTGTCTGCGGAGCCACGACCTTCACCCGGAGGATCGGGGTCTTCTGGGACACCTTCGCATCGGACTTGATGCGCCGCACCGAGATCGCCGCCTGCGCGACCGAGTCCAGCAGGGCCGCGTCCTGGCCTGCCGCCGCATCCTGCAGAGGAGCGGCCTGCGGCCATGACTGGGTGTGCACGCTGCCGCCGCGCCACCACGACCAGACTTCCTCGGTGGCGAACACGATCACCGGGGCGAACAGGCGCAGCTGCACCTCGAGAGCGATCGCGAGCGCGGCCCGGGCGGAAGCGGCACCGGCCTCACCGGACGCGCTGTTGCCGTGGGCGCGCTCCTTGACCAGCTCGATGTAGTCGTCGCAGAAGGCCCAGAAGAAGGGCTCCGTGACCTCGAGGCTGCGGGCGTAGTCCATGTCGTCGAAGGCCACGGTGGCCTGCTCGACGACCTGTGCGAGACGGGCCAGCAGGGCACGGTCCAGCGGGTCGGTGACGGCTGCCGGGTCCGCGGCCAGACGGCCGGCAGGATCCACCGGGGCGGCGCCGAAGCCCAGGGCGAACTTCGAGGCGTTGAGGATCTTGATCGCCAGACGTCGGCCGATCTTCATCTGACCCTCGTCGAAGGCGGTGTCGACGCCCTGGCGGGCTCGCCCTGCCCAGTAGCGCACCCCGTCGGAACCGTGCTGCTCCAGCAGGCCGATGGGCGTGACCACATTGCCCTTGGACTTCGACATCTTCTTGCGGTCGGGATCCAGGATCCAGCCGTTGATCGAGGCATGCTTCCACGGCAGCGAGTCCTGCTGCAGGTGGGAGCGCACGATCGTGGAGAACAGCCAGGTGCGGATGATGTCGTGGCCCTGCGGGCGCAGGTCCATCGGGTAGACCTTGCCGAACAGCCCGTCGTCCCCGGCGTCGGAGTTCCAGCCGCCGGCGAGCTGCGGGGTCAGCGAGGAGGTGCCCCAGGTGTCGAGGATGTCGGGGTCGGCGACGAAGCCGCCGGGCACGCCGCGCTGGTCCGCGGTGAAGCCGGCCGGCACGTCGATCGTGGGATCGATCGGGAGGCTCTCGACCGGCGGGGTGAGCACCGTGCCGTGGTCGGTCTCGCCGTCGGCGCCGACCCCGTACCAGATCGGGAAGGGGACGCCGAAGAAGCGCTGGCGGGAGATCAGCCAGTCCCCGGCCAGGCCCTCGACCCAGTTGCGGTAGCGCGACTCCATGTAGGGGGGATGCCAGGTCAGCTCGCGACCGCGCTCGATGAGCGCGTCGCGCAGCCCGCCCGTGGACTGGTCACGGCCACCGTTGGTCAGGTACCACTGGCGGGAGGTCACGTACTCCAGCGGCTTGTCGCCGTTCTCGTAGAACTTCACGGGGTGGCTGATCTTCTCGATCTCCCCGGTCAGGTCACCGGACTCGGTGGCCATCTCGACGACGCGCTTCTGCGCGCTGAACACGGTCAGCCCGGCGAGCTCGGCGTAGCGGTCCTGGCCCTCCTGCGTGGAGATCCATGGGGCCTCCGGGAGGAAGCGTCCGTCGCGGCCGATCACGGAGCGGGTGGGCAGCTCGAGCTCACGCCACCAGGTCACGTCGTTCGCATCGCCGAAGGTGCAGATCATCGCGATGCCCGCGCCCTTGTCCGGCTGGGCGAGGGGATGCGCCATCACAGGCACCTCGACGCCGAACAGGGGAGAGGTGACCGTGGAGCCGAAGAGATCCTGATAGCGCTCGTCGTCCGGGTGGGCCACGAGGGCCACGCAGGCGGGGAGCAGCTCGGGGCGGGTGGTCGCGATGACGACGCTCTCGCCGGTGCCGTCGGTCTTGGTGAAGCCGAGCTGGTGGTACGCGCCGTCGCGGTCGCGGTCCTCCTGCTCGGCCTGGGCCACGGCGGTGCGGTAGGTGACGTCCCACATGGTGGGGGCCTCCGACTGGTACGCCTGGCCGGCCTGGAGGTTCTCCAGGAACGCGCGCTGGCTGGTCGCGCGGGAGTGCGCGTTGATGGTCTGGTAGCTGTGGTTCCAGTCCACCGAGAGGCCGAGCGTGCGGAAGACCTCCTCGAAGGACTTCTCATCGATCGCGGTGAGGCGCTCGCACAACTCGATGAAGTTGCGGCGCGAGATGGGCAGCTGGTTCGCGGTCTTGGAGGACTTGTTGTCGCCGCCCTCCTGCGGGGGCGTGAAGTCCTCCACGTAGGGCAGCGAGGGATCGCAGCGCACGCCGAAGTAGTTCTGCGCCCGACGCTCGGTAGGCAGTCCGTTGTCATCCCAGCCCAGCGGGTAGAACACATTCTTGCCGCGCATGCGCTGGTAGCGCACGATCATGTCGGCCTGGGAGTAGCCGAACACGTGGCCGACGTGCAGTGCTCCCGAGGCGGTCGGCGGCGGGGTGTCGACGCTGAAGACCTGGTCACGCGTGGTGTCGGGGTCGAAGGCGTAGAGCTGCTGCTCGCTCCATACGCTGTCCCACTTGTTCTCGAGGCCCTCGAGGGAAGGGCGATCGGGGAGAGCGGAATCAGGGCGCGGTGCGGTTTCGGTCATGGGGGCATTGTTCCAGGTCTGAGGGGCAGTGCAACGTAGGCGTCAGCAGTGTGAGCGCGCTCGCGCCATCACCGAGCGTCTCGTGGCGCTGAGCGGGCGGGTTCCTGCGCCGTACCGTGGGGACATTGCTCTTGAGCGCATCGCCCTGGTCTCCGACGTGCACGGCAATCTGGCTCTTCACCATCGAGGGTGTAGTTGGGGTCGGAAGCCGCCTGTCTCGAATAGTGATCTGGCGATGTAGTTCGTCAGGTTGCGGAAGCCGAGGGCGGAGCCGCGGAGGTGTTCGAGGCGGCCGTTGATCGCTTCGGTGGGGCCGTTGGATGTGCCGGGCCGGTCGAAGTGGGCGAGCACGTCGGCGGCGCGCTTGGTCAGGGTGCGGCCGAGCGTGATGATCTCGCTGAACGGGCTGGGGACGCCTCGGCTGATCGACTCGAGCAACTGCCTCATCAGCTCGCGGCCCTGGGTTCGGTCGGGCTCACGGTAGGCGGCGATCATCCGCTGGTAGATGCCCCAGGTGGCTTCGACCCCGACGTGGGCGCCGACCGGACTACACCCTCACCTGCGACTGCGAAGAGCCGAAAAATAGCCCCTGTGCAAGGGTCTGCCCGCGTGCTATGTTCCGGCCATGACTCGACCCGGTGAGATCCTCGGCAGCGTGGTCGCCGCCAGCGAGCGCGAGCAGCTCGAGACGTTCCTGGACTACCTGCGCGACGCCGTCGTGCGCAAGGCCCGGGGGGTGTCGGAGGAGGACGCCCGGCGCAGCCCGGTGCCGACCGGCACCAACCTCGGCGGCCTGATCAAACACCTGCGGTGGGTGGAACTGGGCGGGTTCGCCGAGCAGATCGGGCAGATCCCCGCCGCGGAGCTGCCCACGCCGCCGTGGACCGAGGCAGACCCGGAGGCCGACCTGCGGCTGGAGCCGAACGAGAAGCTCGACGACGTTATCGCCGCCTACCAGGCGGCGTGCGACCGCTCCCGCGAGATCGCCGCCCAGCACAGCCTCGACTACGCACCGCGGGGCAGGGAGCTGACGTTGCGGTGGGTGTACCTGCACGTGATCCTGGAGACCGGCCGGCACGCGGGCCACGCGGACATCCTGCGCGAGATGATCGACGGCAGCGTCGGCGACTGACGGCTCGCGGCGCGTCGTCGGTCCGTGTTCGGGGTCGTCGGAGGCGGCGTGACACCGGGATCGGCGGAGGCTGACCTCCAACACCGTGGGCCGCCACCCGAACGGCTCGTGCGCCAACCGCCGGACCACCGTGTCCCTGGCCGCGCCCTGGCATCCGCAGCGACGACACCATCTGTCGGGCTCGACAACCCGGCACCGGAGAATCGCCCGATCGGGCTCCAACCGCTGCCCGAGCACTTCGAGCCCGAGATCATAGTCCCCCCTATCTTCGGGAGACCTCGACCCCTACCCGGCCACCGACGCGTCGACCGGACGACACCCTCAACTGCGAAGAGCCGGCGATCTCACCGCCTACGAGGCCGTGCTCGCCGACATCGCCGCGCGCGGCATCACGCGCGTGATCAACCTCGGCGACGTGGTGGGGAAGGGGCCCCGCGGTGCTGCCTGCATCGCCCTGACCCGGGTGCACTGCGAGGCGACGGTGCGCGGGAACTGGGAGGTCTTCCTCGCCGGGGGCGGCGAGCCGGTCGGCGACGCCCAGGCGTGGTGGCGCTGCGAGCTGTCTCCGGACGATCACGGCTGGTTGTTCGCCCTGCCCGGCAGCCTCGACCTGGTGCTCTCGGGCCGACGGGTGCGAGTGCTGCATGCGTCCCCGATCGACGAATTCACTCGGGTGCACCGGGAGCCCAGCGCAGACGTCTTCGCGATGATGTTCGAGCCGACACCGTTCACCGGAGTTGTGCCGCGTGCGGACGTCGTGGTCTACGGGGACATCCACGACGCGTAACTCTCAGTGCAGCCGGAGGGGATGCTCGTGAACGTGGGCAACCCTCTCGGTGCGCCGGTGCCTTCCTACGTGATTCTCGAGGGAGCGGCCGGGGAGGTGGCCGATGGCCGGTTCGGGGTGCAGTTCATGCGCGTGCCGGACGACATCGAGGCGGAGATCGAGTCGACCTTCGCGTCGGGCATGCCGGAGGCGGAGGCGCACGCGATCGAGCTGCGCACCGGGATCTACCGCGGGGCGCACGAGGTGCTCGGACTGCGCTGACGCGGACCGGCCGACCTGGACGACGAGCCGCGACGCGAGGTGCCCGCCCGTCACCCCGTCCCGGAGGCGATCACGGCACCCGTGCGGTCCACTCGTCGGTGCCGAACTTCGTCTCCACCAGGGCGCGGGCCCTGGTGAGCTCCTCGTCGGTGTAGGTCGATGCCCGGGTGTCGTAGCGGGCGCGGAAGTGGTCCAGGAACCCGTCGATGATCTGTTCCCGGGCGAGGCCGGTCTGTGACCGCATCGGGTCCACGCGCTTGTTCGCACTGCGGGTGCCCTTGTCGGACAGCTTCTCCTTGCCCACCCGCAGCACTTCGCCCATCTTGTCGGCGTCGATGTCGTAGGACATGGTCACGTGGTGCAGCAGCACGCCGCCGGCGAATCGCCGCTGGGCGGCGCCGCCGATCTTGCCCTGCTCGGAAGCGATGTCGTTCAGCGGCACGTAGCGGGCCTTCACGCCGATCTCCGCGAGCGCGCCCATCACCCAGTCGTCGAGGTAGGCGTAGGCCTGCTCGAAGGTGAGTCCCTCCACGAGGGAGGTGGGCACTACCAGGGAATAGGTGATGCAGTTGCCCTGCTCCATGAACATCGCGCCGCCACCGGTGATGCGGCGCACCACTCCGATGCCGTGGCGGGCTGCGCCCTCGGCATCGATCTCGTTGCGCAGCGACTGGTAGGAGCCGATGACCACGAGCGAGGAGTCCCAGTCCCAGATCCGCAGGAGCGGACCGCGGCGCCCCGCGATCATCTCCTGGGGCAGGACCTCGTCCAGGGCCACGTGCAGGACCGGGGGCAGGACCACGGCGGGGATGACCTCGAAGGTGAGATCCTCCCAACTGGAGGCGTGACCGAGTGCCCGGCGCGCTGCGATCGCGACCGCCTCGGCGTCGAACCCGATCATCTGGACCGGTTCCGGCCGTGCCTCCAGGCGCGCGGTGATCGACGCGGCGAACTCGGCGGCGGAGGCATCGGTCGCCATGCCCTGCAGGGCGGCACCCAGATCCTCGAGGGCGTCATCGGGCTCGAGGAAGAAATCCCCGAACACGTGGGCGGTGCTGATCCGGTCGTCCTGGGTCGTGACGTCCACCGAGACCAGCTTGCCGCCACGGACCTTGTACTGACCCTGCATCACCGTGCTGTCGCTGCGCGCATCCATAGCCCCATCTTCTCGCACTCGCGGCGTGCGCGGGCGACCGGGACCGGCGGGGCTCTGCGGACGAGGACGGCAGGTTGCCGCTGTTGGTCTCGTTGGCTCCGTGGCTCCGTGGCTCCGTGGCTCCGTGGCTCCGTGGCTCCGTGGCTCC
>NZ_JABUXV010000031.1 GCF_014897705.1 Brachybacterium sp. FME24 | reverse complement strand
GCCCACCGGCCCAGGCGCAGCAGATCGCCGAGGCCTTCGTCGCGCTGTGCCACGGGTACACCCAGCAGCTCGCGATCCGCGGCGACCTCGATCCGGCACCGTTCACGGCGGCGCTGGTGGAGATCACGCAGGCGTGAGCGCGACGCCCCCTCTGGACTGACGGGCCCCTCGCTCCAGCAGCTTCTCGCGGGCACGTCCCTCACCCGCGCCCTGATTCATTGGGTGCTGAGCACGCCTACCCCCTCGGCGGGGCGCTTGTGCCGGCGATCCTCGCCTCACGCCGGGGCCTGTCGACCCCTGCCGCGACCGTGTCGACAACGCCATGACCCGTGACAACCAGAGGGCCTGTCGGCAGATGAGAACGTCAGGATCGCCGGGCGTCCTGCTGTGACGGGTCCCCCGACTCCGCCTCACCAATCTCCTCCTCGACGCCAGCCTCAGCGCCGCTCGCACCGGAGCTCCGTTCGCCCTTTCGGGACTTGTCGAAGATCGTCCGACCGCGTCGCAACGCACCGCTACCGGCGGCGTTGGCCGATCCCCAGGCTCCGCGCGCGAAGCCCTTCATCCCCGAGGCAGCGTCCCCCGCCGCACTCTCGATGTTCTCCCGAGCCGCAGTGAGCCGCCCGGCTCCAGCCGCTGCTTCCTCATCAGTCGCTATGACGGCGCCGCGATATTCGGCGGCATCGACGCCGGGCGGGGGCAGCTCGCGGAGGTGCTGCTTGAGCCGCCCGGACTGAGTGCGCAAAGACACCAGTGTCATACCACCCGAGATCACGCCGCCTGCGACGGGCACCGCCTTGGTGACCGTCTTGGCGAAGGAGTCCTTGGTGACCTTGATGCCGATGAGCTTGAGAGTGCTCTTCATCGGGCCGTACCAGACCGTCTTGGTGAGTGCCTTCTGAGTGATCTGCTTCTGGATCGCGGGCCGCGCCACGTGCGCGGCAAAGCTCGTCAGAGATGCCGATGCGCCCCCGACACCCATCATGACGCCGAGGAACACTGCGAGTTTGCCCAAGGTCTCGTCATCGACGTCATCGAGATCCGCGATGAAGTTCTGCCAGCCGTAGAAATAGGCCAGCTTCTGCATCACTCGGAACGCATGCACGTAGTACTGCGTGATGTCCGCGGGGACCGTCGCGAACATCGCGAAGCCACCGGGGAGACCTGCAGAGAACGACAGCGCCACGGCCTTGCTCGTCTCGAACGAGATCGACGCACCAGCGAGTTCATCGAGCTGGGCGAGAGAGACTCCGGCTTGGACCGGGGAGGTCGCGAGCGCACGGTCGATGACCTCCTGGTCGAGACCAAGCTTTCGCAGCTCCTGCGGCAAGAAGGACGAGCGATCGATACGGACCCCGCGGATCCGGATGATCTTCTTGAGGAACTCCGCGGCGAAAGCAACTGCGTCCGAATCCTGCACGCGCATGGCCCCCTCCAGCGATCCGCCCGAGGTCTCGGCGACCTCGCCGTCGCCGATGGCCACTACCTCATGCTCAGAATTCGTCATGCCCCTACTCCTCTGCGCGGTGGATGTAACAGGGTGACTTCACGGAGAATGCCAGCCGATAAAAAGGACTATGACACGTTGAAGCTTGACCTCTCTTCGTCACACCACGGAGGAACATCACGGCTCAGCCACAGTTCATGTGGCACCTATCAGTGCAGCAGTTCCCGGCAGCAATTCCCGGCCGCAGTTTCGATCCAGGCGTGCAGCAGCGTCCGGTCGCAGCGCAGACCCGGCTGGCGGCCGGAGGTCCCCGCCATGTCGCCGCTACACTCTTGCGCAGTTCCCCACCCCACCCCTCGTTCGGCAGGAGGACGCGCTCATGGCGACATCGAAGCTCCTCGCCGGGATGGCCACCCCTCCTGCCTTGTCGACGCTGATCGCCGATCGACTTCGAGAGATGATCACCAGTGGACAGTTGGCCCCGGGCGAACGCCTCAAGGAGGCCGAGCTCGCCAACTCGATGACGGTGAGCCGCGGGCCGGTTCGCGAAGCGATCTCCCTGCTGGGACGCGAAGGACTCGTCGAGTCGCAGCGGCACCGCGGGGCACGCGTGATCACGTTGAGCTACGCAGACATCGAAGAGATCTACTCGATGCGCCTGGCCATCGAACGCTTGGCGATGGAGCGCTGCGCCGAGCGCATCGATGCCCCGCTGCTGGCGGACCTGGATGCGGTGATCGAGCAGATGCGATCGATCCCTGCCGAGGAGTCCGACAACGAGCACGTTCGTCTGGATCTCGAGTTCCACGACTTGATCTACGCGGCTGCCGACCACTCGCGTCTGCAGCGCACCTGGGACATGCTTCGCAGCCAGGTCTCCATCTTCCTCAATGCTCGCACCGACCGCTCCGAGTTCCGTTCGAAGCTGCACGTGGAGCATCAGGAGATGCGCGACGTGCTCGCCACTGGCGATCAGCAGGCTGCGGTGCTGTCGATCGAGAAGCACATCGGATGGACGCTCCGCCAGATCCGCAAGATGCAGGCACTCGAGAAGGATCCCACCGAGACCGGGCCGCTCTCAGGGCCGGGACCCGAAGGCAAGACTGCGCTCTGACCTGGCAGTTTGCTGCGTGCAAGCGGCAGTCTCCGCACGACGCGGCGGTCAGCGCGCGACCCGCTCCTGTCGCCGACCCCTCTCCCACGCCCTCACTGAACTCCTTCTCGTAGATTGTTGACAACCTGCAATCACGGTCCCTAATCTGGTCGCCAGGATCTCGAAGGCGCTTACCCAGCCCTCCACGTCCGGCAAGACGGCCCGACGGCACAGCAGCCGCTCCCGCGTCCAGCGTCACCCGATGAGGCGAGCGATCCCCGCCTCCCGCCGCACGCAGCATCACCAGCATCTCCGGTTCCCGAGCACCACCCGAGCGCAGTCGCTCGGCCCCTCCCCGCAGACCGCAGCATCCCGTGAAGCCCCGAAAGGCAGTGACCGCGCGTGTCCACGACCGCCAAGCCCACCCACGAGAACCTCACCAGCGCCCGAGCCTTCCCGCCCAACGCCCCGAGCGACCCCACCGCCCCTCACGTCACCGCCGCCTCGGTGCAGATCGATGCCGGCCGCGAGGTCGGGACGCTCACCAGGTTGTGGGAGAGCGTCGGCTTCGACGAGATCAACTGGACGTACACGCCCACCGGTCGCCATCTCCTGAACACCTTCGGCGACCTCACCAGCACCGGATACCACATCCGCCCCCACTACGCGCTGTGCTCGGGATCCGGTTTCGGGATCCCCCATTGGGGCAACGGCAACGTCTACCACGAGGATGCCCAGGGCGCCCCGTTCTACGACTTCACGATCCTCGACCAGGCCTACGACGCGATCGTCGAGGCCGGTCACCACGTGCTCGTGGAGATCGGCTTCACCCCGCGGGACCTCCTCCCGCCCGAGGCCGACGAACTGACGATCCCCTCGAGCCCCACCGCGTACTCGGCCTACGAGGCCGGCCAGTGGGCCTACCCGCCGCGCGACTACGACCGGTGGCGCGACCTGATCGCCGCGGTGGCCGCGCACTGCCTCGAGCGCTACGGCGCGGCCGAGGTGGACACCTGGCTGTGGGAGCTGTGGAACGAGCCGGACATCTTCTACTGGCGCGGCACCCCCGAGCAGTTCCACGAGCTGTACGCGGCGACCGTCGAGGGTGTGCGCAGCGTGCTGCCGGAAGCGAAGGTGGGCGGCCCCGCCGTGACCGGCGGTGGCACCGAGTTCCTGCACGGTTTCCTGGCCTACACCGATGAGCACGATCTGCCGCTGGACTTCGTCTCCTTCCACACCAAGGGCTCCTCCTTCACGCCGTGGCGCGTCTACGGACCCACCGGCGGCGAGGCCCCGGAGCAGCAGAGCCCGTCGGCCCACAAGATGCTCTACGAGGTGCGCTCGATGCTGCGCGTCATGGCGCAGTTCCCCGCTTACCGGTCGCTGCCGGCGATTATCGACGAGTGCGATGCGGGGGTTCCCGCCCACTTTTCGTTCTACGACAACGCGAACTTCCGCTTCCAGAACACCGAGTACTACCCGGTGTTCCAGGTCAAGCTCATGAAGAAGCTGCTCGACCTCAGCGACCTCGAGGGCGCGAATGTTCAACAGGCGATGTCGTGGGGCTTCTACTTCGAGGGCGAGCGCTACTTCGAGGGCACCCGAGCATTCCTCACCGCGGACCGCATCGAGAAGCCGCTGCTGAACGGCTACCGCTTGCTGTCGCTTCTCGGGGAGACCCGGGTCGAGGCCTCGAGCGACGCCGCCCACGGGGTCGAGCTCCTCGATCAGGCAGGCGGCGGCGCCATGCCCGAGGAGATCGACGTGCTCGCCTCGCGCGACAGCGCCGGCCGGATCGTCACCGCTCTCTGGCGGCACACCGACGAGCAGTACCGCACCGCCGACGCACCGACCCCGGCCTCCCTCACCGTGCGCGGGCTCGAGGCCGTCGCGTACCGGCTCACCCATCACCGCATCGACGCCGAGCACTCCAACAGTCCCACCATCTGGGAAAGCCTGGGATCCCCTCAGGTCCCCAGCGACGAGCAGCTCGCCCAGATCCACGCGCGGGAAGGGCTCGAGGAGCTGACGGCGGCGGCCGACGTGACGGCGAGCACCGAGGGCACCCTCGAGCTGACGGTCGAGCTCCCGCTGCCTTCCGTCTCCCTGCTCGTGCTGGAGGAGGCCCGCTGATCCGCTCCCCCGGACTGTCGCGGATACGTTCGCTCGGCTCGGTCGTGGTGCACGTCGCCTCCTCGCCACGTGCTCGACCCCGCCCTGCGGGATCGCGGACACCGGCACCAGCACCTTCACCTCTGAAGAGCCCCTCTGCCTGCCTGATGGGCCCATCAGGCAGCGGACCCCTTCACACCGGAGGATCTCGAGGCATTCACAGAGCGGCCGCGGATGCCGCTTTCCTCAACCGTGACGTTCCTGTGATCTGTTCTCGGCGGAATCGTCGGCCCCTTCACCCCTATGATGACAACGTTGTCGACCGGTCTGCGGTCGCACTCGATGAGGAGTGGAGGTTCCCATGCGCGATCCGCACGCGATCTTGGAGATGCGCACCATCACCAAGCTGTTCCCGGGCGTCCGGGCTCTGGACGACGTCACGATGACCGTCCGCCGGGGTGACATCCATGCGATCTGCGGCGAGAACGGCGCCGGCAAGTCGACTCTCATGAAGGTGCTCTCCGGGGTCTACCCCCATGGCACCTACAGCGGGAGCATCCTGTTCGAGAGCGAGGAGATGGCCTTCAAGGACATCAAGTCCTCCGAGAGCGTCGGCATCGTCATCATCCACCAGGAGCTCGCCCTCATCCCCGAGCTCTCCGTGGAGGACAACATCTTCCTGGGCAACGAGATCGTCGCCAAGGGGCTCATCGACCGGCGCACCCTGCGGCGACGCAGCCTGGACCTGCTGGCCCGGGTGGGCCTGGACGTCGACCCCGGCACCCAGATCAAGACGCTGGGCGTCGGGCAGCAGCAGCTCGTCGAGATCGCCAAGGCGCTCGCGAAGAACGTGAAGATCCTGATCCTCGACGAGCCCACCTCCGCCCTGAACGAGGATGACTCCGCGAACCTGCTCACCCTCATGAAGGGACTGAAGGCCAAGGGGATCACCTCGATCATGATCTCCCACAAGCTCAACGAGATCGCCGAGGTCTCCGACGCGGTCACCGTGATCCGTGACGGCCGCACCGTGGAGACCTACGACGTGGAGGCTGGCCAGGTCGACGAGGACCGGATCATCCGGGCCATGGTGGGTCGCTCGCTCGACAACCGGTACCCCGATCACGAGCCGAACACCGGCGGCGAGGTCATCCTCGAGGTGCAGGGCTGGACTGTCGAGCACCCCACCGTGCCCGGCAAGCTGGTCTGCAAGGACGAGAGCTTCGTGGCACGCCGCGGCGAGATCGTCGGCTTCGCCGGCCTCATGGGCGCCGGCCGCACCGAGCTCGCACGCTCCCTGTTCGGCCGCTCCTACGGCGTGCACAAGTCCGGCCAGATCTTCCTCCACGGCGCACCCGTCGAGCTGAAGACCGTCCGCGAGGCGATCCGCCACCGCCTCGCCTACGTCTCCGAGGACCGCAAACTCCTCGGCCTGAACCTCCTGGACAGCATCAAGGACACGATCGTCTCGGCGAACCTGCGCGCCGTCGTGCGTCGGGGGCTCATCGACGACGCGATGGAGCGCACCGTCGCAGAGAGGTACCGCAAGTCATTGCGGATCAAGACCCCCGGCATCGACGTCGGCGTCGCCACCCTCTCGGGCGGCAACCAGCAGAAGGTCGTGCTCGCGAAGTGGCTGTTCCCCGAGCCCGACGTGCTGATCCTCGACGAGCCCACCCGCGGCATCGACGTCGGCGCGAAGTTCGAGATCTACCGCCTCATCCAGGACCTCGCCGACCAGGGGAAGGCCGTCATCGTCATCTCCTCGGAGCTCCCCGAGGTCCTGGGGATCTGCGACCGCATCTACACCATCTGCGAAGGACGCATCTCCGGGGAGGTTCCTCGCTCCGAGGCCGACCAGGAAACGCTCATGCGCATGATGACCACCACCGTCGGATCCGCTGCCTGACCGGCGCAGGAACGAGAGAACAAAACAATGAATGCAGTGAAGCAGGTCTTCGGGACGGACTTCCGTCAGTTCACGATGGTGTTCGCCCTCGTGGCGCTCCTCCTGGGCTTCCACCTCGCCTCCGGGGGCAAGATGCTCACCCCCGGGAACATGCAGAACCTCATCGCCGGCAACGCCTACGTGCTGATCCTCGCGATCGGCATGGTGATGGTGATCGTCATCGGCCACATCGACCTGTCCGTCGGCTCGGTCGCCGGATTCGTCGGCATGTGCGTCGCCCTCTCGGCGCGCGACCTCCACTTCCCGTGGTGGGCGGCGCTGCTGGCCGGCCTCGTGATCGGCGCCCTCATCGGGTGCTGGCACGGGTTCTGGCTCGCGAAGATCGGGATCCCCGGGTTCATCACCACGCTGGCCGGCATGATGCTCTTCCGCGGCGGCGTGATCTGGATCAGCGGATCCGTGAGCGTCCCCGTGCCGCCCGAGCTGAACGTGCTGGGCGCGGGCTACCTCCCCGAATGGGGCCCCGCCTGGACGTACCTCAACAACTCCACCCTGCTGCTGGGGATCCTCGCGATCGCCCTGTACGCGTGGAGCCAGATCAGCACCTACCGCCGCCGGGTCGCGGATGGTGAGACCGGCCTGAGCTTCGCCGCCGTGATCATCCGCGTGGTGCTCGTCGGCGCGGTCCTCGCCTATGTCACCTTCCTGTTCGGCAGCGGCCGCCCCGGCACGTCGTTCCCGGTGCCGGGCGTGATCCTCGTGGCGCTGGTGATCATCTACCACGTCATCACCCAGCGCACCACGTTCGGCCGCCACATCTACGCCGTGGGCGGCAACAAGCAGGCCGCGGCCCTCTCCGGCGTGAGCGTGGACAAGGTCTACTTCCTGGTCATGGTGAACATGTCGTTCCTCGCCGCTCTCGCCGGGATCCTGTTCGTCGCCCGGGCCACCTCCGCCGGCCCCTCGGACGGCAACATGTGGGAGCTCGACGCGATCGCCGCGGTGTTCATCGGCGGCGCCGCCGTCTCCGGCGGCATCGGCACCGTCACCGCGACCATGATCGGCGGCCTCGTGATGGCCACGCTGAACTCGGGCCTGTTCCTCATGGGCGTGGGCCAGGACAAGACCCAGGTGATCAAGGGGCTCGTGCTCCTCGCCGCCGTCGCCTTCGACGTCTACAACAAGCAGCAGGGCCGCCCCTCGATCAGCGGGCGCCTCTTCGGCGATCGGACCAAGTCGGAGACGACCGCCGAACCCGTGCAGATCGCCCCCACGACCCCCGGCGCAACCGGGCAGTAGTCCCCCTGGGCGACCGGGCGACAGCCTCCCCGGGCGCACCATCCTCCCGCACCACCCCACCCCGTATCACCTCCCCCGCATCACCTCATCTGGGAGCCCGATGGCGGGCACCCATCCTCAGAAGGAGTTCCCATGAAGACCACGAAGACCGTGACGAGAAGGACCGTCGCCCTGGGCGGCGTCGCCGCTGCCAGCTCCCTCCTCCTCGCCGCGTGCGGCGGGGGCCGCACCGCCGAGGACACCAGCGGCGGGGACTCGGGCGCCGGCGGCGGATTCGACGCCGACGCGACCGTCGGGGTGTCCCTCCCCTGGCTCGGCACGCAGAACTGGGCGGAGGCCCAGGACCTGTTCACGGCGCAGCTCAAGGAGGCAGGCTTCACCGCGCTCGTCCAGGCGGCCGACAACAAGGTGCCTCAGCAGCAGCAGCAGATCGAGGCCATGGTCCAGCAGGGGGCGAAGGCGATCGTCGTCGGCCCCATCGACGGCACCCAGCTCGGCAGCGCCCTGAAGGCCGCGAAGGACGCCGGCGTGCGGATCATCGGCTATGACCGCCTGATCGAGAACACCGACGCGGTCGACGCCGTGGTGCAGTTCGGCAGCATCCGAACCGGCGAGCTGCAGGGCCAGTCGCTGCTCGACGGGCTCGCCGAGCGCAAGGGCGAGGGCCCGTACAACATCGAGCTGTTCGGCGGCGGACCCGCGGACCCCAACGCCCCGAACTTCTTCACCGGCGCCATGTCGGTGCTCCAGCCGAAGATCGACGACGGCACCGTGGTCGTCGTCTCCGGGCAGGTGGACTTCCAGCAGGTCGCCACCCAGGACTGGGACAACGGCAAGGCCCAGAGCCGTATGGACTCGCTGCTCGCCTCGAACTACTCGGACAAGCAGATCGACGGGGCGCTGTCCCCCAACGACGGAATCGCCCGCGCGATCATCACGTCCTGCACGGCCGCCGGCCAGGACGTCCCGGTCGTCGACGGCCTGGACGCGGAGACCGAATCGATCACCTCGATCTGGAAGGGCGAGCAGTACTCCACCGTCCACAAGCCCACGAAGGACCTCGTCGCGAAGACGATCGAGCTCATCTCCGCCTACCAGAAGGGCGAGGAGCCGCCCGCGGCCGACGAGACCGAGGACAACGGGACGATCGATGTGCCGATCTACGCCCTGGATCCGGTGGTGGTGACGAAGGAGAACGCGAAGGAGGTCTTCGCCGACGACCCCGATCGTCTGGCGCTCCTGAAAGGCTGAACGCTCCCGCAGGACGAACCACAGCAGGTGGCTCCATGGTCGCTCGACCATGGAGCCACCTCTGTCGAGAGGAGCCCTTGGTGTCGAGGAAACGCCCCACGATGAAGGACGTCGCCGCACGCGCCGGCGTGGGCTTCAAGACGGTCTCCCGCGTGATCAACGGGGAGCCCGGGGTCACCGAGCGGACAGCGGAAAGGGTGCATCTGGCCGCCGCCGAGCTCCACTACCGGCGCGACATGATCGCCGGGAACCTGCGACGCGCAGAAGGCCGCACCGACAGCCTCGGGCTTCTCGTCGCGAGCGTCGACAACGAGTTCGACGCCGCCCTCCATCGAGGGATCGAGGACGCCGCTCAGCAGCACCGCGTCAGCGTCCTCACGGGAAGCACCGACGAGGATCCCGACCGCGAGCGCCAGCTCGCACTCGGCCTCCTCGCCCGTCGTGTGGACGGGCTCGTCCTCATGCCCTCCCCCGGCGATCTGTCCTACCTCCAGCACGAGATCGACCTCGGCACCCCGATCGTGGCCGTCGACCGCCCACCCCACGGGATCACGGTGGACACGGTGATGGCGGACAGCACCCAGGGCGCCCGGGACGCGATCTCGCACCTCATCGACCACGGACATCGCCGCGTCGCAGTGCTCACCCATCTCGGGACTCTGCACACTGCCGCCCAGCGCATCGCCGGTGCGCGACGCCGATGGGAGGACGCCGGACTGCCCGCGAACGACCTCCAGGTCGTCGACGGACTCACGACCGAGGCGGAGACCGCGCAGGCGCTGCTCGACCTCCTCGACGGCGAGGACCCGCCGACCGCGGTGTTCACCGCCCGCAACCAGATCACCACGGGAGCGGTACGGGCCCTCCAGCAGCGAGGGCTGCAGCGGGAGATCGCCCTGATGGGCTTCGACGACTTCGGTCACGCGGACCTGCTCGACCCCGCGATCAGCGTGGTGAAGCAGGACCCGGGGCAGCTCGGCCACCGCGCCACACAACGACTGCTCGCGCGCCTCGAGGACCACTCGCTGCCGGTGGAGCACCTGGTCCTCGGGACGACCCTGACCCTGCGGCAGTCGTGCGGATGCGGCGGCTGAGAACAGGGCAGGGCGGGCGCGACTATCATGCTCACAACCATGCCGGAGCAGTTGTCGAGGGAGCCCAATGTCCACGCACGACGCGTTGCGGGGACTCCCCACCCTGCGGCAGGTCGCCGAGGCCGCCGGGGTCAGCATCAAGACGGCGTCCCGCGCGCTCAACGATGAGGCGCACGTCGCGCCGATCACCTACGAACGGGTGAAGAAGGCTGCCGCCGAGCTCGGGTACCGCCCGAACCTCCTGGCGCGCGACCTGCGCTCGCACCGCACATCGAACGTCGTCGCGATGGTCATCGCGGACGTCTCCAACCCCTTCTACCTGGCGATCGCCTATGCCGCCGGCCAGGTGCTGGCCGCACAGGGCCTGCTCCTGTTCACGGGAGTCAGCGACGAGGACCCGGCCTCGGAGGCACGCGTCATCAGCGGTTTCCTCGAGCGTCGTGTCGCCGGTCTGCTCGTCGTCTCCTCGCGCACGGACCACCGCGAGCTGCAGCATCGCGCGGAGAGCGGCACCCCGACGGTGTTCCTGGACCGACCGGGCCGCGGCCTGGAGGTCGACGAGGTCATGTTCGACAACGTCGGAGGATCCCGTGCGGCGATCGACCACCTGCTGGCCCAGGGGCACCGGCGGATCGGAGTCATCGGCGATCTCGGCTCGCTGCCCACCCATCGCGAGCGGATCGCCGGCGTGCGCCGCGCCCTGGCCGAGGCCGAGGTGCCGATCGACGAGGGTCTCATCGTCACCGACGCCCACGACGCCGACGGGGCTAAGGCCGCGATGCGACAGCTGCTGGCACTCCCCTCCCCACCCACTGCGGTGTTCGCCACGAACAACCGGATGGCGGTCGGTGGGATGCGCGCGGTGGCGGACGCCGCGCACCCTCCCGCGCTGATCGGTTTCGACGACGTCGAGCTCGCCGACGTGCTGGGGGTCAGCGTGGTCTCGAATTCCCCCGCCGACATGGGCACCGTCGGCGCCGAGATGCTGCTGGAGAGGATCCACGGCCGAGCAGGGCGGCGCCGCCGGGTGCGGCTGCCGACCGAGCTGGTCGTGCGCCGCTCCACGGCGACGCCGCTGGAGTGACCACGCTGCGGTGATCCGGTCCCGCCCCCGCGGCGGCGCGGGTCAGGCGTGCTGCGCCGTCACCGCCATCACGGCGAGGTCGGGCTCGTCGCCGACCGTGATCGAGGCCAGCTCCCGGGTCGGGTCGGTCGGGACGTCGAGCAGCCACAGATCGGTCTCCGGTCCTACCCGGCCGACCCCGTTCTCGATCCGGTACTCCTGGTGAAGGCCCGGCCGGTTGTCGAACGACGGCGAGCCGCCTGCCCAGTCCCCGACCGAGACCGTGGTCTCCTCGGCGCTGCCGTCGGCGTAGGTGAGGGTCAGCGGCACGTCGCTCGTATCGCCGTTGCGGGCGGTGGCGAGCAGGGTCAGGCGCTGGGTGAGCTGCCCGACCTCGACAGTGAAGGGGCCGACTGCCAGGTTCGGGTCCGTGCCCTCGGTCGAGGGGATCCGCATCACCACGTCGTCGACCGGTACCTCGCCGGGCGCCGGCAGCTCATCGCCTGCGAAGGCCCATCCCTTCCCGTCGAAGTCCCCCGCCGAGGGGTCCTCGAGCGTGGCGACGCCGTCCAGGGTGAGCGCATCCTCCAGCGGCACGATGCACTGGGAGCCTGCCGCCTCGCAGCCGGTATCCAGCACCTGCACCACCAGCTCGGACTCGACGGTGCCGAGCCGGGAGGTCACCGTCGCGGTGACGGTGTGCTCGCCCGCGGGAGCATCGGCCGGGACGGTCAGCGTCACGGGCAGCTCGGCGCGCTGCGGGGAACCATCTCCCTGCACGCGCAGCTCCCCCTGCTCCGGGGTCACAGCGACAGCATCGTCGGAGGTGAGGGCGACGTCGGCCGTGATCTCGCCGCGCCCGGTCAGGACGGCCGACACGGTGGCGTCGATCGTCGTCTCCTCGCCCGAGACCACTGTCAGCGGCGCGTCGGTGGTGAGCGCGGCGCCGAGATCCTCCAGCTGCCGCTCTCCACGCCCGGGGACCGGGGTCGGTGGCTGCTCGCCGCGGCGGGTGGCCCAGTCCGAGGGCTCGGTGCCGAGGTCGATATCGAGGTCAGCCCCGTCGCGCAGGTCGGCGGAGGTCAGCCAGCTCTGGCGGTGCGTGCGGCCGTCGAGCTCCACCTGCTGGACATAGCGAGCGTCCTGCGAGGTGCCGGGCGCCTCGATCACCAGATCACCGTCGTAGAACGGCTCCGGAAGGTCGATCACGGCGCGGTCGAAGATCGGGGACCCGATCGTCAGGACGTCGGTGCCGGCGATCGCCGGATAGATCCCCAGCGAGGACAGCACGTGCCAGGCGGACATGGTGCCGACGTCGTCATTGCCGGTGATGCCGGAGGGGTTGTCCGAGAACAGGGTGAGCGCCGCCCGCACCACGTCCGGGCTCTTCCAGGGCTGCCCCGTCCACAGGTAGAGGTAGGGGGCGTGCAGGTCCGGCTCGTTCTGCGGGTTGTAGCGGGAGGTCCCGTAGTAGTCGTAGGCACTGTTGACCCAAACGTCACGGGCGGTCCCCTCGGGGTCCGCGAGCAGCTGGTCGTAGGCGAAGAAGCTGTCCAGACGCTCGTTGGTGGCCTCCGTGCCGCCGATCTTCGCGATCAGCCCTGGCACGTCCTGCGGGACCAGCCAGTTGTACTGCCAGGAAGTGCCCTCATGGAACCCCTTGGTGAAGGCCGGGTCCGGATCGCCGACGAAGACCCCGTCGGCATCGCGGGGCTGGGGGAACCCCGTATCCGGGTTGATGATGCTCTCCCAGGAGCGGGAACGCTCGGCGTAGCGGAGGGCGTCGTCCTCGTGGCCGAGGTCCTCGGCGAGCACCGACATCGCCGCATCGGCGACCGCGTACTCCATCGTCGCCGACCCTGCATGGTCCAGGTCGCAGTCGCCCGGCCTGCACTCCGCCCCGGTCTCGGCGGGCACATACCCGTGCTCGAGGTAGTGGTCGTTGCCGGCGCGCCCGTTGGCCGGATGGCCCGTCGACGGGACGGTGTCGGCGTTCTGGACCAGCTGCGTCCAGAGTCGATCCTCCCAGCCCTCGAGGAGCCCGTACTGCTGGGACGTGACGAGCTGCGGGGTGACGGGGTCGCCGGTCATCACGTTGGTCTCGACCGGTCCCCATCCCCAGCGCGGGAGCCGCCCGCTCTGCTCGCCCTGCAGGATCAGGGAGATCGACTGGTCCCGCGCCTCCTGTGGTGCGATCAGCGCCAGCAGCTGGATCTGGGTGCGGTAGGTGTCCCACAGCGAAGAGGTCTGGTAGTACCCGTGGCCGTCGGCGGTGTGGACCTCATCGTCCCAGCCCAGGTAGCGGCCGTCGACGTCGTCGCCGCGGTGCGGCCCCAGCAGGCTGCGGTACAGGGAGGAGTAGAAGGTGCGCCGCTGCTCCTCGCTCCCGCCCTCGACCATGATGGCGTCGAGCCGCTCCTGCCAGATGCTGCGGGCGGCATCACGCACCTCGTCGAAGCTGCGCCCGCCCTCCTCGGCCAGGTTTCCGGCGGCACCATCCGCGTCGACCCAGGACAACGAGGTGGTGACCTCGACGTCCTGGTCCTGCGTGGTGTCGAAGCCGATCCAGGCTCCCTGCCGCGCCTCCCCCTCGGTGACAGCGGAGCCATCGGTGCTCGCGGCGGTGAACTCGTCGCCGTCGAAGAGGTCGACAGTCTCGATGTCGCGGTCGAAGGTGGTCAGGAAGTGCAGCGTGTACGGCTCGGTCTCCTGGCAGAAGCCGGAGCCCTCGACCGTCGTGCGGATCGTGCGGTCGTCGAGGACCTCGACCTTCGAGCTCCTCATTCCGTGCAGCGCCTGCCCAGCATTGAGCATCAGGCCCGACTCCTCGGAGCCCTCGTAGGTCAGTCGCTGCTGCCCGGTGCGGGTGGTGGCGGTGAGCTCCGCGGTCACCGCACCATCAGGGTCATCGAGGGTCACCTGGTAGGACCCCGGGGAGGCCGATTCGGTCTCGTGCCGGAACCGCTGCGCGTACTGGCCGTAGTCGGTGGAGTCCGGCCGACCGGTCATCGGGGTCATGGGCAGATCGCCGCCCAGCCCGCAGCCCACGCCCGAGACGTGGGTCATCGAGAAGCCCCGGATGCGGTCGTCGGTGTACCGGTACCCGGCGTAGTGCCCGGTGTCCGGGGAGAGCTGCACCATCCCGAAGGGCAGGCTCGCTCCGGGGAAGGTGTTCCCCTCGGCCTGGGAGCCGATGAAGGGGTTCACGAGGTCGACCGAGTCGGCCGGGGAGGCCTCGTCCGTCGGCGCGGCGGTGGCGAGAGGGGCGGCCAGGCTCAGCGCGGCTGCGAACGCGATGAACGGGACGAGGCGGCGATGCGACATCGTCTACTCCTACTTCTCGGGGGCGGGCTGGTCGACGTCGATGTCGAAGAACTCGAGCTCGGCGAGCCCGACCTCTTCGGAAGATCCTTCGAGCACCCGCAGCCGGTAGTGGGTGTACGTGCCCGGGCCCCGCGTCCCGGTGGCCCGGAACGGCCGGGTCTGGTTCTCCCAGTCGAAGGTCTCGTCCTCGCGGCGGTCGATCTCGAACCACCGTTCGCCATCGCGCGAGCCCTCCACGACCCACGCGGTCGGGTGTCCGACGGAGTCATCGCCCGAGGTCAGCGTGTACATCGTGACCTCATTGCGCGGTTCGTCCGACTGATAGGTGAGGGCGTCCTCCGGGGCGAGGACGAGCTGGGTCGACGAGTCGTCGTCGACGACTTGCTCCACGCCCTCGACCCCTCCCACCTGCGCCGGGTCGGCCAGGAGATCGGTGAGCGGTTCCGGGGGCTCATCGCCGGTGGTGGGCGACGGAGGGGCATCCTCGGGATCCGCTCCCCAGTCGGAGGGCTCCGGGCCCATCGCGAAGTCGAGGACGGCGCCGTCGGCGAGCGTCTCGTGGTCGATCCAGGCCTGCTCCCGGTTCTCGCCGTCGACCGCGAGGGACTGGACATAGATGTTCTCGGTGCTGTTCTCGGGGGCGTTGACGACGATGTCCTCACCGCCTGGGAGGTGGACGGTCGCCTTCGTGAACAGCGGCGAGGTCACGGCGTAGGTGCCGCCGCCGAGCTGCTGCGGATAGAGCCCGAGCATGGTGAACAGCCACCAGGCTGAGGTCTCCCCGTTGTCCTCGTCGCCCGCATAGCCCTGGCCGATGTCGCTGCCCACGAAGTGGCGCGACTGCACCTCACGGGTGATCTGCTGGGTCTTCCAGGGCTGGCCGGCGTCGATATAGGCGAACGGGATGTGGTGGGAGACCTGGTTCGAGAACCCCCACTGGCCCATCCTGACGTCGCGGGCCTCGGTCATCTCGTGGATGGTTCCGCCGTAGGTGCCGGGGAATCCAGCCGTCTCCGGGGTCGAATAGAACTCGTCGAGCTTCTTCGCCAGGTCCTCTCGACCGCCGTACAGGTTCGCGAGGCCCTGCCCGTCGAACGGGGCGTGGAAGGCGAAGTTCCAGCCGTTGGTCTCGGTGTAGTCGTGCTCTCCCCAGGACCTCGGGTCGTACTCGTCGGGCGCGTAGCGGAAGCTGCCGTCGTCATTGCGGCCCTGGAAGAAGCCGACCTCGGGGTCGAAGTGGTTGACGTAGTTGTTCGACCGGGCCTCGAGGTAGGCGGACTCGGTGTGGAGCCGCTCCTGCTCGGCGTCGCTCAGCCCCGGTTCCGCGGCGAGCTGCTCGGCCTGCTGGGCCAGGGCGAAGTCGTTGATGCCGCCCTCGAGCCCCCAGGAGGTTCCCTCGCCGACCTCGGTATCGGTCCAGCCGCGGAAGATGGAAGTGCCCAATCCCTTGCGGCCGACGTCGGCGTCCGTCGCGCTGCCGGGCGGGGTGACGGTCGCATTCTTGAGGCCGGCCTCGTAGGTGCCCTTCGGATCCGGGAGCTCGACGCCCTTGGTGTAGGCGTCGGCGAAGGCGGCGTCGGAGCTGGTGCCGGTCATCAGGTTCGCGTAGCCGGGCGAGGACCAGCGAGAGACCCAGCCGCCGTCGCGGTACTGCTGCACGAAGCCGTCGACCAGTTCGCTCGCGTCATCGGGCATGAGCAGGCTGTACGCAGGCCAGGCGGTCCGGTACGTGTCCCAGAAGCCGTTGTTGACATAGATCTTGCCGTCGACGATCTTCGCACCGGTCTCGGTCTCGGTGCTCTCTCCTGTCGGGTCCGAGACCGGGGAGGCGTACTGGAACTGCGGTTCCTCCAGGGTCCCGGTGTTCTCGAACCCCGAGTTCGGGTAGGCGCTGAGGCGATACAGGTTCGAGTAGAGGGTGGTGAGCTCGTCCGGCGAGGCGCCCTCGACCTCGATGATCGACAGCTTCTCGTCCCATGCCGCCTGCGCGCGATCGCGCACGGTGTCGAAGGTGTCGTCCGGGGTGATCTCCTGCTCCAGGTTCCGCTTCGCCTGCTCCAGGCTGATCAGCGAAGTGGCGATGCGCATCGTGGCGCTGCCGTCAGCCTCGGGCGCGAGCCGCACCCAGCCTGTGTTGCCATCCTCGGCGTCCTGTTCGACCACCTCCTGGTCGAACTCGGCGTGGACGAACAGGCGCGTGGCGCCGGCGGACAGTCCGCTGCGCACGTCGGAGTACCCGGACACGGTGCCGTCGTCGTTCAGCGTGAGACCGGAGTCGTCATTGACGTTGTCGAAGATGACGGAGGCGTCGCCCTCCGGGAAGTTGAAACGGACTATCGCTGCGTGGTCGGTCGGCGCCATCTCGGTGACCATGCCGTTGTCGAACTCGACGCTGTAGTGATGGGCGGTGGCCTTCTCCTTGTCATGGGAGAACGTCATCGCCCGAGCGTCCCGGTCGGTGTCCGGGGTGCCTTCGGCCGTCGAGGGCATGAACTGGAAGGTCTGCCGGTCACCCATCCAGGGGCTCGGGGCGTGACTGGCGGCGAAGGCCTGCAGCTGCGGACGATTCTGCTCGTCGTTGCCCTGGTGATAGGAGTAGGGCCAGTTCAGTGCGCCGGCATCCGTGACCGGGGTCCAGAAGTTGAAGCCGTGCGGCACCACGGTGGCGGGCAGATTGTTCCCGCGCGAGTAGGCGCCGGAGGAATGGGTCCCGCGGCGGGTGTCGACCCAGTCCGAGGGACGCTCCTCGCTCTGGACCGGTCGTTCGGCGATCTCGATGTCGTCGATCCAGCCGGCGAATCCGACGGGCCCGACGGGGGCGTCGTAGCCGAGCAGGATGCGGTCGATGGTCTTGCCCTCCGCGACCTCGCCCAGCCGCAGCGTGCGCTGGTTCCACTGGTCGGTGAAGAGTGCCTTGGACTCCCCTTGCCCGGCGGGCGAACTGTCGAACCGGTACTGGTCCTGTGCGCCGAGCTCGCTGAGGTAGGTGCCGTCGGTGAAGGCGAGGTCGATCGCGGCGTTCGTCGAGGCGTAGCTCTGGTCGCCCCCGAACTCCGGGAAGATGCGGTAGCTGAGCTCGGTGTCCGCGGCGATGGGGAGATCGACGTCATGCAGCTTCTGCCAGTGGTGGCCGCCGTCTTCGGAGGTCGTGCTGCCGGAGTAGCGCAGGGAGCCCACTCCGGTGAATCCGACCTCGGTCGCCGACGCGTACGCAGCGGCGGGGCCGCTGCCGGGCGTGACCTGCATTCCGGGATCGGCCTCGGCAGAGCCGTCGGACAGAGTGAGTTCGGCGAGCTGGACGGTGTCTCCACTGGCGACGGCGGAGATGTCGAGGCGGTAGAACGGGTACGCGGTGGTGTTGTCGGTCTCGTAGGTGGTGGCGGAGCCGCGCTCGTCGAACGACTGGTCCGCCTGGGTGTCCAGGGTGGTCCAGGTGGTGCCGTCGGTCGAACCCTGCAGGGTCCAGTCCTTCGGATCCCGCTCGGGCGAGTCGTTGGCGGAGGTCAGGAGGTAGTCGGCGATCACGAGCGGTTCCTCGAGCTCGACCTGCAGCCAGGCCGCGGAGTCGAAGGCCAGCCACTTCGACGCGGAGCTCCCGTCCACCGCCTTCGCCGCCGATTCCTGCGGCGAGTTCTCGGCACTCGCGGTCACGGCGCTGACGCGCGAGGTCAGGTCGCCGGGGACCGACGAGGTGGCGATGTTCTCGGACCAGGGGGTCCCGTCGGGGCGGGTCTCGGCCTGATCGGTCCAGTCGAGCTCCGGGTCGTCGGTCTCGTACGAGGTCGCGAAGCGCGGTGCGGGCTCCTCGGACGTCGTGCCCGGAGCGTCCGGTGCGTTGGGCGCGGCGGCCGCCGGCGGCAGGACGGTCAGTCCGAGGATGAACGCTGCCGCGAGGACTGCTCGGGAGACTCGGGCCGAGCGCGGAAGACGTCTGCTGCTGGTCCTGGACATGTGGTGGTTCCCCTCGTGAGGTGCCCGGCCGCCGTGCTCCGCGGGTGAGGCTCCCCCTGCGGGCTTCGGCGCCGACACGCCTTTGACAACGATGTCATCTGCGATGGTAGCGACCTGCGCCACTCCCGGGAACCCCTCTCGCCGAAGATGTCTGATTCGCCGGGAATCTGCCAGTGCCCGGAATCCTTCGCCACATAGCAGGAGCCCGCCCCTGACCAGGGACGGGCTCCGAGCTGCTCGACGATCGCCGGGGGCGGGTCAGCCGCCGATCCTGGCGCTGCCCGCGGCGGCGGCCTCCCGCTCACCCTCGGCGGCGCGGACTCCGGCCTTCTCCAGGACGCCGTCGCGGCGGTCGTCGACCTGCTGCGGCGCGAGCCGGGCGCCGCCGGAGGTGTCCGCCGGCGCGGCGAGCTCGGCGCACTGGCCCTCGGATGCTCCTCGCACGCGGTTGTCCGTGCCGGTCGGGGCCGGGTCGTTCCCGTCACAGCGCAGGTCGCCGCGGACGATCGTGCTGCTGATGAGCACGCCGTCCGTGTTGTCCGTCAGCGCGACGTCGCCGCCGACGTAGCTGACGCCACAGGGTCCCACTGGTGCGCCGGCGCTGATCTGCACCACTCCCCCGCTGCCCGCGTAGCTGAGATCGCCGTCGACCTCACTGGTGCACAGCAGCCCGCCCTCGGCAGCGTCGGTCACGCTCAGATCGCCGGTGATCCAGCTGTCGTAGATGTCCGTCAGGTGTTCGTCGGTCGTGATGACGTCACCTCGGACCACGGACCCGTCGAGATAGGTCTCCCCGCTCGCGGCGACGACCCTGGCGCTGTGCTCCGAGCCCAGGCTGTAGAGGAATCCTGACTCCTGGGCGTCGGTGCGGCCAGCGACGGCGCCGTCCTCGACGTAGGCGCCGTAGGCGGAGCGCAGGACCAGCTTGCCCGCGATGGTCGACCCCTTCGCGTCGAGATAGGCATCCTCCTGCACACGGAGGTTGCCTTCGAACGTGGAACCCTGGGCGATCAGATCCGCCCCCGCTCGAACGGTGACGTTCCCGGTCACGGTCACGCCGGACAGGTCGCAGGACTGGTCGGCGCGGACGACCAGGTCCCCGGGTACGGTCACGTCTGCGGCGGTGCCCAGGCAGTACGTGGTCAGCGCCCCGTGGGCAGGCAGGGCGATGCCCATCGAGAGCAGTCCTACGGCGGCAGTGGTGGAGAGTGCGGTGCGCCAGCGCATGGCGGTCCTTTCGTCGTCACATCATCGTGAGGGACGGGCTGGAGCGTCGATCACCCCAGCAGTCGGAGGGATTGCGGGACGTCCGACGGTCGTGTCGAGATGCCGCAGCCCTGGGTCGATCTGCTGCGTGCACTCGGCGCGGTCATCCGCGGACGCCACCGAGTCAACACCCTTTCCCACCTGTTGACAAGGTTGTCATGCGGCTGGAACCCTGCTCCCGGGTGGGGAGGTGTCACCCGGAGGCTCGCGATGACGCGGGCCCGCAGTGGCTCGGGCACAGCGGCCCGGCACGAACTGAGCGGATGATTCGCGATGAGACCCTTGACCAGATCACGAACGGCACGCAGCGCCGCGGCACTGCTGACGGCACTGGCGCTGAGCGTCGGCGGGACGGTCGGCGCCGCGACGGCGGCCCCTCCCCCGAGCGGGGCCGACGCGGCGGTGCACGATCCTCTCGACCACGTCGACCCGATGGTGGGCACCGGTGCGGCGACGGGGGCCGTGGTCGGGGAGATCAACAACTTCCCCGGCCCGTCGATGCCCTTCGGGATGGTGCAGGTCTCGCCCGACACCCCGAGCTCCTATGCGGGCTATCGCCACTCCGACTCCGAGATCAGTGGCTTCAGCCTGACCCACGCGGCAGCGGGCTGCAACGTGTTCGGCGACCTTCCGCTGCTCCCAGTCACCGGGGAGATCGGCGAGGCACCCTGGGACCGCACCGAGCAGTTCTCGCATGACGCCGAGTCCGCCGAGGTCGGGAAGTACGCCGTCACCCTGGAGAACTCGGACGTCGACGTCGAGCTGTTCGCCGCCACCCGCTCCGCCGGCATGACGTTCGACTTCCCGGAGGGCGAGCCGGCCCAGGTGATCCTCGACGCCGGTGGCTCGAAGGCCAGCGTGTACGACGTCGACCTGGAGGTCGAGGGGAGCACCGTGACCGGCGCCGTGACCACCGGCGGGTTCTGCGGGAAGGGCAACCAGCACACCACCCACTTCGTCATGGAGTTCGACACCGCTGTCGAGGACTTCGGCACCTGGCAGGACGGCGAGCTCCGTCCGGGCGAGGCGACCGCCACCGGGCAGGCTGCCGGCGCCTGGCTCACCTTCCCGGCCGGCTCCGAGGTCACCGTCAAGTCGTCCATCTCCTACGTGGATGCGGCCGGGGCAGCGGCGAACCTCGCCGAGGAGATCCCCAAATGGGACGTGGACTCCCTCCAGCAGGCCAACCGTGACGCCTGGGCCGAGATGCTCGGCAGGATCGAGGTCTCCGGAGGGGCCGACTCCGACACCACGATGTTCTATACCTCGCTGTACCACTCGCTGATGCACCCGAACACCTTCAACGACGTCGACGGGCGCTACGCCGGCTTCGACGGCGAGATCCACGAGGTCGACCCGGGCCACACCCAGTACGCCAACTTCTCCGACTGGGACACCTACCGCTCGCTCGCTGCCCTCCACGCGATCATCGCTCCGGAGCGTGCCTCCGACATGGCGCAGTCCCTGGTCAACGACGCGGAGCAGTTCGGGTGGCTCCCCCGATGGCCGGTGGCGAATCAGCCGACAGGGCAGATGACGGGTGACTCCTCCGTGCCGCTGATCGCGTCCCTGCACGCCTTCGGGGCCCGTGACTTCGACGTGGACTCCGCCCTGGACCACATGATCAAGGGCGCCACGCAGACCCCCGCGGACACCGACGGGTACGTGCAGCGCCCCGGGCTCGAGAGCTACCTCGAGCTCGGGTACGGCCCCCAGACCGAGGACTTCCGAGGCGACCACAGGATCGTCGGCGCCTCGGTGACCCTGGAGTGGTCGATCGCCGACTTCGCGATCGGGCAGCTGGCCACGGCCACCGGCCGGGACGAGGTCGCGGCCGAGTTCCAGGCACGCGGGCAGTACTGGCAGAACATCTACGACCCGGCCACAGATCTGATGTCCGCCCGCTCCGAATCCGGGGAGTTCATCGAGCCGAGCGGCGGATCAGGCTTCGGGCAGGAGGGCTTCGACGAGGGCAACGACCATCAGTACACCTGGCTGGTCCCCCAGAACGTCGCCGGCCTGGTCGAGGCGCTCGGCGGGAGGGAGGCGGCAAGCGCGCGGCTCGACGAGTTCACCTCCGAGCACAACGCCGGTGACGGTTCACCGAAGCTGTGGATCGGCAACGAGCCGAACTTCGGTGTGCCCTGGCTGTACAACTACGTCGGCCAGCCGGCGCGCACCTCGGAGCTCGTCGACGACATCATCGATGAGCTGTTCCAGCCCACGCCGAACGGCAAGCCCGGCAATGACGACCTCGGTGCGCAGGCCGGGTGGTACGTGTGGGCTGCGATGGGGCTGTACCCATCCACGCCCGGCACCGACGTGCTGACCCTCAACGCCCCGCGCTTCGAACGGGTGGCGATCGACCTGGGCGAGGATCGCCAGCTGGAGATCCTCGCCCCGGGCGCCGCCGAGGGCAGCAGATACATCGCCGGCATGGAGATCGATGGGGAGCCGTGGGAGCGGACCTTCCTGCCCGAGGACCTGATCGCCGAGGGCGGCGTCATCGACATGTCGATGTCGGATTCCCCGGATCAGGGCTGGGGCACCGGCGAGGAGGCGGCTCCGCCGTCGTTCCGTGAGGGCGAATCCCAGCTCATCGCGACGGCGACTCCGTCCTTCCGCACCGTTGCGCCGGGAGAGTCCGCGACCGTCACGACCACCGTGCAGGCATTCGGCGGGAACCACCGTCCGGTGGCCGTCGACGTGGACGCTCCTGAAGGCATCTCCGCCACGGCACGGCCCTTGCGCCCTGACAGCTCCGGGCAGGTGGTCGCCGATATCGACCTCACCGTCTCCGACGAGGTCGCCGTCGGGGATCATGACGTTGAGCTCACGGTGGGTCGGAAGGGGTCCGACGAGGTCAGGACGCTGCCGATCCGGCTTCGCGTCGCCCCGCCCGGGTCGCTCACAGCGGCATTCAACACCGTCGGCAGCGCCCCGGACGACGGCTCCTCACCGGGAGATCTCGACGGGTCGGGCAACAGCCTGTCGCAGGAGGCGCTGGCCGATGCGGGACTCGTGCCGGGCTCCGGACATGAGGTGCACGGCCTGGCCTTCTCGTGGCCCGACGTGGCCCCGGGCAGTCCGAACGCCCTGACCGCCGACGGGCAGCGGGTCGAGCTGCCCGGCCCGGCAGAGTCGATCTCCTTCGTGGGTGTGGGTACCCACGGCAACGTCGACGACACGGTCTCGGTCGAGCTCACCGATGGCACCACGCAGGAGGTGCCGATCGCCCTCGGGGACTGGGTGCTGCCGACTGAGGACGGCTCCCCGATCGACGGCAACACGGTGGTCGCGACGATGGACCACAACTCCGGTGGGGCGAGCACCACCTATCTCTTCGCAACCGACGCCTGGTCCCCGCCCGAGGGGACGCAGATCGCCGCCGTGAACTTCCCGAGCAATGAGAACCTGCACGTCTTCGCGATCGCCGACGACGGGGCGCAGGTCGCGGAGAGGGCGTAGCGGACGGGAGGTGGGGTTGATGCGCACTCAAGGGGGTGAGCCGCCGGCCACCGCCTCGATCGGCGGGAGCACCGTTGGTTGGGATCTGCGCAGACTCACACATCTACCTCGCAGATCCACACATCCACACATCCACACTCGATTGTGTATTTGCTCGTAGGTTTGTGCATTTGACTCATGGTGATGACCCGTCAGGAGTTCGACGTCCTGCTGGCCGAGCTGCGCGCCCTCAGCCGCGCAGGCAGAAGGGGTGCCCGGCCGGGTCACGCAGCACGCGCGAACGCTCGGGGCTGGGCTGATCGTCTTCCGCGGTGGCGCCGAGCCGGACGGCCTCCT
>NZ_JABUXV010000030.1 GCF_014897705.1 Brachybacterium sp. FME24 | reverse complement strand
GGCACCAACGCGCCTACCCCACACCCCGCTGCTACACCCTCATCTGCGAAGAGCCTCATAACCCTGGGGGCGGCCCTCGCCGAGGTTGGCCTCACAAGCACCGAGTTGCACGCACCCACGCCTGTGGGGCCGTAATGGCGGCGACACCCGTAGACGTTGTCGGGGGAGTGCGGGGGCGCGATCCGTGCACCCCATGAAGGGGAACCTGACCCTGCGGCTCACCTCCACCCGCCATGCTGCGCATACTCCGAGTGGTGGGGTCGGCACGGTGGGAGGACGGGTCGCTCGAGTGGCGCTGGTTAGTGATCGTCCGTGATCATCCACCGTTACCTTTCTCTGCAGGGGTACCTCTGGCAGGTTGAGACGCCGAACGACTACGGAGGGTCGCCAACGGCAACGGTCGTTAGGGCGATTCAGCACCGATGTGTGAATAGCTCGCGCTGGGGACCGCGGGGACGTCCTCGGCAGCAGGTGCCCGAGATGCGTCCTCGGATAGGACGGCGCGGAGGATCAGTGTGAACGCCTCGTCATCCTCGCGGAGGATCGCGGCTATGTCGGGCCTGCGGTCGGCGGTGGGGTACTGGGTGTAGTACTCATGCACTGCGGCGAAGAACCTGTCTTTCGCCTCCGGCGCCACCTCGGGGGAGTTTGCCTCGAGCCAGATTTCTGCCTCGAGGCGCTCACTCGGCGTGCTCACTAGGTGTCCTCTCGCTGTGGTCGGCCTATCCTGCGTACCCCTATTTGGCCAGATGGGACGTCATTGAGTGTATGAGAGGCGTTGCGGTTGGCTCCGCGTCCGACGGGCCGAGCACTACGCGCGGCGATCAGGAGAGCCGGACCCCGAGTCACCCCCCCCCATCGCTCCGAGAACTGCGAAACAGCGGTAGGCGCCCCTGTTGCTGCACCCACGGCGCCTCCCCATGCGCTTATTCCTCCTGGGGTGGGTTAGGAACCCTCGGCGCGGCCTTTTCGCCAGTAGCCCATGAATGCGACCTGGCGGCGGTCAATCCCGATGTCCTGGACAAGGTAGCGCCGGATATCTTTGACGGCGGCGGCTTCACCAGCGATCCAGGCGTAGAACGGGCGCTCACCCTGGGGAGTGTCGGTCCCGCTGTTGCGGGCTGCGCCGCTCAGGGCCCGAGGGACGTCCCACAGGATGGTCGCGTCGATATCGATGTCGTCGAGGTCAACTGCCTGGGCGTCGCTATCGGGAGCGGGCTGGACGGTCTCGCGGACGGCTGCGCGCATGAGGTCACCGTGGTCGCGTTCACCTCGAACGAGCCAGGTCACCTCCATGCCGGCGGGGACGTCGAGCGTGAGGATGTCTCCGGCGTGCGGGACTTCGAGGATCACGTGTCCGGTGAGGGTTTCTGCGGCGAATGGGGGCTGGGTGAGGGACTCGAGGATCGAGGCGATGGCCGGGACGGCGGTCTCGTCACCGGCGAGCAGGAGGTGACGGGCCGTGCCGGGATCGAACTCGATGCCACCTCGACCTCGGGGCACATCTCGAGCGGGTCCGATCACGTGCAGGCGGCTACCGATCTCCGCTGCGGTGGCCCAGTTGCTCGCAGGACCCCCATCGCTGGCTTCGCTGGTGTGCAGGACCATGTCGACGATCAGTTCACGCTCGGCGTCGCGCCACTCCCGCACGGTGTAGGTGCGCATGGATCCACGCACGTCCTCGTCGAGCTGTAGCCACGCCTGGTACCAGGACAGCGAAGGATCCTCGTGGTTGGCGAGGAACGAGGGGAGATCGAACGTTGGGGCGCCGTCGCCGGGCGGGATGATCAATTTGAAGCGGAGGTCTTGGGGGTGATGTTCGATGCCAAAGCCCTCCATCCCGGCGCCACTGAGCGTGACTCGGCGGAAGGAGTGACTGAGGTCCTCGATCGCGGTGACCTCGGCCTCGAACGCGGTAGCCGTCGGGCGTGGCATGGGGTGCTCCTGAACGTCGGGGCAGGTCGGGACGGGTGCCATCACGTGAGTGGAGGCCGACCTGTGTTACTTAGGTTAGCCTATCCTTGCACTAGCCATGGTGTGGTCGCAGCGCACTTGCGCGGGCTCCACTTTGTCCTACGTGTCCTCTCGCTGGTTCATCAGCGAGGTGGCCCCATCCCGATCGAAAGAGTCCGATGCAGCGTCGTCGCTTCCTCACCCTGTCCAGCCTCTCGGGCCTGAGCGTGCTCGGTCTCGCCGCGTGTTCGGGGTCCGAGTCCGCCAGTGAACAGGACCCCGGCCCTGGTGGTGAGCAGGCTTTCTCCTTTACTCCCGCGAACTACGACGGGGTCACGATTTCGTTGGACCAGGCCCCGGTGAGGATCGTCGCGGACATCTACTCCGCGGCGGCGCTGCAGCCGTACGGCATCGAGCCGGTCGGGGTTTTCGGGTTCGGCGCCACAGGGTCGGGCAAAGGGGACCTGGATCTTGATGCGCTGAATGTCCTGGGGCTCGAGGGTGAGCTCAGCCTTGAGAAGCTCGCTGCTGCAGCGCCTGACCTCATCATCGGGGTCGGGAACCAGGAGGGAACGGGGTGGACCTGGTGGGAGGACGAGGTGAGGGACCAGGCCACCGAGGTCGCGCCGTTCCTGCCCATTCGCATGGGTGGAACTCCGCCGGAGATGATCCAAGAATACCGTGCCCTGGCCCAGGCGCTGGGGGCCGACAGCGACGGAAGCGAGATCGCGACGGCCGAAGAGGACTTCAATGCCGCTCGTGAGCGGCTCCGGACGGTCACCGGACAGAAGCCGGACCTGACAGTCCTGGCGTTCAACACCACCGGAGACGTCATCTACACCAGCACCACCCATGGCGTGCTGAACATGCTCGCTGAGGATGGCGTGGCGCTCGTGGGCCCCGAGGCCCCGGAGGAGTCCTCCTGGGCCGAGGTGAGTTGGGAGAGCATCGCGGACTACCCCGCCGATGTGATCCTTCAGGCCGAGACGTCGGTCGGGTACGAGGAGAACCCGCTGTGGCTGTCCCTGCCCGCCGTCGAGGCCGACCAGATCGGAACCTGGGACGACAAGCGGGCCTACACCTACGTCGCGCAGACCGCGTGGCTGAACGAGCTCGCGGCCGTCCTGGAGGACTCCGAGCGCATCATCCCGTGACGTCCCCACGGGCCTCTCGCCACCCCGCGGCCACCCACCCAACACCCCCCGCCGATGCCACGCAGCAGCTCGAGGTGGTCTCACGGCCACCCGTGATCCGGGCGATCGCCCCTCCCGCCCTCGGCGCTCTCACTGTCGTCGCGGTGATGGCAAGCCTCGTGGTGGGGGACCGCTCGATCTCACCCGGGACAGTCGTGGACGCGCTCCTATCCACGGACATGTCCGTGATCGATCATCAGGTGGTGTGGGGCTCCCGGGTTCCACGCACGGTTGCCGGGGTCGCGGTGGGGGCCGCGATCGCGGTTGCCGGAGCCCTCGTCCAGGCCCTCACACGTAACCCACTGGCCGATCCCGGCATCCTCGGGGTCAACGCCGGAGCCGCGGTAGCGGTTGCTGCCGGCGTGTCCCTGCTCGGTATCGGCGGGATGCAGGGCCAGTTGTGGTGCGCCGTGATCGGGGCGTTCATCGCGACGGTGGCTGTCCTTGCCATCGGGGCGGCCGGCCGCGGGGGCGCCGACCCCATCCGACTGACCCTGGCCGGCGTGGCTTTCGCCGCGGTCATGACGGGCCTGACCACGGCGATCACGCTGTTGGATGTCCGAGCGTTCGATGCGATGCGCACCTGGAGCGCCGGCTCCCTCGCCGTGCGGGGTATAGGGCCGACGCTGCAGGCCCTCCCGTTCGTCGCGATCGGGTTGCTTGCCGCCGCCGCCGCAGCGCGCTACCTCAGCTCCATCGCCCTGGGAGATGATCTCGCCACCACGCTCGGCGTCCCGCTCTTGCGGGCGCGCCTCTTGGGGATCCTGGGCATCACCACGGCCTGCGGTGCTGCCACGGCGATCGCCGGTCCCATCGGATTCGTCGGCCTCATGGTGCCTCACATCATCCGGTGGATCGTGGGCCCCCACCAGGGGTGGATCCTCGGACTCTCGGCACTGGCCGGCCCCTGCCTAATCCTCGGCGCCGATGTCCTCGCGCGCGTAGCGACCCCCGGTGGCATGCCCGTCGGAGTCGTCACCGCGTTCCTCGGCGCGCCCGTGCTGATCGCCATGGTCCGTACCCGGGCGGTGTCAGGCCTATGACCACACCGACAACCCACGCAACCACCACGAGGACACCGAAGGCACGGGGGCCCCGGGTGATCCCCGTCCCCACCCGCCTCGGGGGTGTCCTGCACCTGACGGTTCGCAAGGCGATTGTCACGCTCGTGATTCTCCTGGCGGCTGCCCTCGTGCTCGTCGTATCCGTCGGGACCGGTGAGGTCCCCATCCCCGCCGGCCGCGTCATCGGCGCGCTCCTGGGGACTGGGGACGCCGGCGACATCCTGGTCGTCCGGCAGTGGCGGCTACCGCGAGCACTGGTCGCTGTCCTGCTCGGGGCATCCCTCGGTATCGGCGGCGCGATCTTCCAGTCCCTCACCCGCAACCCGCTGGGAAGCCCGGACATCATCGGGTTCGGCACCGGCTCCTACACGGGCGCGCTGGTCGTCATCCTGTTCCTCGGCGGGTCCTCGCTGGGCACCGCCGGCGGCGCTCTCCTCGGTGGGATCCTCACCGCTTTCGCGGTCTACCTGCTGGCCCGCACCCGGGGAACGGGTGCCCGAGCCGGGCTCCCCGGGTTCCGTCTGATCATCGTCGGTATCGGTGTCTCCGCGATGCTCTCAGCGGTCAACACCTGGATCATCCTGCGCGCGGAGGTGGAGGACGCCATGCGCGTCGCGATCTGGGGAGCAGGATCCCTCAACGGTCTGTCCTGGAGCCACGTCCGCCTCTCCGCCGTGGCCGTCCTCCTCATCGCAGTCTTCGCCACGGTGCTCTCCGAGCGGATGCATTTGCTGGAGATGGGGGATGACCTCTCGACCTCGCTGGGCATCCGGACCGAGACCACTCGCATCCTGCTCATCGTCGTGGGGATCTCCGCCGTCGCGGTCGTCGCCTCGGTCGCAGGCCCGATCTCGTTCGTGGCGTTGGCGGCCCCCCAGATCGCTCGGCGCCTGACCCACGACAGTGGCGTCGCCATCGGCCCCGCTGCCCTTGTCGGAGCGTTCCTCCTGCTGGGCAGCGACTACATTGCCCAACGCATCCACCCCCAGACACCATTACCCGTCGGCGTCGTCACGGTATCGCTCGGCGGGGCCTACCTCGTCTGGCTCCTCATCCACGAAGGACGGAAGGGACGGTCATGACCACACGCCTCCAGGTCGACCACGCCACCATCGGCTACGGCGACCGCAGCGTTATTCAGGACCTCGACATCTCCGTCACCGACGGCTCGTTCACCGTCATCATCGGCCCCAACGCCTGTGGCAAATCCACTCTGCTGCGGTCGATGGCCCGCCTCCTAAAACCCACAGCAGGCATCGTCAGCCTCGATGGCAAGAACCTTGAGGACATGTCTTCCCGCGCGATCGCGCGCATCCTCGGCCTTCTGCCGCAGAGCGCGATCGCCCCGGACGGCATCCGCGTCCGAGACCTCGTCGCTCGTGGTCGCTTCCCCCACCGAGGGTTCCTGGCCCGTAACACCCCCCACGACCTCGAGGTCATCGACCAGGCGCTCGAGGCGACCGGCACGACAGACCTCGCCTACCGCCTCGTGGACGAACTGTCCGGGGGACAACGCCAACGCGTGTGGATCGCGATGGTCCTCGCCCAGGAGACCGACCTCCTCCTCCTAGACGAACCCACTACCTTCCTCGACATCGCTCACCAGATCGCCGTCCTGAACCTGTGCTCAAAGCTCCACCGCGGTGGAAGCACCGTCGTCGCGGTCCTCCACGACCTCAACCACGCCTGCCGCTACGCCTCCCACATCGTCGCGATGCGCGATGGCCGCATCGTGGCCCGCGGAGCACCGAAAGACATCATCGACGCCGACCTGGTCAGGGACGTCTTCGACCTTCCCGCCATGGTCATCGATGACCCCGTCACGGGCACCCCACTGGTCATCCCCACCGCTACATAGGCGGGGGAGCACGCTACTCGGGGCTCAGAAGCGATCGGGGACGATTGCGCTCAGTGCGCATAATCAGAGGTATGCGCCCTACTGAGCGCTCGCCCGACCTTTGGGTCTCGTTGGCACGGGAGCACGCCCCGCGGTAGCCGGTGGCATCAGGGGTAACCAGCCTGTGGCTTGGGCGGAGCCGGTCAGGCAGCGGGTAGCGGCCCGGTGACCCCAAGGATCTGGACCGACAGGCGTTCGCCTGCACGCGCGATCTGTGCTTCGACGCCGAAGACCTTGCGTAGGGTTGTGGAGGTCAGCACCTCGGCGATCTCACCCGCTGCGTGGACTCGGCCGCTATCCAGGACCACCGCTTGGTCGCAGTATTGGGCTGCCAGCGAGAGATCGTGCAGGACTACAACGACCGTCAGACCACCGCTCGTCAGCTGGTTCAGCATTGACAGCAGCTGGTGCTGGTGTTTGATGTCCAGGTGATTTGTCGGCTCATCCAGCAGTAGCACGGCGGGTTCTTGTGCCAGTGCACGGGCTGCGTGTACTCGTTGGCGCTCTCCACCGGACAAGGTCCGCCAGCGCCGGCGCTCGGTTCCCGTCATCCCCACTGAGCTCAATGCCAGGTCGCAGGCATCGACGTCGTGCGGGCTCTCGAGGGCTAGGCGTGCTCGGTGGGGCAGTCTGCCTAGGGCGACAACATCGGCGACAGTGAGATCGGTGTCGGTGTCGCTGGCTTGCTCCATCATGGCCAGCTGACGGGCTCGGTCCCTGCGAGGGAGCTCCTTCAATGGTCGATCTCCGACTCTTACCTGCCCGGATGTGGGAGCGGACACGCCCGCCAGGATATGGAGCAGCGTCGACTTGCCGGAGCCGTTCGGGCCAAGTAGCCCCGTGACCTTGCCTTGGGTAGCAGTGAAGTCGATCCCGTCCAGGATCGGCAGTAGGCGTCCCCGTACCGAGTAGGTGAGTTGCTCGCCGTGTAGCGACAGGGTCATGTCCGCTCCTTACGGCGCAAGACGATCAAGAAGGCCGGAACACCGATCAGTGCAGTGATCACTCCCACAGGCAGCTCCCGCGGAGCGAGAACTATCCGCCCAACCAGGTCAGCTAGGGCGTGTCTCCCAAGTTGAGCCGCCCGCGCTCGCGATGCTGGGCGTGTGAGTCGTCGTTCCGAGTTGAGTGATGAGCAGTGGGCGCGGATCGCGCCGCTGATGCCGCAGGTCAGCGGCCGTTCTCGGCCGTTCAGGGACCACCGGCAAGTAGTCGAAGGGATCATCTTCCGCTATCGGTGCGGGGTGGCGTGGCGGGACCTGCCTGAGCGCTTCGGCCCATGGCAGACGGTGTGGAAGCGGCATCGCCGGTTCAGTCGTGATGGGACCTGGGACAGGATCCTCGCCGTGGTGCTTGCCGAGGCCGACGCGGCCGGTGACATCGACTGGGCGGTCAGCGTGGACTCAACGATCAACCGGGCGCATCAGCACGCCACCACCCTTCCCCGCAGCACAGGGGGCCGACGCGAATCACATGAATCAGGAACTCGAGCCGCCTGACCATGCCGTCGGCCGCTCTCGCGGTGGCCTGTCGACGAAGATCCACCACGCCGTCGACGGCAAGGGCAGGCCACTGGCCGTGCTCGTCGGACCTGGCCAGGGCGGGGATACTCCGATGTGCCTGCCGTTGTTGAACGCCATCCGAGTCCCCCGCCTTGGCGCCGGGCGACCACGGACCCGCCCGGACGCCCTGCTTGCAGACAAGGCGTACTCCTCGCGGGCTATCCGCTCAGAGCTGCGGCGTCGCGGCATCGTGGCTGTCATCCCAGAACCTCGCGACCAGCAGGGACACCGGAAGCGGCGAGGCTCACGCGGGGGCCGGCCGGTGGCCTACGACCCGGCGCTCTACAAGCAGCGCAACGTCGTCGAACGCGCCTTCTGTCTGCTCAAGCAGTGGCGTGGGCTGGCCACTCGCTACGACAAGCACGCCGTGACCTACCGCGGCGCCGTCGTCCTCGCAGCCATCATGACGTGGCTGCGCGCGTAGAACCGTCGCCTCGTTCTTACCGCCTGCGACGTCGCATCAGCACGTACGCAACGGCGCCAGCAACCACTGCGCCGGCAAGAGCGAGACCGACTGAGAGCCCTGCGCCGCAGGGGACCACATACCCGAAAATCGAGTAGCACTCGGGCGGGTTCCGATCAATCCCGGAGGCCGGGAACAGCAGTAGAACGATCAGGATTCCGACCGCTGCCGCGCTCAGAGCCACTACCCATCCGTCGCGCCGTCGCGATCCTCGGAGGCCTTGATCCGTCATCGCTGCCACCTCGCAGGCTTAGGAGATGGCCCGCACGCTATCGGACCCTCGGTGGCGGCAGTCTTGGGAGACACGCCCTAGCAGGAGAAAGACTGCGCCACCGAACGCACTGGCGGGCAACAGACGCCGATGCTGGGGACCGATCAGGGCACGGACCGCATGCGGGACGATCAAGCCGACGAAACCGATCGCCCCCACAGCGGACACCACGACCGCCGTCACCGCAGCGGTGGCGACCAGCGCGATGCTCCGCACCGCGGTCACAGGCACCCCGAGCGAAGCGGAGGCAACGGCACCGAAAGCGAAGGCATCGAGGTCGGATGCGATAAGTCGTGCCACCACCAGGGCAATGACGGTTACCCCGACACATAACGCGACAGCAGGCCAGCGCGCGGCTGCCAGTGACCCGGTCAGCCAGTACGTCAAGCCACGCGCGGCGTCCGCGTCGCCCCACCCGAGCAGAACCAACGATGTCATCGCGGTGAAAAGCTGCCCGACCACGACCCCGGTCAGGACCAGTCGTCCCGTGTTTGAGGCGTGCTGCCCGAGCAGGGCGAGGACCAGCCCGAAAGCGACCAACCCGCCGACCAGGGCGCCCGCCGCCAGGGAAAGTGCCCCCGCGCCGAGCCCGGTGACCATCACCAAAACAGCCCCGGTCGAGGCCCCCGAGGAGATGCCCAGAAGGTAGGGCTCCGCCAACGCATTTCGGGTGACCGCCTGCAAGAGCGCGCCGCAGGTCGCTAGACCAGCACCGGCCACCGCAGCCATGAGCGCACGGGGGGCTCGAAGTTGCCAGATCACCGAATCGGCCAACGTCGACAACGGCTCCACCGGCAGGCCGATGTGGCTCCCTAGCGATCGCAGCGTCTCTGACCATCCGATCTCACCGCCACCGACCACGATCGACACAAGAACGCCTGCGACGAGCACCAGCCACGCGCCGAGTACCGTCGCGATCTGGCGAACCCGCTCAGCGCTGCGCGAGGATGACGAAGTCATCGAGGTGCTGCCAGATCGGCCCCGCCTCGCGGAACTGCGCGGCACGCATCGCGGCGACATGGAACGCGGCGCTCAGATCCGGGTTCGGCGGTCTGTTCGCGAAGCGGCGCTCCCGTTCGGAACGAAGGGGCGCGAAGTGAGGGTGATCAGCGATTCGAGAAAACCAAGTGTCCCAGGTCAGCGCGCCGGATGCCTGATCGCGAGCCTGGGTAGCCGCGTCATCCCGGCGACTCAGCTCTTCGAACAACGGACGCCCCTCGAGCTGACGCAGATGATCGGCGTTCATCAGCACACCGCCAGGGAGCAGAAGCTCGCCCACCTCGCGGTAGACCCGGCTCAGCACATCGGCCGGCAGCCAGTGCAACGCGGTCGAGGACAGCACCGCGTGCGGCCGCCGACCACCCAGAGCCTCAATCCACGTCGGGTCCCAGAGATCCGCCTCGCGGAAGGTCACCCGATCACCGTGCTCGGCCAGGGCGAGTCGACCGAGCTCGAGCAGCATCGGGTCGTAATCGACAGCAAGACAGCTCATCCGCGGGAATCTCCGCAGTACCCGATCCGAGATCGACCCCGGACCGCATGCGAGGTCCACTACCAAAGCGTCCTCGGGAACCGTCTCGGCCAGCACGTCGAGCATCACGGCGAACCGGTCCTCGCGCCGGTTGATGTACGAGGCCTGCTGCCGGTCCCAGCTCTCCAGATGATCGCGGGCCCACTCGGCCACAGCATCGACACCCCTGCTCATCGGTGAGCCCCCTCAAGCTCGACCAATGCTTCTGACAACGTCTCCAGCGCATTGATGCTTCGCACGGACGGATCCATCTCGGTAGCTGGGATCGCGACCATCCGGTCCTCCCGCACCGCAGCGAGCTGCGCGGTGACCGGGTCAGCACGCAGGGTCTTGATCTTGTCCTGTGCGCTGTCGCCGTCCAGGCCGCGAGAGAGGTCAGCCAACACCAGCACATCAGGATCACGCTGGGAGATCTGATCCCAGCTGGTCTCGGTCCACTGGGCGTCCAGATCATCGAAGGCGTTCTCGGCGCCGGCGAGCTCGGTCATCGTCTGCGGTAGGCCGGCATTTCCGGCCACGATGGGAGCGCCGTTAATAGTGGAGTAGATCCAGGCCACCTCCACCCCGTCCAGAGCCTGAGCCGAGGCAGCCACCTGATCCAAAACCTCCTGCTGCGCGTCGATCAGATCCTCGCCCCGGTCGGCCACATCGAAGATCGTCGCGATATCGGTCACCTCAGCGAAGATCTGCTCGAAGCCTCCTTCGGCAGAGACCAAGTTCGGGTCCTCGCAGTCGTTCGACGACAGATACGCCGGGACCTCCAGGTCACGCAACTCGCTGCGTTCTCCCACCGCATCGGGGGCAAACGCAGAGGCCCGCATCGAGTAGACAAAGTCCGGATCCGCCCCGCGAAGCTGCTCCGCCGTCGGGTACTGATCGGCCAGTACCGGGATCTGCTCATAAGCATCTGCGAACTCCGGCGCGACAGCGTCAGTCAGGTAGCTGGTACCCGCCATCGAGTCACCAAGCCCGAGCGCCAACATCATCTCGGTCGATCCCTGCTCCAGCGTGACCGCACGCGTGGGCACGCGATCGAACGCCAGTTCAAGCCCGCAGCTGGTCAGCTGAGCCGCTGCCACGCTGTCATCAGAGGAGGGGTCGGCCGAGGGGGAACTGCAAGCCGCGAGCACCACAACAGATGCCACCACAGCCATACGGGTAATGGGAATCATTCGCATGACATGAGTATATGTCGCGCATGGACGCGGCTCTGACCACAGGTAGGCCTCGAGTTGAGGTGATCCGTACGACACCGGCGCCTCGCCGCGCCGTACGTTAATCTCCACGCCTGTCGTCCTCGGCAACCCATCCGTCGCTCCGCTGCGGGTGGGGGATGGTCGATCGGGGAGCCCCGGAAGCTGATGCGCATAGTCGAAGTTATGCGGACCTGTTGCTTGCGCAGCTCGGCACCGTGCTGATCATCATCGCGAGTAAGTGGGCGGCGGTTCCGGTTGTTTGGCTTCCTGAGCGCCGGAAGGCCCCCGGCTTCGCGGGGAGCCGGGGGCCTTCGGTGAGGGTGATCGAGTGATCAGGTCGCTGAGGATTCGATCTGCTGGGGAGTGTTCTGCGTGGTGATCTCGATCTTGCGGGGCTTGGCCTTCTCGCTGATCGGGATCGTCACGCTGAGCACGCCGTTGTCGTAGCTCGCGGCGATGCGCTCGGTGTCCAGTCCCTGTCCGAGGCTGAGCTGGCGCAGGAAGGTTCCTCCCGTGCGCTCGCGGGTGATCCACTGCGCCTGCTCATCGGTCGCGAGGGTCCGCTCGGCGCGAATGGTCAGCAGCTGTCCATCGACATCGACATCGACGGACCCGGGATCGATGCCCGGCAGGTCAGCGGAGAGAACGTAGTGATCGCCGGCGCGATACAGGTCCATCGGCATCTGCCGAGGGCCCCGTCGCCCGGGGTCGAGGAAGTTGCTCGCGAGACGCTCCATCTCACGGAACGGGTCGTAGGTAGCCATGATGTCTCCTTCCTGTCGCGGCCACCTCCGGGAATGGTGGCCTACCAACCTTGAGTCCCTTCGACTCAACTGCGAGCAGATTAGCACTCTCCCCCGGAGAGTGCCAGCCTTGAAATCTGCCCATAGCGGCTGCTTTAGCTGCCCTCCCACAGCAGGGTCGGGCGCCCCCGGGTGCGCCGCGCGCCTCGGTGAACGACGGCTTGTGCAGCCCATTGTGCTTAGGTCGCGCATGGCCCGGGCTAGCTATGCCATCGATATACGTATTACAATATCCGGCATGAGGAAGATGCAAGGTAATGAGGTCCCCGAGGATCAGGTCGATGCCTGGGTTGCTGAAGCCGAAGCTGGCTACGACGTGGAGCAGCTGCGCAAGCGCGGACGGCCCACTCGCGGTGAGCAAGCGGCACAGGTTGTGCCGGTGCGATTCACCGACGAAGAGATTTCCTCGCTGATGCAGCGCGCTGATCGCGAGCACCTGAATCGCTCCGAAGCGATCCGTCGAGCAGTGCGAGAGTGGACGACCGCGTGAGGGTCCGGCCCTCAGCGCTCAAGCACGACATTGCTCCCGAGGAGTCCATTCACGCGGCCAGCACTGCGGTCTACGTAGCGCCACTGGATGAGGAGAACCCGCAACGCGAGCTGCGCCTGGGGTTCGACACTCATGCCCGTCTTCTCGAGCTGGTGGTGTTGATCTGGGATGACGGCACCGAGGAGATCATCCACTCGATGCGCGCCCGCAAGCAGTACCTCACGCTCATCTCGTAATCCGATCCCGCCGCGAGGCCGGCAGCCCCGGAGTGGGCGCACGAGCGGAGACGCCTTGGGGGAGCCGCCCGTCTAGTGCGCATAATCAAGATTATGCGTACTAGGCCGGGGTGTCGTCGTGGTCGGGGCCGGGTCGCGCTCTAGCGTGAGCGGATGAGCGAGTTCTTCGAAGATGCGGCCCGGGACTGGATCGCTGAGCGGCGTGCCGTTGGTCGCACGATCAGCGTGGAGACGGCGAAGGCCTATCGCGGCGATCTTGCCTCGTGGAAACGCTATCTGGAGGCACAGTTGGGCTCCGTTGTGCGGGTGCAGGACCTTACGGGGCCGGTGATCAAAGCTGCACTGGCGGAGATGAACAACGCCGAGCTCGCACCGGCCACTCGCCGTCGCCTGGTGACGACTCTGCGCGGGCTGTGCCGGTACCTCGTCCTGGAGTCCCGTCTGCCAGTAGACCCTATGGCCGCGATCCAAGCACCCCGCACCCCATCACGCCTGCCGGTGGCGTTCACTGATGGCCAGATTTCTGCACTCCTTGCCGCAGCGCAGGCCGAGGACCCCAAGGCGCGTCCGGCAGCGCCGCTGCTGGACGTGGTGATCGTGCTGATCCTGGCGGCCGGCGGACTGCGCGCGAGCGAGGCCGCCGGCCTCCGCCTCCTGGACTACCGCCCGGGCGACGAGCCCTCCCTGCGAGTGCTCGGCAAAGGCCGCAAGGCACGCACCGTCCCCTTAGACCCCGGCGTCGCCGCGCAGATCGACATCTACCTGGCCTGGCGGGCAGAGCACGCCGCAGGCGATGCCGACACGACTCCCCTGCTCATTCGACCCGATGGCCGAGCACTAACCCGCGACACGATCTCCTACCGGATCAATCGGCTCTACGCACGCGCCGGCATCGTCAAACCCGACGGTGAAGCAGCCCATGCGCTCCGCCACACCTACGCCGTCTCGATGGTCGACGTTGGTGTTCCCATCTCCGAGGTCCAGCAACTCCTGGGCCACGAGAGCATCGCCACCACCGGCATCTACCTCAAAGCCTCCGCCGCGCACCTCCGAGCCGCATCCGCAGCGCCGTCAGCAGCGCGTCTACTCACCGGCCAGTAGTCGTAGCCAGTTGAGCGCCGCTCTCGACGGGTCGGTGCGGTCAGTGCGCTGCGTCGTACGCGTCGCGGATCTCCTTGGGAATACGGCCCCGTTCGCTGACCTCGTAACCGTTCTGGTTCGCCCAGGCGCGAATCTTGCCAGCATCGCTTGAGGAACCCACACCTCGGGTGCCGGGGATACGTCGTCCCCCGACACGGCGGGCTTTACTGGTCCATTCGCTGAGCTGTTCGCGCATCTGCTGGGCGTTGTCGTCGTTGAGGTCGATCTCGTAAGAGACGCCATCCAGGGCGAAGCTCACCGTGCCGGTGGCTTCCGAGCCGTCAGTATCGTCGGTGAGGATTACCTGAGTCTTGCGCGCCATTCTTGTGCTCCTTGCATGGTTCTGGACTGAATAGCGCGATAGTACCGAACAGATCTCCAAGAACCCTGCTTACTGCTCCGTCCTAGACTCTCTCCATCGACCCAACGGAGGTTCAGCAATGTGCGGAAGATTCACGCTGGCATTCGGTCTGAGCATTGTCCGTCAGGTGCAACGTGGGCGAGTCTAGGCAGTCGCAGGTTGCCACGTGTAGTGCCCCCTGCGCCTCAGGGGTCCGATTTCAGCGGATCCGGCGTCCGCATCAGATCTCACTGTTTTCACGTCGCTACTGCGATGCTGGCGGTCTCCGCTCGTAGCCGAGGGCAGTGATGCGGTGTGTTGACCTCTAGCTCATGTCTACTCGTGCCGAGCGGTTGCGCTCCGGATGATGGTTCTGGCGAGGTCGAAGGCTACGAAGGCGACGAGGGTGACTCCGAGCAGGGGGAGTGCGAGGCCGAAGACTGCGGCGATCGCGATGAGGATGCCGTAGGCCGCGGTGGTGTCGACCCGGCGCCCGGGAGCGGTAGGAAGCCCGGTACGCGGTGGCTTGGGGCGGCGTCGCCACCACATGCGGTACCCGATGACGATGAGCGTGATGACGGCTCCTGCGATGGCGATGAGCAGGAGCTGGTTGAGCCAGCCGAAGAGGATGCCCATGTGGAAGGAGATGCCGGCTTCGGCGAGCTTCCCGGCGACGGGCCAGTCGGCGAAGCGCACGGTCTCGACGACTGTTCCTGAGGCGGGGTCGATCGCCATGGAGTCCTGCTTCAAGGGCCAGGACCTCTGCACCTGGGAGACCACCCACGCCCCTCCGTCGGTGCTCGGGGTGATCGCCACCGGGTCCGTCAGGCCCTCGGCACGGGCCACGTCGAGCACGCTCTGCGCGGTGGCAGGGACCTCCGCTTCGGCGACCGGGGTGGTGGTCGCCGCCTCGGAGGAGAGGTAGGGCGTTGACCAGCTCAGGCTCTGACGCAGCGCGCTGAAGTTGCCGCCCGCGAACTGGGACCAGGTCAGTCCGGTGGCGGAGAGGAAGAACAGTCCGATCGCGGCCCAGACGCCGATGGTGGCGTGCAGGCTCATGGAGCGCTGGCGCTGCGGTCCTTTCCGCTGGGGAAGGAGGTAGGCGCGGGCGGTGCGGGCGCGGACCTTGCGGGTGACCCAGATGATGAGTCCGCTGAGGGCGAGGACCCAGAGCCAGCTGGCGGCGACCTCGCTGTACCAACGGCCGGCGTCACCGAGATGGAGGTTGCGGTGGAGATCGTCGAACCAGGTCCGCAGCGGCAGCCACTCCCCGAAGGTGTTCAGCACGCCAGTCACCTCCCCGGTGTAGGGGTCGACGAAAGCGGTGAGCTGCCGATCCTCGCGAGCGGAGGGGGAATCAAACGTGACACGAGTGGTGGACTCGGAGTCCTTGGGCGGGCGGATCTGCGTGATCGTGCCGTCGGTGACCTCGCTCTGCGCGGCCTCGATCTGCTGCGCCAGTGGCACCATCTCTGTGCCCGCTGGGGCGCTGGCGTGGAGTTCCTTGTCGTAGACGACCTGTTCGATCTGCGGGGTCAGCGCATAGAGGATGCCGGTCGCGGCGGCGACGAGGAGGAACGGAGCGATGAACAGCCCGACGTAGAAGTGCAGGCGGAGGGTGAGCTCTCGCAGCTCGTCGCGCAGCCGGCGCGGACGGGAGGTGTTGCCTCCGGTGGGGCGGGGCGGGGCTTGGGTGGCCATCAGGTCGGGCCTTTCGCGGTGACGGGGAGGTGGCGTGAGCTGAGCTCACATGAGGGCGAGCATGAGCGCCATGCCTGCGGCCATGAGGAGGTGGCAGGCTGAGTGGGCGCGGTGCGCCGGATCGCGGAGAAGGCGCACGAGCCACCACACGGCGATCACGGCGCTGAGCACGACGGCCCCCCAATTGACTGCCTCCGCCCAGACGGGGGTCGGGGTCATCTCCATCGCCATCTCGTCCCCGGTACCGCCGCCGTGGTGTCCGGCGTGCGCATCGGCAGAACCTTCCATGGCGTGGCCCATCAGCAGCGGCATCGCCAGCAGCATCCAGATCATCGCGGCGTTAAGAATCACGTGGCTGACCACTCCGGCACGCTCACCCACGGCGTGGACAGCGGGTAGGCCGAGCAGCATCACAACGCCAAAGAGCGCGAAGAGGGCGACCTGAATCCAGGTCCCGGCCGTGCCGACTGGTCGCCACACCATCAGCAGCATCGCCAGGCTCATCACGAGGTGGTTCACGTGCACTGCCGTCGCTATCGGCCCATTGTGGGAGGCGTGCACGGACTCGGTGGTCACTGCGGCGGGCGTGCGATGGCTCTGCGCGAGGTGCAGTGCGCAGAGTACGGCCGTTGCGAGGAAGATGGCGGTCAGCACGAAGGACCAGGGAGACTCAATCACGATCCCGAACTCTACACGCCGTAGAAATAATAGGGTGCGGCGAGTCCGCTGGGCTGCGATACCGTGTGGCACGCTGCAGGCGTACAGACAGCAGGAAGCGGTGGGGTCATGGCGGGTGTGAGATCTCGGTCTGCCGGAGCGCTAGAGGCTCTGGTGATGCGCGCCTTGTGGACCGCCGCCGCACCACTTAGTGCCAGCGCGATCCAGGTGACCTTCGATGACCCCGCACCCGCCCAGACCACGGTCCTGACGGTGCTGTCCCGGCTCGAGACGAAAGGGATGGTCACCCGACGAGCCCTCTCCCCCCGGCGGGTCACCTTCGAAGCAGCCGTCAGTAGCGCGCAGGCGCACGCCGCCGACATGGTCGAGGTGCTCGAGGACGCCCAGGACCGCGAGGATGCACTGATGGCCTTCACAAACAACCTCTCCGAGGCCGACCTCGATCTGGTGATGGATGCGATCACCTCACGGCGTTCTCGCCGGGAACGATGATGATCTGGGCGATCGTCGGGCCGTTAGTGACAGGCCTCGCCGCGGTCCCGCTCTCGGCGTGTCTTCTCACTCGTGGGACGTGGCAGATCCGTCGTCCGCGTCGCGCGCTGGCGGCGTGGGCTCTCACCGGCGCACTGGGACTAGTCGTCACGATCGTGGCCGTTCTCGTCGCGTCCGCGCTGTCGCTGTCGACGAGCTCTGCTGGCGCCCCGATCGAGGGGCTGGCCCTGACGCTCATCGCCTGGGCCGGGCTCGGAGGTCTTGGTATCGCGGGGTCCCTTACCCAGCTGCGCCGGGTCGATCTCGGCGAGGAAGATGACGATCGGCCAAGCATCACCGAACTGCTCTCCCGCCGGCGGACAGACTCCTGGCAGATGGGCACCATCACCGTCGTGGAGATCGAGGACCCGCGCTATGTGGCCGTGGCTATACCGGGCACGCCGTCAACGATTTTCGTCTCGCGCGCTGTCCAGCACGCACTGCCGCCCTCCTACCTATCCGCTGTTCTCGCCCATGAGGCAGCGCATCTCAGACAGCACCACACACTACTGAGGAGGCTTGGAGCGTGGCACACGGCGTGCTTGCCCAAACGTTCCGGCCTGCGAAGAGAGCTCGCTTCACGGATCACGCTGCTCACCGAGCTGGCCGCGGATGACGCTGCAGCCTCGAAGGTAGGTCCGGCCCACCTGCGGGCGGCCCTGGCCGCTCTCAACCGCCTCACCCCCTCCCGCGAGCTCGGAGTTCGCGCCGCTCGAGTCAGCGCACTCCACCCACAGCACTGCGCGCCGGACGCCTTGCCGTCTTCGCGCACCCCAAGCGGACATCTGCGCCCCGAGCATCGCTGAGTGGCGCACGGGAGACGTCCGCGACATCGCGACCTGTCGCCCCGAGACCAGTATTCGACATCTTGTAGAGTCGGCGTGGTGAAGCAGAGAGCAGTGGCCTTCGCGCTCGGCGCGCTCCTCGTCGCAATACTTCCTGCGATGGCCGCGAACCTGCTCGGCGGCCCCTCCGTGTACGAGGACATCCACCGAGGGTTCCCCGGAACAGGGACGGCCGTGACTGCCGCCGCGCTGCGCGGTGCCGCAGACCTCGCGGCCGTGACCTCCCTGGGCGCCGTCGTCGCGGTGCTGTTCCTGCATCCGCGCGGGAAGAGCGAGGCAGGCCGGCTGCGATTCGGCCCGGACCTGCGCCTCCTCACTTGGGCGTCGGGCGCCTGGACCGTGCTGGCGGCGGCGAACCTGATCGTCGCTGCACCCGAGTCCAACGGCGTCGAGCTGGGCCGCCTCCTGGAGCCAGGTGCGTTCGGACCGCTCTACACGTTCGGCTACATGCCCCGGGCATGGACCGTGACCCTGTTCGGAGCGCTGGTCCTGTGGCTGTGCTCCTACTGGGGCACGCGCTGGACGACGCTGCTGCCGGGGCTGTGGGCGGGGATCATCGGCGCGCTGGCGCCGGTGGTGGTGGGGCAGATCCTCGTCGGTCCGAACCATGACATCGGCGGGGATGCCGGCGCGCTCCAGACCATCGCGGCAGGAGTCCTCCTCGGACCGGTCCTGGTCACCGCCGCGGTGCGGCTGATCCGCAGCGGGGAAAGGGGCCCTCTCGACGAGGGGCTCGTCCTCCGCGTCGGCCTGGTCGGGGCGGTCGCCGTGCTCGCGGCGGAGCTCGTGGTGACGTGGTTCAAACTTGCCGGGAGCGATCCGTGGGCGAGCGTGACCGGCGTTCTCACCCTGGTGCGTCTTGCTCTTCTGGCAGCGCTCGTTGTCTCTCTCGTGGTGATGCGGCGCAGGGGCTCTCACCGGATGGCGGTCCCGGCCCTGCTGATCACCGTGTGGGTGGCGATCGGTGCGGCGATGACTCGCATTCCGCCACCGCAGTACTTCGTGCCCACGAGCATCCCTGAGGTGTTCATGGGGTTCGAGGTGCCGGATGCGCCGACCTTCGCGACGCTGATGAGCACAGGGAGGCTCAACCTGCTGTTCGCCGTCCTCGCCGTCGTCGGCATCGCGTCCTATCTCGCGATGGTGATCGTCCTGCGCCGCCGGGGCACGAGATGGCCCATCAGCCGCGTACTGCTGTGGTGTGGCGGCTGGCTGGTCGTCCTCGCGGCCACGAGCTCCGGGTTCGGAAAGTACTCCGCCCCCGACTTCGGCGTGCACATGGTGGTGCACATGAGCCTGTCGATGCTCGCTCCGATCCTCCTGGTCCAGGGCGGGGTGATCACGTTGATCCTGCGCACCGCACGCGCGGATCGACGCCGGGCGGGCGTGCACTCATGGGTGACGCAGATCCTGCACTGGCGGCTGCTGCGGACCCTCTACCACCCGGCGGTCGTGTTCGTCATCTTCATCGGCTCCTACTACGGCCTGTACTTCACTCCGCTGTTCGGCACGATGATGCGCTTCCACTGGGCGCACCAGCTGATGAACCTCCACTTCCTGGCCACGGGGTACGCGTACTACAGCCTGATCATCGGTGTGGACCGTCCGCCGCGCCCGCTGCCCCATATCGGGAAGCTCGGCTACACCTTCGCCGCGATGCCCTTCCACGCCTTCTTCGGAGTGGCCATCTACTCCTCGCCCACGCTGTTCGCCCAGACCTACTACGACTACCTCGCACTGCCGTGGGCGAACCTGTGGGAGTCCCAGAAGATGGCCGGCGCGGTGGCCTGGGCGGGTGGGGAGATCCCGCTGATCATCGCGATCGTCGCACTGTGCATCCAATGGGCGCGCCAGGACGACAAGGAGGCCCGTCGCCGGGATCGGCACCTCGACCGCGGCCTGGACACCGAGTTCGACGCCTACAACGACATGCTCAAGAGACTCTCGGACAGGGAGCGCACCCGATGAACCACACCCCCACCGCACAGGCCGCCCCACCAGCCCTCTCCCTGGAGGAGCGGTACACCTTCGACGTCTCCGGGATGACCTGCGCGGCATGCGCGAATCGCATCGAGCGGAAGCTGAACAAGCTCGACGGCGTCAGCGCCACCGTCAACTACGCCACCGAGCGCGCCGTCGTCACGGGCATCACCTCACCGGCGCACGCGATCGATGTCATCCGCGGCGCCGGGTATGACGCCGCCGAGCACGACGACCAGGACGACGAGTGGTCGCGCCGCGCCAACGAGAACCGCATCGTGAGCCTGCGGCGCAGACTCATCACCGCAGCACTGCTCACCGTCCCCCTGATGGACCTCACCATCGCCCTCGCACTCGTCGAGCAATGGCGGTTCCCCGGCTGGGAACTGCTGTGCGTCCTCCTCGCGGTCCCCGTCATCACGTGGGCGGCATGGCCCTTCCACCGGGCTGCCTGGAGGAACCTGCAGAACCGCTCCGTCAGCATGGACACTCTCGTCTCCATCGGCATCCTCACCTCGTTCGGCTGGGCCCTGGTCTCGATGCTCGCGGGCATCGACGCCGCCGACGGCGTGTGGCTCGGCATCGGCGAGGTCCCCGAGGGCGCCAACGCCCTGTACCTCGATGTCGCCGCGGGACTGACGACCTTCCAGCTCGCGGGCCGCTACTTCGAGACCCGCAGCCGGCGCCGCGCCGGCGACGTGCTCGGCGCGCTGTCCGCCCTCGGGGCACGGGAGGCCCGCCGTCGACGTGACGGGGTCGAGACGATGGTGCCGGTCGAGGAGCTCCGCACCGGGGACGTCGTGCTCGTGCGCCCCGGCGAGACGATCGCCGTCGATGGCCGGGTCATCGAGGGCACTGCTTCGCTCGACACGGGCGCCATGACCGGCGAGTCACTCCACCGCACGGTCGGGCCGGGCGACGAGGTCATCGGCGGCTCCGTCTCCGCGGACGGGATCCTCGCCCTCGAGGCGACCCGGGTGGGTGCCCACACGCAGCTCGCACAGATGGCCGCCGTCGCAGAGCAGGCGCAGATCCGCAAGGCCCAGGCCCAGCACCTCGTCGACGCCGTGGTGCGCGTCTTCGTGCCCGTCGTCCTCGTCCTCACCGTGCTCGTCGCGCTTGCCTGGCTCCTTGCCGGTGCAGACGTGTCCACAGCGGTGACCAACGGGATCAGCGTGCTGATCATCGCCTGCCCCTGCGCCCTCGGCCTCGCCACCCCCACGGCGCTCATGGTCGGCGTCGGACGCGGCGCGCTGCTCGGGGTCCTGGTCAAGGGACAGGACGCGCTGGAAGCCAGCGGCAAGGTCACCACCGTCGTCCTGGACAAGACCGGAACCCTCACGCTCGGCGCCCCGCGCGTGGTCGGCATCCATGCAGACGGTGTCACCGCCGAGCAGCTCATGCGCCTGGCTGCCGGCGTCGAAGCATCCTCCGAACATGCCGTCGCCGAAGCACTCCGCACCCACGCCGCGACCATGGTGGCCGACATCCCCACGGCCACCGAGCACATCGTCTCCCCCGGTCACGGGATCAGTGCAACGATCGACGGGGAGAGCATCGCTGTCGGCAGCCCGGCCTTCCTGCGTGAGCGCGGCGCCCACGTCAGCGAGCCGCTGGCGGAGACCGTCAATGATGCCGAGCGGGCAGGGCACTCCACAGCGCTGGTCGCACGAGGCACGGAGGCCATCGGGGTGATCACTCTCTCCGACGTGATGAAGCCGGATGCCGTGGAGGCCGTCGCCGCATTGCACGAGCTGGGGCTGCGGACGGTGCTCCTCACGGGTGACACCCCGGCAGCTGCCGAACGGGTAGCAGGCTCCCTCGGCATCCCGGACGTCCGTGCCGGCGTCCTGCCCACCGAGAAGGTCGCCGTGATCGAACAACTCCAGGACGAGGGACACCGAGTCGCCATGGTCGGCGACGGCATCAACGACGCCCCCGCCCTCGCAGCCGCCGACCTAGGACTCGGAATCGTCACCGGCACCGACGTCGCCCTCAAGACTGCCGACATCATCCTCGTCCGGGATGATCTCTACGCGATCGCCGACGCCATCACCCTCGCCCGCGCCACCAACCGCACCATCCGCACCAACCTCATCTGGGCCTTCGCCTACAACATCGCCGCCATCCCGATCGCCGCGATCGGACTACTCAACCCCCTCATCGCAGCCGCCGCGATGTCCCTCTCCTCCGTCTTCGTCGTCCACAACAGCCTCCGCCTCCAAAACATCCAAACGCTCCGCCCTTCCGCAGGCCCGGCACCTCGGGGGCAAGGAGCTAGGTCGGAGACGACCACGAACGCGCGAGCCGAGATGCATCAATGATGCAATAGATGCAATACTGGAGTGGTGGACATGGGCATCCGTGGAGTGTCTCCGCTTCGACAGCTCCGCAACGTGCGGGCGCTGGATGAGCATCGCTTCGTGTTCGAGGCGATGCTCTCGGGCTGGGCTGATCAGCAGATCAGTCGAGGCCTGACTGAGCGGACGATCGGCGGTCGCGAGCTGGTCGTTAGGAGGTTTGAAGAGTTTGTTGGCCGCTACCCGTGGGAGTGGTCGCCGGGGGACTTGGAGGACTTCACGACCCGGGCGAAGTCTGGGCAGAGTCCGGCGACTCCCTCGACGATCCGGGGGTATCACTCCATCATCCGCCTGTTCTGCGACTACCTCACCGATCCTCGGTACCGGTGGGCGGCGGACTGTGAAGAACGTTTCGGAACCGCGCCACAGCAGATCTGCCACGAGTGGAACACGCTCGCACACCTGGTCGATTACGAAGGCCGCCCACAGCGGCGAGCACTCACCTACGACGAGCTCGAGCAGCTCTTCGCGGTGGCCGACCACCGCGTCGAGACAATCCTTCGGCAGGGTCGAAAGGGTGCCCTCGCCGCGCTGCGTGACTCCCAGATCTTCAAGACCATCTACGCCTACGGACTACGCAGGGCCGAGGCCGTCGGTCTGGATGTAGCTGATCTGCGGCCCAACGGTGCTGCCCCGCGGTTCGGACGCTTCGGGGCGGTCGACGTGCGCTGGGGCAAGGGCTCTCACGGCTCAGGCCCGCGTCGACGTTCGGTGCTCACGCTCCCTGAGCTGGACTGGATCACGGAAGGTTTGGCCCAATGGGTCGACCAGGCCCGGTCCCGGTTCACTGCGGACTTGTCGGGACCGCTGTGGCCGACCGAGCGAGGCACGCGCGTCTCTCTGCGCTACATCGACCTGCGTTTCGCGCAGCTCCGCGACGAAGCGGGGCTGCCGCCGGAGCTCAGTGTCCATGCCCTGCGCCACACGTACGTCACCAACCTCATCGAATGGGGATACGCCGAGAAGTTCGTGCAGGACCAGGTCGGGCACGCCTACGCCTCGACAACCGCCATCTACACGTCCGTCGGTGACGACTTCAAGAACCGCATGATCAACCAAGCCCTCTCCCGGATCTATGGAGGACCCGATGCCGACGACTCCCGACTCTGACATCCCGATCACCTGGAATCTACGCCCGATGATGGCTGCGGCTGGGATGTTCCAGACGACAGATCTGATCGCACCGTTGCGCGCCCAGGGAGTGCAGCTCTCGCGCGAGCAAGTGTTCCGGTTGGTGACGAAGACGCCCGAGAGGCTGAACGTCGAAGTGTTCGCCGCCCTCTGCCGGATCCTCGAGTGCACACCCAACGATCTCATCGAGATCCCGAAGGTCCAGAGCGTGCGTCCTCGCCGAGTTGCTGGCGCTCCAGAGGCCTCCGGGCCTGCGATTGGCGAGCTTCGCCCCATCCCCGCCAAGCTGCACCGCCCGCACGAATGACCCCGCCTGGGAGCACACGTGGTCACCAGGTCGGCTGCGACGAATGTGCTCGCCATGTCGCAGCCCGTTACTCGATTCTCGAGCAGCGAATCTGCAACGCCTGCTACTCAAGACTCCGCCGACATCCCGGATCCTGTCCCGGGTGCGCTCAGGTCAAGGTCCTGGCCTTCTACGACTCGGAGCGACGCATCGTCTGCGCGCCCTGTGCTGGCGAACCTCCGCGGTTCGCGTGCATCACTTGCGGAAGCGAGGAACAGCTCACTGGATCTCAGTGCGGCACCTGTCGACTGGCCGAACGCCTCCGCGAGGTCCTCGCTGACGAGAACGGCGATATCCATCCTGGCCTCGCTAGCCTCTACGGCCACCTCATGGCTGCACGTGACCCGCGCGCGGTGGTGCGATGGCTGCGAAGATCGCCGATCGGAAAGACTCTGCGTGCCATGGCTACTGGCGAGGTGCAGATCAGTCACGACACACTCGACGCCCTCCCACTCTCGCCTCGCGTGCGGTATCTGCGCCACATGCTCATCAGTGCCGAAACCCTCCCCACGATCGACGTCCGGCTCAACGACCTCGAGATACTTGCTGAGCATCTCGTCAACGACCTCCCCTCCCACCACGCGCAGATCATCAACCAGTACTTCCGTTGGCAAGTCCTCCGCCAGACCAGGCAGCGGCGCGCGCAAAAGCCCCTGACCGTCGGCATGTTCAACGCTCGATGGTCCGCGTTGCGCAAGATCGCCTCCTTCCTGGTCTGGCTGGATGATCAGGGAGTTCAGATGGGGACGTTGGACCAGCGCTCCGTAGATCGATTCTTCACCCATCACCGCTCCCAGGGAGCGGTCGCCACCTTCCTCAATTGGGCGATCCGGCAGAAGCTGACCAGACCCCTCATGCCGCCTCATCGCCCGCAAGCTCGGCCCGCCCCCTCTGTCCCGGAGGACACCATCTGGCGGAAAGTCGATGAGCTTCTCGATGACACGTCCATCCCGTCCGCAAGCCGCATCATCGGCTTGCTGGTGCTCGTCTTCGCGCAACGGATCAGCGACTGCGTCCGCCTCCGCCAATCAGACGTCTCAGGTCACGAGACGACTTTGAGCATCACCTTCGGGCGCACGCCTCTCGCTCTGCCCGAGCCGATCGCCGAACTCCTCCGCCGCTACGTTAGCGAGCTCGAGGAACAACGGACCTTCGTCGGTGGAGGCCCCGATTGGCTCTTCCCTGGAACAACGCCCCATCTCCATGTCAGCGAAGCGATCGTCACGCTCCATCTCGCACCGCACAAAATCGATGCTCGCAGGACGCAGAACGCCCGTATCGATCAGCTCGTCCAGACCGTGCCCGCCAGCGTCGTCGCAGACACCCTCGGGATCAACATTGGAACCGCTATCAGGCACGCCGCCCGCACCGGCTCGAGATGGGGTAACTACCCCGAACTGCGAGCATCTCTCTCGGATGAATAGTGCAGCGGCGAATGATTCCTTCCCCCGGCAATCTGAGTGCGAGTGGCCAGGCGAGCCGTTGCGGCAGACCTGCGGACGGGTTCAGGTCTGCCGCAGCACGGTCTGCGCTGAGTGCTTGCCCCGGGTCGTAGCGATCCGGGGCAAGCGCGGTACCGCTTCGAGTCCGACAGGTGAGTCTGCGTGTCTAGAAGTCCCAGTCGTCGTCGCTGGTGTGCTCGGCCTTGCCGATGATGTACGACGATCCGCTTCCGCTGAAGAAGTCGTGATTCTCGTCGGCGTTGGGGGCGAGCGCGGCGAGGATCTCTGGGCTGACTGACGTCTCGTCGGCGGTGAACCGTGCCGGGTAGCCGAGGTTCATGAGGGATTTGTTCGCGTTGTAGCGCACGAATGCGGCGACATCGTCCATTAGCCCGAGGGGTTCGTAGAGCTCGCCGGAGTAGTCGAGCTCGAGCTCGTAGAGCTCTTCGAGCAGGGTGTACGTGAACTCCTTCATCTCGTCGCGGCGGTTGGGGTGAGCCTCGAGGCCGCGCTGGTACTTGTAGCCCGAGTAGTAGCCGTGCACGGCCTTGTCGCGCAGGATGAGTCGGATCATGTCGGCGGTGTTGGTCAGGGTGGCGTGCACGGAGAAGTGCAGCGGCAGGTAGAAGCCGGCGTAGAGCAGAAGGCTGGAGAGCAGGGTGGAGGACACCTTCCGCTTTAACGGGTCGGGCCCGTAGTAGTGCTGGAGCACCTTCTTGCATCGCGCTTGAAGCAGGTCGTTGCCGATCGCCCAGCGGTAGGCCTCATCGATCTCTCGGGTACTGGTCAGGGTCGAGAACACCGAGGAGTACGAGCGGGCGTGGACGGACTGCATGAAGGCGATGTTGGTGTAGACGGCTTCCTCGTGCTCTGTGCGGGCGTCCTGGATCTGGCAGATCTCCCCGACGGTGGCCTGCACGGTGTCGAGCAGGGTGAGGCCGGTGAAGACTCGCATGGTGAGGGTTCGTTCATGGGGCGCGAGTGCTTGCCAGGCCTGGTGGTCGTTGGACAGGGGCACCTTCTCGGGCAGCCAGAAGTTCGCGGTCAGGCGGTTCCAGATCTCGAGGTCCTTCTCGTCGCTCACGCGGTTCCAGTTGATCGGACGCAGCGGTGCGCTGGGGTGGTGTCGGTATGCCGGAGGGGTGATGGAGCCTTCTACGGCTGTTGTGGCGGTCATGCTGTTCTCCTCTGTTCGTTGTTCTTGTCGTTCGTCGTGGCGGTTCGTGCCCAGAAGCGGTCGAGCCCTTCGTTCACGCGCTCGATGTCGCGCTGGGTGCCCAGGAGTTCGAAGCGATAGAGCTCTGGGACGCCGCACTTTCGGGAGATGACTGGGCCGGCGAGGCAGTAGTGCTCGCCGAAGTTGGTGTTGCCTGCGGTGATGACCCCGCGCAGCAGAGCACGATTGGCGGGATCGTTGAGGAAGGCGATGACCTGCTTCGGTACGGCCCCGGCCTGCTCGCCGCCGCCGTAGGTGGGGACCACCAGAACGAAGGGGCGGCATACGCGGATCATGCCCTCGATGCGGGGTCGGAGCGGGATCCGCACCGCAGGCCGCCCCAGCCTCTCCACGAAGCGCAGCGTGTTCTCGGAGACGCTGGAGAAGAACACGAGATCTGCGGACTCCTGTGGCGTCAGGTCACGTGTTCCGAGTCCCGGTGCTGCGCGCTCGATGCCTGCCGTCATCGATCCCTCCTTCGTCGTCGTCACACTCGACCCGACCTTGAACTACTAGATGTTGGGTCCGCACTCCGCGGGGGTGCCACATGTAGTGATATCAAGCCCGACGGCCCTCAAGCGTACGCCACGCCGGGTTTGAAACTTCGGCGTGTCGAACCTTAGGATCTGGGCGTCTAGAAGTGACCACGCGTGTGGTCGTGAGCGGAGAGAGGTCACTGATGCAGGTGCGAGGGCGATGGAAGGCTGTGCTCGGCGCGGTCGTTGCGAGTGCGGCGCTGGTGCTCACCGGCTGCTCAGGTGGAGCCAGGCAGGATGCTGCCGACAGTGGGAAGCCGGTAGTCCTGACGACGTTCACCGTGTTGGAGGACATCGCGGAGAATGTTGCGGGCGACCATCTCGTGGTCGAGTCGATCACGAAGCCTGGCGCGGAGATCCACGGGTACGAGCCGACGCCGGGAGACATCCGGAAGGCCTCGGATGCCGACCTGATCCTGGACAACGGCTTGAACCTGGAGGTGTGGTTCGGCCAGTTCGTCGAGGACGTCGATGTGCCCCACGTCGTGGTCTCGGAGGGGATCGATCCCATCGACATCACCGGCGACGCCTACGCGGGCAAGCCCAACCCGCACGCCTGGATGAGCCCGAAGAACGTGCAGGTGTACGTCGACAACATGGTCGCAGCGTTCAGCGATCTCGACCCGGAACACGCTGAGGACTACGAGAGGAACGGGGAGACCTACAAGCAGCAGCTCCAGCAGGTCCAAGATGACCTGACGGGCGAGCTCGACGATCTCCCGACCAGCCAGAGAGCGCTGGTGACCTGCGAGGGCGCATTCTCCTACCTCGCCCGAGATGCTGGGCTGACCGAGAAGTACATCTGGCCCGTCAACGCCGAGCAGCAGGCCACTCCGCAGCAGATCACATCCGCGATCGAGTTCGTCGACGAGAACGAGGTCCCCGCCGTGTTCTGCGAGTCGACGGTCTCCGACGACCCCATGCAGCAGGTCGTGGGTGCTACGGATGCACGCTTCGGAGGGACGCTGTATGTGGACTCGCTCTCCGAGGAAGGTGGCCCGGTGCCCACGTACCTGGATCTGATCCGCCACGATGCGGACACCATCACTGCGGGACTCACCGGGGAGGACTCATGACGACAGCGGCGATCGATGTCAAAGGTGTCACCGTCCGCTACGGCGATGTGCTCGCCCTCGACGACGTATCTGTTGCGGTGCGGGCGGGTGCGGTGACGGGGTTGATCGGAATGAACGGCTCCGGGAAGTCCACCTTGTTCAAGGCGATCACCGGAATGGTCCGGCCTGAAGCAGGCAGCGTCCTGCTGAATGGCGCGCAGCCGGCGCAGGCCAGGCGGCGAGGGCTCGTCGGATACGTCCCCCAGAGCGAGGACGTCGACTGGGCTTTCCCCGTCTCTGTCCGAGACGTCGTGATGATGGGAAGGTACGGCCACCAGGGCGCCACGCGCCGTGTTCGGCCCGCTGACCGCATCGCTGTGGACGAAGCCTTGGAGAGGGTGGAGCTCACGGAGTACGCGAATCGGCAGATCGGCCAGCTCTCCGGCGGGCAGAAGAAGCGCGCCTTCGTCGCCCGCGGGATCGCCCAAGACGCACGGATCATGCTGCTGGATGAGCCCTTCGCCGGCGTCGACAAGCGCAGCGAAGCCACCATCGTCGATCTTCTCCGCGCACTCGCGGACGACGGCCGCACCGTCCTTGTCTCCACCCACGACCTCCATGCTCTGCCGCAGCTGGCCGACGACGCCGTGCTGCTGCTGCGAACCATCCTCTTCCACGGCCCGGTGGACGAGGCCCTCACGCCCGAGAGGCTCGCTCTCGCCTTCGGTCTGGACGTTCTGCAGCAGGAGGGTGCCGCATGACGCCGCTCGACTGGCTCCTCGAGCCGCTCTCCTACGACTTCATGACCCGTGCGCTCGTCACGACCGTGATCGCTGCCGTGGTGTGCGCACTGCTGTCGTGCTGGCTGGTGCTCATCGGATGGTCGCTCATGGGGGATGCCGTATCTCACGCCGTCCTCCCCGGAGTCGTCATCGCCTACATCCTCGGCGTCCCTTTCGCCATCGGTGCGGTCGTCTTCGGGTTCCTGGCGGTCGGAATGATCGGTCTCGTCCGTGGGACGAGCCGCGTGAAGGAGGACGCGGCCATCGGCATCGTTTTCACCACTCTCTTCGCCCTGGGGCTGGTCCTGATCTCGGTCACACCCAGCCAGACCGACCTCAATCACATCATCTTCGGCAACATCCTCGGCGTCTCCCGCGCAGATCTCGTCCAGATCGCGATCCTGGCAACCGTGGCTCTCATCGCCCTGGTGTTCAAACGTCGCGACCTCACGCTCTATGCCTTCGACCCGACACACGCCCACGCCATCGGCCTGTCTCCCCGATTCCTCGGCGCGCTGCTGCTGGGTCTTCTGGCGCTGACCGCAGTTGCCGCTCTCCAGGTCGTGGGAGTGGTGCTCGTCGTCGCGATGCTCATCATTCCCGGAGCGACGGCCTACCTGCTCACCGACCGCTTCGGGCGGATGCTCGTGATCGCGCCGGTCCTCTCGTCACTCTGTTCCGTGGTCGGGATCTACATCAGCTACTGGGTCGACGCCTCACCCGGCGGCCTCGTCGTCCTCACCCAGGGATGCGCCTTCGCACTCGTCTACCTCATCAGTCCCAAGCACGGCCTGCTCAGCAAGAAGGTCGGAGCTCGCCGGTATCGACGCGATACGGCTCGCCGGCGTGAGGATCAGGTAGGCCCCGCAGAGACGTAGAGGGCATCTGTCGCAGAGCGTCCCAGCAACGTTGGCGAGCCCACTTCTCCAGAACGAACTTCCAGCGCATCGGAGAACGGCGCTCCCGCCGCGACCACAAGCGTGGCCCCGACTCCGATGCCCTGGGACTCGAAGAACTGCAACATCGCCGGGTCCGTGTCCGAGATCCGCTCGACCACAAACCTGCCCTCCGCTCCGACGTCGGTGAGACGCCGCGCATCAGGCACGGTCACTGTTCCGTCCGCTGCAGGGATTGGATCACCGTGCGGGTCACGCCGGGGGCGACCCAGAACGTCATCGATCCTCTCCACCATCAAGTCCGAGACGGCGTGCTCGAGCTGCTCGGCCTCCTCGTGGACCTCGTCCCACCGATACCCGAGGGTCTCCACCAGAAACGTCTCGATCAAGCGATGCCGCCGCACCATCACCAGCGCGTACGAACGACCGACCTCCGTCAACTCGACCGAGCCATACCTCGCGTGAGACAGAAGACCCTGCTCAGTCAGTTTCCGCACCGCATCCGAAGCGGACGACAGGGCAACACCGGTCCGCTGCGCGATGAGCTTCAACGTCACTGGCTCGTCACTCCACTCGGACAACCCCCAGATCGCCTTCAGATAGTTCTGGGCACTCGCAGACAGCTCATCGACGGACATGGCACGACGATAGCCTCGAAGCTTCAACTTAGCTATATAGAACTCGAGGCTTCGGCGCGCCACGGACTCACGTAGTAGGCATCGACCGTGAGGTGCGTCCCGGGCCCGCGCCTCATCCGGCACTGACGCAGAACCCTGAGAACAATGCTCAGCCGAATGAATCTCTCCCCCGGCAGAGCAGGCGGTCTGCTGCGCTCTTACGTAGCGACCAGCCGCGACCGCGCTGGCGAGTGGGAGCCGGTCTACAGCATCGCTCCACGGACGAAAGCCCCCGTGGTGCGAGAGTTCGTCGACGACGAAGGCGAGCAGCAGCGCAGTCTCGAGCTCGCGCGCTGGGGCCTGCACCCGTCGTGGGCGAAGGACAAGGGGCCCCGACCCATCAACGCCCGGTTGGAGACGATCGCGACCAATGGCATGTTCCGTGGCCCCTTCTCCAGCGGCCGCGCCGTGGTCCCGATGACCGGCTACTACGAATGGGTCGAAGCCGACGACGGCGGCAAGGACCCCTACTTCATCCACCACCCCGAGGGCGAGCTGCTGCACGCGGCCGGCCTCACTGCCGCCCGTAAGAGCGAGGACGGGGAGGGCTGGGACGTCACCTTCACCATCGTCACGCGCGAGGCGAGGGACGCCAGCGGCGAGGTCCACGACCGCATGCCCGTCTTCCTCACTGAGGACGCTGTCGCCGAGTGGCTCGTCCCCGGGAAGCTCGAGCCCGCGCAGAAGGACCCTCTCCTCGCGCAGCTCGACCAGGTCTCCACCACCATGGCCGCCGAGCTGGTGACCGTGCCGGTAGACCGCCAGGTCAACAACGTCCGCACCCTCGACCGCACGGACCCCTCGCTCATCGCACCGCTCGACGCCGACTGAGCCCGCCGGCGCCTGGCTGTCCGGCCCCGAGCGCACACTGAGCCCCGTGAGCCCCCAGCCCTTCACTCCCTATCCCGCTCCGCCCTCCGGGCGGTCGAGCGAGATGCGCGCGAGATACCCGCGCTACTACGCGCAAAAGGACCTGCTCGGCGCGGCCGAGTCGGTCGTCGCCGACTACCAGCGCGCCGTCGCAGGCGGCACCACGGTGACCATGAACCACAGCTGGCGAGACCCCAACGTTCCGGACGAGTCTGTGCAGGTCATCGTGGGCGGGGAGCGGCTGCTCCTCACCGTCGACGAGTGGCTGGACCGCATCGAACTCGCCAAGCCCCACGTGATGTCCTGGGTATCCGCCCGGGTACACCTCGAGGGCGCGAAAGACCGCGCCCGACGCGGACGCGTGGAGCCGTACTGGCACGAGGCGATCCGCCGCGCGAACCCCGGTCGACGCTGAGCGAGGAGCACGACGGGTGAGACAGGGCGGCGTAGTCGGCTTCGAGGCCGAGGGAAGAGGGGCGCGCCGGGAGCCGTACCCGACAGGAGCGTCCCCGACTTCGGAGGACCGACCGGCGGTTCCAGCCCGGACCAGGTCTGTGGTCCCGCGAGGGAGTGGGATGAGCGTCCTGGTCATGGTCGAAACTGCAGGGGTATAGAGGGGTTAGGCGGCCGCTCGGGCGTGGTTGTCCGGCGCTAGGGTGGCGTACCCACGCGGCGGGAGGAGGTGGTCGGGCGATCGCAGAGGCGCTGGTCATGGTGGTGGCACTGGTGACGGCGATGCTCAACCTCGGCGCGGCTGTGCTGCGGCTGCTCGAGACTGAGCGGGGTAGGGGTCGTCGGGACCGAGGCGGACGGCACCGGCGATGAGTGCACAGGAGGGGGCGGCCGAGCTGCCCCCTCCTGTGATGTCCCCGCCGCTCGCAGAAGGCGCCGGAGAGCCGTCGGGGCGCGGGGAGAGGAGTTAGGGGGCGGCGCGGTGGGCGCCGGGGTGGTGGCGGCGGCGGATGCATGGCGCTTTGGCGCGGGGCATGAAGGCGTTGCAGCGCGGTTGCTCGCGCTGGGCCAGGATCCGCTCTGGGTCGGAGCTGCCCGCCACTCGATCCAGTGCGGCTCTGAGTGCCCGTCCGGGGTCCAGTGCGCCGCTGGCGGGGTCCCAGGCGTGCGCCAGTGCCGCGTTCAGCTCATCAGCCGAGAGGAGATCGGCAACGTCCTGGTCGAGCGCACCGACGGCGACAACGGACTTCACGAGCCCCGCGGGTGGGGGCTCGGGGCGGTAGTCCCACAGTTCCAAGCCGTGCTTCTGCGCGGTCGCCTCGTATACCTCGAGCATGTCCCAGATGCTCTGGACGACGTCCTGGTCGAGCGTTCCGCTGGCCACGAGCGCGTTCACGGCGTCGTAGACGCGGTTGTTGCTGCGCGGCCCGATCGCGACGACCTCGATCAGTCCCGTGCCCTCCGGGGAGATGGTGGAGCGAAAGACGATCCGGTGATCCCCGCGCAGCGTCGAGGCCGTGTTCAGTCCCGCGAGGGCGTTGGACAGCGGATGCTTCCCCCAGGGCTTCGCGAAGAGAGCAGTGAGGTCATCGAGCACCTCGTCCCACTGCGACTGCTCGACATGCTCCGCGATCCACTCCTCCACGTGGCTAGATAGCACCAGCTCAGCCTGATCATCCGGGAAGTGTTCACCGGCGCGCATGCAGCCGCTCGCGCACCTCGTCCACGCGAGAGAACTCAGACCTCTCAGCGACCAGGTCGGTAACTCCCTGGACGAGACGGTCCGCGGCGTGCCGCAAAGACCTCTCCAGCTCGTCGAAGTGCTCAGGACTCATCACGACCGCGGTCGGCTTGCCGTGATTGGTCAGGACGACAGTGCGCTCAGCAGCCTTCTCTGCCAAGAACCCAGCACCCTTCTTCGTCGCGACCGTGGCAGGCATGCGCAGAGGGGTAGTCATGCCGCCAACTCTAGCAGAGTGAGCCCCGGAAGTTCGAACTTTGTTCTCGTGCTCGACCGTTGATGCAACGGCGCTAGCACCCCAGTAGTCGGGGTCAGGGTCCTCACCCAGCGAGCACTGAGACCACATCAGCGCGGCCTGACCTGCGGTGACGCAGTTGGAGAGGCTGGCGTGAGGGTAAATCAGCGCATCCTGACCTGGGGTGATGCGTACGGAGTGCCCGGCTTGAGGGTAAATCTGCGCAGCCTGACCAGGTCTGATGCATGCGGAGCTCTCACATGACTGCCCGACCAGCTCTGTCTGAGGGGTGTGGGCTGGTGGATACGGTCGAGCTGATGGCGAGTGGCACCGGAAGGGAGTGGATGCGGTGCGCTTCGGAGGCAGGGTGCTCTCGGTTCGGGAGCTGATCGAAAAGGCTCAGTCTGCTCCCGGGGTGGATTGGCGCGCTCTTTCGAGTGACGGCCCTCTGCGTCACACGGCTCGGAGTAACGCGCGGGAGTGCGCCCGGATGCTCTTGGAGGAGGAATTGTCAAGACCTGTGGATTGGGGCTCAGCTACCGGAGCAACAGCAGGCTCTTCATCTGCTCGTGCTTCCTACAGATCGCGGTCACCAGCGTCGCATCCAGATCGACGGTCGATGGGCCGCTCTCGTCGCACGCTTCCCAGCCAGGCACAAAACCGTCGTCCGCGCAGCTTAACGGGCCGCACCGATCGGCCCCTTCGCTGCATCCACATCGCCTGCCAGCACTGTCAGCGGTCGGGAGCGCGTCGTGTCGGAGCCGACCGGGTTATACGCCTCAATCCCGGCCCGCAGAGAGGAGACCTCCGCGAGACGGTTGGCGCCGAGTGCCACTGTCATGGCCGTGAAGAGCCTGCCCGGGTGATGCCGCGCCAGCGCCCTGCGCCACAGCAGCAGGGCGCTCGCCATCTGCAGATTGTCCTCGGTAGTGCTAACCGCTTCTGTCAGCCCTCGCCCGCGTTGCGGGGCCTCCGCGACGTCGATTCGCCCCCATGGTTGCCAGCCGGCATTATAGCCTTCACGCTAGCCTCGATGTTTCATCGGGGTTGTGAGCGGGGGCGACCGGCGTCGTTGCCGGTGTT
>NZ_JABUXV010000061.1 GCF_014897705.1 Brachybacterium sp. FME24 | reverse complement strand
TCGTGATCGGTGATCCGCAGCTGCGCCCCAGGATGAGGACGCTCCTTGCGCACGATCACCCGCATCCCCTCGGGCCAGCCGGAAAGGTCCAGCAGCCCGGTCAGCTCCGCCACGAACGCCCCGTCGCGGAGCCCGTCGTCATCACCGTCATAGGCGGGAGTCCACGTCTTCGCCTCATCGATCCGTTTCAGCAGGTCAGGGGTGTTGGCGGGGAGGGAGAACCCGACCGAGTAGGCCAGCCGCCGTGTGGTCAGCCACTGGATGAAGTCCTTGGTGCCGCCGGCCCCATCGGTGCGGATAAGGGTCTTCTTCGAGCCCCGTCCACCGCAGGAGAGCAGACCCGGTGGGAGCTGAGCAAGAGCCTCACGCGTCACGTTGATGTGATCAGCGGCCGTGTTGGAGCCAGCGTTGCCGGGGCGGAGGTGGATTGCCAGCGGTTCACCGGTCCCGGTCTGGCCGTGGTCGAGGAACGCGCACAAGGGGTGGTAGCCGAAGCC
>NZ_JABUXV010000002.1 GCF_014897705.1 Brachybacterium sp. FME24 | reverse complement strand
CACGACGACCGCGCCCGCGACCGTCTAACCACGGAACGAAACCCAGGGCGCTTCAAGCAGACGAGGACCAGGTGTGACCACTCGCGGTATTCCCACGAGCGATGACCACGCTCGACGGGTGAGCACCTGCACGATGTCCACCCGATCATGAACCTCGTAAAGCCGTAGCTGCAGAGCGGGGGCATCGGCTCGACCCACCCCTCGGGGTTCAGATCAGCCAAGAGCTCACGCCGGTTCGATCCAGCCGGGGTCCTGGGAGCCGCCACCGTTTTCGAGGACGCCTCGGATGGAGAAGTGGACCTGCTCGCCGCCAGGCCCGTCTGAGGCGATTGACCCCAATCACTCGCTCGTGGGATCGCTCGAGAAGGACATTCTTGAAGCCCTCGAGCCAGACGACGGCGTAGCGAACTCCGGCGAGCTGTTCCGCCGCAGCTCCAACCCCTGGCCTATGCCGACGCCGGCGTCGGTTCCGGTTCGGGCGCCGCCGTGACAGCCGGCTGATCGGCGATCCCACGCAGCGGCAGCTCGTCGGCGTAGTGGCATGCCGAGAAGTGCCCGTCGGCCGCTTCCTGCAGGGCAGGGGTGGTGGTGCGGCACAGCTCGGTGGCGTAGTGGCATCGCGAGGAGAACAGGCACCCCTCGGGACGGTCGGTGGGACTGGGCACCTCGCCCTTGGGGACGATGCGCCGACGGGGGGCGTCCGGGTCCGGCTGCGGGACGGCCGAGAGCAGAGCCTCGGTGTACGGGTGGCGGGGCCGGGAGAACAGGCTCTCGGTATCCGCCAGCTCGACGATGCGGCCGAGGTACATCACGGCCACCCGGTCGGAGATGTACTCGACGATCGAGAGGTCGTGGGCGATGAACAGGTAGGACAGCCCCAGCTCGTCCTGCAGATCCTTCAGGAGGTTGATGATCTGCGCCCGGATCGACACGTCCAGCGCGGAGACGGCCTCATCGGCCACGATCACCTTCGGATCGGTGATCAGCGCGCGAGCGATCCCGATGCGCTGACGCTGGCCGCCGGAGAAGCTGTGCGGATAGCGGCGCAGATGGGAGGGGTCCAGGCCGACCTTCTCGGCGATCTCGCGCACGCGGCGCTGCAGCTCCTGCTTGCGCGGCCGGCTGGTCGCGCGCAGGGGCTCGGCGATGATGTCGAAGACCGTCATCCGGGGGTCCAGGGACGACATCGGGTCCTGGAAGATCATCTGGATGTCGGGCCGGTGCTTCCGCAGCGCGCGGCCCTTCAGGGCGAGGAAGTCGACCGCACGACCCTCCTCCCGGTCGGCGCGAGCGGCTGGAGAGGCGGAGGCTCCGGGGTCGTAGTGCACGGCACCGGAAGTGGCCTCGATGCCGCGCACGATCACCCGGGCCAGGGTGGACTTCCCGCAGCCGGACTCGCCGACGACCGACAGGGTCTCGCCCGCCTCCAGGGTGAGGGAGACGTCGTCGACAGCGGGGAAGGACTCCGTGCGCGAGACGCTGAACTCCTTGGTCACGTGCTCGATCTGCAGCAGCGCACTCATGCGGGGGACTCCTCGGGGACGACGGGGGCGTGGGCGGGGTCGCTCGCGGTGGATTCGGTGGATCCGACGGGCTGATCCGGAACGGGCGCGTCCGGGTCGTGCAGGAAGCAGCGCACCTGGTGGCGGTCGGTCAACTCCAGCAGTCGCGGCTCGGCGGTCTCGCAGACCCCCTCGATCCGCGCCCCGCAGCGGTCACGGAAGGAGCACATCGCCGGCAGGTCGATCGCCTGTGGGACGGTCCCCTCGATCGCCTGGAGACGCTCGTCGCGGCCCATGCCGAAGCGAGGGATCGACCGCAGCAGCCCGCGGGTGTAAGGATGTTGCGGGTTCGCGAAGAGCTCGCGGACGGGGGCCTGCTCGACGATCCGGCCCAGGTACATCACCGCCACCTCGTCGCAGGTCCCGGCGACGACGGCGAGGTCGTGGGTGATGAACACGATCGCCATCCCGGTCTCCGCCTGCAGCTCCTGCATGAGCTCGAGGACCTGCGCCTGGATGGTCACGTCGAGCGCCGTGGTGGGCTCATCGGCGATGAGCACCTCCGGCTCGCAGGACAGCGCCATCGCGATCATGGCGCGCTGACGCATGCCTCCGGAGAATTCGTGGGGGTACTGGTCGATGCGCCGCTGCGCGTCACCGATCCCGACCCGGAGCATCCACTCCAGGCAGATGTCGCGGGCCTCGGCGCGATCGGCGGTGCGATGCAGGAGGATCGCCTCCATGATCTGATCGCCGATCGTGTGCAGCGGGCTGAACGCCGTCATCGGCTCCTGGAAGATCAGCGCGATCCGCCGCCCCCGCACTGCCCGGATCATGGGGCCGTCGCGCCGCAGCTCCATGATGTCCAGCGCGTCTGTCCCGTCGGCCCCGGACCCGTCGGCCCCGTGCAGCAGGACCCGTCCGGACTCGCGGAACGCCGCCGGATGCAGGCGCAGCAGCGACTTGGCCGTCAGGGACTTGCCCGACCCGGACTCTCCGACGATTCCCAGCGTCCGCCCGGCGCGCACCTCGAAGGAGACGCCGTCCACGGCGCGCAGCAGACCGTGCTCGGTGGGCACGTGCACCGCCAGGTCCTCGACCGTCAGGACCAGGTGGGCAGGGGGAGTCGTGTCCTCGGGCGTCGTCGTCATCGTGCTCCTCACTTGTGCGGATCGGCGGCGTCGCGCAGGCCGTCGCCCAGGAAGTTGAAGGCGAGCACCGTGATGATCACGAAGCCCAGCGGGATGAGCTTCCACGGATAGATCGCCACGTTGGTGATGTCCTGCGCCTCCTGCAGCAGCACGCCCCAGGAGGTCGCCGGGGCCTGCATCCCGAGTCCCAGGAAGCTCAGAGAGGTCTCTCCGATGATCATCCCGGGCACGGCGAGGGTCACCGCCACCACGAGGTAGGACAGGAAGCCCGGGACCAGGTGGGTGCCGATGATCCGCAGGGGTCGGACCCCCGCCACCCGGGCGGCCATCACGTAGTCCTCCCGCTTCAGCGAGATGAACTTCGAGCGCACCACGCGGGCGAGGCTGGTCCATTCGATGAACGCCATGATCACGGTGATGTAGAGGAACATCGTGATCACGGGTACCCGGGACGGGATCGCCGCGGCCAGCGCCATCCACAGCGGCAGCGTCGGGAACGAGCGCAGGATCTCGATGAGGCGCTGGATGAGGAAGTCGACGGTTCCGCCGAAGTAGCCGGCGATCGAACCGATCAGGATGCCGAGCACGAAGCTGATCGCCACACCGACCAGCGGGATCGTCAGGGAGACCTGCGACCCCATCAGGATGCGGGAGAACAGGTCCCGGCCCAGGCTGTCGGTGCCGAAGAGGAACACGCGGCCGCCGCCCTCGGCACCGAACAGGTGCAGGGTCGAGTTGAACAGTCCGAAGAACGACCATTCCGAGCCCTGGGTGAAGAACTCCAGGCGATGGATCTGCTCGTGGTCGGCCACGAAGAGGGGGCGCAGGGTCTCGGGGTCCCGCTCGAAGCTCAGCCCGTACACGAACGGGCCCACGAACCGGTCCTCGTGGAAGAGACGGATCATCGTCGGCGGGGCGTCGACGTAGTCGGAGTCGTAGCTGCCCAGCGAGTACGGCGCGAGGAACCCGGCGAGCACGGCGCACGCGTACAGCACCGCCAGCAGCACCATCGAGATCTGGGCCAGGCGGTGCGAGGAGAGCTTGGCCCACATCAGCCGCCACTGGCCGGCCGCGTAGTAGTTCTCCCGGCGTGCCGCGGCGGCCTCGAGGGATGATGCTCTGCGGCCGCGGAGCCGACCCAGGGCAGGGGAGATGACGCTCATGCTCGAGCCCTCCTCTCGTCACGGATGCGGGGGTCGAGCCAGGCCAGGAGGATGTCGGAGATCAGGGTGCCGATCACCGTCAGGATCGCCATGAAGCCGAGCCAGGCGCCCGCGAGGTACATGTCCTGGGCCATCAGCGCATCGAGCATCACCGGTCCCTGCGTCGGCAGGTTCAGCACGATCGCGGTGATCGTGGATCCCGTGAAGATCGCGGTCAGGGACCAGCCGATCGTGGAGACGATCGGGTTCAACGCGGCCCGCAGCGAGTACTTGCGCAGGTTCGTGGACTCCTTGACGCCCTTGGCGCGGGCGGTGAGCACGTGCTGCTTGGTCATCTCGTCGAGCATCTGCCCGCGCATGACGCGGATCAGCTCGCAGGTGGAGGCGGTCCCGATCACCACCACGGGGATCACCAGGTGCCGCAGCATGTCCAGCACCCTGGCCGGGCTCCATCCCTGGGCGGCGTACTCCGGGGACTGCAGACCCAGCATCGGATTGCCGAACCAGATGTAGGAGAGGTACATGAGGATGATGGCCAGCAGGAAGTTCGGCGTGGCCATCCCCAGGAACCCGACCGTGGTGAACACGTAGTCGCCCACTGAGTACTGCTTCACGGCGGAGTACACGCCGATCGGGATCGCCACCACGTACGTGAACACCATGGAGGCCACGGCCACGATCAGCGTGGTGGCCATGTACCGCTCGACCACCGCGAGCACCGGCTGGGAGTAGGCGAAGCTGTAGCCGAGGTCGCCGCGGGTGAGGATGCCCCAGATCCAGGCCAGGTACTGCGCGTACCACGGCTGGTCCAGGCCGTAGCGCTCCCGCAGCGCGTCCTGCTCGGCGGCGGAGAGCTGTTCGCCCTCCTTCTGCAGCTCCATCACGTGACTGGAGACGTAGTCACCGGGCGGCAGCTGGATGATCCAGAAGACGATCACGGAGATGACCAGGACCACCGGGATCATCATCAGCGTGCGCCGGAGGATGTAGGTCAGCACGGGATCGTCTCCCGCGGGGCACGGCCGAACCTCACGCCGTCTCAGCCTCCGGATCGACGAAGGTGAACTGCGCGGGACGGCCATGGCCGAGATCGCGGAACTCGTCGGCGAAGGTGGTCTCGGTGGGCACGTTGGCGAGATTGTTGCTGACGGAGAACAGACGCGGCACCGGCCCGGTGTAGCCGAGGGCCCACAGGTTCTTCTGATGGAACTGGATGATCTGCTCGGCGTAGGAGTCGATCTGCGCAGGGTCCGTCTGGGCGGACATATCCCGGTAGACGGTGATCAGCTCCATGACGTCGCCGGTGGGTTCGACCCCGCTGGCACCCTCGGAGGCGTACCAGGTGCCGTACTGGTTGTGCCACGGGGTGCCGGCGCGCAGCGGAACCACGGTGTCGGGGCGGAAGATCGGGTGGATCCCGCCGATCGCCCCGCGCGTGGTCAGCTGCAGCTGCCCGGAATCGTTCAGCTCACCGAAGCGCCCGCCGTCCACCAGCTGCACATCGATCTGGATGCCGATCTCCTCGAGGTGGTGCTTGAGGAGCTCCTCGAACTGCCCGGCCTGGGGCGCCTCCGACTCCTGGGTGAGGGTCAGCCGCAGCGGCTCCCCGTCCGGCCGGATGCGCCAGTCGCCGGAGCGGGCCAGCCCCAGGTCGTCCAGCAGCGTGTTCGCACGGTCGACGTCGTAGCTCGCCCACTTCTCGGCCCAGCCCTCCTGGTGGAAGGGACGGCCCTCGGCGATCGAGGACTGCTGCGGAGCGCCGAGTCCCAGCGTGAGCTGTTCCGAGAGCGCCTCGCGGTCCACGGCGACCGACAGCGCCTCGCGGAATCGCTCGTCGTGGAAGAGGCCGCGCAGCGTCTGGTCCGCAGGCTCCAGGTTGAACTGGATGCCGTGGGAGTACCAGTCCGCCGTCTCCCACTGCACTACCCGGTAGTCGCCCTTCTCGGCGTTCTCCTGCAGCAGGGTGAAGGAGCTGAACTCGAACTGGCCGATGTCGAAGTGGCCGTCGAGCACCTGCAGCTCCACGTGGCTGGGGTCCTGGTAGGTCTCCAGGGAGAGCTCGTCGATATAGGGCAGCTGATTGCCCTCCGGATCGGACTTCCAGTAGTAGGGGTTGCGCTCCCAGGTCACCTGCTCCGGGCCGGGCTCCGCGGTGGGGGTCCAGGCACGCAGCATCGGGCGGTCCGGCCAGAACCAGTAGTAGTAGCAGGCCGACTCGTACCAGCCCTCGAGGTCCTCGTATCCGCGCTCCTCGGCGATGGCCAGCGCCGCCTCCTCGCCGATGAACTCGTCGAGGACCTCCTTCATCCAGTGCGCCGGGGCGAACATCCACTTCGCGTCGATCGCGACGCGCTCGAGGAACATGGGCCGCGGATGCTGGAAGGCGATCTGGACGGTGTGGTCGTCGACCGCGGAGAACTCGGCCATCGCGCGCTCGCCGGTGGCGGGGTCGGTGGACCAGAACGCGTCATAGACGCTGCGGCCGAAGACCTCCGGGCGCATGATGCTGTCCCACCACATCATGACGTCCGCGGAGGTGAAGGGATGGCCATCGGACCACTTCATGCCCTTGCGCAGGTGGATCGTGTACTCGGTGAGATCGTCGTTGACGTCGAAGCCCTTGGCGACGTTCGGCTCCACACCATCGCCCTCGGGGGTGAAGCGGAACAGCGCCTCCTCGGTGGGCTTGCCGATCTCCCACGGGCCCTCCTGCGAGGCGCGGGTGGGGAAGTTCCAGGTTCCGCCGTGGACTCCGATCTGCTCCAGGACGGGCTCGACCATGATGTCCTCGAGCTCGGGCATGCGTTCCGTGATGGGCGGGAGCTCTCCGGCCTCGACCCGTCGGGCGAGCATGGGTGACTCGGTCAGCGCCTCGGACGAGTCGATCTCCTCGACCTGATTGATGGCCTCGACCTCCTCGGCGGCCGTTCCCTCGGAGCTGTTCGCGCAGCCGGCGACGGCGAGCAGTCCCATTCCCCCGAGCGCTCCGAGAGCGGTGCGACGACGAAATTCGACGGGGGTGCGAGTGCGGCTGGGAATGGCCATCTGATTCTCCTCCGGGTGGTCGTGCGGCGTTCCCCGTCGAACTCCGGGGCGGCTTCGGATGTTGACCGTACGGTGGGTATTCGTCCGGGCGGTGAACGTGGTTCACGACGGGGATGAACGTGCGCCGGGAGTCGATATGAGAGGCGCTTTATTTCAGCTCGGACGGCCACTGAATTCAGTGCAGAAAGCGCTCGCAGGATGACGTGAGGATGAACGCTCAAGGAAGACCGCTGGTCAGGACGTTGCCTGCAGGGGTGTTCGGCTCGGGCGGCACTAGCCTTCGAAGCTATGGCCCACCAGACCGGCAAGCTCACGCTCCAGGACGTCGCCGACCGGGCGGGGGTCTCGAGCACGGCGGTCTCCCTGGGACTGCGCGGGCGGCCGGGCGTCTCGGACGGGACGCGCCGACGGATCCTCGCCGCTGCCGAGGAGATCGGGTATCGCGCTGTGCGCCGCGCCCCGGGTCGCTCGGCGGCCGGTGCCGTCGCCGTCCTGCTGCGCGACATCGTCAGCGTCTTCTCCCACGACGTCGTCTCCGGGATGGAGGAGGCTGCCGGCGAGGCCGGGCTGCGCCTGGTGTTCTTCGACGGGCGCGGCGATTTCGAGCATCTGCGCACGGAGTTCGATGAGCTGCGGTCCCAGGATGTGGCAGGCATCGTCACCTTCGGTACGGCGATACCGGCCGAGATGCTGCAGAAGGTCGCCCACCGGACGCCGGTCGTCCTCGTCGGCAAGGCGGAGCGCGCGGTGCCCGGAGTGGACATCGTCAGCAACGACGACGAGATCGGGGCGCGCCTCGCCGTGGAGCATCTCGCCGGTCTCGGCCACCGGCGCATCGCCCACCTCGCCAAGGGCAGTCTGCGCGTCGAGGGATACACGCGGGCGATGACCGCGGCGGGACTGGAGCGGTACGTCCAGGTCGAGGGCGGCAGCCTGGAGACCCTGAAGCCGGCCATCCGCTACCTGCTGTTCTCGATCCTGCAGGAGGAGAACTCCCCGACGGCGGTGTTCGCCGAGACCGACGGGGTCGCCATCGACTTCCTCGGCGCGGCGGTGGACGCAGGCCTGCGGGTGCCGGAGGACATCAGCGTCGTGGGCTACGACAGCACCCGGCAGTGCGAGATGATCCGGCCCCGGCTGAGCTCGGTGCGCCAACCCCGCCGGCAGATGGGGGTCACGGCGATCCGGCTGCTGCAGGAGAGGGCGGCCGGCAGGACCGAGGACCGCGATCTGGTCCTCGAGCCCGGCCTCGATGCGCGGGAGTCCTCCGTCGCCCCGCGGACCGCCAGCTCCGTGGTCGCCCCGTCCTCGCTCAGCGCGCGGTACCAGCGGCTCCAGCTGCGCTGACGTCGGGCCGTGCGGTCCGCGGGCCACCGGACTCGGGGTGCGGGGCTCCTGACGACCACTGCATGGCGGCGCCGACGGCGTATGGGTCGCGGCCGGCATCGTGCTCGGGGCATGATCCATCGCGCTGCCGGCAGCGGCGGGCACTTCATGCGCTCTTCGCTCAGTGGTCCGTGCGCGTTCATGGGCGCGACCTCGACGTGAAGCACTCTCGTCGACGGGGCGGAGCCGATCCTGGACCCGCCCGAGAACCGAGGAAAGGCCCAGATCGCCGATGACCCCCGAACCCGTCACCCCCGCCTCCGGCCCCGAGCGCAATGATCGGCGGGGATTCCTCCGCGGAGCGGGCCTGGCCGGTGCCGGGGTGCTCGGAGCCGCCGCTGTCCCGGCCGCCCCGGCCCGCGCGGATCGGGGAACCGGGAACGGTAAGCCACGAGGTGAGCTGATCTGGCTCGCCGGCGACCACCACCTCCACAGCCAGTACAGCAACGACGCCATGTTCCGCATCGACGACCAGGCACGGCGGGCCGTCGTCGGCGGCCTGGACTGGATCGTCATCACCGACCACGGCAACGAGGCCTTCGCCGCGCACAGCATCGCGCCCCAGCGCGAGGCCATCCTCGCTGCCCGCGAGAGCTACGACGACCAGCTGCTCATCTTCAGCGGCCTGGAGTGGAACATCCCGGCGGGGGAGCACACCACGCTGATGATGGCGCCGGGGGCCGCCGAGGCAGAGGTGCTGCAGGAGTTCGTCGACTCCTACGACGCCAATGTGGTCGGTGCCCGCGACGGAACCCCCGCGCATGAGGCGCTGGCGATCGATGCGCTGACCTTCCTCCAGGACACCGTCGCCTCCAAGCGTCTGGACGACGTGCTGGTGCTGCCCAACCATCCGGCGCGCAAGGGCATCGACTCCCCGGCCGAGCTGCGCGCCTGGCAGGACGCGGCCCCGGATGTGGTGATCGGCTTCGAAGGGGCGCCGGGGCATCAGGCGGCCGCCCTGCCTGCCGGGATGGCCCGCGGGCGCGGTCTCTACGACGGCGGCCCCGGGGAGTACTCCTTCGAGGGCTACCCCGAGGAGAGCTACCGCACCTGGGGCGGGTTCGACTGGATGACCGCCACTGTCGGCGGAATGTGGGACAGCCTGCTGGCCGAGGGGCGGAAGTGGTGGATCACGACCACGTCGGACGGCCACCAGGGGTGCGGGGACTGGGTGAAGAACCCCGTCGACGAGCTGGACCAGACCGGTTACTCGGACCGGCCCTACAACGACGCCGGCGACACCTTCGACTCCACGGGCGTGTACCCGCCCCCGGTCGATGCCGGACGGCCCGTCCTCGAATACAGCTCCTTCACCCCGGGCGCCTACAACAAGACCTGGGTCGGGGCGACGGACGTCAGTCACCGCGCGGTGATGGAGGCGATGCGCGCCGGACGCATGTGGGTGAGCTTCGGGGACCTGATCGCCTCTCTGGAGATGACGCTGCAGGTGGCGGGCAATCGCGGGAACCGCTTCACGGTGGGCATGGGGGAGACCCTCGAGGTGAAGAAGCCGACCGAGGTCGAGCTGACGATCGCGATCGAGACCGCCTCGCACGTCAACTACGCCGGTCTGCTCCCGCAGCTCGCGCGGGTGGACCTCATCCTGGGCGCGGTCGATGGGCCCGCCGAGGATCCCGACACCACGGTCGCCCCGGCCACACGCGTGGTGAAGTCCTGGGACACCAGCCAGGAGAGCGGGAGCATCGAGCTCACGTACTCCTTCACGCTCGAGCGCGACGTCTACCTGCGGGTGCGTGGCACGGACGGCAAGCGCAGCCAGACCGGATACCTCGGGGCCGACATCGATCCCGTCGGCCCGGCGATCGATGTCCCAGGGGAAGTGAATCCCTGGGAGGACCTCTGGTTCTACTCCAACCCGATCTTCGCGCGCATGGCCTGATCGACTCCGCCGCCGACGCCATCCCCGCGACCAGGCGCAGCGGAAGCGGCGGCCCTCGGCGCGCCGGTCGTGAACCAGCTTCTTCCGTTGAAGACTGCAGCTCCCTGGAGCAGAGGCGCCATGTCCGCTCCGTGGCGAGTTGCCGCCGGTTGCCGTTCCTCGGGGTAGAGTCCTGCCACAGATAGCACGTGCGAGCGACCCTACCGGGCAGTGGACCGGGGCGAGGCCGCGCCGCACCCGACGGGCAGCGCCGAGCAGGCGGGGACGGAGCCGACCAGGTGGCGGACAAGCGTGTGACGATCTATGACGTCGCCAAGACCGCGGGGGTCGCCCCCTCGACCGTCTCCCGTGCCTTCTCCCGGCCCGGCCGGGTCAGCGCCGCCACCCACGCCAAGGTCATGGCCGCGGCCAAGGAGCTCGACTACCGCACCTCCGCCCCGGACGCCCAGGAGCGCGGCCAGCGCCATCACCGCCTCGGCATCGAGATCGCCGATCTCACCAACCCGTACTTCGCCGAACTCGTCTCCGGCATGCAGGAATCCGCCCATGAGCAGGACTTCCTGCTGCTCCTGCTCGACACCGTCGAGGACGAGGTGCGCGAGCGTTCCAGTCTCGAGAGCGCGATCAGCGTGGTCGACGGGATCGTGCTATCCGGCACGCGACTGTCGGACGCGACCCTGAACCACCTCACCAAGCGCATCCCCGTCGTCGTCCTGAACCGTCGCGTCGCGGGCCTGGACTCCGTGACTCCGGACTACGAGCACGGCATGCAGCAGGCCATGGCGCACCTGTCCGAGAACGGCATCCGCACAGTCACCTATGTCGCCGGCCCCGTGAACTCCTGGTCCGACGGCGAACGGTGGCGCGCAGCCCGCAGCGCCGCCCGCGCGAACGGTCTCGTGGTCCAGCGACACGGCCCCTTCGCGCCCACCACGGTCGGCGGCGAGCAGGCCTTCGAAGAGCTGCGTGACTCCCTGCCCCACGCGGTGGTCTGCTACAACGACTTGGTCGCCTTCGGCTTCCTGGTCTCCGCCCTGCGCGCCGGGGTGCGCGTGCCCGCCGAGCTCTCGGTCATGGGGCACGACGACATCCCGTTGTCCCGCTTCATCGGCGGCGGCCTGACCACGGTCGTCACCCCGAAGCGGGCCCAGGGCCGCGCCGCCGTCGAACGGCTCGTGCGCCGCATCGAGAACCCGTCGGCCCATCGCACCCCCGTCGAGGGGTCCCTCCCGGTGCGGCTCGTGCCGCGCGGCACCACCGGTCCGCGCGCGAATCGCTGAGACCGGGCTGGGGAGTCGGGCGTGGGAGTGAGGGCAGAACCACGCAACGTGCCTGGCTGCGCCCTGACCTGGTCGGCAACCAGTGACAACCGGGGGACCCCTGCGCGACGTCGCGGGAGGATGAGGCCATGAGCAACGTCGCCTACGCGCCCCACCCAGATCGCCTGCTGCCCTCCGACCCCGCCGTCCGCGACATCGCGCGGGATCTCTATGCGCGGATGAAGGACCAGCCGATCGTCTCGCCGCACGGCCACGTCGACCCCCGGCTGCTGCTGGATGACGAGCCGTTCCGCGACCCCACCTCGTTGTTCATCACCCCCGACCACTACGTGAACCGCCTGATGCACGCCCGCGGCGTCGACCTCGCCGATCTCGGCGTGGGCCGTGGGCCCCTGGACGAGAAGGACTCCCGCGCCGCCTGGAACCTGCTCGCCACCCACTGGCACGCATACGCCGGCACCCCCTCGCGCTACTGGATGGAGCATGTCTTCCACGAGGTCTTCGGCCTCGAGACGGTCCTGAACCCGCGCACCGCCGATGCGATGTACGACGAGATCGCCGCCAAGCTCACCCAGCCCGAGTTCCGCCCCCGCGCCCTGTTCGAGCGCTTCGGCATCCAGGTCATGGCCACCACCGATGACCCCGTCGACGACCTCGCCCCCCACGCCGCCCTCGCGGCCGATGCCACCTTCACCGGGCGCGTCATCCCCACCTTCCGCCCGGACAAGTACCTCGAGGCCGGTCGCCCCGACTTCCCCCAGCTCACCGACGCCCTCGGCGAGGCCGCCGGAGTCCACGTGGGCACCTACGAGGGCTACCACGAAGCGATGCGCGCCCGCCGCCTCTACTTCCGCGACCACGGCGCCGTCTCCTCGGACCACGCCCACATGGACCCCGGCACCGCGCGCCTGAGCGTCGACGATGCCCGACGCCTGTACTCGGCCGCCCGCGACGGGAAGATCCGCTCCGGCGAGGCGACCGCGCTGCGCCGCCACCTGCTCGCCGACCAGGCACGGCTCGCGGCCGAGGACGGCCTGGTGATGACCCTCCACCCCGCCGTGCACCGCAACCACAGCGACGAGATGTTCGAGAAGTTCGGCCCCGACGTCGGCTTCGACATCCCCGTCGCCGTCGACTTCGTCCACCACATCCGTCCGATGCTCAACGACGTCGGCCACCACCCGAATTTCCGCACGGTCCTGTTCACCATCGACGAGACCGTGTTCTCCCGCGAGATCGCGCCGCTGGCCGGGGTGTACCCCTCGGTGTACGCCGGTGCGCCGTGGTGGTTCATCGACGCGCCCGACGCGATCCTCCGCTACCGCCGCGCCGTCTCCGAGACCATCGGATACAGCCGCACCAGCGGTTTCATCGACGACACCCGCGCGTTCTGCTCGATCCCGGCCCGCCACGACATGTCCCGCCGCCTGGACGCCACGCACCTCGCAGGCCTGGTCTCCGAGCACCGGATGCGTCTGGAGGACGCCCAGGAGCTCGCCGCCACCCTGCCCGATCAGCAGCCCCGCGAGGTCTTCCGCCTCGACGCTGCAGGAGAGAAGAACTGATGAGCACTCCCCACCCCGCCGACGAGGGCCGCCTGGTCCACCTCGGCATCGGCAACTTCGCCCGCGCCCACACCTTGGTCGCCACCCAGCGCGCCGGCAGCTGGTCCGTCGTCGCCTTCACCGGTCGCACCGCCGCCATGGCTGACTCCCTGAACGCGCAGGGGGGCCGATACGGGCTGATCGTGCGCGGCGCCGAGCGCGACGAGGTCAGCATCGTCGACGTCATCGACGAGGTGCACCCGGCCGATGACGTCGACGCCCTCGTGCGGCTGATCGCCGACCCCTTCACCGCCGTGGTCACCCTGACGATCACCGAGAAGGGCTACGCCGCCGGCAACGACCCCGCCACGTCTGTCCCGGCGCGCCTGGCGCTGGGCCTCGCCGCCCGCCGCGAGGCCGGCGTCACCGAGCCCATCGCCCTGGTCTCCTGCGACAACCTCACCGGCAACGGTGACGTGCTGCGCGAGGCCGTGCTCGCGGCCGCCGACGAGGACACCCGCGCCTGGTTCGCTGCTCACGTCGATGTCATCTCCACCATGGTCGACCGGATCACCCCCTCGGCCGACGACGGTGCCGGCGCCCTGGTCACCGAGCGCACCGGGCTGGTCGACACCGTTCCCGTGGTCACCGAGCCCTTCACCGAGTGGATCATCGAGGACAGCTTCCGCGGTCGCCGTCCCGAGTGGGAGAAGGCCAGGGTGCAGTTCACCGATGACCTCGAGCAGCACGAGCTGCGCAAGCTGCGCCTGCTCAACGGCGCCCACACCCTCATGGCCTACGCCGGTCAGGTGGCCGGCCTCGAGCGCGTCGACGAGGCGATCGGCCACCGCGAGGTGCGCGCCCTGGTCGAGCAGCTGTGGTCCGAGGCCCGGTCCACGCTGCCCCTGCCGACCGCTGACCTGGATGCGTACACCGCAGCCCTCGAGGAGCGCTTCCGCAACCCGCGCCTGGCGGACAACCTGATCCGCATCGCGGCCGATGGCTCCGTGAAGCTGCCCGTGCGCGCGCTGCCGGTGATCGCTGAGCTCGGCGGCCCGGACCGGGCCCCCGGCGAGGTCGCGGCCGTCGCCGCCTGGACCGCCTGGGTCACGGACCGGGTGCGGGCCGGCGAGGAGGTCAAGGATCCGCGGGCCGACGACATCGCCGCCGCCTCGGGGATCACGGATCCCCTCGAGCGCGTCACCGCCCTGCTGGCCCTGCTCGGCGTGGCCGCCGGCGACCCCCTGATCGCCGCCGTCGCCGCCGCGGAGCAGCGCCTGCCCCGACCCTGACGCACCGCGATGGCTGACGTGACGGCGCCCCCGCGAGGGCGTCGTCATGTCAGGGCCGGGGCGGGACTCTGGTCATGCGGGCGCGACGACGTCGTAGCGCAGCCGGACCATGCCGTTGTCGAATCTCTGCTCATGGCGCAGTGCCATGTCCAACCGGATGTCCGGCAGGAACCGCAGCCCGCCACCCAGCACCACCGGGCACAGCAGCATCTCGACCCGATCCACCAGTCCGACGCGGAGGGCCTCCGCGGCCAGCGTCGGCCCATCGACCGTCAGATCTCCGTCTGCGGCGGCTTTCAGCTGGGCGAGGTCCTCGCGGTCGACGCGGGAACGCAGCTGCGTGCGCTTCGTGTGCGCGGCCTCCAGCGTGCGGGAGAAGACGACCTTGTCCGCGCTCTGCCAGATGCCGGCGTACCGCGTGGATTCCGGCGACTGGTCGATCACCGTCGGATCGGTCTCCCACACCGCCATCATCTCGTACATGCGCCGCCCGTACAGGTACGTGCTGACCTCTGCGGCCCCCTCGTTGACCGTTGCGAGGACCTGTTCGTCGGGCCGCGCCCAGGAGTCGAACTCGCCGTCGTCGTCGGCGACATAGCCGTCCAGGGACACGATCATCGAGTACACCAGCTGGCCCATGGCTCTCCTTCGAAGTCTGGCCCGATCCGGCTCGTCCCCGCGCGACCGCAGCGCAGCTCCCGACGACTGCCACCGGTGTGGACCGATTGCACAACAGGATCAGTGTGAAGCTAGCATAGACTGATTGCATGACGCAATCAGAGAAGGGGCCCGGCCTCCAGGTCGAAGCCGGCAGATCCGGGTGCCCGATCAACATGACGGTCGAGGTGCTCGGGGACCGGTGGAGCCTCGTGGTGCTGCGAGACATCATGTTCAGCGGGCACCGGCATTTTCGCGAACTGCTGCGCAACTCCACCGAGGGCATCGCGTCCAACATCCTCGCTGACCGGCTCGCACGCCTGGTCGAGGTCGGCCTGCTCAGCCGGCACGGCGATCCGAGCCATCGTCAGAAGATCGATTACCGGCTGACCGAGCCATCGATCCAACTGGTGCCGGTGATGGCCCAGATCGGCGACTGGGGCTCGCGGTGGCTGCCCACCTCGCCCGAGCTCTCGATCCGTGCCGAACTGCTGGCGGAGGGCGGGCCGGCACTGTGGGCGCGGTTCATGGACGAGCTGCGCGCAGTGCATCTGCAGGGGCAGCCGCCGGAGGATGGGGAGGTGCTGGCCGAGCTCACCGCCGCCTACGCACGTCGCGCTGCCGCCCGCTGAGAGCACTCGACGGGACACGGGCCCCGTCGGCCGGCTGGTGGCGGCCGGGTCCCGTCTGCCGTTCGCGCCGACGCAGGGCGTGCGCCTCAGGGAGCCTCCGGGACGGCGACGATGCGGTTCTGGTAGGCCCAGACGACGGCCTGGAGGCGGGAGCGGACGCCGAGCTTGGGGAGCATGCGCGCCACGTGGGACTTCACGGTGGAGATCTCCACGATCAGCGCGCGGGCGATCTCCTCGTTGCTCATGCCCTGTGCGAGGAGCTGCAGGATGTCCAGCTCACGGGCGGTGAGCAGCCCCTCCGCGCCCTGCACGGTCACCGGCTGCAGGCTGCGACGCTGCACGAACTCGGCCAGGATGCGCCGGGTGAGCGCCTGGTCGAGCGTGCCCTGGCCGGCGGCGACCTGGCGCACTGCCGTGATGATCACCTCGGGGTCGGCGTCCTTGAGGAGGAACCCGGCCGCGCCGGCCTCGAGCGCCCCGAACACGTAGTCGTCGAGGTCGAAGGTGGTCAGGATCAGCACCGGGATCGAGGGGTCCTCGGCGGTGAGCGCCCGGGTGGCCTCGATGCCGTCGAGGCCGGGCATGCGGATGTCGAGGCAGGCGATGTCCGGTCGCAGCTGCCGGGCGAGGGAGAGGGCCTCGTGACCGTCGACCGCCGCACCGACCACCGTGAGGTCGTTCTCCGCGCCGAGCAGGCCGTTCAGCCCGGCCCGGACCAGGGGCTGGTCGTCGGCGATCAGCACCCGGATCATCGGGAGCCCGCCCGTTGTGCCGTCGATGGCCGGTCACCGGTGGTGTCGCGGGGGAGGATGAGGCGCACGCGCCAGCCGCCGTCGGCCGTCGGCCCGTGATCCAACTGCGCGCCCACCAGATCGGCGCGCTCGCGCATGCCGACCAGGCCGAAGCCTCCGGGGCCGGCGCCGCCCGGACTCCCGTCAGGGGGCACCCTGGGGCCGGGAAATCCGATCCCGGAGATCTCGTGACCAGAGCCGCTTCCTCCGGTTCCCCTGCACCCGGCGCCGGGCGACGCCGCGGCACCGTCGTCGCTCACCGTGACGGTGAGCGAATCCGGGTCCGTGTCGTCGACCGTGACCAGGGACTGCGCCCCGGGGGCGTGCTCGACGACGTTGGTCAGGGACTCCTGGATCATCCGGTAGGCGACGAGCTGGGCGAGAGGGCCGATGCGGTCGCCGATCTGTCGGCCCTCCGGGGCTGTCAGCTCCTCGAGCCGAACGGCGAGACCGGCCCCCACGCGGGCACCCACGAGGGCCGGAACGGTCGCAAGATTCTCGACGGACCGCTCGGCCGGCTCGCCATCGCGCAGCAGCCCCACGACGCGACGGATGTCGTCCAGCACGGTGCGACTCTGCGTGCGGATCTGGTGGAGGGAATCATGCGCCGCGGGCGGGTCCCCGTCGATCTGACGGTCCGCAGCCGCGGCCATCAGCGCGATGCCCGAGAGGTGATGGGCGGCGATGTCGTGCAGTTCGCGAGCCATGGCCGCGCGCTCCTCGGAGGCCGCAGCCTTCACCTGGGCGTCGCGTTCACGGCCCAGTGCATCCCGCTCACGGGCCAGCGCCTCGATCTCCTTGCGCTGCGCCTCGCGCGCCGTGCCGATCGACGCGAGTGCGAGCGAGGCCAGAGCGGCGATACCGACCGTGCCGATGCCTTGCACGATCGCCTCGCCGAGCACGCCGGGCAGGGTGCTGATTCCGCTGCGCAGGCCGTTCAGCACCGTCCCGGCCGCGACCGCGATCGCCGTCAGTGCGAGCCAGCCGAGCATCTCCCGCAGCGGCCGGCGCGGCGCGGCCAGGAACACTGCGAGGAGCACGGCCAGATGGGTCAGCGTGAACTCGAGGCCGGGAGCAAGGAGTGCGAGGACCAGCGAGATCGCCGTGACCAGCAGCAGCACTGCTCGAGGTGTCGAACGGATCCAGGTCAGCGCGAGAGACTGTGCGGTCAGGGCGACGGTCGTGGCCCACCACAGCGGCGACCCGCGCGGCGTCACGAGCGCGGGGAGCCCGGAATCGCCCGCCCCCAGCAGTGGCAGAGCGACCAAGAGCCCCATCGAGAGCACCCAGCACGCCAAGGCGGTCGCGGTCGCGATCACCCTGGGGGCGCCGGAGTCGGATCTCATGGGCGAGAGCCTAGTTCGACCTCGCGCGGGGCCCCCGCCGGCACCGCCTGCGCCAGGTCTCCGGACGACGGGGCGGGGCCGAAGAATCCGAGGCGTCCGCGCGTGGCGAGGAGCAGAGCAGCTGCCGCGACCACGGCGACCACCGTCATCGACAGCTGGGACCGCTCGACGTCGAGGGTCGGAAACATGTCGACCGCGATGGAGGAGGCGAACGTGTTCACCCCGGCGTGCATGAGCATCGACAGCGGGAGGGACTCCCCGGTGCGGTTGAAGACCCACGACATGATGACGTTGAAGGCGATGCAGAACACCACGAACACCACCGGGCGGGTCCAGCTCGCGTCGGGCCAACCGCCCCATTCCGTGAGGAACAGCGGCAGGTGCCACAGGCCCCAGAGCGGCCCGAGGAGGAACGCTGAACGCAGCGGGCCGAGAGTGTGCTGCATCCGGGCCAGCGCGAAGTCCCGCCAGCCCGGCTCCTCCGCGAGGCCGGTGGTGACCATCTGGAACATCAGCAGGGGCACGTAGGCCACCATTACCGCGGCCGACGGGGCATGCACCTCGCCCCCGGAGAAGATCGTGCCGGCGATGAGCATGCCGGCCGGCACCGTCAGCAGGGTGACCGCATACCAGCGCCAGTTCACGCGCCAGCGCAGCAGACGCCCGGCCCAGCGTCGCAGCCCGGGCCTGCCGTCGACGATCGCGGTCACCAGCAGGGCCGAGCCGATGGGGCCCAGGTAGGCCCCCGGCAGCACGCCGACCAGCTGGCCGGTGCCCAGGAGTGCGGGGAACTCGACATCCCAGAGGCCGAGGCCGTTCAGCGACAGGATGTACGGCAGCCAGGCGAGCCAGCTGAGTCCGTTGGCCAGGAGGAAGAACGTCAGCAGCGGGTGGCGGCGGATCGGGCCGAACAGCCCGCCGTCAGGCGGGTTGCCGTGCGGGTCGCGCTCGGGCGAGGGCGGGACGCGCCGTGGAGTCGGGCTCGGGGGTCGATCGGAGATGGTCACGGGAGGTCCTTTCGTCAGGTCGATGCCCGGGGGCCGGGCATGCCTCAACGCTAGGTATCCGTGCAGGTGGCAGCCAGATCACGAAGGATGAACTCTGCGGACCTCCTCCTAAAGGTGCAGGAGGTGCGGAGGCTGCGTCACCGTGCGCCCGGCTGCGCGAGGGCCGGGAGGGAGGTGAGGAAGCCGCGCACCAGGTCGGCGACCGGGCCCAGGTGGCTCTCGAGCAGGAAGTGCCCGCCGGGGAGGAGCTCGATCTGCGCGTCGGGCAGGTCCCGGCGGAAGGCCCGAGCTCCGTCGGGCCCGAAGATCTCGTCGTTCTCACCCCAGACCGCGAGCAGCGGTACCTGGCTGGTGCGGAAGAATTCGTGCAGTCGCGGGTACATGTCCACGTTGGTGGCGTAGTCGCGGAAGAGTGCCAGCTGGATGCGGTCGTTGCCGGGCCGGGAGATCAGCGCGTGGTCGTGCCGCCAGGTCTCCGGATCCACGAGGCTCGGAGTATCCACGCCGTGGAGGTACTGCCAGCGGATCGCCTCCCTGCTGAGCGCTGCTCGAACCGCGGGCTCGGTCCGCTCGTTCTGGGCCCGCTGATAGTCGAGCACGGGCTGCCAGAAGCTGTCGACGAAGCCCTCCTCGTAGGCGTTGCCGTTCTGGGTGATGATCCCCGTGATCGCCTCCGGCCGGCGCAGTGCGAGGCGCCAGCCGATCGGGGCGCCGTAGTCCTGGACGTAGATCGCGTACCGGTCGAGCCCGAGGTCCGCCAGCAGTGCCTCGGTGAGGTCGGTGAGGGCGTCGAAGCTGTACTCGAACTCGTCGGCGCTCGGCGCTGCGGAGAGGCCGAAGCCCAGATGGTCCGGTGCGATGAGGTGGAAGCGGTCGGCCAGCAGGGGGATCAGATTCCGGAACATGAAGGAGCTGGTCGGGTATCCGTGCAGCAGGACGAGCGCCGGGGCGTGCGGATCGCCGGCCTCGCGGTAGAAGAGCTCGTGCCCGTCGATCACTCGATGGCGGTAGTGGATGTCCGTCATGATCTAACCCCTTGCATGGCCTGATGTGGTTAGTTTGACAGTACGGCCGGCGAACTAACCTGTCAATGCCACTCGAAAGGGTTATCCTGGTGGGATGAAGACTCTTGCCCGCGATCAGGACCTGCTGCTCGACCTCCTCAACACCATGCCGGTGACCCATGGCGAGCCTCACGATGATCTGCGCGACGAGGAGGCGGCGGCACGGTGGATCAGGGAGCGCGGGGGCGTCGGGTCAGCTGCCGAGGTCACGGTCGTGCGTCGGGTTCGAGACCTGCTGCAGGCGGTCGCGCGCGATGGGGAGGACTCGCAGGCTCTGGCACCGTTCGTGCAGGGTGCCTCGATGGTCCCGTCGATGGATTCCGGGGTTGTCCGATGGCAGTTGGACGCGCCGGCGGAGGAGCTCCTCGCAGCCCGAGCGGTGATCGCCTGGAGCGAGCTCGAGCAGGAGCATCCGGGCCGGCTGCGGGCGTGCGGCAACTCCGAGTGCCGGCTGTTCCTCATCGACCGCAGCCACGGCAATCGTGCGCAGTGGTGCTCCATGAGCGTGTGCGGCAACCGTATGAAGGCACGACGCCACTACCAGCGCAAGCGCGAGGCAGCTGGCTGATCGCTGGGTCCGCTGGCCTGCGTCGGGCTGGGACTTGCCGCTCGTCAGGCCAGGTCGGCGAGCTTCTCGAAGCGTTCGAGGCGCTCGCGGTAGTACTCGGTGTGCGCGGCGACGGGCTCGACCCGGCGTCGCACCGGCACCTCGGCGACCTCGGTATCGGGGGAGGCCTGCTCGAGGGCCATCACGGCGGAGCCGCGCATGGTCGAGCGGGACACGGCGACGTGATCGATGGGGGCGCCGAGCGCGTCGGAGAGCAGATGCAGCCAGGAGGGGATCGCCTCGGTCATGCCGCCGGAGAGCACGATCCGCTCGGGCTCGCCGCCGGCCTCGCGCATCTGGTCGGCGATGCGCAGGAACGACAGCGCCACGCCCTCCATGGCGCCGCGCAGCATGTCCTCGGCGGTGGTGGAAGCGCCGACGTTCGCGAAGATCGCCCGTGAGGTGCCGCGCCACTTGGTGCCGCGCTCGCCGGAGAAGAACGGGATGGCCAGCGGGGTGCCGGCCGAGGGCGGGGCGGAGAACAGGGACGCGGTGTCGGTCTCGGCGATGTCCTCGGGGATGCCCAGCTGGAAGCGGGCCCAGTCCAGCACCCGGCCGCAGTCGCTCATGGCGGAGCCGACCAGGGTGCGCTGCGCATCGACCCGGTACGCCCACAGACCACTGGGCAGGGTGGGGATCTCGGTGGTCAGCACCTGGCGGATGGCCCCGGAGGTCGCGGTGGAGATGCCCCAGGTGCCGGCGCCGAGGGCGCCGATGCCCAGGTTCGCGGCGAGGCCGTCGCCGATCACCGGCAGCCACACGGCCCCGCTCAACTGCGGGAACTCGCCGGCGAGCGGGGTGCCTGCAAGAGGGATCGCGTCGGAGGGATCCAGGGCCGCGCCCATCATCGAAGCGTCGACCCCGACGGCCTCGAGCAGCTCGGGGAGGTACTCGCCGGTGCGACGGTCGATCATCCCGGACCAGGCGGCCGAGGCGGTGCCCAGCGCCGGCGTGCCCAGGAGCTTGAACGCCACGTACTCGCCCAGCGCCATGAAGCGCTCGGTGCGGGCGAAGACGTCGGGGTGGGTCTCGCGCAGCCAGCTCAGGCGGGGAGCGGTGTACGAGGAGTGCAGGCGGGTGCCGCTGCGCTCGTGGATCTCGTCGATGTCGATCCTCGAGCCCAGGGCGTCGACCTGCGCGTGGCAGCGGGTGTCCGCGTAGGTGATGCAGGGCGTGATCGCTGCGCCGTTCTTGTCGACCGCGATCAGGGAGGAGGCGAAGGTGTCGAAGCCGATCGCACCGACCGTGCCGGGCAGCTGGCCCTCGAGGACGGCGCCGAGGGAGGTGCGGATCTCCTGGACGACCTGGTCGGCGTCGATGGTGCTGGTGCCGTCGTCGGCGACGGTGAAGGCGTGCGACTCCTTGTGGGTGCGCGTGCCGACCTCGCGCCCGCTGACGTCGTACACGGCGGCGCGGGTGCCGCCGGAGCCGATGTCGATCCCGAGGGCCAGAGGCCCCTGGGCGTCGGCGGCGGGGATGTTGAAGCGAGGCATGGAGGTCTCCTGCGGATCGGATGAGTCGCCTGCGCTCCGTCGAGCACCGATGCGAGAGCGCAGGGCGTCATGCCAGCATACGAGGGTCCCGCGGAGCCGTCAGCGCCACGCCACCGGTTGCCACGGCGCGGCGGCAGGGCCTCCGGGCGCACAGGCACGCCGGGGACCCCGCCGCCCACGCCTCACTCCAGCACGGACTGCCCCACGAACTCGCCCTCGGCGCAGCCCGGAGGGATCGCGAACACCGCCGAGCCGATCGGGGTGGTCCACTGGTTCAGCAGGTCGAGGTCCGCCAGGCGCTGCTGGATCGGCACGAACTGCCCCGCCAGATCCGCCTGGAACGCCACGAACAGCTGCCCTGCCTCCGAGATCGCGGTCGATCCCGCCGGCGGGGGCACGTCGTAGTTGTACGGCCGACGGAAGATCTCCTGGTGCTCGCCCTCGTCGACCCCACGGGCCCGGCGCAGGTGGGCGAACTCCGGGATGACCGCGAAGCCGTTCTCGGAGACCGCCTCGAAGTCCGGCTGCGAGAACTCGCTGCCGCCGCTCAGCGGGGCCCCGTCGGCCAGACGCGTGCCGGTGGACTGCTCGCGGGCGGCGCGATCGGCCTCGTCCCAGCCGTCGAGCTCCATTCGGATCCGCCGGATCACCATCGAGGTGCCGCCGGCGAACGGGCCCTCGTCGATCCACACCACCTTTGCGAAGTGCTCGCTGCCGAGCTGCGGATTCGCACTGCCGTCCATCTGCCCGAACAGGTTCCGCATCGTGCTGCCCGGCGCCTGGATGCCGGGGGAGCGGCGGAAGCCCCGCTGCACCCAGCGCACCCGGGTGAAGGCACGGGCGTCCTTGAGCAGCATCCGGGCCGCGTGGGAGACGGTCAGCGGATCCTCGGCCGCGATCTGCAGGAGCAGGTCACCACCGGTGTACTGCTCCTGGAGCGCGTCGATCTCGAAGGCCGGCAGAGGGGCGAGCCACGCCGGGATCTCCCGGTCGGCCCGCTCCAGCAGCCCCGGACCGAAACCGACCGTCACGGTGAGGGCGGCCGGCTCTGCGGCGAGCTCCGGTTCGGTGTCCGCCAGGGCCGAACGGCCCTGGGTGAGCCGGGCGGCGTCATCGGTGAGCAGGCGCAGCAGGCGCAGGAGCCCCTCCCTGTCCACGTCCTCGCGCAGGTCCAGGGCGAGGAACGTCGCCGAGGCCGGCGCCGGGGTCTCGATGCCCGCCTGATGCTCACCGTGGAACGGCACGGTCTCGTTCCCGTGCAGGGCCGGGGCGGCCGACGGGGCCGGGCCCTGCAGAGAGCGGTCCAGCCCGATCGCGGCGGCTCCGACGCCGAGCACCCCGGCGCCCGCGGTCCCGGCCAGCAGCAGCTGCCGGCGCCCGGGGCGGCGGGGGCGCGGGTCGTCGGAGTCGAGCGGGTCCGGCGTCGAGGGGGTCACTCGTCCGCCCCGTGCCCGGCGTGCTCGCCGCCTCCGTCGGACGTGTTCTCGGCATCCTCTGGCACGTAGTGCTCCTGGGCGCCGGCGAAGTCCTTGACGGTCGCGGTGAACGGGTGCTCGGTGCCCTCGGAGAAGACCAGCGTCAGCTCCATCTCGTCGCCGGGCAGCAGCGGCTGCGGCAGGTCCATGAGCATGATGTGGTTCCCGCCGGGTTCGAGCACGAGCTCTTCGCCGGCGGGGATCTCGAAGCCGCCCTCCTTCTCCTGCATGCTCATGCCCCCGGATCCGTCCGCGGTGGTCTCGTGCAGCTCCACCCTCTCGGTGGCAGGGGTGGTGACGGCGATCAGCACGAGATCGGCGCCGGTGCCGTTGACCAGGGTGCCGAAGGCAGCGGTCATGCCCTCCTCGGCGGCCTTCACCCAGGGGTCGGTGACCGTGAGCGTGTCGGCGGCCGTGGCGTCGGCAGCGCCCGAGTCCGAGGCGTCGTCGGCCGAGGCGTCGGCCCCGTCACCGGAACCGGCGCTGCAGGCGGCCAGGGGGAGCGCGATCAAGAACGTGAGGGCTGCCCGACGGGACAGGCTGCCGGGGCGGGACGTGCGGAACTGGGTGGTGCGGGACATGCGGGGTCCTTTCGGAAGTGCTCCTGAGGGCTGCCGGCACGCTGTGGGCGCGGGCGGCGTGGAGCGCAGGGGCCCGCCCGGGCACGGCAGCCGGGGCGGGGTGATCGACCGAAGGGCCGCCGGAGCGGCGACGCGACGCGGGGCGTCGGTGGGTCTCAGGCGGCCAGGACCAGGGGCGGCCCGCGCCGCTGCTGAGGTGCGAGCACGGCACGGCGGGCGTGGTGCAGATGCCCGGGCTCGGGGACCGCCCGCCTCGGGGCGGGCAGCGTGAACGCCGGCGCGGCCACGGTGCGGTGGGGTCGGCTCAGGAAGGCCCAGAGCTGCCCGGCCAGGCCGAAGGAGTGCAGCAGCATGGACTCGCCGCGGTGCAGCAGCAGCGCTGTGACCAGTGCGGCGACGACGTGCCAGGCCAGCATCCGCAGGTCCGCATGGTTGCCGTGCAGGGCATGTTCGGCCGCAGTGCCGACGCCCTGCGAACCGGCGTGGGAACCGGCATGCGAGCCGTGGTCCGCGACGCTCCCTGCGGGGTGAGCGCCGTGGCCGAGGTGCGATCCCGGAGGCGCGACCAGCTGCACGGAGGGATCGCCCGGCGTGCCCGCCATGAACAGGCCGTGGAACAGCGCCTGGCTGGCCAGCACGGCGGCGCTCATCCGCGGCAGCGAGAATCGGGAGCCCGCAAGCACGGTGCACACCGCGACCGACAACCACCAGGGCAGCAGCACCCCGAGCCACGAGGGCATCGCGCCGCCACCCACCAGGTGGCCGCTCAGAGCGACCGCGGTGGCCAGCGTCGCGGCGACGGACCCCCGCAGCAGGCGCAGGGGAGAGCGGGCCGAGGACATGTCCCTATTGTGCTCCGCTCAGCCTGAGCCCGCTCGCCGAGTGCCTGCGCGGCGAGTCCCTGTTCACCGTGCGCCCTACCCCCGCGGGTGGCGCGGATCCTTCCCGATGCGCTCGGGACTCAGGTCCGGCACCACCAGCACCGGGCCCTCGGCGCGCTGCAGCAGGGCCCGGGAGACCGAGCCCAGCAGGGCCCTGGCGACGCGGCCGTGACCTCGGGTGCCGACCACGGTCAGCTGTGCGGTGCGGGAGTACTCCACCAGCTGCGTGGCCGGGTCGCCCATCTCGACCTCGCTGCTCACCTGCAAGGAGGGGAACTGTTCGCGCAGAAGGTCGGCGTCGGCCGCGAGCTGGCCGGCCAGCTGCTGGCGGCGCTGTTCCTGGAGACGCGGATCCGGGATCAGCTCGGGGTACCAGGCGCCCCAGTTCTCCGCCGGCGGCATGGTCATCGCCAGGTGCAGCGGAGCCTTTCGCTCCGTGGCGGCCAGCGCCGCGATGACCGTGGCGACCCGGCTCTGCTCGGAGCGGTCCGAGCCGACCACGACGGGCGCATCGTCCTGCACCGGGGCGAACCGGCCGGCGCCCTCGCCCTCGCCGATCGCGTCATGCCCCGGCACGACGACGGTGGGGCAATGGGCGTGCGAGGGCAGTGCTGAGGACACGGAGCCGAGCAGGCGCCCGAGGAAGCCTCCCCGTCCGCGTGCACCCACCACCACCAGCCGAGCCTCGGCGGAGAGATGCTTCAGCACCCCTGCGGCGTCGCCGAAGGTCGCGCGCAGTTCGATCTCCCCCGGGTAGCCCTGCAGGTGCTGGTGAGCCTCCTGGAGCAGCTCCCGGGCGGCCGCTTCGCGCGCGACATCATCGGGGACGGCCGGCATCGTCGCAGGAGAGGTGTACACCATGGCCGGCAGGGTGTAGGCGGTCACGATGGTCAGTCGGGAACCGGAGCGCTGAGCGGCGCGCGCTGCATAGTGCAGGGCCTGCACAGCCTGCTCGGAGCCGTCGTACCCGATGAGGACGCCGAGGGCACGGGAGTCAGGGTCATAGGGGATGGGCGAGTTCGAGGTGCGGACGTCGTCGTTCATCACAGCCTCCTGCCGGGGGCGCTCGGTGACCGCCGACGACGGTGCCCCCGTGGTCGAGTCCCGTCGTGGAGGTCTCCATTCTACCGATCACACCACTACCGATCGCACGCAGGCCGGGCAGGCAGGTCGAGCTCCTCGGCGCCCCGGGTGCGCAGCTGTTCCCGGCCATGTTCGGGTGCTTGCCCCCGGGATGCGGCCCCGGTCGATGTCGGATGCATGCACGGGCGCTCGTTCCACAGGCCGCGGCGGGGGCCGACGGCGTCCGCCCCTTCTCGTCCGTCTCCGGAGCGCTTCGTCAGGACACCTGGACGACGGGGAGCACCTGGGCGACGGGGACGCGATCGGGTGGGGCCGCACCGTCGACGAGATGCAGGACTCCGGGGATCTCTGCGGCCCGCTTGGCGGCCACGGCGTGGATGCGCTGGACGATGAACTGCGTCGCGGGGTTCCGCGCGATGGGCCGGCGGATCTGCACCCGCAGTCGGCGGCGCGGGGCAGGCGGAGCCAGGGGGATGGCGGTGACGTCCGGCCGCAGGTTCTGGCCGATCACCGATGGTTGGACGCTGACATAATCCCCGGTGGCCACGAACCCGAGCACTGTCGGGAAGTCATTCGGGTTGATCTCGACGCGGGGGGAGAATCCGGCGGCCCGGCACGCGGCGCCGATGCGATCGAACCAGAACGAGTCCAGCGGGTCATCGGTCACCCAGGCCTCGTCGGCCAGATCCTTCAGGAGCACCGTCGAGTGGGCAGCCAAGGAGTGGCCTGCGCCCACGAGAGCCACGTAGCCCTCTTCGAGGATCTCGTGGACCTCCCAGTCTTCGGGCGGGACGGTCATCGTGCTCTCCCCGACCACGATGTCCATCCCTGCTTCGGCCAGGTCCTCGCAGCTGCAGTCGCGCAGAGCGAGCTCGAGGCCCAGGTCGGGGTAGGCCTGCCGCACATCGCGGGCGAGCTCGGGGATCCAGGTCGCCGCGATCGAGGTGGCGTACCCGAGTCGGAGGGTGCCGGTGCGGCCGGAGCGGAGATCCTTCACGGTGCGCTCCAGGGTGCTGAGCGCGTCGAGGGCGGGACCGGCCTCCGCGGCCAGCTGTCGCGCATGGGCCGTGACCGTGATCCCGCGGCCCGATCGCTCCACCAGCTCCAGCCCGGTCTCACGGCGCAGGCTGGTCAGGTGCTGGCTGACGGCGGACGGGGTATAGCCGAGCGCTTCGGAGCTCGCGCGGATGCTGCCGGTCTCGACGACGGACCTCAGGACGCGGAGCTTCACGGGATCGAGCATGCCGCGACCCTACCTCCCTTCAGTGATGCTGAACAGAGGGGTGCGAATCATCGCTTGTCCTGAAGTGATGTCGGGAGCAGGATCGACGCATGACCTCCGCACTGCTCGGCCTCGCCCTCATCCTCCTCATCGCCATCGTCGCCGTGCTGCTCGGAGCCCTCACCCGACTTCTCGCCGCACGGATCGTCGCCTCCGGCGTCCCGCGCGACGGAAGCGGCGAGCATGCCCGGCGCGGCGGCCGCGACCGGGGCGGCGTCCTGCTCACCCCGCTCGACCGCATCGCGCTCGGCAACGAGATCATCGCCCGCGACCTGCGGCCGGACGACACCCATCCCATCGCCCGCACGGCGCCGCGCGACGCGAGGGCCGGGTGGGTCGACGCGCCCATGCAGCGCCAGGACCTCGCGGTGCGATATCCCGAGATCGCCGCCCACGCCCTGCGCTGACCGGCGCCCTCCCGCACTGCCACCCCGCCTTGCCCTCCCCTCCCGGCCCTCGGACCCATCAGCCCCGAGCCCCGGCCCCGCCGAGGACCCGCTGACGGGCCCGCCGGGGGCCCGCCGAGGTGCCCCGAGGGACCCGCCGACGGGTCCGCCGAGGGGCCCGGCATGTATTTCCAGGTTCTCTGCCAGATCAGGCCGATTTTGGCAGGGAACCTGGAAATACTGGCGTGTGGCGTGTGGCGTGTGGCGTGTGGCGTGTGGCGTGTGGCGTGTGGCGTGCGGGGTGCGGCGTGCGGGGTGCGCGGTGCACGGGGCTGGTGGGAGGGTGGTGGTCAGGGGCGGCGGCCGAAGCGGGGCGCGGGCAGCGGCGGAGCGGTCGCGGCCGGATTCTGCTCGAGCAGGGCGAGCGCCTCGGTGACGCCCCGAGAGAGCTGCGGGTCCTCGCCGCCCACCCAGGCGTTGGGCGGCAGTGGAACCTCGATGTCGGGGTCCACGCCGTAGTTCTCGATGGTCCAGTCCACGCCGGTGAACCAGCTGGCGTACTTCGGCTGGGTGACCCCGGTGCCGTCGACCAGGTCGTAGCGGCCGTCGATGCCGATCACGCCGCCCCAGGTGCGGGTGCCGATCACCGGACCGATTTCCATGGCCTTGGAGACGGCATTGACGATGTCGCCGTCGGAGCCCGCCTCCTGGTTGGTCACCAGCACCACCGCGCCGCGCGGCGCGAACTGCGGGTAGGTGCCGGGGGTCTCGTGGCGCGGGTAGTCCCAGGACAGCACGCGCCGCGCCAGGCGGTCGGTGACCAGCTGCGAGGTATGCCCGCCGCTGTTGTAGCGCACATCGACCACGAGCCCCTCCTTGGTGGTGGCCTCACGCAGGTCACGGTGCATCTGCGCCCAGCCGGAGGAGACCATGTCGGGGATGTGGAGGTAGCCGAGGCGACCGTCGGAGAGCTCCTCGACGAGCGCTCGCCGCGAGGCGACCCACGCCTGATAGCGCAGCGGGGCGTCGTCGGGCAGCGGCGTGACGGCGACGCGGCGCTCGACGCCGTCGCGCTCCAGCACCAGCTCGGTCGGAGTGTTCGCCGAGCCGATCAGCTGGCCCTGCACACCACCGCCTCCCGGGCCCACCTCGCGCCCGTCGACCCGCACGATCGCCTCGCCCACCTCGGCGGCCACGCCGGGGGCGAGCAGCGGGGAGCGGGCCTCAGGATCCGAGGAGTCCCCGGGCAGGATCTGCGTGATCACCCAGCGGCCGTCGCGGTGCTCGATGTCGGCCCCGAGGTAGGCGGGTAGCATCGGCGGGTCCGCCTGATAGACGCCGCCCTGCACGTAGGCGTGAGAGGTGCCGAGCTCGCCCTGGACCTCCCACATCATGTCCTGGAAGTCATCCTCGGTGACCACGCGCTCGATGACCGGGTCGTACCAGGTGTTCATCGCGTGCCAGTCCATGCCGTCCATGTCGGCGCGCCAGTACTGCTGGGCCATGATCCGGTAGTTGTCCCAGAGCATCCCGCGACGTTCCTCGACGGGGTCCACGAACAGGCGCAGACGCCCGGTGTCGATCGCCACGCGCGCCGGGTCCTCGTCCTCGACCTTGCGGGTCGCGGGAACCTGGACCCAGCTCTGACCCTGCTTGATCACCAGGAACTCCCCGTCGCCGGAGGCTGCGAGCTCGGTGACGCCCTCGGCGAGCACGGTGAGCTTGCGGTCCGCGAGGCTCCAGTGCTCCAGGGTGGGCTGGGGATCCTCCCCCTCGACGCCCGCACGGGTGGTGCCCAGCGCGCCCTGCTGGGGGTGGCGCAGCCACACGAAGCCTCCGCTGACCGCGGTGAGGTCCGAGTAGGAGCCCGAGATCACCGGGAAGGGGACCAGGCGCGCCTCCACGGAGTCCAGGTCCACACGCGTGACCGGTGGCGTGGTCGCCTCGTCGGCCCCGGACGGGCTGGATGCCGTGACCGGATGCGACGAGGAGGCGGTCGCCCCCTTCGTGTCGTGGACCGCCGCACCGCCGGCACCGTGCACGGTGGCCGCGCCCTGGCCGGCGTCGGCAGGCACGTCGGCTGATTTCCCGCCGGGCTTGTCCTCCTCGGCGCCCGCACCCCAGCCGTCCGGATGCGGGCCGAAGGGATCGGGGGTGGTGCGCTCGAGCGGGATCAGGAAGGGCCGCTCGGCGTTGACGAAGCCGAGGTCGAAGACCATGTCGTCGTAGACCGTCTCGAAGGTGCGCAGCGACAGCAGCGCCAGGTGCTTGCCGTCCGTGCTGAAGGCGGGCTCGGCGTCCTGGTACTTGCCGGAGGTGAGGGCGCGGCCCATCGGCTCGGCGTCCTCGGTGTCCGAGATCATCAGCCGGCTGAGCATCCACGAGTTCGGCTCGGTCCACACCAGCCAGCGGCCGTCCGGCGACCAGGCCAGGTCACGCACCTCGCCGCCGGTGGAACGGCCCACCTCGCGCACGTGGTCCAGGCGCGGCGCCACCGGGGCATCCGCGCTGGCCTGCTCTCCGCTGGAGGCGGCGGAGGAGGTCCGAGGGGAGGCGGCCGACGAGGTCTTCGCCGGGTCGGTCAGACCGCGCAGAGTCACCAGGCGCACCACGTTGTCGTGCGTGGAGATCGCGACCTTCGACCCGTCGGGCGAGGGGATCGCGTGCAGGATCCGCCCCACGTTCCCGAGATCGAAGCGGATCTCCGTGCCGCCACCGTCCAGCCGGGCCAGCGCGAGGACGTCGGAGCCGACGCCGCCCCTCTCGCGGTCCGCGAGCGCTTCGGCGTCGGTGACCAGGAGGGCGAAGGCGGAGCGGCCCAGCGGGCGGACCTCGCGGATGCGCAGCCCGCAGGTGCCGGCGAGCAGGCGCGCCGGCCCTCCGCGATGGGTCAGCGCGTGGGCACTGCCGCGCCACTCGACGACGCTCGCACGAGCGTCGTGCATGGGGCGCATGGCCAGCAGATTCGCACTCGGGGATGCCGGGCGCGGCAGGCGGGCCGCGCCGACGCCGGAGGCCAGGATCTCGACCTCGCGGGGTTCGGCGTCCAGGGAATCCATCGCGAACAGGCGGCCGCGGGAGGTGAACACGAGGGTGCTGCCGTCGGTCGCGGGCTCGCGCAGGTAGCCCTGCTCGGAGGTCAGTGAAGTGTGGGACCGAAGGTCGGAGCCGTCGAGCGCGACCGACCACAGGTTCGCCGTCGCACGGTCGGTGATCTCGGCGCCGGGGCCGGGGGTGTCGGAGGCGAAGACCAGGCGGTCGCCGTACCAGGCGATGCGCAGCTTCGAGGCGAGGATCTCCTCGAGCAGCGGCTCCCAGGAGCGGGCCGCATGCACGGTGGTCGGGGCGCCGAGGGCGACGTCCTCGCGCGTGACCCAGAGCTTCACGGCGGTGCCACCCTGGTAGTGCTTCCATCCGGCCTGGTCGCGGCGCCACGGGGTGGCGACCACGGTGGTGCCCGACGGGTGGATCGCGACCTCACCGGAACGGCCCAGCGGCAGCACCTCGGCGTGGCCCTCGAGGTCGATCGCCCACAGCTGCGCATCGCGCGCGATCGGGGCGTTGTAGCTGGTGGCGGCCAGGACGCGGCCGTCCGGCAGCCAGCCGACGACCTTCGTGCTCGGCTTGCCCCAGGTGGTCAGGCGACGCGGGGCGGTGTCGCCCTCCGTGGCGATGAGCCACACCTCGGGGCCGCCGGAGGTGCGTGAGGTGTAGGCGATGTGCGTGCCGTCGGGCGAGAAGCGGGGGTAGGCGACGGGGGCGCCCTCGTCGGTCAGGCGCCAGGCCCGGCCTCCGGCCAGGGGGGCGAGCCACACATCGTTCGCGGCTGTGAACACGACGGTGTCCCCATGGACGTCGGGGTGACGGAGATAGGCGGCATGAGCAGGGGTCGATGACGATGACATGGGCCAACCCTAAGCGTGGTCGACGACACTCCGAAGCGGTTTCCCGATCAGGCGAGCGCGTCGGAGATGACGGAGTTCGCACGATGCAGCATGACGGCGAGATCGGCGCGGGTGACGTGCGCGTCGCCGGTCCCGGCCGAGGCTGTCAGCGAGGCGGGGGCCAGGCCCGCGGCCTCGAGCCAGATCGCGTCCGCCAGCGCCGACCAGGGCTCCACGTCCTGCGGTGCGGACGCAGCGGTCGAGGGATCCCAGGTCACCCCGAACCCGGCCAGCGCCGGCCGCAGCAGCGCGGTGAGCATCGTCGCCGCGCAGTCCCGGGTGGCGGGATCGTCGGGATGCACCTTCAGGGCGGCGTCGCCCCAGAGCGCTCCGCGGCCATGGAGCCACAGCAGAGCGGGGGTGCGCCGAGGATCCTCGCCGAGGTCGGCGATGGGGGCAGGTGCGCCGTCGACCGGCACGGCGGGGGCGCCGGCGAAGCGGTGCAGGGCCAGGGCGACGTCGCCGCGGGTGATGACGGCATCGGGGGAGTAACGGGCATCGGTCAGGGCAGGCTGCACACCGGTGGCGTCGGCCCAGCGCATCGCCTCCAGGCCCTCCGCATCGTCCGGGACGTCGGAGAACGCCTCGGTGGCGGGTGCGGAACCGGGGCCGCCACCGTTCGAGGATGCCGCTCGAGCACCGCTGTCGTCCCGGCTCAGCAGGGCCCCGGCGGAGACGGCGCCGGTGATAGCGGCGGTCGCGGCCCCGGCCAGCAGGACCGCGCGACGGCCGGGCCCGCGGCGGGCGGGAACGGGCGGCGTCGGTGAGGTCGGGGTCGCCGCCGCGCGAGAGGGCTCGGGACGTGCCGGAGCCTGCGGGGTGGTCGTGACCGGAGCTGCGGGGTGCGTGCCGGGGCTGCCGGCCCGCAGACGCGGCGCGGCGGGTCGTCTCAGAGCCACTGCAGCTCCCTCATGCGACGCACGATCGCCCAGCTGACAGCCAGATTTCCCCAGCCGTTGAGGTGGATGCGGTCCGAGGCGATGAGCAGGGGAGGCACGACGCCTCGGCCCAGCGCGTCCTGCGTGGTGGCCTGGTCGAGCAGCGCGAGCGGGGCCAGCGGTGAGCAGTGCAGCCCCTCCTGGCCGGTCAGCAGCTCCTGGATGTCCAGGAAATGGTCGCCGTACCGACGGGACTGCTCGGCGTTGACGGTCGCCACGGCGTCCCCGGTGGCAGAACCCGTCTCGTCGAACTCGGTGCACCACTGACCCAGCACCAGTGTGTCCGCCTCCGGTGTGGCTGCGGCATCCCACATGCGCTGGGTGTCGTGCAGGGCGCCCGTGACGTCGAGGATGTTGTTCTTGCCCATCCACAGCACCTGGCGGGAGTCCGTCGCGATCTCGGCCAGAGCGGAGGTGAAGATCCCGTGGTCGATCGTGAGGGTCGCGTCCTCGGGCGTGAAGGACCAGGTGCCGCTCGAGCCGTCGAGGATGCCGGCAGTGCCGTCGACGGCGCCGGGGATGCGGATCGGACCGCGCGGACCGAGCCCGGAATCCAGCGTCACCTCCACGCGGGAGGTTCCCTCCCTCGGCGGGCCGACGACGGTGAGGCGCGGGGTGTCCAGGCCGCGCATGAGCAGGGTGTGCGCGGACTGCGTGGCGCCGACCCCGAAGCCATGGATCGTCGCCGGGGCCGCGGACAGCGACAGGTGCTCGTGGATCCGGATCGGCCGCGGAGTGCTCTCCACGCCTCCCTCGGAACTCATCGAGGAACTGCCCCACAGGGTCATGGGACGGGTCCCGACCTCGGGATGCAGCAGGCGGCGGGAGGCCGCGGTGCCGGTGGCGGTGGAAGGGGGACTCGCCGGGAGGGGTGCGGCAGGCGCGGCCGGTACGGCGGCGGGCTGCGGCGCGGGCATCGATCCTCCGTGAGCGGTGCGGGGCGAGCGCTCCGACCGGCGCTCACGGTCTCGAACTCTACGCGACAGCTCCTCGTTCCGCGAGGGGAAGCAGGGGTGATCTCTGCGGCGCCGCTGCGCGCGGAGGCCTCGCCCTTCGGCTCCGTCGGGTTGGCTCCCGTGCAGGTCAGGGACGTGGGAGTGGTTCGCCCGCGAGGTCAGGCCGTGCGTGCGAGGAGCAGGCCGGTGACGAGCAGGCCCGTGAGTCGTCGTGCGTCGTAGTGAGGGTCCTGGTCGGCGAAGATGCAGAGGTTGCCGATGCCGCGCATCAGCTCGTACGCACCGATGTCCGCTCTGATCTCGCCGGCGGCGATCGCGGCGTCGAGCAGCTCGGCGCACACCGGCACGAGGCGTTCGACGAAGTAGGCATGCAGCGTCTCGAAGCCCGTCTGGTCGTTCCGCAGGGCCGCGGCGAGCCCGTGCTTGGTGACGAGGAAGTCGACGAACATGTCGAGCCAGCGCGCGAGGGCAGTGTGCGGCGACGTGCTGTCCGCCAGGAGGGCCGGGCCGGCGTCGGCGCACGCGTCGACCTGATGGCGATAGACGGCCACGATGATGTCCGCACGGGTCGGGAAGTGGCGATAGATGGTCCCCATCCCCACGCCCGCCTTCGCCGCGATCTCGCGAACCGGCGCATCGACCCCCGAGGCGACGAATGTGGCCGCGGCCGCATCGAGCAGCGTCTTCTCGTTCCGTCGAGCATCGGCGCGCTTCGCGCGCACGGGCTGCTTCTCACTGGTGTCCACACGATCTCCTGACGACGGTATTGCCAAACGGAACAGCGCTCCGTATAGTCGATGCGGAGCGCCGCTCCGGTTCAATCATGCCAGAGGATGCGCGCTCGACCGAAGCGCACCAGCCCGACGGAAGGTCACCACCACTCATGCAGTACCGCACCCTGGGACGCACCGGCGTCCAGATCAGCACCCTCGCGCTCGGCGCGATGAACTTCGGCATGATCGGCCGGACGAGTCAGGAGGACGTCACGTCGATCATCGGTTCCGCGCTCGATGCGGGGATCAACCTCATCGACACGGCCGACGCGTACAGCGGCGGGCAGTCGGAGGAGATGGTCGGCAAGGCCATCGCGGGTCGCCGCGATGACGTCGTTCTCGCGACCAAGGCGACTCTCCCCATGGGCGATGAGCGCAATCGCCGCGGCAGCTCACGCCGCTGGTTGACCACGGCCCTGGAGGACAGCCTTCGCCGACTCGACGTGGACCACATCGACCTGTACCAGATGCACCGGTGGGACCCGAACACCAGTGACGAGGAGACCCTGTCGGCACTGACGGACCTGCAGCGCGCCGGGAAGATCCGCTACTTCGGCAGCTCCACCTTCCCCGCCCACCGGATCGTGCAGTCGCAGTGGGTCGCACGGGACCGCCGGCTCGGCCGCTACGTCACCGAACAGCCGGGCTACTCCATCCTCCAGCGCGGGATCGAAAGCCACGTGCTGCCCGCCACCGAGGAGCACGGCCTCGGAGTGCTCGCCTGGAGCCCGCTGGCCTCGGGATGGCTCTCCGGCGCCGTACGCGAGGGCCAGGAGATCACCACCAGCCGCTCGACGTTCATGCAACCGCGCTTCGACCTCTCCGTCCCCGAGAATCGCGCCAAGCTCGATGCCGTCGAGCAGCTTGCGGCGCTCGCCGACGATGCCGGCCTGACCATGATCCAGCTCGCCCTCGGCTTCGTCACCGCGCACCGGGCCGTCACAGCAGCGATCATCGGACCGCGCACCCTGGAGCACCTCGACTCGCAGCTCGCCGCCGCCGACACCATCGTGTCGCCCGAGGTTCTCGATGCGATCGATGCGATCGTGCCCCCTGGGGTCGATCTCGCCCCGGCCGAGAAGAACGACGCACCGCCCGCACTGCTGGATCCGGCGCTTCGACGACGCTGAGAGCGTCGTCGACGTCTCGGGCGCGGTCACGAGTGCTCCACAGCGACCCCGAGCGCTGTGAAGCACGTGCGCCACGGCTCGGGCTCTGCACCCGACGCTGCCGCACCGCTCTCGGGGGCACCCGCCGCTGCGCGGGTGCCCCCACTCCGCCTTGTCCAGGTGGTGGGCGGGACTGTTCGTCAGGCCTCGTGCAGGGCGGGCTCCCCGGCAGGGACGACGTACGTCCTGTCGATCGACACCGGGGCATCCGGCGTGCTGACCGCCGAAATGGTCTTGAAATCCACGCGCAGCTCCTCGGACGAGTACTCCGAGAGCACATATCCTCGCCGGCCCCGGATGTACTTGATGTGAGGGTTCTCGGCGTAGATCGTCTCCTCGTTGCTGACCGTATCGCTGCCGTCGCCGCCGGAGGTGATCGAGGTTGCGACCAGCTCCACTCCGAGGGTCGTCGAGGCGGGGTCATCGAAATCGGCCTTCAGCTCGTTGGCGTAGTGCACGTGCACGTCGCCGGTGAGCACCACGGGGTTCACCGCGCCCCGCTCCGCCCAGCTGTCCACCAGAGTGTCGCGGTCGCCGCGGTACCCGTCCCAGCCGTCCGAACTGGCGGTCACCTCTGGCCCCTCGGCGCCATCGCGCTTGGCGAAGAAGACGCTCTGCGCGAAGAGCTGCCAGGTCGACGTCGACTCGCCCATCCCGTCCAGCAGCCACTTCTCCTGACGGTCGCCGAGCAGGGTGCGTGAGGGGTCGGCCTGCTCCTCGCAGTCGTAGAACCACCAGGTCTTCCCGCCGTCGTGGCACGCCTGCAGGTCCCGGTACTGCCGGGTGTCGAGGACGTGGAAGGTGGCGAGGTCTCCCCAGCTCAGCCGACGGAACAGCTGTATCGAGGAACCCACCGGGGCGCTCGTGCGGCGCAGCGGCATGTTCTCGTAGTACGCCTGCTCGGCGGCCGTCTTGCGCGCCACCCACGCGTCGGTCGGCACGCCGTCCGTGGGGTACTCGCCGGCCCAGTTGTTCTGGATCTCGTGGTCGTCCCAGGTCACGATCCATGGCGCCGTCGCGTGCAGCAGCTGCAGGTCGGGATCGGTCTTGTAGGTCGCGTACCGCAGGCGGTAGTCCTCCAGCGTGGTGCACAGCTTGTGCGGGTGCGTGCGGATCTTCCCAGTGCCGGGCCCGCCCTCATAGATGTAGTCGCCGAGCCCGAACACCAGATCGGGCCGGTCCTCGGCGGCGCGCCGGTACGCGGTGAACCAGCCGCCCTCCCAGTGCGAGCAGGACAGGTGAACCATCCGCAGGTTCCGGGTGTCGCCCTCGGCCGGGGTGGTCAGGGTGCGGCCGACGGGGGAGACGTGGCGGCCGGTGCGGAAGCGGTAGTAGAACTCGGTTCCAGCGGGGAGGTCCTCGAGCTCGACGTGCACGCTGTGCGCCTCCTCCGGGAGGGCGGTCTCCGTGCCGCGCCGCAGGATCGAGCGGAACCGCTCGTCGGTCGCGAGCTCCCAGCGCACCTCCACCGGTGTGCCGGGCATGCCGCCGCGGCCGTCGAGGACGTGCGGGTCCACCGCGAGCCGCGTCCACAGCACGATGCCGCTGCTGGTGGGGTCTCCCGAGGCGATGCCGAGGGTGAACGGGTCCTGCTGCCGCCAGGTGCCGTCGGCCACGGCGGGCAGTGCCCCCACCCCCAGGACTCCGACCGTGCTGAGCGCGGTCAGGCTCACGCCGGTGAAGGTACGGCGGCTCAGCCGACGCTGCCGGGCGAGGTTCGCCCGCCGGTCAGGGGCGATGAAGCGGGTGGGCTGATGAGGCTCCTGGCCGAGAAGGCCACCGGAGAGATCGCTCATGGTCATCCTGTCGTGGAGAGGGGATTTCCATCCTCACCACCGACAACAGGGCACATCCGGCGGTATGCACGTCCTCGAGGACACCGTCATCGACTGTCCACCGTCACGGCGGCCGTCGTTCACGACGGCGACATGGTCGACCCGGTGCGTGGTCACCGCCAGTCGTAGTCGACGACGACCGGCGAATGATCGGAGAGCCGCTCGCCGCGGAACTCCCGATCGACCTCCCCGCGGACCGCACTGCGCGCAAGGCGCGGCGTCGCGAGGTGGTAGTCGAGGCGCCAACCGGCGTCCTTGGCGAACGACTGCCCGAGCCACGACCACCACGAGTAGGGGCCGTCTTCGTCACGATGCAGGAGGCGCACGACGTCGACGAGCGTGCGCGGGGAGAGCTGCTGCCCGAACCACTCGCGCTCCTCCGGGAGGAACCCGTCATTGTTCTGGTTGCGGCGCCACGCCGCGAGGTCCTGTCGCGTGTGCGCGATATTCAGGTCGCCCATGAGCAGGAACTCGCGGCCCGCTGCCGCGGCCGCGCGCCGGGTCCGGACGAGATAACGCGAGAATGCCGCCATGAAGCCCATCTTTCGGGCGTAGCGTGCGCCTCCGTCGGGCGCTTCGCGCATCCGTTCCGGGCGCTGCAGTTCAGCGGGCAGCCCGCCCTTGGGCAGGTAGAGGCAGGCGATGGTGACCGGCGCGTCCGCGAGGTCGACCTCGAGATAGCGGCCCTCGGCGGCGAATCCGCGCAGGCCCCGCGCGAGCGGGACGTGATCGGGTGCGGGGACGCGCTCGAGGGTCTCGACCATGCCGCCCGAGGCACCGGCCCTTACCTCCGCGGCGCCGACCAGCGCGGTTCCACTCCACGTCCGGACCGCGGCCGGGGCGTGCCGCGTGAGCACCGCGACGCCGTTGCGCCCGGGAAGCGACCCGGTGTCGAGAGCGACGTGATAGTCGCCGAACGCTCCCGAGGGGAGTTTGTCCGCCTGCGCCCGGACCTCCTGCAGCGCGACGACGTCGCAGCCGCGCCCGGCCAGCCAGTCGCCGAACCCCCGGCGGTGCGTGGCACGGATCCCGTTGATGTTGGCGGTGGCGATGCGGAGCATTCCCCGAGGCTACGGGGCGCTCAGGGGATCGGCTCGCCCTGGACAGGGCCCTCCGTGTTCGGCTTCCACCCCAGTGACGGGGCCACATGCTGCGCGAAGCTCTCCAGGATGTGCAGGTTCAGGTCGACGCCGGCCTGCGAGGGGATCGTGAGCATGACGGTGTCGGCGCTCATGACTGCGGCGTCGGCCTTCAACTGCTCGATCAGCTGGTCCGGCTCTCCGGTGAAGGTGCGCCCGAATGTCGAGCGGTGGCCGTCGATGATGCCGATCTGGTCGGCACCCTCTCCCGGGCGCAGCCCGAACAGCTGACGGTCCTGCTCGGTGACGATCGGGAACACGCTGCGGGAGACGGCGACGCGCGGTGTGTGGGTGTGCCCGGCCTCGCGGAATGCGGTGCGGAAGCGATCGATCTGCTCGGCCTGGAGGTCGGCGAACTGCGCTCCGGTGGCCTCGGTGAGCAGGGTCGAGCTCATGAGGTTCAGTCCCTGTCGGCCGACGTTCTCCGCACTCTCCCGTGATCCCGCGCCCCACCAGAGATGGCGGATGAGGTCCGGGGAGTGGGGCTCGATGCGCAGCTCGGCGCCCGGGGCGACGGGGGCGCCGTAGGGGCGGTCGGCGGCGCGGGCCATCGGCTCGCCCTGGATGGCCTGGAGGAACAGGTCGAACTTCTCGCGGGCGAGGTCGGCGCCGCGCGGGTCGGTCGACCCGGTGTGCCCGAAGGCCTCCCAGCCGCGCTCGGCCGGCTCGGGGCTGCCCCGGGAGATGCCGAGCGCGAGCCGGCCGTCCGCGATCAGATCCAGCGCGGCGGCCTCCTCGGCGAGATAGAGGGGGTTCTCGTAGTGCATCTCGTAGTTGTAACCTTGGAGTTATGACTAAAGTTGCGGCGTACGTCCGAGCATCCGTCGATTTCACCGGTGAGCGCTGGTCGGTCGGCACTCAGAAGGAGGTCATCGCACGTCGAGCCGAGGAACGCGGTTGGAAGATCGTCGACGTCTATGAGGACAGTGGAGTGTCCGCATCCAAGGCGCGCGGTCCCAAGACTGACTGGGCGAGAATGCTTCGCGACGCCGATGCGGGCCACATCGACATGGTCGTCGCAGTGGACGTGGATCGACTGCTTCGGAGCACGAAGGATCTCAACACCCTGATCGACCACGGGCTCAAGATCGTCACGCTGGACGGCGAAATCGACCTGTCCACGGCTGACGGCGAGTTCAGGGCGACGATGCTGGCGTCCATCGCGAGGTTCGAGACAAGGCGGAAGTCCGAGCGCCAGCTCAGGTCGAATGCGCGTCGACGGGCAGAGGGCCTGCCTGCCTCGGCCTGGACGCCGTTCGGCTGGACGAAGGACGGCAAGGTTGTCCCTGATCAGGCGGAGGCGGTCCGCAGGGCGTTCGACTCCTTTCTCGGCGAGCCGTCGCTGTCCATCCGCCGCATTCGCGAGGACCTCAACGCAGCCGGTCACCGCACTGCCCGAGGATCCGAGTTCTCCACCGACGCTGTCCGTTACTTGCTCGGGAACCCGCTCTACGCAGGCTTCATCAAGAAGTACTCCACGGGCGAGCTGCACCCTGTCACGGATGAACGGTTCCCGCCTATCGTCGCCGAACAGACATGGCGGGCAGCGTTGGCGAAGCTGGAGGACAACGTGAGGCGGGCGGCCAGGCAGGGCAATCAGCCGAAGTACCTGCTGTCGTCGGTCGGGCTGTGCGGGAAGTGCGGCGCGACGCTCGTCTCTGGGACCAACAGTCAAGGGGTAGGCACCTACAGGTGCGGCGACCACTTCCACCTCTCGCGCCAGCGCACGCCTGTCGATGCGATGGTGACCGAAGCCGTCCTCACCAGACTATCCGCGGGGGACGTGCACGACCTGGTCGTACCCAAGGAGGACGTCGGGGTCGACCGCGAGACACTACTGACGGAGCGCAACGCCCTGATCGAACGCGTGAACGAGCTGAGCCCCATGCTGAGCGACGTCAGTCAGCCCGTTATCGAGATCACGCAAGCGATCAACGATGTGAAGGCCCGCATCGTCGAGATCGACGCCGAACTGCATGATCGGTCAGTGTCGCAGACGTCGGACTTCATGGTCGACATTGCCGATCCCGTTGGCACCGTGCAGCGCCGCGAAGCCGTAGAGCGGAAGTGGGATGCATGGGACATGGACCGTCGTCGGCTACTCGTGGACGAGCTGGTGACGGTGACCATCGAGCCGATCCGCCCAGGTCACGTGAAGTTCGACCCTGACCTCATTCGGATCGATCCGAGTCGCAACTGATTCACGAGTCGACTCGTCATTGCAATGGTGAGTCGAGTCGTGGGAGAATGGTTGCAGACATAGAGAATCCCCCGGGGTCCGAGGTAGTAACTCGGCACGAGCCCCCGATAATTAGCCGGTAAACACAGTCGTAAGCGCTCGACGGGATCCGGAAGAACTCATTCGTGAGGTTTTCCGTCATGTCTTCTGTCGTTCTCGACGACCCTTGCACCAGCGATCTGTTTCCTCCCCTGACCCCAGTGGGGTCTGAGGGGTTCCCTTCCCGCCATGATGGTGACGATCCCGTCATCGCCGCTGCCCGCGCCGCTGGCCATCGTGCCGGTAAGCGCCTGGCTAAGACCCCATTGACCCCTCGACAGAGGGCTGTCATCGCCTCCCTGGTCGGGGGTGGTCGGTCATGAGCGCCAACGCCTCTGCATTCGACCATGTCCTTGGTTTCCGTTGGCGTCAGGGCGATTCGTCCCTTGCCGACAGTGAGGCTCGACTCCACGACCTCGGAGTGCTCCGCTCCGTCCTTGAAGAAGTCGTAGAGCTGTCGGTCGCTGACGCCCGTACAGACGGGGTCACCTGGGCGAGGATCGGTGATGCCCTGGACGTTACCCACCAGGCCGTCATCAAGCGTTATGGGAAGCGTTCTGGGGGTGATCGCCGATGAGCGCCGACCCCCACCCCCGTTCCATCGCTCTCGCCGACCTGACCTCGCCCGAAGGGCCTGACCTGGCACCCGCCGCAGGCGGGCTGCCCGCTGGTGTTTCAGCCTCCAAGAGTTTCGGGAGTTCTACTTGTTCCTACGGGCGCGGCAAGGGCTTGTCGATTGCCGCGCTTTGCAACGAACTGCCTGGTCAGAGGACTGTTCCCATGTTCCGCCTCCCCGAGAATACGCGGGGTCATTTGGGGTCTCATTTGGGGGTCAATAGGGGGTCAATTAGGCGCCTTGCTCTCAAAGTACCTAGTTGTGCTGCCCTGGTCGGGGGTGGTCGCCGTGGCTAAGCAGGAGAACAATCCCACGAGCATCGGCGTTACCCAGTACCTCGATCGGGAGTACTGGACCTGGGCGGTGAACGATCCGAACGGCGCTGCATTGCTCCAGCAGGATGCCGGGACGATCCTCACCTACCTCGTGCAGCGGTTGGAGGCTGGCGGGGGCGAGGTCGTCGAGGCCTACGGGATCATCCACGACAAGGACGAGCGTGAGGTCTGGAGCGAAGCCCAGCAGGCACTCGTGATGGAGCCGAAGCCCGCGCACCTGCATGCAGTCATCAAGTTCAAGAACCGCTCGAAGAGTGCGCCGATCGCTCGGCTTGCCGATTTGCTCGGAGTCGAGCCGCAGTACGTCGAGAAGCCGAAGGCCGGGCGGTACGCGCATGACAACATGCTGAGCTACCTCACGCATGCGAAGTACGCGGACAAGCACCAGTACGCGCCCGCCGAGGTCGCCACGGTGCGCGGGCCTGACTACCTCGGGATCGACGCCCAGCGCCGTGAGGCATGGCTGAAGGGCCGTGCCCACCTGAAGAAGAAGCGGGTGGCCGAGGACTTCGAGGACATGCGCGATCGGGTGCTCCAGGGCGAGATCACGCGTGATCAGATCATGCTCACCGATGAGCTGTTCGACATCTACTCGCGGCATCAGCGAGAGATCGACGATGCTCTCTCGGCCTACGGCCAGCGCCGAGCGTACCGGGCGGCAGCGAATCTTCGGGCCGGTGCCTTCTCGACGCATGTCGTGTTCGTTCACGGGGACGCCGGGATCGGCAAGACCCGGTTCGCCACGGACTTCATCACGGCCTCGATCAATGCTGCGAACGCCCATGGCGAGCGGTGGCAGGTCTACCGCGCCGCGACCGGGAATCCGCTCGATGACTGGCGTGGAGAGGAGGTCCTGCTGCTCGACGATCTGCGCGCTTCGGCTATGGACGCGAACGACTGGTTGCTGCTGCTCGATCCGTACAACGCCTCACCCGCGAAGGCGCGTTACAGGAACAAGGGCGAGGTGGCACCGCGCCTGATCGTCATCACGGCAACGATCGAGCCGGTCGAGTTCTTCTACTATGCCCGACAGAAGGGCAACGTAGACGAGGCGCTGGACCAGTTTATCCGCCGCCTGGCCTCGGTCGTGAAGGTCTTCCGCGCCGATGACATCAACCGCTACCTCGTGCAGCACATCGGGAAGATCGAACCCTACGAGTGGCATCAGTGCAGCCTCCCGGCTGCCGCGCACTCGCCCGGTGTGAACGGCAACATGTACCACCAGGCAGTCGGCTCGCGCGAGCTGACGTACGGCCCCGAGACTTCGGCCGAGCACGACGCCGAGAGCGCGGTCGTCGAGCTGCTCAGCGGGCTCGCGGTGCGTAGCCCCGACGTGCCGTTGGCGATGGCTGCGGGAGGTGCGTCATGAACACGTTCCATGCCCTCGATGAGGATCGGCTTTCCCCTCCGCCCGCAGGGAGCGAAGCGACCGAGGACGGAGGCCAGCGGTACTTGGACGACAAGAGCGCCAGCGAATTGTCGGACAAGTACCCTGCTGGCCCTGACCGTACGGCTCCCAACACCAATGATGGTCATGGAGTCGATGAGCCCCAGGCGAATCGCGACGTGAGCATCGACGTGCGGGTCACGAAGGCGGAGCGCGAAGCGGTTCGGCGACGTGCTCGCAGGCTCGGCGTGAAGCCGAGCAAATGGGTACGCACGGTCATTCTCGACGCCCTGGACTCCCGCCGGGACGGTCTCGGGCATCTAGAGGTCGCGGCGGCCTCCACGCCGTCGCCGGAGCTGGGTCAGGCGGTCGAGCAGGTGCGCCGAATCGGGATCAACCTGAACCAGGCGGTGCGTCGCGGTGGTGCCCTCGACGACGATCTGCTGCGCGAGGTCATGGAATCGATGGATGCCGTGCGGGCACAGCTCGGGGATCGGACGGCGCTATGAGTACGGTCAACGTGAAGCCGTCGCGGTCCGCCAGCGACTCGGTCGGGTACGCGCTGTACGGCAACGACAAGGACAAGCGCACAGAGCACGTCCAGACCGGCACCGATCGTGCCGCAGCGATGTCGTGCTCGGTGGAGTCGCCGTGGGCCTTCGTCGCCCGCGCAGAGGCTCTGGCGAGGGCCCACGGGCGGAAGAACGAGCTGTACTCGTACACGCAGAATTTCTCGCCGGACGAGTTCGGCAAGAACGACCGGGGGCACGTGCAGCGGGTCAATGAGCTGGGCGTGAAGCTCGCGGAGCGGATGCACTCGGCCGATCACCTCGTGGTCACCCACGCCGACTCGGCCGGCGGGCACCTGCACAACCACATCTACGTCATCAACCACGACAACCTCACCGGGAAGTCGCTGCAGCGGAACACGTCGTGGAAGAACGGCCTGCGCCAGGCCAACGACGAACTGATGCAAGACGAGGGGTGCCAGGTCCTCCCGTCGCCGGAGCAAGCAAAGCCGGACTGGTCGCAGCGCCGGGAGGACTTCGCGTCAGGCGGATTCGAGCGCATCCTCGGGGACAAGGTCGCCGCCTCGCTGCGGGACAAGCGGTCAGTGGACCGGGCGGGATTCACCGAGGTACTCGACGAGCATGGCGTCGCCCTCGCAGAGACCCAGCGTGACGGCTGGACGTACAAGATGCGCCGGGCCGACAACGGCAAGCTCGGCCGGAAGAAAGCATCCGGGCTGACGCCCGAGTTCACCGCCGAGGGCGCACAGCAAATCTTCGAGTTCCACGAAAACAACCGACAGAAGGAGCAGAGCAATGAGCATTCTCGACGAGATGAGGAACGAGCAGCAGGAGACCGAGCCGAGCTCGACGGCGTCGAATCTGTCGGAGCCTACGAACGCCGACGTCATCGCAGCGGTCAACAGGCAGACGAAGGCCGTGAACGGACTGAAGTCGTATCTGCGATTCGCGATCGAGGAAACCGTCAAGGAGGAGCTGAAGGCCCTGCCGTCGACCTCGCAGCCGTCCGTCAACAGGTCGTCGCAGATCGAGAGCGTCGAGAGCAGACTGAGCGAGATCGAGAGCACGCTCAGAGTGTTCGCGCAGAGTCTCGACGGGAAGCAGCTGCAGAGCGCCTCGCAGAGCTTGATCGCCGAAGCGCAAATGAATCGAGCAGCTACGGCCTCGGCGACTGAGAAGCTCCAGTCCCTGGCCGAGGACAACCAGAAGCTCGTGAGCCAGGTCGGCGGTGCCGTGCAGCGGATCGATAAGCGCACAGAGGAGCGGGTCGAGAAGGCCGTCGAGCAGGTCGCCGGGGAGGCCTCGGCCACGATGACGGCGAACCTCGACGCGTCGAACGAGCGCGCCGAGCGGATCATGCAGGCGACGGCGAAGCTGGAGGCCCGTCAGCTCTGGTCGGCAGCAGCCGCGATGTGCCTCGCGCTCCTGCCGGTGGTCGTGGTCGTCGCCGGGCTCTGGATGGGAATCGCCGGGCTCATCGCGGGCGCTCAGTGGGCGCTCGACGTGGACGGGAGCGTGTGGCTGAGCATCGGGCGCTGGCTCGTGTTCGCCGTGGGCCTCGCCGGGGCGGGCTACGGCCTGTTCGCGTCCGCCCGCTGGGTGGCTCGTCTCGTCGAGACCTGGAAGGGCCGCGGGATGCCGAACTGGCCGAGCTGGCGGAAGAGGTGACTGCGATTCCCGAGGGCAAGCGCGCAGAGCGCGTGCGGCAGGCCACACGGCTGGCGAACAGCTTGGTGTCGAGGACACAACTCTGCGACGATAATTGCATGCAGAACAATCCTGAAACTTTAATTCGCCCTTCGAAAGGCGAAGGTGAATACCCAGAACTCGTCAAAATTTGGCGCAGCGCCGTACGCGCAACTCACGATTTCCTCCAAGAGGAGGACTTTGGGCGAATCGAGGACAACCTCGCCTCGATGTATTTCCCGGCGGTGGCCCTCATCGTTGCGGAGCGAGACGGCGCGCCGGTCGGCTTTGCCGGAGTCGCCGAGGGCAATCTTGAAATGCTGTTCGTAACGAACGAGGTGCGAGGTGGCGGTGTCGGAACGTTGCTGCTCCGCGAGGCGATCTCTAGCCTCGGCGTAACCAAGGTTGACGTGAATGAACAGAACGAGGGCGCGCATGGCTTCTATCTCAGTCGCGGATTCGTGCAGATTGGACGCGACGAGCTGGACGGCGATGGTCGACCGTACCCGACGCTCCACCTGAAGTTCAGTCAGTAAATACCAGGTCCCAGACGACAGCGACGAGTTCTAGTCGCTGTCGTCTTTCTGTTTGGTTCCCATTCCTGACCTGTCCGCCATATGACCACAGAAAATCTGCGAGAGTCATTGGTGTACAAGCGCCACAGCTTGGACATGCGCTAGCGCATATCGATCACCCCGGTTCCGACCTCGATCCGCTGCGTGCGCGCGGCGACGGCCGAGAGCAGCGGCATGGGGGAGGCGGACTGGGTCGCGAAATGGTGGACCCGGAAGGAGGCCCCGTTGACGCCCAGCTCATCGGCACCGACCGAGATGTCGATCGCGTCGTGGAGCATCTGGCGGGCATCCAGGCCGCCCTGGGCGGGGCTGCCGCCGTAGTGGCCGAAACTGAGGAATCCGAAGGCTCGCATGGTGACCTCAACCCGTCCTGGTGCGAAAAAATTTCCCCGGAGGCCGCGTGACGGCGGTCGGGCCGCCGTGTTCCCGCTCGATGAGACCTGCGCCCCATCTCCCCGCAGCAGCGTCGTGGCCGACTGCTCGGCCAGGTAGTCTCGACCGTTCTGTGATCAGGCGTCCCCTCCGCGAACGTGCCACGGTGAAGCCGACCACACTCCGCCCCCCACGGGTGACCCCGCGCGGCCGAAGGGGCAAGGTGGTACGTCGCCCCGCCGATCCCTGCGGCCGGGCCACCGCCGCCTCCAGATCGGGCAACCGATCCGTCACAGACTTCTGCACCGTCTGCGTCCTGACGCTGCGACCCCTCTCCCTCGACGAATGGACCGCGCCATGCCGCAGGACGACCCCGCCGAACCCGACCCGGTCAGCACTCTCGAGCCCCCCGTCCCGGGACCGTCCCGGCGTGAAGCCGAATGCTTCCCGAGCACTCCGCAGCTGCCCGGCAGCTCGCTGAACGGCGTCTTCTGGACGTCGGTGACGCTCATCGTCGCCCTCCTCGCCGTCGCCGGTCTCTGGCCCGCACAGATGAGCGCCGCCGCCGGCGCGGCGATGAACTGGGTGACGGCCACGAGCGGCTGGTCGCTGCTGGTCATCCCGCTGAGCCTCATCGGTCTGCTGCTGGTGCTGGCCTGCACCCGCTTCGGTCATATCCGCCTCGGGCCCGACGACTCCCGTCCCGAGTACCCCACCTACGCGTGGATCGCGATGCTGCTGGGCGCGGTGATGGGCATCGGGCTCATCACCTACGGCGTCGCCGAGCCGGTGTCCCATCTGACCGATCCACCGCACGATCTCGCCGAGCCCGGCAGCCAGGGCGCCGTGGTGGACGCGCTGCGCTTCACCTTCCTGGACTGGGGCATACACGCCTGGGCAGTGTTCGCCACCTTCGGCCTGGCCATCGGCTACTCCACCCATCGGCTCGGCAACAAGGGCCTGGTCTCGCCGATCCTGCGCCCGCTGATCGGTCGCCACGCCGACGGCGTCGTCGGCAAGGCGGTCGACGTCCTGGTGATCCTGTCCACGCTGTTCGGCACCACGACCTCGCTGGGTCTGGGCGCCGCCCAGATCAGCCAGGGCCTGAGCCAGATCACCGGCCTGGACCTGACCGCCACGAGTGTGCAGATCACCGTGATCGCTCTGATCACCGTACTGTTCACCGCCTCGGCGATGAGCGGAGTCGGGCGCGGCATCCGCTACCTGAGCCAGGCGACCATGGTGATCGCCGCGGCCCTGCTGCTCTTCGTGCTGATCACCGGCCCCACCAGCTGGCTGATCAATATCTTCCTGCGTTCGCTGGGCGGGTATGCCGGTGGCTTCCTCGAGATCAGCCTCATGCTGCCCGCCGACGGCGAGGACCTGGCATGGATGCAGGGGTGGACCTACTTCATGATGGCCTGGTGGATCTCCTGGGGCGCTTTCGTCGGCGTCTTCCTGGCGCGCATCTCCCGCGGCCGCACCATCCGGCAGTTCGTGCTGGTCGTCCTGGGTGTCCCGAGCCTGATCTTCTCCGCCTGGTTCACCGTCTTCGGCGGTTCGGCGATGTTCATGGACCTCGAGCGGGGCACCGCCATCGGCGAGGCTGCTGCGAAGGATGTCAACACGGCCTTCTTCGGCCTGCTCGATCAGTTGCCCCTGACGCCGTTGACCTCGGTGGTGGCCGTCGTCCTCGTGGTGCTGTACTTCATCACCGGCGCCGACTCGAACACCTATGTGCTCTCCGTGATCTCCTCGGATGGTCGCATGGACCCCAGTCGCCCCGTGATGGGCCTGTGGGGTCTGCTCACGGGTGCGACCGCCGCCGTGCTGCTCTACGCCGGCGGTCTGGAAGCTCTGCAGACGGCGGTGATGCTCTCGGCAGCTCCGTTCATCTTCGTCATCCTCGCGCTCGCGGTCTCCCTGGTGATGCTGCTGCGACGCGATCCGCTGATCACCGGAGTGCCCGCGACGCTGCCGCCGCCCGCGAAGTGACCCCGGCGCGGGAACGCAGCGGGTGGTGTTCTCACCTCGCCCTGTCGACCTCCAGGTCGGACATGTCCAGGACGAACCGGTAACGGACGTCGCCCTTCTCGAGCCGTTCGAAGGCCTCGTCGATCTGTGAGGACGGCAGCAGCTCGATATCCGCGACGACGCCGTGCTCGGCGCAGAAATCGAGCAGCTGCGCCGTCTGCGCCATCCCGCCGCTTCCGGCCGAGGTGAGCTTCTTGCGCCCGATCAGCAGGGCGGTGGTCTCCACCGAGATCGGACCCAGATAGCCGACCTGGGACAGGGTGCCGTCCAGCGCCAGCAGGTCGAGCAGGGGTGCGAGGTCGTGGGCGACAGCCACGGTATCGAGGATGACGTCGAAGCGACCGCGCGCCGAGGTCATCGCCTCGTCGTCGGTGGATACCAGGAGGTGGTGCGCTCCGAGTCGACGCGCATCCTCGGCCTTGGCCACGGTGCGACTGATGACGGTCACCTCTGCTCCGAGAGCCGCGGCCAGCTTGACGGCCAGATGACCGAGCCCTCCGAGGCCGACGACCGCGAGGCGCGTCCCGGAGGTGACGGCGAGAGCCTGCAGGGGCTCCCAGACGGTGATCCCGGCGCACAGCAGCGGGGCGGCCGCAGCGGGGTCGAGCCCGGTGGGCAGGCGATGGGTGAACTCCTCACGCACGATGTACTCGCGGGTGAAGGCGCCGAGCGTCGTCGTCCCATCCCGTCGGTCGATGCCGCCGTAGGTCAGGGTCGGGAACTCACGGCAGAAGTTCTCCTGCCCCTGCGTGCACATATCGCAGGTGAGGCACGCGTCGACGATGTTGCCGACCGCGACGACGTCTCCGACGGCGAAGCGGCGCACGTCCGCGCCGATCTCCGTCACGACTCCCGTGAACTCGTGCCCGGGCACGAGCGGGGCCCCGGGGTCACCGGGGCGCGGGTCATGCGCGCGCAGAGCGTGCAGGTCGGTGTGGCAGACGCCGCAGAAGTCCACGCGTACTGCGACATCGTCCGCGCGCAGGTCGCGCCGCTGGAGCTGCGTGCGGTGAAGGGACGTGGGCGCCTGAGCCGCCCACCCTGGTGTCGTCCTCATGATTCTCACCCATCCTCGAAACAGACTGTTCGGTCTATTGAAAGATAGCGGCTCTCCGGTGATAAGTAAACCAACTGTTCTGTCCGATACTCTCGGAGCATGCGAGACAAACAGCTGACTGCGCGCGGCATGGCCACCCGTGCACGGATCATGGACGCCGCCACGGCGGAATTCGCCGAGCACGGCATCGCCGGAGCACGCATCGAGCGCATCGTGAACACGGCCCAGACCAACAAGGCCCAGCTCTACGCGTACTTCGGGAACAAGGACGGGCTGTTCGACGCCATCTTCGGCGCCTCCTTGGAGCGGATCGTCGAGGTCGTCCCGATCGACGCCCCGGACCTCGCGGACTGGGCCGTGCGCCTCTACGACGAGTACTTGCGGCGGCCCGACCTGATCCGCCTCGCCACCTGGGCGCGGCTCGAGCGTCGCCCGTCCGGCCATCTCGTCGCCGATGCCGACCGCCTGGACGACGTCAAGCTGCGTGCCATCGCCGAGGCCCAGGCCGCCGGTCGCCTTCGGCCCGGTGCCCCGTTCGACGTCATGGCGCTGGTCATCGGCATGTCCATGGCCTGGTCACCGGTCAGCAACGTCTACGCCGCGACGGCCGACGAGCCCGACGAGGTCCATACTGCGCGCCGCGAGCTGCTGCGGGAGTGCGTCCATCGCGCCGTGACGATCCACTGACCCGCCGCGCCCGCAGCGCAGTCCCTCGCTCCGGGGGCCGGGAGGAGCGGCCGTCCAGCTCGTGGTCGGGCTCAGGCCTGCTGCTGCCCCGGGACCACGAGTGCCCACAGCACCTCGAAGCGGTCCTTGACCTGCCCGTAGTGATCGCCCCAGGGGGCGAGCTCGAAGGGCATGGCGACCTCGGATCCGGTCGAGGTGAGCTTCTCGATCAGCGCGGTCGCGGCGTCCACCGTGTCCAGGCCGACCAGGAACGAGTACACGTCGGAGCCCAGTGGCGGCAGCTCATCCCCGGGAGGCGCGATGGCGTCCCCTCCGGCGAGGGTGACCAGACCGCCGTCCAACTGGGCGTGCGCCACGGATCCGGGGGGCGGGGTGAAGGGGAATCCGGAGAGATCGGGGAAGTCCTCGTACTTCATGAGGTCGAGCTCCCCGCCGAAGACCTCGCGGTAGTACTCGAAGGCCTCGGCGGCGTTCCCCGGAAAGCTGATGTACGGGCTGAACTGCGGAGCGGACATGGCTGTCTCCCTTGTCGTCGTCGGCGGCTCTCCCGCCGCCCGCGCTCAGTGTGGCACGCGTCACCGACGCGCGGACACCCTGCCGCCGACCCGGGCGACCCCGTCCCGGGCACGCCGGCGGGGACCCGGCACCGGCCGGATCCCCGCCGCATCGACAGGCGCCGCCTCACCGTCGGGCCTCGAGCCGATCGACGTGACCGCGGCGGCAGGAGGTCAGCTCTCGTCCGCCTCGGTGGACTCCGCGGGGCGACGGCCCAGCTCGGAGTCCAGGCGCAGCAGGCCGGAGCCGTCGTCGCCGATCAGCTTCACGCGGCCGATGATCTCGGAGACGGTGGACTCCTCCTCGATCTGCTCGTCGACGAACCAGTTCAGCAGCGGGCGGGAGTCGTAGTCGCCCTCCTTGTCTGCGCTGCGGTACAGCTCGCGGATCGCTTCGGAGACCTTCTGCTCGTGCGCGAGGGCGGCCTCGAAGATCTCCAGCACCGTCAGGCCGGGCTTCACGCCGGGGGCCGTGATGACGCCGATGGCCGCGTGGTTGTCGCGGTCCGAGACGTGCTTGATGAACTTGTTGGCGTGGACGATCTCCTCGTCCGCCTGGTGGCGCAGCCATGCCGCGATACCGGGGAGGTCCTGCTCGTCCGCTTCGATGGCGAGCTGGCGGTACGTGATCGATGCCGCGAACTCGAGGGTGATCTGGTCCTGGAACTTCTTTTCAAGGTCGTCGCTGAGTTTCATGTTTCTGACGATAGCCCTGCTCGTGGCGGCTGTCAGCCGTGGCAAGCCTTGCCTTGCCCGGCGGAATGGGCGCCGCAGGAGGGTCGGGAAGCGCCGTGCGGGCCTCAGCTCCGCAGGTGCGCCGGGGCCTCGGACAGCGTGCGCCCCGGCAGGAACTCGCCGGCGTGGACCGTATGGCGCGCCAGGGGTGCGCCCGCCGGGTCCCGGTCGACCGGCAGGTCTGTCCCCGAGCCGCTCGGAGGCGCGGCCGGCGGCGGGCCCTCCGGGGACTCCTGGGCGCTCATCAGCAGTTCGCCCATCCGCGCCACGGCGCACTGGGCGACCTCGGGCACCGGGAGCTGCACGGTGGCCAGGCCGATGAGGTCCAGCCCGTCGCCCATCCCGTCGAAGCCCACGGTGCTGACGTCCTCGGGGACGCGTACGCCACGAGCGGCGGCGGCGCGCAGCAGGTCCAGCGCCACGTAGTCCACGGGGCAGACGATGCAGCTCAGCTGCTCGTCCCGCGCGAGATCCAGGGCCCGCGTGACCCCTTGCTCGACCGGCAGCAGATCCACCGGGACCGCGTGGACTCCGAGCTCGTGGCATCGCTCCAGGACGCTGCGCACCCGCAGGTCGAACACGCGCGAGTAGAGCAGGGGAGCGCTGAGCACGGCGATCCGGCGGTGGCCCTTCGCGGCGATCTCCTCGGCGACCATGTGGCCGTGGGCGCGCTCGTCGTAGCTGACGGATTCCAACTGCGGGTGGGCGTTGGGGCGGCCGACGATCATCATCGGGGTCGCCGTGACCGTCTCGACGAGGTCCTCGGCGGCGGTCACGCCGGTGCCGACGAAGATGCCGGCCACGCGCTGACCCATCAGGCGGCGCAGCCCGTCGACCTCGGCGGTGCCGTAGTCGTGCCGGAAGGCCGTCACCGAGATCAGGGTGCGCGCGGTCGCCTCGACGGCCCGGTTCATCTCCGCGTGGAGGTGGCCGTAGGCGGGGTTGGTGGCGTCCCGCAGCAGCAGGCCGAGTTGACGGCCGTGCCGCATGGCGAGCCCGCTGGCCACCAGGTTGTGCACGTAGCCCAGGCGCTTGGCGGCCTCATGGACCTGGATCATCGCGTCCGCGGAGACCCGTTCCCCGCCGTTCTGGAACACGCGGGAGACGGTGGAGCGGGAGACGCCTGCTGCTCGTGCAACGTCCTCCATGGTCGGTGTTCGGGTCATGACCTGCGCTCCTCACGGTGGTCGGCGCGGATCACGCACATCGCGGCCTCGTCGTCGAGCTCCGCGCGGCAGTCCACGTGGTCAGCGCAGGGTAGCGCAGGAGACGGTGCCCACCAGGGCGCACGGGTGACGGCCGGGTGAAGCCTGGGTGTGCGGCCGTCCGGCCCGAACGAGGCTGCGCGGAACAGTTGCCGACCACGGGGTGAACGTTGGATGGACCGGGCCCCGTGGAGCGCTTTCTCTGCTGGTCAGGACGCCCCGAAGCAGAGCATGGGAGCGCTCCCACCTGCGGCGACAGGCGGCGTTCACGCAGGGTTCACCGCCCCGTAGCGGGCGGTGGCGGAATCCGCAGCGGCGTCCCTACCGTGAGGATCGTCGACGACGCAGATGCAGCACCTGCCGCACCCGGACCGTCACCTCACTCTTGCCCCACTCTCACCGCGCATGCCCGCCCGCCGCGGGCCTGCCCTTCGAACAGGAAGCCGGGAGCGCACTCATGACACTCGCAGTCCGACCGCACCCTCACCCGGGCCCCGGGGCCCCGCGCGGGGCCGACGGCGAGGAGGGATCCGTGGACACCTCACCCTCTCCGTCGGGCACGCGCGGTGCGGGCACCCGCATCGTGCCGCGCAGCCCCTCACCCCAGCGGCGCCGGCGCCGCCGCCGTGACGCCCTCCTGTTCGGCGCGCTGATCGCCCCGAACCTGATCGCGATCATCGTGTTCTCGTACTACCCGGCGATCTACAACATCGGCCTCAGCTTCATGGAGTGGGATTTCGTGGCGCCGAGCCCGGAGTTCGTGGGGCTGGAGAACTACCAGGACCTGTTCACGGACCCGAGCTTCCTGCAGATCCTCATGAACACCCTGATCTTCACCGGGGTCAGTGTGATCGGCTCGCTCGTCGGGGGCTTGGTGCTGGGCAGTCTGCTCGCCACCAAAGTGCCGCTGACCGGTTTCGCGCAGACGATGGCCTTCGCGCCGCACATGCTCCCGGGCGCGGCCGTCGGCCTCCTGTGGCTGTTCATCTTCGACCCGAACTACGGCCTCTCGCGCTGGGCCTTCTCCCTGTTCGGCGCGGATTCGCCGTCCTGGACGACCACCTCGGACTGGTCGCTGTGGGCGATCACCCTTGCCTACACCTGGCAGCGCCTCGGCTTCGTGACCGTGATCTGCTACACCGCGATCCTCGACCTGCCCAAGGACCTCTACGAGGCGGCGGCGCTCGACGGTGCGCACGGCTGGAAGCTGTTCCGCCACATGACGCTGCCGCTGCTGAGCCCGATCACGTTCTTCCTGTCGATCACGGGGGTCATCTCCGCCGCGCAGGCCTTCGACATCATCTCGATCATGACCAGCGGCGGGCCCGGTGTGTCCTCCTCGACCCTGAGCTGGATGGTCTACGAGGAAGCCTTCAAGAACTTCGACATCGGGACCGCCTCCGCCGGAGCCACCGTCCTGCTGGTCATCCTCCTGGTCATCACCTGGGTCCAGGTCCGCTACGGCGACAAGAAGGTGAATTACAGCTGATGAGCACTCTGAACATCGATGCGGAGAGCATCGACGGGATGACCGACGGCCGAGGCCGTACCTCGCGGCGCAGCCGCGGACCGCGTCGGCCGCTGTGGCTGACAGCCCTGCTGATCGCCGGGGTGGTCGCGACCATCGCCGTCTTCCTGGTCCCGATCTACTGGCTGTTCTCGTCCTCCCTGAAGCCGAGCGGAGACATCTACTCCTGGCCGCTGCAGTGGATTCCTACGCAGCTGACCCTGGACAACTTCGTCTCGGCGTGGAACTCCGCGCCCTTCGACCGCTTCTTCCTGAACTCGATCGTGACCACCGCCGTGGGCACGCTCCTCGAGCTCACCCTCGCGATCCTGTGCGCGTACGCGTTCGTGTTCGTGGATTTCCGGTTCAAGAAGATCGCGTTCGGCCTGATCATCGCCTCGATGATGCTGCCTGGCCACGTCACGTTGATCGTCAACTACATCACCATCGCGAACCTGGGCTGGTTGAACTCCTACCAGGGGATCATCCTGCCGGGCATCGCGAGCGCCTTCGCGATGTTCCTGCTCTACCAGTACATGCGGACCATCGACAAGGACATCCTGCAGGCCGCGGAGATCGACGGCGCCGGCCACATCCGACGGATGCTGACGATCGTGGTGCCGCTGTCGACTCCCATGATCCTCACCGCCACGCTGATCGTGATGGTCGGCAAGTGGAACGAGTACGTGTGGCCGCTGATCGTCACCAGCACGGCAGACATGCGCACCCTCCCCATCGGCCTGCTGTTCCTGCGCAGCCAGGAGGGCTACTCGAACTGGGGCGCCATCATGGCCGGCGCCGTGTTCGTCTCCCTGCCGATGCTGATCCTCTTCTTCCTCGCTCAGAAGCGCATCATCGGCGGCCTCGCCGCCGGCGCTCTGAAGTGATGCCCGTCCGGCCCCGCACACCGTGCCCCCGAGACCCTGACCCCCTCCGTCCCGCCGCTCACTGATCCGCCCCTCTCGCGCAGTCCCCTCTCCAAGGAGCAATCCCCATGTCAAGAACTCCCTTCGACCTCTCCCGCCGCAACGTGCTGGCGGCCATGGGCCTCGGCGCCGGTGCCGCCGGCCTCGCCGCCTGCGGCGCTCCCTCGGGAGCCGGCGATGCCGACAGTGCTGTCCGCGAGGGCTTCTCGCAGGCGGATCTGAGCATCCCCGAGGGCTTCGAGGGCCGCACCCCGATCCTGTTCTGGGCACCCTGGACCGGCTCCAACTTCGAGGTCCTCACGAAGCTGTTCGCCGAGTTCAACGAGTCCCAGGACGAGATCGTGGCGATCGCCGAGTCGGTCGGCGGGTACGCGGACCTCAACCAGAAGTTCACCGCCGCGCTGCAGGCCCGCACGGTGCCGGACATCGTCTGCTTCCCCGAGATGCAGTGGCTGCAGTTCTACTTCTCGGACGCCCTCGCCCCGCTGGACGGCTACTTCGACGACGAGTGGAGCCTGGACGTCTACCTCGACAACTACGTCTCCGAGGGCAAGGCCGCCGGCGGGACCTACGTCGTCCCCTTCGCCCGCTCGACCCCGCTGTTCTACTACAACAAGACCCGCTACCTCGAAGCGGGCCTGCCCGAGGAGGGCCCCGCGACCTGGGAGGACCTAGCCGAGTTCGCTCCCGAGCTCGCGAAGATCAAGGTCGACGGGCGCCCGATGTCGGCGATCGCCTTCGGCAGCGACGACGCCTGGCACGGCCAGGCGGACATCTGGGGCTTCGGGGGCGCGAACTCGACCGAGGACTTCACCGTCGCGATCAACGAGGCGGCCGGGGTCGAGTGGCTCGAATGGCAGCGCAAGTTCGTCCACGACGACGGCTACGGCTACCTCGCCCAGGCCGCAGGCACGGACTTCGAGGCCGGCCTCACCGCAGGCATGCGCGGCTCCACGGCCGGGCTGACCGGCATCACCGCGAACACGGAGGGCCTGTTCGAGGTGGGCGTCGCGTACATGCTGGCCAAGGAAGGAGAGCAGAGCCAGGTGCCGACCGGCGGCTCGGGTCTGTCCCTCGTGCGCACCGAGTCCCAGGAGCGCCAGGACGCCTGCGCCGAGCTGTTCCGCTTCCTGGCCGACCCCGAGCGCTCCGCCGCCTGGCACATCGGCACCGGCTACGTGCCGATCGTCAAGGCCTCCGCCGAGACCCAGTCGGTCAAGGACCTGGTCGCCGAGAACCCGAACTTCGGCGTCGCCCTGAGCCAGCTGGAGAACGCCCGGACCGCGGACTACACGAACTGGTTCCAGGGTGCGGTCACCGAGATCTCCACCGCGCAGACGAAGGTGTACGGGGACAACACCCCGGCGCAGGAGGCGCTGGACGCCGCCGCGACCGCGCTGCAGGAGACGCTCGACGACAACCGCGAAGACATCGAGTCGATCGAGTTCGAGGGCTGGAAATGAGCGCCGGGACGGCGGATGCCGCCGCTCTCCGCTCGACCGTCGTGCCCGAGCTGGTCGGGCACCGGGGCGCCGCCGCGGTGGAGCCGGAGAATACCGTGCTCTCCTTCCGACGGGGCCTCGCCGAGGGCACCCAGCTGCTCGAATGCGATGTGCACGTGAGCAGCGACGGGGCCGACGTGGTCATCCACGATGCCACCATCGACCGCACCGCGCAGGAGGACTCCCCGCTGCGCACCGGCGCAGTGGCAGACCTGACCCGGGCGCAGCTGGATCGCGTCCTGGTGGGCAAGGGTGAGCACATCCCGACCCTGGTCCAGGTGCTCGACGCCGCCGTCCGCGAGGACGGCACCCGAGTCCCGCTCCTGGTGGAGATCAAGGCGCCGGCCGCCGCAGAGCTGGCCACGGGCATCTTGTCGACGTACTTCGAGCCGGAGGTGTGGGATGACCCCTCGACCGCCCCGGCGTACGTCATCTCCTTCCACCCGGAGGCGCTGCGCACCGCGGTCGAGCAGAACCCGCGCATCCCGCTCCTGCTCACCACGACGGCGACCTCGCCGGAGTTCTTCGCCACGGCGAAGGAGCTGGGCGTCGCGCAGGTCGGCGTACGGATCGCCGATGCACGCCAGGCCGACGTCGAGCATGCGCGCGAGCTGGGCGTGCAGCTGAACCTGTGGACGGCACGCTCCGAGGAGGAGCTGGCGCGGGCTCTCGAGCTGGGCTGCGACACGATCACGGTGGATGATCCCGCGTGGGCGTTCGCCCTGATGGCCGAGCAGACGGCCACCGCCTGATCCGGGCCGGCGGCGCTCTCGTCCCCGAGGCGCCGCCGCCCGCCTCACCCTCCACCCCGAGCTGAAGGACCCGCCATGGCGCCCTCGACACCCTTGATAGTCGGCCACCGCGGGGCGGCCGACGTCGCTCCCGAGAACACCCTGGCGGCCTTCCGGCGCGGGCTGGCCGACGGGGCCGACATGCTCGAGTGCGACGTGCACGTGAGCCGCGACGGCCGCGACGTGATCATCCACGACACGACCATCGACCGCACCGCGCAGCTCGAGTCCCCGCTGCGCACCGGAGCGGTCGCGGATCTCACTCGCGCGCAGCTCGACCAGGTGCTGGTGGGGGAGGGGGAGCACATCCCGACCCTCACGCAGGTGCTGGACGTCGCCGCCACCCATCCGCTCGATCCGGGCCGGTACGCCCCGGTGCTGGTGGAGGTCAAGGCACTCGGCGCTGCGGAGCTCGTGGCCAGGATCCTCGGCACCTACTACGACCCCTCCGTCTGGGGCGGCCTCGGGTCCCCGGCCCGGGTGATCTCCTTCCAGGCTGACGCACTGCGCACCGTGCGCGAGCTGGCTCCGGCCGTCCCGCGCGGGCACATCGCGCGCGAGCTGAGCGACGAGGTGCTCCGGGACGCGGTCGAGGTCGAGGCGGCCACTCTCGCGATCCGCGCCTCGCACCTCCGCGACGGCGACGTCGACCGCATCCGTGCACAGGGCATCACCCCGCTGGTGTGGTCCGTGCGCACCGACGAGCAGATCGCGCTGGCGGCGGATCTGCAGGTCACCTGGATCGGAGCGGATGATCCCGCACGCACCCGCCGCGTCCTGGAGGCCCACCAGAGGCGGTGATCCGTGATCGGCCGTGCCTGCACGTCAGGTGGGCACACCGGGCGCAGCTCCCTCCGCACGGACGCACCGTCCCCCGGTGAGCCAGGCCGCCGATAGGGTCCAGGGGTCGGCCTCGATCCTGATCATCGCGCCCCGCACGACCTCATGACCGCACCTCATCCCGACCCGTCCTGACCACGCATCCCACACCTGGAGCGCAATGTCCACGCAGTCTTCCGCCACTTTGCAGCGCCCCGCGATCGTCGCGCACCGCGGTGCTTCCGCGCACGCCCCCGAGAACACCCTCGCCGCCTTCCGTCGCGGTATCCAGGACGGTGCGCAGCTGCTGGAGTGCGACGTCCACCTCAGCGCCGACGGGCATGTGGTCGTCATGCATGACGAGACCGTCGACCGCACCGCTGATCCCGCCTCACCGCTGACCAGCGGCGCGATCGGTGACGTCACGCGCGCAGAGCTGGCCCAGGTGCTGCTGCCCGAGGGGGAGCAGATCCCCCTGCTCGAGGAGCTGCTGGAGATGACCACCGTGCCGGTGTTCATCGAGGTCAAGGTGGCCGCCGCCGCGAGCGCCGTCGCCCAGCAGCTGCGAGCGCTGCCCGCCGGTTCCCCGGCCGCTGCGTCGACCGTGATCTCCTTCCACCCGGAGGCGCTGGCTGAGATCCGCCGCGCCGCCGACACTCCGGTCTCCTACCTCGTGAGACGGATCGACGAGCAGGCCGTCGCGACCGCCCTCGAGCTCGGAGCGGCAGGCATCGGCCCGTCGATCAAGGAGCTGTCGCTGCGCGACGCCGACGCCGCCCGTGAGGCCGGTCTGCAGGTGAACCCCTGGACCGTGAACACCCCTGAGCAGCTTGCGGTCGCGCTCGCCTGCGGCGTCGACACGATCACCACCGACGATCCTGCCTGGCTGCAGCACGAGCTCGACGTGCGCGGTCTCTGAGGACAGCTCCCGACGCTGCCGCTGCGCGAGGGGGTGCGGGGCGGGGCAACACCGGGACAGGGCACGCGAGTGCACCCAGAGACGTCAAGGGCCCTTGACTAAAAATGTCAAACGCCCTTGACTTCAATGTCAAGGTCCCCTTACATTTGGAGCATGGAGACCACGACCCGCACCCGCGCCAACCGCGCCTTCGCACTCCGCTTCACCGTCGGGATCGCGCTGTACGCTCTCGGCCTCGCCCTCTCCGGCGTCGCCGGCTCCCTCGGGGTCGCCCCGTGGGTCCCGGCGCTGCTGGTCTTTCCCGCCGTCGGCCTCATGGCCTGGGCGAACATCGAGATCTTCCGCAGTGGCGATGAATTCGAGAAGCGGAAGATCGCCGAGGCGATCCTGCTCGCCTTCGTGATCGCGACTCCGTTGATCCTGGCCGTCGGCGTTCTGCAGTTCTCGGGGCTGCCCGAGCTCAACTGGATCTTCGCCTTCTCGATCCTCATGCTGTCGTGGATCGTCGGCACCATCGTCTCCGCCGTCCGCTACCGCTGAGCCCGGGGTCCGACATGCGCAACGACATCAAGGCCAGGCGCGCGGAGCGACGCTGGTCGCAGGCCGAGCTCGGCAAGGCACTCGGCGTCTCCCGCCAGACGGTCATCGCCATCGAGAACGATAAGTACGACCCCTCCCTTCCGCTGGCATTCAAGATCTCCGCCCTCTTCGGTGCGCCGATCGAGGGGATCTTCCAGCCCCAGGACTCATGAGCTCCGTCAGGGCGGTGTGGGCGCGCGCAGCCCGGCCGACGCACGTTCTGCCGCTCCGCCGTTCCTGATACGTTTATCAGGCACCTGTGGGGCTGGTCACAGCTCGACGGTGAGTCCCGGTCCGTGTCACCCACCCCGTCCGCGCGCCTTCTGCGCGGCCTCGGAAGGCGAATACTGTGAATCGATCCACTCCTGCCTCCTCGTCCCCAGCCTGCGCCCCCGCCCCGCGCCGCCCCGTCGCACTCCCCACTCGCCGCAGCGCCATGGGTCTCGGCCTCGCCCTCGGCGGCGTGCTCGCCCTCCCCGCCGCCGGAGCGCTCGCCGACAACGGCGCGACCCCGGGCAGGACCCCGCAGGTGCGGCCAGAGCCCAGCTCGGTCGAGGCCGCCCCGCAGGAGGTGGTTCTCGGCCGGTCGGTGACGATCCTCGTGGGCGAGACCACCGACGCCCCCGCACAGCTCTCCTTGCGCGCACTGCTCGAGAGCGCCGGATGCCGCGTCACCGTGGTGACCGCGGACAGCGGGGAGGCCACGGCGAACGGGACCCGCATCCACCTCGGCACCCCCGAGGACAATCCGAGCCTCGCCCCCGCTCTCGAGGCCGTCGGCCTCGAGGGTCCGGACGGCCTCGCCGCTGACGGGTACGTCCTGGGCGCCGCACGCGATCGCGGAGCACTGCTCGTCCTCGCCGGTCGCGACGCCCGCGGCACCTTCTACGCGGTCCAGACCCTGCGCCAGCTGCTGGCCGGGAGCACCCGCTTCCCCGCGGTCCGGGTGCGCGACGAACCCCTGATGGAGATCCGCGGGGCGATCGAGGGGTTCTACGGGATCCCCTGGTCCCATCAGTCGCGGTTGGACCATTTCGCGTTCTACGGCGCCCACAAGCTGAACACCTACATCTACACGCCCAAGGACGACCTGCTGCTGCGCTCGAAGTGGCGCGAACTGTACGAAGGGGAGGACCTCGACGACCTCGCCGAACTGGTCGAGACCGCGAACGCGCACCACGTGAGCTTCACGTACGCCCTCTCCCCGGGCAATGACATCACCTACGGCAGCGACGCGGACTTCGAGGCCACGGTCACGAAGTTCGAACAGCTGCGCGGACTCGGGGTCTCCAGCTTCTACATCGCTCTGGACGACATCCCCACCGAACTGGGGGAGGAGGACGCCGCCCGGTTCGGCTCCCTCGCCGAGGCCCAGGTCCACTACCTCAACCGCCTCCAGTCCGACTACGTCGCAGCGCACGACCTCGCCCCGCTCCAGACCGTCCCCACCCACTACTCCGGATCCGACCCGAGCGCCTACAAGACGGCCTTCGGCACCGGCGCCGACCCGGACATCCGCATCCAGTGGACCGGCGAGGGCGTCTTCTCGCCGTCGATCACCGAGGAGTCGGTGCGCACGGCCGTCGAGTCGTACCACACCGAGCACCTGTACATCTGGGACAACTTCCCGGTCAACGACGGCCGGCGCGACCGCCTGTTCCTCAACCCCCTCGAGGGGCGCTCGCCCACCTTGCACACGTACCTGGCGGGGTTCACGGCGAACCCGATGATCGAGCCCTATGCTTCGCTGATCTCGCTGGCGAACTACGCCGACTACTGCTGGAACCCCACGACCTATGAGGCGGCCAGCTCCTGGGAGGCCGCCCTCGACGAGCTCGCCGGGCCGGAGCAGACGATCCGGGACGACCTGCGAGTCTTCGCCGACCTCAACCAGAACTGGCCCTATCGCGAGGGATCCCCGAAAGCTCCCGCGCTCACCGCGGACGTCGAGGCCTTCTGGGCCGCGTACGAGGAGGGGACAGCCGGGGATCAATCGCTGGTCGAGCGGCTGCGCGCGATCGTCGGCCTGGAGGATTCGCTCGCCGCGATGGCGAGCGAGGGGTTCTACCAGGACACTCTGCCGTGGATCGTCGCGGCGGGGCACTGGGCGCGCGCTCTCCTCGCCCAGCAGGAGATGCTCCTCGCGCTCGCCGAGGGCCGCCCCGAGGAGGCCTCCGCTGCGGCGGCCGAGGTGTCGGAGCACGTCGCCGCTGCCGGGGAGGCCACCGTGCCCGACCAGCGCGCTGACGGTGTCTACAAGGAGAACCAGATCGTCCCGAGCGTCGGAGACGGAGTCTTCGAATCCTTCATCGCCCGCGCCTGGGAGGAGCTGCGCGAGGTGCTGCCGGAGGATCCCTCCCTGCCCTTCCGCGGGCTGCCGGGCACCGCGACGACGACGCTGGGCACCTACCAGGATTACGCCATCGAGCGGGTCGTCGACGCGGACCTCGCGACCATGTTCTGGTCCAGCAGCGCCCCGAAGGTGGATGACGTGGTCCAGGTGGAGCTCGAGGAGATCCACCCGATCCGCTTCGTGCAGGTGCAGATGGCCAAGAGCGACTCGACCGCCGGTGACCAGATCTACGAGGGTGTCCTCGAGCTCTCGGCCGACGGGGAGGCGTGGACCGAGATCGGTGGAACCGACGGCTCGGCCGTGGCCCAGGCTGCGCTGGACGAACCGATCGACGCCCGCTTCTGCCGACTCCGCGTGACCGGGAAGAACCCGACCGGCCAGTGGGTGCAGATCCGCGAGTTCGGCGTGGGGGAGACCGCTCCGGCGTCGTGAGCGACGCAGCCCGGGGTCGGGTCACCCGGCCTGTCGCCCGCTAGGGTCTGGAGGGTGTCCGATCACGCCCGTCCCCGCCGTCACGACCCGCAGCGACGCGACCGCATCATCGATGCCTGTCTGGATGTCATCGCCGAGCACGGCGTCGCGGGGACGTCCCATCGCCGGGTCGCGGCGGCGGCGGACGTCCCCCTGGGGTCGATGACCTACCACTTCGAGGGCATGGATGCGCTGCTGCGCGAGGCCTTCACGCGGTACGCGGACCAGGTCGCCGCCCGCGCGGAGCGACGCATGGCCGCCGCGACCACGCTCGAGGAGGCGCTGGATGCCTTCACGGCGAACATCGATCAGGACGTCTTCGGCACTCAGCGAGACCTGATCATCACCCAGGAGCTCTACACGCTCGCCGCCCGTCGGCCGGAGTACCGCGACATCACCAGTGCGTGGATGGCGCGCACCCGCGCAACCCTGGCACCGTTCGTCGACCCGGACACCGCAGTGATGCTCGACGCCATGAACGAGGGGCTCTCGCTCCATCGGGCGCTGCACACCTCGCCGGCCGGAGCGGCGCTGGTCCGGGAGGCGCTGGTCCGCCTCGCGCGCCACCCCTGAGGCGCCCGGGGCAGGGGCGGGCTCGCCGTGACGCTCGGCGCGCTCTGCGCCGGGCCCGGCTCAGACCCCGGAGCCGACGGCCTCCTGCGCCGGAGCGCGCTGGGTGCGCCGCCCGCCGAGCACGCCGGACAGAGCGATCACCAGCAGTCCGGCGATCGGGACCACCAGCAGACCGACACGGAGGCTGGTGCTGTCCGCGATCAGCCCGACGATCGGTGGTGAGACGAGGAACCCCAGCCGCATCAGCCAGGACACGACGGTCAGTCCGGTGCCGTGGCGCAGCCCGGGCAGGTCGTCGGCCTCCTGCATCGCCGCCGGCACCAGCGTGGCGCTGCCGAGGCCGGCCAGCGCGAAGCCGGCCACCGTGCCCGCCACGGTGGGCAGGGCCAGCGCTGTCGCCATGCCGAGGGCGATGATCGCACCCCCGGCCCTGGCCACGGCCCGCTGACCGAAGCGATCCACCAGTGAATCGCCGAGCAGGCGGCCGACGAACTGGGCGCCCACCAGGGCGATATAGCCCGTCGCGGCGATCGCCGCCGGGGCGCCGAGGTCGCGGGCCAGGTACAGGGTGGCCCAGGAGTTCCCGGCGTCCTCGACGAGCGTGCCGCCGATCGCGATGACCACCAGGGCCCCGAGCAGGAGCGCCAGGCGCCCCCGGCTCGGGGCGAAGGCGGCCGACGGGCCGGTGGCAGCCCTGCCGGGGTCGACGGCGGAGTCCCCGGCTCCTCCTCCAGGTGCGTCGCTCCCGGTGCCGACGTTCTCGGAGTCCTTGCCCGGCAGTGCGTAGCGCAGCGAGACCAGCGCGATCACGGCGAACAGCAGCCCCGACAGGCCCAGGTGCCATGGCAGCGGAACGTGGAGCGCGATCGCGAGAGCGGACATCGAGCCTCCGAGCACCGCCCCGATGGACCAGACGGCATGGAAGGAGTTGATGATCGTGCGGCCATAGTGACGCTGGACCCGCAGGCCGTGGGCGTTCTGGGCGACATCGGTGAGGGCGTCGCACGCTCCCGCGAGCAGCAGGGCGAGGGCCAGGGCCGCGGCGGCGGGCGCCCAGGAGGCCGCGAACAGTCCGAACGCGGTCAGGAACGTCCCGGCGACGGCGAGCGGGGCGGAGCCGAGGCGGCGGATCAGGGCCCCGGCCCCGAGGCCCGCCAGGATCGCGCCGGCGGGGAAGGCCGCCAGGACCAGGCCGTAAGTGGAGTTCGCGAGGCCGAGCTCGGCCTTGATCTCGGGGTAGCGCGGCAGGAGATTGGCGAGCAGGGCGCCGTTGGTCAGGAACAGGGCGGCGACGGCGCCGCGGGCGCGGCGCAGAGTGGGGGAGGGGAACACCATGCGTACGATCGTACATACCGAGGTTCGCGCCGTCACTCGCGCGGCCTTCGGTGATTGAGGCCGACCATCCCACGCAGGCAGGGGCGGGAGCAGGACTCGACTCCGTGCGTAGTGATGCGCGCTACATCGCGCACCGGCAACCTGCCGCCTGCATGGGGTGAGCACGCCTGTGCATGTTCACTCGCTGAGCATCCCGTTCCGTCATCGCCGACGGCCGCGTACTCTGGGCGGCGCTCCGACCTCCGCCCCTGCGGAGACCCCGTGACCCCGGGACCCCCGGGCCCCCGAAAGGACCGCGATGATCGACTCGATGCTCCAAGACACGTACGACCAGGTGCTGCGCCGCAACCCCGGTGAACCCGAGTTCCAGCAGGCAGTGCGCGAGGTCTTCGAGTCGCTCGAGTACATCCAGGGTCGCCACCCTGAGTACAACGACCAGGGCATCCTCATGCGTATGTGCGAGCCGGAGCGTCAGATCATCTTCCGCGTCCCGTGGGTCGACGATCAGGGCACGGTCCAGATCAACCGCGGCTTCCGCGTCGAGTACAACTCCGCGCTCGGGCCCTACAAGGGCGGCCTGCGGTTCCACCCCTCGGTGAACCTCGGCATCGTGAAGTTCCTCGGCTTCGAGCAGATCTTCAAGAACTCCCTGACCGGCCTGCCCATCGGCGGCGGCAAGGGCGGCTCCGACTTCGACCCGCACGGCCGCAGCGACGGCGAGGTCATGCGCTTCTGCCAGTCCTTCATGACCGAGCTGCACCGCCACATGGGCGAGTACACCGACGTGCCCGCCGGCGATATCGGCGTCGGCGCCCGCGAGATCGGCTACCTCTTCGGCCAGTACAAGCGCCTGACCAACCGCTACGAGGCCGGCGTCCTGACCGGCAAGGGCCTGGACTGGGGCGGCTCGCTGGTGCGCAAGGAGGCCACCGGTTACGGCGCGGCCATCTTCGCCGACGAGATGCTCAAGGCTCGCGGTTCCTCCTTCGACGGCCGCCGCGTCTCCATCTCCGGCTCGGGCAACGTCGCGATCTACGCGATCGAGAAGTCCAAGCAGCTCGGTGGGATCCCGGTCACGGCCTCGGACTCCTCGGGCTACGTGGTCGATGAGAACGGCATCGACTTCGAGCTGCTCCAGCAGATCAAGGAGGTCGAGCGGGGCCGCATCACCGAGTACGCGGAGCGCCGCGGCAACGGGGCCCGCTTCGTCGCCGGCGGCAGCGTCTGGGACGTCCCGGTCGACATCGCCCTGCCCAGCGCGACTCAGAACGAGCTCGACGCGGACGCTGCGCGCACCCTGGTCAAGAATGGCGTCCAGGCGGTCTCCGAGGGCGCGAACATGCCCTGCACCCCGGATGCGGTGAACGTGTTCCGCGAGGCCGACGTCGCCTTCGGCCCGGGCAAGGCGGCGAACGCCGGCGGCGTCGCCACCAGTGCGCTGGAGATGCAGCAGAACGCCAGCCGTGATGCGTGGAGCTTCGAGCACACCGAGGAGCGCCTCACCCAGATCATGAAGAACATCCACCACACCTGCCTGGAGACCGCCGAGGAGCTCGGCCGTCCCGGCGACTACGTGGTGGGCGCGAACGTGGCCGGCTTCCGCAAGGTGGCCGACGCGATGATCGCCTTCGGCGTGATCTGAGCCGACTCTCCTGACCGAGCCGCCGCGCCGTCGATCGGCCGGCTGGGGACGGGCCTCGCCGCGCCGCCGTCCTGCCCTGTGCAGGCGGCGGCCCGGAGGGGCCCTGGTGTCTTTCCAGCAGGATCGGGTCAGGTGACCGTCACGGTGATCTCGATCGGCTCGATGTCGCGGGGGCCCTGGTCGCAGTCCTCCGCGATCTTTGCGCGGTAGCAGTGCACGATCCGCACCGTCGAGGTACCGGGTGCGACGCCCGTGAGCTCCACGGCGTGAGGGGAGCTGCCGCCCGCCTCGGGCCCGTCCCGACGCTCGCGCACACCGAACACCTCGCTGCCCTGGACCACGTGGGCCCGGACCGTGCCGTCGTCGACGGCGCCGTGGTCCGCGGCGTCGCCCTCCGCCACGGGGACGGCGCCCCAGGTGTCGCCCACGCTCGGAGACCACTGTCCGAGGTCCACCTGGATGGTGTCGCCGACCTCGATCGACGCCTCGTCCGTGCCCTCGGCGAGCAGTTCCGGATCCAGCAGATAGCAGCCGGTCAGCGTCAGGACCGCGGCGGATGCCACGACCAGGCGCCGTGGCGGGGGTCGCCCGCGACGGCGTCCTCCAGGTCCTCCCCGGAGCGTCACCGCCTCATGTCGTCCCATGTCGGCTCCCCCGTGCTTCCCCTGCTGTGCTACTCGTGCGAACCCCCTGCAGGCGACCCCCGTCGCCGACGTCAGCATAACTGTCGATGATGTGACTCAGGGCACCGCACCGCGGCTGAGAACGGTTCTCAGGAACTGCTATCGTTCCTTCCATGATTCAGATGAGAAGCATTGTCATGAAGCGGCGAGCTGTCGCACTCCTCGGCGCGGGTGTGCTCGCACTGTCCGCCTGCGGCGGCCCGACCGGAGGCGGCGAGGGCGGGTCCGACGCAGCGGCATCCGACGGCGGCGGCGACGCGGCCCCGGCCTCGGACCGCGCCGAGGTGGCCGCCCTCTCCCCGCGCATCGTCCTCGCCCACGAGGGCGGCGTGACCACGATCGACTCCGCCGACGGCAGCACCGTCGACAGCTCCGATGTCGAGGGCTACGTGCGGTTGAACCCGGCCGGGGACGGGCGCCACGTCGCCGTCAGCGCCTCCGACGCGATCACGATGTACGACACGGGCCTGCTCGCGCAGGGCCATGGAGACCACTTCCACTACTACGTCCAGAGCCCCGCGCTCACCGATCTGTCCATCGAGGCCCCCATGCCCGGGCACGTGGTCCCTCACGGGGACCGCACCGCCCTGTTCGCGGACGGCACCGGTGACATCACCCTGATCGATCCCACCGCGCTGGCGGACGGTGACCTCGGGACCCTCGAGGAGACCAGCACCGATGCCCCGCATCATGGCGTCGCAGTGCCGCTGTCCGATGGTGGCCTGCTCGTCACCCAGGGCACCGAGGACGAGCGCGACACCGTGCAGGTCCTGGACGCCGACGGCAACGTCACCGCCGAGACCGACGACTGCCCGGGAGTGCACGGCGAGGCCTCCGCCCAGCCCACCGAATCCGGCGACGTCGTCAGCCTGGGCTGCGAGAACGGCTCCGTGATCTACCGGGACGGCGAGTTCCACAAGGTCGCCATCGAGGGCGACTACCAGCGCTCCGGCAACCAGAAGGGTCACGAGGACTCCCCGATCGTGCTGGCCGACAACAAGGTCGAAGCCGATCCGGCCGGCGGCATCGAGCGACCCACCTCGATCGCCCTGATCAACACCCTCGACGACACCCAGCAGATCGTCGACCTCGGCTCCGAGTACTGGTTCCGCTCCCTGGACCGTGGACCCGACGGTGAGGCGCTCGTCCTCACCGCCGACGGCGAGCTGAACATCCTGGACCCCGAGAGCGGCGAGATCCTCCACGAGGTCCCGGTGACCGGTGAGTGGACCGAGCCGGACAACTGGCAGGAGGCAGGCCCGATGATGGCCGTGGCCGACGGCACCGCCTTCGTGGTCGACCCCGAGGCGCAGAAGCTCACGATGGTCGACGTCGCGAGCGGCGAGGTCTACCGCGAGCTCGACCTGCCCGTGGTCCCGCACGAGATCCAGGTGGCCACCGGTACCGCCTCCGGCGAGTACGAGATCACCCCGGGTGCGAGCGACGAGGAATCCCATGACCACGACGACGCGAGCGATGGCGGCGGCGAGCACGAGGGCCACGACCACTGACCCTCATCCCTAGCACCCACCCGATCCTCTCCTGACGCTGATGCGCGCTGTGCTTCCCTCTGTGGACGTGGAGCGCGCATCAGCGTTCTGCCTGGGGTGAGGGAGAGAGTGATGGCGGTGGCCGGGCGCCGGCTCAGCCGCGGCGGCCGGTGCGGGCGAGCACTCGCGTCTGCTCGTCGACCCCCGGCGAGGTCGGCAGGGCACCGGCGAAGATCCCCGGTGCGTAGGCGTGCTCGCCCCAGCCGTCCACGGCGGCATCGATCAGCGCGAGCTCCTGCGGCGTGAGCCGGGCATCCAGGCCCTGCGACCGGGCGAGGTCCCAGCGGTGCACGATCAGGTCGAAGCCGTAGAAGTCGATCATCGTCGCGCCCACGGTCGTCGGCCCGAAGGCCCCGTCGAAGGCACGCTGCGCGACGTCAGGGTCCCCGAGCAGACCGCTGACCTCGCGGTGATGTGCCGCCCAGGTCTGCGCCGGTTCCGCCCCGCTGAGGTCCGACAGCTCGAGGCCGCGCTGTGCGAAGAAGTCGCGCTGCGTCCGGCAGACGTGCTCGAGCACGTCCCGGGCGGTCCAGCCCTCGCACGGACTGGGTGCTTCCCAGTCGTCCACGGCCTGCACCGTGGCGGTGAAGGGGGCTGAGCGTTCCTGCCAGGTGGTGAGGACGGAATCAGGGGTGGTGCTCGTGCGTGCTCGTGTGCTCATGTCGTCTCCTCGTCGGGGGGCGGGCTGTTCCCACCACGCAGGTCGACGCTAGGGGGAGAGGGAGGCGGCCGTCTTGAACATTCCCGACACGGCTACCCTCATCCCATGGCACCGCAGCCGGACCACATCGAGCGGGCGCACCTGCGCGACCCCGCCGATCGCACGCACGCCATCGCCCGCAGGCAGCCCTCGGACCCACTGCGGGGATGGATCCGTCGCTACTGGATCCCGGTGTGGGACGTGCCGGAGGGGCAGGCCGCCGAGCAGAAGGTCCTGCAGTACCCGGTATGCCTCGCGGTCACCACGCCCGCCTATTCCCGGTTCGTCGGCCCGAACCCGGGACTGTCGAGGACCGTGCTCGAGGGGAGGTCATGGGCTTTCGGGACGATGTTCGCGCCCGCCGCGGGGGCGGCACTGCTGGGCCGCTCGGTGCGCGAGCTGACCGGCACCTGGTGCGACCTCGAGGCGGTGGCGACCCTCGCAGGGCTGAGCGCCGAGGTGCACGCGCTGATGGTCGTGGCTCCGCAGGATCCTGACGTCCATGCCCGCTGCTGCGCGCTCGTCGAGCGGAGGGTGTCCGAGCTCGGCGTACTGGACGAAGAGGACCTGCTGGTCAACGCGCTGGTCGAGGAGATCGAAGCGGATCTCGAGCTGCTGACGGTGACCCAGCTCTGCGAACGCTTCGACATCGGGGAGCGCGCCCTCCAACGACTGACCGCGAGGCGTCTCGGGCTCTCCCCGGCATGGCTGATCCGTCGTCGGCGCCTCCACGAGGCCGCCGGTGGCCTGCGTGGACGTGAGTCCCTCGCCGATCTCGCCGCCCGGCTCGGCTACGCGGACCAGGCCCACTTCGCCCGCGACTTCCGCACCTCGACGGGGCTGACGCCGAGGGAGTTCGCCCAGCGCTGGCGGGATGAGGCCGATGGTCCGGGCCGCGCCGCGGTCAGTACCCCAACTGGTCCGCGCGGGTGATGATCGATTCCGCCGTGGCGATGGACTGGTCGACGTACGCCTCGCCGAACAGGTGCACGTGGGCGAGCAGACCGAAGAACAGGTGAGCGGGCAGGTCCTGCTGCCAGTCACCCGGCATCGGGTGCTCCACCTCGTACCCCTCGAAGATCTCGTCGAGGAAGGGAGCCCCGAACAGGGAGAGCATCGCGAGGTCCTCGAGCCGGTGCCCGCCGTGGGCGGCCGGATCGATGAGGGTCGCTCCCTGCGGCGTCCACATCAGGTTCCCGGACCACAGGTCGCCGTGGACCCGGGCAGGCTCTTCGCGGCCCTGCCCGCTGATCCCGTCGAAGGCGCCGTCGGTGATCACGTCGATCGCCTCGTCGACCCGGTCATGGCCGTCGGCGCCGAGGGCGCGGGTGACGCGGTCCGCCAGCGGGCGCAGCCGATCGTCGGCCCAGAAGTCGAGGAAGTCCTCGTGGGAGGTGTTCGCGACCTCGAAGGGGTTCTCGAGCGGGCCGAACCAGGCCTCGTCGGCCGGCGTCCAGCCGAAGCCCGGGGCGCCGGCGTCATGCAGCCTCGCCAACCGGCGGCCGAACTCCCGTGCGGCGTCGGCCGACGGCTCCACCGTCTCCAGCCGGGCCAGGCTCAGGGAGTCCTTGGACTCGTCGATCACGGGCACCACGGGGACCACCTGTGGCTGCGCCAGCCAGCGCAGGCCGGCGGCTTCTGCGGCGAAGTACCCCTTGGGGGCGCTGGGACTGGTCTTCACGAAGTCACTCATGACCCCACCGTAAAGGGATGGACCCAGGAAGGCGCCATCTCTGAGCCGGTGACTGTGCCGTACCAGGCTCGCAGGGGCCGCTCAGCCGGGCAGAGCGAACTCCGCGGCCAGGGTGCCCCGCAGCACCGGCAGCACCTTGCGGTGCGCCGACCGGATCGAGGCGCGGGAGGCGACGTGCACGAGCATCGCCGTGCGCTCGTACGCGGTCCACGCCCGCATCCGGTCGCGCAGGCCGGCGGTGTCGGAGACCGATGCCGGAACCTCCCCGTACTCCATGCGCGAGCGCACGTACGCCTCGACGAACGCCCTCACCTGCTCCTCGACCAGCGGGACGTACCAGGGCCCACCGTGCACGGCGCCCCCGATGATCGCGAGGTCGCGGGCGGGGTCGTCGCCCTGCGCCCACTCGAAGTCGATGTAGTCCACGGCGGCGACGTCCCTCGAGTCCACGGTGCCCACGGGACCGTGATCCCACATGATGTTCGTGGCGCACAGGTCGCCATGGGCCAGGACGAATCCGTCCAGGCGGGCCACGTCCTGTTCGACGCCCGCGACGCGGGTGAGCATCGCCTCCAGGAAGGGCTCGAGCTCGTACTGCGCGATCACGCGGCCGGAGCGGGCGCGCCAGGCTCGGACCTCCTCCTCCACCTCCCTCAGCAGGGACTGCTCGCCGCGGGGAACGGCGGCCCAGGGATTCGAGCCGAGGGTGACCGGTCCGCGCCCCGGGGCAGGGACCGAGTGCAGGTGCGCGAGGCGGACGGCATGGAGATCGAGGTGCTGGTCCGTCCAGACCGTCGGCGCCGCCGCGGTACCGGGGACCTCGCTGGTCACGACGTAGGGATGTCCGATGGGGCTGGTGTCGGGGTCGTCGTGGAAGGCGATCGGCTCCGGGCCCACCTCGGCGGGGGCCAGGGTCAGAGCGGCGATCTCGTGGGCGAGGTCCTGATGCAGTTCGGTCGGCGCGACGTGCGGGATGCGCACGATGACCGGGGCGTTCTCCTGGGGGATCACCCGCCAGGCGGCGAAGCGCTCGCCGACGCCGGCGAGGGACACCCGCGCCCGGCCGGACAGCGACGACGGCAGCACCGACTTGTGCAGGCCGGGCAGGCGCACGGGGGAGGCGCCGTCCCGCAGGGGAAGGACGAGGGCGCCGGTGCGCCAGGCCTCGACCAGCCGTTCGCCCATCGCAGGGGAGGCCGGATCCAGCAGTGCCAGAGGATGGTCGGGGTGTCCGGGGGCCATATCGACTCCTGTGCTGGGGAGAACCGATCCTACTCGGCCCCCGCGGTGCAGCGCGGGGGTGGCGTGTCCCGTCGGCTGGGCGGGAGCGAGTACTTTGGGGATCGTCCTGCCCTGCCACCCGACTCGAGGAGTCCGCCCATGGAGCTCGTCCTGCTCGCGATCGGCGTCGGCGTCGGCGTGGGGATCGTGGTCGGGGCGCTCGGCGCAGGTGGGGGCATCCTCGCCGTGCCCGTGCTGGTCTTCCTGCTCGGCATGCCGGCGCACTCCGCGACCGCGTCGAGCCTGATCATCGTCCTGATCACCGCACTGGTCAGCCTCCCGCACCACGCCCGCCACGGGAACGTGGAGTGGCGCAGCGGTCTCGTGTTCGCCGCCATCACGGTGCTCGGCGCGGTGGCAGGTTCCCGGCTCTCCGCCCTGGTCCCGTCGCAGATCCTCCTGACCCTGTTCGGCGTCATGCTGGTCGGCGTCGCGGCCGCGATGCTGCGCCGCGCACTGCGCACCCGCCGGGAGGAGCGGGCCGAGGCGGCTGCGCACGGATCACGGGCCGAGCACGAGTGCGGAGAGCCGGTGGCGGTCCACGACGACCCGGTGCTGGACCAGCCCGGTCCCGACACGGTCGAATCGGCCGACGGGATCCACCGCCACCATGGCGAGCCCGAGCTGCCGACGGCGCCTGTGGCGCCCGCCTCGCCGCGTCTGCCGCTGGTGATCGGCGCCGCGACCATCACCGGGTTCCTCACCGGGTTCTTCGGGGTGGGCGGCGGGTTCATCGTGGTGCCGATGCTGGTGATCGCCCTGGGCCTGGCGATGCGCCGCGCCTCCGGAACCAGTCTGCTGGTCATGGTGATCGCGACTGCCGCGAGCCTGCTGGCCCGGATCGGGACCGACGTGCAGGTCGACTGGACGGTCACGCTGACCTTCGCGGCCGGATCCGCCGTCGGCGGCATCCTCGGCGGGCCGCTCTCGGCGAAAGCCCGCGCCTCGACCCTGACGCTGTTGTTCTCCGTGCTCCTCGGGGGCGTGGCGGCCGTGACCCTCGCCCAGACGCTCCTGTGACGCGGGCGGCGCACGTCCCCGGTCACCTCCGCCGCATCGTGCGCGCCTCCTGGAGAGGACAGACGCGACCTCCTGCGATTCCCGCACCCTGTTGCTGACAATCGACGGTCGTACCGGATACTGAGCGGTATGCCAGCCTCCCTGTCGCCGCGCTCCGTGCGTCCGGTACGTCCCGACCAGGTCACGCTGACTCTCCTCGGCCCGGGCGACGCCCCGGCGCTGCTCGAGCTCGAGCTCCGCAACCGCGAGCAGCTGCTGGTCGGTGCTCCCGCCCGCGAGGAGGCCTGGTTCACCGAGGCCGGGCAGCGCACCGCGATCGCCCAGGCCGTCGCCGATCGCGAGACCGGCCGCAGCCTCCCGCTCGCGATCCGGCTCGAGGAGGACGGCGCCAGCCGCCTCGTCGGTCGTCTGAACATCGCGGGCATCACCCGCGGCGCCGCCGAATCGGCGTCGCTGGGCTACTGGGTCGACCATGACGAGGCCGGCCGCGGCATCGCCACGCAGGCGGTCCGGGCCGCGATCGCGGTGGCCTTCGGAGGTCTCGGCCTGCACCGGTTGCAGGCCGAGGTGCAGGTGGGCAACGACGCCTCGGCGCGCGTGCTCGAGCACTGCGGGTTCGCCGAGTACGGCCTGGCCCCGTCGTACCTGCGGCTCGGCGGGAAGTGGGCCGATTGCCGCCTCTTCCAGCTGGTCCACGAGCGCTGGCGCCCGCAGGAGCCTGCCCCGAGGCCCGCGCCGGGGGAACTCGTGATCGGCAGCGAGGTGCCGGCGATGCAGGAGGTCCTGGACCTCTACGACGCGGTCGGGTGGTCCACGTACACTGCTGAGCCGCACACGCTGGAGCGCTCGCTGGCCGGCAGCGCTCGGGTGGTCACGGCCCGCCGCGAGGGGGAGCTGCTGGGCCTTGCCCGCGTGATCGGTGACGACGCCACCATCGCCTACCTCCAGGACGTCCTGGTGCGGCCCGACGCACACCGCGCCGGCATCGGAAGACGCCTGGTCGAGGCCGCCTTCGCCCCCTTCGCCGAGGTGCGTCAGCATGTGCTGCTCACCGACGCGGAACCCGGCCAGCGGGCCTTCTACGAGTCGCTCGGCTTCGTCGAGGCCCACGAGCACGACGCGGAGCTGCGCTCCTTCGTGCGCCTGCAGTAGCCGTTCTTCCCCGGCGTCACCGGGTCGCTCAGGCGCCTATGGCTCCCACCAGACGCACCGCATCGTCGATCAGCCGGGCGGCGGAGCGCGCGGTGCGGCCATCGATGTCGAGGCTCGGGTTCAGCTCGACCACGTCGAGCAGGGCCAGTTTGCCGCTGCCCGCCGCAGCCCGTACCGCGGCCGCGATGAGGGGGAGCGGGACCCCGTAGGCCGCTGGCGCCGAGACCCCGGGCGCGGTGGCGGCGGGCAGCACGTCGAGGTCGATGGTCAGGTAGAGCACATCCAGGTCAGCGGTGAACTCCTCGACGAAGCGACGGATCCCATCGACCCCTGCGGCCAGGCACTGCTCATCGGTCCACCAGCGCACGCTGAGCTCCAGCGCCCGCGCGAACAGGGCGCCGGTGTTCGACGGCTCTGCGATCCCCAGCACCGCGTACTGCAGCTGACGACCAGCCGCCTGCTCGGCGACGGCCATCTGCGCGAAGGGCGTGCCGGACGTGGGGCGCGGCTCCTCGCGCAGGTCGAAGTGGGCATCGAGGTTCAGCACGCCCCATCGCCGGCCTGCGGTCGGGCCGATCCCGGAGTCGGCCAGGCCGATGTACGAGGACCAGGCGGTCTCGTGGCCGCCGCCGAGCACCACCGTCAGTCGCGACCCTGCCCGGTCCAGGGCCGCCGTGGTGAGCGCGGCGGCGCTGGCCTGCCCGCCCTCGAGGTCCACGCCGAGCGTCTCGGCGTCGCCCAGATCGTGCAGCTCCACCTCACCGAGGGCGAGCGGACCGTGCAGGGCCAGGGGGGCGAGGGCCCGGCGCAGTGCAGCCGGTCCGTGGGCCGCGCCGACCCGGCCGCGGTTGCGGCGCACGCCCTCCTCGGAGCGGAACCCCAGCAGTGCGACGTGCGGCGCGGCGGGATCCGGGTCGCCGCCTGCGGAGAGCTCATGGGTGTCCACCACCTGCACGCTCCGGTGCCAGCGGGCGTGCTCGGGGCCGTGACCGTCGTGCCGACCGGTCCAGACGCTGGCCGCGTCACCGGGGGTGTTCGTCATCGAGGCTCCTCACGCCGTCGCCGGGTGGCATCCTGAACCATCATGGCACCTCCGAAAGCTCCGGCCGCCGACGCGACGCTGCGCCTGCTGACCTATCTCGCCTCGCGCCGCTCCCCGGTCCCCGCGGTGCGCATCGCCGAACAGCTCGACCTCCCGCGCTCGCGCACCTACGACCTGCTCGCGACCCTCGTCGAGCACGGGTACGTCATGCATCTGGGCGACGAGCGCCTCTACGGGCTCGGGCCCGCAGCGCACGAGCTCTCCGGCGCCTACCTGCGGCAGGAGCCGCTCGCACGTCTCGGCCGACGCGTCATCGAGACGATGGTCGATGACGTCGGGGAGTCCGGCCATCTCGCGGTGCTGCACGGCCGCGACGTGCTCTACGTGATCGAGGAGAGGGCCCGCAACCGGCCCAGTCTGGTCACCGACGTCGGTGTGCGCCTGGCCGCGCACCTCACCGCCAGCGGCCGCGCGATCCTCGCCGAGCTCCCGCCTGCTCAGCTGCGCACACTCTACGGCCGCGATGCCGACTTCACCTCCCGCACCGGCGTGCCCGGACCGGAGACGCCGCGCGGCCTGCGCGAGCTGCTCACGCGGGTGCGTCGTGACGGCATCGCCCGGGAGGCCGGGGAGGTCACCGACGAGCTCGCCTCGGTGGCCGCCGTGGTGCGCGATCACGCCGGCTGGCCGGCGGCGGCCGTCGCGCTCACCTTCGTCGAGAGCCGGATCGACGAGGAGGGCCAGGAGCGTCTGGCCCGGGCAGTGCGCGCCGCGGCCCAGGAGCTCACCCGCCGCCTCCTCGGGCGGCCCGAGGGTCATCCGGCCGGACGCCCCGAACCATCTGCCGGAAAGTAGTCGGACTGGTGCCTCGCCTGATCGTGCGAGTGGCCCGGTGACTCTCCGTTCACGGTCGTTCCTGCTGGTAGCGTGCGCCGCAGTCGGATCCGCAGAGGAGGCGCCGCCCATGAGCGACGAGACGCAGCAGGGCGGGAAGGCTCCTGATCACCGTGCGCACGACGGTTCGGCGGGAGACCAGGTGCGTGAGCGCGTCCAGCTCGGCGAGTCCGACGAGGCGGTCGAGGACAAGCTGGTCGAGGAGTTCCGCAGCACCGTCGAAGAGGGTGCGAACCGCCTGAACCGGACCTGGCGCGCCCTGATCATCACGGGCCTGTTCGGTGGGATCGACGTGGGGCTCGGGCTGATGGCCATGCTCGCCGTGCTCGCGGCCACCGACTCGAAGCTGTTGGCCGGGCTGGCGTTCGGCATCGGCCTGTATGCGCTGCGCCTCGCGCACTCGGAGCTGTTCACCGAGGACTTCCTGGTGCCCATCAACGCGATCGCCGCCGGCCACGGCACCTGGAGGCAGCTGCTGCGACTGTGGACGGTGACGCTGGTGACGAACCTGGCCGGCGGCTGGTTGTTCGCGTGGTTCATCGTCGCCGCCTTCCCCCGCTTCGACGCCGTGCTGATCGAGGCCGGCCGCGGGTACATGGAGAAGGGCCTGACGCTCGAGACGGCGGCACTGGCGCTGCTGGCGGGCTTCACCATCACCCTCGCGACACGGATGTCGCAGGGGTCCAGCGAGGGCATCACCACCTTGGCGAACGCCCTGATCAGCGGTTTCCTCGTGGTGGGTCTCGGCATGCTGCACGGAGCGCTGAACTCCGCGGTGATCTTCGGGGCGATGCACGCGGGGGCCGACATCACCTACACCTCCTGGCTCGTGTGGTTCGCCTGGGTGATCCCCTTGAACATGGCCGGCGGGCTGGTGATGCTCACCCTGCCGCGCCTCGTGCGCACCCGGGAGCTGCTGGCGCGGGAGCGCGCCGCGCAGCGGGAGAGACGTGCCGCGAGCACGGGATAGCGTCGGGTCATGGACTTCGTGACGATGAGCGACGGCGCTCGCCTGGCGACCTGGACCGATCCGGGCCCGGCGGAGGCGCCGGCCGTGATCCTCGTCCACGGCGGCCCGGGGTTGTGGGACTACCTCGCCCCGCTCGCCGGGCTGCTCGCCGGGCGGGCCGTGGTCCACCGTTACGACCAGCGCCGCTGTGGCAGCTCGACCGGTCCCGAGGGTGCCGAGGCACGCGCTGTCGGAGCTCGCCCCGGCGCTGCCACGGCGCCCGCGGATCTCACCATGGAGCGCTTCGTGGCAGACATCGAGGAGCTGCGAGCAGCGTTCGGTCACGAGCACGTGGTGCTGATCGGGCACTCCTTCGGCGCAACTCTCGCTCTCGCCTACGCCGGCGTGCACCCCGAGCGGGTGATCGCCCTGGGTTACGTCGACGGGGTCGGGGTCGGGAACTGGCGCGCCCCGTACCGCACCGAGCGCATGCGCCGCCTCGCGCCCTGGGCGGAGCGCTTCGCACAGCTCGACGGGCGCGAGCGCACCGCTGCGGAGGAGATCGAGTGGCGGCGACTGCAGTGGGCGACGGACTACGCCGACCCGCGGGCCGGCTACGACCTCGCCCTGCCGATGGCGCGCTCCCCGCACCGGATCAATCGCTCGGCGAATCAGGCCCTGACCTTCGATGACATGGACCAGATCACCTGGGCGACGGCAGTGCGCTGCCCCATCACCTTCATCCACGGCTCCGCGGATCCCCGCCCCGTCGGCCCTGTGGTGGCGCTCGCCGCTCACACCCGTGCGCCCCGCAAACGGATCGTGCCCGACGCCGGGCACCTCCCGTGGGTCGAGCAGCCCCAGCGGATGCAGGAGCTCCTCGCAGAGGTCGTGGTCTCCGCGAGTCACCGCGACTGACCAGGTCACTGCCCGCACCTCGACCCTCGTGTCCGGCATCCCGGACACAACCGGTCTGCGGGGCCTTCACCAGCGCCGGTGGCAATGGTGTCCTGGGTGGAACGACCGTCCCCGCGACCCAGGAGCCGATGATGACCCTTCCCGGAGCCCGCCCCGTCCGCGCCCCCCGCGGCACCGCCCTCACCGCGAAGTCCTGGCAGACCGAGGCGCCGCTGCGGATGCTCATGAACAACCTCGACCCCGAGGTCGCCGAGCGCCCCGACGACCTGGTCGTCTACGGCGGCACCGGCCGCGCCGCCCGCTCCTGGGAGGCCTACGACGCACTCGTCGAGACGCTCGAGGACCTCGAGGACGACGAGACGCTGCTGGTCCAGTCCGGCAAGCCCGTCGGCGTGCTGCGCACGAACGAGTGGGCGCCGAGGGTGCTGCTGGCCAACTCCAACCTCGTCGGTGACTGGGCGACCTGGCCCGAGTTCCGCAAGCTCGAGGCCGAGGGCCTGACCATGTACGGGCAGATGACTGCCGGCTCCTGGATCTACATCGCCACCCAGGGCATCCTCCAGGGCACCTACGAGACCTTCGCCGCCGTCGCCGAGAAGCGCTTCGGCGGCACCCTCGCCGGCACCATCACGCTGACCGGCGGCTGCGGCGGCATGGGCGGCGCGCAGCCCCTGGCCGTCACCCTCAACGACGGCGTGTGCCTGATCGCCGACGTGGACCGCACCCGCCTTCAGCGGCGCGTCGCCAAGCGCTACTGCCACGAGATCGCCGACGACCTCGAGGACGCGATCGCCCGTGCCAACGCCGCCACGGCGCAGAAGCGCGGGCTCTCGATCGGCATCGTCGGCAATGCGGCCGAGGTCTTCCCCGCGCTGCTGGAGCGCCACCGCGCCGGCGACATCCACATCGACGTGGTCACCGATCAGACCAGCGCCCACGACCCTCTGTCCTACCTGCCCACCGAGGTGAGCGTGGAGGACTGGCAGCGCGAGGCCGACTCGGATCCTGAGGGCTTCACCAAGAAGTCCCGCGAATCCATGGCCCGCCAGGTCCGGGCCATGGTCGAGTTCCAGGACGCCGGCGCCGAGGTCTTCGACTACGGCAACTCGATCCGCGACGAGGCCCGCCAGGCCGGCTACGACCGTGCCTTCGAGTTCCCCGGTTTCGTCCCCGCCTACGTGCGCCCCCTGTTCTGCGAGGGCATGGGGCCCTTCCGCTGGGTGGCGCTGTCCGGGGACCCCGAGGACATCGCCGTCACCGACGCGGCGCTCAAGGAGCTGTTCCCCGAGAACGAGCACCTGCACCGCTGGCTCGACGCCGCCGCCGAGTACGTCGAGTTCGAGGGGCTGCCTGCCCGCATCTGCTGGCTCGGATACGGCGAGCGCCACCGCGCGGGGATGCTCTTCAACGACCTCGTGCGCGACGGGAAGGTCAAGGCCCCGATCGTCATCGGTCGCGACCACCTCGACTCCGGCTCCGTCGCTTCCCCGTACCGCGAGACGGAGTCCATGCTGGACGGCTCCGACGCGATCGCCGACTGGCCGCTGCTGAACGCCCTGACCGCCACCTCCTCCGGCGCCACCTGGGTATCCATCCACCACGGCGGCGGCGTCGGCATCGGCCGCTCGATCCACGCCGGCCAGGTGGGTCTGGCCGACGGCACCGAGCTCGCCGGCCGCAAGCTGGAGCGCCTGCTGACCAATGACCCCGCCATGGGCGTGATCCGCCACGTCGACGCCGGCTACTCGCGGGCCGACCACGTCGCCCACGAGCGGGGGGTGCGCGTCCCGATGACCCCCACCCGCAGGGACTGACCCCGCCCTCACCGCGTGCGCGACCAACCCCCCCCCCGCACGACCCCTCATCGCCCAGGAGGCACGCCCATGACGAGCACCCTGATCACCGGCATCAGCGAGCTGTGGACCCTGGATCCCGCACTCGATGACCCCGCCCGCCCCGGCCGGGTCACCGACGAGCAGGTCCACCGGAAGGCGGCCCTGGTCCTCGAGGACGGCGTCGTCGCCTGGAGTGGCCCGGCCGCGCAGGCCCCGCCGGCCGACGCCGCCGTGGACCTCGGTGGGCGTGCCGTCCTGCCCGGGTGGGTCGACTCCCATACGCACCTGATCTTCGACGGCGATCGGGCCGCGGAGTTCGAGGCGCGCATGGCCGGGCAGGCGTACGCCGCCGGCGGCATCGGCGTGACCACCGGGGCCACCCGCTCGGCCTCCGAGGAGCGCCTGCGCTCCCTGGTGCGCTCGCGCGTCGCCGAAGCGGTCGCGGGCGGAACCACCTGCCTGGAGACGAAGACCGGGTACGGCCTCACCGTGGAGCAGGAGCTGCGCGCGGCCCGTCTCGCCTCGGCCCTGGTGGAGGCGGGCGAGCTCGACGAGGTCACCTTCCTCGGTGCGCATCTGGTGCCGAGCGAGTTCGCCGGGAGGGCTGAGGAGTACGTCGACCTGGTCACCGGCGACATGCTCGCCGCGGTCGCCCCGCACGTGCGCTGGATCGATGTGTTCTGCGAGGACGGCGCCTTCGACCCGGAGCAGTCGCAGCGGGTGCTGCGCGCCGGAGCCGAAGCGGGACTCGGCCTGCGGGTCCACGGTCACCAGCTGGGCCGCTCCGGTGGCGTCGCCCTCGCAGTCGAGCTCGGAGCGGCGAGCGTGGACCACGTGAACCACATGGAGGACTCCGACGTCGAGGCGCTCGCGGCGACTGCCGATCGCGACACCCGCCCCGGGAGCGCGGCGGGCCACCTCGCCGTCGATGCCGGGCCCACGGTCGCCACCGTGCTGCCGGCCTGCGACCTCTCCACCCGCGCGCCGCTCGCCCCGGCCCGCCGTCTGCTGGACGCGGGCGCGGCCGTCGCGATCGCCTCGAACTGCAACCCGGGCACCAGCTATACGAGCTCGATGAGCTTCTGCGTGGCCACCGCGGTGCTGCAGATGCACCTGTCCCTGGCCGAGGCGATCCGCGCCGCTACCCGCGGCGGGGCCCTCGCCCTGCGCCGCGAGGACGTCGGCCACCTCGCGGTCGGGGCCCGCGCCGACCTGCACGTGCTCGACGCCCCCGCCGCCATCGACCTCGCCTACCGGCCGGGCATGCCGCTCACCCACCAGGTGTGGCGCGCCGGGGCCCTGATCTCCTGAGGAGGCCGTCGATGACGACGCCTGATTCCCTCGCGACCCCCGACGACTCCCGCCCCGGCGCAGGAGACGAGTTCTTCACCGGCTCCGCTGCGGACCGCGCCGGCTCCGTGATCTGCGCGGACGGGAGCGAGCGCGCGATCCCTCCGCACCGCTGGCGCTTCCTCGTCTACAGCGTGGTCGGCCTGGCCATGTTCTTCGCGTCGATCGAGATCGGCGGCACGTCCACCATCCCTGTGGACCACGTCCTGACCCTGGTGCAGTGGGTGCTGGGCCCCCTCGTCCCGTGGGTGGTGGTGGCCCTGGTGCTGCTGGGGACGATCCGTCCCTTCATCACCGGGTCCTGGCGCAAGGGCGCACTGCGCACCTGCTTCGCGGTCGTGAACGTCGTCGGCCTGGTGGTCGCGGTGTGCGCTGCGGCCGGCTACTACCCCGGGCCCCTCGCGAACCCCGACATCGGACCCTTCCTGTGGGAGAAGCTCGCCATCCCCGTGGGCCTCATCGTGCCGGTCGGCGCGGTGTTCCTCGCGCTGCTGATCAACTACGGGCTGATGGAGTTCATCGGCGTGCTGGTGCAGCCGATCATGCGCCCCGTGTGGAAGGTTCCCGGCCGCGCCGCGGTCGATGCGGTCGCCTCCTTCGTCGGCTCCTACTCGCTGGCCCTGCTGATCACGGACAAGGTCTACCGCGAAGGTCGGTACACCGGCCGGGAGGCGTCGATCATCGCGACCGGCTTCTCGACGGTCTCGGCGACCTTCATGGTGATCGTGGCCAGCACCCTGGATCTGATGCATCACTGGACGCTCTACTTCTTCCTCACCCTCGCGGTGACCTTCGCGGTCACGGCGATCACCGTGCGGATCCCTCCGCTGCGAGGGGTGGCCGATGTCCCCGTCGAGGGCGTGGAGCATGCGCCGGAGCCGGTGGCGCACGGCAACCGCTTCGCCCACGCCTGGGACGAGGCGATGCGGGCCCTCGCCGGAGCGCCCGGTCTGGTGCGCGGCACCTGGTCGACCGTCAAGGACGGCGTGCTGATGAGCTCCGCGATCGTCCCCTCGATCCTCTCGATCGGGCTGGCGGGCCTGCTGCTCGCGACCTATACCCCGGTGTTCGACCTGCTCGGCTGGTTGTTCGTGCCGTTCGCATTCGTGGTGGGTCTGCCGGACCCGGCTCTCGCCGGGAAGGCCGCCGCGGTGGGCATCGCGGAGATGTTCCTGCCGGCCACCGTGGTCGCCGGCCACGAGTCGGAGGTGCTGCGCTTCACGATCGGCGTCACCGCCGTCTCGCAGATCATCTTCTTCTCGGCTCTGGTGCCCTCGATCCTGGCCACCTCGATCCCCGTCAGCGTGGGCCGGCTGGTGGTGCTCTGGTTCGAGCGTGTGGCGCTGACGATCCTGATCACCGCGCCCCTGGCGCACCTGCTGCTATGAGCGCGGTGCAGCGATCAGTGCCCAGCGCCCGGGCCCTACCGGCCCCGCCACGCGTCGTAGGGGCCCCAGTCGAACATGGTGCGGTGCGCATGGACCTTCCGGCCGTCACGACCTTCCACCGTCAGGGTGCGGACGCCGCGGCTCTCGTATCCTCTGACGTCCGTGATGTCGGCATACCGCACGGTGCGGGTCCCGCCGAAGAAACCGCGCCGGGTGAAAGCCTCCGGCCCCGCCTCGACGCAGATGATCACGGTGCCCCAGTGCAGGACCACCGCGCCCAGCATCACCAGAGTGCTGGCGAGCAGCCGTCCGCGGAGGCCCGCAGGGTCCGAGCCGTCGGTCGCGCCGGTCGCAGCCAGCACCGCGCCGATTGCCAGCAGGAGCGTGGCGAGCGCCGCGGCCCACACCGGCATCCGCCTCCGAGTGGGACGGCGGCGATCCACCCGGAGCACGACATAGATCACCAGCAGCCCGATGCCCGCCGTGAACACACCGAGCAGCACCACGGAAAGCACCCCCGCGATCGGATCCGCCCACAGCTGTTCCACCGCTCCAGACTACGACCGCACTTCCCGTTCCTCCCAGGAGTTGATCCCCGATGACCAGCACGACCACCCGCCCCACCGACGACCCCACCGTCGCCCTCTCCAGCTCCGGTCTCACCGCCGCGGACGTCCTCGCCGTCGCTCGGCACCACGCCCGCGTGGACCTCGACCCTTCCGCCCGTGAGCAGGTCGCCTCCGTGCGCGCGCATATCGACGCGCTCGCCGCCGGCGAGACCCCCGTCTACGGCGTCTCCACCGGCTTCGGCGCACTCGCCGACACCTCGATCCCGCCCAGCATGCGCCACGCCCTGCAGCGCTCCCTGATCCGTTCCCACGCCGCCGGCGCCGGCCCGGAGGTGGAGACCGAGGTGATCCGCGCCCTGATGCTGCTGCGAGCCCGCACCCTCGCCTCCGGTCGCACCGGAGTGCGCCCCGTCGTGGTCGAGACGATCCTCGCCCTGCTCAACGCCCAGATCACCCCGATCGTCCACGAGTACGGCTCCTTGGGCTGCTCGGGCGACCTCGCGCCGCTGTCGCACTGCGCGATCGTGCTCATGGGGGAGGGACGCGCCCGGGACCGCGACGGCGTGGAGCGCCCCGTGCCCGAGCTGCTCGCCGAGGCCGGTATCGAACCCGTGCTGCTGGAGGAGAAGGAGGGCCTGGCTCTCATCAACGGCACCGACGGCATGCTGGGCATGCTGCTGATGGCGATCGCCGACCTCGACGAGCTGGTGCGGACCGCCGATCTCGCCACGGCTCTCACGGTGCAGGGGCTGCGTGGTCGCGACAGTGTGTTCAGGCCCGAGCTGCATGCGCCGCTGCGCCCGCATCCGGGCCAGGCGGCATCGGCCGCGAACATCTTCGCGGTGCTCGCCGGGTCCCCGATCGTCGCCGACGTCGCCGCCGAGGGCTCCCGCGTGCAGGATGCGTACTCGCTGCGCTGCGCCCCGCAGGTCGCCGGCGGTGTGCGCGACACCCTCGAGCACGCCCGGACCGTCGCCGAGCGGGAGCTGGCCGCATCGATCGACAACCCCGTCGTGCTCGAGGACGGCACCGTCACCTCCAACGGCAACTTCCACGGCGCCCCGGTCGCCTACGTGCTCGACTTCCTCGCCGTGGTCTCCGCGGATCTCGCCTCGATCGCCGAGCGTCGCACCGACCGGATGCTCGACAAGTCCCGCTCGCACGGGCTGCCGCCCTTCCTGGCCGACGATCCGGGCGTGGACTCCGGCTTCATGATCGTCCAGTACACCCAGGCGGGATTGGTCTCGGAGATGAAGCGGCTCGCGGTCCCGGCGAGCGTGGACTCGATCCCGTCCTCCGCGATGCAGGAGGACCACGTGTCGATGGGCTGGCACGCTGCCCGGAAGCTGCGCACGAGCGTGCAGAACCTGCGCCTCGTGCTCGCCATCGAGCTGCTCACCGCGGCCCGCGCGATCGACCTGCGCGCGCCGCTGACTCCGTCGGCCGCCTCGGTCGCAGCGATCGAGGTGCTGCGCCGCACGGTCGAGGGTCCCGGGTCGGACCGCTTCCTGGCCCCCGACATCGCCGAGGCCGAGGCGCGGCTGCTGGACGGGACGGTGCTCGCCGCCGCTGAGGAGGTGACCGGGCCGCTTCGGTGAGCGGGCGGTCGATCCGGGCCACATCAGGGGGTGGTGGAGGAGTACCCTGTCTCGGTCCGTCTCGGTTCCACGGGGCGAGAAGCCCTCACAGTCGGAAGAAGGCCCATGGGAGAACTGAGCCTCGGCTTCGAGATCACGGCCCTGGTCGTGCTCGTCGCCATCCTCGTCACGGATCTGCTCCTGGTCCTGAAGCGCCCCCATGTGCCCTCCATGCAGGAGTGCGCCCGGTGGATCGGGTTCTATGTCAGCCTCGCACTGGTCTTCGCGGTGGTCCTGTACTTCGTGGGCGGTATGGCGCCGGCCTCCGAGTTCGTCACCGGCTGGCTGCTCGAGTACTCGCTGAGCGTCGACAACCTGTTCGTCTTCATCGTGATCATGGCGAAGTTCGCCGTGCCGAAGCGCTACCAGCAGGAAGCGTTGATGGTGGGCATCATCATCGCGCTGATCGCGCGCGCCATCTTCATCCTGGCGGGCTCGGTGATCATCGAGAACTTCGCCGGCGTCTTCTACCTGTTCGGCGTGTTCCTGCTGTGGACCGCCTGGAAGCAGACGAGGGAGGACGAGGACGGCGGCTCCGACTCGTTCATCATGCGGGCGGTGCGCAAGGTCCTCCCTGTCTCCGACGCCTACGACGGGAAGAAGCTGCGCACGGTCGTGGACGGGAAGAAGCTGTTCACGCCGATGCTGCTCGTGTTCATCACCATCGGCCTGACCGACGTGATGTTCGCGCTCGACTCGATCCCCGCGATCTTCGCAGTCACCCAGAACCCGTTCCTCGTCTTCACCGCGAACCTCTTCGCGCTGATGGGGCTGCGCCAGCTGTACTTCCTGCTGGGTGGCCTCGTCGACCGCCTGGCCTACCTCAAGTACGGGATCGCCGTGGTGCTCGGCTTCATCGGCATCAAGCTGCTGATCCACGCGATCCACGAGGCACCGATCGAGTTCGTGCCCGGCTTCTCGACGCTGGAGAAGATCCCCGAGGTGCCGATCTGGCTCTCGCTGGCCGTCATCGTTGTGGCCATGGGGGCGGCGGTGCTGGCGTCGATTCTCTTCGCGCCGAAGACCCCTACACAGGCCGACGAGAGCGGCGTGGACGCGGATCACTGAGCCCTCGCTCCGCCGCCGACTGATGTCGCGCACCGTGAGCCGACCGTCGGGCCGCTGCGGTGACCTGGCCACGCCGAGGCGGGACGGTCGGCCCACGGGTTCGCCCGCAGTCCGCCTGATGCTCACACGCCGTGGGGGCAGGGGCCAGCTGTCCGAGCGGGGAGGTGCCGGCAACCACGTCGACAGCCGCGCTCGCGACCGGACTCGGTCCCGTGGCGGGTATCGGGGGAGCGGTCTTCGTCGTCTCCGACGCGCTCATCGCAGTGGATGCCTTCGACGTACTGCCGCTGCCGGCCCAGGGATTCTGGGTGGTGAGCACCTACGTCCTCGCCCAGCCACTGCTCGTGCTGGCGGCGCGTCACGACCCCGGTGCCCGACGGATGCAGAAGGCGCCCCCCGGATGATCCGGGGAGCGCCTTCTGCGAGACGGCCGGGGCTTAAGCCTTGAACGCGGTGCGAGCTGCTTCGCGCTCGCGGTGCTTGGCCTCCTTCTCGGCGAGAGCGGCCTCCTCCTCCGCGACGGTGGTGACATTGCCGTTGGGGTCGGTCGAGACGGTGCCGTCGGCCCGGGTGACGACGAGGCCCTCGGGCTGCTTGTCGGAGCGCTCGCTGCGCTCATTGAAGCTGACACGCGTGTCATGGACCTTGTGGGCGTCCGCGAGCAGCTCACGCACGTTCTTCTCGGCGACGACCATGTCCTGGAATCTCGCGGGCAGGCCGTCCACGATCTTCTCGTGCTCGATCATGCGTTCGTACATCGTGTCGCGCTTGGCCTCGAAGGCCGCATAGGTCATCTCCACGTAGGCGAGGGCCTCGCGGTGCGCGTTGTTGACGGCCGCCTGGGCCCGCCCCTTCGGCGACAGCAGCGACCACAGCACTGTGAGGATCAGGACGCCGAGGATCACGGTCAGCGACACCGGCGTGGAGACCTCGGACACGTTGAAGGGCTCGCCGCCATTGATGAACGGGAGTTCGTTGGTGTGCAGCGCATGCAGGACGAGCTTCACGCCGATGAAGGCGAGGATGATCGACAGGCCGTAGGAGAGGTAGACCAGGCGGTCGAGCAGTCCGTCGATGAGGAAGTACAGCTGGCGCAGGCCCAGCAGTGAGAAGGCCGTCGCGGTGAACACGATGAAGGTGTTCTGGGTGAGGCCGAAGATCGCCGGGATCGAGTCCAGGGCGAACAGCAGGTCGGTGCCGCCGATAGCGATCATGACCAGCAGCATCGGGGTGAGGACGCGCTTGCCGTTCTCGATGGTGAACAGCTTGTCGCCGTCGTACTCGTCGCTCGCCGGCAGGACCTTCTTGACCACGCGGACGAAGAAGCTGTCCTTCTGCTCCTCCTCACCGTCGTCGCCCCCGCTGCGCAACTCGTCGAGGAGCATTTTGCCAGCGGTGACCAGGAGAATGGCGCCGAAGATGTAGAAGGTGAAGGAGAGGAGTTCGATCGCTGCGGCGCCGATCGCGATCATGCCCGAGCGGGCGATGATCGCGAAGGTGATGCCGAACAGCAGCACCTTCTGCTGATCCTCACGGGGCACCGCGAAGGCACCGATGATGATGAGGAACACGAAGAGGTTGTCGACCGAGAGGGCCTTCTCGGTGACGTACCCAGCAAAGTACTCGGTGCCCATGACCGTGCCGCCGAAGACCAGGACGGCGACGCCGAACAGCAGGGCGATGCCGACGTAGATCGAGGACCAGACCGCTGCTTCGCCGATGGTGGGGATATGCGCCTTGCGCACATGGAAGAAGTAGTCGAAGGCCAGAAGCCCCAGGATCAGCACGATCGTGAGGATCCAGATCAGGGGGGAGACAGTCATGTTCCTGCTTTCCTGGGTCGCGTGATGGACCCGGGTCTCTCCACCTGTCGAGTCGCTCGACAGGCCACTGCACTCGGAGAACCTTCGTCAGTCCTCGTGATGACGTGTGCAGCGTGGCGGATACTCCCCCGTTGCCAGTACGAACTCTATCGGACCCCGGCCAGGACCGGATGCGAGGGTTCTCACGCCCCGGTGCCGATCCTCCCTCGGCAGTGCGTACCGCGATAGTCCGGGTGTGCCCTGCCGCACCCGTCGTCGACGGCCGGTACAGCGTCGAGCAACTGATCGCGGGCTCGGACAGCTCGAACTTCTACACGCCCGATCGTCCTGCGATCGCCGACACCTACGGCGGGCCGTCCGAGACGGTCCTGGGCGAGGAGCTGTGGACGCTGATCGAGTTCCTACCCGGCTTCTCGATACTGGAGAAGATCCCCGAGGTGCCGATCCGGCTCTCGCTGACGGTGATCGTGGTATCCATGGCGACCGCGACCGTTGCCCCGCTCCTGTTCCACCGAAGCACTCCGACCACTCCGAGCAGAAGGCCGAGAGTGAGTCCTCCTCGGACGAGTGACGTCGGGGCGGCCCGCGGGTTCGCCCGCAGTCCGCGTGATGGTCACCCGCTGTTGGGGCGGGGGCCAGCTGCCCGAGAGGGGAGGTGCCTAGCCTCGGGCGTGATCGTTCACGTCCAGCTGCCCCGATGAGGAGACCTCATGCCTGTCCCGTCCCCTATGGACCGACGCACCGTCCTGCGACTGCCGATCGGCGTCGGTGCGATCGGCGCCGGTGCGGGCGCGTTCGCCGCCTCGGCCTCCGCGGCTCCGGCCGCTCCGACGGTTCCTGTCTCGGACGAGGCCTGGACCTTCGGCCTGATGTGCGACACCCAGTGGGGTGCCGACGCCGACGGGGAGAACCCCGGCTCCATCGCCGGAGGCCTCCAGCGGCTGATCGACGAGCGCATGATCGAGCAGGGTGTCGCCTTCCTGATCCAGGTCGGCGACAACGTCGACGTGGAGGACGACCGGTACAACGATCGCCCCGACGTGCGCACCCTTCCGATCAAGGGCGAGCTCGTCCAGCCCCTGTACGACGCCGGGATCGGCTTCTACACCCTGCGCGGCAACCACGAGTCCTCGCAGACCGCCGCCCAGGAGCTGCCGCAGGTCTTCCCCCAGCACCTCGGCGAGGGCGAGAACCCGCTGGGCGGCGCCACGGACTTCTCCTCCCCGTCCGATCTGCTCGCGGGACTGTCGTACTCCTTCGACGTGAAGAACGTCCGGATCATCATGCTGGACCAGTTCACCCGCCCCGACGGCTCGGGCTCGACGGGGGACAACATCCTGGACCAGCTCGACTGGATCGAGGAGCGCGTGATGAGCCGCGGCGAGGGCATGCACTGCATCATCGCCGCCCACAAGAACCTCGTCGGCGGCAACCATGTTGATTGCTTGTTCGGCTCGGACCCCTCTGACAACCCGGATGGCGTCGATCGTTTCCTGCGGATCTGCGACGAGGGCGGCGTCGCCTTCGTCTGGGGCGGGCACGACCACCACCACAAGCGCTCCGTCATCACCAGCGCCGACGGCAGGCACAGCGTCGAGCAGCTGATCGCGGGCTCGGACAGTTCGAAGTTCTACACGCCTGATCGTCCCGCGATCGCCGACACCTACGGCGGGCCGTCCGAGACGGTCCTCGCCGAGGAGCTGTGGACGCTGACCCACTACGTCATCACCGTCGACGGCCCGAACCTGAGTGTCGACTTCTTCTCCATGAGCACGGGCGTCGACTACGGCCCGGCGTCCCTCTCCGCGACCCCGCCGGAGACCGGCTGGTCCTGGCGCGAGAGCTGGGGCACCTCGCTGAACGGCGCGAGCTTCGTGGTCGCCCCCGGTGAGCAGTACACCGCGGTGACCGACGAGTTCGAGGGCTCCACCGCCTCGATCATCGACGGGACGAACACCTCCGAGCTGACCGACTACGCCGGGCGCGTCATGTCCCGGCGCATCGTCACCGGCTGGGAGCCCGCGCAGGCCGGGGACGCCTCCCACCGTCTCCACCTCCGGGGGATGCACCACAACATCGCACTGCACGACGAGGAGCTCACCGGGCAGCTGCCTGACCAGGACGAGACCGGCCAGGGGGACCGCTTCGTCCTCGAGCTCACCGGCGATGCCCGCACCTTCCGCGCGGACGGCAGCTACGGGCTGGCCCAGCGCACCGACAGCGGCCGCTGGGTCAATGCCGTGGACAGGAATCACGCGGGCACCAAGGAGTTCGTCAAGGGCGCCTACCGCGAGGGCCACGAGGTCGGCACCTACGGCGTGGATCCCCGCACCAAGAAGGCCTGGGCCGTGCTCGACCACGGCGGAGTCTTCGCCCTGCGTCGCGGGATCTGAGGGCGCTCCGAGAAGTAGAGGTCGAGGGCCGGATGTCGTCGCCCCCGGGGCAGAGCCACTGATCGGTTCTGCCCCGGGGGCGACGACGATCTCACCGGCGCAGCCGCCGGTACGCCCTCGCGGACAGCGGCACGAACACCACCAGCAGGACCGCCGGCCACGTCACCGCGGCGAGCAGGGCGTGCTCGGCGAGCCATCCGGTGGTCATCCCGGTCGGGTTGCCGAAGAGACCGCGGATCGCCGTTGCCGTGGCGGAGAGCGGGTTCAGGGTCGAGATCCACCCCAGCCATCCCGGCATGAACTCGGGGGAGACGAAGGCCGTGGACAGGAATCCGGCCGGCCACACCAGGGCCTGCACCGCCATGGTCGCCCCCTCTGTGCGCCCCAGGGTCAGGCCCAGGAAGATCCCCACCCACAGCATCGCCAGGCGCAGCCACAGGAGCAGCAGCACGGCGAGCACGGCGGCGCTCGCGGATCCGGTGATCCGCCATCCGATCGCGAGGCCGCCACCGAACAGCACGGCAAGTTCGACGAGGGCCGTGGTCATATCCGCGCCCACTCGACCCAGGGCCACCGCGGGGGAGGAGATCGGCAGCGATCGGAAGCGGTCGGTCACTCCCTTCTTCGCGTCCGTGGCCATTGCAGTCATGGTTGCCTCGAGACCGAACAGCATGGTCACCGCGAGCATGCCCGGGAGCAGGTAGGAGATGTACTCGCCTCCTCCGGGCAGTTGGATGGAGCCGCCGAGGATCACGGCGAACATCAGCAGCAGCATGATGGTGAACGCCAGGTTCATCACCGGGGTCCAGGGCTGGCGCCGCCAATGGCGCAGATCGCGCTCGGCGATGATGAGGCCTTCGCGAAGGACGGTCATCGGGTCTCCTCCTCGGTGAGGGCGAGGAAGACCTCGTCCAGGGTCGGTCGGCGCAGGGCCAGGTCGTCGGGCGTGATCCCGGCGGCATCGAGCCGTCGCACCACGTCGATCAGGTCCGGGGCGCCGTGCGGGGCGGGGACCGTGACGAGGCCCGCCTCCTCGTCGGTGGTGGGGGCTTGTCCATCGGGGGCGGTGAGCGTCGCCGCCACGTGCGAGGCGCTGTCGCCGACCGGGACGGTGACCTCCACCCGGTCGCCTCCGCGTCGACCCTTGAGCTCGCGCGGGCTCCCCTCGGCGATGACCCGCCCGGAGCGCATGATCGAGATGGTTCCCGCCAGCAGATCGGCCTCCTCGAGGTACTGCGTGGTCAGCAGCACCGTGGTCCCGCGCGCGGCGATCGCGGTGACCGCGGCCCAGACGTCGAGGCGGCCACGGGGGTCCAGGCCCGTGGTCGGCTCGTCCAGGAACAGCACCTGCGGTTCGGCGATCATGCCGGCGGCGATGTCCAGCCTCCGACGCATCCCTCCCGAGAACGTCGAGACCGCCCGCTGTGCGGCATCGGCGAGTCCGAACAGCTCGAGCAGCTCGTCGGCCCGACGATGCGCCTCGCGGCGACCCGCTCCGTGCAGCATCCCGAACATCACGAGGTTCTCGTGCGCACCGAGGATCTCATCGACGGCGGGCTGCTGCCCGACCAGCCCGATCCGGCGCCTTACCTGCGCGCCCTGGGTGCGGACGTCGGCCCCGGCCACCTCCGCCGTGCCGGAGTCGATGTCCAGAAGCGTGGTCAATGCCCCCACCGCGGTGGACTTCCCGGCGCCGTTGGGTCCCAGCAGGCCGTGGATCGTTCCCGTGGCGACCTCGAGGTCGAAGCCGTCCAGCGCCGCGATCGATCCGTAGTGCTTGTGCACCCCGTGCGCCCTGATCGCCGCACCGCCGTGCGCGGCGCGGTCCTGTCTCATCCGTTCCATCTGCTCTCCAAGTCTCTACACCGTACGAAGTAGGAGCTGAACCGTACACCATACGGAGTAGGGTGCGCCTATGGCCGAGATGACGAGTACTCCTTCCGGGGGCATGAGCGAGGTGACGCGCGTGCTGCAGCTGCTGTGGAGACGCCAGTTGGGCAGCCCGCGGGGCAGCAGGGGGCCGCGGCAGAAGGTCAGCATCGACCAGATCGTCGCCGCCGGTATCGAGCTGGCCGATGCCGAGGGGCTCGCGGCCGTCTCCGTGCGCAAGGTTGCCCAGAGCGTCGGCCTCTCCGCGATGTCGCTGTACACCTACGTGCCGGATCGGGGCGCACTGATCGGGTTGATGGTCGACGAGACGATCGCTCGCTCCCCGCTCCCGAGCTGGGACGGCAGTGTGCGCGAACGGCTGTGCACCCTGTCGGACCTGCTGTGGGACGAGTACCACCGGCACCCGTGGCTCCTGGACGCCCAGAGTCACCGGCCGTGGATCGGCCCGGGCGTCTCGGACCGCTACGAGGCCGAGCTGCTCGCGATCGAGGGCAGCGGGCTCGACGACATCTCCATGGACCACACCATCGGCGTGATCGAGACCCATGCCTCGGCGGCGGCGCGACGCCACCTCGAGTCGCTGCGGGCCATCGAGAACTCCGGGCAGAGCGACCTCGAATGGTGGGAGGCCAGCGCTCCCGTGCTCGAGCAGGTCATGCCGGCGGGTGCCTACCCGATCTCCGGGCGCGTCGGCACCGCGGTGGGGACGGAGTATCAGGCGGTGACCAGCATTCGGGCGGCCTATGAGTTCGGGCTGCAGATGATCCTCGACGGGATCGACGCCCGCCTCGAGCGCTGACTCGGATCGGCGCGCCCGCACGAGCACGAGTCGGCAGAGGGGGCATCACCCGTTCTCTGCGACGCCCCGGATCATGTCCAGCGGTGGGCGGCCGACGACGTCGCACGACGGAATGAGACGGCCCTTCGGGGCGCCCGCGAGCTGAGTACGCTTTCGTGGATGATCCCCCTCAGCGCCGCGGCCCGGCGGATGACGTCGAGCGCCATCCGAGAGATCCTCACCGTCACCCAGCAGCCGGACGTCATCTCCTTCGCAGGCGGGCTGCCGGCCCCGGAGCTGTTCCCGGTCGAGGAGATCCGTGCCGCGACCGACCGGATCCTCGTCGAGAGCGGCCGCGAAGTGCTGCAGTACTCGTCCACCGAGGGGCATCTCCCGCTGCGGGAGTGGATCGCGGCGCGCGGGGGCACCACGGCGGACCGCGTGCAGATCACCTCGGGCAGCCAGCAGGGCCTGGACCTCCTGGGTCGCGTTCTGATCGACCCCGGCGACGTGGTCCTGGTCGAGCGGCCCACATACCTCGGGGCCCTCCAGGCCTTCAGCCCCTACGGTGCGCGATTCGTCGAGGTCGCGACCGATGCGGAGGGCATCGTCCCCGAAGCCCTCGCCGAGCTGCTCGACCGGACGCCTGCGAAGCTGCTCTACACGATCCCGTCGTTCCAGAACCCGACCGGTCGCACGCTGACGCTCGACCGGCGACGGGCGCTGCTCGAGGTGACACGGCGCCATGGCGTCACCGTGATCGAGGACGGCCCCTACAACGAGCTGCGCTTCCGCGGGCCGGAGCTCCCCACCTTGTTCGAACTGGCCCGCGAGCAGGCCGAGAACCTGGACGACTCGCACGTCGTGCACCTGGGCACCTTCTCGAAGATCCTTGCTCCCGGCCTGCGCGACGCCTGGGTGCAGGGGCCGCAGCACGTGATCGAGAGACTGGTGCTCGCCAAGCAGGCGGCCGATCTCCACTCGCCGAGCCTGAACCAGATGATCGTCCACGCGCTCGTGGAGACCGTGCTGCCGCAGCAGATCGCGCGCGTGCGAGGGACCTATGGCCACCGCGCCGCCGTCATGTCCGATGCCCTGGCCCGGCACTTCCCGTCGGGCACGGGAGTGAGCGACCCTGAGGGCGGCATGTTCACCTGGGTCGACCTGCCGCCGGGGGATGGCGGGGCCCTGGACACCGGTGCCCTGCTGGCCACGGCTGTCGAGGCCAAGGTCGCCTACGTTCCCGGACAACCCTTCTTCGCCCACGGTGACGGCAGCAGGACTCTGCGCCTGAACTTCACGAACTCCACCGATGAGCAGATCGAGACCGGTATCCGGGCGCTCGGTGAGGTCTTCGCCGCCGCAGGGGCTGCGGCGGCCTCTCGGTGAATCGCGAGAGCCGGACCGCCTCACGGTCCAGCTCGCCGCACCGGCGATGGGAGGCTGCCCCGACAATCCGTCCGGAGCTGGTGACAGCCTGCTCACCACGGCTCATGCTCTGAGGCATGAGCACACCTCGCGCCACCCGAATCCACGAAGCCCCCCGAATCGACAGCGTCGATCCCGTCGACCGCAGCGACCGCCGTCGCTGGTGGCAACTGCTGCTCGGCATCGTCCTGTTCGTCGTCGCCGAGGTGGTGGCGATGGCTGTGACCCGCCTCGGCACCGCAGTCTCCGGAGGCTCCTCCGCGGAGGGTCCCGCAGCGTGGGCGCTCCTGCTCGGTGCGTGCGTCGGAGCGGCCGTCGCCCTCGGCGGGTTCCTCGTCATCGTCGGTCCGATCGGCCGCAGCCCCGGACTCGCCCTGCGGGGCAGGGGAAAGGCAGCCGAGCTGGGGCTGGGGCTGGCGATCGGTGCCGCGCTGATCTCCCTCAGCGTGGGTCTGATCGCGCTGCTGGGCGGCTATCGCGTCACGGGGTTCGCGGAGTCCCCGCAGCTGCTGGTACCACTCGCGATCGGTATCGGCGCCGGGGTCATCGAGGAGGTCCTGTTCCGCGGGATCCTGCTGCGTGTGCTCGAGGCGTGGATGGGCAGCTGGGCGGCGCTCGCGATCACCTCGGTGCTGTTCGGGCTGGTGCACCTGACCAATGACGGGGCGTCCATCCTGACGGCACTAGGGCTCGTGATCGAGGCAGGGGTCCTGCTGGGAGCCGCCTACCTCCTGACCCGACGGCTCTGGCTCGCGATCGGGATCCACATCGCCTGGAACGCGGTGCAGGCAGGCATGTTCTCCTCGACCGTCTCCGGCACGGGGGCGCAGCACGGACTGCTCGTCGCCGAGGTGGACGGGCCCACGTGGCTGACCGGTGGGTCCATGGGCATCGAGGGTTCGCTGATCAGCGTGCTGCTGGGGCTCGGTGTGGGGATCGTGCTGCTCGTCCTCGCGTCCCGGCGCGGGCATCTGCTGCCGTCGGTGCGGGCGGAGCGCGGCGTACAGTCGTGAGGGCGGAACCAGGTGGAATCGACGTGAGGAGTCACCGGTGGACGAGGACGTCGACCCGGCCGGCCCGGCTGGTGAGGCAGCGTGCTGGATCGGTCTGCTGTGCCCGGAGTGCGGCGCCGTGCCCGAGGGGGACGGCGCGCAGGACCAGAGCGTGCCCTGCTGGCGCTGCGGGACCGTGCGGACGCACGATGCCGAGGACGGCTGACCGGCGACGTTCGAGGCTCCGGTGATGCCTCACAGGGCAGGGGAGGCGAACCCTCCGTTGGAGTAGAGCAGCTGGCCGCGGATCCACGCACCCTGCTCCGAGACGAGGAAGCGCACCAGGTCCGACACGGTGCCTGGGCCGCCGAGCTCCCCGGCCGGGGTCGCGGCCGCGCCGGAGGCACGGATCTCCTCGGTCATCCACCCGGTGTCGATCGGACCGGGATTGAGGACGTTGGTGCGCACCCCGCGGTCGGCGAGCTCGTGGGTGCCGGCCAGCACCAGGCGGTCCAGCGCTCCCTTGGTCGCGCCGTAGGGGAGGTTGTGCACGGTGTGGTCGCTGGTCAGCGCGACCATCGCGCCGCCTGCGGTGGCAGTGCCAGTTTCGGTGCCGGGCTCGACCTGCTCGGCGAAGGCCTTCAGCAGCAGCCAGGTGGCGCGCACGTTGACCGCGTAGTGACGATCGAAACTCTCCACGGTGGTGTCCAGGATCGAGGAGTCCACCGACTCGCAATGGCAGGTGACGAGCACGCCGAGCGGTCCCAGCGCGGCGCCGGCGGAGTCGACGACAGCGGGCGGCACGGCCGGGTCCGAGAGATCGCCGGGGATCAGTTCGACGCGGCGGCCACTCTCGCGCAGCTCCTGCGCGAGCAGCTCGACGTCCGAGGGCTCGTCATGCACGCGGCGGTCGTAGTCGTCGAAGAAGTTCAGGGCCAGGTCGAAGCCGTCCTCGGCGAGCCCACGGGCGATCGCGGCACCGATGCCGCGACGACGGCCCACGCCGGTGAGCAGGGCGGTGCGGGGGAGCCGCGGGAGGTGTGTGGGGGAGTGCATGGTCCGACGGTAGGGCGTGGTCGGCGCGGCGGCCACCGGATTTCCGCGGTACGCCTCGTCCCAGCTGCGCCCCACCGTGACCTCAATCGTGGTCGGTTCCGTCCCACACCACGTGGTCGTCGTCGTCGAGCCGCGCTCCTCCGCTCGGTTCGTGAGCGCGAAGCTGGCCGGCGGGCATCAGATCCTCCACCGTGACCTCGTGCTCGAGCAGCATGACGTCGGCGATGAGACGGCGGTGGCAGCGCCACCACACCGACTCCGAGCACATGACCGCCGTGCGGGTGCGGGCCACATCGGCGCGCAGATCCTCGATCCCGGCCCGGAAGTCCTCGCTGCGGGTCCAGCCGGCGTAGGCGCGGAACTGCCGGACCCGCCACCACGTGTCCGGGGACGCGGCGTCCTCGCCCTTGGTGAGCCGGCGCCTCCCGCCCAGCCGTTCATCCCAGCGGTAGCTGATGCCGGCTTCGGCGCAGATCTCCTCGACCGCCCCTCGAGCGGCGGCGTCATTGGCTCGCGAGCCGGGGAAACGGCGCACGTCCACGAGCTGCTCGACCTCCGCGCCGCGCAGCAGCTCGGCGAGCTCGGTCCGCGACAGCGTGCCGTGTCCGACGGTGATCAGTGACGAGGCCATGGACCCAGCTTCCCACCCTGACCCCGAGGTCAGCTCGTCGACGTGTAGAGCTCGAGGTCGTGCTCGGTGCTGCCGATGCCCCCGAGCAGGGTCTGCATGATGAGGTTCGCCCACTGAGCGGCAGCATCGCCGTCGGGCCGTGCGGTCGCCGCCTCGTGGATCAAGGCCATGTACACGGTGCGCGCCCACCGTATGTCGACGCCGGGGCGCAGGAGTCCGACATCGAGGGAGCGCTGCAGGAGGGAATCGAGCGCGGCGATGTTGTCGGGGTCGATACCTCGAGCACTCTCGCTGCCGAGATCGACGAACTGCCAGGACGCTCGCCAGTCGACCTTGAGGTCGAGCGTGGCAACGGTCAGCTGGTACAGGGCGACCAGTGGGGGCGCCGTATCGACGTTCGCGCCGGCGATGGCTTCGCGCAGCTTCGCATTGACCACGTCGACGAGGGCATCTCGCAGGTCCTCCCTCGAGGAGAAACGACGGTGCACGGTCGTGCGCGCGACGCCGGCAGCTGTGGCCACGGCTGCGAGGCTCGCCGTGGGGTCGGCTGCGAACACGTGCTCTGCCGCCTCGAGGATGCGCGCGATCGAGTTCTCGGCGTCGGCACGGAGGGGCCGTGGAGGGCTCAGGTGATTTTCGGGCATAGGGAGGATTGTACAGTCCCACCTCTTGACGTAACTGCGTCATTCGTGTTGCAGTTATGTCGTCGGCGCACGGCCGACCTCACGGAAAGAGGACATCATGGATCTCCAGCTCTCGGGCAGGACTGCACTTGTCACCGGTGCGAGCAAAGGAATGGGTCTGGAGGTCGTGCGTGTCCTCCAGGAGGAAGGAGTCACCGTCGTGACCGCCTCGCGCACCGTCACGCCAGAACTCGCCGAGACCGGGGCGGTGTCCCTGATCGGCGACCTGTCGCAGCCCGATGTCCCGGCCCGGATCGTGGCCGAGGCACTCGAGGCCGTGGGAACGCTGGACATCCTCGTCAACAATGTCGGCGGCGGCGACGCGGGCGCTCCCGGAGCGGGATTCCTCGACGTCCCCGATCACGCATGGTCATCCACGTTCGACCTGAACCTCTTCGCGGCCGTGCGGACCACGCGTGCAGCTCTGCCCGCCCTGCTGGCTTCGCGGGGAACCGTCGTGAACGTCTCGTCCGACAGTGCTCGCAGGCCCCACACCGCACCCCTGCCGTACGGCGCGGCGAAGGCGGCCCTGAACGCCGTGACGAAGGGCTTGTCCGAGGAATTCGGCCCGCAGGGGGTGCGGTTCACCACCGTGTCACCGTCGTCGACCCGAACTGCCCTGTGGGAAGGCGAGCAGAGCTTCGGCGCTGACCTCGCGCAGGCGATGGGCGTCACGCAGGAGGAGCTGATCGCTGCTCTTCCGTCGCAGATGGGAATGCTCACCGACCGATTCATCGAGCCGCGTGAGATCGCGACCACGATCGCCTATCTCGTCTCGCCGCTCGCGGCCAGCGTCCACGGCGCCAACTGGGTCGTCGATGCCGGCGTCTCGAAGACCATCGCGTAAGACGTGGTGTGGCGGTTCCGTGCTTCGCGCTGAGGCATTGCCTCTGCTGAGCACCACCCGCCGCCACCAGCAACAGCACCCACCGCAGTGCCTGCACAGGCCCTGCTTCCCGGCCGCGAGCGCGGTGATCGGATCATTCGTCGCCAGCAGTGCCCGTCTCCGAGGTCCCGACCGGTGCCGTCCCCGTCCAATCGTCGAGGATCTCCCCGCTCGAGCGCAGGTCCACCTGCGGGGGGAACAGGCTCATCGCGTGCAGGGCCGCGGCGGCGTTCTGCGCGGTCGACGCCGCACAGGCGTCGGTGACCACGGTGACCCGCACACCCGCATCGGCCGCGGCGAGCACTGTCGAGATCACGCAGCAGTCGGTGGAGACGCCCGTGACCAGAAGGTGCGGACGTGAGCCGGGGGCCGCGCCGATCCGCGCAGCGAGCTGCGGGCCCCACTTCCCGAAGGTCGGCTCGTCGACCGTGGGGTGGACAGACAGGTCCCGGGCCGCGCCGACCAGCTCGTACAGCGGATCGGTGGCGGGAACGTCGGCGAACGGCCAGGCGGCGAAATAGTCCCCCCAGGCGGTCGCTCGGTCGGCGGTGGGCAGCCAGCGGGTGACCAGAGTGCGTTCGGGGCCGACCTGCGCCGCGAGAGCTGCGATGTGCGTCATCGCCGCCGGGAAGAACGGGGAGGCCCAATCGGATGCTGGATCGGCGAAGATCCGTTGGGGGTCGATGACCAGCAGCCAGGGCGAGGCCCCGGATTCCGGGCCGGGGTCAGTACTCATGGCCGCACCTTACGGTCCTCCGGTGCCGCTGCGGGCACCTTCAGGTCCGGCTGCGACCCGCGCAGAGCGGCGAGCACATTCGGTGCGACGGCGAACCCCGCGCCGACCAGGCACAGCGCGCCGCCGGCAGCGGCCAGCGCCGGGGGCACCTCCCCGAGCTGGATCCACGCGAGGACGACGGTGATTCCGGGGACGATGAGCGAGGAGGAGGTCAGCACGCCGGCCGGCGTGCGCGTCAGCGCGTACCCCCACAGCAGGAAGGCGAGGGCCGTGGGGAACACCCCCATGTACACGACGGCGACCACGGAGCTCGTCGGCGCGGAGCCGAGATCGGACATCAACTGCGACGCGAACGGGAGGCACGCGAGGAATCCTGCGGAGATTCCCACGACGGTCATGGAGGTCGAGTCGACGTGGGACAGCAGCGGCTTCTGGGCCAGGACGCTCCCGGCGTACAGCATGGCGGCGAGCAGCCCGAGCAGCAGGCCGATGCCGGAGACATGTCCGGTCGAGGTGGCCACGGTGATCAGAGCGATCCCGCCGAGGGCGACGAGCATGCCTGCGATCAGTCGCACCGAGATCCCCTCCCCGAGGAGCAGCCCCGAGGCCACGGCCACGATGAGTGGGGCGACGTTGACCAGCATCGATGTCGTGGCGGCGTCGAGCAGCAGCTCCGTCGCGTTCAGCACGATCGTGTATGCGGCGAACCAGGCGATTCCCCAGACGATCACCGCGAGCCACAGTCGCGGGGTCCTGGGCGGGCGCACCCGCCCGATGACGAGGAGCGGGAGCAGGGCGACGGCGGCCGCCCCGGTGCGCAGCAAGGACATCGCACCGGGGGAGAAATCGGCACCGCCGATGCGGATCACGATGAACGAGGACGCCCACATGAGCATCACCGCAAGAGCGGCGAGCCAGGGCAGCGCGGGGTGGGCGGAGCGGATCGGCACGGTGGACACAGGACCATGGTGGGGCGCGGAGCTGTTCTCTCCAAGCCCAGAAACACGCACAGGTGTGCGGCGCGGGAGTACAGTCGCTCCCATGCGCGACCTGAAGCAGCTGCAGTACTTCCGGTCCACGGCGCTCGCCGGCAGCGTTCGCGGCGCGGGCGCGCGGTTGGGCACGGCCCCGTCGTCGATCAGCCAGCAGATCCGAGCACTCGAGCACGATCTCGGGCTCGAGCTCTTCACCCGGGTGGGCCGTCGTCTGGAGCTCACCCCGGTCGGGAAGGAGCTGCTGGTCGAGGCCGAGAAGGTCTTCGAGGCACTCGGGTCCCTGGAGGACCGGGCGACGGACCTGCGCGCCGAGCGCTCCGAGCGCCTGGTCATCGGATACTTCTCCAGCGCCGGGGCGCACTGGATCGCGGACCTCGTGGCGTATCTCGAGTTCGTGCATCCGAGCCTCTCCGTGCGTCTCGAGCTGACCGCCGGAGGCGTCGTCGAGACCGGCCAGGACCTCCAGCTCGTGGTCTCCGGTGAGCGGGAGCTGGTCGTGCCTGCATCGCTGGGATCCGAGCTGCTGCTGGGGGACCCCTTTCTCGCAGCGGTCCCGCGGGCACACCCCCTGGCCGCACGAGGATCCGTGACCCTGGAGGACCTCACCGCGCTGCCCTGGATCGACAACGACGATTTCTCGACCTCGGACGGTCGGTGCCGACAGATCTTCCTCGATGCGTGCCGCGTCTCGGGCCTGGACATGACCTTCCGGCACCAGGCGCACGACTACCGCACGGCGCTCGAGATGGTCGATCGTGGACTCGGCGCCACCATCCTCCCGCGGCTGGGGCTCGTCGGCGTCGGCGAGGCCACAGCGGTCCTGCCGATCGTCGAGCCGAGGATCGAGCGCTGGGTCCATGTCGTGTGGCGCCGCGAGACGCCGATCGCCGGGGCCGTGGCCGATGGGCGACGGGCGCTGCGGGACCTGGTGGCCGAGGAGTCCGGGCCGGGCTCCCTCCAGGGCGTGCCGGCCCTCGTGTGAGCTGCGGCCCGGCGGATCGCTGATCAGCCGCGGGCGGCGGCGCGTCGCGCGCGCTCGACGAGCAGGGCTGCGAGGTCGTCGGGCCTGCTCCACTGCGGCCAGTGCCCCGTGGGCAGATCCACGAGCTCGAGATCCCGCACGGCGGTGACAGGAGCCATCATCGGATGGCCCTGCTCCGCCATGGACTGCACGTCCTGCGAGGTCAGCGAGCAGCACACCATCGTCGCCGGCAGATCACGCCACCCGTCCCCGGCGAGCCGCAACGCCTCCCGCAGCACCGCAGCGGGTTGCGGCACGGCCCGCTCCCGGAAGCGCTGGAGCTGCTGCGCGGTGAGACCGTCGAGGCTCGCCTGCTGACCGAGCTCGTCGTAGGGAGGAAGGGGCGACTCGGCGACGTCGGCAGGCAGGTCCGGGGCGCCGATGGTGCCGTCGGCCTGGGGGCCGCTGTCCACCCAGACGACATGGGCCACCAGTTCTGGTCTGCGCCCGAGGACGCGCATCACCGGGAGGTTCCCACCACTGTGCGCGACGAGTACCACCGGTCCGGATGCCGCGGCGAGCTCTGCCACGAGATGCTCGAGGTGGACCGCCTGATCCTCGAGCCCGCGGGACGCGCGGTCGGGATCCTCGGGATCCATGCCGGGCAGGGTCACCGCCGAGGCCGGGACGCCGTCGGCCGCGAGGTGCCGGACGACCTCGTCCCAGGCCCAGCCGCCGAGCCAGTGCCCGGGAACCAGGACCACGGGGCGAGCGGTGGGGAACAGATGGGGATCAGTGCTCATCGATGTCATACCTGCACGCTAGAAGTCTAAGAGGACAGAGGCTGTCCTCGAAGCGGTGCGGAGGTACGCCCCGATGGTCTGCTTTCGTGTCAGCCCTGCTCCTGCCGACGGATCGTCCCGCGCCGCGCGATCATCGTGACCACGAACCCGAGCACCAGCGCGAGCAGCACCCCGATGTTGGAGTACGCCCAGTTCCCGTCCCAGTACGCCCCGGCCGGGTCGTCCACGAAGGTGCCCAGGCCCAGCGGCTGCAGCAGATAGCCCTGCCAGTTGTTCCACGGGGCGGCGTCGGCGAAGGAGTTCACCACCAGGCCCCAGCCGAGCACGGAGGCGACCACCATGGTGATCACCGAGGTCCAGTCCACGGCGCCGTACCGCCCACGCGGATCGAACAGGGCCTTCTCGTCATAGTCGGCGCGGCGGGTGAGGATGTCGGCGATGAGGATGCCGGCCCACGCCGCGATCGGCACGCCGAGGGTGATCAGGAAGCTCTGGAACGGCCCGATGAAGCTGGTCGCGAAGAACGCCACCCAGATGGTGCCGGCGGTCAGGATCAGCCCGTCGACCGCGGCGGCCGCCGGGCGGGGGATGTTGATGCCCAGGCTGATCAAGGTCAGGCCCGAGGAGTAGATGCCCAGCACGGCGCCGGAGACCAGGGTCAGCACCGCGACGATCCAGAAGGGGATCAGCGCCCACAGCGGCAGGATCGTGGTCAGGGCGCCGATCGGGTCGCCCTCGATCGCGCCGCGCAGGGCCTCGTCGGAGCCCGCCAGCAGCAGCCCGAAGATCACCAGCACCACGGGGGCCGCCGCGCCGCCCACGGTGTTCCACGCGACGATGGAAGCGTCGGAGGCGGAGCGCTTCTGGTACCGCGACCAGTCGGCGGCGATGTTGATCCAGCCCAGCCCGAAGCCGGTCATCACCATCACCAGCGCGCCGATCATCGCCTGCGGCGAGCCGGACGGCGCGGAGAGCACGGCGGCGAGGTCGATGTGAGGGATCGTGAGGATCATGAACACGATGGTCATGGCACCGGTCGCCCAGGTCAGGATCGACTGCAGCTTCATGATCGTGTGATAGCCGAGCACGCTCGCGGTGACGATCAGAGCGGCGATGAGGATCGCGGCGATCACGGTGACAGCCTGCCCGGAGGCCAGACCCAGCACGTCGAACACGGTGGCGGTGGCGAGCACCGCGGAGATCGCGAGCGAGGTCTCCCAGCCGATCGAGGTCAGCCAGGAGACGATGCCGGGCACCTTCTGACCGTGCACCCCGAAGGCCGCCCGGGAGAGCACCATCGTCGGTGCGCTGCCGCGCTTGCCGGCGATCGCGACCAGGCCGCACAGCAGGAAGCTGATGATGATGCCGAGGATCGCGACGACCGTGGCCTGGACGAAGCTGATGCCGAAGCCGAGGAGGTACGAGCCGTAGCTCATGCCGAACACGGAGACGTTCGCGGCGAACCAGGGCCAGATCAGATCGCGCGGCTTCGCCGTCCGCTCGGATTCCGCGATGATCTCGATACCGGTGGTCTCGATGACGCCGGCGCCGCCGACGGGGGCGGGAGCGGCGGTGCTGTCAGGGGATGTCATGTCGGCTCCGGAGGAGGAGGGCCGGCCGCGGCCGGACGACGAGGATGCAGCAGGAGTGACCAGCAGTCTCCCACGGGTGTGAGCAGATCAGGGGGTGACCTGCCGCGTTTCCGGCAATACCCTGGGAGGGCGCGCCTCGCGGCGCGCTCTCCCCGTGGACGCCCCGGCGCTCCCGGTCGCTCGAGAGAACGCGACCGGCACTGCGCCCGGCCGCGCCCCCGTCGACCACCGCCACCAGTGCAGGGACGGTCCGCGGCCCGGCCCGCGGCGCCGCCCCGGAAGGAGCTCCGTGCCCGCAGCGTCCACCCGGATCCGCAGTTCGATGCAGCGGCTCGTGAGTCTCGCCCCCAGCCGCGTGGACCACATCCCCGCGCTCCGCATCGCGGTGGGCCTGGCGATCCCGCTGACGATCCTGCTGGTCACCGGGCACGTCTCCTGGGCGATGTATGCGGGCTTCGGGGCGTTCACCGGTATCTACTCGCGGTACGAGCCCACCAGGGTGCGGTTCCGGCGGCAGGCGCTGGTCGGGGCGATGCTCACCGTGTGCGTGAGCATCGGCGCGGCCCTCGCGCAGCTCGGTGAGCACATCTCCCCGCTCGCGGAGTCGTGGATCGCCCTGGTGGTCGCTGCCGTGGTCGCGGGACTCGCCGCCGCCCTGATCTCCTCCCGCGGCATCAAGCCCGGTGGCGCGGTGTTCCCGCTGTTCGCCGTGGCGGCGATCGCCTCTGCCCCGCCGGCAGCCCCGATCTGGGTGGCAGCCCTGATCGCGGGCGCGTCCGCCGCCGCGTGCGTGGTGCTGGGCCTGCTCGGGCATTGGGCAGGCGAGCGGCATCCCGGCGCGAACCACAGCCAGACGTCGCGGACCTGGACGCGCGCGCAGCTGGCCACCGAGGTCGGCCGCTACGCGGGGGTCGCGATGATCGCCGGCGCGCTGGGCCTCGCCTCGGGTCTCCCCTTCCCGTACTGGGCGCAGATCGCGGCCATCGTGCCGATGTCGGGCCTCGGGCGCACCCTGCAGGTCGAGCGCGGGCTGCATCGCATCGTCGGCACCACCGGGGGCATCCTGACCACGGCGTTCCTGCTGTCGTTCCCTGTCGAAGCGTGGCAGCTGGTGGTGTGGGTGATCGTGCTGCAGTTCCTCGCCGAGATGTACGTGCTGCGCAACTACTCCTTCGCGCTGCTGTTCATCACGCCGCTGGCCCTGCTGATGGTGCAGCTGGCGCACCCGCAGCCCGTCGGCCCGCTGCTGCAGGCGCGCGTGCTGGAGACCGCGATCGGCGCGGTGGTCGGCATCGGCGCGGTGGTCGGCGGTGCGCTGTGGGACCGGCGCCGGTCAGCCCTTCCCGCGCCTGCGGCGCCCGGTGGGTGAGCTCTGCTGGAGCCCCGGGCAGAGGATGCGTAGCGTCGGCCCATGAACACGACCCCCGCGTACACCCACGGCTACAGCGCCGCGGTGCTCGACAGTCATCGGGCCCGCACCGCCGAGAACTCCGCCGCCCACCTCCTGCCGCATCTGCGTGCGGGGCAGCGGCTGCTCGATGTGGGCAGCGGTGCGGGCACGATCACCGCGGACCTCGCCCGGATCGTCGGCCCCGAGAACCTGACCGCGCTCGAGGTGGGCGAGGAGGCGGCGGCTCTGACCCGCACCGAGCTGCAGCGACAGGGGCTCGACGGGGTGGAGGTGGTGGTCGGCGACGCCCACGAGCTGCCCTTCGCCGACGACACCTTCGACGTGGTCCACGCCCACCAGGTGCTCCAGCACGTGCCCGGACCCGTCGCCGCCCTCGCGCAGGCCCGTCGGGTCACCCGACCCGGCGGCATCGTCGCGATCCGCGACAGCGACTACGAGGGCTTCCGCTGGTTCCCCGAGGTCCTCGGCCTCGACCGCTGGCTCGAGCTGTATCTGCGGGCGGCCCGCGCCAACGGCGGCACGCCCGACGCCGGTCGCCGACTGCTCTCCTGGGCGCACGAGGCGGGCTTCTCCGAGGTGACGGCGAGTGCGTCGACCTGGCTCCATGCGACGCCGGAGACCCGCGAGGCCTGGGCGCTGACCTGCGCCGGGCGACTCACCTCCGGCCCGTTCGCGCAGCAGCTGGAGCGCGAGGGATGGGCCGACGCCGACGAGCGCGACGCCCTCGCGGCAGACTTCCGCCGCTGGGCCGAGGACCCTGACGGCTGGTTCTGCCTGCTCCACGCGGAGATCATCGCCCGCGCCTGACGGGGCGCGGGACGTGCGGGGCCTGTCGGACCTGCCGGACCTGCCCACGGTGCCGCGTCGACGGCGACACCGCTCAGACGGCGATGAGCACGATCCCGACGAGCACGATCGCCGCCCCCGCCATTCTTCGCAGGGGATCGGGCTCCTTGAACAGCCACCAGGCCAGCAGCGAGCCCACCACGATGCTCGACTCCCGGGCGGGGGCGACCAGGGACACCGGTGTGGTGCGCATCGCCTCCAGCACCAGCACGTAGGCCAGCGGTGACAGCACCGCCACCAGAGCGATCTCCCTCCCGTGCTGCTGGAGGACCGGGCCCACGCTCTCGCGGTGTCGCCGCAGCAGCGTCGGCGTCATGAACACCACCTGCCACAGGCAGCTGGTGACGAAATAGGTGACCGGTGGCAGGCCGAGAGTGGTGACCGAGTAGCTGTCCCACAGCGTGTAGGCGGCGATTCCGATCCCGGTCGCGCCGCCCCAGGCGATCCCGGCGCGCGCGCCGTGGCGTCCTGCCGCGGAGCGTCCGGTGGCGACCACCACGATCCCGCCCACCACGACGAGGGCGCCCGCAGCGGCTACCCAGCCGGGCCGTTCGCCGAGCACGAGGATCGCGATCGTCATGCTCAGCACCGGTCCGACGCCGCGAGCCACGGGGTACACGACCCCGAGATCGGCCCTCGCATAGCCGGTCTGCAAGGTCAGCTGATAGGCGATGTGGAGGATCCCGGAGACGCAGGGGGCGAGCAGCAGCGCCGGGGAGAACCCGGTGCCGGAGTGCACCAGTATGACCACCGCGAGCGGGGCCCACAGCAGAGCCGATCCCAGGTTGTAGAGCCAGACGAAGGCGTACCCGTCGGTCCGGACTCGTTTGGCGGCGAGGTTCCAGATCGCGTGGCAGAGGGCGGCCACCAGGACCATGGTGAGGGCGAGGGAGCTCATCGGGACCGGGGCCGGGGACGGACGGCCCGCGGGGGCGCGGTCGGGAAGAGCATCGACCCAGTATCCCGTGAGGGTCGACAGGGCGGGCCCTCCTGACATATGGTTGAAAGCGCAACCATCCCGATTCAGGAGATTCCCATGAGCCTCAGCACCGCGATCCTCCGCGCCGTCCCCGGCGCCTTCATCCTCAACTCCGGCATCGGCAAGCTCGGCATGCCCGCCGAGATGGCCGAGGGCCTGCAGGGCATGGCCGCCAAGGGCGTGCCGCCGCTGGGGAAGCTGACCCCCGAGCAGTTCGCGAAGTTCCTCAGCTACGGCGAGATCGCCGTCGGTGGCGCGCTGCTGCTGCCCTTCGTCCCGTCCCGGGTCGCCGGGCTGGGCCTGGCCGCCTTCTCCGGGTCCATGGTGGCGATGTACCTGCGCAGCCCGGAGATGACCGAGTCCGACGGCGTGCGCCCCAGCCAGGCAGGCACTGCCGTGGCCAAGGACAGCTGGCTGCTGGCGATCGCCGGCGCCCTGGTCCTCGCGCAGGGCAGCAAGAAGCCCACCGACGGCTGAGATCGTCGGCCCCTGCGTCCGCTGATGACGCGGAGCGCTGGGGCGGACCTCACGGGTCGCCGGATGCCGTGGTGGTCGCGGCATCCAGCCGCCGCTCGATGAATCGGCGCTCGGCGGAGTTGTCGACCAGCTCGAGCGCCCGGCGCCATGCGGCCACGGCGTCGTCGAATCGCTCCACCTTCTCGCAGAACAGGGCGTGGGCGATGTGGAAGGGGTGGTGGCGCGCGAGCTCCGGGTGCTCGGCCAGCTGCTCGAGCAGCGCCAGAGCGTCCGTGGGCTCCCTCGCCCGGCCGACGGCGATGGCGCGGTTCATCCGTACCACCGGGTCCTCGCCACGAGCCAGCAGCAGGTCGTAGAGCACGACGATCTGCTCCCAGTCGGTCTCCTCGAAGCGGTCGGCCTCGGCGTGCACCGCCGCGATCGTGGCCTGGATGGTGAGCCGGCCGGCGTCCTTGCGCCCGGCCGCCTCCTGCACGAGGGCGAGCCCCTCCTGGAGGAGAAGCCGGTCCCATCGGGAGCGGTCCTGGTCCTCGAGCGGGACCGGCACGCCGTCCGAGTCCTCGCGGGCGGGGGAGCGGGCGTCGGTGAGCAGCAGCAGCGCGAGCAGCCCCTGCGGCTCAGCAGTCGACGGCAGCAGGTGATGCGTGATCCGCGCCAGTCGGATCGCCTCCGCGGTGAGCTCGCGCCGAATGGGAGTATCGCCGCTGGTCGCGGCGTATCCCTCAGTGAAGATCAGGGAGATCGCCGTGAGCACGAGCGGCAGTCGACGGTCCCGCTCGGCCGGATCTGCGGGCACGGTGAGCGGGATCGCAGTCGCCGTGATCCGCTTCTTCGCTCGGGTGATCCGCGCCTGCAGCGTCGGCACCGGCAGCAGCAGGGACTGCGCGACCTCCGCCGTGCTCAGCGAGGCCACGAAGCGCAGCATGAGCGCGATGCGGTCGGCCGGGGCGATCGCGGGGTGGCAGCAGCCCATGAGCATCGCGAGCCGGTCATCAGGCAGATCCTCGGCGGCGAGTGCCTCCTCGTCGGCCGGTGGGGCCGCCACGGGACCCTCGCGCACGTGCAGCTGCGCCAGTCGGCGCGCGACGGTCGCGTCCCGGCGCACCCGATCCAGCGCGACCCGCTTCGCGACCGTGGTCAGCCAGGCCAGCGGCCGCTGCGGGACTCCCTGCTCGGGCCAGCTGCGCAGGGCGGATTCCATCGCCTCCTGCGCGGCATCCTCGGCGAGGTCCAGGTCACCGAAACGGCGCACGAGGGTCGCCAGCAGACGGCTGTGCTCCTCCCGGTGCACCCGGGCCAGCACGTCGTCGGCGGGCAGCTGCTCGTGCGCCGCGCGGTCGACCATCGGCTCAGAGGTCGAGCAGCGGGCGCACCTCGATGCGACCGCCGATCGCCCCCGGACACTTCGCGGCCCAGGCGAGGGCCTCGTCGAGATTCGCGACGTCCAGGACGATCGTGCCGCCCACGAACTCGCGGCTCTCGGCATAGGGGCCCGCAGTGATCACGGGCTCCGCGTCGCGGTCGGCCTTGGTGAGGCTCGTGCCCTCCTCGGGATCGGTGAGGCCGAAGCCGCCGGCGAGCACCCCGGCCTTCTCGAGCTCGGCGTCGAAGGCGATGAACTCCTCGACGCCGGGGCCCTCCTCGGTCTCGCCGCAGCGTTCGTCGGCAAGGTTCCCCATCAGCAGCAGTACGTACTTCATCGTGACTCCTCCAGCGGTGCGGTGACCGAGCCGGGCGGCTCGGTCACCACTATGACGAACGGGGATCGCCCGGATCGACAGTTCGCGGCACCTTTCTCGAGACTGCTCCGTCGACCGCCGCGCCGCGTGCCCGCCCGCATCGTGGAGCGTTGCTGCAGTGGACACTTGGCCTGTGGACACACCGAGGCCTGACACCCCCGCGCGCAGAGTGATGCGCCCTCCTGCGCGCAGCGGGCCCCTCGGTGCTCGAGGAAAGGTCGTCCTGTCGATGCTGGGGGCAGTGGTCCTGACTGCGGTGCTCGGGCGCGTGCTCCTGGCGGTGCCCGCCGTCGGCGAGTTCGACCTGCGCCTCGTCGCCGCGGCGCATCGCGGGCTCGACGGCCCGGCGGCGTCGTGGGCACTCGGTATCGATGCCGCCTTCGGCCCGCTCGCGGCGGCCGTGCTCGCCGCTCTGGCGGCATTGGTGGGGGCCCTGCTGCGACGCAGCGTGTGGGCCGGGGTGCGCTCCGGGACCCTGGTCGCCGTGCCCTGGGGGATCGTCGAGGGGCTCAAGCTCCTCGTGCGGCGCCCTCGCCCCGAGATCGAATCGCTCCCGAACCAGCTCCTGCTGCCGCCGGGTTCCTTCAGCTTCCCCAGTGGGCACACCGCCTTCGCCGCCGCCTTCTGCGTCGCGATCCTGCTCTCGCTGCCCGCCGGCTGGGTCCGACGGGTCGGCATCGTGCTCGCCGTCCTCGTCACCGCGATGACGGCCTGGTCGCGGGTGGCGCTCGGGGTGCATCACCCCACCGATGTGCTGGCCTCGATGCTGCTGGCGCCGGTGCTGGGCCTACTGCTGGCTCGACTGCTCGATGCCACCGGGTCCTCGCCTCACCCGGACCCTCCCCGCACCCCGACCCCCGCCCCCTGACGCCGCGGGATGCCCGGGCTGTGGGGCGGCGAGACGGCGGGCCGGCGAGACGGCAGGGCTGCTGGATGGCCGGGCGGGGGCGATCGCGCCGGTCGATCTCGTCGGTGCGCGCAGCTGCCAGGCCCCCACGGTCTGCTCCTGCTCCTGCTACTGCGGGGAGATCCCCCGCCGTCGTGGATCGCGAGCTCCCCTCATCTCGCCGCCGCAAGGCTCATCCCGTCACCGCAAGGCTCTCGACCATCGCGTCGAGATCGGCGACCTGTCCGTCGAGCCCGGTCGCGGCGCCTCCGATGAAGGCGGCCGGGCCCTGGGGTGCGTCGACCACGATGACGACGAGATCCCAGGCGTCGGTGCTCTCGAAGACCTCGTTCTCGGCCAGCTGCACCGTCCCGCCGACGATCCAGGCGTCGTGCCCGTCGATGGTGATCTCCTCGTCGCGCAGGTCCTGCACCGTCAAGGGATCGCTGTAGAGATCCGTGACCATGTCGCGGGTGACATCGCACTGGAAGATGGTGCGGGCCGCCTCCTGGGCTCCCGGATACCCGCCCTCGTCCTCAGGGAACTCGACGCCGCCGACGGTCGCCACCGAGTGCCAGCCGGCCTCGACGTACTGGTCGGAGGTCGCGACATCGACCACGTACGAATCCTGCACACCCCAGTCGATGGCGCTTGACCAGCCCTCCTGCAGCTCGTACTCGATCCCGCCTCCGCGCACCGTCCCCTCGACCTGTGGAGTCCGCGAGGTGCCGTCGTGGAGGGTGCAGGGCCGCGTGGGGGCGGCGGTGATCGTGGGGGAGGCGCCTCCGAGCGGCTCCTCCTCCTGTCCGGGGACGTACTCCCCTGGCTGCTCCGAGGGGGACTCGGAGCCCTGGGTCGTGGGTCCCGTGCTCGGGTCCGACGCCGTGGGAGAGGCGACGGCGTTCCACAGCACCAGCGCCACCACGAGGATCAGCACCGCCAGCAGGCCGCAACCGCCGAGAAGGCTGAGGACCAGCCCCTTCCGCGGCCCGCCGGGCCGCCCTGTCGACGAGTCGCGCCCCTCGGGGTCGCGCGTCCTCGGGCCGCCCACCGCATCGCCGGCGCCGGAGCCGCCTCGGAAATCGGGCAGTGGCTCGACCGGACCACGCTCGCCAGGCCCCTCTTCTCGTGCATGCATCTCTGCTCCCCTCAGGATCCCCCGATCCTCGATCAGGGACAGACTACGGATCCGCAGGCCCCGAGATCGACCTGTTCCGACCGTTCAACACCGGGACCCAAGTCCCCCCAGGTGAGGCGCTGTAACAACCATCACAGCCATCTGGGCAATTAACGCAAGTCCTCAGTGGCGTAAAGACCAGAGGTGAGGCTAGCCTCAGTAGCGTCCCTGGCGCGTTGTCATTCGCGACGCCGACCGGCGATCTGTTCCGACCGACGTCAGACCCACGACAGAAGGCCTCTCCATGACCTCCCTCTCCCGTCGCCACTTCGGTGCCGCCTCCGCCGCCGGTGCGCTCGGCCTCGTCCTGACCGCCTGTGGCACGTCCACCGATGCCGCCGAGGGTGGTGCCTCCGACATCGGCGACGCCGCGGGCACGGTCGAGATCGAGGACAACAACGGCACCCACAGCGTCCAGACCCCTCCGGCGTCCGTCGTCGCGACCGACAACCGCACCTTCGAGACCCTCGAGTCCTGGGGCGTCACCCTCACCGCCGCGGCCCGTGCACTGATGCCCTCGACCAACTCCCTCAAGGACGACGAGTCGATCATCGACCTCGGCAACCACCGCGAACCCGACCTCGAGGCCGTCGTCGCCGCCGAGCCCACCTTGATCCTCAACGGCCAGCGCTTCGCCCAGTACCACGACGACTTCGTGAAGTACGCGCCCGAGGCGACCATCCTCGAGCTCGACCCCCGCGATGACCATCCCTTCGCCGAGGAGCTCGCGCGCCAGGTCACGGCGCTGGGGCAGATCTTCGCCAAGGAGGCCGAGGCCGAGGAGCTCGCCACCGGCCTCGACGCCGCCATGGAGCGCGTCAGTGCCGCCTACGACGGTTCCGCGACGGTGATGGCCGTCACCGTCTCCGGCGGCGAGATCGGCTACATCGCCCCCGGCGCCGGCCGCACCCTGGGTTGGACCTTCGACGCCTTCGGCTTCGTGCCGGCGCTCGAGGTCGAAGGCGCCAGCGACGACCACCAGGGCGACGACATCTCGGTGGAGGCGATCGCCAGCTCCAACCCCGACTGGATCCTGGTCATGGACCGCGATGCCGCCATCTCCGCCGACGACCCGGCCTACCAGAGCGCCGCCACGATCCTCGAGGCCTCCGAGGCGCTCGCCGGGGTCACCGCCGTCGCCGAGGGGAACATCGTCTACATGCCCGCGGATACGTACACCAATGAGTCCATCCAGACCTACACCGAGTACTTCGGGACCCTGGCCGACGCCCTCGAGGGCTCGGCCTGAGCCAGGTTCTGCCCCGCCGTCCCTGCCCCCGACGCCCCTCACTGATCCCCTTGCCCAGGTGACCTGATGCCCACTCCCTCCCTCGCCGCCGACGCGACCGCTGTGCGGCGGCGCGGCCGCGAACGCCTGCTCGACGGCAAGCTCGTGCTCGGCATCGTCCTGGTGGCGCTGCTGCTTCTCGCCTCATTGCTGACGGGGGTCTACGACATCTTCGGCGCCGAGGACGGCTCGGAGATGTTCGCCATCACCCGCGTGCCCCGCACCATCGCCCTCGTCCTGGCGGGCGCGGCGATGGCCATGTCGGGGCTGATCATGCAGTTGATGACCCAGAACCGCTTCGTGGAGCCGTCCACCACCGGCACCACCGAGTGGGCAGGTCTCGGCCTGATCCTGGTGATGATCATCAGTCCTCAGGCCGACCTCCTCACCCGCATGGTCGTTGCGATCTTCTTCTCCTTCGTCGGCACCATGGTGTTCTTCGCGTTCCTGCGTCGGGTCACCCTGCGCAGCTCGCTGATCGTCCCGATCATCGGGATCATGCTGGGCGCCGTCGTCGGTTCCATCTCCACCTTCGTGGCGCTCCAGTTCGACGCGCTGCAGAACCTCAGCGTGTGGTTCGCGGGCTCCTTCACCTCGGTGCTGCGGGGACAGTACGAGGTGCTGTGGATCGTGCTCCTGGTGGGCATCGCCGTCTTCTTCGTCGCTGACCGGCTCACCGTGGCCGGGCTCGGCGAGGACATCGCCACCAACGTGGGCGTCAACTACGGGCGGGTGCTGCTCCTGGGTACCGGCCTGGTCGCGATCGCCACCGGAGTGGTCACCGTGGTGGTCGGCAACCTGCCGTTCCTCGGGCTCATCGTGCCCAACGTGGTGTCGATGATCCGGGGCGATGACCTGCGCAGCAACCTGCCGTGGGTGTGCCTGCTCGGCATCGCCATCGTCACCGCCTGCGACCTCGTCAGCCGCACGATCATCATGCCGTTCGAGGTGCCGGTCTCCCTGATCCTCGGCATCCTCGGCGCGATCGTCTTCATCGCCCTCCTGCTGAGGCAGCGCCGCCATGGATGAGCTCAGCACGCGCAGCCCCGTGGGTCGGAGGCTCGGCGCCCCGGCCGAGAACGACCGGCTGGAGATCTCCACGGCGCCCACCGATACCGCGGAGGATCTCGGCACCCTCGGCGCGCCCCGTCGGCCGCGCGGAAGCTCCGGTGCCTTCGCCGACGCGCGGTCCCGCCGGCGCTACTGGATCGTGCTCGGGGTGCTGGTGGTGCTCGCCGCCGGCTTCGCGCTGGGCCTGCTCGCGGTCGGGAACCCGATGCCGGTGGGCAGTCGCGGCTTCTGGCTGATCGCGGAGCTGCGCACGACCTCGCTGGTCGTCATGGGGGTGGCCGCGTTCTGCCAGGCCACCGCCACGATCGCCTTCCAGACGGTGACGAACAACCGCATCATCACGCCCTCGATCATGGGCTTCGAGTCGTTGTACACGGCGATCCAGACCACCGCCGTGTACATGCTCGGAGCGGCCGGGGTGGTCGCCCTGCAGGGCACCGGCCAGTTCCTCCTGCAGGTCGCGGTGATGGTGGGGCTCTCGGTGCTGCTGTACGGCTGGCTGCTGCGCGGGAAGTACGCGAACCTGCAGGTGATGCTGCTGGTGGGCATCGTGCTCGGCGGGGGCCTGGGGTCCGTCTCGAGCTTCATGCAGCGCCTGCTCACCCCGAGCGAGTTCGACGTGCTCAGCGCGCGTCTGTTCGGCTCCGTCACCAACGCGAGCGTCGAGTACCTGCCCTACGCGATCCCACTGTGCGTGGTCGCCGGGGTGCTGATCTGGCTGAACGCCCGCACCCTCAACGTGATCTCGCTGGGCCGGGACGTGTGCATCAACGTCGGCATCGACCACGGCCGGCAGACCATCTACACCCTGGTGCTGGTCTCGGTGCTGATGGCGGTCTCCACCGCCCTGATCGGCCCCATGACGTTCTTCGGATTCCTGGTGGCGACGCTGACGTACCAGCTCGCGGGCACGCACGACCATCGGCTCCTGCTCCCGGTGGGCGTGCTGGTCGGCTTCGTCGTACTCGCCGGCGCGTACTTCGTCATGAACCACGTGTTCTACGCGCAGGGCGTCGTCTCCATCATCATCGAACTCGTCGGCGGGATCGTGTTCCTCGCCGTCATCATGCGAAAGGGGCGCCTGTGATCTCCATCGACGCGGTGCGCAAGAAGTATTCGTCCACAGTGGAGATCGGGCCGGTCACCCTCGACATCCCCTCCGGCGGGGTGACCGCCCTGGTGGGGCCCAACGGTGCCGGCAAGTCGACCCTGCTGACCATGGTGGGGCGCCTGCTGGGGATCGACGACGGCACGATCGAGGTCGCCGGGTACGACATCAGCTCGACCGCCTCGAAGGATCTCGCGAAGATCGTCTCGGTGCTGCGGCAGGAGAACCACTTCGTCACCCGGCTCACGGTGCGTCAGCTGGTGGGCTTCGGTCGCTTCCCCTATTCCAAGGGCCGGCTCACGCCGCTGGATGAGCAGAAGATCTCCGAGGCGATCGACTTCCTGCATCTGGACGAGCTCGAGGATCGCTACCTCGACCAGCTCTCCGGCGGCCAACGCCAGCGCGCCTACGTCGCCATGGTGCTCGCCCAGGACACCGAGTACGTGCTGCTGGACGAACCCCTGAACAACCTCGACATGCAGCACAGCGTGCAGATGATGGGCCGGCTGCGCGACGCGGCGCGCGAGCTGGGCCGCACCGTCGTGGTGGTGCTGCACGACATCAACTTCGCGGCCCACTACGCGGACCACATCATCGCCATGAAGGACGGCGGCGTGGTCGAGTCCGGGCCGGTCCCCGAGATCATGGTCGGCGAGGTGCTCACCCGCGTCTTCAACACCCCGGTGCAGGTCATCGACGGCCCCAACGGACGACTGGCCGTCTACTACTGACCCGATCCGCCTCCCGGCCCTGAGGAGGCGACGTGGAACGTGGGCCCGGCACCTGGGCTCTCGCTCTCACTCTCGCTCTCGCCGCCGTCGCCGACGCCGCGTCGCCCTCGGCGCCGGAAATGTGGGCGTACGACCGATGTGCGAGTTGGCATCGGTCGTACGCCCACATTTTCGCCCGGGCTCGGGCCCGGGCCCGGGGTGCGGCTCAGGCGGTCTTGGTGGCCGGGTCCGCGCCGCCGCGCCCGTCCGGACGGTCCAGCGTGTCGATCGCCGCGACCTCGTCGGCCGTGAGCTCCAGCTCGACGGCAGCGAGGTTCTCCACGATCCGCGAAGGCGTCACGGACTTCGGGATCGTCACGATGCCGTGCGCAAGGTGCCAGGCCAGCACCACCTGTGCCGCGGTCGCGCCGTGCGCCGCCGCGATATCGGTGATCACCGTGTTGTCCAGCAGGTCCGACTTGCCCTGACCGAGCGGGCCCCACGACTGCGTCGCGATCCCGTGCTGGGCGTGGACCGCGCGCAGCTCGCGCTGCTGGAAGTAGGGATGCAGCTCGATCTGGTGGATCGCCGGCACGACGCCGGTGGCGGCGATGATCTCCTCGAGCTCGGGCAGCGGATAGTTCGAGACGCCGATGGAGCGGACCAGTCCGCGCTTCTGCAGCTCGATGAGCGCCTGCCACGCCTCGACGTACGTCCCCTGGGCGGGCACGGCCCAGTGCACGAGGTAGAGGTCCAGGTAGTCCAGGCCGAGACGCTCGAGGGAGGCCTCGCAGGCGGCGATGGCGTCGTCGAAGCCCTGCGCGTCGTTCCACAGCTTGGTGGTGACGAACAGATCCTCGCGGGCGAGGCCGGAGGCCCGGATCGCACGTCCGACGCCCTCCTCGTTGCCGTAGATCTTCGCGGTGTCGACATGGCGGTAGCCGGCCTCGAGGGCCTGGGCGGTGACGTCGGCCGCGACGTCGTCGTCGACCTTGAAGACGCCGTAGCCGAGCTGGGGGATCTCGTGACCGTCATGGAAACGGACGTGGGGAACACTGGTCATCAGGTACTTCTCCTTCGAACGGGGGCCGGGCCACCTTAATCCCGCCCGGTGCGGCGCCCCTGGATCGTTCGCCTTACGATGGCCCCATGAGATCGCGGCGCCTGGGGCGCACCCGATGACGCCGATCCGCGCATCGCGGATGGCCCCCTTCGAGCGGCCCGTCCCCGACGAGTCGCCCGTCTACGACCATGCCCGCGGGCACACTGCCCGCGGCCGCCGGTTCGAGCTGTACTCCCTGCTGGACACGCTGTTCATCGCCGCGGGCGTGGTGGTCTCCGTCTGGCTCGCCCTGCTGTACCTGATCGAGGGCTTCTCCCTGACCCCGGTGCGGCTGCTGTACCTGGTCGGCTTCTGGCTCCTGCTCACGTACATCACGCTGCCGCGCCTGCACCAGCTGATGACCTGGATCTATCTGCCGGACTACTTCTTCGGTCGCACCCGCACCACCGAGGGGGTGCTCTCGGATCCCATCAACCTCGCCTTCGACGGCCCCGAGCGGGACCTGCATGTGGCGATGCGCCGTGCAGGCTGGGTGCTCGCCGAGGAGCGCACGCTGGCGTCGGCCTGGTCGATGGTCCGTTCCACGCTGCTGCGCCGGTCCTTTCCGGCCGCGCCCGTCTCCGACCTGTTCCTCATGGGCCGACGCCACGAGTTCACGTACCAGCAGGAGGTGGGCGGGACCACGACCAAACGCCACCACGTGCGGTTCTGGCGGATGCCCTCGGACTTCGTGCTGCCCGGCGGCTACCGCACCGACTGGCTCGCCGCCGGCACCTATGACCGCGCGGTCGGCTTCTCCTTCTTCACCCTGCAGATCACCCATCGCATCGACGAGAACATCGACGTCGAGCGCGACTATCTGATCGACACCGTGCGCTTCGCCGACCCCGAGATCCCGGTCGAGGTGATCAAGGAGTTCTCGACCGCGTATCACGATCGCAACGGGCAGGGCGACCGGTTCCACACCGACGGGCATCTGCCGGTGATCGACCTCGCCGGCGTCGCGGGCCGCTCCGACGGGGCGAGCGCGATGATGCTGCCCCGGCATCGGCCGACGGGGACCACGGTGATGAAGGCCCGCGCCCGCGCCGCAACCCAGTCGGCACTCGCCGCGGCCCGTATCACCAGCAGTGATGCCGACCGCGCGGCGCTCGGCGGCGAGCTCTCCGCGCAATGGCACGGCACGGTCGACGACTTCCACGAGATCGTCGCCCGCGCGGCCGATCACCACCTGCCGCCGCCGACGGTCGCCTTCACCGGCGCCCTCGTGCTGCTGCAGTCGTGCCTCGTGATCGCGCAGTGGCTGGGCCAGCTGCTGGGGGTGAACTTCTCGAACCTCTTCGCCGACGCCTCCCTGGTGCTGACCGAGGACGAGGGGATCATCCTGGCCTCCGTCTTCGCCGTGGTCCTGGTGCTGCTGCTGGTGGGAGTGCTGCGCCGCAGCCGGTGGGCCCGGATCGCGCTGATGGCACTGTTCACCGCCGACGCACTGGTCCGCCTGGTGGTGGCCACCTCGACGACGGGCGACGTCGCGCACTCCCTGCTGGTGGGTGCCGGGGCCTCCGCCCTCGGCGTGCTGGCGATCAGCTCCGACGCATCCCGGCAGTGGGTGCAGACGCTGCGCCTGACCTCCCGGGAGGCCGAGGCGGAGGAGCTCACGGGTCCCGAGGACCCTGACCCGCCACCCGGGCCCGCTCCCGTGGGGACGAGCAAGGGTCGTGACCAGCCGGATCAGCAGGATTCCGCCTCGGCGCGCTCGCCCGCCACGACCGTGTGAGGGCGGAGACGACGGAGTAGAGTGCGCGCACAGTCGCCCACGGGTTCCCTGGGCAAGGGTGCTCCTCGCGAGCACGTTGCCGCCCTGAGCGCACTGCACGTCCCATCGTCCCGGGAGGATTCCCATGAGCGAGCCGCACGAGGCCGCCCCCACGGCACCCGAAGGCTCCGGCCCTCCGGCAGCTGCGTCGGATCAGCCGGAGCTGAAGAAGGCGATCACGCCCAAGCTCCTGCTGCTGTTCATCGTCGGCGACATCCTGGGCACCGGCGTGTACGCCCTGACCGGCAAGGTCGCCGGTGAGGTCGGCGGCGCCGGGTGGTTGCCGATCATCATCGCCTTCTCGGTGGCGATGGTCTCCGCGCTGTCCTACGTCGAGATGGTCACCAAGTATCCGCAGGCGGCGGGCGCGGCGCTGTACGTCCACAAGGCGTTCGGGATCCACTTCCTGACCTTCATGGTCACGTTCGCCGTGCTGTCCTCGGGCATCACCTCGGCCTCGACCAGCTCGATCTTCCTCGCGGAGAACTTCCTGAAGGCCTTCCAGCTCGAGGAATCCCTCGGCGATGCCGCCGGAGGCACCGCCACCGCCATCGCCCTGGTGTTCCTGGCCCTGGTCGCCGTGATCAACATGTACGGCGTCTCGGAGTCCGTGAAGGCCAACGTGGTGCTCACGCTGATCGAACTGTCCGGTCTCACCCTCGTGATCCTGGTGGCCTTCTTCGCGATCGCGAAGGGTCAGGCCGACTTCTCCCGCGTGATCCTCTTCGAGACGGCGGGGGAGAAGAGCCTGTTCATGGCGGTCATCAGTGCGACCGCGCTCGCCTTCTTCTCGATGGTCGGCTTCGAGGACTCCGTGAACATGGCCGAGGAGACCGTCGACCCGGTCAAGAACTTCCCGCGAGCGCTCATCGGCGGCCTGTCCGTCACCGGGCTGGTCTACGTGCTGATCTCGGTGCTCGCCGTGGCGGTGGTCCCGATCGGCCAGCTCACGGAGGCGACCACCCCGCTGCTGACGGTGGTCGAGGTCGGTGCCCCGGGCATCCCGATCGACACGATCTTCGCCTTCATCTCGATCTTCGCGGTGGCCAACACCGTGCTGATCAACATGATGATGGCCTCCCGCCTGCTCTACGGCATGTCCAAGCAGGGCGTGCTGCCCGGGTTCCTGCGCGGGGTCCTCCCCACCCGCCGCACCCCGTGGGTCGGCGTCCTGTTCTCCACCGGTCTCGCCATCGCGCTGGTGCTCACAGTGCGCTTCGTGCTCGCCGAGGGCACGATCTCGGCGCTCGGCGGCACCACTGCCCTGCTGCTGCTGGCCGTGTTCGGCCTGGTGAACGTCGCAGTGCTGGTACTGCGCAAGGACAAGGTCGACGCGCGGCACTTCCGGACCCCGACGGTGCTGCCGGTGATCGGTGCGCTCACGTCCTTCGCACTGATCACCCCGATCGCGCAGCCCACCCAGAACTACGTGATCGCCGGTGGTCTGCTCGGGATCGGCCTGGTGCTATACATCATCACCTGGTTCTACAACAGTGCGGTCCGCGCCCGGCGCACGCGCTTCCGCCACCCAGACGATCTGGGTCGGCAGTGAACCGCCGGAGCGTCGAGCTCGGGCCGCGCAGCGCGCGCCGCATCCCGTCCCTTCCCATCGATCGTCCACCCAGGGAGATGCCATGACCACCATCCTGCTGGCCTACGTCCCGAGCGCCACCAGCGAGGCCGCGCTCGACTTCGCCGTCGCGGAGGCCCACCGGCGCGACGCCAAGCTCCTCGTGCTGGCCTCCGAGCGGGCACCGGATCCGCGCAAGGCGCGCGGCGTGCTCGACCAGCGTTCCCTGACGGAACGACTGGCGGAGACCGGCCTGGAGCATGAGCTGCGCACCGTCCCCAAGCGGGACGACCCGGCGGACGACATCCTCGATGCCATCGACTCCGATCCCGTCGACCTGGTGGTCCTCGGCATCCGTCGGCGCACCCCGATCGGGAAGATCCTGCTCGGCTCGACGTCGCAGCGCATCGCGATCGAGTCGCCCGTGCCGGTGGTGCTCGTCAAGCCCGACACCTTCGTGGCCCCCGCCAGGCCCTGACCCCGGGCGTCCCGCGTCTGCAGTGCACTGTTCATCCCGTCTTTGCCTGGGGGAGGGCCCCGCCTCACTTCGCTGTTGCATCGTCGTCTCGACTCCGCCGCCGAGGCGGCGAGACCCCGACGGACAGCAAAGGACGCCCACCCATGGCCCTGATCGATCTCCCCCTGCTCATGAAGGACGCCGCGCGCGGCAAGCGCTCGTCGGTGACCTGTGCGCTGAAGTGCGCCAACCAGTGCGCCTTCGGTCCGTGCAACCACTCCGACAACCCGACCTTCCGGGACATCGCCTCCTCCGCGCTGTCGCGCCGCACCATGCTCGGCGGCACCGGCGGCGCGATCGCGATCGCGCTGGCCGGCACGCAGGGAGCGGTCGCCGCCCCCGGGGCCCCGGTCCCCGCACTGGGCCCCGTCCCCGCACTCGCGCCCAGCGGCACCTCGCTGGACTTCACAGCGATCGCTCCGGTCGACTTCGAGACCGACGAGTTCACGGTCCCCGAGGGCTTCGACTGGCACCCGGTGATCCGATGGGGCGATCCGCTGTTCGACGACGCCCCGGACTTCGACTGGAACGCCCAGAGCGCTGACGCCCAGAAGCTCCAGTTCGGCTACAACAACGACTACACGGAGATCCAGGAGATCCCGGAGTCCGACGGCAAGCGCGCCGTGATGTTCGTGAACCACGAGTACACGAACGAGAACATCATGCTGCCCACGGGCACCGACGAGGACGAGGCCCTCGAGATCGGCATGGCCGCCCACGGGCTCACCGTCGTCGAGCTCGAGCGCGCCAGCTCGACCAAGCCCTACGCCTACGTCCAGGGCGCGGAGCTGAACCGCCGCATCCTGCTGGACAGCCCCTTCACGCTCACCGGCCCCGCCGCCGGCAGCGACCTGGTGAAGACCGTCGAGGATCCCGAGGGCACGACCGTACTGGGCACCCTCGGCAACTGCGCCGGCGGCCTCACCCCCTGGGGCACGCTGCTCTCCGGCGAGGAGAACTTCCACGGCTACTTCCGCTCCGCCGGCACCTCCGAGGCGGAGCAGCGCTACGGCCTGGCCGATTCGGCGACCGCCCGCGGCTGGGAGACGAAGTACGACCGCTACGACGCCCGTACCGAGGGCTACGAGAACGAGCCCAACCGATTCGGCTGGATCGTCGAGGTCGACCCGTGGGATCCGGAATCCACCCCGCGCAAGCACACCTCGCTGGGTCGCTTCAAGCACGAGGGCGCGAACGTGATCCTCGGCGAGGACGGCCGCGCCGTGGCCTACTCCGGCGACGACGAGGTCTTCGACTACCTCTACAAGTTCGTCTCCCGCGACACCTACGTCGAGGGCGACACCGCGCACAACATGACCCTGCTGGAGAACGGCGACCTGTACGTCGCGAAGTTCACCGGCAACTCCCCGGCCGGCGAGATCGACGGCTCCGGCGCGGTCCCCGTCGACGGTGCCTTCGACGGCACCGGCGAGTGGCTCCCGCTGGTCGTCGGCGGCGAGTCGAAGGTCCCCGGCTTCACGGTCGAGCAGGTCCTGGTCACCACCCGCCTCGCGGCCGACGCCGTCGGCCCCACCAAGATGGATCGCTGCGAGGACGTCGAGCCCTCGCTGCTGACCCGCCGCGTGTACGTGGCCTGCACCAACAACTCCGGGCGCGGCACCGAGGGCAAGGCCCCGGCGGACGAGATGAACCCGCGCGCCGAGAACCGCGACGGCCACGTCGTCGAGATCGACGAGCAGGGCGACCAGAGCTCCACCACCTTCGCGTGGAACCTGCTGATGGTCTGCGGCGACCCGGCGCAGGGTGACCAGACCTACTTCTCGGGCTTCCCGGTGGACCAGGTCTCGCCGATCTCCTGCCCGGACAACCTGGCCTTCGACACGGTGGGCAACCTGTGGATCTCCACCGACGGCGCCCCCTCCGGCATCGGCTACAACGACGGCCTGTTCCGCGTGACGCTCGAGGGCGACGCCCGCGGCCGCGTCGAGCAGTTCCTGTCGGTCCCGCGCGACGGGGAGACCTGCGGCCCGATCATCCGCGACCAGGACCGCACCGCCTTCGTGGCGGTGCAGCACCCGGGCGAGGACGGCGAGTGGGGAGCGCACACCTCCCACTTCCCCGACTTCGACGGCCAGGGCCCCAAGCCCTCGGTCATCCAGGTCCTGCCCCGTGTCGTGGAGCACCCGTTCTCGGACATGGGCCCGGGGATGGAGCACTACGAGTCGGTCCTGTGGGCCTACGAGAACGGCATCGCCAAGGGCTACAAGGATGGCACCTTCCGCCCGGTGCAGCCGGTGAACCGCGACGCCATGGCCGCCTTCCTGCACCGTCTGGCCGGCTCCCCGGAGGTCACTCCTCCGCGCAGCGAGCCGTTCCGGGACGTCAAGCGCGGCCAGGAGCACTACGACGCGATCATCTGGGCTTACCAGCAGGGCATCACCACCGGCTGGAGCGATCGCACCTTCCGTCCCACCCAGCCGATCGCCCGGGACGCGATGGCGGCGTTCGTGTACCGCTACGCCGGCTCGCCCGACGCGCCGACGCCGACCGAGCGGCCCTTCGCGGACGTCCCGCTGTCGAACCTGTACGCCACGGAGATCGCCTGGCTGAAGTCCGAGGAGATCTCGAAGGGCTGGGCCGACGGCACCTACCGTCCGCTGAACCCGATGAACCGCGACGCCACCGCGGCATTCCTCTACCGCATGCGCGAGGAGCAGCAGATCACCTTCATGATGGGCGGCTGATCAGCTGACGGTGAGGACGCGACGGCTCTGCCGGGCCGAGAAGCAGGGCCGTCGCGGGCACCGTCGAGCGTGATCTTGGGCATAGAAGCAGGGGATCTGGCCTCGCTCCGGCACCGGAGCGAGGCTAGTTTCTTCTCGCGCATGCGCGCGAGGCGGTCGCTCGCTCGGGGCGCAGGACCGAGTTGGGCAGTAACCGGGATCTGGCTAGAATCCTGGGCATGACCCGCCTCAACACCACCGCCCTCTCCGGGCCGGGGTGCTGACGGTGTCGGTGCTGTGGACTCTGCTGATCCTCGTCGCGACGGTCGCGATCACGCCGGTCCTGGACCGCGCTCTCGGCCGCTCCGCGTGCTGGATCCTCGCTGCGCTGTATCTCGTGGCCACCGCTGCCCTCGTGCCGGCGGCCGCCGCTGTTCTCGGAGGCTCCACGGAGCCTGCGGCCACGACGTTCTCCGTGCCCTGGGCCCCGCAGTGGGGCATCGACTTCGCCCTGCGGGCGGACGGCATCGGGATCGTGTTCGCGATGATCGCCCTGGTCATCGGGGCTGTGGTGCTGGCCTACTCGGCGCGCTACCTGGATCCCGGGCGCCAGCTCAGCTTCTCCCTGGTGATGGCCCTGTTCACCGCGTCGATGGTGGGTCTCGTCCTCGCCGATGACCTGGTGCTGCTGTTCATCACCTGGGAACTGACCTCGATCGCCTCCTTCCTCCTGATCGCCCGCTCCGGACGAGGCGGCCAGGCCGCCTCGATGCGGACCCTGCTGATCACGTTCCTGGGCGGTCTCGCCCTGCTGATCGCGGTCTCGCTGATGATCCTCCGCCTCGGCACCTCCTCGGTGAGCGAGGTGCTGGCCGCCGATGTCTGGTCCGAGGATCCGGCGTTCACCACGCTGGTCGCCGTGCTGGTCGCGGTCGCGGCCTGCACGAAGTCCGCCCAGTTCCCCTTCCACGTCTGGCTGCCCGATGCGATGGCCGCGGCGACTCCGGTCTCCGCCTATCTGCATGCCGCCGCCGTCGTGAAGGCCGGCATCTTCCTGCTGCTGCGCTTCAGCCCGGCGTTCCACGATGTGCTGGCCTGGAACGTTCTGCTGATCACCGCCGGTCTCGTCACCGCCTTCGTCGGCGGGTTCCTGGCCCTGCAGCAGCTCGACCTCAAGAAGCTCATGGCCTATTCGACGGTCAGCCAGCTGGGCCTGATCGTCACCCTGATCGGCGTGGGGACCGAGGCTGCGATCCTTGCTGCGGTGCTGCACACCATCGCGCACGCCCTGTTCAAATCCGGGCTGTTCATGATGGTCGGAGTGATCGACCACGCGGTGCATACCCGCGAACTGCGCCGGATGCCCGCCCTCGTGCGGGCTCTGCCCGGCAGCTTCGTCGTGACGCTGCTGGGTTGCATGTCCATGGCGGGTCTGCCGCCGATGCTCGGCTTCATCTCCAAGGAGGCCCTCCTGACGGGGGCCCTGGAGATCGAGGGCGCTGCCTGGGTCGGATGGGTGGTCGCCCTCGGCATTGCGGGTGCCAGCGTGCTCACCTTCGCCTATTGCGCGAAGATCGTGCTCGGGGTCTTCGTGGACGGCCGCGACGAGGACCTGCTGTCCCGTATCGACGCCGACGCCGACGCCGACGCCGACGCCGATGCCGCGCAGGCCCAGGACCGGGGCCCGCAGGCCTCGCCTCGCACGGACCGGACCGGCGCCCTGAAGGACGCACGGGACGCCCACCGCCCCGCGCCGCTGCTGCTGTGGCCCGCCGCCCTGCCGATCCTCGCCGGTCTCCCGTTGGCGCTCGTCGTCGGCGTGCTGGACACTCCGGTGGCTCGTGCGATCGACGCGGCCCTCGGCGGTGAGCACCACCCCCACCTCGCGCTCTGGCACGGTCTGACCGTGGAACTGGGGCTCACGGTGGGCGTGGTCGTGCTCGGTGTGCTGATCGCGCTGGGTCGCCGCCGGGTGCTGCCGCCCCTGGAGGCGAACCCGTTCCCCGTCGATGGTGCCCGGATCCTGTCGGCTGTGGATCGTCTGGCCCGGCGCCTCGCGCTCCTGCTCGTGCGGCCCATCGCCAGCGACGACCCGATGCGCCACCTCGCCGTCATCCTGGGTGCGTTCGCCGCCGTCGTGCTGGCGGCCCTGGCGGTCCTGGCCGGAGATCTCGCGCCGTCGGCCCCGGGCCTCAACGCCCCGATCGACGCCGTGATCCTGGTGCTGATGCTCGCCGCGGTCGTCGTGGTCTGCACGCGGCGCGACCGGCTCGGCGCGGCCGTCGCCCTCTCGGCGGTGGGGATCCTCGCCACCGTGCAGATCCTCGCGCTCGGTGCTCCGGACGTCGCGCTCACCCAGCTGCTGGTGGAGTCGCTGACGATCATCATCATCATGCTCGTGCTGCAGCGCCTTCCGAGGCGCTTCGATTCCCCCGAACGCCCCGGACGCCGGGGAGCGCTGCCCCTCGCAGTGCTCGTGGGACTCGCCGCCGGTGCAGGCATGTACATGTTCATGGGTCGACGTGGCCGCAGCGACGTCGCCGAGCACTACATCGCGCACGCCGAGGAGATCACCGGCGGCCACAACATCGTCAACGTCATCCTGGTGGAGTTCCGCGCCCTGGACACGCTCGGGGAGCTGTCCGTGCTCGGCATGGCGGGCGTCGCCATCGTCGCCGTGCTCTCCAGCGTTCGGAACGTGTTCATCGACCCGACCGCAGAGCAAGGGAGCACGTCCGAGAGCGGGAGCGAGGACGAGGCCGACGCAGTGCCGGCCCTGCGGGGGGAGGGGACCTCGGCCCACCGCGCGATCACCAGCGCCTGGGGCAATGCCGCTGCACTGCAGCTGATGGTGCGGGTCACCGCTCCGATCCTCGCGATCATCTCGATCATGCTCTTCCTGCGAGGGCACAATGCACCGGGCGGCGGCTTCATCGCCGCACTCGTCGGCTCCGCGATCGTCGCCCTGATGTACCTCTCCTCCTCGACGGACCGCCAGATCGGGCCACCCCGGATGCCGCTGTTCCTCATCGGGGGCGGCATCGTGGTGGCGCTCGGCGCCGGAGCCATCGGCTTCCTCCGGGAGGGCTTCCTCGAGCCGCTGCACGGCTACGTGCTGGGCATCCACCTGTCGACCTCGATGATCTTCGACCTCGGGGTGTACCTCGCGGTCCTGGGCCTGGTCATGGTGGCGGTGAACCTGCTCGGTGTGGGGGCCGCCACCGGGTCCGTTCCCCCGGGCGAGAGCACCCGGGAGCGGACCGATGAGGCCGTCGAGGGCGAGCTGCCCGGTCCGCTGGACACCACCCGAGGCGAGGCGGCACCTCCTCGGCGCCGGGTCGGGGTCGGCACCTCCCACCTGACCGCGGGGACGAAACCGAAGGAGATCGGTCGCCGATGATCCTCAGCCTGACTGTGGCCGTCCTCGTCACCGGCGGCGTCTACCTGCTGCTGCAACGCAGCATGGTCCGTGCGGTGTTCGGGATGACGCTGCTCAGCCACGCCGCGAACTTCGTCCTGCTCGCGTCGGGCGTGCCGGGATGGCGCGCTGAGCCGCTCACCGATCTCTCCGCCCGTGCCGACATGGCCGATCCCCTGCCGCAGGCCTTCGTGCTCACGGCGATCGTCATCACCATGGCGGTCACCATCTTCATGCTGACCCTCGCCGTGATCGGCCGGGACGACGACATGTCACGCCACCCCGCAACCGGGGAGAGCCGAGACTCATGATCCCTTCCGTGCCGCCGTCCTTGCTGCCGCTCTTCGTGGTGATCCCCCTGCTCGGGGCTGCCGCGCTGCTGCTCGTGCGCCGTCGTGAGGTCGAGACCACGGTCATGATCGGCGCGCCGATCGTCGTGGGGATCGGCGCCCTCTGGCTGCTGGTCCATCACCGCACCGAACCGGTGGTCTCCCACGCCGTCGGCGGCTTCTCCGACGTGCTCGCCATCCCCTTCGTCTCAGATTCCCTGAGCGCGGTGATGTTGCTGGTCACGGCGGTCTCGACGCTCGCTGCGAGCGCCTTCCTCGTGCTCACGGGCGAGTCCCGCTATCGGTTCGCACCGCCGTTGGTGCTGCTGCTGAGCGCCGGCGTGAACGGTGCCCTGCTCACCGGTGACCTCTTCAACCTGTTCGTGTGGGTCGAGGTCATGCTGATGCCGTCCTACGCACTGATCGCTCTGACCGGCACCTGGCGGCGCCTTGGCATCGGCCGCCTGTTCGTCCTGGTCAACCTGCTCACCTCGACGGTGCTGCTGATCGGTGTCGGTTTCGTCTACGGCACAGCGGGCACCGTGAACCTCGCCTCGCTCGCCGGCGCCGGCAGCGAGGACCCGGCGACGGCCGCGGCACTGGCCGTGGTCCTCCTCGCGCTGGCGGTGAAGGCCGGCATGGTGCCGGTCCATTCGTGGCTGCCGCGCGCCTATCCGGGCACGTCCGCCGGGATCATGGCGCTGTTCTCCGCGCTGCACACCAAGGTCGCGCTGTATGCGATCTACCGCATCGTCGCGGTGACCTTCTCCGACGGATTGCCGTTCTTGCTGGTCCTCGCGGTGCTGGTGCTGGTCACCATCATGGTGGGCGCGTTCTCCACGGCAAGTGCCACCCGGGTGCGGACGGCGATGGGCCACCAGATGGTCGCCGGGGTGGGCCACATCCTGCTCGGCCTGGTGCTGTTCACCCAGCTCTCCGTCACCGCCGGCATCCTGTACCTGATCCACCATGTGATCACCATGTCCGCCCTGCTGCTGACCACCGGCGCGATCGAGCACACCTACGGCTCCGGCCGCTTGGAGCAGCTGTCGGGCCTGGCCCGACGCGACCCCTGGGTGGTCGCGGTCCTGGCGCTGGGCCTGTTCAGCCTCGTCGGCCTGCCACCCACCTCGGGCCTGTGGGGCAAGGTGGGTCTGCTGCGAGCCTCCGCGGAGCAGGCGACGCTCGGCGACGCCGTGCTGGGCTGGGCGGCGATCCTCGTCGTGATCCTCGCGTCGGTGGGCTCGCTGCTGGGCCTGCAGCGCGTGTGGCGCGGCATGGCATGGGGTGAGGACATGACCACCTACCGCCCCGACGATCCACGCACCGGCCGCGGCGACCCCGTGCCCCTCCCGGACGATGTGCGCGTCCCGCGGCGGCTGGCCATGCCCGGAGCGGTGATGATGGCGCTGTCACTCGCGATGTTCCTCGGCATCGGTGCGGTGCTGCCGACGATCGACCTCGCGGCGACGGACCTGCTGGACGTCGACGCCTACGTGGAGGCGGTGGTCGGCCGATGAGACGCCTGTGGAACACGATCACCTACGTCCTGTGGATCCTGGTGGAGATCATCAAGGGCTCCCTCGAGGTGGCCAGGGGCGTCTACAGCCCTGGCACCCGCAGTTCTCCGGCGATCGTCGAGTACCCCCTGCGGGCGACCACCGACGTCGAGATCGTCGCGATGGCCTCCTCGATCACGATCACGCCGGGCACGCTGGTGGTGGGCATCGCCCACGGCACCCTCGAGGAGGACTGCAGCCTGTTCGTGCACGTGCTGTTCGCCGAGTCGCGGGACCAGGTCATCGCCGATCTGCGCGAGATGGAGGAGCGACTGCTGCGCGCGACGCGAGGACACAGCGGAGCGGACGCCGGCCTGCAGCCCCGCGGAGGACGGGACGACGGCGAGTTGTTCGCGGACGGCCTCGCCGCCCGGAAGGTGCATGAGCACGGTCGGGATGCGCAGCCCGGCCACCCCACCACCTCGGAGGAGGAACGATGAGCGTCGTCATATGGGTGACCGTCGGCCTGCTCGGTGCGACGATCCTGGTAGGCCTCTTCCGCGTGGCCACCGCCCCGGATGCTGCCAGCCGGGCCGTCGTCGGCGACCTCGTGTTCTTCTGCGGAGTCGGCCTGATCGTGCTGGTAGGGCTGCTCAATGCCTCCGCCGCCGCCGTGGACGCGGCCCTGATCGCCTCGGTGCTGGGGATCCTCGCCACCGTGGCGCTCGCCCGGATCCTCACCAGGGGGCGTCGATGATCGCCGTGCTCGACGTCGCTCTGATGGTTCTCATCGCCGTGCTCCTGGTGGGCGGGGCGTTCTGGATGCTCACCGCTGCCCTGTCGATGTTCCACGCCCGCGACTCGCTCAGCCGCATCAATGTGCTCTCCCCGGCCACCGGGCTGGGGCTGCCCATGATCGTCGTGGGGGCGTTCCTGGAGCATCTCCGGGTCGACGGGTTCGCCACGGGACTGCTGCTCAAGACGGTGATCACGGTGCTCGCGCTCGTCATCGTCTCCTCGGTCGCCTCGAACGTGTTGGCCCGCGCCGCCTACCTCTCGGGGGCCCCGGTGGATCCCAGGACGGCGCCGCAGGATCTCGAGCGGGCCCCCGGCGAGGGCGAGCAGGTTCCGCACCGCGACGACCACTGAGCGCGGGCGCCCCGGCAGAATGGACGACGGGTCGACCGAGCGACCTACCGGGTGGTCATATGTGACCGCGATCCCGGCGTGACCAGTACGGATGTAATGGTGGACGGATCCCCACGTGGCGGAGCGACGAGGATCTGCGTACCGTGAGCGTGTTTTTGGGCGGAACGCGCTGCTGGTCGACGCGTCGACCCTCCGCGCCCGCCGATCGCCCGATGACCATCCGTCATCGGCCGCTTCCGGAGTATCGGGCGCCTCCTCGCGCCGCCGGGAGCGCCGCCACAGCGTGCCTGAGCACGTGCGTGAAGAACGGGAAGTTCCGTCCGTGACGACGCAGACCACCACCGCCCCTGATTCCGGGGCTCCCTCGGGCACCGCCTTCGAGGATCTCCCTCCCCGCCGGACCATCCGTCAGGCCGTCGCGGCCTCCGCGATGGGCAACGCCACCGAGTGGTACGACTACGGCGCGTACGCCGTGGTCGCCACCTACATCGCGGCCCACTTCTTCCCCTCGGGCTCCGAAGGACTGTTCTGGACCTACGCCTTCCTCGCGATCTCCTTCATCGCCCGCCCCTTCGGGGGATTCATCTGGGGGCCGCTCGGCGACCGCCTGGGCCGTAAGCACGTGCTCGCCCTGACGATCATCCTGATGTCCGCGGCGACCTTCCTCATCGGGGTGCTGCCGACGTACGAGCAGGTAGGCATCCTCGCCCCGATCCTGCTGGCGGTGCTGCGCCTCGTGCAGGGCTTCTCCACCGGCGGCGAGTACGGGGGCGCGGCGACCTTCATGGCCGAGTACGCGCCGGACAAGCGCCGCGGTCTCTACGGCAGCTTCCTCGAATTCGGCACCCTGGGCGGCTTCGCCCTGGGCACCATCGTGGTGCTGGTCCTGCAGCTGAGCATCGGCGAGGACGCCATGGCGGCCTGGGGCTGGCGCGTGCCGTTCTTCGTCGCGGGCCCGCTCGGCATCATCGGCCTCTACCTGCGGTCCCGTCTCGACGAGACCCCGGTGTTCCAGGACCTCGAGGAGGCCGGCGAGTCGGAGGAGACCGCCACGGGCGGCCTGCGCGACCTGATCGTGAAGTACTGGAAGCCGATCCTCGTGATGGCCGGCCTCGTGGTCCCGCTGAACATCGCGAACTACACGCTGCTGACCTACATGCCCGGTTATCTCGAGACCAAGATCCACCTCACCCCGAACGAGTCCCTGATGGTGATCCTCATCGGCGAGGTGGCGATGATGGCGGTGATCCCGTTCTGCGGATCCCTGTCGGATCGGATCGGCCGCAAGAAGCTGTGGTGGTTCTCCATGGTGGGCCTGTTCGTGATGGCCCTGCCGATGTACACGCTGATGGGACAGAGCTTCGGCCTGGCGATCCTGGGCTTCGCGGTGCTGGGCCTGCTGTACATCCCGCAGCTGTCCACGATCTCCGCGACCTTCCCGGCGATGTTCCCGGCGCATGTGCGCTTCGCGGGCTTCGCCGTCACGTACAACGTGTTCACCTCGATCTTCGGCGGCACGGCCGCGCCGCTGAACGAGAAGGTCATCAGCGCCACCGGATTCCTCGAGTTCCCGGCGGTCTACGTGATGCTCGGCTGCGTGGTCGGGATGGTCGCGCTGCTGTTCCTCAAGGAGACCGCCGGTGCGTCCCTGCACGGCACCGACATCCCGGAGTCCGAACCCCAGGACTACGGTCTGGAGGCCATGCAGGCAGAGGACCAGGCGCTCGACGACGCCGGTCGCTGAGCGACCGGTGCGAGGATGACCGCATGTCTCCCGCCCCGCCCGTCTCCCGCCGCTTCGCCCAGCTCGACGTCTTCGCCGATCGCCCCCAGCGCGGGAATCCTCTGGCCGTCGTGCTCGACGCCGAGGGGATCGACGACGAGACCATGCAGCGCGTGGCGCGCTGGACGAACCTCTCGGAGACCACGTTCCTGCTGCCCCCGACGTCGGCCGACGCCGACTACCGGGTACGGATCTTCACCCCGTCGGGCGAACTGCCCTTCGCCGGCCATCCCACGCTCGGCACCGCGCGCGCCTGGCTGTCCGCCGGTGGGGAGCCCTCGGGGGAGCGGATCGTGCAGGAGTGCGCGGCGGGGCTCATCACGGTGCGCCAGGACGGGGACCGGCTCGCCTTCGCCGCCCCACCCCTTCTCCGCGACGGGCCCCTCGAGGAGGCCGACGTCGTCCAGCTCGCGAAGGCGCTCGGGGTGCAGCGCTCCTCGGTCCGCGGGCACACCTGGGCCGACAATGGCCCGGGCTGGCGCGTGCTCGAGCTGGAATCCGCCGAGCAGGTCCTGTCGCTGTGCCCCGACCTGGCGGGGATGACGGAGGCGAAGCTCGGTGTCGTCGGCCGTCACGGCCCGGCGGGCACCACCGACGGCCCGGACAATAGGACCGACGGGTCGGTCGACGGGACCGGCGGGACCACCGCCGGCCCGCTCTACGAGGTCCGCGCCTTCACCCTCGGCGGCCTCGAGGACCCCGTCACCGGCAGCCTGAACGCGGGCATCGCCCAATGGATGGTGGGCCGCGAGCCGATGCCCGCGCGGTGGACCGCCGCGCAGGGCACGGTGCTGGACCGCGAGGGTCGCATCGACGTGCAGGTCGAGGCCGACGGCACGATCTGGATCGGCGGCGCGACCGTGCTCACTGTGGAGGGCTCGATCCTGGTGTGACCCGTCGACGGAGCGCTTCGCGCTGGGTCCGCCGTGCCGGTCAGCGGTCCGTCGGCGGGGTCAGCTCCTCCATCGCCCGACAGATGGTCGCGTGCACATCGCTCTCGTGCTCCTGCGCTGCGGCCTCGGGATCCCACTCCAGCGCAGGGGCGTCGGCGTCCTCCGGGCCGAACAGCCACCACACGTTGTGCCACGGATCCTGGAACCGGGCGATCGTCGAGCCGTAGAACGGGGAGACCTCCGTGATGATCCATGCCCCCGATGCGCTCGCCCGCCGCAGTACTTCGCGGGGGTCCTCGACGTTGACCTGGAGGAGCGCGGGGGTGAAGGGCCAGTCGGGCTTGGAGTCGACGACCATGAGGCATGAATCGCCGATCCGCGCCTCGGAGTGGATCAGGAGTCCATCGGTATCGATGGCGTGGGCCTCGGGCGTCTCGACCGCGTCGAACACCGCGCCGAGGAACTCGAGGAAGGCACGGGCCCCGCCAGGGCCTGTGACGGCGGCGAAGGGGTTGAGGCTGCCGTAGCCGCCGGTCAGTCGGGAGGTCGGGGTGATCAGTGAAGAGGTCATGGACCGAGGGTCTCCCGCAGGGCGGACAGGCCCTGTCCGCGGAACGGCTCGGGTCCTCGAGCGTCGGCTCTCCGCATTCCGGAGGCGTCCCCGCGTTCCCATGCATACCCTGTCCTCATGGTGACGACACTGCCCTACGGGTCCTGGCCCTCTCCGATCTCTGCTGAGCTGCTCGCGACCGGGGGCACGAGGCTCGGTGCCCCGCGCCTGGTCGACGACGCCGTGTGGTGGACCGAGGGCATCGCGACCGAGGGGGGTCGTCAGGCGATCGTGCGCTCTGCCGGACCGGTCGCCCTCCCTGATCCGTGGGACGGCACCGCCGGTGCGGAGCAGGCCCCGACGGACCCCGTGACCGTGCTGCCCGCCCCGTTCAACGCCCGCTCCCGCGTGCACGAGTACGGCGGCGCGAGCTGGACCGTCGTCCCCCCTGCCGCCACCCCCGCCACGGCCACCGAACGCACCTCCCCGCTGGTGGTGTTCGTGAACTTCGAGGACCAGCGGGTCCACGCCGTCCGGGAGGGCGAGCAGCCGCGCCCGCTCTCACCCGTCGGCCCCGAGGTCGAGACCGCGCACGGACCCTCCCTGCGCTGGGCCGACCCCACCGTGGTCACCCTCGCCGACGGCACGCAGGAGGTCTGGTGGATCTGCGAGGACCACACCGGCGGCGACCAGGGCCCGCGGCTCGACGCCGACGGCGCCCCGCACATCGAACGCTATGTCGCGACCGTTCCCCTGGACGGCTCCGCCGCGGAGGATCCGTCGGCCGTTCGTCGGGTCACGCCTGCCTCCCGCTTCGTCGCCCATCCGCGCGTGAGCCCCGACGGGTCGAAGGTGGCCTGGCTGAGCTGGGAGCACCCGCAGATGCCGTGGGACGGCACCGAGCTGCACGTGGCGACCCTGATGGCCGGCAGCGCGGGGATCGGCGAGGTCGTCCTGGGCGGAGCGGAGACCTCCGTGCTGCAACCGGAATGGCTCGATGACCACCGTCTGCTGATCATCTCCGATGCCTCCGGCTGGTGGAACCCCTGGGTGTGGTCGGCCGCCGACGGTGCCCGACAGGTCCTCGAGCTCGACCAGGAGTTCGCCGGAGCCATGTGGGCGCTCGGCACCACCTGGTACCAGGTGCTCGACGCGGATCGCGCCCTGGTGCAGTACGGCCGCGCCGCAACCGGCCTCGGCGTGCTGCGCGTGAGCACCGGCGAGCTGACGCCGCTGTCATGCCCGCTCACCCACCTCACCGCCGCCGAACTGCGCGCCGACGGCCTGCTGCTGCTGGCAGGATCGTCGCCCACCGAGTTCCCCGCGATCCACACCGCGCTCCTCGACCTGCCGACGGGGCCAGAAGAGACCTCGCCGTCTCTCTCGCCGCTGCGCCTGCTGCGCTCTTCGCGAGCCGACGCCCCGAGCAGGGCCGTACTGCCCATCGGCGAGAGCATCGAGGTCCCCCTCGACGGCGGTGGCGTCGTCCACGCGATCATCTATCGCCCCCACCAGGAGGGCCTCGCCGGCCGAGAGGGAGACCTGCCGCCCTTCATCGCACGCGTGCACGGCGGGCCCACCGGGCACGTCCCCCCGGTGCTGTCACTGCCCACGGCGTACTACACCTCCCGCGGCCTGGGTGTGGTCGACGTCAACTACGGCGGCTCCACCGGGTACGGCCGCGAGTACCGCAACCGCCTGCGCGGACAGTGGGGAGTGGTCGACGTGCACGACACCGTCGCAGTCATGGAGCACCTGGTGGCCCAGGGGATCGCCGATGGTCGACGACTCGCCATCGAAGGCGGCAGTGCTGGTGGGTGGACCACTCTGGCCTGCCTCACCCGCACCGACACCTTCGCCGCCGGCGCCTCCAGCTTCGGGGTCGCCGAGCTCGAGAGGTTCCGGCTCGACACCCACGATTTCGAGTCCCGCTACATCGACGGACTCGTCGGCCCCTACCCGGAGCGCCGCGATCTGTACGTCGAGCGCGCCCCTCTCAGCCACGTCGAGGAGCTCGAGGTCCCCGTGCTGCTGCTGCAGGGCGACGAGGACCGCATCGTCCCACCGAGCCAGTCCGAGCTGTTCCGCGACGCGCTCGCCGCCAAGGGCATCCCGCATGCCTACCTGCTGTTCGAGGGGGAGCAGCACGGGTTCCGCAAGGCGACGTCGATCATCCGAGCCACCGACGCCACGCTGTCGTTCTACGGCCAGGTGCTCGGTTTCAGCCCGCCCTGCGTGCCGGTGATCGAGCTGGAACGGGACTGAGGCCGCCAGTTGTGACGGTTGCCACATCGTGGCTCGCGTCGATACCGTGGTCGACGGCGCGCGGCCCCGACGATGAGTCCCGACGAGGGGTTCTGCACCGTCGGCCTCCCGCGGGCGACCCGATGCGAAGGAGCTTCATGGACCCCCAGATCACCCGTCGGACGGGACTGACCGCGACCGCGCTCGCGGCGGCCACCACCGTGGTCGCAGCGCCGGTGGCGGCCTCGGCGAAGGGCGACCCCGCCCCGCACAAGGGGAAGCCGGCCGCCAGCACGGCCCGGGCCGCTCCGAGCTGGCGCCCCGGGGGGCCGCACCCGCACCCCTGGGACCGGCGCGGTTCCGGGAAGACCCTGCGCGAGACCGATCCAGGGTCCGTCGGGCTGGACGCCGAGACGCTCGAGGCGCTGCCAGGGATCATCCGGGCCGGCCTGGACCATGACCCGCCACGGTTCTCCGGGGCGTCCGTGCTGGTCGCCTCCCAGGCGGGGATCGCCATCGAGCATGCCGACGGGTACGCCCTGCGATGGAAGGACGCGACCGCGCAGCTGCCGGAGGCGCAGTGGCTCCCCGCGCGCACCGACACGATCTACGACCTGGCCTCGATCTCGAAGATCTTCACCGCGACCTCGGTGATGCAGCTGGTCGAGCAGGGGGCGCTGTCGCTTCAGGACACGGTCGCCTCGCATCTGCCGAGGTTCGCCGAGAACGGGAAGGAGCAGGTCACCGTCCAGCAGCTGCTCACCCACGTCGGCGGGCTGCCCGCTTTCATCAATCTCTACTCCGCCCACCCGGACGTCCCCTCGCGCGTGGACGCGGCGCTCACCGTCGCGCCGAAGACGCCGCCGGGGGTGGCGTATGTGTACAGCGACCTGGGGCTGATCGCGCTGGGCCTGGTCGTCGAGAAGCTGTCCGGGCAGAGCCTGGACGAGTACGTGCGCGAGCACATCACCGATCCGCTGGGCATGGCCGACACGATGTACAACCCGCCCGCCGAGCTGCGCGATCGCATCGCCGCCACCGAGTACATCGAGTACTACGGGGAGCTCGTGCACGGCCATGTCCACGACGAGAACGCCTATTCGCTGGGCGGGGTCGCGGGCCACGCGGGCGTGTTCTCCACCGCCCGCGACCTGGCGGTGTTCGGGCAGATGTTCCTCGGCGGCGGACGCTACGGCAACGCCCGGATCCTCGAGGCGGCGACGGTGCAGGACATGTTCACCGACCGCATCGGCGAGATCACCGGAGTGGGCGGCGCACGCAGAGGTCTCGGGCCGGAGCTGGAGGCCTGGTACTACCACGCCGGTCTGACCAGCCCCTACAGCGGGACGCATACCGGGTTCACCGGTACCTCCCTGGTCATCGACCCGCTGACCGACACGATCGTCATCATGCTCGCGAACTCGGTGCACCCCACGCGGGAGTGGTCCAGCACGTCGGCCACCCGGCGCGAGGTCTCCACCTGCGTTGCGCAGGCCCTCGGCGTGGTGCCGCGAAAGCTGCGGGACGGCTGGCACGCAGGCCACGAGGACGAGACCACGGCGACACTCGCGGTGGCAGTGGACCTGCCGGGCACGGAGGCCGGGTCGGGATCGGGTGCGGGGTCGGGCCCCGCGCTGGTCCTGGACCTCTTCGCCCACCTCGAGACCGCATACGACGTCCTCACCCTCGAGGCCTCACAGGACCAGGGCTCGACCTGGGCCCCGCTCGCCGGCACCCTGGAGGCGAAGCACCAGGAGCCGGTGGAGGTGCCCGACGGGCAGATCACCGGATGGGGCCGTAGGCAGCACTGGACGGGGACGTTCCCACTGGTCAGTGGCGCGGACTCGCTCGTCGGCGAGGTGCAGCTCCGGCTGGCCGTGACGACCGACGCCGCGACCCGAGGGCTCGGCGCCTGGGTCGGGAGAATCCGTGTGGCCGACGGTCACGATGTTCTGCTGGACACGGCGCGCGCCGAGGATCGCGAGCAGGTCGTGGCCGACGGGTGGATGCTGGGCGAGTGAGCTGAGCGGGCGGTCTCAGGCCTGCGTGGCCAGAGCCTTCTCGATGTCGTCGGCGATGTCGGCGGGCTCGACGTCCGAGGCGTAGCGCCCCAGCACGGTTCCGTCGCGCCCGAGCAGGAACTTGGTGAAGTTCCAGCCGATCTCGTCGGCCGGGATGTCGCCGTGCGGGCCGGTGAGCCACTGGTACAGCGGGTGCGCGCCCTCGCCGTTGACCTCGACCTTCGCGAACATCGGGAACTCGACCCCGAAGTTCACCTGGCAGAATTCGGCGATCTCGGACTCGGTGCCCGGTTCCTGGTGCATGAACTGGTCGCACGGGAAGCCGAGGACGGTGAGGCCCTTCTCGTGGAAGCGCGCGTACAGGTCCTGCAGCCCGGCGTACTGCGGGGTGAATCCGCATTTGCTGGCGGTGTTGACCACCAGCACGACGGAGCCGACGTAGTCGGCGAGGTCCTTGTCCTGCCCGGTGATCGTGGTCGCGGTGAAATCGGCGAGTGTCGTCATGGGTCCATTGTGGCCCTCCGGGGTGCGAAAGGGGTGTGGGGAGGGGTGGCGCCCTGTGCCCACCGTGCCGCTCCCCGTCCACCAGCCATGTCTCGCCGCCCACCGCTCCCGAACGGCATCGGGTTCTTTCCTCCCCACACCCTCACTATTCATATTTGTAAATACGCACGTGTGCGGCCACCGAAGAATACTGTGAACCCGGCATGGAGTACCTGCGTGCGGCGCCGGCAGCCTTTCCTCCCCAGTGGGTTGTTATCCACATTATTCGATCGCATCTTGTGCATCCCCGTCGGATGTGCTGGCCATGACTGCAGTTCATCGGCAATATGTGCGCCGCTACCGTGCCGTGGGTTGTGGAGGAATGGTCCGCTGCGCCACGACGTTATCCACATTCCGTGAAAGGGGTTCTCAAGCGTGGCGATACGAGTGAAGATGGGGGCATGTCGATCTCGCAGAAGGCCCCCGGCGCCGCGGAAGAGTCCCCGAACACTCCGTGGACTCTGGACGCCGTGCGTGCGGCCGGCGTGGACGGTCTCGCGCAGATGCTGGGGGATGTCGGGTTCATCCTCGAGGAGCTCGCGAAGGAGCCCGGCGACCTGTTCGAGACCCGCGCGACGGCGCGCAGCCACCTCGCGCACCTGCTGGTCTCCGAGCAGGTGATCCGGGGCGCGCAGGACGCCTTGGAGGCGCACACGGTGGTGGCCCTCGCCGAGGTGACGCGCCGCGAGCAGGCGGGCGCGGCCCGGAATGCCGCAGCCCACGAGGATGCTGCCGTGCCCTCGTCGTCAGTGCTGGACAAGCACGCCGATGGGATCGCACGTCGGGACCTGTCGCTGATCGCGCGATGTTCGCCCTCGGCCGCGGGCAGCTCGCTGGCCTCAGCGCGGCGGCTGGTCTTGTCGATGCCGAACATGGTGACGGCCCTGGCGACGAGGAAGATCCCGGCGCAGGTCGCGTACGCGGTCGCGGGGGCGACGTCGGTGCGGGACGAATCGCAGCGGCACGAGGTCGACGAGATCCTCGCGCAGCGGTTGCCGAGGCTCGATGGTGCCGGGGTACGGCAATGGCAGGCAGAAGTGGCCACCGCGATCATGGAGTTGGATCCCGAGGGCGCCGTGGTGCGCCACCGCCGGGCGCGGAGGAGGCGTGGCGTCACGCTCACGCCCAGGGAGAACGGCATGGCGAACATCTATGCGCAGCTGCCGGCCATCGATGCCCGGTTGCTCCACAAGCGCGTCTCCCTGGAGGCCGAGCGCCGCCGCGCCGAGGGTGCGGACGACGGCCACGGTGCCCTGATGGCAGATGCACTGGTCGATACCGTGCTGGGACGCGAGGGGGCTATGGAGGCAGTGGAGCTGGACCTCGGGGTGATCATCACCGACCGGGCCCTGTTCCGCCCCGACTCCGGTGATGCCGCGCAGATCGAAGGGTATGGGCCGGTTCCGCCGGAAGCCGTGCGCGCACAGTTGCGGTCCGCGACAGCCCTGCCCAAGGACTCCGAACAGGACCCGTTCGGGGCCGACGGCCCGGCGACTCGAGCTGTGATCCGCCGCTTGTACACGCATCCCACAACAGGGGAGCTGGTCGCCGTGGAATCCCGCGGTCGAGCGTTCCCGCCCGCGATGGCGAAGTTCCTGACCTGGCGTGATACCTCATGTCGCGGCCCGTTCTGCAACGCCCAGACCCGCCAGCATGACCACATCATCCCGTTCGCCCGGGGCGGTCCCACCAGCGTGGAGAACGGGCAGGACGCCTGCGCGCACTGCAACCAGAAGGAACTCGACACCCTCAGCGTCGAGCGCATCGACGATCCCGGCCACCCCGGACACCGCGTCGCCTGGACCGGGCACGCCGGCATCACGAGGGTGACCGGGCCGACCCCGCTCGTGCGCCCACCGCGCTCCGCCGCCCCCGACACGACGACCACCACCGAATCTGCCGCTACGAAGGCGGGAACGCCAGAGCGAGCGTCGCCCGGCGATGCTCCGCCGGGCGAAATATCCCCAGGCCACGCGGCGGCGTGACGCAGCGCCTCGCGACTGAACCGGAGGGTGGCGCCACAGACATCACGGCCTCACGGTGCCTCTCACTCCACGCCGTCGGCCGCCAGCCGCAGCGCCGCCCGCGCAGCTCCGTCCATGGTTCCTGCCTCTTGCACGCACCGTGCGAACAGCCACCGCCGAGCTCGGGCCGGATCCAAGCCGGTCAGCTGTGCCATGCGATCGGCGAACGCACCCGGCTCCGCCACCAGCCGATCGCTGTCGTTGAGCATGTGCTGCAGCAGGTCGTAGTGCGGATCGCCGACGTACGGCTTCGGATCGATCAGCACCCATTCCCGCTCCGCGCCCTCGCCGCGAGCCAGCACGTTGGACGGGTGGAAGTCGGTCGCCAACAGCACCGCCTCACCGTCCCACTGCCTCGGCAGTTCGCGGAACAGCGTCAGACCGTGCTCGACGAGGTCGCGAGGCAGCGGCGAGTCACCCGTATCCCCAGCATCCGCGCGTGCCTGTGCTTCGTCGGCCCACCACGCGCACATGTGCGAGAGCGGACGGAACCGCGCCGCCTCGGCCGGCGAGAACACATCTCCCGGCGGGAACCACATCCGTCGCAGCAGCCCCGCGACCACCTCGTCACGTTCCGGCCAGGAGAGCAGCTCCGCGAGCGGCGTCCCGGGCAGGACCTGCTCCATCAGCACCAGCGAGGTCTGCCCCCTGATCTCACTGCGCCGCACCTCGGCCGCGCCGCGCCCCTGCCACGCAGCCATCCCTGCGGCCTCGTCCCGCGACTCCTCATGCGCCCACGCGACCTTCAGGACCAGAGCCGTGCCGTCCCGGTCGCGCACCGGCGCGACCCACGCCGACGAACCGCCCGGCAGGTAGGGGGCCGACGCGACCAGCGACCACGTCTCGAGCACCTCCTCGACGAGCACCGGCAGCCCCGCCCGCCAATCCGCCAGACCCTGCTCGCCCCCGTCTGCCAGGCGAGGCGGCAGCGGATGCCCGGCAACGAGGATCCCGGCGGTCGAAGGCCCACCCGGGTCTCCAGCGTCACCGCCGCTCATTGCCTCGCCCCGGTCTCCCCGCCGCCATGCACTCTCGCGAGCCCGTGCACAGCGAGGCGCTGTGCCAGCGCGAAGGTGGTCGATGCAGTCATGGATGCGGTCATGAGGTCTCCTTCGACGGTCAACAGCGGCACTCGCGCAGGCGAAGACGCCCAGCGCGTGCCGCTAACATTCTCGCGTGAAACCGTTCGTGCAGATAGCCACCCGCCCTGAAGACGACGTCGCCCTCACCGAGAGAGCCGCCGTCCTGGCCTTCACCGGTCTGCGCGAGGATGACCTCCTCTGGGCCCGGCTGGACCGCGACCCCTTCCCCGACCTGCACGCCGAGGACATCTCCGGCATCATCCTGTGCGGCAGCCCCTTCACGGTCTCCGAGCCGGAGGACTCCAAGTCGAACGAGGAGAAGCGCGCCGAGGCGGAGATCTTCTCCGTGCTGGACCGCGTGGTCGCCGAAGACATCCCCTTCCTCGGCGCCTGCTACGGCATCGGCACCCTCGGCACCCACCAGGGCGCAGTCATCGACCGCACCTTCGGTGAGCCGCTCGGCGCCGTCGAGGTCACCCTCACCGCCGACGGACGACAGGACCCCCTGGTCAGGGAGGCAGGACTGCGCGACACCTTCACCGGACTCGTCGGTCACAAGGAGGCCGTGCACACCCTCCCGAGCCATGCGAGCGTGCTCGCCACCGGCGCCACGGCACCGGTGCAGATGTTCCGCGTGGGCACCCGGCAGTACGCCACCCAATTCCATCCCGAGCTCGACATCCCCTCGATCATCGAGCGGGCCCGTGCCTACCGCGACCACGGATACTTCTCGCCCGATCAGATGGAGGACATCTTCACCGCCCTGAAGAGCGAGAGAGCGGACGAGCCTCCGAAGCTGCTGCGCGCCTTCGCGACACTGTTCGCCCGCTGACCCGATCGTCGCCGGGCGGCCGAGCGAACGGTGCTGCGCCGCCACGTCATCCCGCTCCCAGTGCTCACGCTCCGGTAGCGTCACGGCCGTGCCCCGATTCACACCTGAGCAGGTTCGACGCCGTCAGCTGGTCGCTGGCGCCCTCGCGTTGACTCTCCTGCTGGTCCTCGGTGGCTGCACCGCCGCGCTGATCGGCGCGATACGCGGTGGCGGGGACGGATCCACCACCCAGCGCGAGCCGTTCCGGGCCGACGACGACGCCATGGCGGTCGGCACCACTGCGGAGGACGCCGCCGCTCTCGGCAATCTGCCCGGCGGCATCGCGCTTGCCGAGGACGAGGTCATGGGCGTGGATGTGTCCGCCCACCAGGGGGAGATCGCCTGGGACCAGGTCGCCTCCGACGGCTACGCCTTCGCCTACATCAAGGCCACCGAGGGCACCGGGTTCACCGACGCCGCCTTCGGCCGGAACTGGGACGGCGCCCGCGCCGCGGGAGTCACGCCGGGCGCCTACCACTACTTCACCCTGTGCTCGTCGGGCGCCGAGCAGGCCGCGGACTTCCTCGCGGCCGTCCCCCCGGACGACTCGGCCCTGCCGCCCGCCCTCGACCTCGAGTTCGACGGGGCCTGCGAGGAGCGCCCGGGAGGGGTCGATGCTCAGGCCGAGATCGACGCCTTCACCGCTGCCGTCGAGGAAGCCTGGGGCCGTCGTCTGGTCATCTACTCCTCGTCCGAGTGGCGCAGCCACTACGGCCTGCCGGTCACCGATCCACGTCCGGACTGGCTGTTCGCCCAGGACGGGCGCCCCCGGCAGGCAGACTGGGCGGTGTGGCAGCTCCGCTTCGACGGGAACGTCTCGGGCATCGAAGGTGGTGTGGACATCGACGTCGCCCGCATCGAACTGCTGCGTGACGGGGCTGCGATTCCTGAAGGAGACGGTGCAATCGCGCACGAGGTGGACGGCGAATAGCGCACTCCCGCACCAACCGGGAGATGCGCCGGGGCGGGCGCGCCAGGAAAGCGGGTGCTACGAGGGGAGGTCGTAGGTGACGGCAGTCTCGCGCTCGAGGGCCGCGACGAGATCATCCAGGATCGCGGTCCACTGCTCGAGCAGGCTCTGTCGTTCGACGGCGTCCACCAGTCGCTCCTGGTGGATCGCGATCGTCGTTCCGGCCGAGGCCTCCAGCAGAGTCACCTGGAAGACCGTCTCGTGGTCGAGGGCGACAGGTGTCCAGTACATCCGCACGCGGCGACCCATATGGCAGCCGACGATGCGGCCCCGCACACTGCCGTTGTGACGCAGCGGCGCCCCCACCAGCTGCGGGATGGAGTCGACCTCGAGCCACTGGGGCAGCCATTCGGCCAGGAGCCGATGCCACACATCCGGCGCCGTCGCCGCGACGGTGCGTCGGACGCCGAGCTCCCAGCCGGCGTCGCGGGTGAGGCCGAGGGGATCATGCCTGCGCAAGGTGTGCATACGGCCACCCTAGGGAGGCCGATGGGGAGCAGGGAGGGACGCGCCGAGGCGTCCACAGCTGTTCGCCACCTGGTCCTCGCGCCGTTACCTGGGTGCCGCCGTCGGTGAGGGAGCGACGTCCCGGGTCGCCGCGGATGCCAGGTCTCCTGGAGTCTCAGGACCCTTCGACAGCGGCCTTCACGGCGCCGGTCTCCGTGATGTCCCCGGTGAACTGCTCCCCGTCGATCAGCACGGTCGGGGTGCCCTCGGTGTTCTCGAGTGCCTCGGGCTCGACGATCTCCTGGACCCAGGGGATGTAGGTGCCCTCGGTGACGCAGGAGGCGATGTCCACACCGGTCGCCTCGCCCACCAGGTCGGTCAGCTCCTCATCGGTGAGGCCGGCCTCCCCGGGCTGGGAGCCGAACAGCGTCGCCTCGGCCGAGAACCACGCGCCCGGGTCCGCATCGTAGGAGTAGGCGCAGATCGCGGCATTCGCGGCGCGGCTCGAATATCCGGCAGGCGCGGAGTTGGCGTCGAGCATGGGACGCGGATGCATGCGCAGCGTGATCTCCCCGTCGTCGGCCATCTGCTGGAGGTCCTCGCCCTGGGCGTCGTGGAAGGTGGCGCAGTGCGGGCACAGGAAGTCGACGTAGACGTCGACGACCGGCCCGTCGGCAGCCGTGCTCAGCTCGAGGTACGGACCCTCGATGTCGACCTCCGGGGGCAGGATCAGCTTGCCGGAGGAGGATTCGGACTCGGACGCCGAGGGGCCGCCGTCACCCTGCTCCTCGGAGTTGTTCGCGAACAGGACGCCGCCGATCACGAGCGCGAGCACGACGATCAGTGCCAGGCCCAGGCAGGCGACACCCGCGACGATGCCGATGATGAGCGGGGTGCGGGAACGGGCCTGGGTCATGGGGCACCTCGGTGGCTGGGTCAGTGGTGACGGGGGTATGTGGTGGCGGAGTTCGTGGCACAGGTGTGCAGAGCACTGAGAAGTGTATCGAGGAGGTGTGGTCACGGTGGGCGACCGCGCGTCGGATGTCCCTCCCGTACGACAGACTGGAGTCGCTCCCTTCGACGGAAAGACACGGAAAAAGCTGAGATGACCTCCTGGACCACCCGCCCCGAACGCCCGGACGACGCCGCCGCGATCCACGCCGTGAACTCCGCAGCCTTCCCCACCGAGGAGGAGGCGGAGCTGGTCGAAGCGCTGCGCGAGGACCCGTCGGCCTGGATCGACGGCCTGTCCACCGTGACCCTCGACGAGGAGGGCCGCATCGTGGCGCACGCCCTGCTGACCCGCGCACCCGTCGGCGGCGAGCCCGCGCTGGCCCTGGCACCCTGCGCGGTGCTGCCCGCGGCCCAGCGCCGAGGGGCGGGATCCGCTGCGATCCGCGCTGGCCTGGAGGCGGCGCGGGCACTCGGCGAGAACCTGGTCGTCGTCCTCGGTCATCCCGAGTACTACCCCCGCTTCGGCTTCACCCCCGCCTCGGCGTTCGGTATCACCGCACCCTTCGAGGCGCCCGACGAAGCCTTCCTCGCGCTCGCGCTCGACCCATCGCGCCCCCTGCCCCGCGGCCAGATCATCTACCCCGCAGGCTTCGGGATCTGAAGGCCGACGAGGTGGAGGCGCCCCTGCTCCCGCTGCGAGAGGTGCGCCGGCACGAGCTCGCCCCCGTCGATCCGCACGTCTGGCCCGCGACGCTGCCGCCGGTGCGCCAGATCCTGTCCGACGGCCTCGAGCTCGGGCAGGTCACCGTGCTGACCGGGGACAACGGTGCCGGGAAGTCCACGCTCGTCGAGGCGATCGCCGGTGCGTACGGGCTGAACGCCGAGGGTGGTGGCACGGGCGCGATGCACTCCACCCGCGTCACCGAGTCGCCGCTGGCCGAGCACCTGCAGCTCGTGCGCGGCGCCGGGGCGTCGAAGAAGGGCTTCTTCCTGCGGGCCGAGACCATGCACTCGCTGTTCACGTATTACGAGGAGATCGGCGTCGGCGGCATGATGCACGAACGCAGCCACGGAGAATCGTTCCTCGCGCTCGTCGCCGAACGCTCACGGATCCGCGGACTCTGGATCCTGGACGAGTCCGAGTCAGCGCTCTCCCTCAGCGGCTGCCTGGCCCTGCTCGGACTGCTGCGGGACCTCATCGAGAACGGCTCGCAGATCCTCCTGTCCACCCACTCCCCGGTGCTCGCCGCCCTGCCCGGCGCGGACCTGTACGAAGTGGGGGAGTGGGGGCTTCGCGCCGCCGCCTACGACGACCTGGACCTGGTGCGCACCTGGCGCAGCTTCCTCGGGGCCCCGCAGCGGTTCCTGCGCCACCTGGACTGACCCGCCTCCGGGCGCGTCAGGGCTGCAGGCGGTGCCGCTCCCAGGAGCCGTCGGCGGTGAGCGCGTACTCGATCCGGTCGTGGAAGCGGTTCTCACGCCCTTGCCAGAACTCGAGGTGCTCGGCCAGCAGTCGCATCCCGCCCCAGAACTCCGGTCGCGGCACCTCGAGGCCCTCGAACCGCGCCTCCACCTCGGCGTACTGCGCGTCGAGATCTGCGCGGGAGGTGATGGGAGCGCTCTGGTGCGAAGCCCAGGCGCCGAGCTGCGAGCCGCGGGGGCGCTGCGCCCAGTACGCGTCGGACTCCGCTCCCGGAAGGTGCTCGACGCGTCCCTCGATCCGCACCTGCCGCTGCAGCGAGTACCAGGGCAGCAGCATCGCGGCGCGCGGGGTCGCATCCAGCTCCGCGACCTTCGATGAACCGAGATTCGTGTAGAAGAGGAAACCGTCCTCGTCGTGGCCCTTCAGCAGCACCGTGCGCGAACGCGGACGCGGACTGCCGTCGGCACCCAGTGCCACGGTCGAGAGCACCACGGCAGAGGGATCCGAGAGGTCGCCATGCTCCGTGCGTCGGGCGAAGGCGTCGCCCATCCAGACGTCGAACAGGGCCAGCGGATCCGCAGGGGCGTCATCGGCCAGGGACCCGGCGAGGTAGTCGAGGCGCTCATCGGCGAGGCGGTCTGTCATATCGGTGATCCTAGGACGTGCCCGGTGGTCCAGGCTGACGCCGCTGGGATCATCCGAGGTTCATGGGGTCGCCGTCGGCGATGTTCCGCAGAGCGGCCAGATGTGCCTCCAGGGCTGGTCGTCCGGTGCGGGTGAGCGCGACCCAGGTGAGCCGGCGGGCGTCCGTGCGCTGGGGGGACGCCTCCTTCCGCACTCTCACCAGGCCGGCATCGGAGAGCACCTTGAGGTTCTTGGAGAGGTTCGCGTCCCGCAGGTCCAGCGCCTCGCGGATCACGGAGAACTCGAGCTCGTCGACCTGTCGCAGCAGGCCGCAGATACGCAGCCGCACCGACGCGTGGATGACCTCATGGAACGCAGGAGCCGGCGACGAGGAGCTCATCACCGGGCGTCGGAGGGTCGGGCCAGCTCGGCGCGCAGGACGGCGTCGTAGCGCCGGCCCAGCACGAGGGTCGCGGTCGCGGCGAGGGCGGCGGGGATCAGCACCCACCCGGGGGAGAGGCCGGTGAGCTTGACGACGAGGCCGCTGGCCATGGCCATGATCATGAGGACGACCAGGATGATCAGGAGGCGCTTGCTGCGAGGGCCCGCAGGGTGGGTCACGGTGACCCCCGAGTGTCGGCTGTAGGCGATCACGAGGAACGGCAGGGCGATGATGGCCAGGGGCAGGATCATGACGGTCCCGGGGCCCGACAGTGCTTGGGAACCGACGATCACGGCCACGATCAGCGCGAGGATCGGGTGGTACCACCACGGCGTGACGACGCGATCGGCCAGGCGTGCGCCGTCGGCATCGAGGTCGGCCAGGGCCACGCGGGCCTCCGCGGTGGTGGGGGAGGAGTGGTGCAGGGGCTCCTCGGGCTCCGGCTCGAGGTGCCGCGGCGCACCGGCATCGTTTTCCATAGTGGAAAGTCTACAGGTGACTTGCCGAAGTGGAAAGACATGGGGCGGGTGAGGCAGGGTGCTGCGGACGGTGTCTCGCGCTCCCGGACGTCTCAGGCGGCTGCGAGGCGTCCGTTCCCGTGGTGGCGACGGCGATGCGTGCCGCGCTCCCGGCGGGGCAGGCTGAACGGCGTCCGACGGGCACGGGCCGACTGCGACGATCCTGCCTGCGCTGGCTCGGGCGCCGTTGCGAACTCCAGGGTGCTCGGGTCGAGCCCGCGCTCGGCGGCGCCGGCCTTGGCGGCGCGCAGGGCGTGCAGTGCCGCGACATCTCCCCACGTCTCGGGCAGGGGGCGGTACTCGATCAGGTCGGCGGAGGTGGCTCGGGTGCGGCTGGTGGCTATGGTCGCGTTCTTCATGCCTCTACGATCACCGGGATCGGGGGTTGCGCACGTCCACCTGAGAGCGCGGGGCGGTCATCCCCCGGGGTGATTCCGGAGGCCGACGGCCCACGACCCCAGGGGGAATCCCGCCTGGGGCCGCGAGCTGCGAGGGGACCGGCTCAGGAGGCCGGGATCTCGAAGTCGTAGCGGAACTCCGGCAGGGTCTGGTCCTCGCCGATGACCTCGGTCGCCGGACGGATGTACGCGGCCTTGTAGGTCTCCTGCCGGGTCAGGGCGGTGAACGCCATCCAGAGAGGCCCGGACGCCCCGTCGGATCGCGACGGCAGCTCGAGCGGCGTCAGGCCGGCGTCGGCGATCTCGCTGTTCAGGCCGCTCTTGGCGCGGTCCTCGACGCCGTCGACGACGAGATAGAACTCGTTGGTCGAGAGGGCGCCGCCCCACTCCCCGCTGGGCGTGAACTCGAACTGCAGGTAGACCACCTCGCCGCCGTCCTCGACATAGCCGGCGTCGATCGACGTGGGATTGTCGCGCTTCGCGGAGATGAGGGTGAACTCGTCGCCGAGGTCGGCGTCCGAGAAGGTCTCTCCGATCTGGACCTCCGTGCCCGCGGAGCCCGCAGCGGCGCCCGCCCCGTCGGACTCGTCCTCGGTGTCGCTCTCCTCGTCGGAACCGCCGTCGGACTCGTCGTCGGCCCCCTCCTGGTCGGGGCCCTCCTGTCCCTCCTGGCCCTCGTCCTCACCGTCCTCCTTCGGCGGTTCGTCCTTCTCGTTGCCGAAGCTGAAGCTGCAGCCCGACAGGGCCAGCAGAGCGAGACCGCCCACGGCGGCGCGTCGGGTGATGAGTGATCGAGTCATGATGTTCCCCCTGGAAACGTGTCGGGACCAGCGCAGGCTGGTCGGTGGAGTCTCCGTCGCCCTCCCCCGGGCGGCGGCCTGTGCTCGTCCTCGACGCTAGCTGGGTCGCGACGCTCTGGCGATGGGGAGGGGAGCATGGGGAGAAGTCCCCACAGGGCCCTCCTGCGGACGTGAGTAATGCCTGGCGCCCTGACCGCGCATCGCCTTTCATGGGGTGATGGGACAGCAAGGCATCCAGACAGGGCCCGTCCTCGAGAGCGCGAGACTGCTCCTTCGCGGATGGCGCCTCGAGGAAGCCATCGTCCAGCGCGAGCTCTGGGCCGAGCGGGACCCGCGCGTTCCGGCGCATCGTCGGATCGGGGCCGACGGGCGCCCGAGCGTCGGCGACCTCGAGGAGCGGATCCGACGCAGCGCGGTGAGCCCCGGCCTCGGTCTCGGGCTGCTCGCGCTGGAGCGGAAGGGCGAGCGGGACGTCATCGGGTACTGCGGACTGGTCGAGGACGGCGCCGGCTCGGTGGCCCTCGGGGCGGACCGTCCGGGACCGGAGATCGCGTTCGAACTGCTGCGCAGGGCGCAGGGTGCGGGCTATGCGACCGAGGCCGGCCAGGCCGTGCTCCGATGGGCGAGCGCAGCGGGCATCGAGCGTGTGCAGGCCACCGTCTGGGCGTGGAACGGCGCCTCGCGCCAGGTTCTGGAGAAGCTGGGATTCGTCGAGACGGATCGGAGGGGATCCGCCACAGCGGAAGCGGCCGACGGATCCGACGGAGACATGCTGGTCCTCGTCAGAACTCTCTGACCGGCGCGAGGCGCCGTCACCGCACCATGCGCAGATCGCGGATGCTGCCGAGCTGCTCCTCGACCTGAGTGGCGCCGTCGGCCACGAAACCGAGCTTCTCGTAGAAGCGTCGCGCCCGCGGATTCTCCTCGGCGACCCACACCGAGGCCGGCTCATCCCCGATGACAGCCTCCGCCAGGGAGCGCGCGAGGCCGCTGCCGAACCAGGCCCGGTCGATGTACAGCAAGGACAGCTCGCGGTCACGCACCGGCGAGGAGTCGCGCGGGGGCCAGGAGCCGGCGAGCCCGATGGGGGTGCCGCCCGCATCGCGCCCGAGCCGCAGAACGCCCTGGTCGGATGCGGGCGAGCCGGGCGTGAGCCAGGAGATCCACTGGGCGGTGCGGCGCTCGATCGCGGGCTGCCCGAACCATTGCTCGCCCGCCAGCAGGTGGCCATAGGCGATCTCCCACCCGCGCACGTGGATCCGGGCGAGCGCTGGGGCGTCCGCGAGGGTCGGGGAATCGATCGTGAAGGGGAGATCGGCGGCGGTCATGGTGCCAGTGTGCCGGTCCCGCGCGGCCACCGACTTCCCCCGCGGTACCTGCAACCCGTAGTATCACTAAGGGCAGGCCGTGGTCGTCCCGACGTCCTCGTCCGCCCACCGGCACGGGCCGCCCGAGGTTCCGTGCCCGCAGACACCGTCGTCGAAGGAGATCCACGTGCCCGAGGCCGTCATCGTCGCCACCGCCCGCTCGCCCATCGGCCGGGCCCGCAAGGGGTCCCTCAAGGACGTCCGACCGGACGACCTCGCCGCGCAGATGATCCGAGCGGCCCTCGAGCAGGTCCCTCAGCTCGATCCGTCCACGATCGACGACCTGCAGCTGGGCTGCGCGATCCCCGAGGGGTACCAGGGCGGCAACCTCGCCCGCACGGTCGCGATCCGCCTGGGTCTGGACGCCGTGCCCGGGGCCACCGTCACCCGCTTCTGCGCCTCCTCGATCCAGACCACCCGCGCCGCCTTCCACGCCATCCGCGCCGGCGAGGCCCATGCCATGATCTCCGCCGGCGTCGAGTCGATCTCGCACAGCACCGGCAAGCTCATGGAGGAGGACGCCCGCGACCCGCAGTTCCAGCAGGCCTGGGAGCGGACCGACGCTCGCGCGAGCCGCGAGATCCCCGCGCCCTGGCATGACCCGCGCGAGGACGACCAGCTGCCGGATCCGTACATCCTCATGGGGCAGACCGCCGAGAACGTCGCCGAGCTGCGCGGCATCTCCCGTCAGGCCCAGGACGAATACGCCGTGCGCTCGCAGAACCGCGCCGAGGCCGCGAAGGCCTCGGGATTCTTCGACCGCGACATCACTCCGGTCACCCTTCCCGACGGCACCGTGGTCAGCGCCGATGACTCCCCGCGCGCCGGTGTCACCTACGAGGCGGTCTCAGGACTGGATCCTGTCTTCCGCCCCGATGGCACCGTCACCGCCGGCAACTGCTGCCCGCTGAACGACGGCGCCGCCGCGCTGGTGATCATGTCCGACGTGCGGGCGAAGGAGCTGGGCCTGACCCCGCTGGCCCGCATCGTCTCCACCGGCGTCTCCGGTCTCAGCCCCGAGATCATGGGCCTGGGGCCGGTGGAATCCACCCGACGCGCCCTCGCCAGCGCCGGGATGGGCATCGGCGACATCGACCTGGTCGAGCTCAACGAAGCCTTCGCCGCGCAGGTCATCCCGTCGGCCGAGGACCTCGGCATCGACCACGACAAGCTCAACGTCCACGGCGGCGCGATCGCGCTGGGCCACCCCTGGGGCTCCACCGGCGCCCGTATGACCACGACCCTGCTCCACGGCCTGCAGGAGCGCGACGGCCAGTTCGGCCTCGCCACGCTCTGCGTCGGCGGCGGGCAGGGCATGGCCCTCATCATCGAGAGGATGAACTGATGACCAGCAATTCCACCCCCGCGCCCGAACCGGTGCAGAACTCCGTCTCCACGGCGCGGGCGGTGGTCTCCGGACCCGACGCCGACGCCGCGACACCCGCGGAGCTGCTGCCGGTCACCGCGGACCACCTCAGCCTGTTCCAGGACGTGGCGGGGGAGGACCTGGAGGCCTGGAGCACCGCTCGCTCGATCGCGGCCGAGGTGCTGCCGCAGATCAACGACTGGTGGGACCGCGGCGAGTACCCGATCGAGCTGATCGGCCGGCTCGGGGAGCTCGACCTGCTCACCGACGGACTGGACGTGCCCGGCCACCGCACGCTGAGCCCGCTCGCCACCGGCCTGGTGAACATGGAGCTCTCCCGCATCGACGGCTCCGTGGGCACCATGGTGGGCGTCCAGGGCGGGCTCGCGCTGCGCTCCCTCGTGCTGCTGGGCTCACCGGAGCAGAAGGAGCGCTGGGTCGAGCCGCTCGCGTCCGGTCGTGAATACGGCGCCTTCGCCCTCACCGAGCCCGATCACGGCTCCGATTCCGTCTCCCTGGAGACCACCGCGCGTCGCGACGGCGAGCAGTGGGTGCTCTCCGGCGAGAAGCGCTGGATCGGCAACGGCGCGGGCTGCCACCTGTCGGTGGTGTGGGCGAGGGTCTTCGACGAGTCGCAGCCCGACCTGCACGGACGGGTCTCCGGCTTCCTCGTCGAGCAGCAGCTGCCCGGCTACGAGGCCGAGGTGATCCGCGGCAAGGTCGCCCTGCGCGCCATCCACCAGGCGCACATCACGATGACCGACGTGCGGATCCCGCTGGATGCTCGCCTGCCCGGCGCCCGCTCCTTCAAGGACACCTCGACGGTCCTGTTCGCGACGCGCGCCGGCGTGGCCTGGGGCGCTCTCGGGCACGCCACTGCCTGCTACGAGGCCGCCCTCGAGCATGCGACCACCCGCATCCAGTTCGGCCGCCCGCTGGCCAAGGCGCAGCACGTGCAGGTGCGGCTCGCCTCCATGCTGCAGACGCTCACCTCGATGCAGCTGTACTGCGTGCAGCTCGCGCAGCTCGAGGCCGCCGGCACCATCCGGCCCGAACAGGCGTCGCTGGCCAAGGTGCACAACACCCGCGCCGCCCGTGAGATCGCCTCCGACGCCCGGGACCTGCTGGGCGGCTCCGGGATCCTGCTCGAGAACCGCGTGGTGCGCCACCGCAGCGACATCGAGGCCCTGCACACCTACGAGGGCACCGACACCATGCAGTCGCTCATCGTGGGCCGGTCGATCACGGGGACCAGCGCGTTCGCGTGAGGGACCGGTCGGGTGGTGCGATCAGCTCGGGCTGCGGGCGAGGATCACCGCGCCCGGCACCTCGTCGTCCGGCCGGAAGACCAGTTCGGACTCGAGCGTGAACCCGGCGTCATGGAGCCACCTCGCCAGGGTGGCGGGTCGGCGGTGGTAGCTGTCGATGCTGACCGGGCGGCCCGTGTACCCCTCGGACATATGGTGCGACCCGTCGCCGACATGGAAGCCGACGAACAGCAGGCCGCCGGGTCGCAGCACCCGCCGGAACTGCTCCAGGACCGTCGGCATGACGTCGTCGGGCACATGGATCACGGACCAGGACGCGACGATGCCGGCGAGGGAGTCGTCCGCGAGATCGAGATCGGTCATCGTCCCGGTCCCGAAGCTCAGGTCGGGCAGCTCCCGCCGCGCGATGGCGATCATCTCGGGGGAGAGGTCGATGCCGAACGCGTCCAGGCCGGCCTCGTGGAGATGACCGGTGATGTACCCCGGCCCGCAGCCGATGTCCGCGACCGGCCCACCCCCGCCCTCCTGGACCAGCTCCGTGAACAGCGCCAGGCTCATCCGGAGGTGAGGGTTGCCGTGCAGCAGATCTCGGATGCGCTCCGTGTACCCCGGCGCATCGGTGTCGTACGAGGAGCGGGTGGTCGACAACCACGAACTCTCCGGGACATCGGTGTCCTTCGCAGTTCTGCCCTCCACCGCGCCATTGTCCTGCGGGGACGGAGGGCTCGCAAGAGGTGCGGCGCGCAGGGCCGGAGAGCGATTTACCGCCCGTCGGCCGCCTCCTCACGCTCCTGACGGATCACGTCCCGCCCGAACGAGACGACGAGCAGACCCAGCGAGAGGGCGAGGATCGCCAAGGAGACCGGCACCGGGATCACGGGGACCACGGCGGTCACCAGCGAGATGCCCTGGAGCGCGCCGATAGCTCGACGGAGCAGGCTGTATGCGAGCGGGCGACGCAGCGCCGGGCGCACCCACGACGCCGCGACGTACGCATAGCGCATCAGACCGATCGCCAGCACCCACGGGCCGACGACCGACGCGGCGAGCACGGACAGCACCATGACCAGCGCGGCATCTGCCTCCATGTCGATGCGGGCGCCGATCGGCCCGGCGGTCCCGGTGCGCCGGGCCACCTGGCCGTCCGCCGCGTCGGAGGCGAGGGCGGCCCCGATGAGCACGGCGAGGACCCAGGAGCGGGAGGACAGCCCTCCGGCGAGGGAGAGGACGGTTGCCGCCGCGAGAACTCCCGCACCGAGCAGGCGGAGCATCGTGAGGAGATCAGCCGTGGTCACCGGACCCGGTGCGCGCGGGTGCAGGGTCGCGGCGGCGACGAGCGTGGGGGAGAGACCGAACAGGACGGCGAGCGTGCTGATCCCCCACGCCGGTGCAACGGCCGCGACGAGCACCGCGGCCGCGAGGAGCTGACCGGTCGCGAGCAGGACGAGGACCGCCCCCACGCGGCGGATCCCTCGCGCAGAGGGGGAGTCGGTGCGAGCCGTCGCCATGGGGCCGAGGGTAGCCGCCGGGCCCGTGCCGCACAGGCCGAGGGCCGTACTCTGGGGTCGTGACCCCACCGCAGCGCCGCCCCACCTCAGTCGATGTCGCAGCGCTCGCCGGGGTGTCCCGGGCAACCGTCTCCATGGTGCTGAACGGTCGCACCGAGGGCACCGTCTCGACGGCGAACCAGAAGCGCGTGCTCGACGCCGCCGCCGAACTCGGCTACACCCGATCCGCCCTGGCGATCTCCCTCAAGGAGCGTCGCACCCGCACGATCGGGCTGATCACCGACGAGATCGCCACCTCCCCCTTCGCCGGGCGCATGGCCCGCGCCGCTTCTCTCGCGGCCGCGCGGGAGAACTACATGGTCATCACCATGGACCTCTCGTTGCGGGACCACACCGTGGACGATGCTGCGCGGCTGCTGGCCGAACGCCAGGTGGATGGTCTGATCTACGCGACCATGGGCCGCATTCGCGTGCCCCTCCCGAAGACCCCGCCCGGTCTGCCGCTGGTGCTGCTCAACTGCGAGATCGACGTCTCCGACGACGCGAACGGCGCTGACTCGGACGCCGCCGCGGCCCTGTCGACGTTCCTACCCGACGACCGCGGCGGCGCCCGTCGCGCCGCCCGTCGTCTCGTCGATACCGGGCATCGCCGTATCGCGATGCTCTCGGACGACAGGATCTCCGAGGCGGGACGAGAGCGCGAGTCCGGCTTCCGGGAGGAGCTCGCCACGGCCGGCATCACGCCTCGAGTGATCCCTACCGGATGGCAGATGGACGATGGATACCGTGTGACCTCTCGGCTCCTGGCGGAGGAGGAGCCGCCGACCGGGCTGTTCTGCATCCGTGACCGGGTGGCCGGCGGCGCCCTGCACGCTGCGGCCGCCGCGGGCGTGGACGTGCCCCGTGAGTTGTCGGTGATCGGCTTCGATGACGAGGACTTCTTCGCGGAGCGACTCACGCCGCCGCTGACCACCATCGCCCTGCCCCATGAGGAGATGGGGGAGCAGGCCATGGTTGCGCTGCTCGGAGTGCTCGGAGTCGGGCCCGAGGGCGATCGCGCCGCCGAGGGAGGGCCGGCCGGAGCGGCGGCCGCATCGCGGGCGATCGTTGTCGAGTGCCCGCTGGTGGAGCGCGAGTCCGTAGGGATCGTGCCCACCGTCTGATTCCGATCGACGGGGCTGCCGCGGACAGGTCGCCGAGCGCGGCGCATTGACACGTGTGTAACTTGCGCTCCATACTGTCTGCACTCGACTTGCGCACGTGTAGAAGTCGAGTGGCCCGCCGCGTGGAGGGGCGAAGGCGTCGAGAGTGCCGTCGGCATGGGCATCGCCGCCACCCTCAGCGCACAGTCAGGCCGTGCCACCACTCACCGAAGAGGACTGTATGGCCAGCTCATCGAACATCACCCGCAGGGCGCTCCTCGGCGCGGCCGGGGTCGCGGGTGCCGCAGGCACCGTCGTCGCCTGGCCCCGGCTCACCGGCGCCGATATTCCCGGCCGCGGCGAGGACGCCCTGACCGTTCTCATTCTCGGCACCTCCCAGGACGCCGCCGGCCGCCAGGCCATCGCGGACGCCTTCATGGAAGAGCACCCGGACATCCCGGTGCTCATCCAGTCCGTGCAGGCCACCGACTGGGGAGATTTCTTCGCCAAGATCCTCACCATGGTCGCCTCCGGCACCGAGCCCGACATCGTCTACACCGCCACCGAGGGCGCCCAGCTCTTCGCCGAGCGCCTCGCCCTGCCGCTGGACGACTACATCGCCCACGATGCGGAGGAGATGAGGGACTACTTCGAGGACGTCCACCCCAGCCTCGTCGAAGCGTTCATGTACAAGGGATCGCTGTTCCAGCTGCCCTTGGACTTCAACGCCGCGAACATGTACCTCAACCTCGACGTCATCGAGCGCAACGGCCTGGAGATGCCCGGAGAGGACTGGACCCACGACGACTTCACCGAGCTCCTGCGCGGCATGAAGGGGGATGCGACTGCGTACTACTGGACCAACCGCCTCTTCGGCGGCGTCGTCCCCTGGCTCTACGTCAACGACACCAGCTTTCTGGTCGAGGAACGCGCCACGGGCGGCGAGGACTTCTGGTCCACCTTCTACCCCGGCGAGGAGCGCTCCGGCGGCTACCTGTGGACAGGCTCCAACGCGCGGCATGAGCGGGTCCACGAGACCGTCGAGTACATGCGCGGACTGGTCGAGGAGGGCCTCGCGGTGCGTCCCGAGGAAGGCGGTGGCAACACCCTCGTCGGCCTCTTCGCCTCCGGGCGCATCGGTACCACCCCCGCCGGCGGCTACTGGGTCCAGGGGCTCGCCGAGGGCGGTATGTCCCCCGAGCAGTACGACGTGCAGTTCTTCCCCCGCTGGCGCACCCAGCGTCACCAGTTCGGCGGCGCCGGTTATGCGGTCATGAAGACCACGAAGAAGGCCGACCAGGCATGGGAGTGGATCAAGTTCACCGCCACCAGGAACGCGATGGAGCTGGCGTTCCCGACCCCGTCGACCACGCCCGCCCGGCGCTCGATGGTCAACGACAACCTGTACACCGGCGTGGGCCCCGAGCACTGGTCCCGGTTCTACGACACCCTCGACCGCTTCCCGACCAGCGGGCCGATCCCCGCCCCGCCCCAGCAGGCTGCCGTGGAGACGGCGCTGATCCGCAACATCTCCACTGCCCTGTCCGGCGGCCCCGACCAGGTCGACCGATCCCTGGAATCCCTCGACCGCGACCTGCGCGATGTCTTCAGCCAGGAGGACGCCTCATGAGTATCGACCGTCGCAGCGCCCTCCTGAGCTGGCTGTTCCTGGCTCCCACCATGATCGGCGTCGGCATCTTCGTGGTCCTCCCCATCATCGGCTCGCTGGTGCTGGCCTTCTTCCGGTGGGACATCATCACCTCTCCGCAGTTCGTGGGTCTGCAGAACTTCACCGAACTCGCCACCGACTCCACTGTCGGCATCTCCTTCGTCAACACGGCGGTCTTCGTGGCGCTCGCGGTCATCGCGCAGCTGGCCATCGCGATGCTGCTGGCCGTGCTCGTGCAGTCTCGGATGCCCCCTTGGCTGCGGGTCTTCTTCCGCTCGACCTTCTTCTTCCCGCTGGTGCTGTCGGCCGCGAGCGTCTCGATCCTCATGCGGTACCTCTTCAACGAGAGCTACGGGGTCATCAACTGGGCGCTGTCCCTGGTGGGCATTCCCGCCGTGCCGTGGCTGACCAGCCCCCAGTGGGCCATGGTCGTGGTGATCGCCGTGTATGTGTGGCAGAACTTCGGCTTCTCGTTCCTGCTGTTCATCGGGGGTCTCGGGGCGATCCCCCCGGAGGTCTACGAAGCGGGCGCGATCGACGGCGCCACCGGCTGGCGGAAGTTCAGCAACCTCACGCTGCCGCTGGTCAGCCCCACCGTGCTGGTCGCCTCGGTGATGGCGATCATCTCTTCGCTGCAGGTCTTCGACCAGCCCTACGTGCTCACCCGCGGCGGGCCCGGCGACTCCACCCGCACCGTCGTGATGGTCATCTACGAGAGCGCGTTCCGGCAGCTCGAGTTCGGCCGTGCCAGCGCGATCGGGCTCGTGCTCATGGTGCTGATCATGCTCGTCACCGCGCTCCAGTTCCGCCTGGCCCGCCGCTTCGTCTTCTACCAGTGAGCCGCGCTCCCGCCGCCGCGAGCGCCCCTGCCCCCGTCCGGAAGGACCCCCGATGACCCGTCACCTGCCCGCCCTCGCCAAGTACGCGGCGCTCCTCGTCGCCGCCGTGCTGACCCTCGGTCCGGTCTGGTGGACCTTCACCACCTCTTTGCGCCCGGCCGCCGAATCCTTCAGCCTGCCGCCGAGCTTCTTCCCCCTCTCACCGGACTTCTCCAACTACGTCGCCGTCTTCCAGCAGATCAGGATTCCCCTGCTGGTGCTCAACAGTGCCCTGGTCACCGGGGTCATCGCGGTGGGCCAGATGCTCACCGCCGCTATGGCCGGGTACGTGTTCGCGCGCATGGAGTTTCGGGGGAAGAACGCCCTGTTCGCGATCGTGCTGTCTACGATGATGGTCCCGGTGCAGGTCACGATCGTGCCGGTGTTCATGATCATCCGCGGAGTCGGCCTGTCCGACACCCTGCTGGCCCTGATCCTGCCCGCGATCCCCACCGCCTTCGGGACCTTCCTCATGCGGCAGTACTTCCTCGGACTGCCACTCGAGCTCGGTGAGGCCGCCGCGATCGACGGCGCGAGCCCCTGGCGCACCTTCTTCTCGATCTACGCGCCACTCGCTCTTCCCGGTATGGCGATCGTGGGCGTCCTCGCCTTCAACTATCACTGGAACGAGTTCTTCCGTCCGCTGATCTTCATGATCTCCGAGCAGAACTACACCCTTCCGCTGGGCCTGGTGACGCTCCAGGGCAACCTGGGCACCGGCTCGATCTCCATCGTGCTGGCGGGCGTGATCCTCTCGATGATTCCCGCGGTGGTCGTGTTCCTGTTCGGCCAGCGGTACCTGCGAGAAGGTCTGACCGCCGGCTCCTCGAAATGACGCGATCTCCACACCACGACGCCCTGCACCACCACCCCGACCCCAGGAGCACCCGCACCATGGCCGAGACCCTCGACCCCCGCTTTCCCGCCCTGCACCGCGTCCACCCGCGCGGCTGGATCAACGACCCCAACGGGATCGTGCGCGTGGGGGAGCGGTGGCACGTGTTCTTCCAGTACAACCCGCAGTCCGCGCGCCACGAGCACATCTGCTGGGGCCACATGTCCTCGGCGGACCTGGTCACCTGGCGCGAGGAGCCGATGGGGCCGCAGCCTCGTCCGGGGGAGGCCGATCAGGACGGCTGCTGGAGCGGCGTCGGCCTGCTCGATCGCGCGAGCGATCCTGCCGGAGTGCCCACCCTGGTCTACTCCGGGGTCGACGGGGTGGAGAACCAGCTGTCCCGCGTGATCGTCTCGCGTCTGGACGCGGGCGCGACCGGGCTGGTCGAGCCCGGTGTCGTGGTGGCCGACATCCCGGAGATCGACGGACTCCTCGGCGTGCGCGACCCCTTCGTGTTCGAGCACGACGGCCGACGATGGGCGATCCAGGGCGCCGGGCTCCAGGAGGAGGGCGGATACGTGCCCGCACTGCTGCTGTACTCCTGCGATGACCTCGAGAGCTGGGAGTACGTCGGCCCGCTGCTGCGCGGTGACCACTGCGTCGCCGCGCAGCACGCGCCCGCGGACCTCTGGGAGTGCCCGCAGCTCGTGCAGATCGGCGGGCAGTGGGTGGTGCTGCTCTCGCTGTGGCGCCACCCCGACACCGTCGAGCGCTCCACCATCGAGGTGACCTATCTCGTCGGTGACCTCGTGTCGGATGCTGCCGGCGCCCCCCGCTTCGAGCCCACCGGCGGCGGTCGGGTCGACCTCGGCCCCGACTTCTATGCTCCGCAGGCGGTTCTCGACGAAGGTGGCCAGAGGGTGCTGATGTGGGGCTGGTCCTGGGAGGGACTGCAGCGCAGCCAGGAGCAGACCGATGCGCAGGGCTGGGCCGGCGCCCTCACCTTCCCTCGGGAGCTCCGTCTCATCGATGGCGTGCTCCTGGCCTCGGTGCCGGCCGAGCTGGAGGCGCTGCGGTCCGCGGCCCTCGACGTCCCTCCGGACGATGGGCAGGGAGCAGTGCTCGACCTGCCGATCCCGGCCCGTGCCGAGGTGCGCTCGCGGGGGCGCCTCCAGGTCGAGATCCTCTCGGCCGACGGGGCGGCCGCCGACGTCGTCTCGTGCGACGAGGGCCCTGCCACGGTGCTCCTCGACGGGAGCCTGCTCGAACTGATCCCGCAGCACGCGACCGCGTGCACCGTGCGCTTCTACCCCGAGGCGGGGGACGTCCTCCGGGTGCGAGGGGACCTGGACGGAGCCTGGGCGCTGGCGCTGCCCGCTGCGACGAGCTGACGGCGGCGCGCCTGCGGCCAGTCGGGGCTCACAGGCCGCGCAGCGTCTGCGCGAGCACCTCGGACTGCTGCCCGGGGCACAGCCGGTATGTCCAGGTCAGGGACGGCTCGCCCTGCTTGATCACCCGGATCTCCCCGGTCTGGTCGCCGCAGCCGAGCTGGCGCTGGCCCAGCAGGAAGCCGTTGACCTCCGTCAGGACAGTTCCGGTGGTATCCCATCCGAGCGAGGCGGGGTCGTCGCCCTCGGGCACGAGCTCGGCGCCCCAGCCGGAGGGGGCGTTCTGTGCGGTGATGCCCATGCCCTTCTCATGCTCGGCCCGGGTCAGCACGTACCGCTCGACGTCTGCGGAGTCGTCCGGTTCGGCCCCGGCGCGGATCTCGATCGTCCACTCGTCGGTGGGGTGGGCGAGCTGCTCGGGGAATTCGCTCTGGGCGTGGGTGACGCTCTGTTTCAGGGCGCGCAGCGGTGTCTCCTCCGAGCAGTCCTGCACGGTGGACTCGTGAGTGGTGGAGCCGGAGATCTCGATCCGATCGCTCGGAATGTCGGTGCAGGGGGTGCGTGCTCTCTCGGAGAGCGTCCTCTCCCACTGCAGGTACTCCTCGGCGGCGTGCTCGATGCGCTCGCGGTCCGGTGCGGCGAGCTCCTCGGTCAGAGCGTAGATCTCGGCGCCGTTGGGCAGCGAGTAGCGACTGGTGACCGTGTCCTCGGCGATCTCGGTGGTCCCCGCACCGAAGAGCCCGAACATCCCGGCGCTGGTACGGGTGATCGTGATGACGTCCCCCGACGCCAGGTCGACCCCGCCGCCACCCCACTGCGGCAGGGAGCAGGCGCTCACCATCATTGCCAGGCCGGTCATCAGCGCAAAGGCGCGTGTTCTCCGCATGGTTCCCCCTTCGTCCCACGCGGGCTCCCCCGAGCCGCGTGGCGCCAGCGTAGGGCCGTCCGCGCCGGCCGGCGATGGGGACAGGTCCCCATGGCGAGGGCCGTCACCCGGCAAGGAGGGTGAGCGGGCGCGCTCAGAGGCTCCCGATCGGCAGCATCCGCTCCAGCTCGGCCCGCCATGGGCCCAGCTCCCACCCCTGCGCGGAGACCCAGTCGTCGTCGAAGTAGGTGTCGGTGTAGCGGTCGCCGGTGTCGCACAGCAGCGTGAGCACGCAGCCGGTCTCGTCCCGCTCCCGCATCTGCGTGACCAGTTGTGCGACCGCGACCAGGTTCGTCCCGGTCGAGGCGCCGACCCGTCGGCCGAGCCGATCGGACAGATAGCGGGCCGCCGCCACCGAGGCCTCGTCGGGCACGCGGATCATCCGGTCGACCACGCCCGGCACGAAGCTCGGCTCCATCCGAGGTCGCCCGATGCCCTCGATCCGGGAGCCGGTCTCGGTGGTGGCGCCGGGGTCGCCGTGCACCCAGCCGTCGAAGAAGGCGGAATTCTCGACATCGGCGACGCAGAGCCCGGTGGGCAGGTGGCGATAGCGCAGGTAGCGCCCGAAGGTCGCACTGGTGCCGCCGGTGCCTGCGCCGACCACGATCCACCGCGGCACCGGGTGCGGCTCCAGCTCGAGCTGATCGAGGGCGCTGAGGGCGATGGAGTTGTTCCCGCGCCAGTCCGTGGCGCGCTCGGCATGGGTGAACTGGTCCAGGAAGAGACCGCCGTGCTCCTCGGCCACCCGCTGCGCCTCGCGGCTCATGTGCTCGGCGTGCTCGATGACGTGGCAGCGCCCGCCGGCGGATTCGATCAGCGCGATCTTGCGGGGGCTGGTGCCGCGTGGGATCACCGCGATGAAGGGGATGTCCAGCATCCGCGCCACATGCGCCTCGCTGACCGCCGTGGAGCCGGAGGAGGCCTCGATGACGGGCATTCCCGGCTTCAGCCACCCGTTGACCAGTGCGAAGGTGAACAGGGATCGGGCGAGGCGATGCTTCAGGCTGCCGGAAGCATGAGTGGATTCGTCCTTGAGGTACAGCTCGATGCCCCAGGCCGCGGGCAGCTCGACCTTGACCAGGTGGGTGTCCGCCGAGCGCCGGTCATCGGCGTCCAGGCGCCGGATCCGCTCGGCCACCCAGGCGCGCAGGCCGTCGTCGCTGCGGTCCACATCCGCCAGCTGGCCCAGCAGGGAGGTGCCGGGAGCGTTCTCCCCGGGAGTGTTCATGCCGGGACTGCGCAGCGCCTCATCCATGCGACGACCGTACCGGGTCAGGGCGTCCGCACGGCACCGAACATCAGCCGGCGCCGCAGCGCGAAACCGAGCTTCTCGTACCCGGCGATCGCGCTCGTGTTCGTGGCCGACGCGTGCAAAAGGGCCCGGTCGCCGCGCTGCTGGATCTGGAAGGCGACGTCGAGCACCAGACGTGAGGCGAGGCCCTGGCGGCGGTGGTCCTCGTCGACCGCGACCGCGCTGATCTCGGTCCAGCCATCGGGATGCAGGCGCTCGCCGGCCATCGCGATCAGTCGCCCGGCGCGGCGGATGCCCACGTAGCGACCCAGCTCATGGGTGCGCGGCAGGAACGGGCCGGGCTGGGTCCGCTCGACCAGCTCGAGCATGTCGGTCGAGTCCCCGCCGCCCAGTTCGACCGCTTCCTCGTCCGGACGGGCTGCCAGCTGCTCGGTCTGCACGAGCTGCACGCCGGGGATGGAGAACACGGGGGCCCAGCCCTCGGGCAGCAGCGGGTCGGCGTGGGAGACGCCCACGGTCGCGCCGTGCCCGAACACGTCGAGGATCGCGTCCCACACGTCCGGGTGCTCCCAATCCTTGACGCCGACGAAGGGGGAGACGTCGTCCGGGAAGTGCCGCACGAGGTCATTGCCGATCGCGAGATGCGCGTGGTGGCCGGTCAGCGAGGACCAAGCCGGATTGTCGAGCACGGCGTCGTCCGCCGTGCCGGCAGCGCTCGACCCCGCGTGCGCACCAGCGGTACCCGCATCGCGCGCATCGACGTGCAACGGCTCGTAGGCGGTCTCGTCCTGCAGGGCCATGCGGGCTCCTCGTTCGGCAGCGGAGGGGCGCACCGTCGGGTCCGACGGGCGTCGTCGAAACGCTACTCCTGTGCGCCCTGACAGCCCAGGGGGTGCGTCACGAGGTGTGACGGAGACCTGAGGTCGGGTCCGCCCGCCCGCCAGGCTCTTGCCTGGATGCTCGACGGGCGAGGGTCCGGTCCTCCCAGCGCACCCCGGCGAAGAAGGCGGCGCCGAACATCAGTGCGACGAGGACGCGGACGGCGACCGGGGCATCGTGAGGGAAGACGACCACTGCGAGGCTCAGTGAGATCGCGACGACCACGAGGAGCACGGAGGGCAGATCGAACGACAGAGCAGTCCTCCGCTCTCGGCCGTGACGCCGGTTCACCCACGCCACGAGCAGGGTGGAGGCGGCGATCAACAGAGCGCCGAGGCCCGTGTCCAGGGTGGAGGGCAGAGGGAGCACGGCCAGCACCGCGAGCGCCCCGAGGGTGGCCAGCGCGCTCGCCACCAGGTGGACAGGCAGAGGAACCCGAGCGGTCGGGCGCACCGCGGCGAGCGGCCCGGCAGACGACGCGGTGCTCCTGGGCGGAAAGGACATTCAGGCCTCCTGATCGGTCCCTCCACCGTAGAGCTCGTCGTCGCTCCTGTCATGGTGCCGGGCCGTCGCCGCGCAGGGAGCGCACGGCGGGATGCGGGCGAGGTCGGATACCGTGAGCTCGCCCGTGCGCACGGACGCGGGCACTGCGTCCTCGTCCGGAAGGAACGCGGCCCCGCGCGCCGCACATGCCCATGAGCCAGCCTCCTCAGCCTCCCGATCCCCAGCGTCCCGAGGGGCCGCAGTCGCCGCACGGTGACGGCTCGCAGCCCGCTCCCGAGCAGTCGTCGGCGCCCGAAGCCCCGCAGTACGGATCACCCGCATCGTCGTACGGGCAGTCCGGCGACGGGCAGTACTGGCAGCAGGATCAGTCCTTCGCGCCGGTGAACCAGCAGTGGATGCCCCCTGGTCAGCAGGAACTGCCGTTCGACGCTGGTGCGGCGGCCCCCGGATCGCAGCAGTTCCCCTCCCAGCCGTATTCGTCGCAGCAGGGTGAGCCGCCCCGCAGCTCCGGTATCGGCAAAGGGCCGATCTTCGCGATCATCGGGTGTGTCGTGCTCGTGTTCGTCCTGGTGGTCGGCATCGGTGGCTTCTTCGTGATCCGTGCCCTGATGGCCGATGAGAGCCCCCAGGGCACGGAGTCGTCGGAGGAGGCGCCGGCCGAGGAGACGCCCGCGGAGGAGGAGACGGAATCCGGCGCGGAGGAGACGACGGAGCCCGAGGAGGAATCGACCTCCGCGGAGGAGGAGGCCGAGGGCAGCCCCGTCGGGCTGGCGAACGCCCTCCCCGCAGGCAGCACCATCGACTATCTGGGGTCCGGTGGCGTCGAGGTGAGCGTGACCTTCGGCGAGATCGATTGGGATGCCGAGGCCGCCGTGATGGAGGCGAACAGCTTCAACGAGCCGGCCCCCGACGGCCAGAAGTACGTTCTCGTGGACATCGCGATCGTGAACAACAGCGAGGAGGAGTTCTCCAACTTCGCCTGGGCGAAGATCGACTTCGTCGACGCGGAGGGCACCGTCTACGAGGACGCCGGCCAGGTGATGCCGGCGACCGCAGCCGGTGAGGACGGGCCTGCGGCCCCCGGCGACTCCACGATGGCGCAGGCGCTGTTCCTCGTCCCGGAGGACCTCCCGGAGGGCGGCCACTTCGTGATCAGCGACTTCATGGGTCCCGAGGAGGGCACCTGGGTCGAAGCGGTCTGAGGCGATCTGAGTCCGGTGCGACCGGATCAGGCGACGAGGTCGTCGATCTGGTTGATCGCGGAGCGGGAGCCCTCCTCGACGCCCATGTCGAGCACCGTCTGGAGTCCTTCTCGCGAGGCGAAGCTGGTCACGTAGACCGCCTGCGTCGTCCCGTCCTGCTCGGTGAAGGTGCTGACGCAGGTCGAGATGGGCAGAGCGGTGTTCGGGGTGAAGTCCTCGTGCGCGAAGCCGTCCTCGTAGGAGAACGAGCGAGGCTCCTCGACGGTGAGCACGCCCCAGTAGCCGTAGAAGCGATCCCCGTCCGGGCCGGTCATGTAATAGGTGACGCGACCGCCCGGGGTGAGGTCGTGGTCGACCACGGTGGCCGGGTACTCCTTCGGGCCCCAGACCTTCTCCAGCTGGCGAGGGTCCGCATAGATGTCCCAGATGCGTCGGGCGGGCGCAGCGAACTCCGCGGTGATCGTGAGGGTGAGGGCGTCGAGGTCGTGGCTGATGTCGGTGACAGGCATGGTGGTCAGTCCTTCCGGTGGGGCGAGTCGGCCGGAGCCGCATCGACCGGGGCCGTGTCGGCCTCGGCGCTGAGGAGGTCGTCGATGTGGGAGACGCGCTCGCGCCAGACGGCTTCCAGCTCGGTGAGGAGATGCGCGACGGAGCGCACGGAGTCGGCATCGCCGCGAGCCAGGGACTCCCGGCCGCTGCGTCGCCGGCTGAGGAGGCCTGCTCGTTCGAGCACTGCGACATGCTTCTGCACTGCCGTGAGACTCATGGAGTAGTTCCTGGCCAGGGACGAGACCGACTGCTCGCCCACCAGCACCCGCCGCAGGATGTCACGGCGCGTGCGGTCGGAGAGAGCGTGGAACCGGGCGTCGGCCCGGTCGTCGTCGATCTGCTGCACAGGCCAAACCTACAACCGGTCGGTTGTGGATGACAAGCAGGTCTCCACCGTTCCTTCATCAAAGAATATTGCTCGAATTGGCCAAGAGATCGTAAAGTCTCTCGTGGAGAGCGAGGCAGTTCCTCGCTCGAGCATCTGCGGGGGTACCACCTGCCTGTTCTCCCAGCTGCCCCGTGGTCGGATCCAGGGCCTGATGCGCCCTCGCGGTCCACGGCATGGGGTGCTGAGCGGCACGACGGCGGCGTGCCGGATCGGGGCCGCCTCTATGCTCACGTCATGACGTCGCAGCGGGGAACTCCGCACGGGTACGACTGGGAGGACTCGTCCACCCCACCGGAACCGGAGCACCGTGCGCTGCCCGATCGTCGCTCGGATCCGCCGCGCATCGAGGGGGACGGCCCGCTCACTGCCGGCGCGCCCCGATTCGACCATCCCGAGGATCATGCCGGTGGCTCGGGGCGGGCCTCTCGCCGACTGCCCCCGTGGTCGATCGTGGCGATCGTCGCGCTGCAGGTGGTGGCTCTGATCGCCACGGTCGGCCTGGTCGTCGGAGGCGTGCTGCGCCTGGTCGAGGATGATGCCGACCCGGCCGCGGCGCCGTCGGCCACCCGATCTCCCGCACAGGACGAGCAGGAGAGGGACCGTGAGCCCGGCGTCGTCACCACCGCCGAGGGCACCGAGGTGCGGGACGGGACCGGCAGCTTCGAGGAGCCGGCCACGGTCGGCGAGCACACCGTCAGCTGGCCCACCTGGACCGACGGCACGATCAGCGTCACGGCGCTGGAGGTCGATCTCGAGGCGACGCTGCCGGGGGCCGACGGCGTGGACGTCGCCGAGGATCCCTACCGACTCGTGGCGGTCGCCTATGAGGTCCGCTACGAGGGTCCGGGCCAGCTCGCCCCGGTCGAGGAGCTCTGGCTCACCGGCGAATCCGATCGTGCCTACTACCCTGACATCTCCGAAGGCTTGGTCCCGGACCCCCTCAGCGACATCCACCCTCTGGGCAGCGGGGAGAGCACCGAGTTCCGCAGCGTGTTCGTGCTTCCCGAGCAGGAGCTGGAGAGCTTCCGACTCGGAGTGGAGACCTACAGCGGCCGGACCCTCTACTACGCGTCCCGGTGAGTCGAGGTCGTGCGCTAGCGTGAACCTGGCCGCGCCTGCCGGCGGTCACCGCACGTCACGCCGAGAAGGGGGAAGCCCGGCGCACGCCACGGGCCACCATGAACCACACTCCGCGCACCGAACCGCCCACCGCCGGCGGATCCACCCAGGCGCAGGCCACAAGGCCGTCGCGAAAGCCGTTCTACCTCAGCGTCGGCTGCGCCTCGGTGATCCTGGGACTGATCCTCGGCATCGGCGGATTCTTCGGGGTGCGGACCATCACCGCACCGCGCGAGTCGCCGTCCGCCGTGGCGTCCATCCCCGTCGGAGAAGGAGCTCCGGTGCCGCTCGGCACGACGTTCCCCTTCACCTCACCGGAGCAGTTCCCGGGCGAGGCCGAGGTGACCGTGACGGAGATCGACTGGGATGCGAGCACTGCGGTCACCGAGGCCAGCGACATCAACGAGCCCCCGCCCGAGGGCGAGAAGTACGTGCTGGCCACCGCGGACGTCACCTATCGCGGGGACGGCACGCTCCGGACCCTTCTGTGGGCCAACATGGTGTACGTCGCTGCGGACGGCACGGAGTACCCGCAGGACCATGTCACCGCCCCCTCGCAGGGGGAGGTGCCGGCGGAGGTGTCCGAGGGGAACGGATTCTCGGACGAGTTCACCTTCCTCGTGCCGACGGATGTCCCTCAGGACGGGCACTTCGTCCTCATTCCGGACTTCGGCCTCGACGTCGACAAGGGTGCCTGGGTCGCGGCGACCTGACCCGGACCGCACCTTCGGATCCCTCCCGGCGCGGTGGACAGCGGCCGTCGCCCTGAGGCATGATCTATCTGAAACCCGCGGTATCAGGCAACCGTGGGGGGATCCGCCACCCCTCGACGAAGAGATCGCGAAAGGCCACTGATGAGCAGCTACACCGAGCACGTCACCCGAGTCCTCACGCAGGATCGCGACCATCCCGGGCTGGGCACCGTCGCCGTGCTGACCTTCGCACCGCCCGAAGGCGAGGAGAAGCGTCCCGCAACCCTCGGTCCCCGCTCGATCGAGGCCGTCACCTGGGCGATCACGACCGCACTGGACCGCGCCGAGGCCGGGGAGATCCAGGCGATCGCCCTGACCGGAACCGGCCGCGTGTTCCTCGCCGGCGCCGACCTGTCGATGTTCTCCGACCCCACCGCCGCCTCGAACGTCCACGGCATGACCCGCGCCGCCCACGACCTGCAGGTCCGCGTGCGCACCAGCCCCGTCCCGCTGCTCGCCCACCTCAACGGCGTCGCCCTCGGCGGTGGCCTCGAGGTCGCCCTCATGGCCGACGTCCGCACCGCCGAGCCCAGCGTCAAGGGCCTGGGTGTGCCCGAGACCAGCCTCGGCATCCTCCCCGGCTGGGGCGGCACCACACTGCTGCCGTCCGTCGTCGGCCCCGAGACCGCCGTGCGCATGATCCTCGAGGACCCCGCCCGCGACAAGCAGCTCGGCGCCGAACAAGCCCTCGAGATCGGGCTGGTCGACGAGCTCGCCGACGATCTGGACGCCGCGCTCGACGAGTTCGCCGCCCTGGTCGCCGCGCACGTGGACGTCGACGAGACCGACGCCGACGTCATCGACCCGACGCTCGCCGAGGCCGCCGCCGACGAGAACTCCGTCGTCGCCGGTGCCTGGGGCGGCCGCACGGCGCCGCTGCCCGGCGTGGACACCCCGGAGGCCGAAGCCCTGCTCGACGCGCTCGATGCCCCGCACGGCAGCGCCGAGACCCGCCGCACCTGGGCCGCCCGCCTCGAAGGGCAGGGAGCCCCCGCCGTCGGCCGCGCGCTCGGGCTGCTGCAGAAGCTGCCCGGCTCCACCCTGGACGAAGCCCTCGCCCGAGAGGCCGACGCGCTGTCCGAGCTGGTCCGTTCCGACGCCGCCGCGGCCTCGATGTACACCGCGGAGCTGCTGCGCCGCGGCAAGCCCGGCCGCAAGGGCGTCGACGGGGCCCGAGAGATCCGTCGGGTCGGCGTCGCCGGAGCCGGCCTCATGGCCTCCCAGATCGCCGCGCAGCTGGCCCTCGGGCTCCAGGTCCCGGTGGTCATGCGCGACCTCGACGAGGGCATCGCCGCCAAGGGTCTCGCCGCCGCGCGCGACGTCATCGCCCAGACGGCAGCGCGCGGCCTGCTCGACGAGGACACCGCCACGCAGGTGGCCGGCGCCCTCTCCGCGACCACCGACCTGGCTGAGCTCGCGGGCTGCGACCTGGTGCTCGAGGCCGTCCCCGAGGTCCTCGCGATCAAGAAGTCCGTCTTCGCCGAGCTCGAGAGCGTGCTCGCGCCCGACGCCCTGTTGGTCACCAACACCTCCTCGTTGTCCGTCACGGCGATGTCCGAGGATCTGGACCATCCGCAGCGGGTCGTCGGCCTCCACTTCTTCAACCCCGTCGCCAAGATGCCGCTGGTCGAGGTGATCCACACCGAGGCGACCGACGAGGCCACCCTCGCGACCGGGCTCGAGGTGGTGCGCCGACTGCGGAAATTCGCCGTGCGCAGCGCCGACGCCCCCGGTTTCATCGTCAACCGCCTGCTGTTCCGGGTCCTCGGCGGGGTGCTCGCGCCCCTGGACGCCGGCGCGGACCCGGCCGAGGTCGACGCCTCCCTGGACGCCCTCGGCATGCCGATGCGACCCTTCGAGCTGCTCGACCTGGTGGGGCTGGCGGTCGCCGACCATGTGGGAACGGTCCTGCGCGGCGAGCTCGGCGACCGCTTCCACGCCTCTGCGGGGCTGAGCGTCATGGCCGAGCAGAAGGCTCACTTCACCGAGCGCAGCAAGACCTCCGTGCACCCGCCGGTCTCCCCGACGGTCGCCGAGGTGTTCGCGGCCGACGCCGCCCCAGCCGATGCGGCGACGGCACCGGTCGGCGACGCCCTGCTGGAACGGGTCCAGGACGCTCTCGCCGAGGAGATCGCACTCATGCTGGACGACGGCGTCGTCGAGCGGCCCGAGCAGATCGACCTGGCGTTGATCCTCGGGGCCGGCTTCCCCCGTCATCGCGGCGGGGTCACCCCGTACCTCGACGCCTCGGGGGCCTCGCAGCGCGCGGCCGGGCGCACCTTCCACGGAGAGCTGTTCACGGCACGGCGTTGAGCCGCTGCGGCAGGCGGCAGAGTGGTCAGCGGCGTCATCTCTTCGTGACCGGATAGCGACCTCGCGGCCCTCCGGGCAGAAGAGGGCGCCCCGTACGATGTGGCGATCGGGCCCAGGGGGGTTCGATCTCACGCAGTCGTGTCGGGAGAGAGGGGACGGTGCCGCCCGCGGCGCCGGAGGAGATCATGTCGCAGCCACCGCAGAACGGATGGGGTCAGCCTCCTTCCGGTGAACCCCATGGCCAGCCCTCGCCCAACGGTGGGTACGGCCAGGAGCAGCAGGGCGCGTACGGACAGCTCTCCGCCGACGGCGCGTACGGCCAGGACCAGCAGGGTGGATATGGGCAGCCGTCCGCCAACAGTGGATATGGCCAGGCCCCGCAGGGTGGATACGGACAGCCCTCTGCTGACAACGCGTACGGCCAGGACCAGCACGGAGGATACGGCCAGGACTCGCAGGGCGGTTTCGGGCAGGCGTCCCCGAACGGTGGGTTCGGTCAGGATCCTGCTTTCGCCCCGTCCTTCGGGGGTGGGACAGAGCAGACCGGTCAGACCGGGCAGGGCTTCACGCCGCAGCCCCCGGAGAAGAAGGGCGGCGGCGGCAAGCTCGCGATCATCATCTGCGCAGGCTGCGCAGTGCTCGCCCTGTTGCTGATCATCGTCGGCGGCGGCATCTTCCTGTTCACCCGAGGTGGCGAGGAGCCGATCGACGCCGGCGGGACCGCCACGGAGGAGACCACCGAGGAGGAGCCGACGGACGAAGCCACCACTGAGGAGGAGCCGCCCACCGAGGAGGAAACCTCGGAGGAGGCCACCACGGAGGAAGAGGCCTCGGAGGAGGCTCCGCCGGCTGGTGACGGAGAAGGCTCGAAGGACTCCCCGTACGCGCTGGGCGAGACGTTCACCATCGAGGATGGTGACGGCGGAACCCTCGACGTGACGCTGGGCGAGGTGAACTGGGACGCCACCGACGCAGTCATGGAATCCAACAGCGCGAACACCCAGCCCGGCGAGGAGGAGACCTACCTCCTCGTGCCCGTCTCGGTGACTTATCACGGCGACGGCACGGCCGAGCCGCTGCTGCTGCTGCTGGTCGACTACGTCTCGGATGCGGGGAACACCTACACCGACGAATACGCGATCACGCCGAAAACCTCGCTCGATGTCGGGACACTCCACGACGGAGGCAGCGGCGAGTGGGAGGTCGGGATCATCATCCCGACGGATCAGGCCAAGACCGGTGCGTTCACCGTCTCGGCGCTCCTGGACTTCAGCAACGATCCGGTGTGGGTGGCCGCTGGCTGACCTGACCTGCCTGACCTGGCGGGGCCGATGGTGCGACGGCCCGCCCGCTCCCCGGACGAACGGTGGAGCAGGCGGGCCGTCGCTGTGCCAGAGAGAGGCCGCTGGCCGGATCCGGCGGGTGGGCTGAACGGTTCGACCGAGCGGCCGATCTCAGCGGCGCGGCGCCGCCCAGGTCTCGAGGCGCTCGAGGGACTGCTCGAGGGTGGAGCGGTTCTTGCAGAACGCGAGCCGCAGGTACGAGCTCGCGTCCCCGGCCTGCCCGTCGCGGTAGAACGCCGACAGCGGGATGCCGAGCACCCCGGCCTCCTCGGGCAGGCGCTCGCACAGCGCAGCGGCGTCGGCCTCGCCGAGAGGCGCGGCGTCGGCCACGACGAAGTATCCGGCCTCGGGCACGCTGACGCGGAAACCGATCCGGCGCAGCCCGTCCGTGAGCAGGTCGCGGCGCTCGCGCAGGTCCTGGGCGAGGTCGTGGAAGGCCGACGTCGGCATCCCGAGCCCCGCGGCCACCGCGGGTTGGAAGGGAGCGCCGGAGGAGTAGGTCAACCACTGCTTCACGCCGGTGATCGCCGTGACCAGCTCGGGACGGGCCGTGATCCAGCCGACCTTCCAGCCGGTCACCGAGAAGGTCTTGCCAGCCGAGGAGATCGAGACCGTGCGGTCCTGTGCCCCCGGCAGCGTCGCGATCGGCAGGTGCGCGGGACCGAAGGTGAGGTGCTCGTAGACCTCGTCGGTCACGATGATCGCGTCGTGCGCCACCGCTTCGTCGACGATCGCCTGCAGCGCGTCCACCCACAGCATGAGCCCGGTGGGGTTGTGCGGCGTGTTCACCAGCACCAGGCGGGTGCGATCGGAGAACGCGGCGCGCAGATCCTCCTCGGCGACGTCGAGCATCAGGTCACCGGTTCCCTCGGAGCGCGAGGTGACCGGGACCGTGCGGTGGACGCCGCCGGCCAGAGCGATCATCGCCGCGTACTGGTCGTAGAAGGGCTCGAGGGTCACCACCTCATCGCCCGGTTCGACGAGCGCCAGGATGGTGGCGGCCAGCGCTTCGGTGGCGCCCGTGGTCACCAGCACCTCGCTGGCCGCATCCCACCGCAGCCCGTACCACTGCGCCTGGTGCTCGGCGATCGCTTCGCGCAGCACGGCTTCGCCGATCCCCGGCGGGTACTGGTTGCGCCCCTGCCGGATCGCGGCGATGGCGGCGTCGGCCACCAGAGCGGGTGGGGCGTCATCAGGGAAGCCCTGGCCCAGGTTCAGGGCGCCGGTCGCGGTCGCCTTCGCGGACATGCGGGCGAACACGGTGGGACGCGCCTCGCCGTCGATGAGCAAGCCGGCAGCTGCGGCGGCGCGGGTCCAAGGGCCGGTGGTCTCCATGTCCCCGAGTCTGTCAGAGACGACCACGACACGGTCGCAGCGCCCAGAAGGGCGGGTCAGCGGCGGGGGAAGACGAAGCGGCCGTAGGTGACGTACCGGAACGAGGTCGAGACGATCTGGCCGATGAATGTGCCGGCGATGTTGTCGGCCAGCACCGAGTCCAGGCCCAGCACGTACCGCGAGAAGCCCAGGCAGGACAGCTGCAGACCGGCCGCGAGCACGTTGATCAGGATGAACAGCATGATCGAGCGGGTGGTGTCCGGCCGCGGGCGATCGCCGAACGTCCACAGACGGTTGCCCAGATAGGTCAGGCACGAGGCCGCCGCGATCGTGAACACCTTCGCCACGAGCGGATTGCCGTGCATGAGGCCCTCGCCCCAGCCCTCGGCCGGGTGCCAGAACACCAGCAGGTTGTACATCCCGGCGTCCAACAGGAACACCACTCCGCCGACGAGCAGGAACTTCATCGTGGAGCTCAGATGCTCCTCGAGCAGGGCGCCAGCTCGCGCGCGCAGTGATGCCCGGTGGGGTCGCCGGCTGCGGGATGAACCGCGAGGGGGTGACTCGTCCGCCCCGGCGAGCTCGAGCGACGAGCACGAGTCCCAGCTGGCAGCGGACTCGCGAGCGGTGTCCGCCGGGCCGGGCCCGGGCATCGCGGATTCCGGGGATCGGGTGGGATCCGCGGTGTCCGTCGAAGGGTCTGGCGTCAGCACGCCCGGCACTGTACCCGAGGCGTTACGATCGATGTTCTGTCGCAGCGACGGGCCGGAGGCACCTCACACGGAGTCTCTCCAGCCCTGGGAGCGCGCGGCACGACCGTTGCGACGGGTCCGACGGGAGGTCGGCGCCCTGGGAGCGCGCGGTCACAGCCGCCGCGTCGGCCCCGTGGGTGCCCCTCGGACCCGATCAGCGTGCGGCCCCCTCTACGACCGACTCGCAGGAAGAGACCCCATGACCCACGTCGCCCTCACCATCGCCGGCTCCGAGACCACCGGAGGCGCCGGCGCGCAGACCGATCTGAAGACGTTCCACCAGCTGGGAACCTTCGGCACTGCGGCCCTGACCTGCATCGTGTCCTTCGACCCGGCGAACGACTGGGCACACCGCTTCGTGCCGATCGAGCCGCAGGTGATCGCCGACCAGATCGAGGCGACCACCGCCGTGCACGACATCGATACCGTGAAGATCGGCATGCTCGGCACTCCGGCCACGATCGACACCGTCGCCGCCTCGCTCGCCGAGCGCTCCTTCACGAACGTGGTGCTGGATCCGGTGCTGATCTGCAAGGGCCAGGAGCCCGGCGCGGCCCTGGACACGGACAACGCGCTCAAGGCGCAGATCCTGCCGCTGGCGACATTCGTGACCCCCAACCACTTCGAGGCGCTCACGCTGTCCGGGATGGACAGCATCGAGACCGTCGCGGAGCTCACCGAGGCCGCCCGGCGCATCCATGACACCTACGACGTGATCGTGCTGGCCAAGGGCGGAGTGGTGCTCGAGGGTGACGACGCGGTGGACGTGTTCCACGACGGCGAGCAGACCGTCGAGCTGCGCAGCCCCAAGATCGGCCAGGAGCGGGTCTCCGGCGCCGGCTGCACGCTGGCCGCCGCCGTCACCGCCGAGCTCGCCAAGGGCGCCAGCCCGCTGGAGGCCGCGCAGGTCGCCAAGGACATCGTCACCAGCTCCATCGAGCACCGCCAGGGCGGCCACGCCCCCTTCGAGGCCGTGTACCAGGGCGCCTACCAGGGCTAATTGCGCCGGGCAGTGCCGGGGGCAGGCTGGGCTGCGCCGTGCCGGACACCGCTGGGCCGCGCCGGCCCGGGCTTGTGGTGGCCGGTTCGCCGGGGCGCGACGCATCCACTGGCGCCCAGTGCGCAGGGAGCGGCTATACAGCCGTCGCTGCTCGCCTGGCGCCAGTGGATACGAGGGACGTGGCATGGGCTGGTCGGGGTCAGGCCGGGGGTGCGGCTCCTGGTCACGAAAACGTTCCGACATGCGATCGATCGAGGCCTGATCTGGACAGATGCTCCATTCCCGCGCATTCTCAGAGCATGAGCGACAGCAGCACCTCCACCGGAGCGCACCGCGCGGAACAGCCCGCGCCCGGCGCACCGGAGACATCCGGCGCGGCAGGTGCGCCCGGGGTCGGTCACGCGGCCAGGGGTCCTGCGGCCAGAGGTTCCCGGTCCGGAAACGCCCCGAAGCAGATCGGGGAACCCCTGATCTCCGCGCGAGGCGTCGACAAGTTCTTCGGGGACTTCCAGGCGCTGAAGAACATCGACCTCGACGTCCGCCGCGGTGAGGTGGTGGCGCTGATCGGTGCCTCCGGCTCCGGGAAGTCGACCCTGTGCCGCTGCCTGAACCGTCTGGAGACCATCTCCGGCGGGGAGATCACCATCGACGGCCAGCTGCTGCCTGAGGAGGGCAAGGAGCTGACGAAGTTGCGCAGCGACGTCGGCATGGTGTTCCAGAGCTTCAACCTCTTCCCCCACCTCAAGGCGATCGACAACGTCACGCTCGGCCCGCGGAAGGTGCGCGGCCTGAGCAAGGCCGACGCCGATCAGCAGGCCACCGAGCTCCTCGAACGCGTGGGCCTCGCCGACAAGGCGAACTCCCTGCCCACAGCGCTCTCCGGCGGGCAGCAGCAGCGCGTGGCCATCGCCCGCGCCCTGGCGATGAAGCCCAAGGCCCTGCTGTTCGACGAACCCACCTCGGCGCTGGACCCCGAGGTCATCAACGAGGTCCTGGACGTGATGACCGAGCTCGCCGAGCAGGGCATGACGATGCTGGTCGTCACCCACGAGATGGGCTTCGCCCGGCATGTCTGCGACCGCGTGGTCTACCTGGACCAGGGCGAGATCGTCGAGCAGGGCGATCCCGAGGAGTTCTTCACCAACCCGCGCAGCGAACGCGCCCAGGCCTTCCTGAGCAAGATCCTCGCCCACTGAGAACCGCTGCCGACCACCGCACCCGCGACGCCCCGACCCCGCCGGACCACCCGTCGTCGCTCCACCCGGAGCGACCCGAGAATCGGAGAGATTCATGACCAGCATCAGCTTCCGACCCGGCCGACGCGCCGTGGTCACCGCCGCGGCTGCCCTGCCGATCGGCGTCGCCCTGGCCGCCTGCTCCAGCGATACCGGCGCCGGCCCCGACCTGGGCGGCGACGCCTCCGACGGCGGCGGCGCAGGCACCCCCTTCGGCGACGCCGTCGCATCCGGCCCCGTGGCCGCGGACGACGTCGTCTCCGCCAGCGCCTGGGCCACCGCGATCAAGGACAAGGACGAGCTCATCCGCGGCGGCACCCTCGCCAACCAGGTGTTCTCCCTGGCGAGCACGTCCGACGGGCCGCCCACCGGCTTCGACGCCGGCATCACCCAGCTGCTGGCCCAGTACATCCTCGGCGAGGGCGGCGCCGAGAAGGTCGAGTACATCGACACCACCGTCGAGACCCGCGAGACCCTCGTCGAGAACGGCACCGTGGACTGCGTGATCGCCACCTACTCGATCACCCCCGAGCGGCTCGAGGTCATCAACTTCGCCGGCCCGTACTACCTCTCCGGCACCGCCATCCAGGTGCGCACCGAGGACAAGGACACGATCTCGGGGCCCGAGGACCTCACCGGCCTGAACCTCGTCACCCAGGCGAACTCGACCGGAATCGCCGCCATCGAGGAGTTCGTGACCGATCCGGGGGACGTCCAGACCCTCCCGGACAACGAATCCTGCGTGGCCGCCCTCAAGCAGGGCCGCTCCGACGCCTACGTCCTGGACCAGGGCGTGCTGCTGGGCAACTCCGCCGCGGATCCGGACGTCACTGTGGTGGGCGAGCCGTTCGTGGACGACCCCTACGGCATCGGCCTGTCGAAGGACGACGAGGACGCCCTGGAGTTCTGCAACACCTTCCTGCAGGAGATCATCGACTCCGGCACCTGGGAGTCCCTGTGGACCGCCACCATCGGCGAGGTCATCGACGGCGAGGCCCCCGAGCCGCCCGTCCCCGGCGACCTCCCCGCCTGACCCGTCGATGACGGGACGGGCGCCATGCGCCGCGAATCCGCGGCACGGACCCGTCCCGTCGGCCGACATCCCAGCACCGAGAGGCCCCGATGGAAGCCATCGCCGAGAACGTCCCCCTGCTGCTGCAGGGCATCGCGTACACCGTCGCGCTGACCCTGCTCGGCTATGTGCTCGCCCTGATCGTCGGCACCGCGCTCGCCGTGTGCCGGGTCAGCCCGATCCCGCCGCTGCGCTGGGCCGCCACGGTGTACGTCGAGATCTTCCGCAACATCCCGCTGCTGAGCCTGCTGATCCTCATCGCCTTCGGCCTGCCGGACGTCGGCCTGCGGTTGCCGTACTTCTGGTGCGGGGTGCTCGGGCTGACCCTGTCGTCGGCCGCCTTCGTGTGCGAGAACGTGCGCTCGGGCATCAACACGGTGCCCGTCGGCCACGCCGAGGCGGCCCGCTCCATCGGCCTCGGCTTCTTCGGGACGCTGCGCTTCGTCGTGCTCCCGCAGGCCTTCCGCACCATGATCCAGCCGCTGGTGAACGTCTTCATCGGCACCGTGATCGGTTCGGCGCTGTGCTCGGCCATCGCGGTCAGCGAGATCACCTGGGTCACCCAGACCCTCAACATCCAGTACGCGCAGGCAGTGCTCATGTTCCTGGTCGCCGGCGCTGTCTACCTCGGGATGTCGCTGGGCGGCTCCGCCCTCGGCGGCGTGATCGAGCGCGCCGTCTCCCCGGACGCCCCCACCGGTCGCTCCCGGGGCCGCAGCGCACTGGACGTCACCGCAGGAGCGCAGGCATGAGCGCAGCCGCGGGCACCACCCGCCACGCCCCCCGCGCCGCCCATCGCAGAGCCACGCACAGCGCGACCCAGGTCCTCTTCGACGCCCCCGGCCCCAAAGGGCGCCGGCGCATCGCGCTGCTGTCGGTCCTCAGCGCCGCGGTGATCCTCGGACTGCTCGCCGCCGGACTCTGGCAGTTCCAGAAGAACGGGCAGCTGGACCCCGCGAAGTGGGTCGTCTACCTGCGAGTCGACTATCTCGCCTTCCTCGGCCGCGGCCTCCTGGGAACACTCCAGGTCACCGCGGTCGCCGCCGTCGTCGCCTTCCCCTTCGGCCTGCTGCTGGCGCTGGCCCGACTCTCCCGCTTCGGGGCGCTCAGCAGCGTCGCGACCGTGTGGATCGAGTTCTTCCGCGGCATCCCGATGCTGCTGGTGGTCTACGCCTTCCTGCTGGCCCTGCCCGCCTACGGCGTCACCTTCCCACGGTTCTGGATGCTGGTCATCCCGATGATCCTGGTCTCCGCCGCCACCACCGCCGAGGTGTTCCGCGCCGGCATCAAGGCCGTGGACAGGGGCCAGCACGAGGCCGCCTCCGCGATCGGTCTGGGCCGGCGCGACGCGCTGGTCCACGTGATCCTTCCGCAAGCCGTGCGCCTGGTGCTGCCGAGCCTGATCCTCGCGCTGGTCACCCTGCTCAAGGACTCCACCCTCGGCTACGTGGTCAGCTACAACGAGCTCCAGTTCCAGGGCAAGACGATGGTCTCCATCACCCGCTACCTGGTACAGACCTATGTGGTCGTCTCGGTCATCTACATCGCACTGAACTTCCTGCTCACCCGCATCGCGTTGGCCCTGGACGCCCGCATGAAGGCGCGCGCGGTCGCGAGTTGAGCCGGCGGGCTCCGCGCGGCGGGTCCACTCCGCCGAGCTTCCGCGGCACGCAGGAAACCTCACGACGTTCGTCGGTACGCGTGGGTAAGGTTGGACGTCCCGGCAGCAATGCACGTCGGCCCATCCCGTCTGGAGGCCCCGGTGATCGGTTTCGAGAACGTCCGCAAGGAGTACCCGGGCGGCACACTCGCCGTCGAGGATTTCAGCCTGGAGATCGCCTCGCACGAATCCGTGGTGCTGGTGGGCACCTCGGGCTCCGGCAAGACCACCCTGATGCGCATGATCAACCGCATGGTCGATCCCACCTCGGGGCGCATCACCATCGACGGCGACGACGTGGCGAGCCTGGACCCCGTGCGCCTGCGTCGCAGCGTCGGCTACGTCATGCAGGCCTCCGGGCTGCTGCCGCATCGCACCGTGCTCGACAACATCACCACCGTGCCCGTGCTGCGCGGCATCTCGAAGCGCGATGCCCGGACCCGCGCGCACGAGCTCATGGAGACCGTCGGCCTCGAGGCCGCCCTGGCCGTCCGCTACCCCGCGCAGCTCTCCGGCGGGCAGCAGCAGCGGGTGGGCGTCGCCCGCGGTCTCGCCGCCGACCCGAACATCCTGCTCATGGACGAACCCTTCGGCGCCGTGGACCCCATCGTGCGAGGCGAGCTGCAGCAGGAACTGATGCACCTGCAGCGGGACCTGAAGAAGACGATCGTCTTCGTCACCCACGACATCGACGAGGCCTTCCTCATCGGTGACCGCGTCGTGATCCTGCGGCCCGGCTGCGTCGTCGCCCAGATCGGCACCCCGCAGGAGATCCTCGCCGATCCGGCCGACGACTTCGTGGCCAGTTTCGTCGGCGCCGACCGCGGGACCCGTTCCCTGCATGTTGAGCGCGTCGACGGCCGCGACATCGTGGTGGATGCCGACGGGCGCGCCGCCGGCGTGCTGACCGCGCATGCAGCAGCCCGTTCCGGGCCGGCGGGGGAGACCCCCTCGTGAGCTGGGTGCTCGAGAACCTCGACCTGATCGCCGCCCGCACGGGCTCCCACCTGCTGCAGGCACTGCCCCCGATCCTCGTCGCCCTTGCCCTGTCCCTGCCGCTGGCGAAGCTCGCCAACTCCCAGGGCTGGCTGCGCACAGGAGTCACCACCACCTCGGGGCTGCTGTACGCGATCCCCTCGCTGCCGTTGTTCGTGCTGCTGCCCGGCATCATCGGCACGAGCGTGCGCAGCCCTCTGAACATCGCGATCGCGCTCTCGCTGTACGGGCTCGCGCTGATGGTGCCCGCAGCCTCGGACGCCTTCCGCTCCGTGAGCCGTGACGTGCTCAGCTCCGCCACCGCCCAGGGCTATGCGCCCACGGCCCGCTTCTTCCAGGTCGAGCTGCCGCTGGCCGGGCCGGTGCTGCTGGCCGGGGTGCGCGTGGTCGCCGTCAGCACGATCTCGCTGGTCACCGTCGGCGGCGTGCTCGGCGTCCCCAGCCTGGGGATGCTCTTCGTGGACGGATTCCGACGCGGGATCATCGCCGAGATCGCCGCCGGAGTGGTCCTGACCGCGGTGCTCGCCGTCCTCACCGATGCGCTGCTGGTGCTGCTGGGACGAGCGCTGATGCCGTGGACGCGACAGAGGTCGGTGAGGCGGCCATGACCGGCAATCCCTTCCTGCAGGCCCTCGCATGGTTGGCCGAGGCCGCACACTGGTCCGGCCCCTCGGGCATCCCGATGCGCACACTCGAGCACCTCGGGTACACCGCGCTCGGTGTGTTCGTCGCGGCGCTGATCGCCGTTCCGCTGGGACTGCTCGTCGGTCACACCGGGGTCGGCAAGAGCGTGGCGATCGCCTCCGCCGGCGCCGCCCGGGCACTGCCCACCCTGGGCCTGGTCACCCTGTTCGCGCTGCTGCTCGGCATCGGACTCACCGCGCCGCTGCTGGCCTTCGTGGTCCTCGCGGTGCCCTCGCTGCTGGCCGGGGCCTACTCGGCGGTCGAGTCAGCGGATCCGGCGACCGTCGATGCCGCCCGTGCGCAGGGCATGACCGAGTGGCAGATCCTCACGAAGGTGGAGATCCCGCTGGGAGTGCCTCTGATCGTGGGCGGGTTCCGCGGCGCGACCGTGCAGGTCGTCGCCACCGCGATGCTCGCCGCGTACGTGGGCAACGGCGGGCTGGGGCGCTACATCTTCCTCGGCCTCACCTCCCAGGACTACCCGCAGATGATCGCGGGTTCGCTCCTGGTGATCGCCCTCGCCCTGCTCCTCGACCTCGCCCTCCTGCTGCTGCAACGTGTCACCGCCCCGCGCGGGGCGAAGACCGCATGAGCGACTCCGGGCGCGAGGACCGCCCACCCCATCACCACTGCATCGACCCCAGGAGAACCCCCATGAGAATCCACAGCTCCCGTCGTCATCTGCTCGGTGCGATCGGCATCGGCGGCGTCGCCCTCGGTGCGGCCGCCTGCGGAGCTTCTGATCCCTTCGAGGAGGGCGGCGACACCGGCGGCGAGGGTGGGTCCGGGTCCGATGGCGGCGCTGCGGACTCGGGCACCGTCGTCGTCGGCTCCCAGGCGTACTACTCCAACGAGATCATCGCCGAGCTGTTCGCGCAGTCCCTCGAGGCCGCGGGCCTCACCGTCGACCGGCAGTACCAGATCGGCCAGCGCGAGGTGTACATGCCGGAACTGGAGAACGGGGCGCTCGACGTGCTCCCCGAGTACACCGGCAACCTGCTCCAGCACTACGACTCCGAGGCCACCTCCGCGAGCCCCGAGGAGATCCACACCGCGGCCGATGAGGCACTTCCCGACGGCCTGCGCCTGCTGCCCTTCGCCGACGCCACCGACCAGGACTCGTACACCACCACCGCCGCCTTCGCCGAGGCCAACTCCCTGACCACCATCGCGGATCTCGCCGGTGTCGAGGAGGATCTGAAGATCGCCGCCAACAGCGAGTTCGAGGTGCGCCCCTACGGCCCCGAGGGCGTGAAAGAGGTCTACGGCGTGGACGTCACCGTGGTCCCGGTCGAGGACGGCGGCGGCCCCCTCACCGTGCAGGCCCTCACCGACGGTGATGTGCAGCTGGCGGATCTCTACACCTCGGACCCCGCGATCGTGGCGAACGACCTGGTGCCGCTCGAGGATCCGGAGTCGCTGATCCTGCCGCAGAACGTCGTGCCCGTCGTCTCCGAGAAGGTCGATGCGGATGCCGAGGCGGCGATCACCGCGGTGATCGAGGCGCTCAGCGCCGACGACCTCATCGAGCTGAACCGTCAGAGCGTCGAGGAGCAGTCCAGCTCCGCCGACATCGCGACGGCATGGCTCGCGGAGAAGGGTCTGGTCTGATGCGCATCGCGATCACCGGCGCGACCGGGAAGGTCGGGGGAGCGGTGGCCACGCTGCTGACCGAGCAGCCTGCCGGGACCGGGCCGGACCTCCGTCTCGTGGTGCGCAGTCCGCGCCGCGCCCCGGAGGTCCCCGGCGCCGAGGTGGTCCGCGCCGAGTTCTCCGATGCCGCCGCCTGCCGAAAGGCCTTCACCGGGGTGGACGCGCTGCTGCTCGTCTCGGCCGGGGAATCCGCGGACCGGGTCCAGCAGCATCGCACCGCGATCGCCGCCGCCGCGGAGGCGGGCGTCGGCCATATCGTCTACACCTCGTTCCTGGGGGCCTCGACCGACGCCGAGTTCACCCTGGCCCGGGACCACGGCACCACCGAGCAGGCCCTGCGCGACTCGGGCCTGCCCTGGACTTTTCTGCGCGACAGCTTCTACGCCGACGTGCTGCTCGACTTCGCGGGCGAGGAGCGCGTGATCCGGGGCCCCGGGGGCGCGGGCCGCTGCGCCTTCGTGGCCCGGGCCGACGTCGCCGAGGTCGCCGCCGCGATCCTGCGCGATCCGGCGACATGGGCCGGTCGCACCCTGGACCTCACGGGTCCGAGCGCGGTCACCCTCGCCGAGGCGGCGATGATCTTGACCGCTGCCCGCGGCGAGGAGTACCGCTATGTCGACGAGACGCTCGAGGAGGCCCGTGCCTCCCGAGCCCCGTACGGCGCCCCGGACTGGATGGTCGAGGCCTGGATCAGCACCTACACCGCGATCGCCTCGGGCGCGCTCGACGTGGTCAGCACCGATGTCGAAGCGGTGCTGGGACGAGCGCCGCGACCCCTCGCGGAGGTTGTCGCATCACCCCTGTGACCAGCGTCGTTGACCGTGCGGTCGGCTCGCGGGTGACAACGCGCAGAGTGCGCGACAGGGTGATGCCATGACTGACAACCAGACCCACGTGACCGTCACCCGAACCGTCGATGCGCCCTCCAAGGACCTCTTCGACCTGCTCACCCTGCCTGCGCGGCACCCGGAGTTCGACGGATCCGGCACCGTCCGCTCCGCCGATGACACCGAGCGCATCACCAAGGTCGGCGAGAAGTTCGTGATGAACATGCACCGCGAGGCGATGGGCGGGGACTACCGCACCCACAGCTTCGTCACGGCCTTCGACGAGAACAAGATGGTCGGCTGGCAGCCGGCCCCCGAGGCGGAGGACGGCACCGCACCGGAGCAGCCGCTGGGCTGGGAATGGCTCTACGAGCTGAAGCCCACCGGCGCCGGCACCACCGAGGTCACCTTGACCTACGACTGGTCCAAGGTCACCGACAAGGCGCTCCTGAAGAAGGTCGGGTTCCCGGCGATCCCGCAGGAGGATCTCGAGCAGTCGCTGAACCTGCTGGCTGCGGCGGTCACGAAGCCGTGACCCCTCCGTTCCCACGGTGACGTGCCAGGAACTCACCCATACTGCAATCGAAGGGTTGCACTATGGGTGGGTTCCTGGCACGCTGGGGGGGGACGAGGCCGGTGCGGCCATCCACCGAGCGCGAGGAGCGCAGTCATGACCGTCGATCCCACCCCGCTCACCACCGACGACGTCCCCGACGAGATCGTCCGCAGCATCCACATCGACGCCACTGCCGAGACCGTGTTCGCGATCGTCAGCGAACCCGGTTGGTTCATCAACGACGGCGCCTACACCGAGCACGAGATCACCACCGACGGCGACACCTCGCACGTGGTCGACCCCGTGCACGGCACGTTCGCCGTGGCCACCGACGTGCTCGACCCGCCTCGGCGAGCGGTGTTCCGCTGGCTCGTCGGTCAGGTCGGCGAGCTCGCCGATTTCCCGAACAACACCATCGAGTTCACCATCGACCCGGTGGGATCCAGTGCGTCCGACGGGGTCCTGCTCACCGTCCGTGAACGCGGTTTCGCCGCGATCAGCGACGACGCCGCCAAACGTCGGGCGGCCTTCGAGGACAACACCACCGGCTGGATCCAGGAGCTCGAGATCGCGCGCACCCTGGCGGAGACCCGAGCGTGACCGGGCGGGCAGGCCCTGACGGTCTGCTCGCAGAGGGCGCCGATGACCTCTTCGCGGCGCTCGCCGATCGCACGCGTCGGCGCATCCTGGTGCGCCTCGCCGAGCAGCCCGACGACGCCGGCGCCGTGGCCCGCGACCTCGACGTCAGCAGGCAGGCCATCGCCAAGCACCTGCGGATCCTCGAGGACGTCGGCCTCGTCGGCGCCGCGCGGCAGAAGCAGCGCCGGGTGCACGCGGTGGAGCCCGCTCGCCTCCGGGAGATCTCCGACCTGCTCGGTCTCGTCTCGCGCGGCTGGGACCGGCGCCTGCTGCAGATCAAGGACCTGGCGGAGTCCCGGGATGATCCGTCGGCGTGATCCGTCGGCGTGATCCAGCGGCGTGATCCAGTTGTCGAGCCACGCCGCAGGTGGGAGGGCTACCCTCGCGGTATGGGCAGGGTCACCGACACCACACGGATCCGCACCGTCAGGGTGCGCGAGGGCCGGCTGTATGCCGGGCGCAAGGGCGATCACGTCGCCGTCGAGGAGCCGCTCGACATCCGGGTCAACGGGCAGCAGCTGTCGCTGACCATGCGCACGCCCGGGAACGACGTCGAACTGATCCACGGCTTCCTCCATGGCGAGGGCATCATCGCCCACCGCGAGGACATCACCGAGGCCCGCTATTGCGACGGCGCGGTGATCGACGACGGCAGCGGCTTCGCGCAGAACACGTACAACGTCATGGACTTCACGACCACGCGGCCGCAGCTGCTCCCCCTGGCGACCAGGAACTTCACCACGACCTCCGCCTGCGGGGTGTGCGGCTCGGAGAGCATCGACGCGGTGCGGCAGAAGAGTCGCTACACCCTGGTGAAGAACTGGTCACTGGATCCGCGCGTGATCCTCGGCGCCGCCCGCGCCCTCACCGACCAGCAGGCCGTCTTCGCCCGCACCGGCGGCGTCCATGCCGCCGCCCTCGTGGACCTCGACGGCACGATTCTGGTGGTGCGCGAGGACGTCGGCCGCCACAACGCTGTCGACAAGGTCATCGGCTGGGCCCTGCTCGAGGACCGCCTGCCGCTGCGTGACTGCTTCCTGCTCGTCTCCTCCCGCGCCAGCTTCGAGATCGCCCAGAAGGCCTGCATGGCCGGGATTCCCCTGCTCGCCTGCGTCTCCGCCGCGAGCTCACTGGCCGTGGGCACCGCCGAGGAGTTCGGACAGACGCTGGTGGGCTTCACCCGCGCCGCCGACGACGGCGATGGCCGCATGAACGTGTACACCCACCCCGAGCGCCTCGACCTCTCCGCCGCCGAGGGCTGACCCGGCCCGCCCCGGCCGCCGAGGGCTGACCCGGCCCGCCCCGGCCGCTCGGCGGCACCCCGGCCGGCTCTGCGTACTTCCAGGTTCTCTGCCAAATTCGGGCTCAGATGGCAGGGAACCTGGAAAATCCGCGGGTCCGCGGGTCGGCGGGTGGGGGTGGCGGTCCGGTGCGGCTCGTGGACATCGTTCCTCCCCATGTCGCCGTCGTCCCGAATCCGGGGCGACACGTCGTCGGCGGGCCCCTCGGGCCCTACGTTCGGGCCATGGCGCGACGTAAGCGGGGAGGTGCGGAAGGAGGTATCGCAGGAGCACTGCTCCATCGCGATCAGTGGAGGGCGCGGGGAGTCTACGACCGTGCTCTGGCGTCGGCCGAGTTCACCACGGTGTATCCCGGGTATCAGACTCCGACGGACGAACCGGCGTCGTTCTCGGCCATGTCATGGGTGCTCCAGAACAAGGTCCTGCCGGGTGCCGTCCTGAGCCACACCACGGCCGCGTTGCACTGGGGGATTCCTTTCCCCGTGCAGCTCGAGAGGGGCGTCAGCCTGCTCCGTCAGCCGGATCTGCCGGTATGGAAAGGCGTCGAGGTCATCCCGTCCATCGGCGAGGGGAGGTCCCTGCGGTCCGGCGCGCGGCTCCCCATCCTGCACTGTCGTCTTCCTCCGGGAGCGACCTCGGCCGTGGGGCGCGGGGTCGTCGTCCACCGGTGGCGGGAGGGGCCCACCGCAGCACGCAACGAGCTCACGGTCTCCTCCCCGTCGGAGGTGCTCCGCGAACTGGCGACGATGATGCCGCTCTGGGACGTCGTGGCAGCGATCGATGCCGTGATCGGGCCGCATTTCACGGGGCCGGAGCAGTGCCTGGAGGGCCTGGTCGCGCAGGTCGGACGGGCCCGCGGGCTGCGAGGATCCGCGCGTCTGTCCAAGGCGCTGGCGCAGGCTCGCGGGAACGTCCTCTCGCCAGGAGAGTCGTTGACCAGACTGGTCCTGTTGGCTGCCGGCTTTCCCGAGCCGGCGGCGAACCTCCACGTCCGTGACCCGATCTCCGGCCAATCGCGATACATCGACCTCGCCTGGGAACAGATCGGGCTCGGCGTGGAGTACGACGGGGACGGGCATCGGACGACGAAGGATCAATGGCGTGAGGACGAGGCGCGGCGTGACGAGCTGGCCTCCCACGGGTGGACCCTCGTGAGGGCGACCGGCGAGGACATCAAGCATCCGCGTCGACTGCTCCTGCGTCTTGGCCGGACGATGGGTGAGCGGGGCCTGTCAGTCCCGTCCCCGGAGCGCATCGGACGGTTCGTCGCAGGTCTCGGGGAGAAGCGGCCGTCGATGCAGATCGGCCGCCATCAACCCAGCGCCTGATCCAGATCCCGGGTCCCGAGAGCGCGTGAAGCGTCACGGGACCATGTGGTGCCGGGAGACGTGGTCGCCTCGTGACGAGACCTTCGCGGTGTGCGGTGTGCGGTGTGCGGTGCGCGGCGACGAGGAGTATTTCCACGTTTCCACTCAGATTTGCTCGGATTTGGCAGGGAACCTGGAAATTCGCGAGCTGGGCAGGTTGGGCAGGCTGGGCTGAGTTGGGCTGAGTTGGGCAGGCTGGGATGGGCAGGGTCCGGGGCAGGGGCCGGGTCAGCGCAGGGAGAGCAGGCTGGCGGCGGTGAGCTCGTCGACGACCAGGTCGGTGGCGACCCCGGCGCGCAGAGCGGCCCGCAGGGGCAGGGCTTTGCGGGTGCCCGCCGCGACCAGCAGCCGGCGCGGGATCCGTGCCAGTTGAGCGGGGTCCGGGCCCGAGCAGCGAGCGTTCATCGCGACATCGCGGAAGGAGCCGTCGGCCCGCAGGAACACCGTGCACACGTCACCCACCGCGCCGTCGGCCCGCAGGGAGCGCAGGTCGTCGACGGTCAGGTAGTTGTTGGTGTAGACGTGGCTGGGGACCTCCGCGTCGAAGGCGCCCACGCTGAACACGGCGAGCGTGCACTGCCGCTGCGTCTCGAGCACCCGCTGCACCGATCGCTCGTGCCACATGGCGTCCCGGGTCTTGGCGTAGTCGAAGAAGGCCGGCACCGGGAAGTGGTGGACCGTCGCGTCCCAGAGCGCCGCCGCGCGGGACAGCACCGTCGAGACGTAGGTGAGCCCGGAGCCCTCGGTGTTGATCGCGCCGTTGAGCTGCACGATCCGCAGGCCCGGCACCGGTTGCGGACGCACGCTGCCCACCAAGGCCGCGATCGTCGTCCCCCAGGCCATCCCGATGGTCATGCCGGGTTCGAGCATGTCCTCGAGGAATCCTGCCCCGGCCTCGGCGACGGCCTGCAGACGCTCGCGCTCGGCGTCGCCATGCCGCGCGGCGATCACGTGGGCGACCACGCCGTACTGCTGGGCGATCCGGCGTCGAAGGGCCTCGACCCGGTGCGCACTGGGCGGTCGTAGCGAGATCTGCACCAGGCCCTCGTCCCGGGCGTCCCGCAGCATGCGCGAGACCGTCGACCGCGATACCGACAGCGCGCTGGCGATCGCCTCCATGGTCTGGCCCTCGTCGTAGTACATCCGTGCAGCGTCATAGGCGCTCTCGAGGCGGCTGTCGGGAGTCATGGGCACAGTCTTGCACGTTCGTGCATCGGACTTGCGTCATAGTGCACGGAGGTTCGACGATGAGCGCGGAAGTCGTCACCGAAAGTCGTCATCGCGAAGGAGCGTCCACGTGTCCGATCAGCATCGGTCCGCACTCACCCCGGAGAACCGGGCGGAGCACCTCGCGCGATTGCGGTCCGCGACCGCTGACAGCCCCCTGGACGTGCTCGTGATCGGCGGTGGCGTGAACGGGGCCGGCGCGGCTTTCGATGCCGCCACCCGTGGACTGACCGTGGGCCTCGTCGAGACGCGTGACTGGGCCAGCGGCACCTCCTCGCGCTCCTCCAAGCTCATGCACGGCGGCCTGCGCTACCTCCAGATGCTCGACTTCACGCTGGTCGCCGAGGCCCTGCGCGAGCGCGACCTGCTGATCCAGCACACTGCTCCGCACCTGGTCAAGCCCATCAAGTTCGTCTTCCCCTTCTTCAAGAAGGTCGTCGACCGCGCCTTCATCGGCTCCGGCGTGATGCTCTACGACGCGATGCAGTCCGTGGGCCGCAAGCGCGCCGTGCCGATGCACCGCCACCTCCTGCACGACAAGATGCTCGAGGTGTTCCCGGGCCTGGACGGCGAGAAGGCCGTGGGCGCCCTGGAGTACTACGACGCACAGGTGGACGACGCCCGCTTCGTGATGATGCTGGTGCGCTCCGCCGCACAGCATGACGCCACGGTCGCGAACTACACGAGCGTCATCGACTACCTCCACGAGGGCGAGCGGGTGAGCGGCGCCCGGGTGCGCGACGAGGAGACCGGCGAGGAGTTCGAGATCCACGCCCGCGAGACGATCCTCGCCGGCGGAGTCTGGACCCAGGACCAGCAGGATCTCGCCGGGGCTGACGCCGGCCTCGAGGTCCTCGCCTCCAAGGGCATCCACATCACGGTCGAGCGCGACCGGATCCCCGCCGTGCCCGACACCGGCATCATCACCCAGACCGAGAAGTCCGTCCTGTTCATCATCCCGTGGGACGAGTACTGGGTGATCGGCACGACCGACACCCCGTGGACGCAGGACCCGACCGACGTCGGGGCCACCTCCGACGACATCGACTACGTGCTCGAGCACGCCAACGCCGTGCTCGCCGACGACCTCACCCGCGAAGACATCATCGGCGTCTACTCGGGTCTGCGCCCCCTGCTGCAGCCCGTGAAGAAGGGTGGGGGAAGCGGAGGCAAGTCGACGAAGGTCTCCCGCGAGCACACCGTCATGCAGATCGAGCCGGGCCTCTCCGCGATCGCCGGCGGCAAGTACACCACCTACCGGGTGATGGCCGAGGACGTCGTCGACTTCGCGATCAAGGGGTCCCAGCCGGGCCGCCCCAGCTTGACCCGCTCCGTGCCGGTGATCGGTGCCCAGGGCCACGAGGCGCTCGTGCGCGACAAGCACACGATCGCCCAGCGGCACGGGTTCGACGAGATCCGCATCGACCGCCTGCTGTTCCGCTACGGCGCACTGCTGACCGACGTGCTCGCACTGATCGACGACGAGCCCTCGCTCGGCACACCTCTCGAGCACGCCCCGCGGTACCTGCGCGCCGAGGTCCTCTACGCCGTGCGCGCCGAGGGCGCCCGTCACCTGATCGACGTGCTCCAGCGTCGTACCCGGCTGGACTACGAGACCCGGGACCGCGGCGTCGCCGCCGCCGAGGAGGTCGCCGCTCTCGTCGGCCCCGAGCTGGGTTGGGACGACGACGCCCGACGTCGAGAGATCGAGACCTACCGCGACGTGATCGCCGCCCGCCTGGACGGCGAACTGACCACCAGCGACGAGCAGGCTGCCGCTCGCATCGCCGACGCTCCGGAGGTGCCGCCGAGACGATGAGCGACCTCGGCGCCCGGGGAGGAACCCCGGGTGCCATCAGGGGCGCGCACCGCGTGCGCCCCAGCGGGACTCTCAGAGAGTCCTGCGACCGACCACTCGTTTCCCGCTCGATGCACCCCCGCTCCACGACGAGCAGAAGGGGTGACCTCGGCCTCCGGAGTGCCCCGCCCACCAGTGCGACGGCATGACGGGCCCGGAAGGCGAGCGTCGTCGGTTCACCGATCCGCACTGACGCGGGTCGGAGAGGAGCAGTCCCCATGGAAACCATCGGAACGATCCTGCTGTCGGAGATCGCGGGCACCGCGATGCTGACACTGATGGGCGGCGGTGTCGTCGCCAACGCCATTCTGGGCAAGACCAAGGGCAACGGCGGCGGATGGCTGATGATCAACTTCGGCTGGGGCCTCGCGGTCTTCGCCGGCGTCTGGGTCGCCTTCAAGACCGGAGCCCACATCAACCCCGCCGTCACCGTCGGCCTCCTCTTCAGCGAGGCCACCGAGTACGCACCGGGCATCCCGATGAACGTCGGCACCACGCTGGCCTACTTCGTCGCTCAGATGATCGGTGCCTTCCTCGGCGCTGTGCTTGCCTGGCTCGTCTACAAGAACCATTACGACCAGGAGACGGACGCCGGCACCATCCTGGGCACCTTCTCCACCGGCCCGGAGATCCGCTCCAAGGGCTGGAACCTGGTCACCGAGATCATCGCGACCTTCGTGCTGGTCTTCGTGATCATCATGTTCGGCAATACCCCGAACGAGCTCGGACCGCTCTCGGTCGCGCTGCTGGTGCTCGCCATCGGCGCTTCCCTCGGTGGGCCCACCGGTTACGCCATCAACCCGGCCCGAGACCTCGGACCGCGCCTCGCCCATGCGATCCTGCCGATCAAGAACAAGGGTGGCTCCGACTGGGGATACTCGTGGGTACCGATCGCCGGTCCCCTGATCGGCGGCATCCTCGCGGGCATCGCCTCGATCCTCTACTTCTGATCGAGCACGCCTCTCGGCAGCGCCGAGCGCTGCGGCACCACCTCTCATCCCTGACGAAGGAGTTCTGATGAACGACGAGACCATGTACATCATGTCGATCGACCAGGGCACGACCTCGACCCGTGCGATCATCTTCGATCACGGCGGGCAGATCGTCGCCTCCGGCCAGAAGGAGCACGAGCAGATCTTCCCGAAGTCGGGCTGGGTCGAGCACGATCCGAAGGAGATCTGGAAGAACACCCGCGACGTCGTCGGCCAGGCGCTCGTGAATGCGGAGATCAACCGCCACCAGTTGGCGGCCGTCGGCATCACCAACCAGCGTGAGACCGCCGTGGTGTGGGACAAGAACAATGGCGAGCCCGTGTACAACGCGATCGTCTGGCAGGACACCCGCACCCAGAAGATCTGCAACGAGCTCGCCGGCGACGAGGGTGCCGACAAGTACAAGGAGCGCGTGGGGCTGCCGTTGGCGACCTACTTCTCCGGCCCCAAGGTGAAGTGGATCCTCGACAACGTCGACGGCGCCCGCGAGAAGGCCGAGGCCGGTGACCTGCTGTTCGGCAACACCGACTCCTGGCTGCTGTGGAACCTGACCGGCGGCCAGAGCGGCGGCATCCACGTCACCGACGTCACCAACGCCTCGCGCACGATGCTCATGAACATCGACACCCTCGACTGGAACGAGGACATCGCCAAGGACATGGGCATCCCGCTGTCCATGCTCCCGGAGATCCGCTCCTCCTCGGAGGTGTACGGCACGGGCCGCAAGAACGACCTCCTCATCGATACGCCGATCGCCGGCATTCTCGGCGACCAGCAGGCCGCCACCTTCGGCCAGGCCTGCTTCGAGGTGGGCCAGGCCAAGAACACCTACGGCACCGGCAACTTCATGCTGATCAACACCGGCGAGGACCTGGTGCGCAGCGAGAACGGGCTGCTCACCACCGTCGCGTACAAGATCGGCGACAACAAGGCGATCTACGCGCTGGAGGGCTCGATCGCCGTGACCGGCTCGCTCGTGCAGTGGGTGCGCGACAACCTCGGCCTGATCAAGGAAGCCCCCGAGATCGAGGACCTCGCCAAGAAGGTCGACAACAACGGTGGTCTGTTCATCGTCCCGGCCTTCTCCGGTCTTTTCGCCCCGCACTGGCGCTCCGACGCCCGCGGCGCCATGGTGGGCATGACCCGCTTCCACAACAAGAACCACATCGCGCGGGCCGCACTGGAGGCCACGGCCTTCCAGACCCGCGAGGTGCTGGATGCGATGGTGGCCGACGCCGACAGCGAGGGCGTGGAGCTCTCCGAGCTCAAGGTCGACGGCGGCATGGTCATGAACGAGACCCTCATGCAGTTCCAGGCCGACATCCTCGGGGTGCCCGTCGTGCGACCGAAGGTCATCGAGACCACCGCGCTCGGCGCCGCCTACGCCGCCGGCATCGCCGTCGGGTTCTGGGACGGTGAGCAGGACGTCATCGACAACTGGGCCGAGGACAAGCGCTGGGAGCCCGCGATGGACGACGAGACCCGCGACCGCTACCTGCGCCTGTGGAAGAAGGCCGTAGAGCGCACCCTCGACTGGGTCGACGACGACACCGAGGCGCTGTACAGCTGATCGACGTGCTGCGAGGAACGAGCGGTAGGAGATCGGCGATTCAGCGCAGCTGATCGACGAACTGCGAGGGACGAGCGGTAGGAGATCGGCGATTCAGCGCAGCTGATCGACGTGCTGCGAGGGACGAGCGGTAGGAGATCGGCGATTCAGCTCAGCTGATCGATGAACTCTGCCGCCTGCAGTATCGAGAATGTGCGCTGGGCTTCCCTTCGGGGAAGTCCGGCGCGCATTCGTGTGCGCCGGGTGACCGCGCTCGGACCTGCGCGCCGCATGTCACCGTCTGGCAACGACTGCAGTGATCGGCGTCTCGGAGGCGTATCCTCGGCGGCACCTTGAGTTTCCAGACGCCCGTTCGGCGTCTCGTCACCATCTGTTGATTCCCTGCCCCTTCCCGCCAAGGTGCCCGTGTGGCCATCCGCCCGAGCCCCCGACCTCCGCCTGCTGATAGCGCCCCGAGCCCAGCCCGACCCTGACGACCACCTCCCCACCCCCTGAGATCGGAGTCCCCTCATGGATCTCGTCTTCAAGATGATCGCCCTCGGCGCGTATTTCGCCGTCATGATCGGCATCGGTATGTATGCCTTCCGCAAGACGTCAGGGGGTGAGGACTACATGCTCGGCGGGCGCCAGCTGCACCCGTTCGTCGCCGCACTCTCCGCCGGAGCGTCGGACATGTCCGGCTGGCTGCTGATGGGCCTGCCCGGGGCGCTGTACATGAACGGACTGGTCGAGGCGTGGATCGCCGTCGGCCTCACCATCGGCGCCGGGCTGAACTGGTTCTTCGTCGCGCCGCGCCTGCGCCAGTACACGCAGATCGCCGGCAACTCGATCACCGTGCCGAGCTTCTTCGGCAACCGCCTCCACGACCGCACCAACATCCTGCGGATCGCCGCAGGTCTGATCATTCTGGTGTTCTTCACCTTCTACGTGTCCTCCGGCATGGTCGCCGGTGGAGTGTTCTTCCAGTCGATGTTCGGCGGCCCCTACGTCACCGGGATGCTGATCGTCGGCGGTATCACCATCCTCTACACGCTCTTCGGCGGGTTCCTCGGCGCCAGCTACACCGACGTCGTCCAGGGCATGATCATGCTGATCTCGCTCATCCTCGTGCCGGTCACCGCGATGTTCGTCGTGGGCGGACCGGTCGCGATGTTCGATTCCGTGCGGGAGGTCAACGCCGACTTCGGTTCCATGACCGCCGGTGGCACCTTCATCGGTGTCATCTCCGCGCTCGCGTGGGGGCTGGGCTACTTCGGCCAGCCGCACATCATCGTCCGCTTCATGGCCCTGCGTTCCTCACGAGATGCCAAGTACGGCCTCGTCGTGGGCATGAGCTGGATGATCATCTGCGTGATCGGTGCCGTGTTCACCGCCCTCGCGGGCCTGGCGTACTTCCAGCAGAACTCCGACGCCATCCTCTCCGACTCCACCAACGGCGAGTCGGTGTTCCTGGACCTCTCCCAGCTGCTGTTCCACCCGATTATCGCCGGTGTGCTGCTGGCCGCAGTGCTCGCCGCGATCATGTCCACGATCTCCTCGCAGCTGATCGTCAGCAGCTCCGCCCTGGTCGAAGACCTCATCGGCGGCGTCGGGATCAAGCTCAGCGACAAGGCCTCCCTCTGGGGCGGCCGCATCGGCGTTCTGGTCGTGTCGGTGATCGCCCTGATCCTCGCACTGAACCCGGAGAGCTCCGTGCTCGGCCTGGTGGCATTTGCCTGGGCGGGCTTCGGTTCCGCCTTCGGCCCGATCGTGCTGCTCTCGCTGTTCTGGCGCCGCCTGACCGCAGCCGGCGCCGGTGCCGGCATGGTCGCGGGCGCGGCGGTCGCGTTCGTGTGGGGCCAGTTCACCCCCGACGTCTCCTTGGGTCTGTTCGGTGAACAGCACCTCTACGAGATCATTCCGGGCTTCCTGGTCTGCCTGGTCCTGGCTGTGGCGGTCAGTCTCGTGACCCCGCAGCCGCCCGCCGTGGCGATGCGCGAGTTCGACGACATGGTGGAGTCGTTCGCGAGTGGGGACGTCCCCACCCACGGCGCGCACGCCGAGCCTGCTGCCGGTTCGGGATCGGGAACCTCCGCCTGATCGGACGCGGGCCGGGGCGACCCCGGCCCGCGCGCCGGCGCTTCGCCCCCGCGCATCGGGGCCTCGCTCCCGGGTGCCGACACAGTTGATCGACGAAAACTTCCACACACGGGAAGTTTTCGTCGATCAACTGCTGTGTGGGCAGTGGGCAGTGGGCAGTGGGCAGTGGGCAGTGAGTGGCAGCGGGTACTGGGCAGTGGGCCGCTGCGGCGGGGTCAGGCGCCGAAGAGTCGCTCCGTCGCGGAGCCCTGAGCACCGGGCTGGACGGCGAAGACGGAACCTGCCTGCAGGTCCTCGTCGACGGGGAGGTTCTCCCGGCTGGTGGTGATGAACAGCGTCGCGCGATCCTCGCCGCCGAAGGTGCAGGCCGTGACCTTGCGGGCCCCCACGGAGACCTTCGCGCTGACCGCGCCGCGCTCATCGAGGCCGAGCACCTGACCGCCACCGTTCATGGCCACCCAGACGTGGCCCTCGGCGTCGAGCGTGAGCCCGTCCGGGTGGCCGTTCTGGTCGGTGAGGTCCGCGAACGTCCGACGGTTCGACAGCCCGATGTCGTCGGACCAGTCGAACTGGTCGACCCGGCCGGTGGGGGTGTCGACGTAGAAGGCCAGAGTGCCGTCCTCGGAGAAGGCGAGGCCGTTGGAGATCGTCAGGCCGGTCAGCATCTGCGTGGTGGCGCCGTCGGGCCGCAGGCGCCACATGGCTGCGGCCCCTGGGCTCTGGTCGTAGGCCATCGAGCCGCACAGGAAGGACCCGTCGGGGGCGATGGCGCCCTCGTTCATGCGCACGTCCTCGTCCCACAGCGGCGGCAGCGGGGTGATGGAGCCGTCGGCGTCCTCGAAGGCGAAGCCCTTCTCGATCGCGAGCACGGCTCCGCCGCTCGCGGCCGGGCGTACGCAGGCCACCACCGGGCTCGGGGTGGCGATGCGGTGCACGGTGCCGGTGGTGTCCAGGTGCAGGATGTCGCCCTCGAGCATGTCCACCCAGCGCAGGCCGCCCCAGGTATCGGACCAGTGCGGTCCCTCGGCGTGGTGGCAGATCGAATCGGTGATGCGGTCGGCGTACATGGGGGCTCCAATCGCGCGATGCTGCAGTGGACCCCACCGTACGGGGTCTGGGCAGTGCCTCGGCCCAGGGGCCAGGGCGGTGCACGGCTCAGGGCCACGGGCGGGGACCGGAGTCGGCGGTCTCGTGCGGGGAGTCGCGAGCGTCCCGCTCAGCTGCGCGGAAGCACCCCGAGGGCCTGGGCGACGGGGACGGCGCTCGCGGCGGCCCAGGCCTGGGGGCGACAGGACGCCGGGTAGGGCAGGGGAGGGTCGACCTCGTCCCGGCCCTGGCCGCTGAACAGCTCGGGCAGGCGCTGGTCGAACCCGTCGGCCGCGCGCAGCAGCCCTCGCGCGATGACCTGCGCTTCGGCGTCGAAACCGGCGCGGAGCATGCCGCGCAGGATGTACCCGGTGTCGTGGGTCCAGACGCTGCCGCCGTGGTAGCGCAGCGGGCCGTACCCGGTATGGGTGGTGGACAGCGTCCGTATCCCGTACCCGGAGAACATGCTGGGGTGCAGCAGCCGGTCCACGACGAGACGCTCCTGCGCGGCATCGAGGATCCCGGTGCCCAGCAGGTGCCCCATGTTGGAAGCGACCCCGGTGACCGGGCGCTTTCCCCCGTCCAGCGCGAGCGCCACGTAGCGGCCCAGGTCATCCTCGCACCAGAACGCGTCCTGGAAGCGGTCGCGCAGGATGCGGGCCCAGGCACGCAGACGCTCGGGAAGGCCACCGGGGAGATCCGGGCGTCGATCGCTCGCGGCCACGACGGCCCCATCGATCTCCTCGAGCAGGTCGGCGGCGTGCAGTGCGGCAGCGTAGGCGTAACCCTGCACCTCGGCGAGGGCGATCGTCCCTTCGGCCAGGGAACCGTCCGCGAAGCGGATCGAGTCGCCGGAGTCCTTCCATCCCTGATTGGCCAGGCCGCGCCCGGATTCGTCGAGATATTCGAGGAGGCCGTCTCCGTCGGCGTCGGCGTACTCGAGCAGCCATCGGGCGGCGCCCTCGAGAGCCGGGCGCAGCTCGGCGAGCAGCTCGTCGTCCATACCGACGGCTCGCGCGTCGTGCAGCAGCTCGATCCACAGAGGCGTGGCGTCGATCGTGCCGTAGTAGACGGGTGGCAGCGATGTCGCGCCGAGACTCATTCCCTGGGCGCGCACCTCGTGCAGGATCTTCCCCGGCTGCTGGGCGGTCTCGACATCGACGTCGGTGCCCTGGCGGCGGGCCAGCGTGCGCAGGGTCCCCTCGGCGATCGTGGAGTCCACCGGCAGCGCCAGCGAGGCGGCGAGGAGGGAGTCGCGACCGAACAGGGTGAAGAACCAGGGTGCGCCGGCGGCGAAGAAGGTTTGGGTGGGGTCTCCGGGGATCTGCAGGCGCAGGGCGTCCAGGTCCGAGAGGGAGCGGCGCAGCAGCAGCTCGACGGCGCGGGACTCGGGGGAGGTTGGTGGACTCCCGGGGGACACCGGTGCGCTCTCGCCCGAGGAGGGCTGCGGCTGCGCCGGAGACGGGGCCGACGCGGGGGTCGGCGTGGCTCGGTGGGAGGCGCCCGCCCACATCTCGCTCGGCGCCGCGAAAGGGACCGCAGGGTCGTGCAGGTCGAGTCGCCAGGTCGCGACCGCCTCGCCCCCGGCTGGTGCCTCCAGCTCGACGGTCCAGGTCACGACGGCGCCGTCGGTGGTGAGGTGTGAGCTGCCGTCGGAGACGTCGAGCCGCGCGGACCCGCCCTCCGTCCCGACCGGCCACTGCGCGACGGTGCCGTCGATGCCGGCGGTCGGACGCGCTGTCCCGAGAGCGCGCAGCAGCTCGGGGTCCTTGACGGCGGACATCGATGCGCAGTCGGTGACCAGCCCGCAGCGGAGCGTGAGGCGGCGGGGTCGGTCGTCGTGCGAGACCAGGCGCAGGCGCTCGCGGATGCTGGCGTCGTCCGCAGTGCGCGTGCGCTCGAGGACCGCGATCAAGTCCCCGCCGGCCTCCGGCGCGGAGACGACATCGCGGAAGACGACCTCCCGGGCGGAGTGCACCTGCGTGCCCAGCGGCGAGAGCTCCGCCCCGTCGGCCTCGCAGTGCAGGTCCGAGAGAATGCGGGAGTCCCCGATGTAGATGCCGTGCGCCCCGACGCCTCGCATGCTCCCCTCGGCCGTCGACCACGCCTGGACCGGGGCGCTGAACACTCCGACGAGGTCGTGGACGAAGGGCTGATGGAGCTGCAGGGCGCGCTCGGGCGTCACTGCCTCACCCCTCGCGCTGCATCGCCGCGAGGGCATGGTTGATGTCGCGCGTCGCCGGGTAGAGCTCCCGGTACATCCGATACAGCTCCTCGTAGCGCTCACCGGCCGCAGGGTCCGGCTCGCACACGTGATCGATCTCGTTCCACCCTGTGGTGTCGAGGCCATGCGAGACCTGAGCGGCGAGCATCGAGGTCCCGTACGAGGCGCCGACTGTGCGACGCGGGATCTGCTGAGCCAGCCCGGTGACGTCCGAGACGATCTGCGGCCACAGCTCGTTCTGGGTGCCGCCGCCGACGGCGACCATCCGCTCGATGCGCACCCCGGCCTCACGCAGGGCCTCCACGTGGTGACGCACGCCGAACGCCGCAGCCTCCAGCGCTGCGCGGTAAAGGTCTCCGCGGGTGTGGGACAAGGTCAGCCCGGCGATCACCCCGCGGGCCGACGGGTCGTGCATCGGGGAGCGCTCGCCGGCGAAGTACGGGAGCATGAGCAGGCCGTTCGCGCCGACGCCGCTGGTCTCGGCCTCGTGGATCAGGGTCGAGAACTCGGCATCGCCGGTCAGGTCCCGCATCCATCCCGTGATCGCCCCGGAGCTCGCCATCCCGCCGGAGAGGGTGAACGTGCCCGGCGACGTGCCGGCGGTGACCCACAGGTTCCGGCTCGGGGCCGGCTCCTGCGTGATCGCGACCAGGAACGTCGTCGTGCCGTACATGAGCATGACGTCGCCGGGGGCGGTGGCGCCCACACTGATCGCCTCCGCCCACGCGTCGGTGCTGCCGGCGACCACGGGGGTGCCGGCGGCGATGCCGGTCAGCTCCTGCGCGGCAGCGGCCGACACGGTCCCGGCGATCTCGCCCGACCACGTCAGGGGAGGCAGGTCGAGACCCGGCGCTACCTGCTGGGACCAGGGACGATGCCAGTCCAAGGCTGCCGTGTCGTACAGCGGGGTGACCATACTGGCGCTCGCATGGTCCAGCACGTATCGGCCGGTCAGGCGGAACGCCAGATAGGAGGCGGGCATGAACAGCCGAGTTGCCCGGGCGAAGGCCTCGGGCTCGTGGTCCGCGACCCAGCGGATCTTCGGGCCGGCGGCCTGGGAGGAGAGCAGGCTCCCGCAGCGCGCGAAGATCTCGTCCTCGCCGAAGTGGGCGGTGAGGTCCTTGATCTGTTCTTCCGCGCGGGTGTCGACGCCGTAGAGGATCGCCGGGCGCACCGGTTCGCCGTCGTCGTCGGTCAGCAGCACGCACGGGCCCATTCCGGAGACGCCGATCGCCGACACTCGCACATCTGTGCCGCCGGTGAGCTCCGCGGTGAGGCCGACGAACTCCTCCCACCACACGCGGGCATCCATCTCGACATGGCCGGGCAGGGGGCGATCGACGGTGTGCTCGCGCGTCGCGCTGCTCAGGATCGTGCCATCCAGCGCCACGAGCACGCCCTTCGCGCTCGACGTGCCGATATCGATGCCGATCACCGCATCCGTGTAATCCGCCATCGACCTGCCCTTCCGTCGCCGACTCGACGTCTCGGCCCGCGCCGGATCCTCCCGGTGGGCGGATCCATCCTGCCATTGATGAGAGCTCGGCACCGGGCCCCTCGGGACATCGGGCTCAGCGGATTCTCCGGCCCCGACCAGGGACGGCGTTCGAGATCGGCCCGACGACGGTTGCGCGACCTCCCACCGCGCTCTATAGGATCGTCGCGCCGGAGGCGATCTGTCCCGCGGCACATCCGTGCCCCGACACCGCGGTCGACGACGGGACGACGACGAAAGGGGTGCACGTGCTCGAATCGCATATGGATCCACAGCTGCTGCACCGCGCGGCCTCCGCGTACTACCTCGACAACCTGCGTCAGGCGGAGGTCGCCGAGAAGCTCGGCGTCTCCCGGCCCACCATCAGCAAGCTGCTCACCGAGGCCCGCCGCATCGGAATGGTGCGCTTCGAGATCCTCGATGTCTCCGGTCCCGACGTCACCGACCTGGAGCGGCGACTTCAGGACCTGCTGGGCATCGACGGCGTGCGCATCGCCCCGGGGGACCAGGTCCAGCGCGAGTTCCGCGGCATCGGCGACCTGCTGGGGGAGGAGCTGCGCCGTCTCGAACTGCGTCGAGGAGACGTCCTGCTGATCTCCTCCGGCAAGACCACGCATACCGTGAGTCGCATGCCCGGCATGCCGGAGCTGCGCGGGGTGATCGTCGCGCCCACCGTCGGCGGCCAGCGCGAGTCGGACCCCACGTTCCAGACCAACGAGACCGTGCGGAACCTCGCCGACAACACGGGTGCGGAGCCGCGCTTCATCTTCGCGCCGGCCCTGCCCAGCCCCAGTCTGTGGAGATCGCTGCAGGCAGATCCGAGTTTCATGGAGATCACCGACCTGTGGACCCGAGCCAAAGTGCTCGTCTCCGGCATCGGTGCCCCGTATGCGCGGCGTGAGGCCCTGACCTCGGTGGTGCCGCGCGATGACCCCTCGCTGCGCGACGCGACCGGCGACATCTGCCTGCACTTCTACGATGCCGACGGGAACACGCTGGTCTATCCCGGGTCCGATCGGCTGGTGCGCCCGTCGGTGGAGCTGCTGGGCACGATCCCCACCCGGATCGCTCTCGCCGCGAGTCGTGGCAAGGCGCCCTCGATCCGCGCCGGGGCGAAGGCGGGTCTGTTCACGACGCTGATCACGGACGTGCCCACGGCCGAAGCCGTCCTGGAGCAGTTCGGGCCCTCGAACTGACGCCGTCCGGTCCGGTCGACCTCCCGCTGCCGTCCGATCGTGCTGTGCCGTGCTGTGCCGTGCTGTGCCGTGCTGTGCCGCGCTGTGCCGCGCTGTGGTGTGCCGTGCCGTGCCGTGCTGTGGCGTGGCGTGGCGTGGCGTGGCGTGGCGTGGCGTGGCGTGCCGTGGCGTGCCGTGCCCTGCCCTGCCCTGCTTGCCGTGCCGGATCGCGGGTGGGACGTATCCACTGGCGCTATACGAGCAGGCGCGGGCCGCATGCGGTCAGGCTGTTCACCTGACGCCAGTGGATGCGAGGGGATCCCTGAGGGGAGGCGAGGGGGCTGGTGACGCCGGAGGCGCGGGGCCCTGGTGACGGGTCCTGCTGTCGTGACGGTGAGGCAGGCCAGGCAGCAGGCGGTGCCGTGCACATCGGTGCCCTGCACATCCGACGGGCACATTTGTGCTTGACGAATGTGCACGCTCTGTCTACGCTGACGGTGAACGGGGCCACGCCGCCCAGACGGACTGAGATGTCAGCCGGCACGAGGTCAATGCCCGGAATGCTGTGCCCTGAACGTATCGAAGGAGATGTGTCGAGATGACCGAGACCCCGAAGACCATGCAGGCCGTGGTCATGCATGCACCGGAGGACTACCGCCTCGAGGACAAGGACGTGCCCGCTCCGGCTGCCGACGAGCTGCTGATCAAGGTCGAGGCCGTCGGCGTCTGCGCGAGCGACCTGAAGGCCTACGCCGGCGCCGCCAAGTTCTGGGGCGACGAGAACCGCGAGCGCTGGGTCGAGCCCGGCATCACCCCCGGCCACGAGATCACCGGCGAGATCGTCTCCGGCTCCGCCGAGGCCTTCTCCCACCACGGCGTCGAGGTCGGCGACCGCATCGTCGTCGAGCAGATCGTCCCGTGCGAGGAGTGCATGTACTGCAAGCGCGGCTGGTACTGGATGTGCGGACCGCATGACATGTTCGGCTTCAAGCATTACCACGGCGGCATGGCCGAGTACATGATCGTCCCGTCGCTCGCCCGAGCCCACAAGATCTCCAAGGAGATCCCGCCGCACCACGCCGCGTTCGCCGAGCCGCTGAGCTGCTCGCTGCACGCCGTCGAGCGCGCCCAGCTCACCTTCGACGACGTCGTCGTGGTCGCCGGTGCGGGTCCGATCGGCCTCGGGGCCATCATCGGTGCCCGGCACAAGAACCCCAAGATGGTCATCGCCCTCGACTTCGACGAGCACAAGCTCGAGCTCGCCAGGAAGTGCGGCGCCGACCTCACCCTGAACCCCTCGAAGGTCGACGTCTACGAGGAGATCCGCGCGCTGACCGGCGGCTACGGGGCCGACGTGTACATCGAGTGCACCGGCCACCCCAGCGCCGTCGGGCAGGGCCTGAACCTGCTGCGCAAGCTGGGCCGCTACGTCGAGTACTCGGTGTTCAAGGAGAACGTGTCGGTCGACTGGTCGATCATCTCCGATGACAAGGAGCTCGACGTGCTCGGTGCTCACCTCGGCCCGCACTGCTGGCCGGCCGCCATCAAGATCATCGAGTCCGGCGTGCTGCCCCTCGAGGAGATCTGCACCCACCAGTTCGGGCTGAAGGACGTCCAGAAGGCCCTGGACACCGTCGCCGATTCCGCCGGCGCCTCGATCAAGGTCTCGATCCTGCCCGGAACCTGAGTCGATCCGGCAGATGCCGCGGTCGGACCGTCCCGCCCGACGATCCGCCCGCGGCGTCCTCGCCACCTCGCACCGCCTGTCACCACCCGCCGCCTCTCGACCCTCCAGGGCGCTCACCGATGAGCGCACATCCTCGCCATCCCCGCAGGCCGCCGACGAGGGCGCGCCGCAGGCCGCAGCGCTGGATCCCGCCGATGTCCCGTACGGTCCACACCTACCTCGTGTCATCGGGGATCGGGGATCGGGGATCGGGGATCGGGCATCGACGTCGATGCCCGAACAGGGCCCGCACGCTTCCCGCTCAGCTCTCTTCCCGCACAGCTCTCTCCCCGCACAGCTCTCTGCCGAACCGCCGTCGACGTCGACCGCGAACGGCATCGACGCCCTCGAGCAGCATCTGCCCGGGGCACCCCACAGGAAGGCTCGCCATGAGCACCGCAACCGCCGCGGCCCACGAGACCGGACGCCGCCCGGCACGACAGAAGAAGCGCACGGGCCGCTGGGTCGCAGTCGCCCTGGCCCTGATCGCGCTGCTGGTGGTGGTCCTCGGCACGAAGGTCGTCCCCGACGGTCAGCAGGAGGAGGTCGCCGGCCCCGCAGCCTTCGACAAGACCACCTTCGGCGCCGAGCAGTTCCCGACCGTCCAGGAGCAGGTCACCGAGCGTGCCGTCCCGGCCCCGGACCTGGCCGCGGCTCTGGCGGCGGACCCGGAAGCGGCCGCCGCCGAGCACGGCGTCGAGGCCGCCGGCAACACCGTCTACAGCACCACCTTCACCGGCGTGGTCCAGGAGGGCCAGGGCGGTATCTACGACGTGGCCATCGAGGGCATGCCGGAGACCGTCACCGTGCGCATCCAGACCGGCCCGGCCATCAACGGCACCGAGCTGCGCGACGCGACCGGAAGCTTCGACTTCGGGCAGTTCACCAATCAGATCGAGTTCCAGGATGCCGGCGCCGCGCTGAACGAGGAGATGAAGAAGCAGGTTCTCGACCCGGTGGACCCGGCCACGCTGAGCGGCAAGACGGTCACCGTGACCGGTGCTTTCACCGCGATCAACCCCGAGGGATGGCTCGTCACCCCGGTCTCCTTGGAGGTCCAGTGAATACCGCGGCCGACGTGACCACCGCCGAGGGCGCCGGGTCGGAAGGCGGCGTCGTCCTGCAGGCGCGGGACATCGTCAAGACCTACGGCGGCACGCGCGCGCTGAAGGGCGTGAACTTCGAGATCCACCGCGGCGAGGTGACCACCCTGTTCGGGGAGAACGGCGCCGGCAAATCGACGCTGATGAAGATCCTCTCCGGGGTCGAACAGCCGACCTCCGGGCAGATCGCCCTGGATGGCGAGCCCGTCACCTTCGCGACCACCACCGACGCCCGCGACCACGGCATCGCGATCATCCACCAGGAACTGAGCCTCGCTCCGAACCTCTCGGTGCGCGACAATATCTTCCTCGGCCGCGAGATCACACGGTCCGGGGGAGTCGACTTCGCCGAGGAGTCCCGGCAGACCGCCGCCCTTCTGGAAGATATGCGGCTGGACGTGGACCCCTCCACTCCGGTGGGTGACCTGCGCGTGGGCCAGCAGCAGATCGTCGAGATCGCGAGAGCGCTGTCGATCGATGCCCGCATCCTGATCATGGACGAGCCGACGTCGGCCCTGGCGGCCCGCGAGGTCGAGATCCTCTTCGGGATCATCGAGGACCTCACCTCCCGCGGCGTCTCCCTGGTCTACATCTCCCACCATCTCGAGGAGGCACTGCAGGTCACCGACCACGCCGTGGTGCTGCGCGATGGCAGCATGACGGCCCGCGGGGCGCGCGAGGACATCGACCTCGAGTGGATCGTGCGCCACATGGTGGGGGAGAACTTCGACCTCGGCTCCCCGCCGCAGGGCTACGCGTTCGGACAGAGCGTCCTGCAGATCCAGGACCTCACGGTGCGTGATCCGGAGAATGCCGAACGCGCGGTCGTCGACCAGCTCTCGCTCGAGGTGCGCGAGGGCGAGATCGTCTGCGTGTACGGGCTCATGGGGGCCGGTCGCACCGAGCTGCTCGAGGCCGTCGCCGGTCGCGGGGAGATCGCGGGCGGGCGGATCCTCTACCAAGGGGGCACGCTCGACGGGGAGTCGATCCGGGAGCGGATCGCGATGGGCATCGGTCTGGTCCCCGAGGACCGTCAGCGCGACGGCCTGGTGCCGACCATGTCCGTCGGCCAGAACCTCACCCTGGCCAGCATCAAGCAATTCCTCCGTCGCGGCTTCACCTCCCGGCGCGCAGAGAACGCCCTGGCCACGAGTCTGATCACGGACGTCACGGTGAAGGCACCCGGCCCCGGAGTCGGTATCGGCTCCCTCTCCGGCGGCAACCAGCAGAAGGTCGTCATCGGCAAGGTGCTCGCCACCCGGCCCGGGGTGATGCTCCTGGACGAACCCAGTCGCGGCATCGACATCGGGGCGAAGGCGGAGGTCTTCGGACTGCTCGCCCAGCGCGCCCGCGAGGGGCTCGCCGTCGTCTACTCCACCTCGGAGATCGAGGAGTGCTTCAGCATCGCGCACCGCATCGTCGTCCTGCATCGCGGCCGCATCTCCGCCGAGTTCGGCCCCGACGCGGCGAAGGCCGACGTCATGGCCGCCTCCGGCGAAGTCGTCACCTCTTGACCCTGCCCCAAGGAACGGAACGCACCATGACCTCCACCGCCGCAGGCGACGCCCCGAGGAAGCTCGACCTCTCGAAGCTCCTCATCGAGAGCCGAGCATTCCTCGCCCTCGCGCTGATCATCGTCATCTTCTCGCTGCTGTCCCCGAACTTCCTCACGATCGACAATCTCCTGATCATGTCGTCCCACGTGGCGATCTTCGCCCTGTTGTCGCTGGGGCAGCTGCTCGTGGTGCTCACCGGCGGGATCGACCTGTCCGTCGGCTCGATCCTCGGCTTCACCGCGGTGATCGCCGGTTTCCTGCTGCGCGGGGTGCCGCTGAGCATGTTCGGCGTGACGCTCTACCCGAGCGTGCCCGCGGCGGTGCTCATCGCGGTCGTCCTGGGCGGAGCGCTCGGGCTGATCAACGGGGTGCTGGTCGCGAGATTCAAGGTCGCGCCGTTCGTCGCCACGCTCGGCATGCTCTACGTGGTGCGCGGATTCGCGCTGCTGATGACCAACGGCCGCACGATCAACGACCTCTCCGGCGACGAGGCGCTGGGCAACACCGGCTTCGAATGGCTCGGCTTCAACCGGATCCTCGGCATCCCCGCCGGCGTGCTCATCATGGCCGTCATCGCCCTGGTCCTCGCCGTGGTCCTGGGGCGCACCACCTTCGGCCGCTGGCTGTACGCGACCGGCGGCAACGAGCGAGCCTCGCAGCTGTCCGGAGTGCCCGTGCGGTCGGTGACGATCTGGGTGTACGTGATCTCCGGCCTGTGCTCGGCGGTGGCCGGGATCATCCTCGCCTCCACGCTGACCAGCGCCAGCCCGACAGCCGGCAACACCTATGAGTTGACCGCGATCGCCGGCGTCGTCATCGGCGGCGCGGCACTCTCCGGTGGCCGTGGCACCGTGCGCGGCACCCTGCTGGGCGCCTTCGTCATCGGATTCCTCTCCGATGGGCTGGTGCTGATCGGCGTCTCCGCCTACTGGCAGACGGTCTTCGTCGGTGCCGTGATCGTCGTCGCGGTGCTGCTGAATACCTTGCAGTACGGCCGCCCCCGCAAGGCGCCGAAGGCGACGGCCGCAGCGCCCGCCGACGGCGGTGGACCGGCCGGTGGTGACGGTCCGGCCGATGGCGCTGAACCGGCCGGCGCCACGACCCCGCCGGGCCCCTCCGCCCCCGATCCCCGCGCCCCTGACTGATCCGTCCCACCTCACCGCACAGATCCACCTCGCTCAGCGCACCTCGTGCACGAGCTCCGATGCCTCCCGTTCGGGACGCATCCTCCCGAAAGGAACACATCATGGAACGCAGGCATTTCCTCTCCGCGCTCGGCATCGGTGCCGCAGCGGCCGGTCTCGCAGCGTGCTCCGGCGGCTCCGACGACTCCGGCGGCTCCGATGCTGGTGGAGGCTCGTCCGACGCGGGTGGCGGCGGAGGCGGCGTCGACGGCGGGCTGATCACGATCATCGTCAACGACCCCTCGAATCCCTACTGGAAGACGGAAGGCGACGTCGCCGCGGCGAAGGCCGAAGAGCTCGGCTACACGACCACCATCGGCGCCCACAAGGGTGATACCAACACCGAGAACACCCTGGTCGACACCGCGATCTCGAACCAGTCCGTCGCGCTGATCATGGACCCCGCCAATGCCGATGGCTCGATCGGCACCATCAAGAAGGCCATCCAGGCGGAGATCCCCGTCTTCCTCATCAACGCGGAGATCAACGAGTCCGGCGTCGTCATGGCGCAGCTGGTCTCGAACAACGCCCAGGGAGCCGCGCTCGGTGCCCAGGAGTGGGTCACGCGCATGGGCGAGGAGGGCACGTACGTGGAGTTGTTCGGGCTGCCCTCGGACAACAATGCCCAGACCCGGTCCAACGGCTTCACCACCACGATCAGCCAGTACCCCGACCTGGAGAAGGTGGGGGAGGAGGTCGCGGACTGGAACCGCACCAAGGGCCACGACAAGGCGCAGTCGCTGCTGCAGGCGCACCCGGACATCACCGGTCTGATCTCGGGCAACGACGAGATGGCACTCGGCGCGATCGCCGCCTTCCAGGAGGCGGGGGCGCTGGAGGGCATCGTCGTGGGCGGTTTCGACGGCTCGCCGGACGCCATCGAGGCGATCAAGAACGGCGAGCTCGCCTACACGGTCCTGCAGCCCGTGGCGCAGTTCGCCGAACTGGTCATCGAGCTGGCCGACGACTACCTGCGCAACGGCACGGAGCCGGAGGAGGAGAAGCAGGCACTGGACTGCATCCTCATCACCGAGGAGAACATCGACAAGATGACGGCGCCCTTCACGTACACCGAGTGAGGCTGCGCTTTGCGTCTCGCCTCTCGCGTCCCGAGCTCCGCGCCCGGCAGCGAGAGGCAGGGGGTCAGGGGTGCTCAGCGGCCGGGGCCGACGATCGCATCGATCGTCGGCCCCGGCGTCGTCGGTATCCGCGAGCTACGGAGGTTGCCGACGCCGCTCGGGCGGCTCGGGCGACTCGTGCCGCGTGAGGTCGCCGAAGGTCGACGGCCGACGCGATGGTGGTCGGGCCGGTCCGGGCTGGCACATTTGTGCTTGACGAATGTTCCGAGTTCGGCCTATGGTCGGTCCCGACCCCGAGTCGGTACCGTTGCGTCCGGGTCGCGAACGACGGTCGGGACATCGGCCGCGCCCACACGAAGGAGTGTCCTGTATGAGCTCGGCGACGCAAGCGGCCGGTCAGGTCGGAAGGTCGGATGAACCGGAGACGTTCCTGGACCGTCTCGGCATCCCGCACGTCCTGCGATGGGGATTCCTCGGAGTCCTCGTCTTCATGACGGGCAACGGCGTGGAGACCAACTTCGTCTCCCCGCACATGGCCAACGTGTTCGGCGGCGGCGATGACAAGATCAACCTCGCCGCCACGATCATCACGTTCTACTCCCTGGCCTCGTTGATCGGCTCGTACTTGGCCGGGGCGCTCTCGGACCTGTGGGGCCCGCGGCGCGTGATGCTGCTGGGCGTGCTCGTCTGGGTGGTCTTCCAGATCGCCTTCGTGGGCGCACTGGCCAGCGAGTCAGTGCCCCTCGTGTTCGTCACCTACTTCATGCGCGGCTTCGGCTTCCCGCTGTTCGCCTTCGCGTTCCTGGTGTGGATCAACGCAGTATCCCCGAAGAAGCGCGCCGGTTCGGCCGTGGGCTGGTTCTACGTGATGTTCACCGGCGGCCTGCCCACGCTCGGCTCGCTCGTCGCGGTCGGCCTGATCCCGCTGTTCGGCGGCGGCTTCACCGGCGAGCGCGGAACCATGATCGCCTCCACGGTGATCGTGATCGCCGGCTTCCTCCTGGCCTGGTTCGGAGTCCGTGAGAAGCACGGCAGCATGCGCCTCGCCCCCGCCGGCGAGAGCGCCGGTCAGGTCATCTTCTCCGGCGTGCGGCTGTCGCTGACCAACCACAAGGTCATGCTGGGCTTCCTCACCCGCCTGATCAACACCGCCCCGCAGTTCGGCATGTTCATCATCCTGCCCACCGTGATCGCGGAGACTCTCGGCTGGGGCCAGTCCCGCTGGCTGGTGATGACCTCCGTGGTCTTCGGCGGAAACATCCTGTTCAACGCCGCCTTCGGGGCGCTGGGCGACAAGGTCGGCTGGGTGCGCACCGTGCGCTGGTTCGGCATCGCCGGTTCCGCGATCGGCCTGCTGGCCTGGTGGTACGTGCCGAACTGGGTGCCGGCCGGATCAGACTGGGGCTTCGTGGTCTCGGTCGCCGCGGGCACCATCTTCGGCATCCTGCTGGCCGGCTTCGTGCCCCTGGGCGCCATCATGCCGGCCCTGGCCCCGAAGCACACCGGCGCGGCGATGGCGATGTACACCACCGCAGCCGGCGGCGCGACCTTCCTGGGCTCCGCCGTGGTCGCTGTGGTCCGTCCCTTCGGCGGCAACGTTGGTGTGGTCTGGGCCTTCGTGGCGCTGTACGTGCTGGCCTTCGCCATGACGTTCTTCCTGGGCGTCGAGCAGCCCGGCATCACCGACAAGAACGGCAAGGCCCTCAAGAAGAGCTCGGCGTCGTCCGAGTCCGCCTCCGCCGTCGCCTGACCGCCCACCACCCACCGAGCTGATCCGGAGAGAGCACGATGACCTACCTGTTCGATGACCCCATGACCTTCCCCGCCGATGCCGTGGAGGGCCTGGTGGCCGCACACCCCGAGGAGCTCGTGCGGGTGCACGGCGGCGTGGTGCGCGCGAACGCCACCCCGCAGGGCCAGCCGGCGCTCGTGGTCGGCGGCGGATCCGGCCACTACCCGGCCTTCGCCGGCTGGGTGGGCCCCGGCTTCGCCCATGGCGCGCCCTGCGGGAACATCTTCTCCTCGCCGTCGGCGGACCAGGTGTATTCGGTCGCCCGCAACGCCGAGAACGGCGGCGGAGTGATCCTCGGCTTCGGCAATTACGCCGGCGACGTCCTCCACTTCGGAGTCGCCGCGGAGACGCTGCGCGCCGAGGGCGTCGACGTGCGCATCATCGCCGTCAGCGACGACATCGCCTCCGGGGCCAAGGGGAACCACCGGGACCGCCGCGGCATCGCCGGCGACCTCGTGGTCTTCAAGGTCGCGGGCGCCGCCATCCACGCCGGCGCCGACCTCGAGACCGCCGAGCGCCTGGCCTGGAAGGCCAACGACGCCACCCGCTCCCTCGGCGTCGCCTTCGACGGCTGCACGCTCCCCGGGGCCGACGACGCGCTGTTCCATGTCCCCGACGGGAAGATGGCCATCGGCCTGGGCATCCACGGCGAGCCCGGCATCGACGAGACCCCGTTGCCGTCGGCCGCAGAACTGGCGAAGGTCCTGGTCGACGGGGTCCTGAAGGAGACTCCCGAGCTCGACTCGCAGCGTGTCGCCGTGGTCCTGAACGGACTGGGCACCGTGAAGTACGAGGAGATGTTCGTGGTGTGGAAGCACGTCGCCACGCTCCTCGGTGACGCCGGGCTCACGATCGTGCGACCCGAGGTCGGCGAGCACGTGACCAGCCTGGACATGGCCGGACTCTCGCTGACGGTGATGCGCCTGGACGAGGAGCTCGAGCAGCACTGGCTGGCCCCGGCCGATACTCCTGCATTCCGCCGCGGTGGAACCGTCGAGGGTGATCTCGGTGAGGAGCGGGGCGAGCTGTTCGCCCCCGGCGAGGACCCGATCCCGGACGCCTCGCAGGAATCTCGCGGCAGTGCGGAGCGCATCACCGAGATACTCGGGGCGATCGAGTCGCTGCTCGTGGAGCTCGAGCCCGAGCTGGGCCGGATGGACGCGATCGCCGGCGACGGCGACCACGGTCAGGGCATGGCGCTGGGCTCCCGCGCAGCGCACGCGGCCGCCACGCGCGCCCTCGAGGGCGGAGCCGGCGCCCGCACCGTGCTCGTGCAGGCAGGAGCTGCGTGGTCCGCTGAAGCCGGCGGCACCTCCGGCGCTCTGTGGGGCGCGGCGCTCACCAGCGTCGGCAGCGCCTTCGTCGATGACCAGGCCGTGACCGACGAGCAGATCCTCGCCGCGCTGGTCCAGGCGGTCGAGGCCGTCGAGCGCCTGGGCGGGGCGACGCCGGGCGACAAGACCATGGTCGATGCGGCGGTCCCGTTCCGCGAGGCACTCAGCGCCGCGACCGGCTCGACCGGTTCGGCCGCTGAGGTCGTCGTCGCGGGCGCGCAGAAGGCCACCACGGGCGCCGAGGCCACGGCGGACCTCGTCGCCAGCAAGGGTCGCGCCCGCACCCATGGCGACAAGTCCAAGGGGACGCCCGACCCGGGCGCCGTCTCCTTCTCCAGGATCGTCACCCTCCTCGGCGAGCAGCTGTCCGCCTGAGCGACCTCGACCGGTCGGCGCACCCAATTCTCAGGAACAGTTCCTGACCTGGCTGCGTTGAACCGCAGTGAGACCTCTCGGGGCGATTCCTCTCGCCCCGATATCACCCACCGCAACGAAGGAGCACCCATGGGCTGGAAGATCGTCACCGGTTCCGACAACGCCGGCTACGGCCACAAGAGCGCGCTGAAGGAACTCCTGGAGTCCGATCCCCGCGTCGACTCCGTGATCGACGTCGGCGTCACCGGCCGCGAGGACGGCACCTACTACCCGAACGTCGCCGTGGAAGCCGCGGAGAAGATCACCGCCGGCGAAGCCGACCGCGCGCTGCTGATCTGCGGCACCGGCCTCGGCGTCGCGATCGCCGCCAACAAGGTCCCCGGCATCCGCGCCGTCACCGCGCACGACCTGTACTCCGTGCAGCGCTCGGTGCTCTCGAACAACGCGCAGGTGCTGTGCATGGGCGAGCGCGTCGTCGGCCTCGAACTGGCCAAGGAACTGGTCAAGGTGTGGCTGGACCTCGAATTCGACCCCACCTCGTCCTCCGCGGCGAAGGTCGACGCGATCCGCGCCTACGACGGGTCCCTCGAGCAGGCCTGACCTGTCGCACTGCCCCCGTGCCGCCCGTCGCGCTGACGCCCGGTACATGGAGTTGATCGACGAGAACTTCCACAGGCTGGAAGTTCTCGTCGATCAACTCCATGAGGGGCTGCCCTGTGGCGGGCGGCGCTGTGAGGGGCGGCGCTGAGGCGGGTTGCCCCCGTCGTGGCGGGAGCTACGGTGCGAGGGCGCGGCCGCGCTGCTCGGGGAGCGTGAAGGCGGCCGCCGCCGCGAGGGCGAAGGCGATCGCGAAACCGACGAAGGCCAGCACCTGACCACCGGTCACCACCAGCAACGGCACCAGGAACGGCGCGAGCATCGAGGCGACGCGGCCGAATGCGGCGGCGGCGCCGGTGCCCGTACCGCGCACGGCGGTCGGGTACAGCTCCGGGCCGATCGCGTACAGCGCACCCCAGGCGCCGAGGTTGAAGAAGCTCAGCGCGCAGCCCGCGGCGATGATCGTCGCCTCCGAGTCCGCGAGGCCGTAGCAGATGGCGGCGACGGCGGAGCCGGCGAGGAAGACGGTCAGCGTCCATCTCCGGCCCAGGACCTCGATCAGCCAGGCCGCGACCGCGTAGCCGGGGATCTGGGCGAGCGTGATGATCAGCGTGAACGTGAAGGACTGCGTCAGGGTGAAGCCGCGGTCCACCAGCAGCGTCGGGATCCAGATGAAGGCCCCGTAGTAGGCCAGGTTGATGCAGAACCACACGGCCCACAGCCCGGCGGTGCGGCCACGCAGAGTGCGCGACCAGATGCCGCCGGTCGCGCGCACCGGATCGGTCTCGGGGATCTCGCCGGCTGCCGGGGACCCGGTGCCCGTGGCGGCAGCGACCGGCGCAACGGAGTCAGGGGCATCAGCGGCGGCGACGGCGCTCGCCGCACTGCTGCTCACTGCACTGCTGCTCACCGCGCCACTGCTCCCCGAACGGCTGCTCTGCCCGCCGCGAGCAGCGGAGTCCTCGAAGCTGCGCACCACGGCTTCGGCCTCGTCATGCCTGCCGACCGTCTCCAGGAACCGCACGGACTCCGGCGTGCCCAGGCGCACCACCAGCGAGTACAGCGCGGGGACCAGACCGATGGCGAGTGCCCAGCGCCATCCCGTCGGCCCGGAGGCCGCCACGAAGGTGCCGATCACGGCGGCGAGGATCCACCCCAGCGCCCAGAACGCCTCGAGCCACACGATCACGCGTCCGCGGATCCGGGCGGGCGCGAATTCGCTCATGAGGGTGGAGGCGACCGGCAGTTCCGCTCCGAGGCCCAGACCCACCACGAAACGCAGCACGATCAGGGTGCCCACCCCCATGGCGAGGGCCGAGGCGCCGGTGGCCAGACCGTAGACGAGCAGGGTGAGGGCGAAGACGCTGCGCCGGCCGATGCGGTCGGCGAGCAGACCGCCCACGCTCGCCCCGATCGCCATCCCCGCGAAGCCGGCCGAAGCGATCAGGGACCCGTCGCCCTTGGAGATGCCCCAGTGCACGCTGAGTGCCGCGATCACGAACGAGATCAGGCCGACGTCCATCGCGTCCAGCGCCCACCCGATCCCCGAGGCGCCCAGCAGTTTGCCGTGCTTGCGGGTGAACGGCAGGCGGTCCAGGCGCTGTGACCTGGTCAGGGCGTGCCCGGCATCGGCGAGCGGGGTATCGGGCACGGAAGGGGTGGGGCTCATCGTCATCTCCGGAAGGGCGGGTTTCTCCGCAGGCCATCTTGGCCCATGCCGGGGCCCGCACGAAGGGCAGGAATCGCTCCGACGGGACCGCAGGTGGACGGTCGTCCGTCACGCCGCTGGTCAGGGCGAGAAACGCCCTCAGGTCTCGAATGCGTTCCGGTCCTCCAGGTGGTCACAGGACGGCACGTCGGCTCGGGCACAGCACACGGGGGCAAGGGTGCAGGGCTCAGGCCGCGGGCGCGGAGGCCGGGAAGTACGAGGCCGGGAGGGCGAGGGGCGAGGTGGTCAGCGAGCGGAGTGCGAGAGCAGATCCGGGACTGCCTCGCCGCGCAGGACGGCGAGTGCGCGCCGGGCCCGTGCGCCGCCCCAGGACGAGAGGATCTCGGCATCGGCCTCGTCGATCAGTGCCCAGTCGTCGAGCTCGGCGGCCTCCAGGACGATGGTGGCCTCGAGCTCGGCGCGCGGGATGACGCCGGCGTCGAACACGAAATGGGCGCCCATCGGCGCGCTGCGCACCGGGTTGGAGGGCAACCAGTCGATCGCGAGCAGCCGCCCCACCTCCACGTCCAGGCCGAGCTCCTCGCTGACCTCGCGCTGGGCGCACCGGCGGGGGTCCTCGCCGGGATCGACGCCGCCGCCGGGGAGCAGCCAGTGGTCGCGATAGTTCGGCTTCTCGACCACGAAGCGGCCGTCCTCATCGCGCAGGATCACCGCGCCGGAGCTGATCACCTTGGGCAGGGTCGCGAAGTACGCAGGGTCCGGGAGCAGTCGGGGCATGGTCCCTATCGTGTCACCGTCCGGCGACGTGGCGTGGCGGGGCGGGCCCCAGCCGGAGGGCGGAACAGGGCTCAGTCGGCCCGTGTGAACCGCACCGTGGCGCCGGGCGCGGCCTGGGCCAGCAGGTCCAGCCCGGCTCGGGTCACCACTGCGATCACCGGGTACCCGCCGGTGGTGGGATGGTCCGGGCCGAACACGACGGGCAGGCCCGACGGAGGCACCTGGATCGCTCCGGGCACCATCGCCTCGCTCGGCAGCGACCCAGCGCCCTCGGGCACCGGGAGGGCGGGGCCGTCCAGGCGCACGCCGACGCGATCCGAATCAGAGCGCACCGTCCACTCCGAGGCGACCAGGGCGGCCAAGGCCATCGTGCCGAGCAATTCGTCGCGCGGGCCCGGGAGCACGGCGACGTCGAGCGATGCTGCGGCGCTCGGCGCGGTGCTCTGAGGAGCGCTCTGCGCTGCGTTCGGGTCGGCGGGGAGCGAGACCGGAACCGCGTCGAGCCCGTGCTCGGGGCCGACGAGCAGCACGTCGCCGGCGCCCAGCGGCGCGGGCCCGAGACCCGACAGGGTGTCGCGGGACAGGGAGCCCAGGACGTCGCCGTCCGGTCCGGGAGCACCGGCCGCACCGCTCGCCTCGGCCGCGTCGGGACCGTCGATGGTTCGCCGTACCCCACGGATCCCGCCGCGCACCGAGAGCACCAGGCGCAGGCCATGGGTGACGGGGCCCAGCTCGATCTCGTCCCCAGGATCCAGCGCGATCGGCACCTCGTGCGCGAGCTCGGCGGTGAGGCCGAGCTCGGCGGCGTCGGGATCGTGGCGACGGACCGTCAGCGCAGCGGCCCCGCCGGAGAGCGCGACGACGGTGGGGGCGCTCGCGCGCAGGTGCAGCGGTCCGAGCAGGGCCTCCAGCACCGGGGAGCGGGCGGGATTGCCGACGGCGACGTTGGCGCGCACCAGGGCCCCGCGGTCGAACGCGCCCGCGGGGCTCACCCCGATCGCGCCCCGGCCGGGACGCCCACTGTCCTGCAGCAGCACGAGAGGGCCGGGGGAGAGGACCTCGAGCGCGGGTGACGGGCCGGCGGGGGCCCCGGCCGCCGCGCGACCCTTTCGTCCTCGGGTCGGATGCCCTGACCCCGCGGCGCCCCCGCGCCCCGCTCGGTCCGACGCCGACGCCGACGCCGACGCCGACGCCGACGCCGGGACCGTGACACGGGCACCGGGGCGCTGCGCCATGAACCGCACCTGCGTGCCGGGAGTCAGCAGCGCCGGCGGGGTGCGAGCGGGATCGAACAGCGCGGCGTCGGTGTGCCCGATCAGCTGCCAGCCGCCCGGTGAGGGGCGCGGGTAGATCCCGCAGTAGCGGGAGGCGAGGCCGACGGCACCCGCGGGCACGGTGGTGCGCGGCTCCGCACGGCGCGGCACATCCCAGGCGGCAGCGGCGGCGCGCTCACCGGAGGCGCTGCCCGCGGCGTCCGGTGCGGCGCGGCCACGACGCGGCGGGGGACCGGCGGGCTGCTCGGCGCCGTCGGCCACGAGATAGGCGAAACCGGGGGCGAAGCCACCGAAGGCTGCCGTCCAGGTGGCCGCGGTATGGGCGGTGATCAGGGCGTCGGTGCTCATCTCGAGCAGCGCGGCGGCCTCCGCGAGGTCCTCGCCGTCGTAGACCACGCCGAGGGTCAGCTCCCCGGCCTCGGCGTGCTCATCGGCCGCGGCGGGAAGATGCCGCAGCAGGCGGGTCAGCTCGTCGAGATCGCGGGGAGTGGTGCCGGCCAGCAGCAGGGTGCGCTCGGCGGGGACCAGGTCCACCAGGTGCGCCGGGGCCAGGGCGCGCACGGCTGCAGCGGCAGCGAGCACAGCAACGGTGTCGGGGTACTCGGCGAGCACGGCGACCTCCCCGGCCCGATGCACCTGCAGCGGCGGCGGAAGCAGGTCGTGGGGCGAGGGTGGGCTGGTCACAGCGCCGCCTGGAGTCTCACGCCCGCGCCCTCCAGGCAGCCGCGGACGGCGTGGGCGAGCTCGACGGCGCCAGGGGTGTCCCCGTGCAGGCACACCGACCGGGCCGGCAGGTCCACCCAGGTGCCGTCGGCCGCACGCACACCTCGCGCGGTGGCTATCGACAGCGCCTGCGCGGCGACAGCAGTCGGGTCGGTGAGCACGGCGCCGGGCCGGCTGCGCGGCATGAGCGTGGCGTCGGCGAGATAGGCGCGGTCCGCGAAGCCTTCGAGCACCACGTCGATCCCGGCCGACCGCGCCAGCTCGACCACCACGGCGCCGGGCGCGGCGACCAGCGGCAGCTCTCCGCCGAGCTCGCGCAGTGCCTGCACCACGGCGGCGGCCTGACCCTCGTGATGGGCCAGGGCGGTGTAGAGGGCGCCGTGCGGCTTCACACCCCGCACCGCGGAACCTTCCGCCCCGGCCATCGCCTGCAGGCCTCCGACCTGCACGATCACGAGATCGGTGAGGTCCACGGGGGTGATGTCGAGGAAGCGTCGGCCGAATCCCGAGAGATCCGGGTAGGCGACGTGCGCGGTGATCGCGACGCTCCGGGCAGCGGCCGCGCGGGTCGCCTCCCGCATCGTCCCCGGGTCTCCGGCGTGCCCGCCGCAGGCGATGTTCGCGGTGGTCACCACGTCGAGCATGGCCGCGTCCTCGCCCATCGACCAGTCGCCGTAGCCCTCTCCGAGATCGGCATTGAGGTCCAGCAGCGGGCGGTCGGCATCCATCGGGGATCGTCTCCTTCGCGCGGGGTGCGGCAGTGCAGGTCCATTGTCCGCCATCGGACGCTCTGCACCAGGAGGCCCCGGGCCGGCAGATAGTGTCGAAGCATGAGTCAGAGCCCCACCGACCGGCCCGCCTCCCGCGAGGTCCCCGACCTCCCGGCAGGTCTGGGATCCAGCGATCCCGACGCCCCGGTGCAGTACACCTCGGCCGACGTCGCCGGCGCCGCCGAGGTGCTGCGCCGCGCCGAGGACGGCGAGGCGGAGCTGCTGCTCTCGCTCACCGATGAGCAGATCGCCGGGCTGGAGGGGTACGAGCGCCGCCAGTTCACCGCCGCCCCGTGGCTCGACGAGCACGCCGAACAGCGCAGCGTCGCCGCTCACGTGGGGCTGCGCGCCCTGATCGCCGCGGGCCGCGTGCGCAGCGTCATCGACGCCGAGAGCGGTCAGCACCAGTGGCGCGCGGATCCCGAGATCGCCGGCTGTCTGGTGCTGCGCCGCACCGCGAGCGGGTTCACGACCGCCGAGCGCACCGTGCAGACCGAGCAGGGCCCGCAGGTGCACCGTCTGCACTACTACGTGCACGCGGCCGGGGTGCTCGAGGAGGAGGTCACCGCGCTGGGCATCCACCGCTTCACCCCGCTGCGCAGCCAGCAGGTCGGCGCCCGCCTGGTGTCTCTGGTGGACCCGGCCGGGGTCGCGGCAGGCAGCGGGACCCCGGTCCGGGTGCGGGCCTCCGCGCTCGGCGCGAGCGACCTGTCCCAGCAGCTGGCTCTGACCCGCGCCCTCACCGTGCTCACCATGGTGCGCACGGCCGACGGGACCGTGCAGCAGGCCAGCGTGTACGCGACCCCTACGCACGTGCTCACGATGGAGGCCCTCGATCCCGGCGCGGAGGACCCGGAACTGGAGTTCCGCACGGTCGATGCGACGGACCTCCACGCCCTGGCCACGGTGGTGGTGGCCGGCCGGGGCGAAGCCGGGTGAGCGGCCCCGGGCTCGCTCAGGATTCGGCGCTGCTCACCCCTGGCGGCGCTCAGGCCTCGGCGGTCAGGGCATCGCGCAGTGCCCGGGCGGCGGCTTCGGGATCCGCCGCCTCGGCGACCGCCCGCACCACCACGATCCGCTGCGCGCCGACGGCGAGCACCTCGGGCACTCGGGCGAGATCGATCCCGCCGATCGCGAAGAACGGCTTCGACGCAGCAGGGTCCTCGCCTGCCCCGGCGGGCTCTGCCTCGGCCCGCGCTGCGGCGCGAGGCAGGTCCAGGCCCACGGGGGCGCGGTCCGGCTTCGTCGGCGTCGCCCACACCGGGCCCGTGCAGAAGTAGTCGATCCCGGGATCGGAGGCGGCCTCGTGCATCTGCTCCTCGGTGCGGGTGGAACGGCCCACCAGCACCTCGGAACCGACCAGCGCGCGGGCGTCGGCCGTGGTCAGATCGCCCTGGCCGAGATGGAGCACGTCGACCCCGGCGAGCACGGCGACGTCGGCCCGGTCGTTCGCCGCCAGCAGGGCGCCGTGGGCGTCGGCGACGGGCCGCAGGGCGCGCAGGGCTTCGACCTCGGCGCGGGACTCGGCGCTCTTGTCCCGCACCTGCAGGATGTCGACACCCCCGCGGAAGGCGGCGTCGGCGAAGGCGAGCAGGTCGGGAAGGTCCCGCGAGAGGTCGACGCACACGTAGAGGCGGGCGGCGGCGAGGGCGGCGCGGCGTCGCCGGCCCGCCTCGTCCTGGGAAGCGCGGCGTCGAGGGGCGGCGGGGGCGCCGGCCGAGGCGGCCGACGGAAGAGCATTGTCCATGGCAGAAGCGTCCCACGGCGGCGGCCGGTTCCGACCTCTCGGCCCGGCACGCCGTAGACTCGCGGTGTTCCGTGGGAGCCCGGTGTGACGGGCTGAGAGGGCGTGCGGCGCCGACCACCAGCACTGGATGCGGATCATGCCGCCGTCAGGAGGAAGTCGCTCATGCAGCGTGTCGTCGTCATCGGGGCGGGCCTCGTCGGCCTGCTGACCGCTCTGGAGCTGCGCCGTCGCGGGCATCGCGTCGTGCTGCGCTCGGTGGGGATCGCCGAAGGTGCGAGCTTCGCCGCCGCGGGCATGCTCGCGCCCGCCGCCGAGATCCAGTACGGCCAGGGGCCGCTGTGGGACATCATGCGCGAGGCCGGCGACCTGCACCGGGAGCTGGCTGCGCGGCTTCCCGGTGCCGGTTACCGTGACGTCTCCACCCTCGTCGTCGGCCGTGACGCCGCAGATCTCGCCGCCCTCCACGACCTCGCGGCCGTCCAGCGCTCCACCGGCGCCGAGGTGCGCGAGCTGACCGGCGCGGCCCTGCGCCGCGAGGAGGGCGCCCTGCTGCGCGGGCTCGCCGGCGGTGTGCTCCTGACGCGCGACCACCAGGTCGATCCCCGGCTGCTCGCCGCGGCCGCGCACGCCGCGCTCGAGTGCGATGGATTCGAGGGCGGCGACGGCGCCGGCCCGCCCGTCGAGATCCACCTCGGCCCGGTCGCCGGCTACGAGGACACCGGCGCGGACCGCATCGTCCTCGCCGCCGGTCTCGGGGTCCCGGAGATCGACGGCCCCCATCGCCGCCTCGAGCTCGCCCTGCGGCCGGTGCACGGCGACATCCTGCGACTGCGCGTGCCGCCGTCGCTGCTGCTGCCGGGGGAGGGCAACCTCGTGACCCGCACGGTGCGCGCGATCGTCCGCGGCCGTCCCGTGTACCTCGTCCCGCGCGATGACCGCACCCTCGTCCTCGGCGCCACCAGCCGCGAGGACGATCTGGCCGGCACCTCCGCGGGCGGGGTGCTGCAGCTCCTCCAGGACGCCGCGGAGATCCTGCCCGCCGTGCGCGAGACCGAGCTGATCGAGGTCACCACGCGCGACCGCCCCGGCACGCCGGACGATCTCCCGCTGCTCGGCCCCGTCCCCGGCGCTGAGCACGTGATCATCTCCACCGGGTACCACCGCCACGGGATCCTGCTGGCGGCCTGGGCCGCCCAGCGCACCGCCGACCTGATCGATGGCGATCCGCAGAGCCCCGCCACCGCCGCGCAGCTGCACGCCGTACGGCCCGATCGCTTCACCCCGGGCGCCGCGCCGACCGATGGCCCCGCCCGCACTGCTCGCCCCGCCGCCCCCGCTCTGGAAGAGGCCCGATGACCAGCACCATCCCCCTCACCGTCAACGCCGAGGACCTCGCGGTCCCCGCCGGCTGGACCGTGCGCGATCTCGTCGCGCACCGGGTCGGACACGCCGTCGGCGACGACGGCCGCGCGACCGACGGCGAGGCGCTCGGCGTGGCCGTCGCCGTCGACGATGCCGTCGTGCCCCGCAGCCGCTGGGCCGCGACCGCGCTCGCCGGCGGGGCGCGCTGCGAGATCGTCACCGCCGTCCAGGGAGGCTGAGCATGACCACCACCGCAGACCACACGACCGCCACCGGGGACCCCCTGGTCATCGCCGGGGAGACCCTGGACTCGCGCCTGATCATGGGCACCGGTGGCGCGACCGACCTCGCCGCCCTCGAACGCGCATTGGTCGCCTCCTCCACGGCGCTGACCACCGTCGCCATGCGCCGCTTCTCCACGCAGACCCGGGGCTCCGTGTTCGAGATGGTGCGCCGCCTCGGCATCCGGGTGCTGCCGAACACCGCCGGCTGCTACAGCGCCCGCGATGCCCTGCTGACCGCCGAGCTCGCCCGCGAGGCCCTCGAGACGAACTGGGTCAAGCTCGAGGTCATCGCCGATGAGGACACGCTCCTGCCCGACGGCGTGGAGCTGCTCGAGGCCACCGAGGAGCTCGTGCGCCGCGGCTTCACCGTGCTGCCGTACACGAGCGACGACCCGGCCCTCGCCCGCCGACTCGAGGACGCGGGCGCCGCCGCCGTGATGCCGCTGGGCTCCCCGATCGGCACCGGCCTGGGCATCCTGAACCCGCACAACATCGAGCTGATCTGCGAGCGCGCGGCCGTGCCCGTAGTGCTCGACGCCGGCATCGGCACCGCCTCGGACGCCGCGCTGGCGATGGAGCTGGGCTGCTCCGCCGTGCTCGTGGCCAGCGCCGTCACCCGTGCCCGCGACCCCGAGGCGATGGCCCGGGCGATGGACCTCGCCGTGCGCGCCGGTCGCGCCGCCGCGGGCGCCGGCCGGATCCCGCGCCGCCGCCTCGCGCGAGCCTCCTCCGCCTTCGTCGGGCTCATCGAACCGGTCGACGGCAGCGGACGGGAGGCCGAGTCGTGGTGACCCTCCCGCCCCTGGTCGAGCCCGGCCCCGACCTGACCCCCGCACAGATCGACCGGTACCGCCGACAGATCACGCTCGCCGCGATCGGCACGCTCGGTCAGCGCCGCCTGCGCGCCGCTCGCGTGCTGGTGATCGGCGCCGGCGGACTGGGCACCCCCGCGCTGCAGTACCTCGCGGGCGCCGGCATCGGCACCCTCGGCGTGGTCGACGACGACGTCGTGGACCTCTCCAACCTCCACCGCCAGGTCATCCACGACACCGACGGGCTCGGGGCGGCGAAGGTCGACTCGGCCGCCGCCGCCGTCGGTCGCCTGAACCCGGAGGTGACCGTCGAGACGTATTCCGTGCGCCTGACCGCGCAGAACGTCGTGGACCTGGTGGGCTCCTACGACCTGGTCCTCGATGGGGCCGACAACTTCGCGACCCGCTACCTCGTGGCCGACGCCAGCGAGATCACGGGGGTGCCCGTCGTGTGGGGCGCGATCCTGCGCCACCACGGCCAGGTCAGCGTGTTCTGGCCCGGCCGCGGCGCCCACTACCGGGACGTGTTCCCCGAGCCGCCGGCCCCCGGGGAGGCCCCGTCCTGCGCCGAGGCCGGTGTGCTCGGGACCCTTCCCGGGCTGATCGGCACGATCATGGCCTCCCAGGTGATCCAGCTGGTCACCGGCACCGGGGATCCCCTCGTCGGGCGCCTCACCCTGTGGGACGAGGCCACCAGTTCGACCCGTTCGCTGCGGATCGAGCGCGACCCCGAACGGGCATCGGCGACCCGCGTCGAGGTGCCGGCCGCCGCGGATCCGTCCTGCCGCACGGGCGGACCGACCACCGACGAGACCCTCGACGCGCCCGCGCTGCGTCACCTGCTGCCCACCGGGCTCACACTGATCGACGTGCGAGAGCCGTGGGAGACCGCGGCCGGCACCATCGACGGCGCCCTCACGGTGCCTCTCGGGGAGCTGATGGAGCGCGGCGCCGAGGCACTGCCCGGCGGCGTCGGCGGTGGGGAGGTGGTCCTGTACTGCCAGGGCGGCTCGCGCTCCGCCCGGGCGCTCGAGCACCTGCGTCCGGCGTGGAGCGGGCGCGAGGGCCATCTGCGGCATCTCGACGGCGGGTACGCGGCCTGGGTCGCGGGCGGACCGGAGGCCCGACAGGCGGACCTGTGATGGTCCGACGTCAGCGGGCCGCGGCGAGCCACCGGTCCAGAACGTCCTCGAGGCGGCCATGGAGTCGCAGCGTGGCGTCGGGATCGGCGCGGGTGGGTCCGTCGTTGAGGATCACCACCGGTTTCTGCTGACGCCCGGCCGCCCGCACGAACCGCAGTCCGGACTGCACCGTGAGGCTCGAACCGAGCACCAGCAGCGCCTCGGCCTCCGCGAGCGCGGCGAAGGCGTCGGCCACCACCTCGGGCCGCGCGGATTCCCCGAAGAACACCACGTCGGGTTTGAGGATCCCGCCGCACAGCGGACACGGCGGATACCGGAACCTGCTGGTGCGATCCACCTCCGCGTCCCCGTCGGGCGCCTGGGCGGCATCGGCGGCGAGCTCCGACAGCCGTGCGGCGAGCTCGGGGTTCATCATGAGCATCCGCGAATGCAGCGCGGCGCGCGAGGAGAGCGTGTCGCATCGCTGGCAGCGCACCTGATCGAGGCGCCCGTGCAGGTCGATCACCGGGTCGGAGCCGGCCGCCTGATGGAGCCCGTCGACGTTCTGCGTGATCACCGCCGTCACGGCGAAGGCGGCGCCGTCGAGAGCGGCGAGCAACTGGTGCGCAGGGCCGGGCCGGGCCCGGCCGAACTGCGTCCAACCCACGGTCGAGCGCGCCCAGTAGCGGCGCCTCGCCAGATCATGTCCCATGAACTCCTGGTAGGTCATGGGGGAGCGGGGCACGGCGTCGCGCCCGCGGTAGTCCGGCAGCCCGGAGCCGGTGGACATCCCCGCGCCGGTCAGCACCGCAACGCCCCGCCCGCGCAGCAGGTCGAAGGCCGCCTCGAGCTCCGTGGGCGGGCTCTGCAGCCCGTAACGGGCCCCCTCCATCGGCCCCCACGCCGGCATCCGGGGGCCGCCGCGGGTCGGGCCGGGACCGCCCAGCGGGGCGGTGGTGGCGGTGGCGAACCAGCGGCCGACGTCCGCCGCCGGCCCGGCACGGCTCGCGCCGCCCCCGGGCCTCTCCTGGCTGCTCATTCCCCGAGCGTAGGCGGTCCGGGGGCCTCCTGGCCGGGCTCAGTGGTCGGCTCCTCGCGCACCGCACCCCTGCGTGCGCGCAGACGATGGGTGAGGAACCCGATCACGGCGAGGAGCCCCAGGGCGCCGACGACCAGCGAGTACGCACGCACGAAGCCCTCCAGGGCGTCTCCGCCGGCCTGCCCGAAGGCGTAGCCGGCGACCACGAACACCGCGTTCCAGATCCCTGATCCCAGGCCGGTGGCCAGGGCGAACAGAGCTACGGGCATCTTCTCGATACCGGCCGGGATCGAGATGAACGTGCGCACCATGGGCACGAAACGGGCGATCGCCACCGCGGGGAAGCCCCAGCGGGCGAAGAAGCGCATCGCCACGTCGACGTCCTTCTGCTCCATCAGCGGGATGCGCTGGATCAGGGCGCGGGTGCGCCCCAGGCCCAGCGCGCGGCCGACCCCGTACACCCCGAGCCCGCCGAGCACGGAGCCCAGCGTGGTCCACAGCAGCGGCACCAGCACGTGCTGACCGTTCGCCGCCGCCGAGACTCCCGCGAAGGGCAGCAGGATCTCCCCGGGGATCGGCGGGAACAGCGCTTCAGCGGCGATCACCAGCGCGGTGCCGGGGCCGCCCAGGAACTCCATCAGGGCGATGGCCCATCCGGTGACATCCATCGCCGCCCCCGTTCGTCGGCCCGGTCGCTGGCGAGCACGGTAGCGAACCGCGGTGTCGCACGGGTGAACGAGACATGGCGGCGGGTCGGGAGCGGGTCACTGCGCCGGCAGCGGCAGGATCCCGTCGTGGCGGGCGCCCCAGGCGGCAGGGAGCCCGGGGAAGCGCGGGCCGTCGTCCCAACCGGCTGCCATCAGGGCGAGCGCGATCAGGGTGCCGCCGTTGGCGGGCAGGTAGGCGGGCAGGCCGGGCCGCTGAGGGAAGTGCCCGGCCGCGTCGCAGCGATTCTTGACCGTCGGCAGCAGCAGGGCATCGACGGCGCTCTCGGGGCGCTGCAGCCGGGCCGCGCTCATCGCGAGCGCCGGGTAGTCCCAGCCCCAGGTCGACTCCCAGTCCCAGGCGCCGAGGGCGTCCTCCAGGGCGCTCTGCGCCGCGGCGGCGGGGAGGGTGCCGGTGGGCGGCACCATCCCGTAGGCCAGCAGATGCGCGGGATGGTCGGAACGCTCCATCGAGGGCCCGTCCCGGAAGGTCGCCAGCTCGCCGCGCGCGGTCAGCGGTGCGTGGATCCGCTGGGCGATCGCCGTGAGCTCACCGGCGTCCCGGGCGCCGCGCCGCAGCCGCCAGCGGTCCGCCACGCGCAGCGCCCACGCGACGTAGGCGAGCTCGAACGAGGGGTCCTGCACCGCGCTGCGGTCCGCCACGTGCCGCTCCTGGGCGCCGATCAGGGGTGGGCCGAGCCCGAGATGCTCGCCGTCGGGCCGCAGCAGATCCACCAGGCACAGTGCGCTCTGCTCGACCAGTTCCTCCAGCACCGGATCGGCGAGGGCGGCCGGGTCGGCGCGGCGCAGCAGCTCGGCCAGATGGATCGGATGGGGCTGCTGCCACAGCAGGAACGGCCCGATGTCGCTCGGGGATTCGCGGAGGTCGGGGCCGATCTGCTTGGGCCAGCGCGCCCCGCGGCAGCCCTGCCGCCGCGCCGTGGCCCGCGCCACCGGGAGCGTGGCCGCGTAGAAGTCCAGGCTGCGCCGCAGAGAGGCGGCGTCCCCCCACAGGGCGAAGTGCGCGCCGTGCCACCAGTGCATCTCGAGGTGGAACTTCCCGCGCCAGGAGTTCGCCAGCAGCCCCGTCTCCGCCGGGGGCAGCACCCCGGCGGCGTGGACGCGCTGGATATAGCGCGAGAGCACGGCCCGACGTTCGAGCTCGGCCGCTCGCGGATCGTCGGCCCGGCCCAGGTCGAGGATCCCGGTGTGCTCCCAGTGCTCGGACCAGAAGCGGGCGGACCGCTCGCGCACGCCCGTGCCCGTCGGCCCGAGGGCGGTCGGCGTCGTCGACAGGCTGCCGGAGGGCAGGCTCAGCGCGGGCACCACCCGGGGCACCAGCTCGAGCACCACGTCCAGCGGTCCGGAGGCGGGGTCGGCGCGCAGTCGGACGTCGTGGTCACCGGTCGGCACCGCCGTCGCCCCGTGGACGACCACGTCGTAGACCAGGTCGTCCAGGCGGCGGCGGATTCGCCCGCCCTCGACGCGCGTGGTGTGGGCTCCGGGATCGGCCCAGTTCGCCGCGCCATCCCAGGCCGTGGTGGCGTAGGGGAAGCTCAGGGTGAGATCCAGTCCCGGGGTGTCCAGGTCCAGGGCCAGCAGGGGACGTTCCGGATCGGCGGCTGTGGTCACCATGCAGGCGCGGCCGCGGTACCGGAACGAGGAGCAGATCGTCCCGCTCCACAGATCCAGGTGCTGTGCGGCCTCGGTGATCTCTGCGGGTGACGGAGTTCCACCGGTCGCGCTGTCCGTGAGAGCGAAGCGCAGCAGGGACACCTTGTGCGGGTTCTCCCGGAACCAGGCGGCACCGGGGTCGGGCGCCTCCGTCCCGCCGGGGAGATCCATGTACTCCGCGTCGCCGCGGTGTGAGGAGTAGGGCCGCAGCAGGGACTCCCACGGCTGGGGCGGCGTGCCCGGCATCGTGTGCCAGCCCCATTCGGCCAGGGTGTTGATCCTGGTCTCGGCGCTGTCGGGGCCCGAGAAGGTCTGCGTCCCGGTGCGGTCCACCCCGGCCGCGAAGCTCCCGTTGCCGACGGAGAGGATGGCATCGTCGGAGCTCGTCAGGCGCGGGTCGTGGCGGGAGACCACCGCGTGCCGGTCGATCCGCGCCCCGTCGGCTGTTCCCGCCGCGCCGGCAGCTGGGCCTGCCCCGCCGCTCATCCGGCGACGGCCGCGACGGATTCGGTGTGCCAGGCCTGCGCCGCCTCCTGCGCGGTCGCGTCTCCGAACAGCACGGAGTTCTGGTGACGCGGCGTGATCTCGGCAACCGCCGTGGAGCCGGCCGGGCCGATCCAGGTGGGCTTGAGCTCCATCTCGCCGAGCGCGGAGATGTACTCAACCTCCCTCTGCGCGGTCTCGGAGAGCTCGGGCAGGATCGCCTGGCGCACCGCCTCGATGGCCGGGACCCCGCGGTCGGTGAGGATCAGCGTCGCCGCCTCGGGATCGTTGACCAGGAAGCTGACGAACGTCGCCGCGTTCTCGGGGGAGGCGGTGCGCGCGGAGATCGTGTAGAACTGCGAGGACTGCAGCCACACTCCGCTCTCGACGGACTCACCGGGCACCTTCACGATCTCCAGTTCTGCCCCGGAGGCCTCGGCCAGCGCGGTCAGCGAGCTCGACCAGGTCAGCATGAAGGCGGCGAGCCCGCGACCCAGGAGGGTCTGCTCGGGGCCGACGTCGGTGAGCTCGACGAGCACCTCGGCTCCCGGCGAGGCGCCGCTGTCCACGAGGGCCTTCGAGTACTCGAAGAAGGACTGCACGGTCGCGACCTCCAGTCCGATCTCCCCGTCCTGGGTGTAGAAGATCTCGCCGTGCTGACGGGCCCACAGGTCGATCGAGTCGTGCGTGAACACCGATCCGGAGCCGAAAGTGCCGTCGGGAGAGTTCTCGCTGACCGCGCTCGCCACCTCCGCGTAGTCCTCCCAGGTCCAGGTCTCGGTATCGGGCAGCTCGACCCCGGCGGCCTCCAGCACCGCCCGGTTCACGATCATGCCCGGGGCGTTGATCCCGGTGGTGACCGCGACCTGGGTGCCGTCGACCTGGCCGTTGCTGCGCGCCACCTCGTCCATCGCGGAGAGGTCCAGGGAATCCTCGACGGTGCCCAGGTCCAGCAGCACGGACCGCGCCGCGTACTCCGCGGGATAGGCGCCGCCCATGGTGATCACGTCGGGCTCGTCCTGGGCGGCGACCGAGGTGGCGAGTTTGTCGAAGTACCCGGAGATGTCGCCGGGCTCGGCGCTGATCTCCAGGTCCGGGTTCTTCTCGGCGAACAGGTCGAGCACGGCCTGGGTGGTCGCCGCACGCTCCGGATTGCCCCACCAGGCGAAGCGCAGCGGGCCGTCGTCGGAGCCCCCGCCGCTGGAGCTGTTGGGCCCGCAGGCGGCGAGGGGCCCCAGCGCGAGGGCGCCCAGCGGGAGGGTGGTCAGGGCGGTGCGGCGGGACAGCGTCATGGGTGGTCTCCTGGGAGGACGACGGGGCGGGCCGGGACGCGGCGGGGTCAGAGCTCGGGCTGCATGCCCTCGAGGACGGTGAGGATCTCGTCGGCGACGTCCGCGGGGGGCCGGGTGCCGAACAGGGACTCCTCGCCGAGCCGGGAGAGCTCGTCGCCGAAGCCGACCCCGGCGGCAGGCGTGACCAGCGGAGGCCGCACCACCTCGGCCTGCATCTCGCGGGCGAAGTCGAGGGAGACCATCTCGTTCTCGTCCAGCACCGACTCGATCTCCGTCTGCAGCTCGGGGAAGGAGGTCACGCCGCGCTCGATCTTGAGGACCTTCGCGGCCTCGGGATCGCGCAGCAGGAAATCGATGAGGGTCGCGGCCGCGTCCGTGCTCCCCGTCCCCGCGGCGATCGACCAGTACATCGAGGCCTTGTTGACCATCTGGTGGTCACCGCTGGTGCGGGCCGGCAGGCGCAGCAGCTCCAGCGGCGAACCGGAGGCCTTCTGGAAGGTCTGCACCTGGGTGTGGAACTGGAGGTGGAAGGCTGCGCGGTTGTTGCCGAAGCGTCCCTGCTCGACGCCGGCGGCGAAGTCCTCGACCTGTTCGGAGGGGCCGACGACCGCGCCGGACTCGACCAGCGCGAGCGCGTACTCGAGGTAGGCGACGATCGTGTCCTTGCTGATCAGCGTCTCGTCCTCGCGAGGGAACAGCTGCTGCCCGCTCTGGCGGGCCCAGGCGCCCAGCTCTGCGGCGCTGGTGCCGAAGAAGTCGAAGCCCACGACGTCCTCGCCGGCCTCCGTCGCCCAGTCGCTGACCTGGGTGCTCAGCGCGGCGAACTCGTCCCAGGTCCAGGTGGTGTCCTCCGGCATGGCGACCCCGGCCTGCTCCAGGAGCGTCGGATTCACGCCGATGGAGAAGATCCCGATGCCCAGCGGGGCGCCCACCAGGGTTCCGTCGGCCAGCCGCCCGGTGTCGAGCACGGCCTCGTCCATGTCGCTGAGATCCAGCAGGTCGGAGACCGTCTCGAGGTCGAGCAAGGAGGAGCGGGTGCCATAGGAGTCGATGTAGGCCTCGTCCATCTGCAGCACGTCCGGGGCGTCTCCGCCGGCGAACTGGGTGGCGAGCTTGTCCCAGTAGCCGGTCCACTCGCTGTACTCGGGGGAGACGGTGACGTCCTCGTGCGACGCCGTGAACAGGTCGAGCGCCTCGCGGGTCAGGCTGTTGCGCAGGTCGCCGCCCCACCAGTAGATGCGCACGGAGTCCCCGCCTCCGTCCTCACCGCCGCCGGAACCGTCGGAGGCATTGGGGCCGCACGCGGCGAGAGCGGGTAGGGCGCCGGCGGCGGCGAGCAGGCCGATCGTGCTTCTGCGGGTGATCATCGTCGATCCTTCCGGAAGGGGGCATCTGGTCAGGAGGCAGGTCTCGGACGCCGGCCGTGCGCCGTGACGAGCGCGCCGTCGGCAGTGGCGGCGAGTCTCCCGGCTCGACGGAGCGGGCTGGTCCTGAGACGTTTCAGGATTAGTTATAGTGCCACACTAACCACCGGGCGCCGGGCGCACAAGAGCGTCGGCCGGTCGGCGCGTGCCGGTCGGAGGTTCCCGCCGAGTTCTCGCCCGGGCACGGTTCGACAACGGTCCGCCATCCCCGGCGGTATGGGTTGACAAGGCTCTCGTGAAGCGCTTTCCTGGGGTGCATCGCCTACCGCGATCGGCGCTCATCCTGCGGGATTCGACGGGTCGCGGGTGGTGGGATGAAAACCGAAACCTTTCACCATGAGCGCGTCACGGCCCGGAATCCCTCCGGCGCTGCGGCGCGACGGCCGGGACCGCGGAGGTCCTGTCCGCTCATCGCCCCCTTCGTGGCGGCCACGGCGGCCGCTGCGAGTCCTTCTCCCCGTCGCCCCGGTGGCACCCCGAAGATCAAAGGAGATCTGATGTTCACTCGACGCAATGCACTCGCGCTCGGTCTCGCTGTCCCCGGTCTCGCAGGCCTCGCGGCCTGCGGCCCCAACGCCTCCGGGGGCTCCGGGGGAGGCGGTGGAGAGGGCAGCGCCGCTACGCTGCGCCTCGCCTGGTGGGGAAATCCCACCCGCGACGAGAACACGCAGAACGTGGTCGAGGCCTACAAGGAGGTCGACGACGCCGTCACCATCAACCCCGAGCCGGGCGAATGGAGCGGCTACTGGGACAAGCTCGCCACCCAGACCGCCGGCGGCGATTTCCCGGACATCGTCCAGATGGACGAGAAGTACCTCGCCGAGTACGGCGGGCGCGGCGCCCTGCTCGACCTCGCCGGCGCCGGGCTGAACACCGAGGACTTCGTCCCCGGCTCGGTCGAGGTGGGCGAGCTGCCCGACGTCGGGCTCGCCGCGATCAACGCAGGCCTGAACTCCTTCGCGTTCCTCCTCAACCCGGTGGTCTTCGAGGAGGCCGGCGTCGACATCCCCGACGACACCACCTGGACGTGGGACGACCTCATCGACACCGCGGTGGCGATCTCCGAGAACACCGAGGACGGCACCTTCGGCATGACCCAGATGGGAACCCAGCAGGGCCTCTTCCAGGTCTACGTCCGTCAGGCGGGCCAGGACCAGTACAAGGACGGCGCCGCCGGCTTCGACATCGAGACCGCCACCGGGTGGTACGAATGGACCAAGAAGATCCAGGACAGCGGAGCGGGCCCGGATGCCAGCATCGCGGTCGAGGACGCCGCGAAGGCGATCGACCAGTCCCTGTTCGCCACCGGCAAGGCCGCCATCACCGTGGCCTGGTCGAACCAGGTGGTCGCCCACGACGGCCTCGTCCCCGAGGGAGTGGTCGTGCTGCGTCCGCCGTCGATGACGGGCTCTGCCGCCGATGCCCAGCTCTGGTACAAGGCCTCGATGTACTGGGCGGTCTCCGCCAAGACCGCCGATCCCGAGGCCGCCGTCGCCTTCGTGGACTACCTCGTGAACTCCCCCGACGCGGGCGCGATCCTCTCCGTCGAGCGCGGGGTGCCCGGCAACCTGACCGTGCGCGAGGCGATCGTCCCCGACCTCGACGAGGCCAACAAGAAGGCCGTCGACTTCCTGGAGTCCATCGAGAGCGAGCTCGGCGACGCCCCCGAGATCACGCCGCAGGGCGGCGGTCAGTTCGAGGACATCCTCACCCGCGCCGGCGAGGAGATGCTCTTCGGCACCCTCACCCCCGCCGAAGCCGGGCAGCGCGTGCTCGACGACCTGACCGCAGCCCTTGGCTGAGCAGACCTGCGCCACGGCGCCCCTCCCGGCGGGGAATGGACCCTGCCGGATCGGTGCCGTGGGTGAATCGAAGAAGGGAATGAACCTATGAGTGCAGTCGGCGAACTGACGCAGATCGTGTCGGGCCGCAAGAAGGGCGGTGCGAAGGAGAAGCACCGCGACAACAAAGCAGGGCTGATCTTCATGGCGCCCTGGCTGGTGGGGCTCCTGGCCATCACGCTCATCCCGATGATCGCGTCGTTCGCGCTGGCGTTCACCGACTACAGCCTGCTGGCGCCGCCGGAGTTCGTGGGCCTGGCCAACATCCGGGAGATGATCAGCGATACCCGCCTGCACAACTCGCTGGTGGTCACCTTCATCTACGTGTTCGTCGGGACCCCGCTGCAGCTCGTGGCGGCGCTGCTGCTCGCGGTGGTGCTGAACGCGGGCATCAAGGGGCTGGCGTTCTACCGGTCGATCTTCTACCTGCCGTCCCTGCTGGGCGGCTCGGTGGCCATCGCGATCCTGTGGCGCCAGATGTTCGGCGCCAACGGACTGATCAACCAGGTCGGCGGGATGCTCGGCTTCGAGAACCTGCCGGGCTGGGTGTCGAACCCCGACACGGCGCTGAGCACGATCATCCTGCTGCACGTGTGGACCTTCGGGTCCCCGATGATCATCTTCCTGGCCGGCCTGCGACAGATCCCGGAGATGTACTACGAGGCAGCCTCCGTGGACGGCGCCACGAAGCTCGCGAAGTTCTTCCGGATCACGCTGCCGCTGCTCACGCCGATCATCTTCTTCAACGTCGTCCTGCAGGTCATCAACGCCTTCCAATCGTTCACGCAGGCGTTCGTGGTCTCCGGCGGCACCGGCGGTCCCTCGGATTCGACGATGTTCTACACGCTGTACCTGTACCAGAAGGGCTTCACCCAGTTCGATATGGGGTACGCCTCCGCGATGGCGTGGCTGCTGCTGATCATCGTCGCGATCTTCACCGCCATCAACTTCTTCGTCTCCAAGTTCTGGGTGTTCTACGATGACTGATCTGCAGAGCCGACCAACTCCCGCTGCGGCCTCCGGCGGCGGTGACTCGACCGCTGCGCGGGTGGCGCCCAGGCCTCGCCCGAAGCGCCTGGTGCGCCGCGGCGTGCGACACGCGATCATGATCGTCGCGTCGATCGTGATGATCTATCCGCTGCTGTGGATGGTCGTCTCCTCGCTGCGACCCAACGACGAGATCTTCCGCAATCCGGGCCTCTTCCCGATCAGCCTGGACTTCTCGAACTATGCCCGTGGCTGGGAGTCGCTCGCGCAGCCGTTCTCCCACTACCTGATGAACTCCACGCTGCTGGTGCTGGGCTGCGTGATCGGCAACCTGATCGCCTGCTCGCTGACGGCCTATGCCTTCGCGCGCCTCAAGTTCTGGGGCCGCAACATCGCCTTCGCGGTCATGCTGATGACCTTGATGCTGCCGATCCACGTGGTGATCGTGCCGCAGTACATCATCTTCAGCCAGACCGGCTGGGTGAACACCATGCTCCCGTTGATCCTGCCGAAGTTCCTGGCCACCGACGCGTTCTTCGTGTTCCTCATGGTCCAGTTCATCCGCGGCATCCCCCGGGAGCTCGACGAGGCCGCGCGCATCGACGGCTGCGGACACTTCCGGATCTTCTTCCAGGTGATCCTGCCGCTCATGCTTCCGGCCCTGGCGACCACCACGATCTTCACCTTCATGTGGATGTGGAACGACTTCTTCGGCTCCCTCATCTACCTGACCACCCCGGAGAACTTCACGGTGCCGCTGGCGCTGAAGTCGTTCCTGGACACCCAGGGCTCCTCCGACTGGGGAGCCATGTTCGCCATGTCGGTCGTCTCCCTGATCCCGCTGTTCCTGGTGTTCCTGTTCGGACAGCGGTTCCTCGTCAAGGGCTTCGCCACCACCGGCATCAAGTAGTCCCCACCCGTCCCACCGCCCGCCTCAGCAGTCCAGGAGTGACATGCCCACCCGCTATGCCCTGATCGGTTCCGGCCACCGCGCCCAGATGTACCTCGATGCGATCGCCGGCCCTCACGCCGCTGACGCGGAACTGGTCGCCCTGCTCGATGTGAATCCGACCCGACGCGAGTTCCATCGTGATCGCGTGCCGGCCTTCGCCGACGTGGTCCTGGCCGGGCCCGAGCAGCTCGAGGCCGTCATCCGCGAGCAGCAGGTGGACCGTGTGATCGTCACCAGCGTGGACCGCCTGCACGCCGAGCACGTGGTGCGCTCGCTCGAGGCCGGGGCCGACGTGATCGTCGAGAAGCCGCTGACCATCGACGCCCCGTCGGCCCGCGCCATCCAGGACGCGATCGATCGCACCGGGCGCAGCGTGGTGGTCACGTTCAACTATCGCTACAGCCCCCGCAACAGTGCTCTGAAGCAGGTCATCGCCTCCGGAGAGATCGGCGACGTGGTCTCCGTGAACTTCGAGTGGGTTCTGGACACCCAGCACGGCGCGGACTACTTCCGCCGCTGGCACCGGGACAAGACCAACAGCGGCGGTCTGTTCATCCACAAGGCCGCCCACCACTTCGACCTGGTGAACTGGTGGATCGCCGATACCCCGGCGCGGGTCTATGCGCGCGGCGGCCTGCGCTTCTACGGGCAGGAGAACGCGAACGCCCGCGGTCAGGCACCGCTGCCCGAGCGGGGCACCCACGACGGTGCCCACGATCCTTTCGAGCTGGACCTGCGCTCCGATGATCGGCTCGAGGCCCTCTACCTGGAGGCCGAGCAGCACGACGGCTATCAGCGCGACCGTTCCGTGTTCGACGCCGGCATCACCGCCGAGGACAACCTCACCGCGATCGTCGACTACGCCGGCGGGCCGATCCTCACCTATGCCCTGAACGCGCACAGCCCGTGGGAGGGGTACCGGGTGTCGGTCAACGGCACGCAGGGCCGCGCCGAGCTGGAGGTGATCGAACGGGCCGAGGTGATCGCGAAGGACGAGGACGGTCAGGCCCATCTCGACCCCAGCGCCGTCGCCGTCTCGACGGCCGATGCCGGGGTGCGCGAGCGCGGGGAGCGCCTCGTGGTGCAGAAGCACTTCGAGCCTGCCCGGCAGGTGGAGATCCCCGAGGGTGTGGGCGGCCACGGCGGCGGGGACGCCCTGCTGCTGCGCGACGTGTTCGTGGGGCCCACGCAGGACGAGCTGGGACGGCCCTCCGACCATCGCGACGGTCTGCGTGCGATCTCCGTGGGCATCTGCGGCAACGAGTCGCTCGCCACCGGGCTGCCCGTCGACGTCACGGAGTTCCTGGGCCTGGACCTCGCCCGCCCCGACGTGGCGACGGTCGCCCGATGACCGCCGGTCCTGCCACTCCGATCGCACCGGCCCGCACCGCTGTGCCTGCTGGCACCGCTGAACCCAGCGGAGCTGCTGACCCCACTGGTCCCGTCCGCATCGCGCTGATCGGCACGCACGGCTTCGGCGCCGTGCACCTGCGCACCCTCGCCCGGCTCGAATCGACCGGAATCTCCCGGCTGGTCGGCGTCGTCGACGTGGCCGAGCCGCCCGAGGAGCTGCGAGCGATCCACCACCGCTCCCTGGCCGATCTGCTGCACGCCACGCCCCCGCAGGACCGGCCCGAGATCGTCATCATCGCCACCCCGATCGACACCCACGCACCGCTCGCGACCGAGGCGCTCGCCGCCGGGCTCGACGTATACCTGGAGAAGCCGCCGGTGCCGGCGCTCACCGACCTCCGTGGACTGCTCGAGGCGGCGCTCGCCGCCGGACGCTCGGTGCAGGTCGGGTTCCAGGCTCGCGGCGGATCCGGCGTGGACGTGCTGCGCGACGAGGTCGCGACGGAGGCTCTCGGGCGGATCGACGCGGTGCATGTGTACGGGGCCTGGCGGCGCGATCGGGCCTATTACCGCCGCTCGGCCTGGGCCGGCAGGCGCCGGCTGAACGGCCGACGGGTGGCCGACGGCGTCGCGACCAACCCGCTCGCCCACGCTGTGCACGCGGGCCTGGTCATCGCGGGGATCCAGGAGGTCTCCGACATCCGGTCGGTGACCACGGAGCTGCGCCGGGCCCACGACATCGAGGCCGACGACACCACCTTCCTGCGGATCGACCCGATGGGGGACGGCCCCGCCGTGGTGTGCGCGCTGACCACCACCGCGCCCGAGCAGAGCGCGCCCTGGATAGAGATCAGCGGGCCCGACGGCAGCCACCGCCTGCACTACACGGACGACGCCTCCCAGCGCACCGGGGCGGACGGCACGACCGGAACGCTGACGCACCAGCGCAGCGATCTCCTGGAGAACCTCATCGTCCACGTGCGGGACCGCGGCATCGCACTGATCTCGCCGCTCACCTCGACCGGGGCGTTCAGCGCTGTGCTCGAGGCGATCCAGTCCGCCCCGGATCCCACCCCGATCGCCGCCGAGGCGATCGAGTGGCAGGGGGAGGGGGACGCCGCGCACCCGGTGGTCGAGGACATCGAGCAGACCCTGCGGGCCGCGCTCGCCGAAGGGCGACCCTTCAGCGAGCTCGGGGTGAGCTGGGCGCGGGAGGACGCCGTGCATGTCTGGACGCCTCCGCCCCGCTGATTCGGGACGCCGTCGGCCCGCTGACCGCCACGCCACCCTCCGGCCCAGCCCTGCCGCCTCGTCCTGTCGTGTCCGCCGGATCATCGCCCCTGTCGCCTTGTCTCGTCGCGTCCGCCGGAGCATCGCCCCTGCCGCCGGCCCGTGCAGTTGATCGACGAAATCTTCCAGGATGTGGAAGTTCTCGTCGATCAACTCGAGGGTGCGGGGCAGGGGAGGACGCGACGAGAACCGGGGGAGAGGTGCGATCAGTGACCGACAACCACAGCAGAGGACGGCCATGACGGGACGAACACTCAAGGGGATCCGTGCCGGGTTCAGCGAGCCCGACCCGGCGGCGCGGCCGATGATGCGCTGGTGGTGGTTCGGCCCCGACGTGGAGGACGCCGAGATCGACCGCGAGCTGCGCGCGATGGCCGCGGCCGGACTGGGTGGAGCGGAGGTCAGCTTCGTCTACCCGCTGCAGGCGGGGTCGGACACCTACCTCTCGGACGCCGCGCTCGGTCACCTCCGCCATGCGGCCGAGACCGCCCGCGACCTGGGCCTGCGCTTCGACGTGACCCTGGGCAGCGGCTGGTCCTACGGCGGCCCCCACATCGGCTCCGAGCACGCCTCCCGCTCACTGCGCTGGGAGCGCCGGGACGTGTCGCCCGCCCCGTTCGAGGTCCCGCTGGTCACGCCCTGGCCGGGTGACCAGCTGGTGGCCGCCTTCCTGGGTGACGGCTCCCCACCGGAGGCGTGGGAGCCGCTTCCCCTGGAGGACGGCGTGCTGCGGGTTCCCGCCGGGCATGGCCCTCGCACGGTGCTGCTCGCCTGGTCGCAGGTCACCGGTCAGCAGGTCAAGCGGTCCGCCGCCGGCGCCGAGGGTCCGGTGCTGGACCATCTCTCGGCCGACGCCACCCGGCACCACCTCGCCGTCGTGGGAGAGGCCCTGCTCGCGGCCGTCCCCGCCGAACTGCTCGGCTCCGTGTTCTGCGACAGCCTCGAGGTGTACGGCGCGAGCTGGACTCCGCGCCTGCCCGAGGAGTTCGCGCGCCGCCGCGGCTACGACCCGCTGCCCCTGCTGCACCGGTTGCAGATCGAGGAGCCGGGCTCTGCTGAGTTCCGCATCGACGTCGGCCGCACTCTGACCGAACTGGTCGAGGAGAACTTCGTGGCCGTTTGTCAGCAGTGGGCCGGCGAGCACGGGGTGCCGTGGCGGATCCAGGCCTACGGCGAGCCTCCGGTCTCGCTGAGCTCGAACCGCTTCGCGGACCTCATCGAGGGCGAGGGCTGGGGGTGGACCGGTCTGCCGCAGTCGAGGTGGGCCTCCTCGGCCGGCCACCTGTATCGGCGCGAGGTGATCTCCAGCGAGATCTGGACCTGGGTGCATTCCCCGTCGTTCCGTGCCACGCCCCTGGATCTCAAGGGCGAGGCGCACGAGCACTTCCTGCTGGGGATCAACCACTTCGTGGGCCACGGATGGCCCTACTCGCCGCCCGAGGCCCCGGGCCTGGGAAGGACCGTCTACGCCGCCGGGGCCCTGGACGATCGCAACCCGTGGTGGCCCGCGATGCCGGAGCTGACCGCCTATCTGACCCGCCTGTCGTGGCTGCTGCGACAGGGCGATCCGGTGGCCGACGTGAAGCTCTACCTGCCCATTTTCGACGTCTACGCCGCTCACGGCGAGGGCTTCGACCTGTGGCGCGCCTGCCGCGACCACATCGGACCCGAGATCCCCGCGGCCATCCGTCGTGCCGGCTACGACATCGACCTGATCGATGATCAGGGACTCGAGGTGCTCGACCCGCAGGACGTTCCCGTGGTGGTGCTCCCCGCGGTCACCACCCTCCCGGTGCGCACTCGCGCCTGGCTCGATGCCGTGCGCGAGGCCGGCGGCATGGTGATCGCCGTCGACTCCCCGACCTACCCCGAGGCGATGTCCGCGAGCCGGCAGACCTTCCCGGACACCCTCGCCGCCTCCCTGCCACCGGACGTCGCCCTGGACGGCGGCGACGGCGAGATCGGCGTGGTCCACCGGCGCGTGGCCGGTGGCGAGCTGTACTTCGTGGCCAATACCGGGGCCACCGTGCACACCGTCCGCCTCACTCCGCGTGAGAGCAGCGCCGACTACGAGCACTGGGATCCCCACAGTGGAGAGACATCGCCCGCGCAGCGGGATGGGGGTGGGATCCTCGTGACGCTGCACCCCTACGAGGCGACCGTGCTGATCGGGACCGGTGCGGGAGCCGGGGCACAGGTGGATCTCGGAAGCGGAGTGCTGACCGCGCCCGATGGTGGGGACGCCGACGGCGTGAATCCCGACGACGCGGATGCCGATGGGGCGCAGCGTGCGCACGGCCCCAGCTCGATCCGACTCGACGGCCCGTGGCGCTTCCTCCTCGGGGACGGGGAACTCAGGGGTCCCGACCTCAGCGATGGCGACCCCGCGGCGGGAACCCGCGCGGGAACAGGCGCCGAGGTGGTCCTGCCGCATCGCTGGGAGGACGAGCATCCTGGGTACTGCGGAGCCGGCACCTACGAGACCACGGTGCACCTCGAGCCGGCCTGGCTCGAGGCCGGATATCGCCTGCTTCTCGACCTCGGACCGAGCCGGCCGATCGAGAACACGACGCGGGAGGCGAAGAGCTATCGCGCGCTCATCGCACCCCCGGTGCGGGAGATCGCGGTCGTCTCCGTGAACGGCGAGTTCAGCGGCGTGATCTGGGATGCCCCGCACCGGATCGACCTCTCGGATGCACTGCGTCCCGGGGAGAACACGCTGCGCCTGGTCGTGCACAACACCGCCGCCGGACGGGTCGCCACGGATCCGGACGCCGCGGGCGTCGTCGCCCAGAGTCATCGGGTCTACGGTGCACGGTTCCAGCAGCAGGACCTCGACCTCGCGATGGATCAGGTCGAATCGGGCCTGCACGCCGTCCCCGTCCTGCACCGGATCCACGGTGGAGCTCCGCAGCCTCGCCCGGCCGCGTCGGCGTGACGCTTGCTCTGCCGCCCGGCCGTGCTGCGTCCACCTGACCCGTGCTCTGTCGCCGACCGGTGGAGTTGATCGACGAGAACTTCCACATTCTGGAAGTTTTCGTCGATCAACTCTGGGTGCGGGGGTGCGGGGGTGCGGGGGTGCGGGGGTGCGGGGGTGCGGGACTGGCGGGTTGCTGAGCTGCGGGCTGCCGATATGCGCGGTGCCGAGCTGCAGGGGTGCCGGGGTGCCGAGCTGCAGGGGTGACGGGGCGAGGGCCGAGCTGCGGCGTGGCGCGTGTATCGGGAGACGGGAAGACCGGCGCGCGGGCACGACACGCCCGACGCCGCGATACCCCGGCAGAGCGCGTTCGTGACCGTTATACGCAGCAATCGCGCAGAACTGATCGAACTGTGACCTAGTTTTTGGCGTGGCGGCAGTCACATCGTGGTTAGAGTTTCGCATCGAGCACTGTCGCTTGTCGAAGGAGAGCAATGACCGCTGATGTATCGACGTCCGAGGCCCCGCCGGGGTCTCGACCGCACGCACGTCCCCGCGCACCGCTCGGGCACCGGATCTACCACTCGTTCATCCTTCGCCGCCTGCTGCGGTCGCTGTTCGTGGTCTGGGTGGTCGCCTCCGGTGTGTTCCTGATGGTGCGCCTGCTCCCGGGCAACCCCGTGGACGTCTACATCAACCAGCAGATCGCCCTGTACGGGAAGAGCTACGAACAGGCTGCGGCCGAGGCGAGCAACTTCTTCCGCTTCGATCCGGCGACCCCGATCTGGCGCCAGTACATCGATTACCTGGTGGGGCTGGTCCAGGGAGACATGGGCACCTCGATCGCGACGCCCGGCGTGACGGTCACCGAGAAGATCGCCCAGCACCTTCCGTGGACGCTGTACAGCGTCGGCCTCGCGCTGCTCATCTCCATCACCATCGGGCTGATCCTCGGCATGATCATGGCCTACCGCCGTGGCGGGGTCATCGACCACGCGGTCTCCATCATCGGCAGTGGCTTCCACGCGATCCCCAACTACCTGCTCGCGATCCTGATCGTGGTGGTCGGCGCCGTCCAGCTCGAGATCATCGACTACACGCGAATGCGCGGCAACATGTCACCCGGGGTCGAACCTGAATTCTCGTTGCGGTTCCTCTCGGACATCGGCTACCACGCGACCCTTCCGATGATCACGTACATCCTCACCACCGTGGGGACCTGGGCGCTGATCATGAAGGCCTCGACCACCCAGGTGCTGGGCGAGGACTACGTGACCGTCGCGAAGGCGCGCGGCCTGAAGGAATCCCGGATCCAGACCAACTACGTCGGCCGCAACGCCCTGCTGCCGCTGATCGCACAGATCGCCACCCAGGCCGGCTTCATCGTCGGCGGCGCGATCTTCGTCGAGCAGACGTTCTCGTACGAGGGCGTCGGGCTGTTGCTCTTCGAGTCGATCAACACCCGTGACTACCCGACGATCCAAGGGGTGCTGCTGGTGGTGACCGTCACCGTGGTGCTCGCGAACCTCGCGGCCGACCTGATCAACGCCGCCCTCGATCCTCGGATCCGACTCGGCGAAGGAGGTGCCGCATGAGCGCCGCCGCTCCGCCCACCGCTGCAGGGACCGGCGTCCCGGCCCCCGTGGCCGGCAAAGCTGTCGGAGTCAGTCCACTGCGCCGGCTCTTCAATGAACTGACCAGGAGCACCTCCGGCTTCATCGGCCTGTGCCTGGTTCTCGCCATCCTGCTGGTCTCCCTGGTGGGCCCTCTGGTGGTCGGAACCCAGGTGCCCGGTGACGCGGCCCGCGCCTGGGAGGGCCCCAGTGCCCAGCACTGGCTCGGCCTCGAAGGCAGCGGCAAGGACACCCTGCACCTGCTGGTCATCGGCGGGCAGACCGTGCTGATGGTCGGGTTCCTCGCCGCCTCCATCACCACTGTGATCGCCGTGGCCATCGGCGCGCTCGCCGGCTACTTCGGCGGCCGCTTCGATGCCCTGATGCTCCAGTTGACCGACATCGTGATGACCGTCCCGCAGATCGTGCTGCTGGCCGTGGTCGGCGCGTTCTACAACCTGGACTCGCCGGTCCTGCTGGGCGTCATCATCGGCATCCTGACCTGGCCGGTGCTGATGCGTTCGATCCGCGCCCAGGTGCTGTCGCTCAAGGAGCGCGAGTTCGTCGAGGCGGCGCAGCTGCTCGACGTCGGGTGGGTGCGCATCGTGTTCGGGGAGATCGTCCCCAACATGGCCAGCTACATCCTGATCAACTTCATCATCGCGGTCACCAACGCGATCTACGCGATGGTGGGCCTGTACCTGCTCGGCCTCGCCCCGCAGAAGGGCGTGAACTGGGGAATCATGATCAACGACGCCTGGACCAAGGGTGCGATGTTCAACCCCGACGCGATGCCGTACATCGTCGCCCCGGTCACGATGATCGTCCTGCTGCAGCTGGGGCTGATCCTGCTGACCCGCACCCTCGAAGAGATCCTGAACCCACGATTGAGGGACCGCTGATGAGCCCAGAGACGACTACCGACCCCGCCCCCGTCCTGTCGGCACGCGACCTCGAGGTCGCGTACCGCACCGGGAAGGACACCCGGGTCCGCGCTCTGCGCGGCGTCAGCTTCGACCTGTATCCCGATTCTTCGCTGGCCCTGGTCGGCGAGTCCGGGTCCGGGAAGACCACGCTGGGGCTGGCGCTGCTGCGCCTGCTGCCCACGCTCGGGGAGATCACGGGCGGGTCCGTCGCCTTCACCGGCGAGGACGGCGCGACGAAGGACGTGACCGCCATGACGGCCCAGCAGCTGCGACGGTGGCGATGGTCGGAGGCGGCCATGGTGTTCCAGGGTGCCCAGAACGCCTTCAACCCGGTGCTCACGGTCGGCCAGCAGATGGCCGACACGCTTCTCGATCACGCGCACGGACGGATGCCGCGCCGCGAGGTCCTCGAACGCTCCGCGGAGGCTCTGCGGTCCGTGCGGCTCGAGCCCCGGCGCGTGCTCGGCAGCTACCCGCACGAGCTGTCCGGAGGCATGAAGCAGCGTGCGCTGATCGCGACCGGCCTGCTGCTGCGCCCGCGGCTGCTGGTGCTGGACGAGCCGACCACCGCGCTGGACATCCTCACCCAGCGCACGGTGATCGACCTGCTCGCAGAGCTGCGCGTCGAGTACAGGTTCGCGATGATCTTCATCTCGCACGATCTGGCGCTCGCTGCGGAGCTCGCCGATCGGGTGGTCACGATGTACGCCGGGAAGGTCATCGAGACCGGCACGACGAAGGACATCTTCACCGCGCCCAAGCACCCGTACACCTCCAAGCTCATCAACGCCGTCCCACCGGTCACCGGCGACCTGCCGGAGCTCGCCTCGATCCCCGGGGCCCCGCCGTCGCTGGCGACGCTGCCTCCCGGGTGCGCCTTCGCGCCGCGCTGCGAGCTCGCGACCGACGAGTGCCGAGAGGCCGAGCCCGAGCTGATCACCCTCACCCAGCGGCCGGCGGACATGACCCACGCGGCGGCCTGCATCCACCACGACCAGGTCCACCACGAACGGAAGGTGATCGCGCGTGCCTGAGACCACCCCCGATTCCACGTCCCACCAGTCCTCGTCAGCTCCGCTGATCGAGCTCGACCATGCCTCTCAGGTGTTCCACGTCAAGGGCAAGGACCTGCCGGCAGTCTCGGATGTCTCCCTGAGCGTCGGCGCCGGTGAGGTGCTCTGCCTGGTCGGTGAGTCCGGCAGCGGGAAGACCACCACTGCTCGGCTGGCCGCGGGGCTGGCGCCCCCGAGCTCCGGCTCGGTCCGCTTCGAGGGGACGGACCTCACCGAGATGACTCGTGCGCAGCGCCGTGAATACCGCCGCGCCGTGCAGTACATCCATCAGGACCCCTACGCCTCGCTGAACCCGATCCGATCCGTGCGCAGCACGCTGTCGGTCCCGCTGAGGCGGCACGGCCTGGCCCATAGCGCAGCCGAGGTCGACCAGCGGGTCGACGAGCTGCTGACCACGGTCGACCTCATGCCCCCCGAGAGCTACAGCGCGAAGTTCCCCCACCAGTTGTCCGGCGGGCAGCGCCAGCGGGTGTCGGTCGCGCGGGGGCTCACCCTCTCGCCCCGGCTGCTGATCGCCGACGAGTCGACCTCGATGCTGGACGTCTCCATCCGGGTGAGCCTGCTGAACATGCTGACGAAGCTGCGCAAGGAGGACGGCGTCGGGTTCATCTACATCACCCACGACCTCGCGCTGGCGAAGTACTTCGCCTGGGAGGGGCGCACGGCGGTGATGTACCTCGGCAAGATCGTCGAGGTCGGGCCGACGCCGCAGGTGATCAACAACCCGCAGCACCCGTACACGAAGGCGCTGCTGGAGGCCGTTCCCGAGCCCGACCCGGAGCTGGCCCGGCAGAAGAAGGCCGGTGGTGGGCTGCTCAGCGCCGATATCCCGAGCTTGTCCGACCTGCCCAGCGGGTGCACCTTCCATCCGCGGTGCCCGCTCGCGGAGGACCGCTGCCGGGAGGTCATCCCGCTGTTGCGGTCCGCCCCCGAGGCACCAGCCCAGGACGTGGCCTGCATGGTGGTCACCGATCCGCAGCCGGCCGCGTCCGCCGGTACGGCCGCCGGAGGGGGTGGTCTCCCGTGATCGACACCGCCACCAGGGCGCTGCTGTCCCTGGGCTGCTTCGTGGCTGCCGGCTCGGCACTCATGCTCCCCGTGACCGACGCCGGCACCGGCGAAAGAGTCGTGAGCATCCTCGCGCTCCTGCTCGGTCTCGGCATCGTCGTCGGCTCCGTAGTCGTGCGACGCCTCAGTTTCCGCCGACGACATCGCGACGATGCGATGTCCGACCTCATCGACGACCCGGTCGTCACAACCAAGGAGAACCCATGAACACCACCTGGAACCGCCGTGACGTCCTCAAAGCGGTCGGCCTGACCACTGTTGCAGGGGCCGGCCTCGCCGCGTGCGCACCTGCCGAGCCGGAAGGCGGAGGTGACGGGGAAGGTGGTGCGAGCGCCTTCCACGGTGCCTGGCCCTTCCAGGCACCGCCCGAGGGGCACTTCAACTTCGCCGGACTGCCGTACGCGGGAGTCCCCACCAGCATCGTCGGTGACGGGCCGTACCGCGACCTGCTGGTGCCGCCGTCGGCGCTGTGGCTGTGGGCCGATCAGGAGTGGGAGTACCTGATCGCGGAGTCGCACACTCTGGACAGTGACGCCAAGACCCTCACGGTGACGATCAAGTCCGGTCTGACCTGGAGCGATGGTTCGGCGCTCACGTCGCAGGACTACCTGACCTCGTTCTATGTGCAGTTCATCCAGCGCTCCCCGGCCTGGGACTTCATCACGGGCCTGGAGGCGCCGGACGATTCCACCGTCGTGGTGAGCTTCGAGAACCCGCCGGCGGTCCTCGAGCGCTACGTGCTCAAGAGCAACATCCTCTCCACCGCGCAGTACGGCGAGTGGGCGGACCGCGCCAAGGCGATCGTCGATGCCGGCGGCACCATGGACGAGGGCGACGGCGAGGCGCTGGGCACCGAGTTCCAGACCTTCAAGCCCGACACCGTGGTCGTCTCCGGTCCGTACGACTTCGACTACGACACCATCACCAACACGCAGCTCACCCTGGTGCGCAACGAGAGCGGATTCGGGGCCGACAAGGTCCTGTTCGACACCGTGGTGATGTACAACGGCGAGACCACGGAGATCACCTCGCTGGTGCAGTCCGGGGACGTCGACTATGCGACCCACGGCTTCGCGCCGGCCTCGGAGGAGCCCTTCGAGGCCGCCGGGTACACGATCCTGCGACCGCCGGTGTATTCGGGCCCCGCCCTGTACCTCAACCAGGACCAGTTCCCGGAGTTCGCCGATGCGCGTACCAGGAAGGCCTTCGCGTACCTCATCGACCGTGAGGTCAACGGGCAGATCTCCCTCGCCGATTCGGGCAAGGCCGTGGTCAACATGGTCGGCTTCTCGGACAACTTCGTCGACCAGTGGCTGACCGACGAGGTCAAGGGCAAGATCGATACGTACGAGCAGGATCTCGACAAGGCCACCTCGCTCCTCGAGGAGGCCGGCTGGACCAAGGACGGCGACGCCTGGATGACCCCCGAGGGGAACGCCGCCGAGTACGAGATCCAGTTCCCGCAGACCTACGCCGACTGGTCGGCTTCGGGCAAGGACATCGCCGAGCAGCTCACGGCCTTCGGCATCTCGGTGACCGCTCGCGGGTTGGACGACAAGCAGGCGCCGATCGACATCGACAAGGGTGACTTCCAGATGGCGATCCAGGCCTGGGGATCCTCCGCTCACCCGCACCCGCACTTCTCCTTCGTGCAGGACTTGTTCCTCCACAACATCCCGATCGCGAAGAACCAGGGCGGCAAGGGCTACGCCTTCCCGCTCCAGGACGTGGAGACCTCCGCCGGGACGGTGGACCTGGAGGCACTGGTGGCCCAGTCCGGCGAGGGCCTCGATGTCGAGGAGCAGAAGAAGAACGTGTCCACGGTGGCACTGGCCTTCAACGAGCTGCTGCCGATCATCCCGATCTTCGAGCGCTACGGGAACAACCCTGCTCTGGAGGGCGAGCGCGTCGAGGGCTTCCCGGAGCCGGGAGATCCGATTCTGGAGAACGCGCCCTACGCGGACAACTTCGTAGTGCTGAAGATGTTCCGCGGGGACATCAAGCCGGTCGAAGGCTGAGCCCCGGGCGCGGGGACCGGGTCGCGGAACGGGACTCGGCACCGGCGCCCACGGTCGACCCTGACGCTGTTGTGCGCCTGCCTTCCACAGAGGGAAGTCAGGCGCACAACAGCGTGGGCATGGGACCGGCGCGCGGCTCACGTCCTCGCGAGGCGCTGCGTCCAGCCGTAGGCCCGCTCAGCGATCTCGCTGCGCGGAAGCAGCCCGGCGAGGACGTCGATCCGCGTGACGGCGTCCGCGCCGATCTCGTCCGTGATCTGCGCCCGCACGCTGCGATATCGCTCGATGTCGTCCCCGGCGAGCGGTGGCGAGGTGGGGTTGGCGTCCGCGGCGGCGAGCAGCAGCTCTGCGTCCGCGGGACCGCCGGTACGGGCGAAGAGCTCTGCGACGATTCGGAGGCAGGTCCAGAGGTACGGCCAGCAGGTACCACGCCGCAGCGGATCCAGCAGCTCGAGTGCAAGGCGCCGGGCCGCGACGGCGTCGTCCCCGCGCACCAGCGCCGAGAGCAGCGCTAGCCGTGCCACCGTGCTCACATGGTCCGCGCTGGCGGCATCGGCGCGGGCTGCAGCCTCGCGCAGCACGTCCGGCGCGGCACTCGGGGTGGTCGTCAGGAGGACTTCCCCGGTCGCGTACAGGGCGAACGCGGAATGCGCCAGGGCCCCGCTGCGCTCGGCGGTTTCTCGTGCTGCGGCAGCCTGCCGCTCCGCCTCGTGCCGGTCGCCGAGAGTCGCAGCGAGTATCGCGAGCGAGGCATGCGCATCGGCCAGGTAGGCGTCGGGAAGATCGGGTATCTCGAGCATCCGCTCGAAACGCTCGCGCGCAGCGTTCCGCCGTCCGCTGTACAGCGCGGCGAGGGAGAGGCACAGCAGGGCCAAGTAGTACTCGTGCGAGGTGCGGGCGATCTGCAGCGAGCGCGCTCCGAGCACCTCCGCCGTAGGGCTGTCGCCCACCGCGACCGCTGCGAATGCTCCGGTGCCCAGGGACAGTGCTGTGCGGGACGCCTCCGGGCCGGTGGTCGACGGTCCTCTCTGCGCGACCCGCGCCGCCAGCGCCGCCAGTTCGCGCCCGGGGAACCAGTGGGAGCACAGTCCGAGGGCTCCACCGATCCGCTCCGCGATATCCGTCGCGTCGTGGTCGAACGACCAGCGCAGGGCGTCGGCCAGATCGGTGCGCAGCGTCCCGAGCCGCGCGTACGCCTCGGCGCTCGACGGTCCGATCGCCCGTGCAGCGCAGGTCTCCGCGCTGATCGCCGCCCATTCCGCATGCGCCGCGGCGTCCGCGTCCCTCTGCCCCGGCTCGGCCCGTGATGCGGCGGCGGCCCGGACGATCTCCAGCAGCCGGTACCGGGTCGTCGCACCGCCGGGAACGGGTGCCACGAGGGAGGCTTCGACCAAGCGCGTCAGGCCCGCCATCGCAGAGCCGGCGGCGACCTCGGACTCGACGTCGGGCGCCGTCCCGGAGCCGGCACGGCGAACGCCCTCGACCGCTCTCAGATCGAAGCGCCCCGAGAAGGAGGTCAGGGCCACCAGCAGGCGCAGGTCGCCCGGCCTCAGCATGTCAAGGGATCGCCCTACCACCTGCAACAGGGTCGTGTCCGCTCCGAACTCCCGCGACCCGGAGAGGTCGGTCCCCGCGCCGATCCGCTCACACACCGGTGCCAGCCCGAGCGCGGCCACCTGGGGAGCGACCATCTCGAGGGCCAGCGGCAGACCGTCGAGCAGGCGGCACAGCTCGCTCACCTGCGTGCGCTGCGTCGACGACAGCGTGAAGGCAGGTCGCAGTCGTCGGATCCGGTCGAGCAGCAGCCGCTCGGCAGGACTGGTCGGATCCTGGGTCGGTGGAGCGTCCGGGGCCGGGACGGCCAGCGGTTCGAGCGGCAGGAGGTTCTCATCGGTCAGGCCGAGTCGGGTCCTGCTCGTGAGCAGCAGGCGCACCTGCGGGCAGGTGCGCAGGACGGCGTCGGCGATGCCCCGCACCTCATCCAGCACGTGCTCGCATCCGTCGAGGACCAGGATCAGCGGGGAGCGCGCGAGATGTTCCAGCATGGCCTCCCTCGGGGCCTCGGGGCCCGGGCCGAGGCCGAGCACCGCCGTGATCCGAGCTGTCACCTCGCCGGGGAGAACCTCCTCGAGGGAGACCACGGTGCCCTGACGTGCGGTCGCAGTGCAGATCCCCGAGAGGGTCTCCGCGATCAGTCGAGTCTTCCCCACCCCGCCGGGCCCCGAGACGGTCACGAGGCGGTGGTCTCGAGCCGACCGCAGGAGAAGAGCCGATTCGTCCTCACGACCGATGAACGCGGTGTCCCGCGAGGGCCAGACGGGCGGCTCCACGGTGCTGTGCGGGGGTGGCGCCGCCCCCGGCACACGGTGATCGAGGATCCGCCGGTGCAGGTCATGCAGCGCGGGGGAGGGATCGAGCCCCAGCTCCTCGCGCAAGGCATGACGCAGCTCCTCGAAGCGGTCGAGTGCCTCGCTCGGCCGGCCGGCGCGATAGAGCGCGGTCATCAGCAGGGCCCGAGCCTGCTCGCGCAGGGGCTGCTCGGCGACGAGGGATTCCAGCTCCGTGACGGCGGATTCGACGGTCCCGAGGTCCAGGGCCGCGCGGGCGCGGTTCTCACGGGCGTCCAGGTGCAGCTCGTCCAGCCGGACGGCTTCGGCTCGGGCGAAGTCGAGGTCGGCGAACTCTGCGTAGGCCGGCCCGCGCCACAATCCGAGGGCCTGGTCCAGCAGTGCCGCCGCATCACCGGGTCCGCCGGCCGCCGCCTGAGCGCACAGCACGGTGAACCGGTCGGCGTCCACCGCGCCGGCACCGAGGGCCAGCGTGTAGCCCGCCGGGCCGTACCGCACGGTGTTCTCGCCGAGGGCTCCCCGCAATCGGGAGACGACCGTGTGCAGGGCGGCGTGGGTGATTCCCGGGACTGTATCGCCCCAGACTGCCTCGACCAGGGCGTCTGCACTCACAGGGTGCGGGGCGTGGACCGCGAGAGCCGCGAGGGCGGTGCGTCGTCGCAGGCCGGGCAGTGCGATCTCCGCCTCGTCGCGCCGGACCTCCAGCGCCCCGAGGACACCGAGCTCGACCGGCGCCTGTGCCATGACCCGATTGTCTTCCCGGCGGCGTGACAGCGCAATGGCAGGGGCATGGAAGGGCCTGCGATCAGCATCGGCAGTGCCCGGAAGGGCACCGAACCGAAGGAGTGAGGACCATGACCGCAGTTGAGCTCGATCTGGAGAAGGTGGGTGCCGTCGCCCAGCAGGTGGTCGGTCTCGCGACCGGCGCGGCCACGTCGGCGATGATCCTGGTGGGTGACCGGTTGGGGCTCTACGCGGCATTGGCCGCCGAGGGAGCCGTGACGCCGCAGCGATTGGCCGATACGACCGGCACCGCCGAGCGCTACGTGCGGGAGTGGCTGGCGCAGCAGGCCGCGGTGGGCCTCGTGACCTATGACCCGGAGAGCGGGACCTTCACGTTGCCCCCTGAAACGGCAGCGGTGCTCGCCATCGACGATTCGCCGGCCGCGATGACCGGCATGTGTGTACTGACCGAGGGGCTGTTCCGCGATATCGGGCCGCTCGTCGAGGCCTTCCGCACCGGACAGGGCATCCCGTGGGGTGACCACGACCCGGCCGTGTTCCGCGGGACGGAGCGCTCTTTCGGCGCAATGTACCGGGCCAGCCTGGTCTCCGAATGGGTGCCGGCGCTCGACGGCGTGGCCGAGAAGCTCGAGGCCGGTGCCCTGGTGGCCGACGTCGGCACCGGATACGGGCTCCCGGTGATCCTGCTGGCCCAAGCCTTCCCCCGTTCGCAGTTCGTCGGCTACGACCTGCACGCGCCGTCGATCGAGGTCGCGCGGCAGCGGGCCAAGGAGGCCGGCGTCGCCGACCGCGTGCGCTTCGAGGTGAACTACTGCCAGGGATACCCGCAGGAGGGCTACGACGTCATCACGTTCTTCGACGCCTTCCACGACCTCGGCGACCCGGTCGGTTCAGGCGCCTACGCCCGTCACGCGCTCGCGCCGGGCGGATCGCTGGTCCTGGTCGAGGGCAGGGCGGAAGACGATCTGGCGACGAATCTGGCCGAGAATCCGGTGGCGCCGTTCGGCTATGCGGCCTCGACGTTCCTCTGCGTCGGGAACTCGCTCAGCCAGCCGGTCGGGACGGCATTGGGTGCCCAAGCCGGGTTGAAGCGGCTGCGGGAGGTGCTCGAACAGGCTGGATTCTCCGACGTCCGGCACGTCGCGGACTCGATGATCAACATGGTGGTCCAGGCGCGGGTGTAGCGCAGCTCGGTGTGGCCTGCAGACGGCAGGGTCGCGGAACCGGTCGATCTCTCGACCATCCCCGGGCCCTGCCGCCTGCAGTCACCGTTCATCGGTCACTGCCCACTCGGGACGCACTGCCCGACCGGGTCAGCGCTCGGGCTGCATGCCGGTGAGGATCTCGAGCATCTCGTCGGCCACGTCGGATGGGCTGCGCTTCTCGAACAGCGACTCCTCCGCGAGGCGGGTGTATTCGTCGCCAAAGCCGACCCCGCTGGCAGGGGTGACCACGGGAGGCTTCACGACCTCCTCCTGCATCATCTGCGCGAAGTCGAGCGAGATCAGCTCGTTCTCGGTCAGCAGCGGGCGCACCGCCTCCTGGATCGCGGGGAAGGCGGGGATGCCGCGCTCGATCTTGAGCACCTCGGCTGCGGCCTCGTCGGTGAGCAGGAAACCCGTGAGGCCGGCTGCGGCCGCAGGATCCGTGGCCTCGGCCCCGAGGGACCAGTACATCGACGCCTTGTTCACCATGTTCGACTGACCGCTGGTGCGCCCCGGCATCCGCAGGAGCTGCAGGGGAGCGCCGGAGGAGTCCTGGAAGGCGAGGATCTGCGAGCTCGGGACCTGTCGGAACGCGCAGCGATTGGTGGCGAACAGGCCCTGCTCAAGGCTCGCGGAGGAGTTCTCGATCTGCGCACCCGCCTCGGGGGCGGCGCCGCTGGCGCCGAGGCTGAGGCTGAAGTCCAGCAGGGACACGATGGTGTCCTTGGTGACCAGCTCCTCGTCGTCCCGCGGGAAGAGCTGTTCATTGTTCGTCTGCCGCGCCCAGGCGGCCAGATCGCCCGCGCCGAGACCGAAACCGTTGGTGCCGAACTCTCCATCACCAGAGGATTTGCCCCACTCGGAGAGCTCCTGGCTCAGCGCCAGGAAATCTTCCCACGTCCAGGTGGTGTCGTCCGGCAGTGCGATCCCGGCCTTCTCGAGAATCGTCGGATTCATGCCGGTCGCGTAGAGGTTGAACCCGTTCGGGGCGCCCACCAGGGTCCCGTCGGCCAGTCGCCCGGTCTCCAGGATGGCCTCGTCCATCGCCGAGAGGTCCAGGGTGTCGGAAACGGTCTCGAGGTCCAGCAGCGAGCCCTTGCTGCCGTAGGAGTCGATATAGGCCTCGTCCATCTGGATCACGTCCGGGCTGGCGCCACCGGCGGTCTGGGTGGCGAGCTTGTCCCAGTAGCCGGACCACTCGCTGTACTCCGGGGCGACCGACACCTCGGGATGGTCCGCGGTGTACATGTCCAGGACGTCCTGGGTGATGCCGGCACGCAGGTCCCCTCCCCACCAGTAGACCCGCAGCCCACCGTCGTCGGTGCCCGCATTGGGGCCGCAGGAGGCCAGTGCGGGGGCCGCACCGGCAGCGGCCATGAGCGCGAGGACATGTCGACGAGAGAGCAAGGGTTCCTCCTGCGGGGGGCGAGACGGGTTGGGCCGCGCCCCTGCCGACGGGGTCGGTGCCCACGTGAGAAACACTGGGCTGGGCTGGCGACGCTGCGAGTAGTGAGTCTTCCTGCCGTGGCCCCACACCGTCAACCGCTTTCCACGAGGTGGGCGGTGAGGCTGTTCCGCCAGCGGATTGGTTCTCGGGCCCGCCGCCGCACCGCGATGGGTGCGGCGACGGGCCTGATGCCGGAGCTGGGCTGGCTCAGGCCACGGTGATCCGTTCCCCGGTACCCGTGACCTCCTGCTGCATCCCATCCGGCAGCAGGACGTCGGCGATCACGCCGTCGGGGACGGTCGCGGCGAGGGTGAAAGCGCCGTCGCGGTCCCTCGACCATTCCACCTCGATGCGGCCGGCTGCCGAGTCGTAGGCGCCCTTCGCCCAGTCGATGCCCGGGCCGGGGGTGGGCTGGATGCGGAGGCGGCGGTAGCCGGGCTCGGCGGGGCGGATGCCGAGGACGACCTGGTAGATCCAATCGGCCACGGCGCCCAGGGCGTAGTGGTTGAAGCTGGTCATCTCTCCGGGGTTGATGGACCCGTCCGGGAGCATCGAGTCCCAGCGTTCCCAGATCGTGGTGGCGCCCATCGAGACGGGGTACAGCCAGGAGGGGTTCTCCTCCTCCAGCAGCAGCCGGTAGGCGTCCTCGATATGGCCGGTCTCCGAGAGCGCCCAGGTCACGAAGGGGGTGCCGGCGAACCCGGTGGAGACCTTGTAGCCCGCCTCGCGGACCACCTCCGCCAGACGCTGCGCGGACTGCTCCCGCGTGCCCTCGTCGAGCAGGTCGAAGGCGATCGCGAGCGCGTACACGGTCGCGCAGTCCGACAGAATGCGACCGTCGGCCTGCACGTAGGCGTCGGTGAAGGCGCTCAAGGTGCGATCGGCGAGGTCCTGCCAGCGGCGGGCGTCGGAGTCCTGGCCGATCAATCGGGCGGTCTCGGCGGCGAATCGTGCCGATCGCACCAGGCAGGCGGTCGCCACGACACCCGTGTCGGCCTTCGCCGCGGCGGCATCCTCCGGGGGTGCGTCCGGGTCGAGCCAGTCCCCGAACTGGAAGCCGGTGTCCCACAGGCCGGTGGGGGAGAGGGCACGCTCCACGGATTCGAGGTGCAGCACCATGCCGGGGTACTCCTCGCGCAGACGATCGAGATCGCCGTAGGCGTTCCACAGTGCCTCGGCGACCCAGATCGCGGCGTCGCCCCAGATGGCGGTGGGCTTCTCCGTCGGCTGATCAGCGACCGGATCGTCGCCGTGGGAGCGGAGCTTGAGGATGTCCGGCACGACGAAGGGCACGAAACTCAGCGGCGGCAGGCTCGCCTCGGCCTGGACGTCGATCAGCCAGTTGTGCAGGAAGTCGGAGACGTCGAACTGGAAGGCGGCGGTGGCGGCGTAGGCGGCGATGTCCCCGGTCCAGCCCAGGCGCTCGTCGCGCTGCGGGCAGTCGGTGGGGACGGCGAGGAAGTTGCCGCGCTGGCTCCAGATCGAGTTCTCCACCAGCTGGTTCACGCCGGGGTGGGAGGACTCGAACCAGCCGGTGCGGCGGATCTCGGAGTGGACCACCACCGCCTCGATGTCCTGCGCCGTGAGCTCGCCGGGCCAGCCGGTGACCTCGGCGTAGCGGAAGCCGTGGAAGGTGAAGGTGGGCTCGAAGGTCTCTCCGGCGGGATCTCCGGCCAGGATGAGGTGGTCGGTGGCCTTCGCCGACCGCAGCGGGCGGGTGCCGAGCTCCTCGTGCTCGAGCACCTCGGCGTGGCGCAGGGTGATCTCGGTGCCCTCGGGGCCGGTGACGGTGAAACGCAGCCATCCCACGAGGTTCTGCCCGAAATCGAGGAGGGTCCTGCCCGACGGGGAGGTCCAGATCTTCTCCGGCCGGCGGGACTCGTGCCGGGTGATCAGCGGCGAGGCCTGCTCGATGAGTGTGGCGCGGTCGATCTCGGCGACCCGCACGGGGCGAGGGTCACCGGCTGCGAGCCGGCGGTCCTCGTGCTGGCCGTCGTAGATCGTGGCGAAGGTGATGGGCGAGTCGGTGGCGGTCCAGGTCTCGTCGGTGACGAGGCTCTGGGTGGAGCCGTCCTGATAGGTGATGACGAGGGCGGCGAGCAGGGCGTTGTCCTCGCCGTAGTTCGCGTAGGCATCGGTGAAACCGAAGTCGCCGTTCCACCAGCCGCGGCCGAGGAGCACGGAGAGCTCGACCTGCCCGTCGCCGGCGCGGACCTGCTCGGTGACGTCGAAGCTCTGCACCTGGAGGCGCGACTCGTAGACGGTCCAGCCGGGGTTGAGCACGGATTCGGTGGCGGGGGAGCCGTTGATGGTCGCCTCGTAGATGCCGTGCGCGGTGGCGAGAAGCTCGGCATGGGCGATGGAGGAGGCCGGTTGGGTGAGGTCGGCGCGGGCGGCGAGCACGGGAGCGCGGCCGCCGGCCCCGGCGGCGGTGATGGCGCGGGCTGGTGCGAGGGGGTCGGCAGCAGTGGGAGTGGTCATGAAGGGGTCACCTCTCGGTCGGGACGTACGGGGTGGTCGGGGAGTACTGCGGGTGCGATGTGGTGCGGGATGCTGCAGGAACGGAGGAGAGGGAGGAGGGGTCGAGTGATTCCGCGGCGAAGGCGTCGAACCGTGAGCGTCGGAAACCTGCCCATCCGCAGCCGAGGCCGACGGCCACGATGATCGCGATCAGGAGGTAGGCCAGGGCCGGGGTGTTCATCAGGGCCGGGGTGATCAGGGCGACTCCGGCGGCGATGACCCGGGCGATGCCGATCACGGACCCCTGGATGGTGGAGCGCAGCAGGGTCGGGAAGGATTCCTGGGACCAGACCTTCATGATCGCCTCGAAAGCGAACGCGCCGCCGATGGCGTTGAAGAAGCTGAGGGCGATCCACGGGATCAGGGTGAAGCCGAAGATCACGGGGATGAGGTAGGAGCCGGCCAGGAGGATCGCGCCGACGGCGTAGACCGTCATCCGCAGCGGGGTGTCGACGATCCGCATGAACGCGAGCGCCCCGAGCATCCCGACCCCGAGCATCACGATGCCGAGCAGGGATTGCTGCTGTACGGAGATCCCCACGACGTTCACTCCGATGTACGTGCCGAACTGTCCACCGGTGTTGGCGCCGATGTTGGTGAAGGTGTAGAAGCCGATCAGGGCGAGGAAGGGCACCAGGAAGATTCTTTTCCCGAGCACGTCCTTGAGCCCTGTGTTCGAGGCGCGGATGGTCGCCGTCCCGGAGGTGCGCTCCCGGTCGGCATCGGCCCATGTCGTCGATTCGGGAATGCTCACCCGGGCCGCCAGCACGACCAGGGCGACGATGCCGACGTGCGCGAACATGACCTGTCCGCCGAGCTGGCCCATGCCGCCCGCGACGATGCCGAAGACGTTCGCTCCGATGATCCCGCCGAACCATAGGATCTGTGAGAAGCCGACGAGTCTGCCGCGGTTGTGGTCTGCCGCAGCTTCGGAGATCGAGGCGAGAGAGACCGGAAGGTCGGCGCCGGAACCGAGGCCGACGAGCATCATGCCGGCCATGAGCATCGCGAATCCGGGAGCGAGCACCAGCAGCATCGAACCGAGGGCGATCATCGCCATCGTGGTCAGGAAGACTCTGCGGCGGCCGTAACGATCACCGAGGCGACCACCGGTGAGAGCGCCGACGGCGATGCTCAGGGTCAAGGTGGCGGACAGGACGCCGATCTGCCCCTCGGTGATGCCGATGGAATGCTGATAGAGCACCAGTGCAGTGCCGGAGCTGACGATGGCGGCAGCATCGATATACGAGGCCATCCCGCAGATCAGAGCCACCCACCACGGATTCGGCGTACGGGCTTCGGGTCGGTCTGGTCGCACGCTGTTCTCCTTCGAACCGGGGCGATGAATCGAGGGCAAGTCCTGACCTGCAGTGATGCATCAGACTGTTGAAACGACTCAACAAGGCGTCCGGCGAGGCTAGCAAGGCTGGCGGAGGCCCACAAGCCCCTCACGAGTGGTGAGACCGGGAAAGGGTTTACACGTTTCAACGTCCGTGCCTACACTCCTGGCACTCGGAGTCCTCGGACCCGCCGATCGAAGGAGATCACCCATGCCCACACGTCGCGCCGCCCTCACTGCGCCCTTCGCCCTGGCGTCGCTCGCCTCGCTCTCCGCGTGCGGGCCGAACGCGTCCGGAGGCGGGGGATCGGGGGAGTCGGGCGCGGAGTCCTTGCGCTTCGCCTGGTGGGGAAACCCTCTACGCGACGAAGTCACGAAGGCCGCGCTCGAGTCCTACAAGGAGGTGGCGCCGGACCTCACCATCTCCGCCGAGCCCGGGGACTGGGGCGGCTACTGGGACAAGCTGGCCACCCAGATCGCGGGTGGGGATGCCCCCGACGTGATCCAGATGGACGAGGGCTACCTCGCCGAGTACTCCAGTCGCGAGATCCTCTTGGACCTCGGGACCACCGAGCTGGAGACGTCTGCCTTCGATGACGCGGCCCTGGATGCGGGCCGAGTCGATGACGGACTGTTCGCGGTGAACGCCGGGATCAACGCCCCGGTGCTGCTCGCGAACCCCGACGTGTTCGAGGCTGCTGGGATCGAGCTGCCGGATGACACCACCTGGACCTGGGACGACCTCGTGGATATCGCCACCCGGATCTCAGACGGCACTCCCGAGGGGACGTTCGGTGTTCAGCAGTTCGGCGCCACCGGAGGCCCTCCCTTGACCGTGTACCTGCGCCAGCTCGGCGCGGACCGGTTCGGACCCGACGGCATCGGGTACACCGCCGAGCAGCTCCAGCAATGGATGGACTTCGTGCTCGTGCTGCAGGACAGCGGGGCCGCGCCACCCTCCTCGGTCGCCGTCGAGGAAGCAGGCCTGTCCGTCGACCAGACCTTGTTCGCGGTCGGGAAGTGCGGTCTCCAATCGCAATGGTCCAATCAGGTCGTGACCCTGGATTCCTCCCTCGGGGGGACGGCCGTGATTCTGAGAATGCCGTCGATGACCGGCAGCGCCGCCGATGCGCAGCTCTGGTACAAGGCGTCGATGTACTTCTCGATCGCGGCGGCCTCCACGAAGAAGGAGGAGGCCGTGGCTTTCGTCGACTGGCTCGTGAACAGTCCCGATGCGGGGAAGCTCCTGCTCGCCGAGCGTGGGGTGCCCGCCAATCTCGATGTCCGCGAGACCATCGTCCCCGAGCTCACCGAGTCCGACCTCAAGGCGGTGGACTTCATCGAAGCCATCGCGGACGAGCTGGGCGACCCACCGCCGATCACCCCGCCGGGTGGTGGCGCCGTGGACGACGCTCTGGCGCGCCACGCGGAGGACGTCCTGTTCGGGCGTGCCGACCCCTCCGGCGCCAGCGCGGCGGTGGTCGAGGAGGCAGCGGGCATGCTCGGGTGACGTCGTCAGATAAAGTCGCTGGATCATGAACCTGTGGATCGCATCCACGGGATCGGCGTCGACGAACCGAGGAGCGTGGGGGAGTGGCCGGAGCCCATCTGGTGAGCATGAAGGACGTCGCCCGGCACGCGAACGTCTCGGTGGGCACCGTCTCCAATGTCCTGAATCGTCCCGACATCGTCTCCCCCGATCGTCGGGAACGGGTCGAGGCCGCGATCGCCGAGCTCGGCTATGTGCGCAACGACGCCGCACGACAGCTCAAGCTCGGACAGTCCCGCACAGTCGGCGCCATCGTGCTGGACTCCGCGAACCCCTTCTACGGTCAGCTCGTCGGCGGCATCGAATCAGCTGCGGAGGCCTCGTCCCTCGCCGTCATCGCCGGCAGCACCGGTAACCGGGAGCAGCGCGAGAGGCTGTACCTGTCACTGTTCGAGGAACAGCGGGTTCGCGGCATCCTGCTGGCGTCGACCGGAGGTGTCCGCGAGCTCGTCGACGGGATACGACGGCGCGGCACGCCCGTCGTGCTCGTGGAGAGCGGCCGTGAGGGCGACGGAGGGTCTTCCGTGAGCGTGGACGACATCGCCGGCGGGAAGATCGCCGTGCGCCACCTCGCCTCCCTCGGCCGACGTCGTATCGCCGTCGTCGCCGCCCGTCAGGACCTGCGGCAGGTCGCCGACCGTCTGCGCGGTGCTCGGCAGGCGGCGGCCGACGCCGGGGTGGAGATCGAGGTGCTCGAGGCGGAGGACCTCACGGTGCTCGCCGGGCGCACGGCCGGTATGCGCGTCGTGGAGCGGCCCGCGGCGGAGCGGCCCGACGCGGTGTTCTGCGTGAACGACCTGCTCGCCGTCGGCGTGCTGCAGGCCTTCGCGTTCCGCCACCAGGTCGCAGTGCCGGAGGAGATCGCCCTGGTCGGCTACGACGACATCGCTTTCGCGAGCTCCACCGTGGTGCCGCTGACCTCCGTGGCGCAGCCTGCGGACCTCATGGGCCGCACCGCCCTCGCCCTTCTCGAGGAGGAGATCGCGACGCCGGACGCCCCGCCCCGGCACGTGAGCTTCACGCCGACGCTGGTGGAGCGGGAGTCGACGACGGGGTGACGGATTCCAGCTCCACGCTGGCCCGTACCAGCGCTCGGATCGAGCCGTGGTCAGCGCGCATGACGCCGAGGCTGCGGGCCTGCAACGCGACGTTGCCGAGCGCTGTCGCCTCCATCGGGCCGGCCACCACCTCGAGTCCGAGGGCGTCGGCGGTGAGCTGGTTCAGCAGGGTGTTGCGGCTGCCGCCGCCCACGACGTGCAGTCGGGAGGGGAGCGGCACGTCCACGAGGCGGCAGGCTGTGGTCAGCTCTTCGCGGTAGGTCGCAGCCAGGGATTCGAGGATGCAGCGCACGACGCCCGCAGGAGAATCCAGCCCTGGACTCCCGCCGGCACTGTCGAGCGGCTGCGCTGCCGCGATCACGCGGTCCGCCATCTGTCCCGGAGGGAGGAACGCGGGGTCGGTGGGATCGATCCGCGCACGAGCGGCGGGGCCCGCTGCGGCGTCGGCGAGCAGCTGCTCGAGGTCGACCTCCAGGCCGTCCTCCTGCCATTGCCGGATCGACTCGCTGACCAACCACATGCCGGCCACGTTCTTGAGGAACCGGACGGTGCCGTCGACGCCGCCCTCATAGGTGAACCCGGCCGTCAGCGCCTTCGGGCTGGGGACTGCGGCGGGCAGTTCGAGACCGATCAGGGACCAGGTTCCCGAGGAGATATAGGCAAGGGTTTCCCCGCCGGGAGAACTGTCTTCGGCCGGCACCGCGAGCACCGCCGAGGCGGTGTCGTGGGAGCCGACGGCGATGACCGGCACCTCGCCGATTCCGAGCTCCGCGGCCAGCTCCGGACGCACCGCGCCGACGCGTTCTCCGGGCTCGATCAGCGGCGTGAGCAGGCTCCGGTCCACTCCGGCCGCGGCCAGGAGCTCCTCGGCCCAGTCGTGACCTTCCACGGTGAGCATTCCGGTGCTGGAAGCGTTGGTGACCTCGGCGCGGCGCTGCCCGGTCAGCAGGTAACCGATCAGGTCGGGGACCATCAGCAGCGTCGAGCCGGCCTGCGCAGCGGTGAGTCGATCATCGGCCACCAGCTGATAGAGAGTGTTGAAGGGCTGTTGGGCGATACCGGTCAGCTCGTACTGCCGCTCCCGGGAGACGCGCTCCGCGAATGCCTCTGCCACTCCGTCGGTGCGGTCGTCGCGGTAGGCGATCACCTCTCCGAGGCGCGTGCCGGAGCCTGGGGCGGGTGTCCCGTCGGGATCCAGTGCGTCGGGCCCGATCAGCGCGTAGTCCACCGCCCAGGAGTCGACGCCGATCGACGACAGTCGGCCCAGCCCGCGCACGAGGGCCAGATCGTGCGCCTCTGACAGCCCGTGCCGTATCTCCGCCCAGAGAGCGTCGATATCCCAGCTCAGATGGCCGTCGCGGTGCCGCAGGCGGTTCTCGAAGCGGTGTGCCTGAACCAGTTCGATCCGGCCACCGGCGAGCACGCCGAGCATGACCCGGCCCGAGGTCGCCCCGAGGTCGATGGCCGCGACGGCGCAGGGCCTGTCGGCCGCGTGCTCGCGGCTCATCGCAGGAACGCGGCTGCGACCCCGGCATCGACCGGGATGTGCAGGCCGGTGGTGTGCGAGAGGTCGCCCGCGGTCAGGGCGAAGACCGCGTTCGCCACGTTCTCCGGCAGCACCTCGCGCTTGAGCAGGGTGCGCTGGGCGTAGAACTCGCCGAGGTCCTCCTCCTGGACGCCGTAGACCTTCGCACGCGAGGCGCCCCAGCCGCCGGCGAAGATGCCGGAGCCTCGCACCACCCCGTCGGGGTTGATGCCGTTGACCCGGATCTGCTCGCCGCCGAGCTCCGCCGCGAGCAGCCGCACCTGATGCGCCTGGTCGGCCTTGGTCGCCGAGTAGGCGATGTTGTTGGGGCCGGCGAACACGGAGTTCTTCGAGGAGATGTAGAGGATGTCCCCACCCATGGCCTGGGCGATCATCACCCGCGCGGTCTCCCGGGAGACCAGGAAGGAGCCTCTCGCCATGACGTCGTGCTGGAGGTCCCAATCCTTCGCGGTGGTCTCCAGCAGCGGCTTGGACAGCGAGAGCCCGGCGTTGTTGACGATGAGGTCGAGGCCGCCGAAGGCGAGGACGGCGTCGGCCACGGCCTGCACGACGGCGTCCTCGTCGGAGACGTCGGCGCGCAGCGCTACGGCCTTGTCGGGCCCGCCGAGCTCCTCGGCGACCGCCTGGGCGCCTTCGAGGTTCAGGTCGGCGATGACCACGCAGGCGCCTTCAGCGACCAGGCGGGTCGCGGTGGCCTTGCCGATGCCGGAGCCGCCACCGGTCACCAGGGCTACCCGGGTCGCGAGCGGCTTGGGCTTCGGCTTGCGCTGCAGCTTCGCCTCCTCGAGGGCCCAGTACTCGATGCGGAACTTCTCCGACTCCTCGATGGGGGCGTAGGTCGAGATCGACTCCGCGCCGCGCATGACGTTGATGGCGTTGACGTAGAACTCGCCGGCCACGCGGGCGGTCTGCTTGTCGGCGCCGAAGCTGAACATGCCCACGCCGGGGACCAGCACGATCGCCGGGTCGGCGCCGCGCATCGCGGGGGAGTCCGGCTCGGCGTGGCGCTGGTAGTAGGCGGAGTAGTCCACGCGGTACGCCTCGTGCAGCTCCGCCAGCCGGGCGAGGGAGTCCTCGACGGAGGCATCGGCCGTCAGGTCCAGCACCAGAGGCTTCACCTTGGTGCGCAGGAAGTGGTCCGGGCAGGAGGTGCCGAGCTCGGCCAGCGGTGCCAGCTTCTCGCTCGCGAGGAACTCGTGCACGGCCTCGGTATCCGTCCAATGCCCGACCACCGGTGCATCGGTCGAGGCGAGTCCGCGGATCACCGGGAACAGGGCCGACGCCTTCGCGCGGCGCTCCGCCTCCGGAAGAGCATCGCGGGAGGAGTCGGGGGCGCCGAAGGGTTCGACCGTGCCGGTGCGCTCGAGGAATGCGGTCGCCTCGGCGATGATCCGCAGCGAGTTCTCCTGCGCCTCGGCCGAGGTGTCGCCCCAGGCGGTGATGCCGTGGCCACCGAGGATGCAGCCGATCGCCTGGGGGTTCTCGGCCTGGAGAGCGGCGATGTCGAGCCCCAGCTGGAACCCGGGGCGGCGCCAGGGCACCCACATCACGGCGTCGCCGAAGCATTCCCTCGTCAGGCGCTCCCCGTCGGCCGCAGTCGCGATCGCGATCCCGGCGTCGGGGTGCAGGTGGTCCACGTGCGCCGCGTCGACCAGCGCGTGCATGGCGGTGTCGATCGACGGGGCGGCGCCACCCTTGCCGTGCAGGCAGTGGTCGAAGGCCGCGACCATCTCGTCCTCGCGGTCCACCCCCGGGTACACATCGGCCAGGGCGCGCACGCGGTCCAGGCGCAGCACCGCGAGGCCCTGCTCCTGCAGGGTGCCCAGGTCACCGCCGGATCCCTTGACCCACAGCAGCTCGGTCTCCTCCCCGGTGACTGGGTCGGTGGCGATGCCCTGGGCGGAGGTGTTGCCGCCGGCATAGTTGGTGTTCTTCGGATCGGAGCCCAGGGCGTGGGACCGTTCCAGCAGGGCGGCGACGCTCTCGTGTGTTGCGGTCATGCTCAGGCTCCCCATCCCATCTGGTTCCCGCCGACGCGCTCCGCGGCGACCTTCTCCTCGTACCCGCTGGCCCGGAACGCCTCGAACGGTTCGGCGGGCAGGCCCTTCTCCTCGCGGAAGGCGGCCAGCGCCGGGCGCACGTCGGTCCAGAAGGCGTCCATCAGGACCTCGTGCGCGAGCAGCACGTCGTTGCTCTGCTGGGCGGCGGCCAGCGCCTCGCGGTCCACGAGCAGGGCCTTCGCGAGGGTCTCCTGCACGTTCAGCACGGAGCGGATCTGCCCCTGGATCTTCGACTCCAGGTTGTGGCACTGATCCAGCATGAAGTTCACGCCCGAGGCGGGGCGGTGCGCATCCTGCTGGACGATCTCGAAGAGGATCCGGAACAACTGGAACGGATCCGCGGAACCGACGATCAGGTCGTCGTCCGCGTAGTTGCGGGAGTTGAAGTCGAAGGCGCCCAGGCGGTTCTGGCGCAGCAGCTGCGCGACGATGAACTCGATGTTCGTCCCGGGAGCGTGGTGGCCGGTATCGAGCACGACCTGCGCCTTCTCGCCGAGGGCCAGGCAGTGCAGCAGGCTCGTTCCCCAGTCCGGGACGTCGGTGTGGTAGAACGCCGGCTCGAAGAACTTGTACTCCAGCACCAGGCGCTCGTCGTCCCCGAGGCCCTGGTAGATCTCCTGCAGCGACTCCGCGAGGCGGTCCTGGCGGGCCCGGATCGAATCCTGTCCGGCATAGTTCGTGCCGTCGGCCAGCCAGATCTTCATCTCCCTCGACCCGGTGGCGCGCATGACGTCGATGCACTCGAGATGGTGGTCGATCGCGCGGCGGCGCACGGACGCGTCGCCGTGGGTGAGGGAGCCGAACTTGTACTCGTCGTCCTGGAAGGTGTTCGAGTTGATCATGCCCAACGTCATGCCCTGCTCGGCGGCGAAATCGCGCAGCGCACCGAAGTCATCGACCTTGTCCCAGGGGTAGTGCAGGGAGACGCGCGGCGCGCTGCCGGTGTAGGCGTGGGTCTGCGCGGCGTCGGCGATCTTCTCGAAGGGATCGCGCGGGGTGCCGGGGGTGCCGAACACCTTGAAGCGGGTTCCGGAGTTGCCGTAGCCCCAGCTGGGGACCTCGATGGAGAATTCGGCGAGGTCGCGGGCGACGTCAGCGGGAAGGGTGGTGGTGGACATGGGGTGGTGCTCCTTGAGTGCTCGTGGGAAGCGCGTCCGATAGCTGCGAGGTGCATCTTGGTGACTTTGCCGTGCCGCAGATCCGCCAAACTATTGAAACGACTCAGAACAGAACGTAGCATTCTCCAGAACGACTCACAAGACGCCGTGCGATCCCCGACGGCGGTGCCGCAGATCATCGACTCGAGGAGCCTCATGAGTTCACCGGAGCACACCCGAGGTTCCGACAGGCCTGCCGACGCCGGGAACGGGCCCGAGCCGGACCTCCCCGCCCTCCTCGCCACCACCCCCGCCCGCAGCCCGCAGCGCTGCTGCTTCCTGCTGCATGTGCGCCCCGAGCGCCTTGCCGACTACGTCCAGGCACACCAGCACGTGTGGGAGGAGCTGCGCGAGGCGCTCACCGCCGCCGGCTGGCGCAACTACTCGCTGTTCCTGCGCGAGGAGGACGGCATGGTGGTGGGCTACTTCGAGGCGGACGACGTCGACGCCGCGCAGCAGGCGATGGGCCGCAGCGACGTCTCGCCCCGGTGGGAGTCGATGATGGGGGAGTACTTCGCACCGGGTGGCGGCGACAAACAGGTCCTGCCCCAGTACTTCCATCTCCCCTAAACGGGCCGGACGGCCCCCGTACCTCCCTCACCCCGGAAGAAAGAGCCCGATGAGCACGACAGCCCTGCAGGTCATCAACCCCAACGGAGCCTGGTGCTGGTTCCAGGACGAACGCGCCCTCGTCGACCCCGATGCCGGACTGCTCGTGGTCGGCTCCATCGCCTCCGGAGGCGGGGACCGGGGCGAGTCCCGCACCGGCGACCTCGATCTGACCGTCGTCGATCTGCGCTCCGGGCGGTCGAGCGTGGTGACCCTCCATCCCGGGTTCGAGGCGGACGACCACGACGTGCCCGCGCTGCATCGTCGGCCCGACGGGCGCTGGCTCGCCGTCTACGCGCGGCACAAGAGCGACGACCTCACCCACTGGCGCATCAGCGAGCCCGACGACCCCACCCGCTGGGGCGAGGAACGCACTGTCGACTGGAGCCGGCACACCGGCGGCCGCGGTGTCACCTACTCGAACCTCCACGAACTGGACGGCCGGCTGTACTGCTTCGCTCGCGCCGTCAACGACGACCCCTGCGCCCTGGTCTCCGAGGACCACGGCCACACCTGGAGCTACGCCGGCAAGCTGTTCGATCGCCCCAAGATCGGATACGTCAACGGGTACGCGCGCTACGCCGACGGGGCCGACGGGCTGCACGTGCTGGTCACCGACCATCACCCGCGCGACTACGACAACTCGATCTACCACGGTCGCCTCGCCGGCGGTCGCCTGCACGACAGCCGCGGTCAGGCAGTGGAGGCGGAGCTGTTCGCCGATCCCGCCCCGGACCAGGCGGAGCTGACCACGGTCCTGGCGGCCGGCACAGAACTGGGCGGCGCGCTGCTCGGTCACGCGTGGACCACCGACCTCCGTGAGGCCGAGGGGCGACTCGCCGCGGTGATGACAGCGCGCGCCGACCACGGGGGCGATGCCGGAGACCTCGGCCGCAACGTCCCCGTCCCCGACCTGCGTTTCGTCTACGCCCGGCGCAGCGACGACGGGGACTGGAACCTCTCCCCGCTCGCGAAGGCCGGGCCAGGGCTGCTGCCCCATGAGCAGGATTACACGGGCCTGGCCGCGATCGACCCCTACGACGTCGACACCGTCTACGTCTCCACCCCGATCGACCCGCGCGACGACTCCCGCCTCGCCCACCATGAGATCTTCCATGGACGCACGGCCGACGACGGGCGAAGCTGGGACTGGACCGCGATCACCGAGCCCGCCGAGAACCCCGGGGTCGACAACCTCCGACCGATCGTCGCCCCCGGAGACCCCGGCACCACCCACCTGCTCTGGTTCCGCGGAGACATGCGCTCCTCCCAGGACTACGACTGCGAGGTCATGCTCCGCAGCAGCCCCCGATGACTCCCTCACCCGTGACGCCCCACCGCTCGCCCCTGCCGGAAGGACCCCGATGACACACGACACCACCGACGCCCGGACTGCGCCCCATGCCGCCGCCCCCGCAGCGCCCGAGATGGAGCGACGGATGCGGCTCCTGGGTGACGCCACCACCTGGGAGGACGTCGAGGACCAGGCCCATCGCGAGTGGGACGCCCCGTACGGGCCGGCCGAGGACTGGGACCTGAGGATCGAGGACCGCGAGGTTCCCGGCCCGCACGGCCCGGTGCCCGTGCGCGTCTACACCCCGCACGCCGCAGCCGGTGGGGCGCGTCCGTGCCTGGTGTGGCTGCACGGCGGTGGGTTCCGGCATGGGGACCTCGACATGCCCGAGGGTCACCATGTCGCCCGCGGCGTCGCCGGCCGCGCCGACGCCGTGGTCGTCTCGGTCGACTACCGGTTGTGCGCCGATCCGTCAGCGCTCGCCGACGACCCTGCCGGGGGCGTTCCCGAGGGGCCCGGCCGCGTCCACGCACCGATTCCGCTGGATGACGTGTGCGCCGCCGTGACCTGGGCGCGCGAAAACGCGACCACCCTGGGCATCGATCCGGCACGGGTCGCGATCGGCGGAGCCAGCGCAGGCGGCAACCTCGCCGCGGCCGCCTCCCTGCGCCTGGCCGACGAGGGCACGCCGCCGGCGGCCTCGCTGCTCATGTATCTCGTCGCCCATCCCCTCTGCCCGGAGGCGACCGCGGAGGAGGCCGATGCGCTCGCCGAGGTTCCCTCTCTGCTGCGGTTCTCGCCGGAGGGCATGCGCGCCATGTCGGAGAACTACATCGGGCGCGCTCTCGAGGACGCCGTTCCGTACGAGTTCCCGGGGCTCGCGAGCACCGAGCAGCTGGCGGTGCTGCCGCGCACCTATATCGAGGCCGACGAGTACGACGATCTGCGCGTCAGCGCCCGCCGGTACTCCGAGCAGCTGCGCGAGGCCGGCGTGGAGGTCGAGTTCGCGGTGCGCCGAGGGGTGTGCCACGGCCACCTCAACCGCGTGGGTCTCGCCGAGGCCCGCGACTCCATGGACCGGATGGGACAGCTCGTCCGGTCGCTCTGACCTGCAGCACGGCATCAGGATCAGTTCCACACCAGCATCAGCTCCATACCAGCACGGCACCATGACTGGCGGCGCACCGCGCGTCGGCCCGGATCGAGGAGGATTCATGCAGTCCCAGCAGGCTCCGCAGTTCCCGCAGGTTCTTGAGAACCCACAGTCCGAACAGCTCCGGCAATCTCCGCAGTACGGCATCATCGCCCAGGATCAGGACGCCGCCGCGATCCTCGCCGCCGGCGCGGACTACATCGAGCCGACGATCGTCGGGAACGTGATCGTCCAGGACGCCGACGGTGACTGGCAGGCCAACTCTGCGCTGCGCGAGCGGGAGCCCTCCCCGTCGTTCGCCGTGCTGGCCCCGAAGGACCTGCGGCTGTCCGATCCGGCGTTCCCGCTGGAGAGGACCCGTGACTACCTGCAGGTCGCCTTCGCCGCGATTTCCGCCGTGGCGCGTCCGGGCGCCGTCGTCGTGCTCGGCAGCGGGGCCGCCCGCCGCCTGCCCGAGGGCGTGGAGCCGGCCGACGGCCGCCGCCAGTTCGCGCAGACCGTCGAGGTCGCCCGGGACGTCGCCGCCGAGCACGGCCTCGAAGTGATTCTCGAACCCCTGCACCACGGGGAGACCGACCTGATCAACACCGTCGCCGAGGCCATCGCGTTCCTCGACGAGTTCGGGATGGGGGAGGTCAGGGTCGTCGCCGATCTGTTCCACATCATGCTCGAGCACGAACCGCTCGAGGTGATCGGTGCGCACGCGGGCCGCGTCGCGCATGCCCACATCGCCGATAGCGGCCGGACCCCGCCCGGGCAGGGGGACTGGCCGCTCGCGCCGTTCCTGCAGTCGCTGCGCGGCGGCGGCTATCTCGGGCATGTCTCGATCGAATGCACATGGAAGGACATAGCCGCCGAGGCGCACCCGGCGCTCGCCGCGCTGCGCGCCGCGGATCCGGTCAGGGCCGTATCGGAGGCCTGAGCCCGGTGTCGGCGAGCGCGGGTCGGCGGAGCCGGCGAAGGTGACGCGCTCCCCGACGTATCCACTGGCTCGTGGCGTGCAGCGTGCGGCATATACGGGGAGGCCGCTCGTGTGGCGCCAGTGGATGCGTGCAGCGAGCCGGGCAGGGGCAGAATCGCCAGGGTCAGCTCGAGGCGTCGGCCGGGCCACCGCCCCATGCTCGTGCCACTACCCACGGCGGCACGCTGAACCCGCAGGCGATGGTCAGCGGGGCGAGCAGCCACAGCGGCGACAGCGCCGCGATGAGCGCGGGGGCCACCAGCGCCGCGAGCGGGCGATGCATCACCATGGCCAGCGCCCGCACCGTGATCGTCGTCCGCTCGGCGTGCTGGTCACGTGCCGCGGTCACGACGTACGCGCTGAGCAGAGCGATCATCACCCAGACCAGGGGAAGCATCAGACCCACCGCGAACACGCGCACCGAGGAGTCCATCCGGGGAAGCGCCAGGGCATTGGCCCCGATTCCGCCGAGCACCATCAGCAGCAGCGCCGATGCCGGGGCATCCCGGACCAGCGTGCGGCGCAGATGGCGCAGGGTCGACGTGAAGGCCGCGTCCTGGTACTGCTCCAGATCCGCTGTGGTGCGAGTGGCCGCGGCCAGGGACGGGACGATGCCGATCACGGTGAGGATCCCCAGCATCGCCGCCCAGTTCACGGCGAGGAAAGCCGCCGGTTTGGTCAGGAAGCGGACCAGGCCTCGCGCGTCCAGCGGATCGCGTCGGCCGATTCCCCGCTGTGCGCGGGAGAGACGGTCGGGCGCCGCTGAGGCCTGTGGGGCCGACGGGTCCGCCGTGGGCCCCACGAGAACGGTGGGAGCGCGCGAGGTCACTTGATGCCCGAGGCCGCGAAGCCCTGCACGAAGTAGCGCTGGAACACCAGGAACAGCACGATCATGGGCACGGCGGCGAGCGTCGTCCCCGCCATCAGCAGATGCCAGTCCGTGGCGGCCTCCTGCCGGAACGAGGAGATGCCCACCTGGATCACGCGCAGATTCTCCGAGGTCGTCACCAGCAGCGGCCACAGGAAGTTGTTCCATCCGGCCTCGAAGCTGAGCAGCGCGACCGTCAGCAGTCCCGGCTTGATCAGCGGGGTGACGATGCGGGTATAGATCCCGAACTCGCTGACCCCGTCCAGGCGAGCCGCTTCGATCAGCTCCGACGGCGTGGACACGTAGAACTGGCGGAACAGGAACACCATGAACGGCGAGATCGCCCCGGGGACGATCAGGGCCCACCAGGTGTCGATCCAGCCTGTGCCGCCGGCCCCGAGAATGCTGTTGCCGCCGAACAGCGGCATGTGGCGCACCATGAGGAACACCGGGATCACCGTCGCGTAGAACGGGATCATGATGCACGCGACCATCCATCCGAACACCGCCGGTGCCAGTCGGAACCTCAGCTTCGCGAGCGCATAGCCGCAGGCCGAGCCGAAGGCCACGTTGAGCAGCGCCGCGGCGGTCGCGAGGATGAAGCTGTTGCGCGCATAGACCCCGAAGGGCGCCCGGGTCAGGGCCTCGGTGTAGTTCTCCCACCGCAGGTCCTCCGGGATGAGCGGCATCGGGACCCGCGCGAGCTCCGTGGGGTCCCGGATCGAGGACAGGGCCATCCAGAGGAACGGCGCCGCCATGACCAGCGAGGAGACGACCAGGAAGACCAGCATCGCCGTCGAGGCGAGGCGCCTCTGACGACGCAGGCTCTTCGTCCGGGTCCTCCCGGCCGGAGCTGAGGGGCGGGTGGGAGCCGCCAGGGAGCGGGTGTCAGTCGCCATCGGTGCCTCCGACGATCTTGCGGGACAGGAAGGCGAGCACGATCAGGATCAGCAGCAGGATCACGGACTGGGCATTGGCCAGGCCCACGCGGAACTCCTGGAACGCCGTCTGGTAGATCCGGTACGTGACCACCGACGTCGAATTCGCCGGCCCTCCCTCGGTGAGGATGTAGATGAGGTCGAACGTCTGGAAGTTCGCGATGAGCGCGGTGATGAGGATGAAGAACGTCGCCGGCCGCAGCATCGGCACGGTGACGTGGAAGAACTTCTGCACGAAGTTCGCGCCGTCGAGATCCGCGGCCTCGTACAGCTGCCCGTCCACCCCCTGCAGCGCTGCCAGGTAGATCAGCATCTTGAGCCCGATGCCCTGCCAGATCGTCACCAGGATGACGGAGGCGAGGGCGAGGTCGGGGTTGGTGAGGAAGGGCAGCGGTCCGATGCCCACCACCCCGAGGACGACGTTCATCAGCCCATTCTCGGACGGGTTGTAGATCCACAGCCAGATCATGGCGACGGCGACCGTCGCGGTGATGTGCGGCAGGAACACCATCACGCGGAAGATCCCCTGACCGGGGATGGCGCGGTTGAGCATCACCGCGAACACGAGCGCGAGGAACATCGAGATCGGGATGCCCACGCCGGCGATGATCGCGTTGTGGAGGACCGATCGCCAGAAGAGGCCGTCGGTGAAGATCGTCGCGTAGTTCTCGAGACCGGCGAACTCCGGCGCGTGGATGATGTCGTACGCGGTGAAGCTCAGCACGATGGCCACGATGATCGGCACACCGATCCAGAGCAGCGTGTGCAGCGTGGCGGGGGCGGCGAGGATCAATCCCCAGCGGCGCTCGGCGGTGCGCACCGAACGACGGCGCACGGGAGCGTCAGGAGCTGCGACGCGCTCGGCGTCGGGGGTCGTGGGGCCGGGGGAGACGGCGGCGCTCATCGGAGCCTGCTGATCGCGTCGTCGCACAGCGACTTCATGTCCGCGAGCGTCTCCTCGACGCTCGCCCTGCGGGTCAGGCAGCCCTCGACGATCCCGTCGAGGTTGGTGCGGATCTGCATGTACCCGGCGGTGCCGCCCTCGGTGGCCCCGGCGTACTCGAGGTTCTCGAGCCCGAAGCGTGTGAGAAGGCTGCTCTGGATCTCCTCGTTCTCCGGGATGTCCGGGGTGGGCGGAACCTTCCCGGTCGCCGCGTTCGCGATCCCGAGGAACTCCGGCTCGAGCATGTGTTTCATGAAGGCACCTGCGGCGTCCTTGTTCTGGGAGAGGCTGGAGACGGAGATGAAGGTGCCGCCCTGGAACATGACCGGATCCCCGCCGACACCGGAGGGCATGAGGAACACGCCGGCGGCGCCCTCCTCGCACAGCTCCGGGGTCATCTGCATCCAGGTCGGCCAGTTCCCCGTCGCGACGAGGGACATGGCGGCCTTCTTCTGCTGGAACGGGGAGGGCTGGCCCTCGGCGGCCTGCATGTCGTAGTCGATCGAGCCGTCGTCCATGCGGTCGAGCATCCACTGCAGGGTGAGCCGCCCAGGTTCCTCGTGGAGCTTCGTGCTCAGCCCGTCCTCGCTGAACATGGTGCCGCCGAAGGCGTACAGCAGGAACACGAAGGCCTGGCGCGCACTGCCGGCGCTGCCGGAGAGGTAGTCGAAGCCGACCACCCCGTCGCCCGTGAGCTCGAGAGCAACCTCGGCGAGCTCGTCCATGCTGGTCGGCGGTTCGGTGATGCCCTTCGCCGCGAACATCTCGGGGTGGTAGGCGAGGAAGCGGAGGTCCAGCGCCTGCGGCAACGAGTAGTACTTGCCCTCGAAGCGGGCCGGAGCAAGCACGCTCTCGTCGAAGCCGAGCCCCTCGATGTAGTCGGCGGGGATCTCCGCGAAGATCCCCTTCTCCGCGAAGGGCTGGGTCCAGCCGACCCCCGTCATGATGAGGTCGGCGATGATGCCGCCCGCGATCCCGGTGGAGATCTTCTCGTTGAGCTTGTTCCAGTCGACCTGATCGACGGAGACGTCGATCCCCGTCCGCTCGGTGAACGGCGCGATCACCTCCTGATCCAGGACGGGGCGGTCGTCGCCCACGAAATCCGGGGTCAGCAGGCTGATCGATCCGGCGAGATCCGTGTCGTCGACCGCCAGGTCGAGGGGCACATCGGGGTCCAGGGCCCCGCCGGACCCGCAGGCCGCCGCGCCGAGACCGACGGCTGCTGCTCCGGTGGTGCCCAGGAGGGTACGGCGGGAAAACGACATCGGACTCCTCTCGACGATCCCTGGCGCATCCGCGCTCAGGGTCAGTCCTCCGGGGACCGTCGGGAGCGCATCGGTGCGCTCTGCGTCGGAACCGGACCCGGCCCGCCTGCCCCGTCCTTGTCGGCGGTGGACCGTGATGCCAGCTCAACGCATCCCTGCGGCGTGGTGGCCATGTTGCAGGGAGTTGCCGCGATCAGGGGAGTCCCTGGGCGTCCTCGCCTCAGCCTCGCTCCTGGTGGCGCAGCAGCACGGCGCCGTGGGGCGCAATGACCACGTCGATCGCCGTGGAGCCGGGGGAGACTCCCCGGGCTGCGTCGGACTGCTCGGTGATCGGACGGGTGGTCGCCGTCGTGCCGCTCCACAGCTCCTGCACCTCGCCCTCGAACCGGCTGGGCAGTCCGACGTCAGCGGCGTCCAGCGCGATCGCCAGGGGCTCTTCCCCGACGTTGAAGGCGGCGACGAAGTGCGGCGCGGCGTCGGCGCCGTCGACCCCGGAGCTGCCCGTCGCGGTCCACAGGACCAGCGGGCCCTCGCGGAACACCTCCCGTGCCCCGTGCGAGTCGCGATGCACGGCGAGCACGTCCGCGTTCTGCAGCAGCGCGATGGTCTCCGGGTCCGAGCCGGGCAGGTCGCCGCCGACCATCAGCGGGGAGCGGGCGATCACCCACAGCGTGATCAGGGTGCGGCGCTCATCGGGGGTGAGCAGGTCATCGCGGGCCTCGCCGCGTTCGGCGCGGATCCCGATCCTCCCGAGCGGGAGCATGTCCCCGTCGGCCCAGCCATCCGGCCCGGAGTGCGGGGCCCAGCGCGCGAAGCGGGCGAAGTTCGCCTCGACGTCCTTCCACCGGTCCCAGAGGTCATCGCAGATCCGCCACATGGTGGCGTGCTGGCGCAGGTGCGGCAGCCGGGTGAGGGAGAGATCGCGGCCCGGGGACAGGCTCAGCTGCATCGGCCGCCCGCAACGCTCTATCGCGGCGGCGAAGGCCTCGATCTCGGCAGTCTGGTACGGCCACAGCATGTCGTCGACCTTGAGGAAGTCCACGCCCCAGGATGCGTACAGCTCGAGCACGGAGTCGTAGTAGGCGTGCGCACCCGGCACCGTGTGATCGATGCCGACCATGTCCGGGTTCCATTCGCACGCGTTCGTGGGGTCGGCGATGTCGAGGGCGTGCAGGTCGCTGCCCACGATCGGGCTGTTCGCAGCGACCGCCCTGCGGGGAACCCCGCGCATGGCATGGATGCCGAAGCGCAGGCCGAGTGCATGGACCTGTGCGGCGAGGGGCCCGAAGCCGGCGCCCTCCACGGAGCTGGGAAAGCGGCCCGGATCCGGTAGCAGCCGGCCGTACTGGTCCAGCTCGAGCGGCGCATCGAGGTTGTACCCGTGCGATCGGGCCGAGGGATCCGACCAGTCGATGTCCACCACGACGGTGTCCCAGCCGTACGGCGCGAGATGCTCGGCCATGAATCGCGCATTGGCCAGCACCTCCGCCTCGGTGACGGTGGTGCCGTAGGAGTCCCAGGAGTTCCAGCCCATCGGCGGGCGGAGCGTGGCGACAGATGGCGGTGCGGTCGGGTCCGGTGGTGCGGTCATGTCACTCTCCGAGCAGTCGGTCGACGTAGGCGTTCGAGAACTTCCGGCCCGCGTCGAGACGGTCGCGCAGGGCGAGGAATTCCGGCAGTCGGGGGTACTGCTCGCGCACGGCGTCCGGCGCCGTGGTGAAGACCTTGCCCCAGTGCGGGCGCGGCGCGAACGGTGCCAGGCGCTCCTCGATCTCGGGCAGCAGCGCGTCCACCTCGCGGGGCAGCTGCTTCCAGGTGAAGTGCACGCAGGCGCTGTCGCGCTGGTAGGCCGGGGAGAGCCAGAGCTCGTCGGCCGCGACCGTGCGCACCTCGGAGGCGTGCAGCAGTGGCCGGATCCGCTCGCCCAACGGCATCACGGCGGCCAGGGCCTGCGCGACCTGCCCGCGCGGCACGAAGTACTCCGACTGGATCTCCTCGCCGTTGCTCGGCGTGAACTCGAGGCGGAAATGCGGCAGACGTTCGTGGGAAGGGCCGGGCTCCCCGGTCTGGTCGGTGCAGAAATCGGCCGGCATCCCCGGCAGCGGGTGCACGGGGGCGGTGGCCCGGTGCCCTCCGAACCATGTCTGCGGCAGCTCCTCGTCGACGCCGACGGCCTGCTTCACCCAGGCCTGCGCGATGTGCCCGTCCCAGTGGTGGAACAGGCTCACGCTGTAGCCACCGGCGAGCATGCCGCCAAGATCCTCGCCGTTCATGCGGTCCGCCGGAAAGTCCAGGTGGACGCTCTGGCGCATCGTGAAGGCGGGCACCAGATCGAGTGTCAGGTGGGTGACGATGCCGAGCGTCCCGAGCGCGAGCACCATCCCGTCGAAGTCCTCGGGGTTCTGATCGCGGGAGAGCGTGAGCAGGTCGCCCTCGGCGGTGACCAGGTCGATCGCCCGGACCGATGAGGAGAGGGAGCGGTGATGATCCCCGGAGCCGTGGGTGCCGGTCGCACTCGCGCCGCCCACCGAGATGTGGGGGAGCGAGCCCATGGTCGCCAGTGCCAGGCCGGCGTCTGCCGCGGCCAGGGCCAGCTCTCCGTACCGCACCCCGGCGCCCACCCGCACGGTCCGGGCGGCGGTGTCGAACTGGAGGTCCGAGGGCAGCTTCGCGAGCGTGACCAGCGCGGCATCGCTGGCGGCGATCTCCGAGAAGGAGTGCCGGGTGCCCAGCGCCCGGATGCGCGGCGCGGCGGCGACCAGTGCCTGCAGCTGCGCGACCGATTCCGGGGCGTGCAGGGGCCCGGGCCCGTAGTCGACGGTGCCGGACCAGCTGCGGCCGGGGCGCTCGAGCGCGTGGTCGGGGGAGGGGCTGATGGGGGACAAGCGCTCCACCTCTTCGTGGTCTGCAGAGATAAGGACTGAGATGACGCTGGACGGCGGTGACTGTGGACGGAGGTGACTGTGGACTGCGGGCGCTCTGCACCGTGGCGAGACGTGCCCGCGCGGCCCCGCCCGCCCGCGCCCGCCCGCTGACTCACCGGAATTGTCCGCCCAGGACCGATGCGCGGGTGAACATCGGTCCTGGGGGGACATTTCTGGACATCGCGGGCTCGGCTGGGCACCGCGGGCTCGGCTGGGCACCGCGGCGTCGGCTGGGCACCGCCGGCTGGGCCGGGCGGGGCGTGCGCGGTGGGGGTGGGTCAGAAGCCCTGGCCGAGGCGGTAGAAGACCTGGTTGGTGCGCAGCTCCTGGGTGAAGGCGCGCACGGTGGTGTCCTCGTCGATCACGGCGAGCTCGAGGTCGCCGATCTGGGCGAGGTCCTGCCAGACCTCCAGGCCCAGGGCGGTGGACATGACCGTGTGGTGGGCGGCGCCCGCGGTCAGCCAGCACTCGGCGGAGGTCGCGAAGTCCGGAGCGGGCTCCCAGACGGCGCAGGCCACCGGCAGGTTCGGCAGCTCGTGCTCGGGTTCGACCACGTTCACGACGTTGGCGATCAGACGGAATCGCTCGCGCATGTCGCTCATCGCCACCACCACGGCAGGGCCGGCGTCGGCCGTGAACTTCAGGCGCACCGGGTCCTCGCGGTCGCCGATTCCCAGCGGATGGACCTCCAGCGACGCCTTGGCGGTGGTCAGCGAGGGGGAGACCTCGAGCATGTGGGCGCCCAGGATCTTCTCGCTGCCCGGGGTGAGCTCGTAGGTGTAGTCCTCCATGAGGGAGGCGCCGCCGGGCAGGCCGTGGCCCATCACGGCGGCGACCCGCACCAGGATCGCGGTCTTCCAGTCGCCCTCGGCGCCGAAGCCGTACCCGTCGGCCATCAGGCGCTGCACCGCGAGGCCGGGGAGCTGGCGCAGCCCGCCGAGATCCTCGAAGTTCGTGGTGAATGCGCCGAATCCGCCGTCGGCGAGGAAGGTGCGCAGGCCGATCTCCTGACGGGCGCCATAGCGCAGCGACTCGTGGCGCTCGCCGCCCTTGCGCAGCTCGGGGACGACCTCGTAGAGCTCCTCGTACTCCGCGACCAGCGCGTCGACATCTCGGTCGTCGACCGCATCCACCACTGTGACCAGGTCGTTCACGCCCCAGGTGTTCACGCTGACGCCCAGGCGAAGCTCGGCCTCGGTCTTGTCGCCCTCGGTGACGGCGACATTGCGCATGTTGTCCCCGAAGCGGGCGAGCTTCAGCGAGTGCATCTCGGCCCAGCCGGTGGCGGCGCGGGCCCAGCGGCCCACCTTCTCCTGGACGCCCTCATCGCTCGCGTGGCCGACGACGGTCTTGCGGTTCACGCCGAGACGAGTGGCGATGTAGCCGAACTCGCGGTCGCCATGGGCGGCCTGGTTCAGGTTCATGAAGTCCATGTCGATGGTCGCCCACGGCAGCTCGACGTTGGCCTGCGTGTGCAGGTGCAGCAGCGGCGTGCGCAGGGCGTCGAGGCCCTGGATCCACATCTTCGCCGGGGAGAAGGTGTGCATCCACGCGATGACGCCCACGCAGGCAGGATCGGCGTTCGCGGCCAGGGCGATCTCGCGGATCGCGTCGCGGTCGGTGAGCACGGGCTTCCAGACGATCTTCACCGGGTTCGAGGAGCCGGAGTCGAGCGTCTCGGCGATCGTGCGGGACTGCTCGGCGACCTGGTCGAGCGTCTCGGGGCCGTACAGGCCCTGGCTGCCGGTGAGGAACCAGATCTCGCGGGATGCGAAAGGGTTGTCCACGGGGACTCCTTCAGGAGGGTTCGAGGTGGGCGGGCTCGCCGATGGGCCGGCCGCAGGACGAAGTGACCTCCCTAGCGTGAACGTTCACATTGTGGGTGTCAAGCGGTGACCGGGAGCAATCTGGGGGCATCGACGGTGGTGGACGCGCAGAAGGAGGCCGACCCGAGGGTCGGCCTCCTTCGTTCTGCATGCCGCGCCGGCTCAGCGGTGCGGCGCCGAGATCACTCCTCCTGCGGAGGAGCGGAATCTTCTCGCGTCGACTGCCTCTCGGTGCGGCCGCGTCCGAAGGCGCCCTTGGTGCGCGCGAGCCGGTAGTCGATGCGGTCGTCCACCACGGTCTCGAGCTCTCGGCTCTCGGTGAGGTCGCCGGTGATGTGGGCGGTGACCGCGTCCAGTCGCCGGATCTGCTCGTGCTGGTTCAGCACGGCCTGATCGATGCCCAGCGCCTTGACCAGCGCCACGCACATCAGCAGCAGGATGATGCTGAACGGCAGGGCAGTGACCAGTGAGCCTGCCTGCAGCGACTCGAGGCCGCCGGAGAGCAGCAGGGCGATGGCCAGGAAGCCCTCCAGGGCTGCCCACAGCACGCGCGACCACATCGGCGGGTTCGGGTGCCCACCGGAGGCGAGCATGTCGACCACGAGCGAACCGGAGTCCGAGGAGGTGATGAAGAAGATCGCCACCAGGATGATGCCCAGGACCGACAGCAGGCCGGTGGCGGGGAAGCCCTCGAAGATGCGGAACATCGATTCCTCGGCGGTGACGTCCCCGAGGTCACCCGCGCCGAACCACTGGCGGTACAGGCCGTTGCCGCCCCAGACGGAGAACCAGATCATGCCCAGGAGCGAGGGGACCAGGAGCACGCCGGCGATGAACTGCCGCACCGTGCGGCCCCGGGAGATCCGGGCGATGAACACGCCGACGAACGGCGCCCAGGCGATCCACCAGCCCCAGTAGAACAGGGTGTTCCCGGCGAACCAGGACTGTGCTTCCTCGGTGCGCGTGTAGGCGCCGACGTCGAGGGTCATCTCGAAGACGTTGGCGAAGTAGACGCCGAGGGACTCGACGAAGTTCTGCAGGATGAAGACGGTCGGGCCGAACACCACTGCGGTGATCATGAGGACGGCGGCCAGCGACAGGTTGCCGTTGGAGAGCCACTTGATCCCGACGCCCACGCCGCTGACCACGGAGAGCGTGGCCAGGAAGGTGATCACGACGATCAGGATGATGAGGAAGGTATCGCCCGTCGAGCCGACCAGACCGATCGCCTCCATGCCTGCGGCGATCTGCTGGACGCCGAGACCGAGCGAGGTGGCGATGCCGAAGACCGTGCCGCAGATCGCCAGGACGTCGATGACGTCGCCGACCCAGCCCTTGACCCGGTCACCGAACAGCGGTTCGAGGGCCCAGCGGATGGAGACGGGGCGGCCGCGGCGGTGGATGGCGTAGGCAAGAGCCAGGCCGATGATCGCGTAGGCGGCCCAGGGGTGCAGCCCCCAGTGCATGAAGGTCTGGGCCATGGCGAGGCCGGAGAGCTCGACGCCCTCGCCCTCCCAGCCGGGCTTCGCGGCGCCGGTGGTGTAGCCGAGCGGCTCGGCGACGCCGTAGAAGACCAGCCCGATGCCCATGCCGGCGGAGAACAGCATCGCGAACCACGAGAACAGTCCGAACTCGGGCTTGTCGTTGTCGCGGCCCAGGCGGATGCCGCCGAAGGGGGACAGGGCGAGCACGATCGAGAACGCCACGAAGATGCCGATGGTGAGCATGTAGAACCAGCCCAGGTCGGCGACGATCCAGTTCTGTGCGCCACTCATGACCTTGCTGGAGGTCTCGGGGAAGAGGACCGTGAGCAGGGCGACGCCGAGCACGATGAGCAGCGCGGGCCAGAACACCGCCGGAGCGAGGGTTCCCTTGCCGATGCGCGCGCCCTGGCGGCGCAGCTTCTCGGTGATCTCGTCGTCGGTGTCGTTCTCCGCGATCTGGAGGGAGCGCGGGAGGTGAACAGTCTCCGGCAGGTGGTCCGGCCAGGAGCCTGGGGTAGAGGTCGCCGGAGTGCCGCCAGCCTCCTCTGTGCTGTCAGGGGTGCTCATCGCAATCCGTTCTCTCTAGGGTGGTTCTCTAGGGTGTTTTCGCCTCTACCTTGAACGGTTCTCAGTATTCACACAACCACGAGCTGTGACTGGGGGCACACTGTAATGGGATTGGTGCAGGTGCGGGCGATTACGCGGCCTGTGAGAGAAGACGTCGTGGGTCAGGGATCTCACAGGAATTTCCGTGACCGGCGCGAGGCGTGGCCGGGCGAGGCGCCGGGGGTGGTCCGGTCGGCGCGATCGGGGCTCGGCTCGTCGCTCAGCGACTGGTGCCGTGCTGGCCATAGACGTTCTGGTAGCGGTCGTACAGCGAATCGACGATGCTCGGCTCGAGGGGCAGCGGGTCCCCGAGCTGCCTCGAGATGTGCACGGTGCGTGCCACCTCCTCGCACATCACGGCGGCCTTCACGGCGTCGCGGGCATCCTTGCCGATGGTGAAGGGGCCGTGGTTCTGCATCAGCACGGCGCGGGACCGGGAGCCGCGCAGGGTCTCGACGATCCCGCGGCCGATGGAGTCGTCGCCGATGATCGCGAGGGGGCCCACGGGGATCGGGCCGCCGAACTCGTCGGCCATCATCGTCAGCACGCAGGGGATCTCCTGGCCGCGGGCGGCCCAGGCGGTCGCGTAGGTGGAGTGGGTGTGGACCACGCCGCCCACCTCGTCCATGGTCAGGTAGACGTAGGCGTGGGCCGCGGTGTCCGATGACGGTGTCAGGGCATCCGGGGTGCCATCCTCGATCTTCTCCCCCTCCAGGGTGCAGACCACCATGTTCGCGGGGGCGAGATCGTCGTAGGAGATGCCCGAGGGCTTGATGACGAACAGGCCGGGCAGGTCCGGGTCCGTCAGCGGGACCCGTTCGGAGACGTTGCCGGCGGTCCAGACCACCAGCTCGTTGCGGGGCAGCTCGGCGTGCAGGGCCGCGACGCGCTCGCGGGTCGCGGCGACAGCCCGCTGCGCGGCCTGGGGGAGTGCGGTGAGGGTGATCGTCACGGGGGGCTCCTGGGGTCGGATGGAAGGGATGCGGAACGGGGGCCGGGCCCGACGGGGCCGGTCAGCACCTCGGGCGGTTCAGTCGAGGACCTCGCCAGCGAGTCGCTCGACCGGCAGCCCGGTGCGGTACCCGGCCAGCCAGGTCGCGTGCCCGGCCATCCCGGCTTCGTCGGGGTGCACGGTGGTGAGCTCCTGGGAGGCGAAGACCTGCGCGGACAGGAAGGCGCTGAGCGACTCGGGCACGGCGGCGGCGGCGGTGCGCGCGGTGTAAGCGGCCAGCAGCGCCATGCCCCAGGAGCCTCCTTCGCCGGCGGACTCGCCGACGGCGACCGGGGTGGCGATGGCGTCGGCCAGCACCTGCTGAGCCACACCCTTCGTGCGGAAGATGCCGCCGTGCGCGTACATCACGTCCAGCTGCACCCCCTCGTCCTTCAGCAGCGCCTCCATCCCCACCGCGAGCGCACCGAAGGCCCCGTAGAGCTGGGAGCGCATGAAGTTCTCGAGGGTGAAGCGGGCTTCCTGCTCGCGCACCAGCAGCGGACGGCCGGAGGGCACGCCCGTCTGGTGCTCCCCGGAGATGTAGTTGTAGGACAGCACGCCGCCGGCGTCGGCCTCGCCCTGGGCGCCCGCGCCGAACAGGGTGCCGAACAGCTCCTGGGCGCCGACGGGGTGGCCGATCAGTTCGGCGAAGCGGGAGAAGATCCCCAGCCAGGCGTCGAGGTCGCCGGTGCAGTTGTTGGTGTGGATCATCGCCACCGGATCACCGGAGGGTGTGGTGACCAGGTCGATCTCCTCGCGGGGCCCGGACAGCGGGCCTTCCAGGACGACCATCGCGAAGGCGCTGGTGCCGGCGGAGACGTTGCCGGTGCGCGGGTCCACCGCCTGGGTGGCGACCATGCCGGTGCCGGCGTCGCCCTCCGGGGGAGCGGCCACGGCGCCGCTGCGCAGGGCGCCCGAGGCATCGAGCAGGGCGGCGCCCTGCGCGGTCAGCGAGCCGGCGTCCTGCCCGGCGACGAGCACCTCGGGCAGGATCTCGGGCAGCGACCAGGGCAGGTCGGCGACCTCGTCGAGGGCGGCGAAGCGCTCGAGCAGCTCGGGGTCGAACCCATCGCCCGAGGCGGCGATGGGGAAGACGCCGCTCGCGTCGCCGACGCCGAGCACGGTGCGGCCGGTGAGCTGCCAGTGCACGTACCCGGCCAACGTGGTGAGGTGGCCGAGGCGAGGGACGTGCTCCTCGCCGCCAAGGGTCGCGTGCAGCAGGTGCGCGACGCTCCAGCGCAGCGGGATGTTGAGCTCGAAGGTGCGGCTGAGCAGCGCGGCGGCGTCGGCCGTGTAGGTGTTGCGCCAGGTGCGGAACGGGACCAGCTGCTCGCCGTGCTCGTCGAAGGCGAGGTAGCCGTGCATCATCGCCGAGATGCCGATGCTCGCCAGGTGCGTGAGCTCCACGTCGTGGCGCTCACGCACGTCGCGCAGCAGATCGGCGTAGCAGTCGCGGATCCCGTCCCAGGCGGCGTCGAGCGAGTAGGTCCAGTTCTCGTCGGCGTAGTCGTTCTCCCAGGCGTGCGAGCCGGCGCCGAGCACTGTGCCGGCGTCGTCGATGAGGGCTGCCTTGATGCGGGTCGACCCGAGTTCGAGGCCGAGGTGCGCGCGCCCCGCCCCGATGAGGGCGGCGGCACTGGAGGCGGGGGGCGTGGTGTGGTCTGCTGAGGACACGGCATCGTGCGTCATGGGTTCAGCCAACCAGCTGGCAGGCGGCATGTCAACGTTCACATTGTGCTGTCCAAGGGGTGGGCGCGCGGGCTCGGCGGGTGTCAGTGCGTGCGCTCGGGCCGCGTGGATCGGCGCACGACCAGGCGGGGTGGCAAGGTGCGCGGCGTGCCGGCGGGGAGCTCGCGACCCTCGAGCAGGCACAGCAGGCGCTGGAGCGCGAGGCGGCCCAGATCGGCGAAGGGCTGGGAGACCGTGGTCAGCGACGGGACCAGGAACTCGGCGCCCAGCATGTTGTCGAAGCCGACCACGGCGACGTCCTCGGGCACGCGCAGCCGGTGCTCGTGCAGGGCGTGCAGCACTCCGATCGCCATCATGTCGTTCGCGGCGAAGATCGCATCCGGCAGGCCGTCCTTGATCAGTGCGCTGGTCATCTCGTAGCCCGCCAGAGGAGTCCAGTCCCCTGGCCCGACGACGGCTCCGTCGAGGCCGTGCTCCTCGAGGGCCTGCTCGAAGCCGTCCAGGCGGGCGCGGGCGTCGAACCAGTCCTGCGGGCCGGAGGCATGGACGACCGAGCGGGCCCCGGTGCGCACCAGGTGCTCGACGACCTGGTGAGCCCCGAGTCGCTGGTCCACGCCGACGACCTCGACACCCGGGACCCGCGGCGCCTGCGCGGAGACGGCGACGACGGGTGTGGAGCGGGCGACCGCGGCGACGGCGGGCACCATTCCTTCATGGGCGGCAACCACGAGGACCCCGTCGGCTCCCGAGCTCAGGAGCTCCGCGCCGATCTCCCGGCAGCCGGCGTCATCCGCGCCGACCGTGGTCAGCACCACGGAGTAGCCGGCATCGCGGGCGGCCGTCTCGATCGCGGTGGTGGTCTCCGCCGGACCGAACAGCGCGGAGCCGTCGGTGAGCATCCCGATCAGCGAGGAGCGGGTGGTCTTCAGGGCGCGGGCGGCGCGGTTGGGCGTGTAGCCGAGCGCGGAGATCGCCTCGAGCACCCGGGAGCGGGTCGCCGGGCGCACGACATCCGGTTCGTTGAGCACCCGGGAGACGGTCTGGTAGGAGACCCCGGCGCGGGAGGCGACGTCGGCCATGGAGGGGCGGCGTGGCGTGGTGGCCATGCGTGCTCCTTCCCGTCGTGACCTGCGGAATCGATTTACAGCAGGTCAGGCTGGGAATCGGAAGTGACCAGTGGTAAGTCGTTGCCGACTTGTGACCCGAGCGGGCCTCTCCCTTCTTGACATCTGCTTCAATGTGAACGTTATCATTCGGGCGGTCCTCGCCACAGGCGGCGTGCGCACCACCGGACACGGGCCCACCCAGGGCTGCAGAAGTCCCGCCGACGCACCGTCGGCACCACGGTCGGCGTCGACGCCCGCCGCAGTGCTGCCGGCGCAGAGCTCGAGGCGGGGCGTTCCACCTGCTGCAGGTAGCAGACGGCGATTTCGAGGAGGAAATACCCATGCACAACCGGAGAATCTTCATGCTGGGAGCGACGGCCACGGCGGCCGCGCTCGGACTGGCCGCCTGCGGCGGCGAGGGCGCCGGTTCCGGCGGCCCGGACACCGACGCTGAGCCCAGCGAACAGACCCTCGGCGTCGCGATGCCGACGGAGACCTACGAGCGGTGGGTCGCCGACGGCAACAACATCAAGGAGGGCCTGGAGGAAAAGGGCTTCACGGTCGACATGCAGTACGCGCAGGACGACATCCCCACCCAGCAGCAGCAGATCGACCAGATGATCAACTCGGGCGTCTCCGCCCTGCTCATCGCCTCGATCGATGGGGCGTCGCTGTCCTCCCAGCTGGATGCTGCCGCTGCCGCGGGCATTCCGGTCATCGCCTACGACCGTCTGCTGACCGACAACGAGAACGTCGACTTCTACGTCACCTTCGACAACTACAAGGTCGGCGTGAACCAGGCGAACGCCCTGATGTACGGTCTGGGTCTGCTCGATCAGGAGTTCGAGCCTGCGTCCGACGCCCCCGAGGGCCCGCTGAACGTGGAGCTGTTCGCCGGCTCGCTCGACGACAACAACGCCCACCTGTTCTGGGAGGGCGCGATCGACACCCTGCAGCCCTACCTCGACGACGGCACGCTCGTGGTCCCGTCCGGGCAGATGGACATCGAGCAGGCCGCCACCCAGCGCTGGGAGCAGGAGACCGCCCAGAAGCGCATGGAGAACCTGCTGACCACCCATTACAACGGCGGCGAGGAGCTGAGCGGGGTGCTCGCCCCGGCCGACCCGCTGTCACGCGGCATCATCAATGCGCTGCAGAACTCGGGCCGCGGCCCGACCATCGAGGACGGGCTGCCGATCGTGACCGGCCAGGACGCGGAGATCGCCTCGATCACGCTGATCGCCGACGGCGTCCAGCACTCGACGATCTTCAAGGACACCCGCGACCTCGCCGACCAGGCGATCCTCGCCGCCGAGTCCATCCTGAAGGGCGAGGATCCCGAGGCCAATGACACCGAGACCTACGAGAACGGTGTGAAGGTGGTGCCGGCGTACCTGCTCGAGGTGCAGATGGTCCTCCAGGAGAACTACGAGGAGATCATGGTCGACTCCGGCTACTACACGCCGGAGCAGGTCGAAGCCGGCAAGCTCTGAGCAGTCTCCTGCAGCAGCACACAGGTGAGGTCCCGGCCGCGCGGCTGCGCGCGCCGGGGCCTTCCGCCCGAAGGAGGGCCCCTTGACCGAACACATCCTCGTGATGCGGTCCATCACCAAACGCTTCCCCGGCGTCATCGCCCTCAAGGACGTCTCCTTGACGGTCGACGACGGGGAGATCCACGCCATCTGCGGAGAGAACGGCGCCGGGAAGTCCACGCTCATGAAAGTGCTCTCCGGGGTCGAGCCGGCCGGCTCCTACGAGGGCGAGATCCACTACCGCGGTCGTCCCGTCAGCTTCTCGTCGATCAATGAATCCGAGGCCGAGGGCATCGTGATCATCCACCAGGAGCTCGCCCTGGTCCCGCACCTCTCGATCGCCGAGAACATCTTCCTGGGCAACGAGCAGACCAGGGGCGGTGTCATCAGCTGGCACGAGACCAACGCGCGCGCCGCCGAGCTGATGGCGCGGGTGGGCCTGGACGAGAACCCGGTGACGCTCGTCGGCCAACTGGGCGTGGGCAAGCAGCAGCTGGTCGAGATCGCCAAGGCACTCACCAAGAATGTGAGCCTGCTGATCCTGGACGAGCCCACGGCCGCCCTGAACGACGACGATTCCGAGCACCTGCTCGGCCTCATCCGCGGACTGCGCGATGAGGGCGTGACCAGCATCATCATCTCCCACAAGCTCGGAGAGATCGCGGCGGTCGCCGACGCGACCACCGTCATCCGCGACGGCTCGACCATCGAGACCATCGACATGCGGGTGCCCGACGACGAGAAGTCCACCCTGGTTCCACGGATCATCAAGGGCATGGTCGGGCGGGACATCGACAGCCTCTACCCGGAGCGTCACGCCGAGATCGGCGAGGAGATCTTCCGGATCGAGGACTGGCACGTCACCCACCCCACCCAGCCGGACCGCCTCCTGGTCGACGGCGCCGCGCTGAACGTGCGCGCCGGCGAGGTCGTCGGCATCGCGGGCCTGATGGGTGCCGGGCGCACCGAGCTCGCCATGAGCGTGTTCGGCCACTCCTACGGCCGAGACATCACCGGGACCGCGTACATGCATGGCAAGCCCGTGCTGATGCGCACCGTCTCCGAAGCCATCGACGCCGGCATCGCCTACGTCTCCGAGGATCGCAAGCAGTTCGGGCTGAACCTGATCCAGGACATCCGCACCAACGTCACCTCCGCGGCGCTGTCGAAGGTCACCTCGCGCGGCTGGATCGACGGCAACGAGGAGATCGCGGTCGCCGAGCGCTACCGCTCCTCGCTGAACATCAAGACCCCGACCGTCATGGCGCAGGTCGGCAAGCTCTCCGGCGGCAATCAGCAGAAGGTCGTGCTCAGTAAGTGGCTCTACACCGAGCCGGACCTCTTGATCCTGGACGAGCCCACCCGCGGCGTCGACGTCGGAGCCAAGTTCGAGATCTATTCGATCATCAACGAGCTCGCCGAAGCCGGCAAGGCGATCATCGTCATCTCCTCGGAGCTGCCCGAAGTCATGGGCCTGGCCGATCGCATCTACACACTGTCCACGGGCCGCATCACCGGTGAGGTCGCCGCCCAGGACGCAACGCAGGAGCGCCTCATGGAGCTCATGACCATGGAGAGGGAGTGAGCGCGCCTCATGGCCGGAACTTCTAATATCAAAGAACTCCTGACGCGGAACCTGCGTCAGAGCGGCATCTACATCGCCTTCGTGTTCATCATCGTGCTGTTCACCATCCTCACGGGCGGCGCACTGCTGAGCCCGGGCAACCTGACCAACCTGGTCCTGCAGTACTCCTACATCCTGATCCTCGCGATCGGCATGGTGCTGATCATCGTGGCCGGGCACATCGACCTGTCGGTGGGCTCAGTGGTCGCCCTGACCGGCGGCGTCGCCGCGGTCGTAGTGATCGGCAACGGCCTGCCCTGGTGGGTCGGCGTCCTCGCGGCGCTCGGCACCGGTGTGCTGGTGGGGCTGTGGCAGGGCTTCTGGGTCGCGTACGTCGGCATCCCCGCCTTCATCGTCACCCTCGCGGGCATGCTCATCTTCCGTGGCCTGACCATGCAGGTCCTCGGCAACGTCTCGCTCTCGCCCTTCCCGGAGCAGTACCAGTACATCTCCGGCGGGTTCCTCAACGGGCTCTTCGGCGGCGACGGATACGACGCCTTCACGCTGTTCCTCGCGGCGGCGCTGGTCGTGGTCTTCGCGATCCAGCAGTACCGCGGCCGCCTCGCCAAGCTGAAGTACAAGCAGCCGGTCGAGGCCCTGGTCCTGTTCTGGCTGAAGACGGCGGTCGTGGCGCTCGTGGTCATGGCCTTCGCCTGGCAGCTCGCGCACTCGCGCGGCCTCCCGGTGGTGCTGATCCTGCTGGCGGCGCTGGTGCTCATCTACGGCTTCATCAGTCAGCGCACCATCTTCGGCCGGCACATCTACGCCATGGGCGGCAACCTGCAGGCCGCGCAGCTGTCCGGCGTGAAGACGCGCCGGGTCAACATGCTCCTGTTCGTGAACATGGGCCTGCTCTCGGCGGTCGCGGGCATCGTGTACTCCGCGCGGTCCAACAGCGCCCAGCCGGGCGCCGGCAACATGTTCGAGCTGGACGCCATCGCGGCTGCCTTCATCGGCGGCGCCGCGGTGACCGGTGGCATCGGCAAGGTGCACGGCGCGATCATCGGCGGCCTGATCATGGCGGTCATGTCCAACGGCATGCAGATCATGGGTATCGACCAGTCCACGCAGTCGGTCGTGCGCGGCGTGGTGCTGCTGCTGGCCGTCGCCTTCGACGTGTGGAACAAGAAGCGCTCCACGAGCGCCGCCTGACGGCCGACCGGGCGAGCCCCGGAGCCTCCCGGGAGCGGAGCCCCGCCGCCGATCTCGACCCCCTGCGTCGAGGGAGGCGGCGGGGCTCCGTGCGGTGCAGGCGGTATCGCCCGCACGCCCTACAACGATGAAACCCTGGTGTTTGTGAGGCGCAGCACATAGACTGCGGATGAGAGCAAAGTGGGCATTACGGACAGTGTTTCCCGCGGAATCGCACGCCTGGGGGCAGAGCTGCCAGCAGGGTCGCCGCGACGCGAGGCCGGGTAGGACCGGTCGCCGTGGAGTTACGGGACGCGCTGTCGACACCAGCCTTCTCGACGCCTTGGCGGGCGGCCCGCCCGTCGCCCAGGTCCCCGTTCCGAGGGAGTGATGACATGAGGAATCGCCCACCCCGCGCAGCCCCGGTGCGCAGCGTCGAGAGCCCCGCGATCAGTCGCCGCCGACTGTTCGGCGCCGGGGCTCTGGCGGCCTCCACGCTCACCGTGGCGGGGTGCTCCACGCCGCTGGCAGCGGGCCTCCTCGGCACCCAGCTGGACCCGGAGGTCATCGTCTACTGGAACCTCTTCGGAGGTGGCGACGGTGTGCGTATGCAGGACATGGAAACGGCCTACCGCGAGGAGTACGGAGAAAGCTCACTGCAGGCGACCACTCTGACCTGGGGCAACCCGTACTACTCGAAGCTGACCCTTGCCACGGTCGGCAATCAGCCGCCGGATGTGGCGGTCGCCCACCTCACGCGCGCCAAGCCGCTCTGGACCGGCGGGATCCTCGATCCGATCACCGAGAAGGACCTCGCCGGCGTCGGCCTCACGACGGAGGACTTCAACGCTCAGGCCTGGAAAGCCCAGGTCACGGACGGTCAGAACATTGCCATCCCGCTGGACACTCACCCGTTCACCTTGTTCTACAACAAGGAGGTGTGCGATCAGGCGGGCCTGCTCGACGCGGACGGACTGCTCGTCGACCTCACCGGGATGGACGCCTTCGAAGCGGCCCTGGCCGAGATCAGCGCTGTCACCGAGGGGCTCGCGATCACCGTCGCCAACGTCGCGGAGACCTCCACCCCGTGGCGATTCTTCTGGACCCTGTACAACCAGCTCGACGCGGCGACGCCGTTCCTCGAGGACGACGGGGCGACCATCAGCGTCGACGAGGAGTCCTTCCTCGAGGTGATGGGGAGGATCCAGAGCTGGGTCGACCAGGGGTGGCTCAACAGCGCTCTCGACTACGCGACCTCGCAGACCACGATGTTCACCGGAGGCTCCGGTTTCTATCTGCAGGGCGAATGGGAGATCTCCACCGCGCAGTCGATCGACGGGCTCGAGTTCGGGATGGCCCCGATCCCTCAGCTCTACGACAGGCAGGCCGTCCAGGCCGATTCCCACACGTTCATCCTTCCGCGCAAGGACCGCTCTCCGGAGCAGCGCCAGCAGGCGATGGAGTTCATCAAGGCGATGCTGGAGCAGAGCTTCACCTGGGCCGAGGGTGGGCACGTCCCCTCCTACATGCCCGCCTTCGAGAGCGCCGAGTACCAGGCCCTCGAGCCGCAGAAGTACTACGCGGCGTCCGCCGACTATGCGGTCTACGACGACCCGGCCTGGTACGGCGGATCGGGGTCGACCTTCGAGTCGACCGTCGGTGCCCAGCTCGGACTCGTCCAGCAGGGTGTGCTCACTCCGGAGCAGGCGCTGCAGGCGATCAGGGCGCAGCTCGAGATCTACACCTCGACGCCCAGCCCCCTCTGATCCGGAAGGAACTCCTCATGACGACGACGTCCTCCGCCGTTCCCCGATCCGTGGATACCTCGCAGCCCCGGCTCCGAGGAGGCGCCGTGCGGCATCGGACCCCGCAGGCGTGGCTCTTCCTCACCCCGTTCGTGGTCTTCTACGTGGCCTTCATGATCGGGCCGACGGTGTGGATGTTCTTCGCGAGCTTCTTCCACACCTCGACCGTGCACAGCGGGCTGGGGCCCTTCGCGGGCCTGGACAACTATCTCGAGATGTTCGGCCGGGCCGACTTCTGGTCGGCGCTCTGGCACACGCTCCAGTTCACGCTCTATACGGTGCCACCGCTGGTCATCCTCTCCTTCGTCATGGCCGTGCTGACCAACCGGGTCGCCCGCGGCCAATGGTTCTTCCGTCTGGCCTTCTTCCTGCCGTTCATCCTGCCCTCGGCGACGATCTCCCTGATCTGGGTCTTCGTCTTCACCCCCTCGACGGGCCTGTGGTCGCTGCCCGCCCGGATGGTGGGCCTGGAGCCCGGTGCCGGCATCCTCTCTGACCCGAGCACCGCGATGATCGGTATCGCGATCGCCACGATCTGGTGGACCATCGGGTTCAACTTCGTCCTCTTCCTGGCGGGCCTGCAGGACATCCCGCGGGAGCTGTACGAGGCCGCCGCGGTCGACGGGGCCACGCCCTGGCAGCAGATCGTCCGGCTGACCGTGCCCCTGCTGAACCGCACCACGGGCCTGGTGATCCTGCTCCAGATCATCGCCAGCCTGAAAATCTTCGACCAGGTCTATCTGATGACCGAGGGAGGTCCAGGCATCTCGACGCAGGTGGCTCTCGGCCTCATCACGGACACGGCCTTCACCAGCAACCGGATCGGCGCGGCCTCGGCGGCCTCGGTCCTGCTGTTCCTGATCATCCTGGTGATCGCCATCATCCAGCAGGTCGTCTCCCGGGTCGGCACCGCGCGCGAGGAAGGCTCCTGACATGACTGCCATCGATAGCCGCACCCGACGCCGCAATGGGGTCTCCGCCGCCGCCCCGGCCGCACCCACCACTCCGGTCCGGGGTGGCGGGCGCTCCTTCCACGTCATCTCGCTGGTGATCCTCGTGGTGCTTGCGATCCTGTGGCTGATCCCCAGCGTGTTCGCGGTGAAGACCTCGTTGACGGCCAATGGTGTCGCCGCCCTCGGCGCGCAGGAGATCCTCACCGAGATGCGTCCGACGCTCGAGTCGTACCTGACGCTGATGAGACAGGGCGACATCTGGAACTGGTATCTCTCCAGCTTCCTGACCTCGATCATCACCGCAGTACTGACCCTGCTGTTCGCGTCGATGGCCGCTTTCGCCCTCTCGCGGCTGAGGTTCCGCGGGCGGTCACTGGTCTACCTGCTGGTCATCATCGGTCTGATGATCCCCAGCCAGGTGCTGATCGTCCCGCTCTTCGAGGAGCTGCGCATCCTGCAGCTGCTGAACACCTACTGGGCCGTGATCCTCCCGCAGGTCCCCTCCGTCATCGCCGTGTTCATCTTCAAGAAGTTCTTCGACGGGGTTCCCAAGGAGCTCGAGGAGGCCGCGCGGGTGGACGGTGCCGGACTGTGGCGGATCTACTGGTCGGTGATCATGCCGCTCTCCCGTCCCGTCACCGCGGCCGTGGCGATCCTGACCTTCGTGTGGACGTGGAACAACCTGCTGCTGCCACTGTTCGTCCTGTCCAACCCGGCCCTGATGACGATCCCCGTCGGCCTCGCCACGGTGCAGGGCACCTTCGGGCTGCGCTACGCGGATATCCAGGCCGGCGCGATCCTCGCCGCCCTTCCGCTGGTCGTGCTGTACATGTTCTTCCAGCGTCAGATCGTCGAAGGGGTGACCGGTTCCGGCCTGAAGGGCTGAGCGACGTCCGATGACGTCCCCGGTGCCCGCGCAGTACGCGCAGGGAGCCGGGGGCGTCATCTGCGCGCCACGGTGCCGGTACTGCCGTGACCTCGCTGACTTTTCGCGATCACAGGAAGCTGTGACCTGCCTGAACGATGAGGAATGGCTCGATCCGTGCCGGCGCTGCCCGCCTCGCCGCAGAGTGTTGACGCCCACATTGCAACGATGTAAATTCAGGGCTCGCGTACGAAGTCTGTCGGGCTGACGGTTGCGCACGGCATCTGCCGTGGCGGCTGCGCCCCACCACGAAGAGGTGGACGGAATGATGCTTAGTTCTTCTCGCGCCGGGGCCGCAGGGTCCCGGCCGGCTTCCCCGAGGAATCGCCCGGGGAGCGCTCATGCGGGTGGTCGCGTGGTCGGCCGTCGCGCACTGATGCAGGGCGCCGGCGCCCTGGGAGCCCTCGGAGGCCTGGGGGCGCTGGCAGGATGCGGCGGCACGGCCGCTCGGGCGTCCGACGACATCGCTTTCTGGCACCTGCTCTCCGGGCCCGACGGCGTGACCATGGGCGAGATGCTCGACGGGTACATGGCCACCGAAGGTGCCTCGAGCGTCACCCAGACCGTGCTGGCCTGGGGGGCGCCGTACTACACGAAGCTCGCCATGGCCTCGGCGGGCGGCCGCGCACCGGACCTCGCGGTCATGCACGCCGCTCGCGTACCCGGCTACGCCCCCGGCGGCCTGCTCGACGAATGGGACCTCGACCTGTTCGGCGAGTTCGGGGTGGTGAAGGAGGACTTCCCCGACCTGATCTGGGACAAGATGGTGGTCGACGGGAAGCTCACCGCGATCGCCCTGGACTCCCACCCCTTCGTCCTCTACTACAACACCGAGATCGCCGAGGCCGCCGGGGTCCTCGGCAGCGACGGCCTGCTGCTGCCCACCGACAACCCCGAGGACTTCCGCGCACTCGCCCTCGAGCTCGGGGCCAATGCACCCACCGGGTACGGGCTGTCCTGGGGATACCTCGGGGACGGCTCGAACCAGTGGCGCATGTTCTCCACCTACTACGCGCAGCTCGGGGGCACGATCGATCTGCCCGTCGGCGGCGAGATGGAGTACCAGGAAGAGCTCGTCATCGAGACGATCGAATGGATCCTCTCCCTCATCGACGGCGACGTGGGCAACCCCGGGCACGACGGCGGCACCGCGATCTCCGAGTTCGCCACCGGCGGCGCCGGCGCCTTCTACGGAGGCGTCTGGGAATCCGGCAGTTTCCGCAATGAAGGCGTGCCCTTCGACATGACGGTGATCCCGGGGGTCCTGGGGGAGCCCACCGCCTACGCGGACTCCCACGCCTTCGTACTCCCGCACCAGATGTCCCCCGACGAGGATCGCCGCCGCAACGTGCACGCGGCGGTGGCCTACCTGCTGAAGAACTCGATCACCTGGGCCGGTGCGGGGCACATCCCCGCCTACTCCCCGGTCGTCGAGGACCCGAGCTACGACGACCTGATCCCGCAGTCCCACTACGCCGACGCGATCGATCATCTCGTCTACGACCCACGGGCCTGGTTCACCGGCTCGGGCAGCGACTTCCACACCTATTTCGGCAACGACATGCAGAACGTCTGGGCGAGGCGCACCGACCCCCTCGAGGGCTGGAACGCGTTCGTCACCCGGGTGAACGCGCTGCTGCTCAAGCCCACCCCGATGTGATCGCCATGCGACACCGGAACCCCGCGCCCGCCGTGCCCCGCACGACCACGGCGACCACCGCGCCCCTCACGCCTGTCGTGAATCCCGTGCAGCCTTGTCCGTCCGTCGAAGGAGACGACCGATGACCACCGCCGAAGGCCTCGCCGCCCCGCCCCGGGCCGCCACTGGCGCAGCCGACCATCTCGCCGCCGGGCGCTCCCGTCGGCGCCGCAGCGACAACCTGCGCGGATGGCTCTACTGCGCCCCGTTCCTGATCGCCTTCGGCCTGTTCCTCATCTGGCCGACCTTCTACGGGCTGTGGATGAGCTTCACCGGCACCAGCCTCGCCGGCACGAACACCGGCTTCGTGGGCCTGGCGAACTGGAAGGAGGCCCTCGGGGATCCGCAGGTGTGGAGCTCGCTGGCCAATACCGCCTGGTTCACCCTCCTCTCGACTATCCCGCTGGTGGTCGTCGCCATGGTGCTCGCCGTGCTGGTGAACATCGGCCTTCCCGGCCAGTGGTTCTGGCGGCTCTCGTTCTTCATGCCGTTCCTGCTCGCCTCGACCGTGGTCTCGCAGTTCTGGATCTGGATGTACAACCCGCAGCTGGGGCTGATCAACACGTTCCTGGGCTGGTTCGGCATCGAGGGACTCGCGTGGCTGCAGGACCCGAACACCGCCATGATCGCCGTGGTCGTCACCACCGTGTGGTGGACCGTCGGCTTCAACTTCCTGCTCTACCTGGCGGCACTGCAGAACATCCCCGACCAGCTCTACGAGGCGGCATCGCTCGATGGTGCCGGCGCCTGGCGGAAGTTCCGCGCGATCACCCTGCCGCAGCTCGCGCCCACGACGGTGCTGGTGCTCGTCCTCCAGCTGCTGGCATCGCTGAAGGTCTTCGACCAGATCTACCAGATGACCAATGGCGGCCCCGGCGGCACGACCCGCCCGATCCTGCTCTACATCTATGAGGCCGGGTTCACCGGGTACCGCCTGGGCTACGCCTCGGCGATCTCCTACATCTTCTTCTTCCTGATCATCATCATCTCGATCGCATACATGGTGATCTCGTCCCGACGGAGCGTGAAGGCATGAGCATCGCGAACCCCACCACCTCGACCCTGAGCCCCGCTGTCCCGGCGGTGAAGGCTCCCGCGCGGAGCACCTCCACGCGGCGTCGTCGCCGCCCCACGCCGGCTCGCATCGTCGCCTTCGTGATCCTCGCGGTCCTGGCCCTGGCGTGGCTGATCCCGGTGCTGTGGGCCGTGCTGACCTCGTTCAAGACCGAGGCCGAGGCGGCCGCCCTGCCGGTGACGCTGTTCCCCGCGAGCGGCTTCACCCTGGAGGCGTATGTCAACGTCCTCACCGAGGGACTGGTGCCGCGCTGGGCGTGGAACAGTCTGCTCACCTCGGCCCTGGTCACCGTGATCACGGTGACGATCTCGGCGCTCGCCGGCTACGCCCTCTCGCGCTTGAAGTTCGCGGGGCGCCAGATGCTGATCACGCTGATCGTCGCGTCGATCATGATCCCGGGCCAGATCCTCATCGTCCCGCTGTTCAACCTGATGCTCTCGCTGAACCTGGTGGACACGTACTGGGGCATCATCCTGCCGCAGGTGGTCGCCGCTCCGATGGTGTTCATCCTCAAGAAGTTCTTCGACCAGATCCCCTTCGAGCTCGAGGAGGCCGCCCTCATGGACGGCGCGAGCAGGTTCCGGATCTTCTGGGCCATCGTGCTGCCGCTGTCCCGGCCGATCCTCGGCGCGGTCGCGATCTTCGTGTTCATCGGGGCCTGGAACAACTTCCTGTGGCCCTTCATCGTCGTCAACGACTCCAACCTGATGACGCTGCCGACAGGCCTGCAGACCGTGATCAGCGCCTACGGCATCCAGTACGCGCAGAGCATGGCCCAGGCCGTCCTCGCCGCGCTGCCGCTGATCGTGGTGTTCATGTTCTTCCAGCGCCAGATCATCAAGGGCATCGCCACCACCGGCATCGCCGGCACCTGAGCGCGGCGCGGCGGGCGGGGGCCCCTCGTCCGCCGCCTCGCGTCCTACCGTGCTGGGCGGGCTTCTCCGGGGTTACCGACCGGTACCCCGCGTGACTAGGCGCTTCGGGTCGTCCTCACCGCCTACTCACGCGGGGTGCACCGTCCCGGAGCCCGTGCATGGTCGGAGAATCGGGCCTCAGCGGGTGTAGGTGAGGACCCGGTGGCGCAGGCCGTTCGCGGCCTCGTGCCACCCGGCGGCGGGGTCCGTGGACGACAGAGTGAAGCCGGCCGGGATCGCGGGCGCCGTGGTGTCGCCGTCGATCTCGAGGTCGATCTCGGTGACGACCAGCAGATCCGCGCCCGCGATCGCCTCGCGGTAGACGGCGCCACCGCCGATCACCCAGATCCTCGGCCGGTCAACCGCCGACGGGCTGTGTCTCGCGGCGCGTGCGGCAGAGGCCGCGTCCTCGGAGGAAGTCGGCGCCTCGGCACCCGGAAACGCCAGTGTCTCCCGGGCGAGGCGCAAGGCATCGGGAAGGTCGCGTGCACGCACGGCACCCTCGTCGGCAAAGGCGTCGTCCCTGGTGATGACGATGTTCGTGCGCCCCGGCAGGGGTCGAAACTTCGGCGGGAACGACTGCCAGGTGCGCCGCCCCATCACGACCGGCGAGCCCTTCGTGGTGCGCTTGAAGTGCTTCAGGTCCTCCGGCAGGTGCCAGGGCATGGTGCCGTCGGCGCCGATGACGCCCCCGCTTGCCTGCGCCCAGATCAGACCGATCCGGGCCGACGGGCTGGACGATCCGTCGGAGTCGGGGTGGTCCACCATCAGACGGCCACCGGGGCTTTGATGCCCTTGTGGTGCTGGTAGTCCTCGATCTCGAAGTCCTCGAGCTCGTAGTCCAGGATCGAGTCCGGCCGGCGGGTGATCCGCAGCGTCGGGGACGGGAACGGTTCGCGCGAGAGCTGGCGGGTGACCTGCTCGTGGTGGTTGTCGTAGATGTGGCAGTCGCCGCCGGTCCACACGAAGTCGCCCACCTCGAGGTCGGTCTGCTGGGCGACCATGTGCGTCAGCAGCGCGTAGCTGGCGATGTTGAACGGCACCCCGAGGAACAGGTCGGCGCTGCGCTGGTACAGCTGGCAGGAGAGCTTGCCGTCGTGGACCTCGAACTGGAACAGCGCGTGGCAGGGCGCGAGCGCCATCTTCGGGATGTCCGCCGGATTCCAGGCCGAGACGATCAGTCGGCGGGAGTCCGGGTTCGTGCGGATCTGCTCGATGACGTCGGTGATCTGGTCGATCACGCCGCCGTCCGGGGTGGGCCAGGAGCGCCACTGCGCGCCGTAGACCGGGCCGAGGTCGCCGTTCTCGTCAGCCCACTCATCCCAGATGCTCACGCCGCGCTCCTGCAGCCAGCGCACATTGGTGTCGCCGCGCAGGAACCACAGCAACTCGAGGATGATCGAGCGGGTATGCACGCGCTTGGTGGTGATCAGCGGGAAGCCCTGGGAGAGGTCGAAGCGGATCTGCTTGCCGAACAGGCTGCGGGTGCCGGTGCCGGTGCGGTCGCCCTTGGCGTTGCCGGTCTCCATGACCTCGCGCAGCAGGTCCTCGTAGGGGGTCGGGATGGTCACCGGGGGAGCTCCTCGAGATCGGGTGCGGAGGGGGTGGTGGGGGAGTGCTGCGGGCCGGCATCGGCCGCGGTCGTGGAGTCGCGGATCACCAGCGTGTAGGGGGTGTCGACCACGCGGGGAGGCCCGTCGTACCCCTGGATTCGCTCGGCCAGGAGGTCCAGGGCGGTCGCGGCGAGAGCGTGCTTGTCCGGAGAGATGGTGGTCAGCGGGGGCGAGGTGAAGGGGGCGTCCGGGGTGTCGTCGTAGCCGATCACGGCGACGTCCTCGGGCACCCGTCGGCCCAGGCGGCGCAGGGTCGCGAGCACGCCGATCGCCAGATCGTCATTGCCGCAGACGATCCCGTCCACGTCCGGGCGGCGAGCGAACAGCGCTTCGGCGCCGGCGAAGCCGTCGGGACGGCGCCAGTCGGCGACCGCCTGCACGTCGCCGCCGTCGGCGGGGAGCCCATGCTCGCGCAGGGCAGCGAGGTAGCCGTCCCGGCGCAGTGATCCGGAGCTGTGGGGCTGTGCGCCCTGCTCGGTGTCGATCCTGCCGATGAACGCGATCCGCCGGCGACCGGTGGTGATCAGGTGCGAGGTCTGGTCGAAGGCGGCGGAGACGTTGTCGATCCGCACGTAGTCGCTGCCCTGGGGGAGGGCCTCGGGAAGGTGCTCGCCGATGAACACGGTGGGCTGGCTGGTGCGCTCCATCCGCGCGAACAGCTTCTCCTCGAGCTGCAGGGGATTGAAGATGACGCCGTCGCCCAGAACGCGGTTGAACCCCTCGAGCACGGTGCGCTCGGCCTCGCGGCCGCCGGAGATGGAATGCAGGACGACGGTCTGGCCGCGCAGCTGGGCCTCGTCGATGAACTCCTGCGCGAGATCCGAGAAGTAGGAGAAGGTCAGTGACGGCACAGCGAGGGTGACCATCTTGCTCGCGCCCGTGCGCAGCTGCTGCGCCGCAACCTGCGGGCGGTATCCCACCTGCAGGATCGCCTCGCGCACCTTCTCGCGGGTCGTGTCCCGGACGTACGGATAGTCGTTGACCACGTTCGAGACGGTCTTGATCGAGACTCCGGCGATCTCGGCGACATCGCGCAGCGACGGCGGGCGCCGGCGGCCGGTCGAGGGGTGCTGGGACATGAGGACGATTCTCGCACTGAACGGCCGCGCCGGCGGTGCAGGGTGAGGGGGATCGTGACCCGAGACCCGCGGCAGGTGAGTTCCGGCCGGGGAAGCCCAGTGGCGACGCGGTACCGGATCACGAGCAGTCATTGACGCCGCGACACTGCTGTGGAAAGCTGTTTGCAACGTTGTAGAACAGGCTTGCGCACTGCCCGCGCGGGCCGGACACCCTCCCCGACAAGGATGCCGACACCGATGTCTTCCCAGGTCACCCTCACTCTGAACTCCGCCTTCCGGGTCGCTCCGGTGCGACGCCGCACCTTCGGCGCCTTCGTCGAGCACCTCGGCCGCTGCGTCTACACCGGCATCCACGAGCCGGATCACCCCTCGGCCGACGACCAGGGCTTCCGGACCGACGTCCTCGAGCTCACCCGTGAGCTCGGTGTGAGCTCGGTGCGCTACCCGGGCGGCAACTTCGTCTCCGGATACCGCTGGGAGGACGGCGTGGGACCGCTCGAGCAGCGCCCCGTGCGCCACGACCTGGCCTGGCACTCCAGCGACCCCAACACCGTGGGCCTGGACGAGTTCATGGCCTGGGCCAAGAAGGCCGACGTCGAGCCGATGTACGCCGTGAACCTCGGCACCCGCGGGGTGCAGGAGGCGCTCGACGTGCTCGAGTACGCCAACGCCCCCGCCGGCACCGCCCTGTCGGACCAGCGCGTCGCCAATGGTCACGCCGATCCGTACAAGATCTCGATGTGGTGCCTGGGCAACGAGATGGACGGCCCTTGGCAGATCGGCCACAAGAACGCCGAGGAGTATGCGCGCGTGGCCACCGAATCCGCCCGCGCCATGCGCATGGAGGATCCGAATCTCGAGCTCATCGTGTGCGGCTCCTCCAACTCCTCGATGCCCACCTTCGGGGCCTGGGAGAACACGGTCCTGACCGAGGCCTACGAGTTCGTGGACATGGTCTCCGCCCACGCCTACTACTCGGAGAAGGATGGCGACCAGGCCTCCTTCCTCGCCTCGGCCGACGACATGGACTACTTCATCGACTCCGTCGTCGCCACCGCGGACCATGTGGGAGCCAAGCTGAAGAGCGACAAGCGGATCATGGTCAGCTTCGACGAGTGGAACATCTGGTACCAGCACCGCGCCGAGTCCCGCCCGCCCAGCGGTGACGACTGGCCGGTCGCGCCCGTGCTGCTGGAGGACATCTACTCCGCGATGGACGCCGTGGTGTTCGGCAACCTGCTGATCTCCCTGCTGCGCCACAGCGATCGCGTCGCCTCCGCCTCGCTCGCCCAGCTGGTCAACGTGATCGCCCCGATCATGACCGAGCCCGGCGGTCGCGCCTGGAAGCAGACCACCTTCCACCCCTTCGCGCTCACCTCCCGCCATGCCCAGGGCGAGGTGCTGCAGGTGAACGTCGAGGCCCCGAGTTTCGAGAACCAGCGCTTCGGTACCAGCGCTTCGGCCGACGCGGTCGCCACATGGGATGAGGACTCCGGCGACCTCACCGTGTTCGTCGTGAACCGGGATGCCTCCGGCGTGCTCGACCTCGGCGTGGATCTGAGTTCGGGCGGGTTCGGCGACCTCGAGCTCGTCGAGGCCCTCACCCTGCACCACGAGGACCCCTATGCCGCGAACACGGCCGACGCCCCGGATACCGTCGCCCCGCAGGAGAACGCGAGCGTCGCGATGACGGACGGCCGCCTCAGCGGTGAGCTGCCCGCGATCTCCTGGTCGATCATCCGCCTGACCCGCACCACCGCCTGATCGGGAGGGCCCGGGCGCGCCGCCGCCCGGGCCCAGTCCCGCTCCGCTCGTACTGCCCCGCTCGAGCCTGTCCGCTGCAGGCGGGCACCTCCGCCTGTGACCGCACCCGAGGAGACCTCATGACTGTTCCTGCCCGCACTCTCGCCACCGGACTGGTCTCAGCGCTCAGCGCGACCACCACGGGCCACCGCGCCACCGGCTCCACCGGACCGTCCAGTGCGCCGACCGACGGCCCGGCCCGTGTGGTCATCGACCTCGACCTGCCCGGCACCACCATCAACCGCCACCTCTACGGCCACTTCGCCGAGCATCTCGGCCGCTGCATCTACGAGGGATTCTTCGTCGGCGAGGACTCCGAGATCCCCAACACCCGCGGGATCCGCAACGATGTGGTCGAGGCGCTGCGCGCCCTGCACATCCCGAACCTGCGCTGGCCCGGCGGCTGCTTCGCCGACGACTACCACTGGAAGGACGGCATCGGGCCGCGCGAGCAGCGCCCCCGGATGGTCAACTCCCACTGGGGTGACATCGTCGAGGACAACTCCTTCGGCACCCACGAGTTCATGGACCTCGTCGAACTGCTCGGCACCGAGGCCTACGTCAACGGCAACGTCGGCTCCGGCACGGTCGCCGAGATGAGCCAGTGGATCGAGTACCTCACCCGCGCCGACGACTCACCGATGGCGTCCCTGCGCCGACAGAACGGCCGTGACGAGCCGTGGAAGGTGCCGTTCTTCGGCATCGGCAACGAGGCCTGGGGCTGCGGCGGCAACATGCGGGCCGAGGACTACGCGGCGCTGGCCCGTCAGTACTCCACCTATGTGCGTGACCAGGGCGGGGACCCGGGGAACCAGGTCACTCGCATCGCGGCCGGCGCCAGCGACGACGACTACGCGTGGACCGAGGCGCTGATGAAGGCGATCGGCACCCTCAAGGGACGCGAGTCCAAGCCCTCGCCGTTCCAGGCGATCTCCCTGCACCATTACACGATGTCCGGGCCCTGGGGCGACAAGGGCAGCGCCACCGACTTCACCCCGCAGGAGTGGTACCTGACGCTCTCCCGGGCCGCCCGCACCGAGGAGCTGGTGGCACGCCACTCCACCGTCATGGACCGCTATGACCCGTTCAAGAAGGTGGGCCTGGTCCTGGACGAGTGGGGCACCTGGTGGAACGTCGAGCCCGGCACCAACCCCGGCTTCCTGTACCAGCAGAACACGGTGCGTGACGCCCTGGTGGCCTCGATCCACTTCGACGGCTTCCACCGCCATGCGGACCGCCTGGTCATGGCGAACATCGCCCAGACCGTCAACGTCCTGCAGGCGATGATCCTCACCGATCCCGACTCCGGCGCCCTGGTGCTGACCCCGACCTACCACGTGTTCGCGATGAACGCCGGGCACCAGGATGCCTCAGCGCTGGACGCGCACGTGCTGCTGCCCGAGGAGCCCGCTGAGGTCGACGGCCGCGCGCTGCCGATGATCTCCGCCTCGGCCTCCACGACGGGCGGGACAGCGCTGGTCTCCCTGTCGAACCTCGACGTCGAGCAGGCCCGCACGCTCGTACTGGACCTGCGCGGGCGCTCCGTCACCGGGCACAGCGCCCGAGTGCTGACCGGCGAGACCTCGGCCGCGCACAACACGCCCGAGCAGCCCGACGCGGTCGCGCCGCGCGCCCTGGAGTCGGTGCGTGACCATGAACGGGGCCTCGAGATCGACCTGCCGCCGCACAGCGTCGTCACCGTCGAGCTGCAGCTGGGCGACTGACGCCGTAGGCCTCGCTGACGGGCGGCCGGGGTGGCTCAGGTGGAGACGTGCTGGCCGCGCATCGCCTGAAGCTGCCGCCGCGGGCATCCGACGGAGTTCCTCGACGAAAACTTCCAAAATTTGGAAGTTCTCGTCGAGGAACTTCTGGTTGGACCGAACTTGGCGAGGGTGGCTGGGGGCGGCGGGGCAGGCGGACGCACGGAGCCAGGCGAGCCGGGCGGGCGAGGCCCGGCGAGCCGGGCGAGGTGGACGGGGTCAGGCCGGCCGGGTGTGGTGTGCCGCGGACGGACCGCGGCCCGAGCGGAGCCGACACCGTTATCAACCAAGGGGTTGACGACGCGTCGGGCCGGGAGTAGCGTCCCCTTTATCAACCAATCAGTTGAGAAGGGAGTGAATGGACGACGACGACAACGCCGACACAGCACTGCAGGACACGACGATGGAGGGCGACACCCTGTCGAGGGCCTTCGCGGCCCTCGCCGACCCCACCCGGCGCGACCTCGTCTCCCGCCTCACCCTCGGTGATGCCACGGTCGGCGAGCTCGCCGCCCCCTACGAGATGTCCCTGCAGGCCGTGAGCAAGCATCTCGCAGTCCTCGAGGCCGCCGGCCTCGTCACCCGCCGACGCGACGCCCAACGTCGCCCCGTGCATCTCGAGGTCGAGGCGCTCGGGGGGCTGACCACCTGGATCGACCGACACCGGATCGCCGCCGAGGCCCGCATGTCCCGCCTCGAGGCACTTCTGACCACGCCAGGCACCACCGATTCACAGGAGAAATCGTCATGAGCACCACCGACCGCCTCACCACCGCCACCATCGACGCCGATCCTGAGGTCCCCCTGATCCGCATCGTCCGGGACTTCCAGGCCACCCCTGCCCAGGTGCTCCGCGCCCACACCGATCCCGAGCTGTATGCCCAGTGGGTCGGCCCGAAGAGCCTCTCCACCCGCATCGACCACTGGGATGCCCGCACCGGAGGGTCCTGGGCCTTCACCAATATCCGGGGGGACGAGCGATACTCCTTCCACGGGAGCTTCCACGAGGTCTCCGAGAGTCGCATCGTCCAGACCTTCACCTATGAAGGGTGGCCGGAGGCCGTCACCCTGGAGACCCTGCGCCTCGAGGATCTCGGCGACGGGTGGACCAGGATGAGCTCCCAGTCGCTCTTCGACTCCTTCGAGGGGCGCAATCAGATGCTCGACAGCGGGATGGACGTCGGCGTCAACGAGGGCTACGAGAAGCTCGATGCCCTCCTCGCCGCCGGCGGCTCCGCGCAGGAGGAGAACTCCTGATGGGTACGCCCCTGTCTCAGCTGCCGCCGGCGGAGAAGTACCGCACGATCGCCTCCGGCTTCACCGCGACCGTCGGGGGAGTCGCCGACTGGGATGCCCCCAGCCCGGTCGCGGAGTGGCGCGCCCGCGACGTCGTGAGGCACCTGACCACCTGGCTGCCGGCGATGATCCAGGGCGGGTCGACCTTCCGCTTCGAGGAGGGCCCGTCGGCCGAGCAGGACCCCGTCGGGGCGTGGACCCATCTCGACAGTCAGATCCACGCGCTCTTCGAGGACCCGGATGCCGACCGGCATCTCCACTCGAATCCGCATACGGGTCAGGACAGGCCCCTGCCCGAGGTGATCGACGAGTTCTTCACCGGGGACGTCTTCTTCCACACCTGGGACCTCGCCCGCTCCTCCGGCCAGGACGACCGTCTCGATCCCGGCATGGTCCACGATGCCTTCACCGGGATGAGTGCCATGGAGGAGTACCTGCGCCCGTCCGGCCAGTTCGGGCAGCAGCAGCCCGTCCCGGACGACGCCACCGAGCAGGAGAAGCTGTTCGCCTTCCTCGGTCGCGACCCGCGGTGGACTCCGCCGGCGACCTGAGCCCGATCGCAGTGCACGACGAGGCCCCGACCAGGATCTGCCCTGGTCGGGGCCTCGCGGGGCACCTGGTCAGATCAGGGCAGTGCGGGCTCCTCGGCGGCATGCGCCTGCTGTGTGCGCGCGGGTCCGTCGGTCGGCTCGGCCGACGGGGCCGATGTCTCCGCCTCCTCTGCCGCGAGCTGCTTCGGGGTGCCGCGCTTGATGAACAGCGTCACGACGGCGGCGCCCAGCCCGGCCGCCGCACCGAGGGCGAAGCAGACCTTGAACGCGGTGACCGTGGGCAGCTCCATGCCGCCCGCGCTCGTCGTGATCGAGGTGAGCACGATAGCCATCACAGCGCCCGCGATCGTGGTGCCCATGGACCGCATCAGCGCGTTCACGCCCACGCCGGCGCCGGCTTCCGAGGCGGGGGAGTTCTCCATGATCAGGGTGGGCATGGCGGCGTAGGCGATGCCCACGCCGGCCGAGGAGATGCAGGAGGCGAGCATGAGCTGCCAGGGCGCATCGGTGAGGAAGAACGCGACGAGGTAGCCGCTGGCCAGCACGAACATGCCGGTGGCCAGGGTGATGCGCCCGCCCAGGCGGGTGAGCATGCGGCTGGAGATCGGGGTGAAGGCCAGCATCATCAGGCCGGCCGGAGCCATCCAGAGCCCGGCCTGCAGCATCGTCTGCCCGAGGCCGTAGCCCGTGGCGTCGGGCGCCTGCAGCAGCTGGGGAACCACGATCGACTGCGCCATCATGCCGAAGCCGGCCATCAGGGCTGCGATGTTGGTCAGCAGGATCGGTCGCCGGGCGGAGGTGCGCAGATCCACCAGGGGATTCTTCTGCCCGATCTCGAAGCGGCCCCATAGCAGCAGCACAGCGATGCCGCCGAGGATCGCGCCGAGAGTCGCGGGGCTGGTCCAGCCCCAGTCGTTGCCCTTGGAGACACCGACCAGCAGGGCGACCACGCCGACCGCCATGCCCAGGGCGCCGATCACATCGAGCTTCCCGGACTGCGCCGCGGGGCGATGCGGCATCACCACGACGGTCGCGACGACCATGATCACCGCGAGTACGGAGGCCAGCCAGAACAGGGCGTGCCAATCGTAGGACTGCGCGATCCAGGCGGCGATCGGCAGGCCGAGCGCACCGCCCACGCCGAGGGTGGCGCTGATGCCGGCGACGGCCGTGTTGCGCAGATGCGGGGGCATCACCTCGCGCACGAAGCTGATCGCGACCGGGATGTATCCCATGGCGAAGCCCTGCAGTGCGCGGCCCACGAGGACCGGGGCCAGGGAGTCCCCGAGGGCGCAGATCAGCGAGCCCAGCAGCAGGATCAGCGCCGAGACCACCAGCACGGGCTTGCGGCCGTAGAGGTCCGCGAGCTTGCCGGAGACGGGCATGGCGACGCCGCCGGCGAGCAGGGTCGCGGTGACCACCCAGGCGGCGTTGGAGCCGGAGGTGCCGAGCATCTCGGGCAGCGCGGGCTGGATCGGGATCACGAGCGACTGCATGAGGGCGGCGCACAGGCTGGAGAAGCCGGCCACGAGGAGGATCGCGATCGGATGGCGGGCAGTGCCGCGGGCTCCCGCGACGTCGGTATCTCTGGGCATCAGCACTCTCTGGAGCAGGTCGGGCAGTAGGATATGTAAGATACACATCGCTTCGATATGCAGATTACATAGCGACCGTCGGGCCCACAACCCGGTGAGACGGAGGGAACGAGATGGACGAACACACCACCGGCGACGCCCTGGCGTCGCACGAGCGGGGCAGGCACTTGGCCGGGATGTTCTGGATGCTCGACCGGCACCGCCGCGACCACGAGCAGGCGCTATCGCTGGGGACCGCGGATCTGCGCATCCTCTGGCTGTTCTCCGACAACACGCCGCGCACCCTCAAGGAGGTCGCCCATGAGCTCGGTCTCGAGCAGTCCACCGTCAACCGCCAGGTGAACGCCGCGGTCTCCGACGGGCTGCTGGAGCGGAACCGGGAGGCGGGCGAGACCGCGTACCGCTTCGCGCGCACCGCCGCCGGGCGCGACGCCTTCGAGGCGGACCTCGCGATCTCCCTGGGCGGCTACGAAGCCGCACTGGAATCGATGGGCGCGGACGACGCGGCGACGTTCCTGCAGCTGCTGGACCGCTACCTGGGCGCCTATGGAGCCGCCGTACCGCGCGCCGGCTCCCGCTGAACGGCGCGGTCACGACTCCGCGTTCTGCTCTCCGGATCCCACGTGGTGGACAGGGTGCCCCATATCACCACGTGGGAAGCAAACGCGCCTAGGCTTTCCGGATGTTCTCGAACCTGTCGGCCGGTGCACTCGGCCTCCCCCTGGACCACTCCACCTCGATCGAACTCGCCGCGAAGCACGGCTTCGGCGGCGTCGACCCCGACCTCGGCTACTTCCGCTCCCTCGGCAGCACTGCCGCGGTCGCCGAGCACGCCGCCGCCGTGCGCGAGCGCGGCCTGCAGTGGGGCATGACCGGCCTTCCCGTCCCGCTCGACGGCTCCGCCGCGGAGTTCCGCCAGGCCCTCGTGGACCTCCCCGAAGCCCTCGAGCTGCTGACCGCCGCCGGTGTCGAGCGCGTGGGCACCTGGATGCGCCCGATGCACGACGATCTGGACTACTTGCGCAACTGGCGCCTGCACGTGGGCCGCCTGGCCCTGGTCGGCGAGCTGCTGGCCGACGCCGGGCTGCGCATCGGCCTGGAGTACATCGGCCCGAAGACCTTCTGGTCCACCGAGCGGTACCCGTTCATCCACAGTCTGCGCGAGGCGCGCGAGCTGATCGCCGATTCCGGGGCCACCAACGTCGGCCTCATCCTGGACAGCTACCACTGGTACACCGCCGGCGAGAGCGCCGCGGACCTGGTCGGCCTCACCGACGCCGACATCGTCTCGGTCGACATCAACGACGCCCGCGAGGACCGCGAGCGCGACCAGCAGCAGGACCTCGACCGTCGCCTGCCCTACGACACCGGGGTCATCGACCTGGCCGGGTTCATGGGCGCCGTCCACGCCGCGGGCTACACCGGCCCGGTGAAGGTCGAGCCCTTCATGAAGTCCCTCGCCGAGCAGCCGGTCGACGAGGTCCTCGCCGACATCTCCAGCCGCCTGGATCGCGCCGTCGCCGGGCAGTGACCCCGCTTCGCACCGCGCTCCGTCGCTGAGTCAGCGAGGGAGCGCGGTGCGTTCGCGGCGCAGCGCAGCGACCACCACGGGCGCAAGCAGCTCCGCCACGATCTCGGCGACGGTGATCGCCCCGTCGACGCAGAAGTGCGTGTTGTCCTCGACCCCCTCGGGGTAGAGCGCGCTGGCCCCGGCGGGCAGCTGGGTGAACAGCCGGCGCGAGGCCTCCTCGCCGAGGGACTCGATGAGCTCCCGGGTCCGGGCGTTGAGGTCCAGCAGCGGCACCCCGAGACGCTCAGCCAGGGCGATGACCGCCGCGGGATACTCCGCATGGGTGTGCAGCAGCAGCCCCTTCGCGAAATGCCGACGCGCCACCGGCGTGCACAGCACCGGGTGCGCGCCGAGCTCACGGACCTCCTCGACCATGCGGGTCAGCGCCGCCGTGTACCCGCCCCAGGGGTCAAGGTACTCACGCTTCTGGTCGTTGTGCCCGAACTGGATCACCACCAGGTCACCGGCGCGGGTCTCCTCGAGCACGCCGGCCCAGAGGCCCTCCTCGCGATGACTCTGCGTGGAGGCACCGTTCTTCGCGAGGTCGACGACATGGATCGGCGCCGCCGGCTGCTCCGCGGCCGTGGCGCACCGCGCCGTGAGGGCGGCACCGAGGTGGGCGCCCCATCCGCTCATCGGATACGCGGTCGCGACATAGGGAGCCATCGTCGAGTCGCCGGCCAGCACCACGCGCAGGCCCCGCCCGGTCTCGGCCCGACGAGCCCCGACGCTCATGCGCCCGGCCCGGGGAAGTCGTCCTCCATGACCGGCATCGCCGTGATGATGTCGGGAACCTCGTCGGTGATCACCGGATGGTCGAACACCGCCGCGCGCACCCGCACGTCCAGCATGCCCCCGGCGGGGAGGAGCCGGGACTGCGACCAGGCGAAGCTGGTGCCGATCCCCACGTAGTCCGAGGCCCGCACGAACCAGGGATCGATCCGCCCCTGGGCCTGTTCGTCCTGGACCAGCAGCAGGCTCGTCCAGTCGTTCCCGTGACGGCGCTGGACCACCAGGAACGGGCTGGAGGAGCCGTGGGCGACGGATTCGCCCTGCCCGCCCTCGACGAGGATGCGGGTCTCGTCGGTGCTCGGCAGGCGCCAGAACAGGCCGCCGTAGCCGGCGCCCAGGCGGCCGCGCACGGCGGGGCTGGTCATGTGAAGATCCCCGGAGTCGGCCTCCAGACGACTGCGCCAGGCCAGGCCCCAGCCGCGCTGCTCGGGCAGCAGGAAGGCGCCGAGTCGCCGGTGCTCCAGCAGCAGGTCGCTGCCGTCATGGGCGAGCCACCGCACCTGCGACTGCAGGTCGCGACCGTTCTGCGCCGTCACCTCCCCCCGCGACTCCTGCCGGCCGTGGTTCGCCAGCAGCGTCGATCCGCGCCCTTCGACGAAGGTGCGCCCTCCCCAATAGGTGGTGCCGTTGACGTCCGGCAGGGTGAGGGAGACGCCGAAGTGGTGCCGGTGGTCGACCGGGTTGGTCGCGGTCATCGCCCGGCCGCTCAGCGAGCGCACCGGATGCAGATGCGGCCGGGGACTGTGCACGGGTGCCATGGAGGCGCCGGTCACGGCGGCGCTCAGCAGCGTCCCGCCGTGCAGCAGGGTCCAGTCCCGCCCCTCCCGCACCCACCCCAGAGGCTTCTTCTCGAGCTCGAGCTCCGTCGGCTCGGCCGGACCGCTGGTCTTCTCGGTGACCGGCACCCGCGAGGGCGGCACCCTCCCGGTGCTGTCGCCGACCAGGAGCTGCGGCTCGAGCAGGACGTCGTCGGCCGCCTCGGTGCCGCCGGAGCGCTGGAGGCGCCCGCGCAGCAGGGTCCAGGCGATCGCGCCGGCATCCAGCTGCTCCAGGCCCACGGTGGTCAGCCGCGGCACCGCGAAGCGGGACAGTTCGATCCCGTCGAACCCGGTCACCGAGAGGTCGCCGGGAACATCGACCCCGAACTCGTTCAGCCGGGCCAGGATGCCGAAGGCCACCAGGTCGTTGAAGGCGAGGACCGCGGTGGCTCCGGACTCGAGCACCTCCTCGGCCACCCGGTACCCGTCCGACATCGCGGAACCGCCGAGGATCGAGCGCAGCGCCATCGCCGGGTTCGCGTCGGTCAGTGCGTTCAGGGTGGTGAGGCGCTCGCGGTTGGCGGCGCTGCGCGGCGGGCCGGCCACGTACAGCAGGTCGCGGTGGCCCAGGCCCTCGAGGTGGCGGACCAGCTGGGTGAGGCCGGCCGCGTAATCGATGCCGACGGACGCCAAGCGGGGATCCTTCGCCCGACGGTTCACGAGCACCACCGGGGAGATCTGCTCGACGAGCTCGTCCAGCGCCAGATCGTCCATCCGGGGCGAGACCAGCACCACGGCGTCGCATTGGCGGCGGGCGTCCTTCGCGATCGCCGCCTCCCGCTCCGGGGACGCGGCCTCGGCCACCAGCACGCTGTATCCGTCGGTCTCCGCTGCGCGGGACAGGCCCCGCAGGATCGCCTGGAACATCGGATTGCCCAGGTCGGGGATGACCAGGGCGATCGTCAGGGTGCGGCCGGTGGAGAGGTTCCGTGCGGTGAGGTTGGGGCGATACTGCAGCCTGTCAGCGGCGTCCTTGACCCGGGCGCCGATCTGCGGGTCGACGCTGGTGCGACCGTTGAGCACGCGGGAGACCGTGGCCCGAGAGACCCCGGCCGCCTCCGCGACCTGGGTGATGGTCGGTCCTCCGCTGCCTCGAGACGTCACGCGTCACGCCCTTCTCGTCGTACGGTCACCGGTCCGAAGCTCGCCCGGCGGTCCTCGAGCACGCGGTGGGCCATGCTGCCGACGGTCGCGAACAGACCGATCTCGGCGCCGATCCAGTGCCCCTTCGTGCTCGGCCATTGTGACAGCAGCGGTTCGACGGCGACGCGACCCAGCGGTTCGTCGAGCTCACCGAGGCGGACGTCGGACGCGGCGAAGCTGACGCGCCCGTCAGCGTCGATATCCGCCTGCAGGTGCACGGATACCTCGGCGGCGGGGTCTGCCGTCAGCAGGCGAGCCCGGTGCTCGGACTCGTCGACCTCGTCCTGCGCCATGGTGGCGTGCACCAGTGCGATCCCGTCGGCGTCGCGGCGCAGTCCGGCCCAGGCGTAGCTCAGCCCCAGCACCACCAGCCCGGCGCGCTCGATGCCGAGCGACACCGGTGACTCGGCGCCGGGCAGGTGCAGGCGGGCGGACCACTGCGAGGGCCGGCCCGGCATCTGCTGACCGAGGATCTGCCCCAGCTCCCGCAGGTCGCCCCGGGGGCTCGGCGCGAAAGCCAGATCCAGGCGGCCGTTCCCGGTGCGGGACCAGTGCGGCTGCGGATTGGCCTGCCAGTGCCAGCGCGGGTGGAGGTGCGCGGTGGTGAAGTCGTCGGAGCGCTGCGGCTCGGAGTACGCAGCGGCGGCGCCGCGCTGGGGGATCACCGGGACCGGCCGCCCGCGCACCTCGTCGATCGGATCGCCCAGGTGCGGCCACCCCTCGTCGTCGAACCGGACCGGCTGGACGTGGGTGACCCGCCCGAACACGTCGCGGTCCTGGAAATGGACGAACCACCAGTGGCCGTGGACATCGTCCACCAGCGCGCCCTGGTGGGGGCCGTTCACGGCGGTGGAGTCCTGCTCGAGCACGATCCGGTGCTCGTAGGGGCCGCGCAGGTCGCGCGAGCGGAAGACCACCTGGTAGCCGTCGGCGACCCCGCCGGCCGGGGCGTAGATCCAGTACCAGCCGTCGTGCACGTACGCCTTGGGGCCCTCGAGTGTGAGCATGTCCGGAATGGTCGCGCCATCGATGATGACCTGCGAGGTCGATAGCGGCGCGGTCAGCTCGGGGGTGACCTCCAGCAGGGTGAGGCGGTTCTTGATGCCGGCGCGGGAGCGCGCCCAGCCGTGCACGAGGTAGGCGCGGCCATCGGTGTCCCACAGGGGGCAGGGATCGATGAGCCCGCGACCGGGCAGCAGCAGGCGCGGAGCGCTCCAGGGCCCAGCGGGGTCCGGGGCCTCGAGCACGAAGATCCCGTGGTCCGGATCCGGGTAGACGATGAAGAAGGTGCCGTCGTGCTCGCGGATCGCCGGCGCCCACACCCCGCTGCCCCGGCGGGGGAGCGCGTAGTGCTCGGCGGGGACCAGCGAGGGCAGGGCGTTGGTGACGTGCTCCCAGTCCACCAGGTTGCGAGAGCGCAGCACCGGCAGGCCCGGGGCGCGGTTGAAGCTCGAGGCGATCATCCAGAAGTCGTCGCCGCAGCGGATGACGTCAGGATCGGGCCAGTCCGCATCGAGAACGGGATTCGAACGGTGCTCCAACGGGGTTCCTCCTCAGGAGTGGGCGGCCGCGAAGAGCCGTAGTGCGCCGAGCGGGATGGGCGCGAGTAATCGGTTTCAGCCCCCGCGATCGCACACGCTATCAGGGCGGCCCAGAGGGCGTGCGAGAGGGCAGCTCGACGGCCCGATCCCGGCCCCCACTGTCGACACCAAAACGTGATCAAGCGCTGACCTGGGAAAAGAGTGCCCTATGGCGCATCCGGCGACGGTCCGCGCCTCGCTTCCGGCGGGGACGTCGTTGACAGCCTCGCGGCCCGACTGCACACTGGGGCGACTGCGGGGAACCGGTTTCCCATAGAGCGGTTTCCCGCCGCTCTGCACGGTGCCCCGCCGATCCCTACGACGAGCAAGGATGGCCAATGGTGGCTGACTCCGTAAGCGACGCCAGGACGGATGCTCCCGTGCTCGCGGCGAGCATCCCGGCAGCGGGCGCCACGCCGCTCGCGCCGCGCAAGAAGCCCCTGGGCACGATCCTGTGGCGCTACCGGGCGCTCTATCTGATGGCACTGCCCGGCATCGTGTACTTCCTGGTGTTCAAGTACCTGCCCATGGGCGGGCTGATCATCGCCTTCCAGGACTACAAGCCGTTCCTGGGGATCATGGACAGCCCGTGGGTGGGCTTCGAGCACTTCGTGCGGCTGTTCACGCAGGACACGTTCTTCATGCTGCTGCGGAACACGCTGGTGCTCTCCCTGCTGCTGATGGCGATCTCGTTCCCGGTGCCGATCATCCTGGCGCTGCTGCTGAACGAACTGCGCGGGAAGTTCTTCAAGCGCAGCGTGCAGACGATCATCTACCTCCCCCACTTCATGTCCTGGGTGATCGTGGTGTCGCTGTTCTACGTGATGCTCACGACCGACGGTGGGGCGCTGAACAACCTCATCGTCTCGCTCGGCGGGGAGCCCGTCGGCTTCCTCACCGATCCGGACTGGCTGCGACCGATGTACATCTTCCAGCACGTCTGGCGCACCGCGGGGTGGGGAACGATCGTCTATCTGGCAGCTCTGACCGCGGTGGACATGAGCCTGTACGAAGCGGCCGAGATCGACGGCGCCAACCGGTGGAAGCAGACCTGGCACATCACCCTGCCGGCCATCCGCGCCACGATCATCGTGCTGTTCATCCTCTCCATCGGGGACTTCCTCGAGCTCGGCTTCGAGCACATGTTCCTGCTGCTGAACTCGATGAACCGCGACGTCGGCGAAATCTTCGACACCTTCGTCTACACCGCCGGGATCCAGAACGGCCAGTTCGGCTTCGCGACCGCGGTGGGCCTGTTCAAGGGCCTCGTGGGCCTGATCCTCGTGATCGGGATGAACTCCCTGGCCAAGCGGCTCGGCGAGGAGGGCGTGTACTGATGTTCGGCTTCGAGCAGTTCGTGACGCTGAACCGGGGGCTCACCGGGTTCTGGCGCTTCGCGTGGCTGAACATCCTGTGGATCGTGGTCACCGTGCTCGGGCTCGGCGTGCTCGGCGCAGGGCCGGCGAGCTACGCGATGGCGAAGTACCTCGATCGGTGGTTCCGCCACGGCGAGACCCCACCGGCCGCCCCGACCTTCTTCCGCTACGCCCGGGAGCTGCGCTGGCATCCCGTGCTGGTCGGAGGGGTCCTCCTGGCGGCCGGCGCCGTGATCCTGGTGAACCTCATGAGCCTGCCGGACTGGTACCTGCGGGTCGCGAACCTCCTCGCGCTCGCCGTGCTGTGGATCATCACCGCGCACGTGTTCTTCGTGATGGCTGCCCTGGACGTGCAGGGCCTGCGCGCTCAACTGTCCAGTGCGCTGCTGCTGGGGCTGGGCTCCCTGCATTGGACGATCATCGGCACCGCCGTGGTGCTGGCCGGCTACGCGCTGATGATCCGCTTCGCGCTGCCGCTGCTGGCCCTGTTCGGCGTGGCCCTGCCCGCCGTGGTCTTCGCCGCGATCTGCCGGCGCACCGTGCGTGACCTCGACCTCCACCCCGCGACGACGCCGTCGTCAGCCCCTGATCTCCCGCGCATCGATGCGCATCCCGCAGGGCGCACCGATGCGCTCTCGCGCCGCTCGCCGTCGGCCTCCGACCGAGCGACCACCCTCAGGAAAGGAACCCCGGCATGATCTCTCGCAGGAACCTCCTCCAGTCCGTCCCCGTCGCCGCAGCCGGCGCCCTCGCAGTCTCCGCCTGTGGAAGCAGCGGCGACTCCGGCGGATCAGGCGGCTCGAATGCTCCGCTGACCTGGATGTCCATGCTTCATACGCCCACCACCCCGGACCCCGATGGTTCGATCATGGCGGCACTGGCGGAGTACACCGGCACCGAGTTCGAGTTCCAGTGGGTCCCCGACGCCTCCAAGGAGGAGAAGATCAACGCGGCCCTCGCCTCGGGCTCGGTCGCCGACATCTCCACCCTCAACCAGCTGGGCATGCCTTCTACCCGCGACGCTCTCACCTCCGGGATGTTCTGGGAGGTCGATGACCATCTCGCCGACTACCCGAACCTCGCCGCGATCAACCCCGACACCCTGGACGGCGCCCGCTTGGACGGCACCCTCTACGGCGTGCCCTTCCAGAAGCCGATGGCCCGCTACGGCGTGCTGATCCGCCAGGACTGGCTGGACCGCCTCGGGCTCGAGGTCCCGCACACGATCGAGGACCTCGGTGAGGTCGCGAAGGCCTTCGCCGAAGGGGACCCCACCGGCACTGGTGCCGGGACCACCGGGTTCATCGACCGCCAGGAGAGCTTCCTGGTGGGCTTCCGCTCGCTGGCCGGATACTTCGGCGCCGGCGACAAGTTCCAGCTCGACGACGCCGGGAAGATCGTTCCCGCCTGCACCACCGAGGCCTGGAAGGAGGCCATGCAGTGGTACCGCGGGGTCTTCGAGGCCGGCGGCGTCAACCAGGAGTTCGTCACCGTCCAGAAGCAGAACCAGCAGCAGGCGATCGCCCAGGACAAGGGCGGGATCGTGGTCACCGGCCTGTTCGAGGCGAAGAACTACGTGGCGCTCGCCGAGTCCATCAACCCCGACACCGAGGTGAAGTGGACGCTCATCAACGACATCACCTATGCGGACGTCCCCCGCCGCATCGTCTCGGACACCGGCGGCGGCATGGGCGGACTGATGGCCTTCAACTCGCAGACCCTGACGTCCGAAGCGGATCTCGGCCGCGCGCTGACCCTCATCGACAAGCTGCTGGACGAGCCCGCCTTCCAGCTCATGACCAACGGTGTCGAGGGCACGCATTTCGAGCTCGATGCCGACGGCGCGGTGACCATCATCGATCAGCCGCTGTGGGAGCAGGAGGTCCAGCCGTACTCCAGCTCCCGCCCCTCGGACCAGGTGGAGACCTACAAGTCCACCGACCCGTATGTGAACCAGGCCAACGAGATGATGACCGAGAACGCCGAGTTCGCGATCACCAACCCGGCCCAGCAGCTGACCTCGCAGACCTACGACACGCAGTGGGCGACCCTCGAGAAGGCGCTCAACGACTCCTACAACACCTTCATGGTGGGGCAGTCGACGCTGAGCGACTACGAGGCGACCATCGAGTCGCTCCGCTCGCAGGGGCTGGACGACATCATCAGCGAGTACACCGAGGCCTACGACGCCCTCGGCGGCTGACCCGCCGTCGGTCCGCACCCCCGTCTCCCTCCCGTCCTTCGAAAGGCCGTTCCCGTGTCCCTCGTGGAGATCACCGAACCACCCGCCGCCGCCGACCTGGCGACCGCCCGGCTCCAGCGCGCCATCGACGAGGCCGCCACTCGCGGTGGCGGGCGGGTCGTCGTTCCCGCGGGCGTGCACCGCACCGGGGCGCTGCGATTGCGGACCGGCATCGACCTGCACCTCGAGGCCGGCGCCCTGCTGCAGTTCGTCCCGGAGCCGGAGCTGTACCCGGCGGTCCAGGCGCGGTGGGAGGGAGCCGTCGGCCTCGTGCATTCCCCGTGCCTGTACGCCCAGGGGGAGAAGGATGTGTCGATCACCGGTCTGGGCACGATCGATGGTGGCGGCCAGGCCTGGTGGGACACCTTCCGTCATCGCCGGGCAGAGCTCGCTCATCCCCGGCCCACCCTGATCGGGCTGCACGGGTGCACGCGGGTCACGATCCGCGACGTGGCGCTGCGCAACTCCCCGGCCTGGACCGTCCACCCCGCCCTGTGCGACGACGTCACGATCAGCAGCATCCGCATCAGCAACCCGGCCGATTCCCCGAACACCGACGGCATCGACCCCGAGTCCTGTCGCAATGTGCGCATCAGCGACTGCCATATCGATGTCGGGGACGACTGCATCGCGATCAAGTCCGGCACCGAACACACCCCGGAGCGCGTGGCCAGCGAGAACATCGTGATCACCAACTGCACCATGGTCCATGGGCACGGCGGGGTGGTGATCGGCAGTGAGATGAGCGGCAGCGTGCGCAATGTCGTCATCAGCAACTGCGTCTTCCAGGGCACCGACCGCGGCATCCGGGTGAAGACTCGGCGCGGTCGCGGTGGAGCGGTCGAGGATGTGCGCGTCACGGGCGTCGTCATGGACGACGTGCTCTGCCCGATCACCGTGAATCCCTTCTACTTCTGCGGGCCCGACGGCAAGGATCCCCACGTGGGTGACCGCAGCGCCCGGGAGGTCGACGGCGGCACCCCGCAGATCCGCGGACTGCACCTGGCCCACGTCACCGCGAAGAACGTGCACGCCTCGGCCGGACACCTCTTCGGACTGCCCGAGGCGCCGCTGGTCGATCTCACGATCGATGACTTCCTGGTCTCCTTCGCGGCCGACCCGCGCCCGAGCTCTCCGGAGATGGCCGCGGGCGTCGAGCCCCGGACGCGCTCCGGGATCGAGCTCGGGTTCCTCTCCGGCGGCGCGCTGCGCCGGGTACGGGTCTCCGGGGCCGACGGGGACGTCGTGACCACCCACGCCTGCGAGGGCGTCGACCTCGACGTGAGGGGCAGCGATGACCGTCACGTCTGAGACCCGGCGGCGTCCCGCCGGGAGCGCGCACCGAGAGCAGAGCACAGCCCGGCGGGTCCGCCGCACCCCAGAGCTGTGGATCGCCTCGATCGGCAGTGTCCTGTCCTTCGTGGCCCTCGGGGGCTTCTCCCTGGTGATGACCAAGATCGACCCCGCGGCTTTCGAGCGGGTCGTCATGCCGGCGCTGATCGGTCCCGAGGCGGGTATGAGCCGCCAGGAGGCGTTCGAGGTGGGCCGCACCCTCGGTGCCTGGTTCGGCGCGACCCTCCTCCTCGTGCTGGCGCTCGTGAGCGTCGGGATCTTCTTCGCCCGTCGGCGGCCCTCGCGCCGATCCACCGGCTGGTGGTTCCTCGCCGCTGGTCTCGCCTGCCTGCTGGGCAGCCAGCTGATCCTCTATCCGATCGCCTTCCTCTTCTTCGTCAGTGCCGGACTGTTCGCCCTGCGTCCGGTCACGGATGGGAGCCCTTCATGACCACGTCCTCTCCTGCGCCCGCCACCGACGTGGCGGCCACGGCTGTGCTCGCCACCCGACCGCCGGTGCGCCCGAAGAAACCCACGGCGCGACGACTCGGCCCGGGCGAGCAGATCTTCCGGGTGGTCAACGTGATCATCCTGGGCGGCTTCTCGCTGATCTGCGTGATCCCGTTCGTCCACGTCATCGGCAGCTCCTTCGCCACCCCTGGGGAGCTCGCGACCACCAACTTCCTGCTGGTCCCGCGCGAGGCCACCCTGGATGCGTACCGGTACATCCTGTCCACCCCGACGATCTTCCGGGCGATGGGGGTCTCGACGGTCGTGACCGTCGGCGGCACCTTCCTCAGCCTCCTGGTCACCGCGCTCATGGCGTACGCGCTGGCGAAGCCGTACCTGGTGGGGCGCCGCGCCATCAACTTCATGGTCGTGTTCACGATGCTGTTCAGCGGCGGCATGATCCCTACCTTCATCGTGGTCTCCAAGCTGGGGCTGCTGGACTCCCTGTGGGCGCTGGTCCTCCCGGTCACCGTGAACGCCTTCAACTTCGTGATCATGCGGAACTTCTTCCAGGGCATCCCGGACAGCCTCGAGGAATCCGCCCGGATCGACGGCTGTTCCGAACTGGGCGTGTTCGCGCGGATCGTGCTGCCCCTGTCTATCGCCTCGATCGCCACCATCGGCCTGTTCTACGCCGTGACCTACTGGAACACCTACATGCACGCGGTGCTCTACATCAACGACTCCTCGAAGTGGCCGATCCAGGTGCTGCTGCGCCAGATCGTCATCGTCGCCAGCGGTGTCAACGCCGACGCCTCCTCGGTGGACGTGGTGCCGCCGGCGCAGTCCGTGAAGATGGCCGTGATCACCGTGGCAACCCTGCCGATGCTGATGGTCTACCCCTTCATCCAGCGCTTCTTCGTCAAGGGCGCGCTGATCGGCTCGGTCAAGGGCTGAGGCGCGCTCCGCGCCGTACCGTGAGGACCAGAGGACGGGTCGTTCGAGAAGCGCTGCCCGCATCCCCGATGACGAGGAGAACGCATGCCCGCCCTGTCCACGAGCCCAGAGCCGCTCCGCAGACGCCTTCGCTCCTTCCTCGGTCTGGCTGACGAGTTCCATGACCAGCCCAGCGGGGGACCCGGTGGCGCGATCATCGTCGGGCCGACGGGCGCCTCCGCGGCCCCCGGGCCCTCCCTCGTGCAGGTCCTCACCGCCGACGGCGACGATATCCCCGCCTTCCTGCTGCGCCCCGCACCCGAGGTCGCCACCGGGGCCGGGGTGGTGCTGGTCGCCGGGCACGGCCGCGGCATCGATGATCTGGTGGCCACGGATCCGGTCGACGACTACCACGACGCCCTCGCCCACAAGCTGGCCCGGGCCGGGTTCACGGTGCTCTGCCCGGAGATGATCAGCTTCGGCAGGCGCCGCGTCCCACGAGCCGCAGAAGAGGAGCCGTACGAGGAGACCGAGAACTCCTGCGGCATCGATGCGGCCCGGCACCTGCTGCACGGACAGCCCGTGATGGGCCGACGGGTTGCCGATGCCCGCGCCGCCGTACAGGCCCTGCGCGGGGTGGCGGGCGTGGACCCGCAGCGGGTCGCGGTAGCGGGCGGCTCCGGGGGAGGGGCTGTCTCCTTGCTCCTGGCGGCAGTGGACACATCTATCGCCGGCGCCCTGGTCGCGAGCTACTTCTGCAGCTTCGAGGCGAGCCTGTGCTCGATCCGCCACTGCCCCTGCAACATCATCCCGGGCCTGCTGCCGGACCTGGAGATGGCGGACATCGCCGCACTGATCGCCCCGCACCCCCTGATCCTCGAGGCAGGGGAACAGGACCACATCTTCCCGATCGAGGCGACCCGGGCGTCCTTTGCGATGCTGCCGCCGGTATGGGAGGCCCTCGGGGCGACCCCGCCGGAACTCGTGGTCACCGACGCCGGGCACGCGTTCCGCGCTGAGCGCTCGCTCGACGTGCTGACACAGCGGATGGCCTGACCAGAGGCTCCGGCGGTTCTCGCTCGCGCCCCTGCGGGCCGCCTGAACCCTTCCCGTCGGGGCGTTCCAGGGCCGTGCGCAGGGGCGAGTGCCGCCATGGCGATTGTCTCCCCTTGCGGGATGTCGTCGGCCCGGAGACCGATACTGCCGTACGGTTGATGCTGTGAACGCTGCTGCGAAGCCCTGCGACGCGCGCGACACCCAGCTCTTGAGACCCTGACCCTTCAACGATTGAGATGCCTCTATGCCCTCCTCCGTAGCCACCCACCGCAAGCTCACCGCGCCCCCGCGCCTTCCCAAGAACGGCCTGCGCATCACGCCGCTGGGCGGCCTCGGCGAGGTCGGCCGCAACATGACGGTCTTCGAGTTCGGCGGCAAGCTGATGATCGTCGACTGCGGCGTGCTCTTCCCCGAGGAGCACCAGCCCGGCATCGACGTGATCCTGCCGGACTTCACGTCCATCCGCGATCGCCTCGACGACATCGAGTGCATCGTGCTCACCCACGGGCACGAGGACCACATCGGCGGCGTGCCGTACCTGCTCAAGGAGCGGGCCGACATCCCCCTGATCGGTTCCGAGCTCACCCTGGCCTTCATCACGGCCAAGCTCAAGGAGCACCGCATCACCCCCAAGACCATCCAGGTCGAGGCGGGGGAGCACCGCAAGATGGGCGCGTTCGATCTCGAGTTCGTCGCGGTCAACCACTCCATCCCCGACGCCCTCGCGGTCGCGATCCGCACCAAGGCGGGAATGGTGCTGCACACCGGCGACTTCAAGATGGACCAGTTCCCGCTGGACGATCGGATCACCGATCTCCGCGCCTTCGCGCGCCTCGGCGAGGAGGGTGTGGACCTCTTCCTCACCGACTCGACGAACGCCGAGGTCCCCGGCTTCACCATGTCGGAGCGCGACCTCAACCCCGCGATCGACCAGGTGTTCACCACCTCGCCGCGCCGCGTCATCGTCTCGAGCTTCGCCAGTCACGTGCACCGCATCCAGCAGGTGCTGGACGCCGCCCACGCCAACGGCCGCAAGGTCGCCTTCGTGGGCCGCTCGATGGTGCGCAACATGGGCATCGCCCGCGACCTCGGCTACTTGAACATCCCCAAGGGGCTCGTGGTCGACTTCCGCAAGATCCAGTCGATGCCCGACCACAAGATCACGCTGATCTGCACCGGTTCGCAGGGAGAGCCGATGGCGGCGCTCGCGCGCATGTCCAACGGCGATCACCAGATCCAGGTGGGCGAGGGTGACACCGTGCTCATGGCCAGCTCGCTCATCCCCGGCAACGAGAACGCCATCTACGGGATCATCAACAAGCTGACCGATCTCGGCGCGAACATCGTCCACAAGGGCAACGCCAAGGTGCACGTCTCCGGCCACGCGAGCGCCGGCGAGCTCATCTACTGCTACAACATCGTGCGCCCCAGCAACGTCATGCCGGTGCACGGCGAGTCCAAGCACCTGCACGCCAACGCCGAGCTCGCCCGCCGCACCGGCGTCCCGGAGGACCGGATCATCGTCGGCCAGGACGGCGTCACCGTCGACCTGGTCGATGGCCGGGCGAAGATCTCCGGCAAGGTCAAGGCCGGGCTGGTCTACGTCGACGGTCAGACCATCGGCACCGCCACCGAGGACACTCTCGCTGATCGACTGCTCCTCGGCGGCGGCGGCGTCGTCACCGTCGTCGCGCTGATCGACCCCAAGACCAATCAGCCGACCGAGCCGCTCGAGTTCCTCACCAAGGGCTTCGTCCACGACGACCGCACCTTCGAGGGCGCCACCAACGAGGTCTCCAAGGCGCTCAAGCGGGCGAAGCAGGAGAACATCGACGACATCAGCGCGATCGAGAAGATCATCGTCGAGGCCGTCAGCGGCTACCTGCGCCGGACCCACCGCCGCGAGCCCGCCGTCATGGCGGTCGTCGTCGACGCCTGATCGCAGTTCTCCACGAGGGCCCTTCCTGCCCGCTTCACGGCGGCTCAGGAGGGGCCCTCGTCGTTGCCCACCCCTGCCGAATCCCGATCGGTTCAGAACGGCGGATCGGGGAACGGCGTCGGATCGGCATCCTGGAGCAGTCCGTGGTGACTGGCGGCGTCCCACGCGAGCATCTCCTCGTAGGCGTCCCAAGAACGCTGGAGGGCAGCGGCCAACCCCGGGGTGAGCAGATCCCGATTCGGCTGCGCCGTAAGGGGTGGGTGTGCGCCGATGTGCCACGTGGTGGTTCCATCCGGTTCCCGGACCGGGTCGAGGAGGCCTCGTGTTTTCATGTCGTGGTGCTTCCAACATAATCGATGGAGATTCTCGATCGATGTCTGACCGCCACTCTCAGGATTTTTGTGATTGTATTCCTCGATATGATCGGCTTCGCCGACGGTGCACACATTCTTGGTGCATCCGGGAACGGCGCAGACGGGATCGAGAAGACGCAGATGCTCTCTCATCGTGGCGGTCGCGGAATATCGCGTGGGCGGCAATGGGAGGAAGGCGCCGTCGGAGGGATCGGTGAGGATCCGGTACCAGGTCGGCTCGCCGGCCGCGAGGTGGCGGGCCATCGCTGCGGGCAGTGGGATCGTCCCGTCGATCGTGCCCGGGGCGTCGGATTCTCCCAGCAGGGTCATTGCCGGGACGACCACCTGCAAGCGGAACCTGCTCTCCGGCACCTCGATGCCCGCGGTCTCGAGCATCGTGCGGGACAGGAGCGCGTACCGCAGGGCCGCGAGCGTCAGGTGCTGCCCGTTCCGGACGGCGTCCCCGTCGATGTCGAAGGGGACTGGTTGCTCCTTCTCGAGCGCTCGGCGCTGCTGGTTCTGGACCGCACGGGCGGCGAGGTCGAGACGGTGCGTGAAGGAGAGGATCTCGTGAATCGGCCCGGTGATGACGACGCGGGCGGTGCCGTCGTGGTCGGGATTCACTTCGAGCGCGACGTCACGCTGCTCCGTCGGGGTCGCACGCACGGCGGCCGCTCCGAACCAGGCGATCAGCTTCCCCAGCTCGCGCAGGAACCGATCACAGGAGACGTTCGCGAGATCCCAGTCGGCAACGCGCTCGTCCAGCTGACGGCGCTGGTCAGGGGTGAGGCGGCGTACCCGGCGCAGCAGCTGCTCGAACCAGGAGACCGGCATGTGGCCGGCTTCGAGGCGAGCGAGCGTCCGCGGGAGAGTCGTCACGGCCGTGCAGGCATCGCGCAGCTGCGCGCGGGCATGGTTCAGGGTGATCCGGCGGGCGTCGGCGACGAGAACCGCGTACAGGTCGCCCTCGTCGCTGGTCTCGTCCCAGAGCATCGCGAGCTTCCGCAGCCGCCCCGCGTAGGCGCGGGCCTCTTCGAGGTGGGTGGAGAACAGTTCACGCGCGACGTGCGCCTCGAAGCATCCGGGGTCGACCAAGGAGCGGGAGGCGAAATCCTCCGGATCCAGGGGTCTGCGGGCGCGGACCGGCGTGCGAGGCGGCTCGGTCCCTCGGGCAGCTTCGGTTCCGCGGGCGCTGGCGGCGCCGGCACGGAAGGCGGAGTCAGCGCCACTCGATAATCGCGATTCAGCAGTCGTCGACATTCCGACACCTCCTTTTCCGAGTAGTCCGCACCTGTCAATTATCTCTTCCCAGTGTAGAACTGCAATGCGTCCCGCGCCAGTCTTTCGGTCAACCTGCCGCAGAATGTGGATAACCATGGTGTGTGGAGGAAAGATGAGCCGATGGGGGAGTCTCGTCGTCGCAATTCTGTGGACGGCGGCGGATCCCCGCTGTGCCGGGATTTGTGACGAGATTCAAGCGGGGCAGGGCGCCGCCCGTCGCCGGAGCGCAGGAGCATCGCAGGGGAGCGAGGGAGCGACTCAGAGCCTTGGGGTAGCGGGGTTCACGGCTCAGTAAGGCCCTCAGATCAGCGCGACCCTCAGGTCAGTGCGGTTCCCTGGCCAGCACGGCCTCGACGAGCTGCTCGCGGGATCGGGCGCTGTCCAGGCGCAGCACGGGCTTCGCGAGGGTGTCGAGCCACGCCTCGTGGCCTGCTCGGCTGCGCCCCGAGAAGCTGGGGTCGTCATAGCCCTGGGCCCACTGCCGGAACCGGGACCAGGCTGCCTCGTCGACCTCCTGGCCCTCTCGTCGGATCGTCTCGCGGGCTTCGAGCCGGCGCAGGCGCTCGGAAGGATCCAGTGTCAGGAACACCACGACATCGCACTGCGCGACGACGCTCTCCCCCCAGCCGAGCATCGACCCGGACAGGACCCAGGATTCGCGCGGCACGAACATCTCGTGCATGAGTGCGAGGCGTGCGTCCTCGGGGCGCAGGGCGGCGTACGGCGGGGTCGAGGGCTTCCAGAAGTAGTCGTCCGCATCGGCGTGGGGCACCGACCAGTGATCGGCCAGGGCGCGGGCGAGCGTCGTCGTGCCGGAGCCGCTGGCCCCCATGATGTGGACCCGGGAGCGCTGCATGGCTCCATTCTCGCCCCTGCTCACCGCCCTGCCCGGCGCAGCTGCCCCGTGACGGCGTAGCGGCGGAGGTCGATGGCGTCGTCACCGTCGACGTCGGTCTCGGACCACGGCATCATGCGCAAGGTGGAGGGGCGGATGCTGTGCCAATCCCGGGTCGCGACAGAGACCATGATCATCACCGCGACCAGGGCCAACAGTCTGCCCCACCCCGGCACCGCATCGTCCCGAGGAGGCCCGGCTCAGCGGTGCTGCTCACGATGCGCCGTCGGGCTCACGTGGTGCCGCGCCCGGAACCGGCGGGAGAAGTACAGGGGGTCGAGGTAGCCCACCCTTCGGGCGACCTCGGCCACCGGCTCGCCGGTCATCTCCAGCAGACGGGCCGCCAGCTCCATCCTCTGCGCCTCCAGATAGCGCATCACCGACGTCCCCACCTGGGCGGAGAAGAGGTGGGCAAGTCGAGAGGGGGAGAGATGGGCGATGCGGGCCAGTGCCGGGACGTCGAGATCCTCGGCCAGGTGCGCGTCGACGTGCTCCATCACCCGCAGCACCCGCTCGTCGAGCTGCTGCTGTCGAGGGTTCCGGGTGTCGTACCAGAGCAGCGCGGCCTCGACCCCGTTCAGGGCGAAGAGCTCCGGGCGGCCGACGGCCATGCGGGAGGCGCGGGCCGCTGCGAGCAGCAGCTGCTGCACGCGATCGTCCACCTCGGCGCCGAGCCGCACCCGGCCGATCCCGACCACCGGTTCCGGCCAGTCCAGCAGGGCCAGCCAGGTGGGCAGCGGGCGGAAGTGGCTGAACAGCAGGTGCCAGCGACCCGTCGCCGGATCGGTGCCGTAGTCGTGGAGCGTTCCCGGGCGTACCAGCACGGCGTCGCCCGGAGACGTGGTCAGCTGCTGATCGTCCGCACCGTGCAGCAGTCCGGCCCCGGCGACGGTGTGCATCAGCAGCCAATCATCCGTCCCGCGGGACCGTCGTATGTGATACCCGGCGTCCTGGTCGAGCTCGCCGGCCAGCACCCGGTGCGTCGTGGGAGGCGGCATCTCGACGGCCGCGATCTGTCTGGGCATAGCAGGATCCTCCATATCCGCGACCACCGGTCACCTTCCCCGCCATGGTCCCGGAAACCACACTGGTGGACATGACGAACACACAGATCGCCCCCGACGGACACCCGGACGTCTCCGATGTGAGTGGGTTGGAGGTCGTCGAGTCCGGAGCCCTGGACCCGCAGCGACTGGCCGACGCCTATGCCCGCAACGGTGCGGTCCAGATCCGGGGCCTGCTCAGCCCGAGCGAGATCGCCGAGCTCCGCGACGCCTTCACGACCCATATCGAGACCGACGGCGAGGGCGGAGCGTTCGACGAGACCGCCGCGGGCGATCCCCTGCACGCCTACCCCCGCATGATCCAGCCCCACCGCGGCGACCACACCCCCGGTCAGCTGGCGCGGCGCTGGATGCTCGAGCAGCGGGTCATGGGCCGGGTGGCCGACATCGTCGGCCCGGTGTGGGCGGCGCAGTCGATGTTCTACTTCAAGCCCGCCGGGGCCCGCGGGCAGGCCATGCATCAGGACAACCTGTTCCTGCAATCGCACCCCGAGACCTGTGTGGCGGCGTGGATCGCGGTCGACGACTGCGATGCCGAGAACGGTGCGCTGGGAGTCGTCCCGGGCACGCACCGCTACGAGATCGTCTGCACGGAGGAAGCCGACACCACCGAGTCGTTCACCTCGGACACCGTGAGCATCCCGGAGCATCTGTCGGTGGTGCAGACGCAGATGAAGGCCGGTGACATGCTCATCTTCCACGGCAGCCTGGTCCACGGCTCCAAGCCCAATACCAGCGCGGACCGGTTCCGGCGCTCGCTGATCTTCCACTACGTCCCCGAGGGCAGCGAGGAGGTCGCCGCCAACTATCAGCCGCTGCTGGATTCGGCGGGCCATGAGGTGACCATCGATGCCTCCGAGAACGGTGGCACCTGCGGCGAGAGCTGGGCGCCGAGCAACCACTGACCGCGGCGAGGGCCTCGCGAGCGCGGGGGAGACCGCACGGTTCCACAGCGCCGCACTGTGATCAGCGCTTCGGTCGCGACCCGTCCCTGCGGCGAAGCCCTGAAGTCCCCGTACAGTGCTGATGATGCATATCGACTCGGACAGCGCTGCGCCCCCACTCCGTGTACTCGATGAAGCGATGCGACGCCGCACGTTCGCGGTGATCTCGCACCCGGACGCCGGCAAGTCGACCCTCACCGAGGCCATGGCGCTGCACGCCCACGTCGTGGACGAGGCCGGCGTGACCCACGGCAAGGCACGTCGCGCCGCGAGCATCTCCGACTGGGGCGAGGTGGAACGCGAACGCGGCATTTCGATCACCTCGTCCGCCCTGCGTTTCGACTACCAGGACGTCGTGTTCAACCTGCTGGACACTCCGGGGCACTCGGACTTCTCCGAGGACACCTACCGCGTGCTGACCGCGGTGGACTTCGCCGTGATGCTCATCGACGCCGCCAAGGGCATGGAGGCGCAGACCCGCAAGCTCTTCGACGTCTGCCGGCGACTCGGGCTCCCCGTGGTGACGGTGATCAACAAATGGGATCGCCCGGGCCTGGAGGCCCTCGAGCTCTTCGACGAGATCCAGGAGGTCACTGCCCGAACGCCGGTCGCAGTGAACTGGCCGGTCGGGTACGCCGGGAAGTTCCGGGGCCTGCTGGAACCGGGCGCGTCCAGCTACCTGCGCCACGAGGTGGTCGCCTCCGGTGCCCGACTGGCCGACGAGAGGCTCGTCGACGGCGCCACGGACGGCGACCTGGACGAGGAGACCTGGCGCGATGCGGCCGAGGGTGTCGGAGTCGCCGCCGAGCTGAACGGATCCTTCGCCGTGCAGCCGTTCCTCGACGGCGAGCAGACTCCCGTGCTGTTCACGGCCGCCGCCGGGAACATCGGGGTCCGTGTCCTGCTGGACTTCCTCGTCGATCACGCCCCGCCTCCCCAGCCTCGGCTCGACGAGGAGGGGACGCCTCGACCGATCGAGGCCGAGCTGGCCGGTTACGTGTTCAAGATCCAGGCCGGGATGAATCCCGCCCATCGTGACCAGGTGGCGTTCGTGCGGGTGAACTCCGGGGTGTTCGAGCGGGGGATGGAGCTCCGGCACGCGCAGACCGGCCGCCCGGTGTCCTCGAAGTACGCCCATCATCTCGTGGGCCGGGGCCGCGAGACCATCGACGAATCGTGGCCCGGTGACGTCGTCGGCTTCGTCAACACCACCGGTCTGCACGTTGGCGACACGATCCACGGCGGCAAGCCGGTCACGTTCCCCGGCATGCCGCGGTTCGACCCGGAGCGGTTCCGCGTCGCCCGTTCCCTGGATTCCGCGCGCAACAAGCGCTTCGTCAAGGGACTCGCCCAACTCGAGGACGACGGCACCATCCAGATCCTCCGCGATGCGAACGGCAGCCCCGGTGGGCCGGTGCTCGCGGCCGTGGGGGAGCTGCAGTTCGAGGTCGCCGTCGAACGGATGCGTCGTGAGTTCGGGGTGGAGATCGCTCTGGATGCACCGATGCCCTACGACCGCTCACGCACGTTCGCGCGCTCCGAGGTGGGCCGGATCGCCTCGGTCGTCGGCGTGGAGGTGCTCTACCGGCCCGACGGTGAGCCCGTCGCCCTCTTCCCGGATCGCTGGAGGCTCTCGCGGGTCCAGGAGCGGTTCCCGGAGGTCTTCCCGGAGCGGGCTGTGTGACGCTGGCGCAAGGTGCCACCGGGGAGGTTCACTCCTCCTCGCCGGGTTCTCCCATCGGGCCGCCGCCGTCGGCAGGGGGCTCGCCTCCATCGCCTGGGCCACCGGCGCCGCCGGGGGCCGAGGCGGGAGCCTCCTCCGTCGTGCTGGTGTCGATCGGGACGTCGATGTGCACCAGGTACCCGGCGTCGGCATCGCCGGTGACGGTCGCGAGCTGCATGTCCCAGCCGTCGGAGAAGACGTTGTCGCTCTCGAGCGACGTGTCATCCAGGTTCTCCGTCGACCCGTCGTACAGCGACGAGGCGTACACCTCGACGCTCGTCTCCTCGGGCAGGGCCAGCTGCGAGGTGAGGACGGCGTTGCCGGCGTCGGTGATCGAGTCGATGTCGGGGAACACCTCGAAATGGATGTGGGGCCACCGGCCCGAGTAGCAGCCCGGGAAGATCGAGGTGAACTCGACGGTGCCCTCGTCGCCGACCACCTGGACCCCGCGCAGGTAGGTCTCGTCGGTGAGCCCGTCGCCGTACATCGAATAGGCGCCCTGAGCATCGCAGTGCCATACGTACACCGCTGCCCCGGTCATCGCGGCGCCGTCCGCGGCGAGGTCGGTGACCGTCATGGTGAGGGTGATCAGTGCCCCTTCGGCGACGGTCTCCGTGTCGATGCTGGAGCGCAGGTCACTGCGTTCGACACCGCTGATCTCGAGCACGTCGGCGCCGTTGGAGCCGTCGCCCGGGTAGGGCCCCGCCGTCTCGGTGGGCATCTCCGTAGTGGTGGTCGTGGCGTCGGAGCCACCGTCGGAGGCAGCCGCTCCACCTCCGTCGGAGGCGGTCGTTCCGGTCGTCGCGGCGCCCGTCCCGCTGCCGCAGGCGGCGAGAACCATTGCGGCCGCACCCGCTCCCAGTGCGCCGATCGTGCGACGCCGCGTGACGAGAGTGTCGAGATCGAAGGCGAGGCCCTGGTCCTCGATGTCCTCCTGGGGGCGGTCGAGGCGGCGGCCCTGCCAGATCCGCGGGCGGGTCTCGGCTGCGGGAGAGTCGACCGGGTCGCGGGATTCCGAGGCGGCGGGGAAGGCGCGGCGGGCGGAGTGACGGGTCAGAGGGTAGCGGTTCATGGTGACGTCCTCTCGGTTGGAAGGAGCAGCGGATGTGCTCGTGCCCAGACGGTAGGAACGTTCCCTATGACTGCGCTATGAATCCGCTCAGGGCCGGATATGTGCTCTCCGCCTCCGGTCCCAGCCGGTAGCGTCCTGGTCAGAACCCCGATCCGGAGGCCGATGCGATGACCCCGACCCCACCCGGCTCCCGCCCGGCGCCGCTGAGCCGCGCCGACGGTGCCCCCGTGCGCGCCCTCGTGGCCGACGACGAGGCATACCTCAGCGACCTGCTGCGCATGGCGCTGCAGAACGAGGGGTGGGAGGTGCGCACAGCTGCGAACGGTCAGGAGGCGCTGAACGTGGTGCGGGAGTTCGCGCCGGATCTGCTGGTGCTGGACATCATGATGCCGGGGATCGACGGGATGGAGGTCCTGACCCGACTGCGGGCGGCCGGGAACGACGCGCCGGTCCTGTTCCTCACCGCGAAGGACGCCGTCGAGGACCGGATCGCGGGCATCGCGGCCGGCGGTGACGACTACGTGACCAAGCCCTTCCATCTCGAGGAGGTGCTCGCCCGGCTGCGGGGGATGGTGCGCCGGCACGTCGCGGTGGCGGCCGAGGCGGATCACCGCCTGGTCGTCGGCGATCTGGTGCTCGACGAGGAGACGTACGAGGTAGAGCGCGCGGGCGCCCCGCTCCGGCTCACCGCGAAGGAGTTCGAGCTGCTGCGCTGTCTCATGCGCACCCCGCGCGTCGTGCTCAGCAAGGAGCAGATCCTGGACCGGGTGTGGAGCTACGACTTCGGCGGGCGCTCCAGCGTGGTCGAGCTGTACATCTCCTACCTGCGCAAGAAGGTGGACACCATCGGTGAACCGATGATCCACACCGTGCGCGGTGTCGGCTACACGATCCGGCCAGCGTGAGCGACGCTGCAGCGAGGCCCGGTGCGGGCGACGCGTACGACGCACCCGATGCGGGCGGCGCGCCCGTGCCCTCACGTCGTCGCATGTCGCTGCGGCGTCAGTTGGTTCTCGGTGTGAGTGCTCTGGTCGCGGCGGCCTTCGTGCTCACCGGCACCACCACCGTGCTCGCCCTGCGCGCCTCCGTTCTCCAGCAGCTCGACCAGGAGGTGCTCACCGGCCTGGATCTCGCCGCCACGCCGGGCGAGGGTGCCGGTGGCGGGGCGACGCCGCCTCCAGCAGACGGTTCCGCCGAGCCGGCCCCGAGGATCGGGACGCTCACCGTGGTCATCGACTCCGATGGCACGGCTGTCCGGGCCGATGCCATCGACGACGACGGTAGCCGCAGCACCCTCACGGATGCGCAACTCGAGGCGGTCACCGGGGCGGACCCGCCTCCGCGCACGCCGGTGACCGTCGACCTCGGCGGAGAGCTCGGGACGTACCGGATCGCCGAGGAGACCATCCGCGACAGCGGCGGCCCCGACAGCAATGACTCCCCGCGCACCGTCATCTCCGGGAACTCCATGCATGGCGTGACCTCGACGACCACCGCGCTCACGGCGATCCTCGCCGGCGTCCTGGGCAGTGCCTTCCTGCTCGTCATCGGCGCGCTGGCCGTGATCGTCACCCGCAGCCTGCGACCGCTGCGGCGCGTCGCGGGGGTCGCCCGACGCGTCTCGGAGCAACCCCTGGCGAGCGGGGAAGTGGTTCTGCCGGACCGCGTCGCTCCCGCCGACACCGACCCCAGGACCGAAGCGGGACAGGTGGGCAGCGCCCTGAACTCGCTGCTCGAGAACATCGTCACGGCCCTCAACCAGCGCCAGGCGAGCGAGGATCGCCTGCGGCGATTCGTCGCCGATGCGAGCCACGAGTTGCGCACACCACTGACCTCGATCCGCGGCTACGCCGAACTCTCACGGGCCGAGAACGCGCCGATGACCCCCACGCAGCAGCGGTCCCTCGAGCGCATCACGGCCGAATCGAACCGCATGTCTTCGCTGGTCGAGGATCTGCTGCTGCTGGCCCGGCTCGATGCCGGACAGCCCCTGCGGACAGAGGTCGTCGACCTCGCTCCTTTGGTGATCGATGCGGTGAGCGACGCCCACGCCGCCGCCCCGGACCATCACTGGCTGGTCGATGTCGGCGAGCCGATCGACGTCACGGGGGACGAGGACCGGTTACTGCAGGTGGTGACGAACATCCTCGGCAACGCCGCCGCGCACACCCCACCGGGCACGACCGTCGAGGCAGGGGTGCGGCAGCAGGCCGGGCACGCCCTCCTCCGCATCGTCGACGACGGCCCGGGCATTCCCGACTCACTGCAGGAGCGTCTGTTCGATCGCTTCGCCCGCGATGACTCCTCACGCGCTCGGGGCGACGGCGGGGCGAGTGGTGGTGGGACCAGCAGTGGTGGGGCCGGTCTGGGCCTCGCGATCTCCCACGCCATCGTCACCGCGCACGGTGGCTGGATCGAGGTGGACAGCGCGGCGGGACGCACGGAGTTCACCGTCCACCTGCCGATGCACCCGGCGACCTGATCGGTCTGATGCACCGGGGGTTCTTGCGGCCCCATTTGTCTCGACCCCGTGGAGACGACGTGGACTCCGAGCCATGACTGAGTTGCGCTGGGGTGTGCGATCGCGATGACCTAGCCTCGTAGGCATGTCCTACCGGATCGTGCACTCAGACAACGTCGAAGCAGGGCGTGGTCCTCATCCCGCGGGGAGCCCGTTCGATAAGCGAATCAGTGAACGTCTCGGCTTGGGGGCTTTTGAGATGTACAAGGTGCAACTCCCGGCAGGCGCCGCGACCGAGCCCCATGACCATGTCTCCGACGGGGTCGAAGATGCCTATGCGATCGTCCGCGGCAGCGGCTGGCTGGTCGTCGACGGCTCGGAAGTTCCGTTGCAGGAGGGTCATTTTGTCGCCGTCTCCCAGGAGAGCGTCCGGTTCGTTCGGGCAGGTGCCGACGGCTGCGATCTCATCGCCGTGTGTGCGTGAACATGGTCGGGGAGGCGTCTGAGGTGTGGTGGCCGAAGCGCAGGGTCCACCTCACGCCACGGCGATGAGTACCGTCGCGACCAGTGCTGTGGTGAGTCCCGGGCGTATCTCGCGACGATTCTCCAGAACTCGTCAGGGCCGGCCGAGGTATTTCCGGGCGCTCAACTGTGTCTTGTCGATCGTCGACCGGTGTCGCGGGGACGCACGGCGCGCGGTGTCAGCTGCTGCATCGGTGAGTTGGCCGGCGACTTGGCGGCCCTTCTCGGTGCGGAGAGCGGCCTGTGCGGCGTAGAGGAGTCGGGTCAGTTTCATGCGCCGATATGACCACATGTCGCTGCAGACCACCTGAAGCCGATACGCCCCCACCTACCTGGATGCTTGCCGCGCGGACGGGCCGCGGTGCGGATCTCTCACTGATAGGACACGAACCAGGGGCGCGGCTCGACCTCGTAGGTCTCCTGCGGCGTGAACGTGGGGGTGTCCTCGTCGTAGAAGTTCTTCCATGCCATGAAGATCCCCTCGGGCAGATCCTTCTGCAGGGCATCCCAGGTGCCCAGCTTGAGATCCGGGGTGCCGTGGCCATCGGCGTGCACGGTGATCGCGAGCTCCGGATGGGACGTGTCGACGTCCTGCCGGTCCGAGATCATCGAGTTGCTGAACTGGTGGAGGATCAGCAGCTTCTGAGGGAGATCGTTCTGGGCGGTGAGATCAGCCAGCCACTGGGAGGTCTCGTTGACCTCCTCGGCCGTCACGGAACCGATCTGCTCCATGTGCTTCTGGCCGGGCTCGAGCCGCCATTCCGCATCGAGTGCGAGGCCCACATGGGGCTCCTTGAGCAGGTCCTCGTACCTCTTCGCCTGGGTCAGGAAGTCGGTGGTGCCGGGCTGCAGGTCGAGCACGACGTAGACCCCGGCCTCGCCGGCCGCGTCGACCCAGTCGCGGAGCATCTCGGGGTCGAGCTCCTGGGAGAAGTCGCCGTCGGCCCCCGGCTCTGATGAGGCGACCGTCGTGATGATCTCGAAGGCGGGGATCACCGGCTCGTCGGAGAGGCCCTCGTAGTCCGCGGCCATGTCCTGCACGCGAGCGATCGATTCCTCCAGCGGCTGCTCGCCGAGGATCCCCAGGGACGGGACGCCCGGTGACCCGTAGGCGGCGATCATGCGTCGTCCCGGGAAGACCTCCTGCCCGCCGCCCGGGAGTTCGGGGGCGGTGACGACTCTCTGCAGAGCATTCGTCCACTGATCGGCGGGGCCGAAGGTCTCGCCCAGGGCGAGGATCCCGGCCGACGGGTCCTCCCCGGCAGCGTCCTTCACCGTGGCGATCGTGTCGCTGCTGCGACCGGGTTCCCCGCCGGGCATCTCGGTCACGGTGCCCCCGGCAGCCTCGATCTCGGCGCGCGCCACGGTCTGAGCGGGGCCCGTCTGCTCCGGATCGATGAGCAACGAGGCGGTGGTCGGCTTCTCGTCTGCGGCCACGTCGGGGATGTCGTCCTCCACGTCGGCCGACGCAGGGTCGATCTCCACGACGTCGAGATCGCCATCGAGCCCGGAGAGGTCCGTGCCGGCCGCCGTGACGAGCGTGCCCACGCCGAGGCGCTCGGCCTCCTCGGCGACAGCCTGACCCGTGCCGATCAGCAGGGGGAGGCCGAGTCTCGAGCTCACGCCGGCCAGTGCGTCGACGGTATCCTCGGTGGCCACCACGGCGACGTCGGCGGATTCGAAGAGTGCTGCGCTGAGGTCGAGTGCGGTCTGCGCGGCATCCTCCCCGGGCAGCACGGTCGAGGCAGGCGCCTCGTCGAGGACGTCGACGCTGAGCCGCTGGTCGAGCCAGGTGCACGCACCGAGCGTCGTGACCAGCGTCGCGGCTGTCGTGGCCGCGATCGTCCTGCGGAATCGTGCGGGTGGTCCGGTCCGTGCACTCACTGCGCTGCGTGCCTCTCCGTCGCCGTCCTGAAGGCCCTGGGAACATGCCGTCGCGCACCCGGGGCCGGGGTACGGCCCCAGCCTGCCGTGTGCGCGCCCCGGCCCGGCGGAGACACGGCGGGAGCGAGGGAGTGGGAGCGCGGGAAGGCGCTGCCCTGACGGAAGCCGTCAGCGATCGACGGATTCCGACGGCCCCGACGCGTGCGCCTCCCGTGCTCCTCGGACGGCGGAGGTGCCCAGATCGCTCTTCGAGAGTGGCTCCTGGGTGGAGAGCGCCCGGGTCCACGCGTCGGTGGTCGCGACGGCGGCCAGGTTCGAGTGCAGCACCGTCATGATCGTGCTGTGGATGGTCTCGGCGGAGGCGGATCCGGCGCCGTTGGCGATGTGGATCGCACCGGTGGCGTCGGAGAGCACCTCGGTGGTGAGCTCGAGGCCCTCGCCCTCCACGGCGGAGGCGAGGATGCAGTTGTTGGTCATGTAGCCCACGAGGGTGACCGTGTCGACGTCCTGCTCGCGGAGCCAGGCGGCGATATCGGTGTCGGCGTAGATCGAGCCGAAGCGCTTCACCGCGCTCTTCCAGCTGTCGGTGCGGCGGGCCTCGACCTCGGGGTGCAGCTGGAAACCAGGCTGGGCCGGGTCGAAGACGGGGGCGCCTGCTCCCATGCTGTGCTGGATGGCAGCGATCGGGATGCCCGCCTCCGCGGCGGCATCGATGGCCTGCGTGATGGCCGGCAGCGAGTCGGCGTGGGCGGGGTGCTGGATCTCCAGCGGCCCGCTGAAATAGTCCTGCTGCACGTCGATGAGGATGAGGGCGCGGCGCGGCGTGGTCATGGCGATCTCCTGGATCTGTCGAGGGTGTCACCGAGCGGCGACACCTCTCGATGCTCCATCGGATCTCGCCCCAGGCCCAGTGGCGGGAATGCCGATATACGATGAGATCCAGCCAGCTGGAGGTCGGCCGCTGAGGAGGGCAGGATGCGCATCGGGATCTATGCCGTCGAGGGCACCACGCTCTTCCATCTCTCGGTGCCGCAGATGGTTTTCGACGAGGTCTCCCGCCAGGGTCTCGCGCCGTGGGAGACCTTCCTGTTCACCGAGCGCGGCGGGTCGGTCGGGACGGCGGAGGGGTACGCCGTGACCGGGGTGGAGGACTGGGGCGCTGCCGCGGAGGCAGACGTCCTCGTGATGCCCACCTGGCATGCGGACGGGCGCCCCGCGAGCCGCGACCTGCTGGAGCGGCTGGTCGCCGCGCACGCCCGCGGGGTCACCATCGTCGGACTGTGCCTCGGGACGATCCCCGTGGCCGATGCGGGGCTGCTGGACGGCCGTACCGCCGTGACGCACTGGCAGTCCTTCGACCAGTTGAGCGCACGTCATCCGGGACTGGCGCTCGACGAGACCGTCCTCTACGTCGACCACGGCGACGTGCTGACCTCGGCGGGTACCGCCTCCGGGCTCGATGCCTGCCTGCATCTGGTGCGGGCCCGGCTCGGCGCCGCCGCGGCCAACAAGGTCGCCCGCTCCCTGGTGATCGCCCCGCACCGAGAGGGTGGTCAGGCCCAGTACATCGAGCGGCCGGTGCCCGCACAGGAGGAGCAGGATCAGCTCTCCCGGGCCATGGCCTGGGCGCTCGAGCATCTGGAGGAACCGCTGCCAGCCGCCCGGCTCGCACGAGCCGCTCATATGAGCCCGCGGACCTTCGCGCGTGCCTTCCCGGCGGCGGTGGGGACGACGGCCGCGGTCTGGGTGAGGGCGCAGCGACTGGACGAGGCGCGCCGGCTCCTGGAGGCCACGGGCCGCACCGTCGATCAGATCGCCGCCGACGCCGGGTGGGGGAGCGTCGCCACGATGCGCCAGGCCTTCTCCCGGTCCCTCGGGATCTCCCCGACGCAGTACCGGCGTCAGTTTCAGGGCTGAACGGGGCGGAGCGGGCGGCCGTCACCTCCTGTGGTTACTATGGAAGATAGTAATGTCCGCATGCGCCAGGAAGGACCGGAACGCCGATGGCACCTCCCGACAGCACTGCCCCTGATCCCGCGGAGCAGGGCGGGGCCCGTCGCCGCTGGGCGGTTCCGGCAGCGATCGTGGTCGTCACCGCAGCACTGGTGATCGGCGTGCTCTGGCTGCAACCCGGCGGGAACGACTCCGGGGAGGCGTCGCGGGAGACCCCGTCGACCACCGCGAGCGACGGAGGAGCCGCGGCCATCGAGCATCCGTCCTCGGTGGCCGTGCCTGACCTCAGCGATCAGGAGTCGCGCGACCCTGACGATCTGCTCGCGGAAGGTTCCGTCGACGCCCCCGTCACGCTGGTCGTCTTCACCGACTACCAGTGCCCCTACTGCGCGCAGTGGTCGACCGAGACGCTGCCCGCGATGCGCGAGTACGTCGATCGCGGGGAGCTGCGCATCGAGTGGCGCGACGTGAACGTCTACGGGGAGGATTCCGAGCGCGCCGCGCGCGCGAGCCTCGCCGCTGCGATGCAGGGGCGCCACGAGGAGTTCCACGGCCGACTGTTCGACGGGGCCGAGATCCGGTCGCCTGACGAGCTCAGCGAGCAGGCACTGATCGACCTCGCCGCCGAGCTCGGGCTGGATCCCGAGCAGTTCGCCGAGGACATCGACTCCGAGCAGGTGGCGACGACCATCGAGGCGAACGCCCAGCAGGGCATCGAGCTCGGCGCCATGTCCACCCCCGCGTTCATCCTCGGCGGCACACCGACCGTCGGCGCGCAGCCCACCGAGGTGTTCGTCGACATGGTCGACCAGGCGCTCGCCGACAGCGAGGGCTGACATGGAGGTCGGTCTGCTCAGCGCGTTCCTCGGCGGCGCGCTCGCCCTCCTCAGCCCCTGCGGAGCGCTCCTGCTCCCGGGGTTCTTCGCCTCGACGATCACCTCGCGCGCCGGCCTGGCGACCCACGCCGTGGTGTTCTACCTCGGACTCGTGCTGACCCTGGTCCCGCTCGGCATCGGTGCCGGAGCACTCGGCGCCCTGCTGATCGGACAGCGCGCCCTGCTGATCGCCGGGACGTCGGTCGTACTGATCGTGCTCGGCGCCCTGCACGCGCTCGGACTCGGGTTCGACCTCAGCCGGATGCTTCCCGGATTCGACCGTCTGCAGCAGCGCTCGACGCGCGGCACCGGGTTCGCGCGCACCTTCCTGCTCGGCGCCGTCGGCGGCATCGCCGGATTCTGCGCGGGGCCCATCCTCGGCGCCGTGCTGACCCTCGCCGTGGGGCAGGGCAGCATGCTGCTGGCGGGTCTCCTGCTGGCCGTCTACGGGGCCGGCATGGTGGTGCCGCTCATCGTTCTGGCAGCGGTGTGGGACCGCTTGGGCGATCGTGCCCGGGCGCGCTTGCGTGGACGTGAGTTCACGGTGCTGGGGCGCCGCCTGCACACCACCACCGTCCTCACCGGCCTGGTGATCATCGCCCTGGGCATCCTCTTCTGGACGACGAACGGCCTGGTGACCCTGCCCTCGCTGGTCCCCACCAGCACGCTCGCCCGTTGGCAGGCGAACAGTGCGCAGCTCGACGGCCCCCTGGTGCAGATCGCCGTGATCGTGGTGCTCGGACTGCTCGGCCTCCTGTGGTGGTGGGTGCGGGACCGGCGCCGCCGACGGGACGCTGGACCTGCGACGATCACGCTGACTCCGGGCAGGCGGCCATGAGGCGCCGCAGCCTCGTTGCCGCCCTGCCCGTGGGACTGGTCGTCCTCAGCGCCTGCGTCAGGGAAGATCCCGAGGCGGGTGCGCCGGCCGCCGCGTCCCCGGTCCAGGACCCCACCCCCGTCGTCCGGGGGGAGCAGGCGCCGGTGGTCGATCCTGCGGAGCTGCGACTGCCCCTGGAGATGACGCCGATGATCGTCGTGGACCCGGGTTGGACCTCCACCCCGCTCGAGCTCGACGGCATCTTCCTCGGGTATCGGGACGACCAGGACCAGCTGCGATACATCGCCGTCGACCAGGACGGCACGATCCTCTGGGAAGCGGACAGGCCGCTCAGCTGCACCGGATTCACCCTCACGCGCGGCGCCGAGGACACGCCGGTCGCCGTCCTCGCCGACCTCGCACCCGCCGAAGACGCCGTGGCGGCGATGACGCTGACGGCCTACGACCTCCGCACCGCCGACGAGGTCTGGGGCCCGATCGACGCGCCGGGTCCGCAGGCCGGCGTCGGGCTGGTGTTCGCGGCGCCGAGCGACGCGCCGATGGGGGAGACAGGGCCCCGCAGCGCGCTGTCGGGTTCGACCGGAGAGGTGAGCCTCGTCGACGCGGATCTGGCCGACGGCCGGATCCTGGCCGAGCACCTGGGAACGATCCTGTGCACGGAGGGGGCAGAACTGCTCGCCCTCTCCATCGAGGGCGAGGAGCTGTGGCGCCTCCCGATGCCCACGGGCATCGACCCGCTCCGCGCGCGCGTCCTCGGCGCGATCGACACGAACACGTCCTTCGCGGTCATCGCCGATCAGGAATCGGCCGGAGTGGTCCTGGACCTCTCGCAGGGGTCGGTGATCGCCGACGAAGCGCTGCGCGTCGCCCGCGACCACGTCCTGGAGATCACCGTCGTCGCCTCTGGCTCGACCGTGCGCGGGCTCGACATCGACGGCGTCGAACAGTGGACGCACGATGATCCGGAGGAGCTCGACCTGATCAGCGCCGGCGAACGCCTGGCCTACGCCGTGCGCCGGGGCGAGGGGACCCTGGTGGTGCTGGATACGAACCGTGGGCTGATGGTCAACCCGTACGACGTCGATCTCGAGGGTCCGCTCGCGGTCCCCGAGGTGTTCTCGGCGGAGACGGCCGCCGCCGTGCGCATCGAGGAGAAGCGCTGCCTCGTCACCACCGCCTTCGACGAGAACTACGGCCTGCGGGAGTGAATCGGCATCCTCACAGCGGCAGCGTGCACCCGCCGAGGACGACCAGCGCGTACTGGCCGTAGACCCAGAACCCGGCCCCGAGCAGCAGCGCCAGCAGCGTGGTCATCACTCCTGCGGGCGCCAGGGCGGAACGGACGGCGGCGGGGGAGACGAGGTGCCCGATCCGATCGGGGCCGGGACCTGCCGGACCGGTGGCGTGCAGCGCGACTCCCGCCGGCGACGGAGCGGGTGCGCTTCCGAGGGTCAGCAGGGCGCTGGCCAGCGCCGGCGTGCCGCAGCGGTGGCGCGAGGAATCATCTGCCGCGACTTCCAGCAGGTGCGGGACGGTGTCGGTGACGGCCCGGGCCAGAGGGATGGCACGCAGCGGCCCGGCGACTGCGTGCAGCACGGTCGCCATCAGATGGTGGTGCTGTCGCAGATGCGTCTCCTCGTGCTCGACCACGGCGGCGAGCTCCTGAGGGTCGAGCGCCTCCAGCAGGCCGTGGGAGAGCACGATGCCTCCCCGGCGGCTCGGCAGGCTGAAGGCCACGGGCCGCTGATCCGGGACGAGCACGACGCGGCGCCCGGCGATCCGGGCACTCCTGCCCACGGCCGAGACCTCGTCCAGGACCGCGCGCGTGGACCTCGCCCGACGCACCAGCCGCCCTGTCGCGATCACCATCAGCGTGAGCGTTCCGCCCAGCGGCAGCAGGAGCAGCACGGCGGCCGGCACGGGGATCTCGATCGGGGCCCCCACGGGGAGCGGGCTGGCAGCCGCGAGGCATCGCCGGCAGACGTCGCCGACCGGGGCGGGGAGCAGCTGAGGGCCGCTGACGAGCCCGGCCAGCACCACGCTCACCGCCGCTGCTGACGCCAGCCACACCGTCAGCCCGCCCAGCAGCAGGGCGGACGACAGACGCGGGGCCCGCACGAGCAGAGGGCTGCTCCGGCGCACCAGGGTGGGGCCGACGAGCGCCAGAACGAGAAGCGCGGCACCCAGCAGCAGGACGATCACGGTGCCTCCTGTCCATCCTCCGGTGGCGGGGAGGCCTCATGGCCGTCCAGGTACGCGCGCAGCATGGCCAGGTCCCGCGACTCCATCCCGTCGACGAAGCGCAGGATCGAGGCGCTGCGGTCGTTGCTCGCGGACAGCGCGTGCTCCATCAGCTGGGCCGCATGCTCTGATCTCGAATGGCGTGCCCGGTACTGCACCGACCGGCCCGCGCGCCGGTGTGACACCAGGCCCTTCCGGTCGAGATTCTTCAGCACCGTGGCGATGGTGGTGTAGGCGTACTCGTCCCCCAGGCGGGAGATCAGCTCGCGGATGGTGAGCTCGGCCTGCTCCCAGAGCTGCTCCATCACCTGCTGCTCCAGCGTGCCCAGGCGGACCTGGCCGAAGGACCGGCCCGGATCGGCGGGGCTCACGAGACCACCTCCCGCCTGGTCGCGCGGGTGACCGGCACCGGGCAGGCGACCTGGCCGCTCAGACGCCAGATGACCGCGATGACCGCCAGCACGAGCGCCATGGCCGCCAGGAACGGCTGCACCGGCGCGAACCAGGTCAGCGCTCCGGTGTATCCGAGCGCCAGCAGCGCGATCTTGTTGCACACCGGGCACCCCACGGCGAACCATGCCAGCACTCCGGCGGCGGTCCCGGTGCGGGCGCTGCGACGCTCGGGACCGTCGTGCGCCTCCGCGGCCGTGGATCGGGAGGGCGTCGGCGGAGTCACGTAGGTGGCGATCAGGATGCCCATGAGGGCGGACGTGAGCACCCATACCGGGTAGTTCCACGCCACGGCGGGGACGTCGCGGGAGAACACCGGATTGGGGATCAGCACGGTGGCCAGCCCCATCACCACCCCCACCAGAAGGGCTGCCACAGCTGCTGCGAGGACCTGCGGCGTGCCCCACTCCCGCAACGCCAGGGCAGCCAGGCGCAAGGACTCTCGAAACCGGTTCGGCCATTCCTGGATGCGAGGCATGTTGCCACTATGCCCCACTGATTACTATCTCGCATAGTCGATCGGAGGCGCCGTCGGGTCGGACTATCGCGGACCAGTGGTTCACGGGAGAGGGGTCACCCCTTGCGTAATACCCCCAGGGGGTATACTGTTCAGCGAATCCACGAGGAAGGGGACGAGGTCGTCCCGACCGAGACCGGAGCTGGGTGCGAGCTGGCCAGCAGGATGAGCGAAGAGAGATGACCATGAGTCCGGACCCGTCGACCCCCGCCCACGCCGACCGTGCGCATCACCACGACGCCGCCGATGAGCCGCACGCCGGCCACCACGGCCACGACGCCTCCGCGGGCCACAGCGATCACGGTCACGGCGGTCACGGCGGCCATGGCGATCACGTGGGTCAGTTCCGGCGCTTGTTCTGGATCATGCTCGTCCTCGCCGTGCCCGTGGTGGCCCTGAACGATATGTTCGCCGGCCTGATCGGCTACCCGCTGCCGGACGCCGGATGGGTCTGGTGGGTCTCGCCCATGCTGGGCACGATCATGTACGCCTGGGGCGGCCGGCCGTTCCTGACCGGAGCGGTCTCCGAGATCCGCTCCGGCAAGCCGGGGATGATGCTCCTGATCGGCCTGGCGATCACCGTGGCATTCATCGCCTCCTGGGGCGCGAGCGCGGGTGTGCTGGACCACCAGCTGAACTTCTGGTGGGAGCTGGCGCTGCTGATCGTGATCATGCTGCTGGGTCACTGGATCGAGATGCGATCCCTGGCCCAGACCACCTCGGCGCTGGACTCCCTCGCGGCACTGCTGCCCGACGAGGCCGAGAAGCTCGAGGGCGACGAGGTCATCACGGTCGCACCGGCCGATCTGGCCGTGGGTGACGTCGTGATCGTCCGCCCCGGTTCCTCCGTGCCTGCCGACGGGAAGATCGTCGACGGCAGCGCGAGCATGGACGAGTCCATGGTCACCGGCGAATCCAGGACCGTGCGCCGCGAGATCGGGGGCCAGGTCGTCGCCGGCACCGTCGCCACCGATTCCGGACTGCGCGTCGAAGTCACCGCGATCGGCGAGGACACCGCCCTGGCCGGTATCCAGAAGCTGGTCACCGATGCTCAGGCCTCCTCCTCGCGGGCGCAGCGCATCGCCGATACCGCAGCGGCCTGGCTGTTCTGGTTCGCCCTGGGATCTGCCCTGATCACCGCACTCGTCTGGGCACTGATCGGGCTCCCCGACCAGGCGGTGGTCCGCACGATCACCGTGCTGGTCATCGCCTGCCCCCATGCGCTGGGCTTGGCGATCCCGCTGGTGGTCTCCATCGCGACCGAACGCGCGGCCCGCGGTGGCGTCCTGGTCAAGGACCGCCTCGCCCTGGAGTCGATGCGCACCGTCGACACGGTGCTGTTCGACAAGACCGGCACCCTGACCAAGGGGGAGCCCACCGTCACCGCCATCGAGCCCGTCGCCGGCCGCACCGAGAACGACGTGCTCGCCCTGGCGGCCGCCGCGGAAGGAGGCAGCGAGCACCCCCTGGCTCGCGCGATCATCGGCGCCGCCCGTACCCGCGACCTCGGCATCGGGTCCGCCTCCGACTTCACCTCGTCCCCGGCAGTCGGAGTCAGGGCCACCGTGGGCGGCATCGTCGTCGAGGTCGGCGGCCCCCATCTGCTGGGTCGGCACGATGCGGCCGAGCTGCCCGCCGCTGATGCCTGGCGCCGCGAGGGAGCGATCATCCTGCACGTCCTCGCCGGCGGCGAGGTCATCGGGGCGCTGCGCCTGGCCGATGAGATCAGGCCCGAGTCTCGTGATGCCGTGGACGCGCTGCACGCCGTGGGCACGCAGGTCGTGATGATCACCGGTGACGCGCAAGCGGTCGCCGATACGGTCGCGGGGGAGCTCGGCATCGACCGGGTCTTCGCCGGAGTGCGCCCCGAGGACAAGGCTGCCACGGTCTCCGAGCTCCAGCGCGAGGGCCGCACGGTCGCGATGGTCGGCGACGGCGTCAACGACGCCCCCGCTCTTGCTCAGGCCGACGTCGGGATCGCCATCGGCGCGGGAACGGACGTCGCGATCGGCTCTGCCGGGGTGATCCTGGCGTCGTCGGACCCTCGCTCGGTGCTTTCGATCGTCGAGCTCTCCCGCGCCGCCTATCGGAAGATGAAGCAGAACCTGTGGTGGGCGGCCGGATACAACCTGCTCTCGGTTCCCCTCGCCGCCGGCGTCCTGGCCCCGATCGGGTTCGTGCTGCCGATGAGCATCGGGGCTCTCCTGATGTCCGCCTCCACCGTGGTCGTGGCACTGAACGCGCAGGTCCTGCGCCGCCTCGACCTCACTCCCGAGGCCAGCACCGCGAGGATCCTGGACCGCGCGCCCTCATCCAGCAGATCCTGAGCGCGCTGGGCCTCAGGCCGTCAGCTGCAGGGTGGTCAGGCACGTGGCGGCCTCGTCGCCACGGGTTGACAACGCTGTCGTAGCGCTCATGTCGTCCTGGGAGCAGGTGAGAGTCAGGGAGCGATCCCGGGGCAGCCACATGCCGAAGAACCCGTTCGGATTCGTCGTGATCACGTGCTCGAGGAGAGCCTCGCCGCTGGCGTCCGTCACCAGGACCTCGAAGTTCTGGTCGGGGAGCTCTCCGGTGCATGTGGTCAGGCTGTGGACGTGGCAGTCGTGGGTCACCTCGAGGAACGGGGCCACCGACACGTAGAATTCCTCGTCGGGCAGCGGAATCCGCGCCTCCCGGCCCGAGGCATCGCTAAGCGCGAGTTCGTCCGGGTGCACCGCCGCCAGCACGTCGGCCGGCCGCTGATCGATCGGCAGCGCCTCCAGCTCATCGATGATCTCTCGCCCATTCATGCCGTCGAATCCGAGGTCGCGCAGCAGATCGTTGCCCGAGGCGGAGCCGGTGTCTGTCCCGGTGCTCGCGCAGCCGACCAGGACCAAGGGAGTCAGGGTGAGGCCGGCGAAAAGCGCGCGTCGCGCTATCGCAGTGGTGGAGGGGCTTGTCATGACGGGCAGTCCTTTGCACACGGTGGGGTGGGTAGTGAACGCAGGGCTGGCTCGACCCCGGCCAGCCTCGCGTTCACGGCGTCACTCGGCCGGCTGGATCTCGCTCTCGACGACCCACTTGTGGTTCGTCATCGCCATGCCGTCCATCTCGACATCGACCATGTACACGGTCTCGTCGGTCGAACTGTCGATCGTCGCCTCCGCACTGTCCATGCCGGGCATGTGCTCCGCATTCAGCACCACCTCGGTGCCCTTCGCAAGGGGTGTCTCGGCAGGACCGTCGAGCTCCTCGTGCACAACCCACTTGTGGTCGGTGACGAGGTCTTCGCTGTCGGCCGGGGTGTAGGACACGGAGTAGGTGATGGTGTTGAACGCACCGGAGATGGTCGCCGTCGCCCCGTTCATGCCGGGCATGTGATCGGCGGCCAGGACCACCGTGGTGCCGACCGGGTAGGTCGGATCGACCGCCTCCGTGATTCCTTCCGGCGGCGGGTTGCCCTCGGGCTCGTGCCCTTCGTGGCCGCCGTCCGGCGCGGCCTGAGTATGCATTTCGTCGGAAGCGGTGTGGGAGCACGCGGTGAACACTGTGACGCCCGCGGTGATCAATGCCGCCCGTCGACTCATTTGTCCGATCTTCGTCATCGCATCTCCTCGGTCGCGGATTGGACTCGACGAGCGTATACCCCGATGGGGTATTACTTCGCGTGCAGGGGGCAAAAATCTCTCCGGGCGTGAGGTGCCCCGCGTCATCGCCGCGTGGCGTCTCCGGAGAGCCCGAACACCGCAGCGTCCCCTCGCTCGCCCGGGGGATACGAAGCGCATTGAGTACGATGCGAATCGTCACCGTCGGATGGCCGGATCGAGACGAGGAAGCCTCATGGACGCAGACGTGATCATCATCGGTGGTGGGCTCGCGGGACTGGTCGCCAGCAACGAGCTGACCCGCGCCGGGAAGCGAGTCCTGATCGTCGACCAGGAGAACGCGGCGAATCTCGGCGGGCAGGCCTTCTGGTCGTTCGGCGGAATCTTCCTGGTGGACACCCCCATGCAGCGACGCTTCGGGGCCCGGGACTCGTTCGAGCTGGCATGGCAGGACTGGAAGGGGTCCGCGGGGTGGGACCGCCTCGCCGGACCGCATCCCGAGGACGAGTGGGCGCAGAAGTGGGGCCGCGCCTACGTCGAGTTCGCCGCGGGGGAGAAGCGGCAGTGGCTGCACGAGCAGGGGGTGAGGTTCACGCCGCTGGTCGGCTGGGCGGAGCGGGGCGACCTGACCGCGCGCGGCCACGGCAACTCCGTACCCCGCTTCCATGTCCCGTGGGGCACGGGCACGGGGATCTCGGAACCCTTCGCGGACACGGCTCGTGCGGCGGCCGAAGCCGGCCTCCTGACGTTCCGGTTCCGCCATCAGGTCGATGGGCTGCTCTTCGAGGGTGACCAGGTGACCGGTGTGCACGGCACGGTGCTCGCGGCCGATACCGCCCGACGCGGCGTTCCCTCCAGTCGAGAAGCGATCGGCACGTTCGAGTTCCACGCCCAGGCGGTGGTCATCGCCAGCGGCGGGATCGGCGGCGATCACGAGCAGGTGAGGAAGTGGTGGCCGGAGAGCCTGGGCACCCCGCCGCACAAGATGATCACGGGCGTGCCGGAGCACGTGGACGGCCGCATGCTCGACATCGCCACCGAGCAGGGCGTCCGGCTGGTCAACCGCGATCGCATGTGGCACTACACCGAAGGCCTGCAGAACTGGAACCCGATCTGGCCCGACCATGCCATCCGGATCCTTCCGGGCCCGTCCTCGATCTGGTTGGACGCCCGGGGGCGCCGACTCCCCGCGCCCGGGCTGCCCGGCTACGACACCCTCGGCACCCTGAAGATCCTCCGCACGACGCCGGATATCGCCGACTACGACTACTCGTGGTTCCTCCTGGACCAATCCATCATCAAGAAGGAGTTCGCCCTCTCCGGATCGGAGCAGAACCCCGACATCACGAACCGGGACCTGGGGCTGCTCCTGCGGAGCCGACTCGGCCGGTCCGCGACCGGACCGGTGGAGGACTTCAAGGAGCACGGAGAGGACTTCGTCGTCGCCGACACCCTGCCCGAGCTGGTGGCGGGCATGAACGCGATGACCGGGGATGACCTCCTGGTCCTCGAGGACATCCAGGAGATCGTCCGGGCGCGCGACAACGAGATCGTGAACCCGTACTCCAAGGACGCCCAGACGATGGGCATCCAGAACAGCCGGCGCTACCTCGGGGACAAGCTGTTTCGCACGGCGAAGCCGCACCGGATCCTCGACCCGGCGCACGGGCCCCTCATCGCCGTGCGCCTGTGGATCGTCACGCGCAAGACGCTCGGCGGAATCCAGACCGATCTCGATGGACGTGCGCTCGGCGCGGACGGCGCACCCGTCCCCGGGCTCTTCGCCGCGGGTGAAGCAGCCGGTTTCGGTGGCGGCGGGGCGCACGGGTACAACGCGCTCGAGGGCACCTTCCTCGGGGGATGCCTCTTCACCGGACGAACCGTCGGCCGCTCCTTGGCGAGGTCACTATGACGCCCACCCCCGGCACCCTCCGAGCGACCTTCCTCGGGGTGTCCACCGTGCTGCTGGACGACGGCGCGAACGCGGTGCTCACCGACGGATTCTTCTCGCGACCGAGCATCGTGCGCACGTCGGGGTGCCGGTCGATCCGTGGCCCTGAGGCCGGTCAGCGCCAGCTGTGCTGGGGGTCGAAGCCCAGGACGGCGCGCGCCCTGTCGATCGACAGCAGCGTGCCGTTGCCCGAGATGTCGCCGTTCACCGGGACGTCGGGGAAGACCTCGGCGACGAGCTCGCTGTTGTCGCGCGACATGACCGTGTCGGCAGCAGCGATGATGAAGCGGTCGAATCCCGTGGCCCGGTGCTCGAGCGCGAGGCGCACGGCCTCAGCACCGTCGCGGCCGTCGATATAGCCCCAGAGGTTCCACTTGCGCAGCGTTGCATCGGCGTCGAACGACTCGAACGCGGCGTAGTCCTCCTCGTCCATCACGTTCGAGAAGCGCAGCGCGATGATCTTCAACTCCGGATGCCAGCGAGTCAGTTCGATCGCCAACTGCTCCTCGAGGTGCTTCGAGAGCGAGTACGTGGACTCAGGGCGCGCCGCATAGTCCTCATCGACCGGGATGTAGGGCGGCGGGGTGTCGAACGGCAGTCCGAGCACCGTCTCGCTCGACGCCGTCACGATGTTCGTGATGCCGGCCTTGATCGCCGCGTTGAACACGTTGTACGTGCTGATGATGTTGTTCTGGAACGTCGCGGTGTTGGTCGCGAGGCCGGGGGCCGGGATCGCACTGAGGTGCACGACCGCGTCGAACCCGTCGGGAGCCTGCTCATCGATACCGGTGAGCGCATCGAGCACCTGACCGGCGTCACGCAGGTCGATGCGGACGAAGCCCGAACCGCGTTCCCCCGCCTGGTCGAGGTTGATCACCAGATGACCATGCTCCCGCAGCTGCCTGACCACCGTGCGTCCGAGTTTGCCCGAGCCACCTGTCACTGCGATTCTCATGCGCACATCCTGCACCATGGACCCCTCCTGCTTGAGGAGAACGAGTCGCTCTCGTGGGTCTGTGCTCAACGGGGGTGACAGCGCGCTTGGTCGACGCGAGCCCCTCAGTCGGTGGAGCGCCGCCGCTCGAGCAGGACGGTGTCGCGCCAGACGCCGTCGAGCTGGGCGATCCGGCTGCGGACCGCAAGGGTCTGGAAGCCTGCCGTGTGGTGGAGGGCGATGCTGGCGCGGTTCTCCGGGAAGATCGAGGTCTGGAGGGTCCAGAGGTCGGCGTCGTCGGCTTCGGTGACCAGGCGGTGGAGAAGGGTCTTGCCGACGCCGCGGCCGCGTGCGCCGTCGGTGACGTACACGGAGGTCTCTCCGACGCCGGCGTAGCAGTCGCGGGTCGAGGTCGGAGAGATCGCAGCCCAGCCCACGACCCTTCCCTCCAGTTCTGCGACCCATCGGTGGCCAGGCAGCCATCTGGCGGCCAGGTCGGAGGCGGTCGGGACCGTGGTCTCGAAGGTGGCGTTCCGGCCTGCGACACCTTCGGCGTAGATGTCGCGGACCACCGACTGATCCTGCGTGGTCATCGCTCGGGTGGTGACATCGCCCGGGAGATCGGCAGGGCAGCACGGCAACGGGGCCATCGTGCCCATGACGACGTCTGCTGCGTGGGGCAGGCCGGTGCAGCAGGTCGGGTTCACGGAGACGATGCTCGAGGTGCCGACCCTGTCGATCATGAGGAAGCCGACGTCGGCAAGCTTGCGGACGTGATGGGAGCAGGTGGATTGGCTGATCTCGAGCTGCGCTGCGAGATCCCCTACCCGGATCGCGCCGGCGGGACTGGTGGCCACGGTGTGCAGGAGGCGCACGCGGGTCGCATCGGCCAGCGTCCTGAACCACTCGGCGTAGGTCTCCGCCGCCGCGACATCGACGAGTGGGGGCCTGAGGGGCTGGGTGGTAGTCACTCCGACATGATACATCGACGCCCATCGATTGACTTGATCGACGTCGGTCGATAATGTCGAGGCATCGACACCTTTCGATCCAAGGAGCATCTGATGGAGGCATTGCCTCTGGTAGTGATCGGCGCCGGCCCAGCCGGGCTGGCGGCTGCGGCCCATGCACAGCAGCGAGGAATGAAGGTCGTGGTGCTGGAAGCGGGCGACCGCGCCGGTGCGAACGTCCGGGAGTGGGGACACATCCGGCTGTTCTCGCCATGGTCCGAACTGGTGGACCCCGCCGCGCAGCAGCTCCTGGGCGGCCTCGGATGGGCGGCGCCGGACGCGTCGGCCTACCCGACCGGAGAGGACTGGTCCCGCGACTATCTGCAGCCACTGGCCGACGCCTTGGACACGACGGATGACGTCTCCCTCCGCTACGGCGCCCGTGTCATCGGTGTCTCGCGACAGGGACGCGACCGAGTCATCGACTCCGGCCGGGACGCCGAGCCGTTCGTCATCCAGGTGCAGATACCGACGGGCATCGAGCGCGTCAGGGCGCTCGCCGTCATCGATGCCTCGGGCACCTGGGGGAGCCCGAACCCTCTTGGTGGCGATGGCCTGCCGGCGATCGGCGAAGCGGCGGCGACGAACCGGATCAACTCTCGAGTTCCGAACCTGCGCGATGGCTCGGTGCGGGAGCAGTTCGCCGGTCGCCACGTCGTCGTGGCAGGGACCGGCGCCTCCGCGCAGACTGCTCTGGTCGAGCTCGCCGCGCTGGCCGAGGCCGAACCCTCCACCCGGGTGAGCTGGTTGGTGCGTCGGTCCTCGACCAAGGAGGCGTTCGGCGGGGGCGACAACGACCAGCTCGTGGCGCGCGGGGCGCTGGGCTCCCGGGCGCGTCACGCTGTCGATTCCGGCGCGATCACCGAGTTCAGCGGGTTCCGCACCTCGGACGTGGAGGTCGCGGAGGGCGGATCGCTGGTCCTGACCTCGTTCGACGGGCAGAAGGTCGCAGGTGTCGACCACGTCATCGCGGTGACCGGATTCCGTCCGGATCTGAGCATGCTGACCGAGGTGCGTCTCGATCTCGATCCGGTCCTGCAGGCCCCGACCGATCTGGCGCCGCTGATCGATCCCAACGTCCACTCCTGCGGCACCGTCTATCCGCACGGAGCCAAGGAGCTCACGCAGCCCGAGACCGGCCTCTACATCGTCGGGATGAAGTCCTACGGGCGCGCCCCCTCGTTCCTGGCTCAGACCGGATACGAGCAGGTCCGCAGCGTGGTCGCGGACATCGCCGGTGACCGGGAGGCCGCCGAGCGCGTCGAACTGAGCCTGCCGGAGACCGGGGTGTGCGGCGGGTCGGGCCTCTTCGACGAGCCCGAGAGCTCCGCGGCCCCGGAGGAGGGGTGCTGCGGTGCGCCCGCGACGGCGCAGCCGCTCACGATCGGGGCCCTCCCGGCGCGATGACGGTCACTGCTCCCATGGCGGAGAACGTCAGCGGGGATGCACTGCCCTCCGAGCACCGGTCGCCGAGGCGCGTGCCGTTCAGCGGACCAATCGCGCGCGCCAGGCCCACGCGGCGATCTCGACCCGGTTGCGGGCGCCGATCTTCCCGCTGATGCTCCGCGCGTGCGTCTTCACCGTCGACAGGGAGATGAACAGATCGGCGGCGATCTCCTCGTTGGTGCGGCCGCGGGCGATGGCGGCCGCGATCTCGAGCTCCCGGTCCGACAGGTCGTGCCCGGCCCCTGCTCCGGATTGCCCGGCGGCGAGCTCTCCGAGCAGGCGCACGGTGATCGACGGCGACACCAGGGCGTCGCCGACGGCTGCAGCGCGAACCGCTTCGACGAGCAGCCTCGGTCCGGCGTCCTTGAGCATGAAGCCGGAGGCGCCCGCCTGGAGCGCGGTGCGCAGGTACTCATCGGTGTCGAAGGTCGTGACGACGACGACGCGCGGCGCCTCCGGCATCGCCGTGATCAGGCGCGTGGCTTCCAGCCCGTCCATCCCCGGCATGCGGATGTCCATCAGCACCACCTCGGGGCGCAGCCGCTTCGCGACGCCCACCGCGTCCTGGCCGGAGCCGGCGATCCCGATGACCGAGATGTCCCCCTCCGCCTCGAGCACCATGCGGAACCCGGCGCGGACCATCTCGTGATCGTCGGCGAGGACGACGCCGATCATCGAACCCGCTCCAGAGGCAGAGTGACCTGGACTCTCCAGCAGTCCGATCCGTGGGCCCCCGCCCGCATCGTCCCCCCGAGCGTGGTGACCCGCTCCGCCATCCCCATGAGACCGAATCCCTTCGAGTCCGGCTCGACAGGGCGCGCACGGACTCCATCGTTGCTGATGTCGAGTGCGAGCTCCCCGTCGACCTCACGCACGGACACCCGGGTGGTTCCCTCGGGAGCATGGCGTCGCACGTTGGTGAGCGCCTCCCGGACCACGCGGTACGCGGTCTCGCCGACGCCCGGCGGCACGGGGGAGCGGTTGTCCTGGAGATCCAGCGTCGTGTGCTTGCGTTCCGGATCGAACCGGTCGATCAGCGCCGGGACGTCGGCGAGGCCGTAGGGCACGATCAGCGGGTCATCCCGATCCGACTCATCTCGGATCGCGCCGACCATCCGACGCATCCCGGAGAGCGCCTCGGTCCCGGCTGATTCGATGGCGGAGAAGGCCTCGGCGAGCTGCTCGGGGTCGGTGCGGTCCACGGCGATCGCGGCTTGTGCCTGCACCACGATCCCGCTGACCTGGTGCGCCACGACATCGTGGAGCTCGCGAGCCAGCTCCATCCGTTCCGAGCGCCGATGGGTTTCCGCCTCGTGTTCCCGCCGCATCCGCACGTGCCGTCCCGCAACACCGCCGGCGATCATGCAGCCCCAGACGAGCAGCGCCAGCAGCACGGCCGTGGCATCGCCGTCGAGACGCAGCAGCACGGCGGCGAGGCTCACCACGAGCGCAGCCGCACCGACGAGGACCGCGCCGCGCGCCGAGGATTCGCCGCGCACTCCGAACACCGTGAGCACGAGCAGTGCCGCGGTCTCGGTCACGGACAGCGTGAGGCTGCCTCCCGAGACGGAGACCACGGATGCCAGGAGGGACACTGCGAAGGCGGTCGCCACGGCGACACGGGCCGGCATCCGGCGACGGGCGAGCGCGAGAACAGCGGCCACGGTTGCCACGAGCGCCGTCGCCAGAGCGCCGGCGATATCCGTGGCGGCGAGCTCGGCGGGCAGGAAGCGGACGCCCAGCTCGAAGTCGACCATGAGCAGCAGGGCCAGCACGAGGAGCTCGGCAGTCTTCGACGCTGCTGCCGTGAGGGTGGAGGGCAACCGGGGCCGCCGATGTTCTCCCTCGATGTCGCTCGCCACCCCTGCATCGTACGGACCCCGGCGGCCAGGGCGACCGTCCGGACGGCGCATCGACCGAAGGAACGAGCACGGGCGGCAGAGATCGTTCGCAGGGCCGAAGCGGAGACCGGAGGTGGACCGCGAACCTTGAGGCATGACACGTGATAGCGGCGAATACAGCGGCGAATCCCGCTCCGCCACGACCGACCCCACGGCACGACTGGCCGCCCGCGCGATAGACGTCGTGCGGGAGTACGGTTCCGGCGCAAGCCGGGTCCGCGCGCTGGATGGGCTGAGCATCGATCTGTTCGCCCGGCGCTTCACCGCCATCATGGGTGCCTCCGGGTCCGGCAAGTCGACGTTCCTGCACTGCCTGGCCGGTCTCGACCAGGCGACCTCGGGTCGGATCCTGCTCGGCGAGACCGATCTCGGGCGCCTCGATGACGCGTCGTTGACCGCGACGCGGCGGGACAGGATCGGGTTCGTGTTCCAGGACGGGAACCTGCTTCCGCACCTCACGGCGGCGGAGAACATCGACCTCGGGGCATCGCTCGCCGGGCACCGTCCGGACCGGGCGTGGCGCTCGGAGCTGGTCGAACGACTCGGGATCTCGGATCGGCTGCGGCATCTGCCGTCTCAGCTCTCCGGTGGCCAGCGTCAGCGGGTGGCCGTCGCTCGGGCCCTGCTCGGACGCCCCGACCTCATCGTGGCGGACGAGCCGACGGGCGCGCTCGACAGCGTATCGAGTCGATCCCTGCTGGAGATGTTCCGTGCCTGCGTCGACGACTACGGGCAGACCGTGGTGATGGTGACCCACGACCCGGCGGCTGCCGCGGTCACCGACGAGGTCATCCTGCTCAAGGACGGTCGGGCAGCCGGCGTCTTCCGGACGCCGACCCACGAGACGGTGCTCGAACGCGTCGGTGAGCTCGCATCGCACGCGGAGCAGACCGCGTGATGGTGTATCGCACAGCAGCGCTCAGCGTCGCACGCCGACCGGGCCAGGCCTTCCTGATCGGCATCGCGGTCGTCGCAGCGGCAGCCTTCGCCGCCGCATCGCTTCTCCTCGCCCTCAACGCGCGCGATGCCCTTGTCGCGTTCGGGGTGACCACTCCTCCTGCCGTGGATGCCGTGGTCGTCCCGAGTGCTGAACTCGAGACGGCGGCGGTCGCCGACATCGCGGAGAAGCTGCGGGCGCTGCCCGGCACCAGCGAGGTCGCCGTGCAGTACTACGGCGATGTCGAGGTGGAGATCGGTGGCACGACCTCGACGTGGAAGCTGAGCAGCGATCCCGGATCCGGCCCGCTCAGTGAGATTCCCGAGCTGACCTCAGGGAATCCCCCGGGGACCGGTGAGGTCGTGCTCGGCGCCAGCACCGCCGATCGGGCGGGTGCCTCCGTCGGAGACTCCTTCGTCGTCGAAGGGCGCGAACTCGTCGTAGCCGGGATCGGCCCGGTGCACGAGTTCGGACAGGACACGGCCCTGGTCAGCGAAGAAGATGCCGTGGCTCTCGGCGAGACGATGATGCCTGTCCAGATCTTCGTCACGGGCGATCCAGACCTCGACGCCATGAAGTCCGTGGCCGGTGAGAACATCGTTCTCAGCGGCGAGGAGCGACGGGCGGCACAGGAACGCACGGTCACGGAGACCAGCACCGGCGTGTTCGGTGCCCTGGCGGTGTTCGTCGCTCTCGCCCTCGTCTCTGCCGTGGTGATCGTCAGCTCCACCTTCCGCATCATGCTCTCCCGTCGCGCCACCGAACTCGCCCTCCTGCGATGCATCGGGGCCACCCGGAACCAGGTCAGTCGATTGGTGCTGATCGAAGCAGCGTGCATCGGGCTGCTCGGCGGCATCGCCGGGGTCGCGATCGGCCTGGGGGTCTCGGCGGCACTGGTCGCGGCAGCCCGGGGCGCCGGGCTGCTCAACGCTCCGTTCATCTCCTCGCCGATCGGGCTCGTCGCGTGCGTCGCGCTGGCGGTGCTCTGCACCATCGTCGCGGCGCTGCCTGCCGCACGAGCTGCCGGAAGCGCCTCGCCGGTGGAGGCGCTCGGTGCCTCGCGCTCCTCGGAGGCGCGCCCCCTCCGTCGTCGTGCACGCTCGGCCCTCGCCGGCGCGCTCGCCGTCGCCGCCATCGCCACCGGTGCGGTCGGTCTGTTCGTCTCGAGCACCGATCAGTTCGTCGGCCTCGCGTTCGCGGCTCTCAGCGGCCTGTTGGTCTTCGGTGCGCTCGTCGCCACCGGCCCCTTCCTCGTGTCGGGGGCGGCAGCGCTGCTGCACCCTCTGGCCTCGAGGTCGGTGCCGATACGACTGGCCCTGTCGAACACCCGCCGGGCATCACGCCGCACCGCTGCCATGACCACCGTGCTCACGCTGGGGGTCGGTCTCACCGCAGCCCTCGTCGTCGGGGTGGCCGGGGCGACCCAGGATGCGCAGGACGGCGTCGCGAGGAACTTCCCCTCGACCGCGATCATCCCGGTCGATCTCGTCGCCGACCCCGAGGCCGTCGCCACCGAGCTGTCGGCACATCCAGATGTCGAAGCACACATCGACGGCCTGGACATCCTCATCGATCCGGCACCCGGATCGAGCGATGAGGATCTGCGCGCGGCAGTGCTCGAGAGCACGGACCCGGGGACGTCCATCTTCTGGGCAGACGATGTCCTCCAGGGAATCGAGCAGATGATCCTCATCGGGCAGGCCGTGGGCGCAGCGATGATCGGCGTGACCATGCTCGTCGCGCTGATCGGCGTGGCGGTGACCTTGGCGCTCTCGGTCACCGAGCGGCGGCAGGAGATCGCCCTGCTGCGAGCGCTCGGGGTGAGCCGATCCGGCGCCCGCCGCTCGATCGCCGCCGAGGCAGCGCTCGCTTCCCTGGTGGGCGCGGTGACCGGCGTCGCCTTCGGCAGCGCGTACGGCGTGCTCGCCCTGCGCATCCTGGGCCTGTCCGCCGGCCCGCCACCGCTGGCCGCGCTCGCCGCCCTCGTCGTCGGCGTCACCGCCGCCGCCCTGATCGCGGCCGCCGTGCCGATGTGGAACGCCGCCCGCGTCCAGCCTGCCATCGGGGTGGCCGCGCGATGAGCCCGCCAGCGATCCACCGCCTCCGTAGGCACCAGTTCGCGCATCGATCCGATGCACAGGCACCAGCGACAGGGAAGAGCAAGAACATGACTCCTCGACACCGCCGTCTCCTGCTGGGCGCTGTGGGCATGGCCGCGGCGACCACTCTCATCGGGTGCACCGTCGTCCAAGACACGTTCCAGGTAGGGCAGCGTGAGTTCACCTACGAGACCGCAGCCGAGGCTGAGGCATCCGACGAGTCCTTCCGCTTCCAAGGTTTCCTGCCCGACGATGCGACGGACGTGCGACTGATCGCGCAGCTGGACGGTCACGCAGCCGTGATGCGGTGGACCAGCCCGACCGTCTTCACCTCCGAGTACTGCTCAGAAGGGACCATCTCCTCGGAGCCCGAGATCGAGGCCGACTGGTTGCCCGATCCGCTGCCGACGGACGGCGTGGTGTGCAGCAGCTGGATGGTGGTCCGCAGCGGAGACACCCAGGTGGCCTGGACGAACGAATCAGAGTGACCAGGTGGCCGACCGGGCGGGAGCGTGGCGATGCCGGGATTGCCGCAACCGCCGCGTGGGGGTGCCCCAGTGCGAAGCAGATACTTCTGCCCGCTCGATGGCCGGCGGTGAATGGTCGGCTACGGTCGTGGCCGGCCTTCTGGTGCCTCGCCGCAACGCCACGTAGTCTGTCCGGTATGGGCGATTCGGACTGGCGGGTGCTCGACGGTGTATCGACGGCGTGGTTCGAGACGCCGTCGCTGAGCGCGGCGGCGGTGATGGCCGGGCGCATTGCGGAGAAGCCGGCCGTCACGGCGGTCGACGTGCGCACGACCGGTTTGAGGGTGCGCGTCGACTCCGACGAGAGCGCCGAGGCCGTCTCGGAGTTGGCGCGGGACCTCGGCCGGATTGCGAACCCGGGGGCACTGCAGAGCCTGAGCGTCGTGCTCGATTCCGCGGAGCCGTCGGCCCTGCGGCCGTTCTGGCAGCGCGCGCTGGACTACGACCCGGATGGCGAAGGGCGCCTGGTGGATCCGTTGCGGCGCGATCCCGCCCTGCAGTTCCGGGCCTCCAGTGAGTCCCGCCCCGTGCGCCACCGCATCCACGTGGATGTAGTGCGGCCGGAGTCGGCGGTCGAGCAGGCGGACCTGGGCGAGGCGACCGGACCGTACGGGATCCGCCACGCCGATGCCGACGGCAATGAGCTCGACCTGGTGCCCGGATCGCCGCTCGGCGAGAACAGCGGGGCCGACGAGTGGCAGGCGGTGTTCAGCGCCATGGCCTGCTATCGCGTCGACTCTCCCCAGCGGCAGGACGACCTGGCTGCGGCGGCCGCAGCTCTGGCCGAGAATGCAGGATCCCCGCTGCTGATCGACCTGCGCCCCGGCCTGGTGGTCCTCGACAGCGGCAAGGATCTGTGGGAAGCAGAGGCCCAAGGCCCGGGCCTCGACTTCACGGCCCTGGCCGCACGCATCCAGTCTGTCGCCCGCGAGCTCGGTGCCGCAGCGGACTCCGGGCTGCTGCGCTTCGTCCAGCTCGTCCTCGATGCGGCCGACGTCGCCGCAGTCCGCGCCTTCTGGGTCGTCGCACTCGGATACGTCGAGGACCGGCGCGAAGGCGTGAGCGATATCTATGATCCCCGACGATTCGGTCCTGAGCTGGTGTTCCAGTCGCTCGACGCCACGGACATGCCACGGCGGCGACAGCGCAACCGTGCCTCGATCGAGCTCGAGGTCCCGTTCGATGTCGCACCGTCACGCCTGGACACCGCACTCGGAGCAGGGGGCCGGCTGATGGAGGGGTCCGATGGTCGATGGCGCGTCGCCGACCCGGAGGGCAACGAGCTGGTGATCGTCGGCACGGCGTGACCTCGCCCGGATTGACATTGACAGTAGTGTCAATGTTGGACACTGGCTGTGGAGCCCTGGGCCCTTCTCCTCGAGGGAAGGTTGCGTGGGGCTCTCGCGCGATCGGCGTCCGTCGCGGGCGCAGTGCAGTGGTCGTGCGGCAGGGCGGAGTCGGCAGGTGCCGACGGAGACCAAGGAGAATCGCATGACTCGGATGGGCATCATCGGCAGTGGCTCGATCGGATCCGGACTCGCTCGTCTTGGCGTCGCGGCGGGAAGCGAGGTGATGATCGCGAACTCTCGCGGTCCCGAGACCCTCGCAGAACTCGTGGCGGAGCTCGGTTCCGGAGCGCAGGCAGGGACGGTGGAGGAGGCGGCCGGATTCGGCGACCTCACGATCCTCGCGGTCCCGCTGTCGGCTTACGGGTCCCTTCCGCTGGAGGCTCTCTCCGGCCGCACCGTGCTCTCGACCGGGAACTACTACCCCAGCCGCGACGGCCGGATCGCCGAGCTCGACTCCCTCGACCTCACGACCGCCGAGTACGAGACGAAGCTTCTCCCCGGTGCGGTGATCGTGAAGGCGTTCAACAACATCGTCGCCCATCACATCCCGTCGCTCACCCGTCCGGCAGGAGCAGGGGACCGGTCGGGCATGGCCATCTTCGGGGACTCCGACGAGGCGAAGGCACTCGTTGCAGGTGTTGTCGGCAGCGTCGGTTTCGATCCGGTCGACGCCGGCCCGCTTGCGGAGTCCTGGAGGACCGAGCCGGAATCGGGGGCGTACACCCTGATCTACGCCGCTGATCCCGAGTCGTTCTTGTCCAATTTCTCTGCTGACATGGGAGCCCCGCTGCCCGCGCCCCGGCTCGATGACCTGGTCACCTCCTCCTCCCGTGCAGCGGTGGCCGAGAGGGAGTTCTGAGCGTCGCACTACCCGTACGGGCGGCCGGTAGCAAGCTGCCAGCGCCTCCGTGCCGAGCGGCATGGACACCACGATGAAGGAGCGCGCATGAGGATCGGGGAACTGACGAAGAGGACCGGGGTGCCGACGCGCATGCTGAGGTACTACGAGGAGCAGGGCCTGATCACGCCCCGACGGCTCGACAACGGGTACCGCGAGTACGACGACTACCTCGTGAACCGGGTTCGCAAGATCCGCGGGCTGCTCGACTCGGGGATCCCGACGCGGATCATCGGCGACATGCTCCCGTGCCTGAACGACACCGAGGCCACGGTGGTCGCCGACCCCGACCCGGAACTGCGAGAACTGCTGGTCGAGCAGCGCGACAAGATGACAGAGCGCATCTCGTTCCTCGAGCAGAACCGGGTCGCCCTGACGCGCTACATCGACGCGATGGACCGCGCCATCCCGGACTCCGCCGCCTCCTGAGGGGCGCCCTCGTCGAACACGTCCGAGTCATGCAGCACGACGCTCCGGTCCAGCGGGACGCGCCCGATCTCGAGGCTGCGCAGGGGCGAAGCCGGGTCAGCCGTCCCGAACGCGATACCGAAGAGCAGCTTCTGGTCCCTGGGCACGCCGAGCGCGCTGCGCACCGCGTCGGCGTACATGCCGTGCACCGCCTGAGGGATCCCCTGGTACCCGTGGCCGTGCAGCGACAGCAGGAAGTTCTGCGCGTACATGCCGACGTCGCTGGCTGCTCGCACTCCATCGCCAAGCTGTGGCACGAACAGCATCGCCACGTGCGGGGCGCCGTAGAACCGCAGGTTCTCGCGCACCACCTCGTTGCGCCCTTCATGGTCCCCCCGGGCGATACCGCGGGCCCCGTAGGTCGCGGCAGCGAGGTGCTGTGAGCGTTCCAGATGCACACCGTCGCCATAGGTCTCGGTGAAGTCCGGAGAACGCCTCTCGGCATCGTGCGCCTCCAGCAGCGCTGAACTCAGTGCGTCCCGCGCAGGCCCGGAGACGACGTGTGTGGTCCACGGCTGGGTGTTGCTGTGCGAGGGCGCCCAGCGGGCATCCTCGAGCACCTCACGGATCACGCCCCCGGGGACGGGATCGGGCAGGAAAGCCCGCGGAGAACGACGCGAACGGATGACCTCGGTGATCGTGGACATGGATACAGACCTCTCGTGCAGTGCGACTGTCGTGCGCTCCGTGCCGGAGCACAGCCATCCTTCAACATTCACACTGATGTAAAGGTCAAGCCGCCATGGGGAGACGCTCCTCTCGGTGCAATGCCTGGATCGCTTCACGGTGTTGACCTTGCCCTTGGGTGAACCCGTCTCCTGGGCAGTGGCCCATTCGAGAGTCGGGTGGCGACCAGGAGGATGATCATGATGAAGGGATTTGAGGTCGAGGAGCGCACCGAGCGTGCGTGGGTCGGCGTCACGATGACGGCCGAGCTCGCTCAGTGGGATCGAGTGAATGCGTACGTGCCGAAGGTCTACGCGGCTCTCGCGGCGGCGGGCGGCATCCCCTGGGGAGGCCCGATCTATCAGTACCACCGCCTGCGAACCGCTGCGGACCCCATGGATATCACCGTCTCGGTCCCCGTGGCCGCGCCCCTGGAGCTCGGAGAAGGATTCGTGACGGGTGCGCTCCCCTCGGGGCGCTACCTGGTGGCGCGACCGGACGGCGGCCCGGATGTGCTCGAGACGGTGCACGCCGAGATGTGGCAGTGGGCCGGTGACCAGGGGCTCGATCTGGCGATCGATGAACGCCCGGACGGGATCTTCTGGCACGCACGCACGGAGCAGTTCCTCACGGACCCGCAGGCCGAGCCGGACCGCAGCAGGTGGGACATCGAGGTTGCATACTTGCTGGCATGAGCGAGCCCGCCGAGAGGTTGTCGATCGGAGAGTTCAGCCGGCTCACCTGGCTGTCCCCGAAGGCGTTGCGCCTCTACGAGCGTCGCGGTCTGCTGCGCCCGGACCTGGTCGACGAGTACACGGGATATCGCTACTACCTGCCGACGCAGGCGGAGCGCGCGCAGTTGATCGCCCTGCTGCGCCGCGCCGACATGCCTCTCGCGCGCATCGGCGCAGTGCTGGACGCTGCGGACGAGGACCGCCCCGCTCTGCTCGGCGCGTACAGAGCGGAGATGATCCGCGCACATGAACGAGCCGTCGCCCTGCTCGACGATCTCGCGAGCCCCCACGGCGATGATCGCTCCGCAGGCGACGGGGGCACGACCGAGGTGCACAGCCGGGAGGTGGCCGCCCAGGCGTTCGTCTCGCGCACTGTGCGCACGACCGCCGGTGATCTCCCCGCGCAGATCGAGCGCGCCGCCGCGGCCCTCGTCGGCCGCGCAGGAGAGAACATCGACCGGTCCTCACCCCTCGTCGTCGCCTATCACGGCGAGGTGAGCTGGGAGTCGGACGGCCCGATCGACGTGCGCGTCCCCGTCCTCGACCCGTCGACCGCAGACGGGATCGAACCTGCCGGATCGGAGTTCTTCGTCGAGGTGCCGTTCGGGGAGGTGCAGTTCCCGACGATCCTCCGCTCGTTCGACGCCGTACGCGGCGCCGCGTCCCGGGACGGAAACCGCCCGGTGGGGCCGCCGCGCGAGATCTACCTCGACGGGGACCCGTTCCGATGCCAGGTCGCACAGGGCTTTCTGGGCCCCGCACGGATCGACCCCACGGATCAGGCTCGCTGACTAACGCCCGCCGGGCTGCTCACGCACGGGCGATCGGGTCGCCCTTCGGGGCGTCGTGGACCACTGCGACCTCGGTGGGCGTCGAGCTGCAGACCTCGCTCCAGGCGTCGGGGCGCGGGCCGTACCCACCACCATAGATGACGGCGTCGCCTTCGGCCGCGAAGACGTCGCCGGTGCGTTCGTGAACGACGACACGAGTGCCGTCCTCCTGGGTGACCCCGATCGCGGTGGGGAAGATGACGCCCACCGTCAAGGTCTCGTCCAGGAAGGTGCACCCCTCGCCGTCGATGGCCAAGTCACCGCCCACCATCGCGTCGAACGAGTTGTCGCCCTCTTCCCACGATGACGTGGGAACCGCGAACGTCGAGGAGCCCTCCGGCGGCTCCCACCCGCATCCCGCGGCGGCGGCGGCGATCGCGAGGCCGGCCAGGCCGGCCAGAGCGCAGCGTCGGGTCCTCTCGAGCACATACCTCATGACAACCTCCTCGCGCGGGCGAACCGGGTACATCGACTCTATGGTCGGCGGAGTCCGGGCATCCGAGGCGTGACGGTATCGAGACCAGGTACCCCTCGTCGGCCCGGCGACTCAGGGGTGGGCTTGCAGCATTCGCTCGACGGCGGTGACGACCGATTGTCGGCGAGCGGCAACTGCCTCACCACTGACCGGATCGTCCTCGAGGCCGGTAAGCCCTTCTGGTGAGAGCTGCCAGGCTTGCGCGATCGCGTAGATGAAGACCAGGACGTCGACCGCCGACAGCGGGCGCGCGGCTGCCGTCGCGACGGCGAGCGTCTTGTTCCGGTAGATATCGTGCGGCTCAGCGGTGGCCTCTGGTCGCTCGAGCTGAGCCCACATGCTCAGGCGGAGGACTTCGGGGAAGCGCTGATGATGGTCGAACACGTCCCCGGCCCACCCCGCGAGATCCTCCGGGCGCGGAGGGACGTTCTCGGCCATGCGACGCAGCGCCTCCGCGAGGGTGGCATCGAACAGGCCGCTCTTGCCGTCGTAGTACGCGTAGATCATCCGAACGTTGCTCTGCGCCTGGGAGGCGATCCGCTCCACGCGCCCGCCGGCGAAGCCGTGGGCGGCGAACTCCATGGTCGCCGCGGCGAGTATGCGCTCCTTCGTGGCTGCAGCGTCACGTGCCATGCGTCGCCCCCTCGGGTTGGTCTTGACTGGCCTGTGCTCGCCCATTATCTTACAAGTAAGTACTCATTTACTTACTGGAGATGACATGACTCGTATCGCTCTCGTGACCGGGGCCAACCGCGGACTCGGTCGGGCCACCGCGCTCGCTCTGGCCCGGAACAGGATCAGAGTCGTCGCGGCCTCGCGGGGCGGTGCGAGCGAGGTCGTGGACGAGATCGTCGAATCGGGTGGCGAAGCCATTGCGATTCAGTTGGATGTCGCAGACCTTCCCTCCCTCGAGGCGGCTCGCGGTGCGGTCCTCGCCGGGATCAGGCAGGAGTGGAACGCCAGCACTCTCGATGTGCTGGTCAACAACGCCGGGGTGGGGCTGTTCGCGCCGCTCGGCGACGTGACGGCAGAAGACTTCGACGCCACCTTCGCCGTCAACGTCCGCGGCCCGCTCTTCGTCACGCAAGCCTTTCTGCCCCACCTGTCGGACGGGGCCCGCATCGTGAACGTGTCGAGTTCGCTCAGCCGGCACGTCAGCCCGGCGACCTCCGTCTATGCCGCATCGAAGAAGGCGCTCGAAGCACTGACCCGGAGCCTCGCCCTCGAACTGGGCCCGCGGGGCATTCGGGTCAACTCGATCGCCCCCGGGCCGACCGCGACCGACTTCAACGGTGGAGCCATGCGCGACAGCGACGCCATGCGCGAGGCACTGTCCGAGCAGACCGCTCTCGGGCGAGTGGGCGACCCGGATGACATCGCCGACGCGATCTCTGCCCTGGTCTCCCACGAGTTTCGCTGGGCCACCGGTGAGCGCATCGAGGTGTCCGGTGGTGTGCTGCTGTGATCGCACCATGTGGATCCGTACGGTCTGGGCCTGTTGCAGTGGGTACACCCAGTGCGACAGATGTGTCGCAAAAGTGTACTTTCGTGACCTACTGGGAACCGTAAATGACCGTCTAGTGACTGTCCGGATCGGATGCCCCAATTTGGGACGTACCTCGCGGCGTGCGTGGGACACCTTCTTGTGCGACAGCCCCATTTCACGTTGACCGCTTGAGATGGCCCTCGGTTGTGGGCTCACGGCCTAGCGGGGAATCCTCGAGCGAAGACGAAACAGCTTTGACGGTCGATCCCATCGTCCGGGATCTCGCGGAACTCCCAGCGGCGCACTACCTCAACGAGCTCGTCCCTCAGGGCCGCCATCTCCATACTGGTCAGGCGAGCCCATCCTTGCGTAGCGAAGGTGCTAGTCACGGCGCCGTCAGAATCGGCGGTGTCCACGAGTGAACGGCGAGACCGCGCAAACTGCTGCTCGAGCGCCAGTTGCTCAGCCTCGAAGGCGGCGCTACGGGCTGCAAAGTCGGTGATTTCCTCACGGCTCCAGCGCGTAGTGGGGTGCGAGAGCTTCCAGAAGTGCTTGCGCTCATCAGAGCTAACGCCGTGCGCTTCCTCGATGAGTCCCGCGTTGCTGAGCACCTTGAGGTGGTGCGATGCGCTTCCTGGCGCGATGCCTAGTTCAGAGGAGACATGGCCAGCAGTGACGGGACCGTCGGCAGCCAGGAGGTCCATGATGCGTGAGCGAACAGGACTGGCGAAGGCGGCAAGTGCGCTCGTCCGGGACACGTTGAAGGGGCTGGGTGGACGTCGGTTGTTCATGTCCAGACCTTAGTCGCACAAGCAGAGTTGCACAAGCGGCCTTGTATAGAGTGGGCGGAGTCGTCGAGCCGCCATTGGCGAGGTCGCGGGTCAGGCTCCCTTGAACGCGGCGCATTCACGCGACCAGTTGAGTCCCGCATAGTGGTGTAGCGCGGTGGCCCCGTGATCGTCTCTGACGAG